>JBCBAC010000008.1:0-122206 GCA_038532735.1 Pseudomonadota bacterium
TGGGTAAGTCCTAGCTACACACTTCATGACGCCTCAGGAATCGTCTCACTGGGTCGATATAGGGGTTTGAGCACGAGCATTGCCGGAGGTCTAGAACCTACTGATACGCGGCCTCCTTGAAGGCACTCCCTCGTTGTGTTCGGCCTCTAAGGGGTTCAGCGTCGTCAAAGGTCACTATATCCGGCTCACGCCTGAAACCAGGTGGACCAGTTATCATGGCGTACGAGTTCGAGAAGCGCCAGGTAGCCACCGATAAAGGGTTGGTACCGAAACACCCACGGCAGCGGCAGCATCCTTGACTGGTGTCCCGTTGGCCAGCAATTCGCGGACTGCGTTAACTTTGTCTTCCGTCATCTTCTTGGGACGCCCACCAACACGGCCCTTCTCTTTGGCAGCCCTCAAGCCTGCCTGGGTCCGCTCGATGATTAGGTCACGTTCAAAGGCGGATATGGCACCCATTACATGGAACAGCAGCCTGCCTCCTGGAGTCTTCGTGTCTATGGCTTCAGTGAGGCTTTGGAACTCGATACCGTGCTTGTTCAAGTGATCCATTATTTCGATGAGATGCGGCAGGCTGCGGGCCACACGGTCCAGCTTGTAGACCACTAGCTTGTCATCAGCATGTGGACGAAGATAGCCCAGCACCTCCGCCAGAACGGGCCTGTACTTCTTTGCACCGGATGCAACCTCGGTGAATACCTTCTGGCATCCTGCAGCCTCCAGTGCCGCGATCTGGGCGTCCAGGACTTGGGTGTCTGTGCTGATACGTGCGTAGCCTATGTTCATTCGCTCTCCTTCTCGAAACTCGTTCGCACCATAAGGGGTCTAGTGATTCGTTTCGATAGGGGTTTATGAGAAAAGCAACATCAGTGTTTCGCCGAGAGGAATCTGTTCTTCCAGCACGGGTATCGAGAACTGCAAAAACGTTCGTTTATGAGAATGTATGAATTATGTCATGGTCGCGTCTTGCCACGGGTGATCGATGCACCCAGCATCATCGAAGTCTATGCAACGGTGGGCCTGCCATAGCGGCCCGATCAGTGCTTAAAGCAGTTCTCTCTGTGCCACTCCACAAATTCTCGCCTCGGCCTCTCAGAAAGGCGCTGAGGGCTCAAGAGGTGGCCGGTAGAGTTGATCATCCCCTTCACGGCATCAGCATCGTTGGTTTGGCGTGACACCAGAATTTCCAGATCGTCCGACAAGCCGACCAAGCCCCGGTCAAACATCCAGTGTGCTGTTCCCGACAACGCGATGCCGTTGCTGATGATGTCCGGGCCATCCTGTTCAACTGGGCGAATATGGGCGGCTTCTACCTCTGCACGTCCCCCACCGTTAATCAGCCGCAGACCCGTGATAGCACAACGTTCGCCATAAGCTCTCAGCACTTTACGCCGGAAGTTACGGTCCCTGACGGCTCTGTTCGCCAGTAGTGTGACCCGGTCCCGGACCGGAACATGATCAAACGGTTGTTGGGCTTCTGCGAAACCTTCGACCGCGGATTGGTCCCCAAGTCTCGGCAGGATGCCATCATCATCGATCAATCCGCGATTGATGATCCGGGCGAAATCTGTGTCCGACAGGGGGCGAACAGCGGATTCGGCTCTGCCAGAGATGTTGCCCTGATCGTTCAGTAGCCCCCGTTCGATTACATCGTTTTGATGCCTGAACGGCACGGGGTCACCAAAGTCGAGATATGTCCCCGGTTCGATGACGGCGATATACATACCCGAACTACGCGGGTCGGCGATGATCTCCTGGACCTTAGCGACTGCAAAGTACCCCTTGGTCTGTTTGACCTTGCTGGGCTCCAGGTAGACGATCCAGTCGCCCTCACATTGCTGAGCACGGCTCAGATACTGCGACGGGAACTGATACCGTTCCGATGGGACATCATCGTAGATCGAGTCCGTCCGGTGGATGAACACACCAAAAGCCATGATCCCGATCATGGCGACAAAAAAAGTCGCTGCCAATCCACCAAGCCCTTGAACCGCGTGAGCTTTGTTCGACATTCACTCTTACCCGGTTCAGAGTTGGCTAGTCACCATGACGCTCCGCTGTGTGTTGTCGATGTCTGCGTTGAGCGCCTGGACCGGGCAGCCAAACAAAATGGGGCGGCAACGGAGCAGTAGGTAAGCATCGGTTCGCGTCTTTTCATCAGACCACCTGTTGGTTACCGTTCTGCTATTTGATGAAAGGTATCGATGTGGCTGAAACCGGCTGGCTGTCTGATCCTATTGGCAGGATCAATAATCTATCTTTGGCTCCCTCGCCAAAGAACACGCTTCAGCCGATGTTCGAGGCACTAATGAACTCCATTCATGCCATCCAAGAAAGGTTCGGTACCGACCGCCTTTCTTCTGGTGTCATCGACATTGAGATGACCGAGAATGACGAAGGGTCGTACACCGGCTTCATCATAACTGACAACGGAATTGGCCTAGATACGGACAACATGATTTCGTTCCGTAAGTCAGACTCGATGAAGAAGGTAAAGTTCGGCGGGAAAGGAGTGGGCCGTCTTCTATGGCTGAAGGTTGCTGAAAAGGTCTCTATATCCAGCAGGTATGCTGATGGCGGAAAAAGCCAGTCAATCTCGTTCGACTTTGTTGCCGATCCTGTTCAGCCGATCTCCAATCTCTCCCACACAGACACCGACGGTGAGATTGGTACCTGTGTACGTCTCACACCACTAAAGACGGCATATGCGCTACATATTCCGGTCAAGCTCGATACGGTGGCAGTCCGTACCGTGGCACATTTCATCAATTATTTTGTCAATGTGGATTGCCCGAAGATCACCTTGATGGACTCTAAAGACAGCATCGTCTTGTTCGACAAGTTCACCGAGGATGTCGCGCGAGACCAATCCTACCTGATCAAAGCATCGGTGGACGGTGAAGGGCAGCAACTGACGCTGAACTGCTTTTTGGTGCCAAAGAAATACTCTGACGACGAGAAGGGAACCAACGGGCTATTCTTCGGTGCACATGGCCGTGCCGTTACCAGGTACGACATGGATGGTGTTATTGGCCTGAAGGCCATTGACGGAAAATACGCTTTCTTTGGTTATCTTGAAGGCCCCCTTTTGGATGGGGCGGTCAATGACACCAGGACGGAGTTTTCACTCAGTGAGGACACGATTGACGATCTGAAGCGGCAGTGCATCACCAACATGCTCAGCTTCTTGAAGGTTGAGATCGACCGGGTGAGAGACCGGCAGATACAGACTATCGTCAATGTCCGCAATGAACACCTGCGCTTTTACAATGTTGCTAAGAACCCCGCAGAGATTGCCGATAAGCTGTCGTTGGCCACCCAGAAAGACGAAGACATCTTTGTCGAACTGTCCCGGCAGTCACTGCGTCAGTACAAAAAGGCGCGTCGCGAATTTGCGCAGGCGAAGACCAAAGACCTGCCTGACATTGACCAAAAGGCCAAGGCGTATGTTTCAGAGCTACAAGACGAGTCCTTGTCGTCTTTGGCTGAGTACATCTACAAGCGGAAACTAATTCTCGACATGTTCGAAAACCGGTCAGGCTTTGCAGACATCGACGCTGAGAAGGCGCATTATGAGAGGGTCGTCCACGAACTGATTTGCCCACTGGGGTCTTCTAAGAGTGAACTTGATTACGAAGACCATAACCTGTGGATCATCGATGACAGGTTGGCGTTTTACTCATACTTTAACTCTGACAAACAGATGAAGGCTCAAGCGCAGAGTACAGACAAACGCCGCCCTGACATCACCCTATTCGACTTGGGCATGGGATTCGAAAAAGGTGCATCTCTGGAGCCGATTACTATCATCGAGTTTAAGAGGCCCAAGCGGGATGACTACACCATGTCTGATAACCCGTTCACTCAGGTTCAGGACTACGTGAAGGAACTTCGGAGTGCAGGTGAAGCGAACAGGTTCGACGGAAAGACCATACGCACAATCGATCAAGACACTCCTTTCATGTGCCAGATTGTTGCTGATGACACACCGAGCCTCCGCGACGTGATGGACAGGTTGAATGGCTTCTATAAGAAGGCTGGTTCGAAGTCATACTATCGCTGGGACAGCCACTTCCGAATATTCATGGAAGTCACATCGTATGCGGACCTGATCTCAGGTGCAAAAGCTCGTCATGCTGCATTCTTCCATAAACTCGGTATATCTCCCTAGACTCACGCTGGGACACATTGGAGGTACACTGCGCAGAGGCTGAAGCGTAAAGCATTGATAATAAACATAATTATTTCCCCACATCAGACTCCGGTACTCGCCTCCATCTATTTTCAAGCACTTAGCTCTAGCGTCTCGTCGCATCATCAAGGCGTCTCTGAACGATGCCTATTTTCATCCTGTAAGGTAGCGTCCAAATTGGTCGAGACCGCATGGCCGTTCAGTTCTCTGACGCATTCCGAATTCGCCCGAGCGCCATGACGTTGATCAAACCAATGTCTCTTAGTTCGTTGGGTTCTTTTGCCTGTAATTAGCTTTTCAAGCCGCTCTTAGTGAATGAGATTTCTGTTCAGCGTCTTTTCCCATCAACTTTGGAAAGAATTCAATTCCAGGACAGATCTTATCCACGAGCCTTGAAAGTTTAGCGTTAGGCCACCGGTCATCCAGCCATTTCGAAGGGATTTGCCTTTACAAGCGGTCAGCTAGGTTATGAGCCACGAGAGAGGTGAAATAATGACCGATCTGACTTTTGATACAGCGGGATATGTGACCGGCAGCGCACCCCAAGACGTGCTGCATTTTGGCCATTACATGATGCTGGCCGATGCGCGGATGAACCTGTTTTCAGTGTTTGATGATCTGAAATACGATCGCTCTGACCTCGACATGATGTCACCCGGGATGCGCAGGCATGCGATTTCAATGCTGTCGAAGGCGGGGTTCAAGCAGGTGTCGGGCCGGGTCTTGCGGCATGAGGCGCAGGATATCGTCTGTCATTTTCCAAAGTTCCACGCGCTTGGCTCGTCACCCTTTGACATTACGCGCTATACGCCAAAGCGAGAGCGTGACTACTACATTCTGACGCCCACGCAGACAGCGTGTCAGATCATCGACGGCTACGGATTGGAAGAGGCGATGACGCGGCTGGAAGCGCTGGTGCGGTTGCAGCCCGTCAATGTCTTCAAGCTGCGCGACTATCTAGAGGACCAGGCCGCGCATCGCGATTTTGAGCCGCTGGTTGGCCATCTGATGGCTGTGCAGAAAGAAGCGGTTGCTGCATCGCCGCTGCGCAGTCGGCGGGCGCTAAGTTAGCCTTCAGGCCTCTGCCGTTGCGGTGAGCGCCGGGTCGTAGCGACGTAGGCGCGGACCCGCTTTCAGGATCTGGCCGGGCAAAGACTCGCCGAGCGTCTCTTCGGTGAGGCGCGCCGCGGCGGTGATCTTTTCGAGGTCGATGCCGGTTCGATAGCCGCTTTCCTGCAGCAGATAGACCAGATCTTCGGTGCAGATATTGCCGGTGGCGCCCGCCGCGAAGGGGCAGCCCCCAAGACCACCGATGGAGGCGTCGTAATGAATGATGCCTTCGCTGAGGCCCGTCATCACGCAAGCAAGACCCACACCGCGGGTGTTGTGGAAATGCAGGACGATCTCAAGGGTCGGGACCTCTGCCCGGATGGCGCGGATCGCGGCTTTGACAGTGGTGGGCGTGGCCATGCCGGTGGTGTCGCCGAGGCCGACACTGGTGGCCCCCAGATCGTGATAGACGCGGGCGATGCGAGCCACGTTTTCAGGGGGCACGACCCCTTCGAATGGGCAGCCGAAGGCGGTGGCAATGCCGCCCTCCAGCGCGAGGCCCTCGCGGTGGGCGAGGGCTGCGACAGCGTCAAACTCTGCCAGCGATGCCTCAACCGAGCGGTTCACGTTCTTGCGGTTGTGGGTCTGGGAGGCAGAGACGACAGTGTGCACCGCGTCGACACCCGCCGCCGCGGCCCGTTCCGCGCCTTTGAGGTTGGGAATAAGGGCCGAGAGCACGGCATCAGCGGGACGGTTTACCCCCGCCACAACCTCTGCCGCATCTGCCAGTTGCGGAACCGCGCGTCGGCTGACGAACGAGGTGATCTGCATATGACGCACACCAGCGTCGAACATCGCGTTCACAATCTCGATCTTGCGGGCGGTCGGAATGAAGGGTTTGACGTTCTGAAACCCATCACGCGGCCCAACCTCGCAAACCGTGATGGCGCTGCCATCGGACACAGGGCTTGGAGCGTGGGACATGAATGGCCTCGTTGGGTTCGCAGGACGGGTCGAACATGCCAGCAGCGCGGTAGGATCATCAAGAGGGTGATCTTCACCTGCGGCTGCAAGCTACTTGATAAGCTGAGCCACGAATGCATCAGATGCTTGTCTTCTTGGCATACCAGCACGGCTGAGAAACGCTATGCATTAATGCCCTCTTTTACACTTATCGCGTTTTTTTGCCAAAGCGATGTCGCGGCATGACAGGTCATGCGGTGTCCGTCGCAGCCCTTTGCTGAACAAAAACGCGCTAGGTGACGACTGACAGAACCGGCGGTGCCGTGCGGCGGCGGCGTTCCAATCCGCAAGCGAAGCGGTGTGCGAAACTCAGCCCGGCGCGGATCACGTCAGGGGCCATCAGGCCTTGGGTCAGATCCTCGACCGCGCTGCGCGCTTCGTTGGCGTTATCGCGGCGCATGTGGTGGAGCATGCGCAGGAAGTGGCGTTCATCGTCGGTCACCTGCCCGCGCCCTTCGGGCAAACCGAAGCCAAGTTTTGACGCGCGACACTCATGCACCGTGATCACAACGCGGCCCAAAGCATGGGCGACCGGGTAGCCAATGGCGTCGCCCCAGATGTCAACGGCCTCGCGGGTTGCGCGATGCCAAAGCGTGGGGTCAGACAGGTTGAGGGACGCGACAAGCAGGCGCGCGATGGGCAGAAGCTGCGTCTCAAACGCATCGCAGCGTGTGTCACCCAACGGCAGGGCGGCGGCGGGGGGATGATCGCTCATGCGTGGCTCCTTTCCGGAGGGTAAGTGGATGCCACAAGCCGGATGACGTTTTCGGGCAAGGGGCCTGCCGTATCGTCCGGGCGTGGCAAGGGGGCCGCAGCTTTGGCGGGAAAGCGCAAATCGGCCTCAATCGCAGCTTTCAATTTCGGGTTCAGCCCGCAGCCATAGCGGCTGGAGAGCTCATCCATGCCACGCAAATCGGTGAGGGTCTTGCTCATGACGCAGTCCTCCGATTGAGGGCGCATAGAGCAGAGAATGGGGGAAGCTGGTGCATCGTCATCTGTCTGTGGACCGTTCTGTCTGTCGTTTCTGGACGCCGGGCCGCAGGATTTGCGTGATGCTAGGTGCACAGTAACTGACCAATTTAGTCGGATTTATCCAGAGGCAGAATTGTCGCGCTTTCAAAAAGAGGTAAAGGTGCTGAGCGATGCCCTGCAAGATTTGGTGCCTGCCTTCGGCGCAAAGCAGCTTAATTTTGATAGCGTTTCAGGGGCTTGGAGGGCTTAGAAGCCGTCAGAAACGAACAAATAAGGCGATTTATGCAGGGCACAGGTGCGCTCGCGATATCACTAATTCCTGACTATTTTAGTTTACTTTTCCAGTCATTCAGGTGACAAATTATCTGTCGGTGTCCTTCGCTTGTCGTCTGGCGGATGCGGACTATTGTATACGTCGCAAACACTAAGGAAGTTGAGGAAATCATGAACTTGATTAATCGTCGTCAGACACTGATCCTAGGAGCAGGTGCTGCCGCAGGGCTCGCTGGTTTCGCAGCCGCACCCCGCGCGCTGGCCGAAGAAGTGACCCATACAGTTGAAATGCTGAACGTGCACCCGGAGAACAAACGTCTCCGTCAGGTCTTCTTCCCTCGCATCCAAGTCGTAGCACCCGGCGAATCGGTGCTCTTTGCGGCCACAGACCGTGGTCACAACAGCGCCTCCATCGAAGAAATGGTGCCCGAGGGTGCCGAAGGCTGGGATGGCAAGATCAATGACGAGATCACCGTTACCTTCGAACAGCCCGGGTTCTACGGCTACAAGTGTACGCCGCATGCGAGTGTTGGCATGGTCGGCCTGATCGTCGTGACAGGCGAAGGCATGATGGACAATCTCGAAGCCGCGCAAGGCGTTCGCCAGCGTGGCCGTGCAAAAGGCGCGTGGGAAGAGATTTGGGAAGAAGTCGCAGCAATGGACTTCGACGCAATGGCCGCTGAGAAAGAAGCATCCTAATCCCGCCTTTTAAGAATTGCGCGCGCCCGGTCTTGATCTGTCAAAGCCGGGCGCACGTTTGACGGAGGATCAGGTCTTGCGCGCTGCTTGCGACCGACCCAACCTTGTCTGAAGCCAACCGGAAAGCTGACCTGATGCAATTCAGACCTGCCTTTCAAAACCATCTGATCGCCGCGTTGATGGCGCTGCAAGCCATGTGGGCTGCTGCTGCTACCGCCACGGATATGACCGTGGTTGTTGATCGTCGCGCGGATTCGGTTGAGCTTTACTTCACGTTGCCTGCACATCAGATGCCCGGGCTCTTCGATATATCCGCCAGTGTGATTGCCAACCCAGACGGCACGGTCGATTTCGACCCGCTGCGGCTTGGGACGTTTGATATTGGCGACGACATGTTCGCCGACGTCACCACGTTGCTGAATGACCGCCCTGTTCAGTTCGAGGCGATGTCTTTGATGGTGCATCCGCAGACGAGCCCCCTGCCCTTGAAGACGCCGCTGGACGGGATGATCTCTATCGCGGTGTGCACGGTGCCGACGCCGACGAAGCCTATCACACTGCATGATCTGCAGCTTTACGCGGGCTACATCACTTATGACGGCGAGCCAGGTGGCACCCTGTCGCTGCGCTTGCCCGCAAATATTGACGCGCCCATGACGGTTGAGCTGCTCGATTACACCGACAGCGTGCTGACCGCGGTCACCCAGCATGTGCTGACGCCAGACAACCCGACGCTGACACTTGATGCGCCACCCAGCCAAACCTTGCGGGGGGAGTTCATCGCGTTGCTGATGGCCCTTTTGATCAACGCCGGTTTTGTGGGGATCGCAACGAAAGTGTATCGCGATGGGGATGATGCAGGCTCGACGCTGAAAGCGGCTTGAATTTTCAGGCTCTGCCGGAGTTCACCGGACATTAATCTCAAGCTGAAATGATTTGCGCGCCCCCATGGGTGGCGGCGGAAAGGGCGATGCGCGGCGGATGATTTTGAGCGCCGCCTGATCAATCCGCTGATCGCCCGAACTGCGCGCAATGTCGACGGCGCTCAATCCCCCATTACCTGCAATCGAGAACCGCACCATCGCGCTGCCCCGCACGCCAACGCGAGGCTTTGAGACCCGTGAGATCTTGCGCATGACCTGGCCGGGATAGTTGCTGGCCGCGGCATTCCCTTGCGCGCTTGAGTTGCGCGTGCCGCCACCTTGCGATGTGGCCCTTTCCTCCGCTTTGCCTGTGGCGGAGCCTCTTGTCGCCTCTCGCTGGGCAGGCGCAGGTGTCGGTTCGGGCGCGACCGGTTTGGGCTTAGGCTTTGGAGCCGCTTCTTTGCGGGCCTGTTCGATGTTGCGTTCTTCGACGGCGCGATCACGCACCGAGGGTCGCGCAGAGCGTGTAACAAGCGACGTATCAGGCTCTTGCGCCTCAACCGTTGCGGCGCGCTCTGGCTGCGCAGGGACAACCGGAACGGCATCGGCGATCACCGGCGTTTGCGGCAAAGCGGCGATGACATCGGCAGACGGCGTGACGGCAAGCGTCGGGACCGGTCGAGTCACCGGCATAGCCTCTCTCACGGGCGGTGTACCCTCGGTGGGCGGCTCAGCTTCCGTCACATCAGGAGGCGTGACGGGTTCGGGCGTGTTGGTCGTCATATCGGCAAAACTGTTGCCCAGCACGGGCATGGTCGAACCGGCGGAGCCTTTAATCGCGACCTCTTGCGGACCGGTAAAACGCAGGCCAAATGCCGCGTGCGCGGTCAGCGCGAGGCCGAGGGCGCAAAACTTCACGGTGTTGGAGCTTTTAATCATTCCAGCGCCCTTTCGGTCACGATCAGCACTTTCGACCCGGTCTGCGCCTGCACCGCACGGGCAAGTATCACCAGCTGTGCCGCGGGAAGGTCGCGGTCGGGGGTCAGGCGGATTGGGCCATCGGGGTCAAGGTCGCTTTGCGCGAGATAATCCTCAATCGACGCCAGGTCTATACCACGATGGCTGAGCCGCCCGTCGCTATGCACGACAAGGGCATCGGGGGGTGCGGCTCCCTCCAACGCGGCGGTGCGCACGAGGGTGAGGTCGCGGTCGAGCGGTGGGGCGAGCGTCCCTGCGATCAGAAAGAAGATCAGCATCAGGAAAACGATGTTGATCAGCGCAATCGTTGGCTCACCACGGGCGCGGCGCGGACGGCGGCGCATTGGCATCAGGTCTCTCCCAAGACGGTTGCGCTGAGACCCTGAACCTCGCGCAGTATCACAAGCAGGTCGGTCAAACGCTGGGCAGACACGCCGTCCTTGAGGCTGATGAGCAAGGCAACCGGCGCATCCGCGCTGGCCTTTTTCGAGAGCAGCGTGCCCAACGTGGTCAACGTTTGTTCAGTGCCGTTCAGGCGCACCATGTCGCTTGAGAGCTCCAAAAAGAGGGGTGGCGTGTCCGAGGGGGTGGTCGCGACGGAGACGGCTGCGCTCAGCTCAATTTCCGCGAATTTGGAGAAGGTGGAGCTAAGCATGAAAAAGAGCAGCAACAGAAAGATGACATCAATCAGCGATGTTATCGAAAGCCGTCGCCTGTGGTGCGCTTTACGCATTTTGCGGCACCGTGGCGGGGTGCGTGGGCGTGGGCGTGACCGCCTCGGCGGCCTGCGCTTGCGGCGCAAGGATCATGAGCAGGATACGTTCAGCCATCACGCGCTCTGCATCCATGCGGCTTTCGAACCACGCCAGCACAAGCGCGGTGGGCATGGCGACGGCGAGACCCACGGCGGTGGTCAGCAACGCGACCCAGATGCCACCGGCAAGGATCGACGGGTCCACCTGCGAGCCCGCATCCTGCAGCGCCTGAAACGCGGCAATCATGCCCAGCACGGTGCCGAAAAGCCCCAAGAGCGGTGCAAGCTGAGCCACGTTGTCCAGAAACCGCAGCCCGCTTTCCAGCTTGGCAAAACGCGCCTCGCATTCGGCGCGCAGGCGGTCGGCGGGCGTATCCTCGGCGCTCAGCGCCATGCCGACGATCGGCGCCAGATAGCTGTTGGATTGCTTTTGCGCCGCATGGGCCTGTGCGGTGCGGCCCTTGTCCCAGTGTTCTGCCGCTTCGATGAGCCTCTGATGCTGGCCCACGCGCGCTGTGTGAAACTGCCAGAGCTTGTAAAGGATCACCGCCAGCGTCAGCACAGAGAGAGCCAGAAGGATCATCACGACGACGCCCCCCAGATCGAGGATGCGCATAAAAAGGTCGGTCAGTTGAGTCATCCCATCACCTCGATCTCTGTGCGGCTGGACAGGGCGAGCCCGGCCTCGCAAACGCCCGCCCCAAGCCCCGGAGCCGTGCAGGTGTTCACGCCGTTAATCAGAACGCTGCCTATGCCGTCACAGGCGAGACCCGAGACCATGAACTGCCGGATGCGGGGCCGCGCGGGGGGAATTTCGCCAAAATCAAAGAGCGTCAGCTGCGCGACCTGACCGCCGGTATCAAAGAGGACCGTTTCGAAAATCGCCTGCTCAATCGGGGCGCTGTAACCGCTCAAAACCAGAAAGCTGAGCAGGCAGCTGCCCTCCCGCGTTTCAACGGCATTAAGCTCAATGGAGAGCGCTTCGCCCAGCTCTTTTTCCTCGGCCATCGCGCTGGATGCCATGATGACAGAGAGCACGAGTGAAGAGATGATTTTGCGCATGGAACCCCCGGTCAGATCTTTGGAAACGACGTGACCTGGCGGTGCGGTGAGCACTCTGCTGGGGGTTGGGTTGAGTATCACAGATGCCGAACGGGCATGCAATGGAGCAAGAGCGGCTAAGGTCGTCCGAGCTGTTTGAGCGAGTGGTCACTTACGCAAAGCGCGTGGTCATTCAAGGAAGCCAGAACATAGCAATCCCGCGTCGTGCTGGAGCCGTCGCATCCTTCTGCGATCCGGTTCAATTCCCGCTCCAACGCGCTGAGTTGCGCGATCTTCAGACGGATGTCGCTCAGCTGTCCGACCGCGATGGATCGCGCCGATTGGCAGGACGCATCGGGATGGGCCTGAAGTTCCAAAAGCCCTGTGATCGCCTCAATCGAGAAGCCCAGATCGCGCGCATGTTTGATAAAGCGCAGACGCGAGAGACCATCCGCATCATAGCGCCGCTGACCTCCTGCGGTGCGCTCTGCCTCGGGCAGCAATCCACGCTCTTCATAGTAACGGATTGTAGGCACTTTGACGCCGCTTTGGCGCGATAGGGCACCGATGGAATACATGTTGAGAAACCTCTTGAACCTCTAGCGACTAGAGCAATTACATAAGGTGGGACGGTGATTCACACAAGGTGTTCCCATGGCTGGCTGCTGTAACTCCAACGCGAAATTCGATGGATTATCCGATGATTATAAGCGGCGGCTTTGGCTTGTGATCGCCATCAACGCGGTGATGTTCGTGGTCGAGATGACGGCAGGTCACATCGCCAAATCGCAAGCCCTGCAGGCTGACGCGCTGGACTTTCTGGGCGATGCGCTGACCTACGGGCTGTCATTGGCCGTGATTGGGGCGTCGCTCAAAATCCGTGCGACGGCGGCGCTGGTCAAAGGGGCGAGCCTCTCTCTGATGGGTATTTGGGTCATGGGATCGACGATCTACCGCGTCTTTTTCGTGGGCGTGCCCGAGGCGGAGATCATGGGCGTCATCGGCTTTCTGGCCTTGGTTGCGAACCTTGTCAGTGTCGCCCTTCTCGTGCGCTACAAGGATGGCGACGCGAATGTGCAGTCGGTCTGGCTGTGCTCGCGCAATGACGCGATCGGCAATGTCGCGGTGATGTTCGCCGCCCTCGGCGTGTGGGGCACGGCGACCGGCTGGCCCGACCTGATTGTCGCGGGGATCATGGCGACGCTCTTCCTGTCATCGGCGTACATGATCGTGAAACAAGCGCTGGCCGAATACCGCAATGCGCGGACCGCGCCCGACATGGCCCGCATGGCTGGCTGAAAGCTGCGCATCTGGGGCAAAAGCGATTGCACTCTATGGGCAGTTAGCG
The DNA here is from genome assembly GCA_038532735.1 of Pseudomonadota bacterium. GTDB lineage: Bacteria > Pseudomonadota > Alphaproteobacteria > Rhodobacterales > Rhodobacteraceae > JAHTBL01. The sequence continues at coordinate 13,194 of JBCBAC010000008.1, forward strand.
AGAGATGCTGCTGAGGCCTCCTAAAGTGGAAAACGTGATGCGTTACCTGATCCTGATCTCCGCCCTTTGGCTTGCGGCATGCGGCAGCCCTCCGGTGGAGACTGCGCCGCCCGCACCAGCGCTTTATCCCGGTGAAACGCCTGAGCTGCGTGTGATGATCAACGCGACCGCTGACGCCAATGACGTGCCACGCAGCCTTGTTCACCGCGTCATCCAGCGAGAGAGTGACTATCGCCCCCGCGCACGCAACGGGCCCTATTACGGGCTGATGCAGATCCTGCCCGAAACCGCCCGCCAGATGGGCTTTCGCGGGCAACCCTCTGACCTTCTGGATGCGCAGACCAACCTGACCTACGCGGTGCGCTATCTGCGCGGGGCGTGGCTTGTCTCGGACGGGGATGAGGGTGAGGCGGTGATGTGGTATGCGCGCGGCTATTATTACGAGGCGCGCAACCGCTGCATGCTTCGCGAAACCGGGCTGCGCTCCACTGAGGTGCGCAAATATTGCGGCTAAAGCCGTTGCGCGACATGGGGCAGAACGAACCGCTCTGCCGGGTCTTTGGGCGGTGTGTTGACGCGCAGCTGGCAGCCATAAGCCTCTGACAGGATGTCATCGGTCATCACCTGATCCGCCGCCCCCGCCGCCAAGCAGCGCCCGTTCGCGAGCACCGCGATATGATCAGCAAACATCGCGGTGAGGTTCAGATCATGCATGACCGCGACGACACCACCGCCCGCTGCGGCATAGCTGCGCGCGATCTCCATCACTTCGAGCTGGTTGGCGATATCGAGGCTAGCGACAGGCTCGTCCAGCAAAAGCCAATGGGCCTGCCCGTCCTGCACCGGCTCCCAGACCTGCGAGAGGACGCGCGCCAGATGCACCCGCTGCTGCTCACCACCCGACAGCTCTTGAAAAAAGCGGTTGGCGTAATGCGCGAGCCCCACGTTCTGGAGCGCGGCAAGTGGGATGTCGGTCTCTGCCGCCGAGAGGCCCCGTTGCAGGCCAAGGCGCACCACCTCGATCACGGTGAAGGGGAACGCCAGCACCGCGCTTTGCGGCAGCACACCGCGGATAGAAGCAAGCTCCCACGGTTTGAGCGCGCGCGTGTCTTGGCCATTGAGCGTCACCGTGCCGCCAAACGGGACATCGCCCGTGATCGCGCGCAGCAGCGTCGTCTTGCCCGATCCATTCGGCCCCACGATCGCGCTGACCTTGCCGGGCTGTGCGCGGAAGCTGAGCCCGTGCAACACCTGTATGCGCCCCAACGTGACGGTGATATCGTAGGCGTCCAGCATCCGCTACATATCCACCAGATCGCGGCGGCGCAGCAGGATCCACAAGAAGACCGGCGCGCCGAGAACGGCGGTGATGATGCCAATCGGAAGCTCTGCCGGGGCGATTATCACGCGGGCGATCATGTCGGCGGCGACCAGAAGCGTGGCACCCAGCAGTGCCGCATTGATCAGCAGCGTGCGGTGATCTGGCCCCGTGGCCAGCCGCAGCAAATGCGGCACGACGATGCCAATAAAGCCGATGCCGCCCGATATCGCGACAGCGGCACCTGTGGCGGCGGCCACCAACAGGATGCTGCCGTTTTTCAGCCGCTGCACGGAATGGCCGATATGGGCGGCGGTTGCTTCTCCCAAGGCTAGCCCGTTCAGGCCGCGACCTAGAAAGCACGCGGCGACGATTGAGATCAGAATGATCGGTGCGGCTGCGGTGACCTTGGCCCAGCTCGCCCCGGCGAGCGAGCCCAGCCCCCAGAATGTCAGATCACGCAGCTGCCGGTCGTCGGCCATGTAGACCAGAATACCCGAGAGCGCGCCTGCTAGAGCCGCGAGTGCAATGCCCGCAAGAAGCATCGTTGCGACCGACGTGCGCCCGCTGCGGGTCGAGACGCGGTAAAGAACAAGCGTTGTGATCCAGCCGCCCAGAAAGGCCGCGACCGGGATCAGCTGATTGCCGAACGTGTCGATGAACGCGACGGGCAGAAAGCTGCCCAGAACAATCGCGCCAATCGCGCCGAGGCCGGCCCCGGCGCCCACGCCAACAAGCCCCGGATCAGCCAGCGGATTGCGAAAAAGCCCTTGCATCACGGCGCCTGACACGGCCAGCGCCGCGCCCACGCAAAGCCCCAAGACCAGGCGCGGCAGGCGGATATCGAAGAGCACGACACGCTCCATCCGCGAGAGGGGTTCACCGCGCAGCAGCTTGCCCAGAGCCTCTCCCAACGTGATGTCGGTGGCGCCGACGGTCAGGCTAATGAGGCTTACGCCGATCAGCAAAACGCCCAGCACCAGCTGGGCCAGGCGTGCGCGCCGCAAGCGGTCAACGGGGCGCAGAACGGCGCCCGATTGGGCGATATCAGCCGCCATAGAGCTTTTCGTTCAACTCGATGGCCGCAGCCGCGGTGCGGGGCCCGAAGCCCAGAATATATAGCCCATCCATACGGATCACCGACCGGGTTTCTGCCGCTGGAGTCGTCACGATAGCAGGCATAGAGAAAAGCTCATCATCGCCAGTGCTGTGATCACCGCCGCGATCCATCATCAAGATCACGTCTGGCGCCGCCGCGCTGACCGCTTCATCGGTCATCTGCTTGTAGCCCTCGAACTCCGTTATCGCGTTCACGCCGCCGCTCATCTCGATGATGGCTTGCGCGGCTGTATTCGTGCCGCCTGCCATGATCCGCCCGCCTTGGGTGCTGAGGATAAAGAGCACACGTTTCGGTGTCTCGGTCACATCCGCCGCCTGCGCCTCCGCGGCGCGCAATTCAGTGTCGATCTTGGCGGCGAGAGCTTCGGCTTTGTCGGGCGTGTTCAGCGCCTCTCCGACGACGCGGATCTTCTCCAGAATGCCCTCGCGGCTGTAGGTTTCAGGGACAGTGACGAAGGGCACCGCGGCTTCGCGCAGAAGATCAATCGTCTCGGGCGGGCCTGCCCCTTCTTCCGACACGATTAACGTTGGATCAACCGACAGCACGCCTTCGGCTGAGAGCGCGCGCATGTAGCCAACATCCTCTAACTCGGTCGCCTCCGCCGGGTAGGTCGATGTGGTGTCGCGCGCAACAAGGCGATCCTCTTCGCCCAAGGCGTAAACAATCTCGGTCACCGCGCCGCCCAAGGTCAGGACGCGGTCCTCTTCATCCGCTGCAAAACCGGGGCTCGCCGCCAGAAAGACGGCGGCGCAACTGAATGTGACAAAACGGTGTAGCAAAGCAGACGGCATCACACAGCCTCCTTTTCCAGGCTTTGCAAACTCTTGACGATCTCTTGCCACGCGGGACGGCTGTCGCGGCCCTCCTTGCCAACGCCGAAGACCTGAAAGATCAGCATCCCGTGTTTGTCGAACGCCTCGACCGAGGTGGCCATGCCGCGCTGCGTGGGTTTCTCAACCGCCCAGACCTCGGCCACGTGATCCAGCCGCAGGTGCAGGTTGAAGCGCGGGTCGAGCACGTTTTGCCATGGGCCCATCGCTTTGAGCGTGCCGATCCGGCCAGTATGGATCTGGATGCAGCCGCGATTGCCTGTGAAGATCATCACGTCAATCTCGCGCGCTTTTACGGCGTGAAGCATTTGATCCACCGCTTGCGGGGCCAGCGCGCGCACGAAGGGCGCACCCGCAATGCGGTAGGCGCCCAAACGGTTCATCTTTAGCTTGGAGACAAGGCGCAGGAACTGGTGTGTGTCTGTCATCCGCGCCCATTCCTTGCGCAGGATGTCTAGTTTGTCGGGTGCGGATTTAGGTGGCTCCGTCGGAACTTGGGGCGCGACCTCCAGCGTGTCGTCCTGCGCCTCCAGCGCGAGCGTCGTTTTCGCGGCGTCCCACGCCTCAAGGTTTGACGCCTCGCGCAGGAAAATCTTGTGGACTGCATCGCCCGCGGCATCGAAGACCTGAACAGACCGGCGCAACCCTGCGTCCGTCTCTTTCTCCACCATGAAGGCGTGTTGCCAATGCGATGGGAAAATCCTTAGATCAATCTCTTCGCCCAGCACCATCGCGGCGTGAGAGCCGGGGTGATAGTTTTGATAGACGCCGTCCTTTTCATGCACGCAAGACGCGTTGCGCGTCAGCGCCATCACGTCGCCCAGCGTCTCGGCGGCCCCCATGATGCCGTCGGGATGCGCGGCGATCTTGGTAACACCCCGCCCACAAAATGCGGCAACAAGCTGCGCTTCGGTGATGCCCAGCTTATCGGCCAAGTCGCGGTCGCGCAGTTTGGGAAGATCTTCGCGCATGGCGCGGATGGTTGCAGCGTCCAGATATGCGTGATCAGCCATGTGACCCTCCGGTCTGTGAAATGTGGCTGGCGTCAAAGGCGGACGCGTGGCTGGCATATGTGTATGGTTGACAAGTTTAGTCAGCTTTACGCAGATCGCAAGGTTGCAGATGATCACGTTTGCCGGGGCGGCGGGATGGATCAGGCGCTTTCTTCGAGAGCTTTGAGTAAATCCCGGAAGTTTCCGCGCGCCTTACCGGGATGGCGGACCTTGCGCACGGCCTCCAGGTTGTACAGATCACCGCCCACCACGATTAGCCCAACCATACCCCATTCGTAATGTGGCAGGCAGATATAGCCATAGATGCCCGGCACGGTCAGGGTCACCTTAATCTCTTCATCAATCGCGCCGTTCCACGGCTCCGCCCCTTCCGGGATCATCCCGCGTTTGGAGGCGGAGTTATGGCTGGGATCGGTGGCAAGGAACGTGACGCTGTCGCCGGGCTCGATCCGCAAAATGGCCGGCTCGAACACGTTGGGGACGTCGGCATTCTCCCCACAGCCAGCATTCAGCATCAAAACCGAGTGTTGGCCCCCTTCAGACGCCGAGACAGGCGCATCGGCAGAGACCATCGTGCCCGCTAAAGCCGCCAGTGAAACGGTGAAATTACGACGTGTAAGCATGGACAACCAAATCCTCCTTTGGACCTATGGTGATGTGGATACCGACCCCGTAGGTCGCCCCGATCTCGGGGCGGTGCAGCACTTCTTGCGGGCTGCCTTGGGCCAGAACCTGACCCTGACGCAGTAGGATCAGATGATCAGCAAAGCGCGCGGCGAGGTTCAGATCATGCAGGGCAACGATGCCAATGGCCCCGCGCGCCCGGATGGTGCTTGCAATCTGTCCCAGAACATCGAGCTGGTGGCGCAAATCCAGCGCCGATGTCGGCTCATCAAACAGATAGACATCCGCCTGCCGGATCAGCGCCTGCGCGACCGACACCATCTGCGCCTGCCCGCCGGACAGTTCCGAGATGTAGGCCTCCGACAGATGGCCGATGCCTGCGCTGTGCAGCGCCTCCCCCACGGCGTCCATATCAGCGGCGCTGACCTTCCACCCGGCAAGGTTCTTGCGCGCCATCATCACCACGTCGAACACCGTGAGCGACGCGTTCGCGGCGAAGAACTGCGGCATGAAGCATACCCGTTTCAGACGCGCGCGGGTGCTAAGCGTCGCCAGATCGAGATCACCCAGATGGACCTGCCCCGCCGAGGGTTTCAAAAGTCCCGCGATCACCCGAAAGAGCGTGGATTTCCCCGACGCGTTCGGCCCGATCAGCGCGGTCAACTGCCCCGGCTGCAACGCCTCAAACGCGGTCTCGTTCAGGATCGTGCGCTGGTCATAGGCAAAGCGCAGCTCTCGTGCGGAAAGCGTCATTGCCAGTGCCTCTTGCGTTGGCTCAGGATGAGGCTGACGAAAAACGGAATGCCGATCAGCGACGTGATCATGCCAATCGGATAGACAATCCCCGGCGTGATTGCTTTGGAGGCTATGGACGTCCCCGACAGGATCAACGCCCCTGCGAGAGCCGAGAGCGGCAGGAACCCGCGCTGGTCCTCCCCCACGATGATGCGCGCGATATGCGGGCCGACGAGGCCGACGAAGGCAATAGCCCCGACAAAGGACACTGCTACCGCCGACAGCAGCGATACGCCCGCCAGCACCATCAACCGCAAAAGCGCGACGTTGACGCCAAGGGCTGCCGCCTTGTCCTCGCCCATGCGCAGGGCGGTCAGCGCCCAACTGCGCGACAGAAAGTACGGCAGCACGATCAGCAACACGACGACGCAGATGCCCACCTTGGGCCATGTCGCGCGGGCCAGCGATCCCAACTGCCAGAAGATCAGCTGCGCCAATTGCAGCTCGGACGCGCCGTATTGCAGAAACGCGAGCAGCGCGTTGAAGGTGAAGAGCATCGCGATGCCCACAAGGATCATCGCCTCGGGCGTGACGCCGCGCAGGCGGGTGAAGGCGAAGAGCGCAAGCGAGGCCAGAAGCGACAGCGCAAACGCGTTGACGGTGACCAGCAGGCCGCCGACGCTGGGGATCACAGAAAAGCCCAGGACAATCGCCAAAGCCGCGCCAAAGGAGGCTGCGGATGACAGGCCCAGCGTGAACGGATCGGCCAGTGGGTTGTTCAGGATTGTCTGCATCTCGGCCCCGGCCACGCCCAGCATGGCGCCAACGACAACGGCCATCAGGGCCACGGGTAGGCGCAGGTCCCAAATGATGACCTCTTCCTTGATGGTCGCGACGGAAGGATCAACGATCACATGCAGCGTGCGCAGAAAGCTCAGATCAGCGGGGCCGGTGACGATGTCGATCAGAATGGTGGTGCAAAGGGCCAGCGCGGCCAGAAGCACAAGCATGACGCGGCGAGCTGTGCGGCGGCGATACGCTCCCACAATCTCGCCCGCGCTGAGCGGGGGATGTGTGTCAGTACTCATTGAGAAGACGCCCGCAGCAAATTGCTCTGCTGCGGGCCTTTGCCTTTAGTTGCCAGCCGTGCCGACGCTTAGCCAGAACTGCCCCGAGTTCTCATAGGGCATGAACTTGGCGTGCATCCGGTCAAAGGTCTCTTGCGGATCGAGATCGGCAAAATGCTCGGGATAGAGCCATTTGGCGATCTGCTGCACAGCGATGAAGTGATAAGGCGAGTTGTAGAACTGGTGATAGATGGAGTGGTAATTCCCTTCTTTCACCGCCCGCAATTGGTCAAAGCCGGACCGAGACGCAAGCGCGTTGATCTTCTCGGCATTTACCTCTGGGTCGCCCTCATACCCCAAGAGGACGGCTGTGACCTCGGGCTTGGCCTCCGCCCAGTTGGCCCCAGTGCCAATGATGTGGTCGGGATCGGCCTCGAGGATGCCTTCCATGGACACGTCCACCGAATAGGCGTTGGCGAGGGTTGAGCCGTAGTTCTGCCCGCCCGCCAATTCGACAAAGCGACCATAGTTATAGGGCCCAAAAGACCAGCAGCAGAAATCAGGCTGCCAACCCGCCGCGTTTTCGATCACGACGAGGGGGCGATCCTCTGCCGGAATCTGGTCGACGACATTGGTCACCTTGCGCATTTCGGCGATGTAGAAATCGACGAATTCCAGCGCGCCCTCCTCTTCCCCCAGCACGCGGCCGAGGGTTAGCAGAGAGGGTACGGTATTCTCCGTCGCATTACGGCGGAAGTCGATGAAGACGACCGGCACACCAGCTTTGTCGAGCTTTTCGATCAGGCCGGTTTCCTCGGCTTTGAAGAGGTTGCCGACATCCAGAAGGACCAGATCGGCCTCAGCCTCTAGCACTGCTTCGATGCTGAAATCGCCCGCATAGGGGTTGCCGAAATTGATCATCCGGGCGGCGTCCTCGGGGAAGGCGGCCTCGAATTTTCGGAACGCATCGGGGTCATATAGAACCAGATCGTCCTTCCAGCCCACAATTTTTTCGAAGGGATTACCATCGGTGATCGCGGCGATCGAATACATCATCCGGCCTTCGCCAAGAATGATCTTTTCGGGATGATCGGCAAGTGTGACTTCGCGGCCTGCGACGTCGGTGAGTGTCAGGGCTTCGGCCTGTGCGGATGTTGCTGGCGTGAACAGGGTCACGGTTGCTGCAAGCGTAAGGGCGAAGCCGCTCATGAAACGAGAGTTCATAGCGGTTCTCCTATTGGCTACTGGATCGTCCTTACAGGAGGCGAATAGATTTTCAAAGTAAAATGCTCAGGTATTTTTTGCGCTGAGAGCAGATGATTTTCAAGAACGACTCCCAAAGCGCGGCGCGTCGTCGCGGCTTACCTTACAAGAATAGTAAGAATTGACTTTACTGACAAAAATAGTCAACTTCTCCATATCGAGTCTTCGCCACCCGGTTTGCGCGGGAAGCCCGGACACCACCCACCCTGGAGGTGAACATGCTTCGAGAGCGCCAAGAACCGGAGAACGACCTGTCAGAACCCTCTGACAAATCCTTTCTACGTGACGCAATCGAGCGAGTCCTCGCCGGGATCTATCCGACGGATGAAGAATTAGAAGACATGCTTCAGGATTTGGAGAGAACGCCATGAATGCTATGACTGAGGTTCCCCAGCAGACCAACCGCCCCGAAGCGACCGATCAAAAGACGTATGATGCGCGCGCCCTGATGGATGGCGACACGACCGCCAACATCGTTCTGGATGGGCAGGTCTATATCTTGCGCATCACGCGCGCTGGAAAGCTGATCCTTACAAAATGACGCCAGACCACCACGCTCGTGGCGGCGCGGCCGTCGCGTCCCTCAAAAGCATGCGCCCGTCGGAGGCCCGCATTGTGCGCAATCTCCGCCTGTGGTGCGAGGGGCCTGACGGGCAAGCCCAGGTCTGGATTCATTACCGCACTTCCTTTCCGGGCCCCCGCGCCCGCGTGGAATGCAAAGCCTTCGAGATGCTGTTGCAGATCGTCATTTCCACCGCGCACCGCCCGCTTGTGCGCCACGAGGTGGCGTGTACCTGCGTCGGCTCGGACGAGTGTATTTTCCTGCATCTGGTGAACACCGCAGGCCACGGCCATCTGCGCGATGCGGCCCTGATCGCGACCCTGCTTGTGGGTCCGCAATACGCCGAACATGTCGCAGGGCTTGCCGCTCAGGTGGGCAAAGGCGCCCTGAGTTTCGACGAAGACACACCGCATCTCTCAACCAACACGACCGGAAACGTCGTGCGACTCCATTAGCAAGCCAATAAAGGGAAGAGCTACCTATGAAACTCAAAATGACGACCGCCTTGGTCACTGCGCTCGCAGTTGCGGGCCCAGCATTTGCCGACAAAGCCGCCGTTCTCGACAACTACGCCGATATCGCGCAGGCCAAATACGAAGACAGCCTGACAAGCGCACAAGCGCTAAAAGTCGCCGTGGACGCCCTGATTGCAGAGCCGTCCGCCGAGGCGCTGCAAGCGGCAAAAGACGCCTGGCTCAGCGCGCGCGTGCCCTACCAGCAAAGCGAAGTGTATCGCTTTGGCAATGCCATCGTCGATGACTGGGAAGGTAAGGTGAACGCATGGCCGCTTGACGAAGGTCTGATCGACTATGTCGACGGCTCTTACGGTGGCGCTACGGATGAGAACGAATATGCCGTGCTCAATGTCGTCGCCAATCCGAGCTTTACGCTGTCGGGCACGGATGTGGACGCGGCAGAGATCACCCCTGCCCTGCTGGAAGGTGACCTGCATGAAGCCGACGGTGTCGAATCGAATGTGGCCACCGGATATCACGCCATTGAGTTTCTGCTCTGGGGTCAGGACCTGAACGGGCATGGCCCCGGCGCGGGCAATCGTCCGTGGACAGACTATGCGTCTGGTGATGCCTGCACGAACGGCAATTGCGACCGTCGCGGCGATTATCTTGAAGCCGCAACCGCCCTGCTGGTGTCTGATCTGGAATGGATGGCCGCACAATGGCAAGAGGGCGGCGACGCCCGCACCCAGCTGACCGCGGATGAAGATGCCGGGATCAGCGCGATCCTCACCGGCATGGGTTCGCTGTCTTATGGTGAGCAAGCTGGCGAGCGGATGAAGCTTGGCGTCATGCTGAACGACCCCGAGGAAGAGCATGATTGCTTTGCCGACAACACCCATAACAGCCATTTTTATGACGCGATGGGCATCCGGAACGTCTATCTAGGCAGCTACACCCGCATTGACGGCACAGTCGTGAGCGGCCCGTCGCTGTCATCGCTGGTGGCCGAGGCGGATGCCGGTGTCGATGCAGAGCTGACGATGAAGCTGAACACCACCATGCTGGAGATGGCCGAGATGAAGGCCGCTGCTGAGGCCGGTTTCGCCTATGACATGATGCTGGAACGCGGCAATGAAGCCGGTGAGGCGCTGATCATGGGGGCGGTTGATGCGCTAGTCGATCAAACCCGCTCGATCGAGCGCGCGGTCGCCGCTCTGGGTGTTGACGCTATCGCGTTTGAAGGCTCTGATAGCCTCGACAATCCCAACGCCGTGTTCGAGTAAATCACTTTACCCAGCTCAGCCGGGCGGCATCCTTCGCCCGGCTCTTTCAAGCGAGGTACGATATGTCGAAGACCCCAAGCCCCTGCATTGACGTCTGCAAATTCAAACGCCAAGGCCATTGCATCGGATGTTCGATGACCAAGGCGCAGAAATCGATGTTCAAGCAGCTCAAGAAAGACAAGCACCGCCAAGGGTTTGTCCAGATGTTGATCGGACAGCAATCCCGCCTTGGAAAATACCGTCACTGGGCACCTGAATACATGCGCAAGTGTTTGAAAAAGAAGGTAAAGCCCATCGCGGCAGTCCGCGACGTGGCTTAAATCGCCACGACATGCGAGACCTTAAAACGAAAGAAGCAGCGACCCTTATCGCTGCTTCTTTGTATCTGGGTGCCGGTTAAGGTGCCTGGATAAAAGCTAAGCCAGATGGCTGCGTAGGAACCACGCGAATTTCTCGTGCGTCTGACCGCGCGCAATGCACAGATCCTCGGTCAGAGTATCGCCATGCTCTGCTGCAAGCTCCCCTGCCCCGGCCAGCGTCGCCGCAAGCGTTTCCTGCGCGATCTGCATGGCCTTAATCATCTCGCGGTCACTGGCGTGACCGTCATGCTCATCAATCTTGGAGCGTTTCAGCACCCCTGCCAATGTGCCTTCGGCATGCCCGTCCAGCGCCTTCACACGCTCCGCCAGATCGTCCTGCGCGGTGAAGTGATCTTCATAGATCTCCTGAAACAGCGCGTGCAGCGGACCAAAGGCCATGCCGGTCACGTTCCAGTGGAAATTTTGCGCCAACATCGTGGTTACGGCGGTTTCCGCAACGGATTGGTTCAGGGCATCAATGATCAGAGTGCGCGCGTCAGTCGACAGCGCTTGGGCTGCTTGGGTCATGCTAAATTCTCTTTATGAGTTTAGTTTGCTGGCGTGTGACGTGCACTGGCTGGCTGACGAGTAGCAAGATACTTAGTCAGCAGATGAAGGCAAGAACTTTTTAGAATTATTCTAAATCCGATCAAAACACTCGGATATTTGCTTGATCAAAAAGGCCACCAATCGGCGGTGTGGCAAGGCCACGCGCGACTGCAACAAGAAGCTCAGGCTCGCGGCATCGCCGCGCGCGCTGGCGATGCCCAATTGCACCAACCACGCCTCGTCAAAGGACAGCTCAGTCACGCCGGGCGCGTGCAGACGCACCGGTTTGCCCACCGCCTCCCCCAGGCAGCGCATCAGCGCTTCGGCATAGGCCTCCTGCGTTGCACCGCGCGTGGTCTGTAACAGCGCGCAGGCCTCAAACAGATCAGCCCGCGGCTTGGACCGGCAGCCCATCGCGACGAAGCGCAAGTGGTTGAGAAAGTTGAAAGCGTCCGCGGAAAGAGGGGGCGTTTGGGGGGCCTCGACCCATTGATCTGATCTGAGGGGCACCATGTCGCGGCCAACTCCAACGGTAGCAACCCGGAATCAGGTCGCCAAATTAAATTCCTGAGTATATTTATTGGGTATGAACAAATTCACAAGCATAAGTCTGACGTTTTCCTTCGGCTTTTTGTCACAGTTTGTTGACGCTTCCGAGGCGCTGCGTGATTTACACATGTCGGTTGTGCCCCGCACCGCCGAAGAAACCGCGCGCATCGACGCCATCACTGTGCCGACCCAGACTTTCGACAAGGCCGAGCCGTTTGAGGCGAATGCGGCCGGAGCAGCAACCGTGCGCCCTAGTGACACGACCAATGCGTTCAGCCAGCCCTCTGCCAATGTGAGTTTCGAGCGAGAGCTTGATTTCAAGGTCGGCAACGGTCTTTTCAACAAGCTCTGGGTCTCTTCGCCCTCATCTACCCTCGCCTCGGACGGCTTGGGTCCGCTTTATAACGCCCGCTCGTGCCAGCGCTGCCACCTCAAGGACGGGCGCGGCCATCCGCCAAAAGGGCCGGAGGACAGCGCTGTGTCAATGCTGCTGCGCATTTCGATCCCCGTAGGTGATACAACAGACGACATTGAGGCGTATTTCGCGACCGAGCCCGATCCGGTTTACGGGCTGCAGATCCAAGACCTCTCAGTGGCAGGCCACCCCATCGAAGGCCGCATGCAGATCACCTATACCGAAGAGATAGTTGCGCTGTCGGGCGGCGAGACCGCGAGCTTGCGCAAGCCGACCTATGACATCACCGATCTGGGCTACGGCCCGCTGCACCCGGATGTAATGATCTCCCCCCGGGTAGCACCGCAGATGATCGGGCTGGGCCTGCTGGACGCGATCCCCGCCGCTGATATCCTGAAACAGGCCGATCCGGAGGACGCCGATGGTGACGGCATCTCGGGCCGCGCACAAATCGTGATGTCGCGCGAATACGGCGTGCCCATGCTCGGCCGGTTCGGTGTGAAAGCCGAACAGCCTTCGATATGGGAGCAATCGGCTTCCGCCTTTCACGGCGATATCGGCATTTCCACCACGCTCTTCCCCGATGGCGCGGGCGAATGCATGGATCTGCAAGCCAAATGTCAGGCAGCACCAGATGGCAACACTGCAATCCACGATAATGCCGAGATCAGCGATGAGGCCCTTGAATTCGTCGCGTTCTATTCCTCGAACCTGGGCGTTCCCGCGCGCCGCGATGTCGATGACCCGACCGTCCTGAGCGGCAAGCAGGTCTTCTACCAGACCGGCTGCATCGCCTGCCACACGCCCAAATACGTCACCCATCGGCTCAGCGATCAGCCCGAACAAAGTTTCCAGCTGATCTGGCCGTATACCGACATGCTGCTGCATGACATGGGGCCAGGATTGGCCGACAACCGCCCGGTGGCCCGCGCCAATGGGCGCGAGTGGCGCACGCCGCCGCTCTGGGGGATTGGGCTGACCGAGACCGTCTCCGGTCACACCTATTTCCTGCATGATGGTCGCGCGCGGTCCCTGCTGGAGGCGGTTCTCTGGCATGGCGGAGAAGCCGAAGTCCAGAAACAAGCCGTCATCGCCATGCCCCCGGCGGACCGTGCCGCCCTCATCCGTTTCCTTGAAAGTCTCTGACCTATGCGCCTTTCTTTGATCCTGTCCCTCGTCGCTGCCCCGGCCCTCGCGGATATTCCATCGACGATTTCTGACCACATTCTGCCGGGGCATGAACGGCTCGCCAGCAGCACCGCTGCACTGGCCGACAGCGCGCGCACCGATTGCAGCCCCGAGGCCGTGACGCCTGCCTTTCATGAGGCCTATGATGCGTGGATTGCGATCTCTCACATCCAGTTCGGGCCGATCGAGGATCAGCAACTCTCTCTTGCCATGGCGTTCTGGCCGGATCCCAAAGACCGCACGGGCCGCGCCCTGTCGCGCCTCGTTGAAGCGCAAGATCCTATCATTGACGACGCCATCGCGTTCAACGAGGTGTCCGCCGCCGCGCAGGGTTTCACCGCGTTGGAGCGTCTGCTCTATGAGCCGCAAACCGACACCGCCTATGCGTGCCGCCTCACGGCTGCGATTGCCCAAGGCCTTGCCGACAAGTCGCGCATCATTGCCGAGGGTTGGCCCGCTTATGCCGACCTAATGCTCACCGCGGGCGAGGATGGCAACACCCGCTTCCAGACCCCGCTTGAAGTAAAGCGCGCCGCGTTCACCGCGCTTTCCACCGGATTGGAGTTTCTGCATGATGCGCGGCTCGGACGGCCCCTTGGCACGTTCGACCGCCCCCGTCCCCGCCGCGCCGAGGCGCGCCGATCAGAGCGCAGCGTGCGCCACATCACGCTGGCGCTGAGCGCGCTCGAAGACCTCGCCACGCATCTCTCAACCGGCCCCACACCCGAGACGACCGACGCATTCACCCGCGCCAAAGCCCAGGCCGCAGCGCTAGACGATCCCGCACTGGCGGGCGTTGCCGAACCCGGCAAACGCATCCGCATCGAAGCGCTGCAGGTTAGCGTCGGTGAAATCCAGGCCGCCGTCATCAACGAGATTGGCGTGCCGCTTGAGGTCACCGCGGGCTTTAACGCGCTTGATGGCGACTAGGATGCCGTCCCGCCGCCACTTTCTGGCTGGTGTCGCAGCAGCGGGGGCTGCGCCCGCCTTCTCCTGGGCCGCCGTTGGCAATCCCGATGTGCTGTCGGCGGCGCGCATGCCAGACGGCACTTATGTGCTGGTTGGCCTCACCCGAACCGGCGATATCGCGTTTCAGATCCCCCTACCCGCACGCGGCCACGCTGCCGCCGCCCATCCGCATTTCGCCGAAGCCGTCGCCATTGCCCGCCGCCCTGGCACTTTCGCCAAGGTCATTGACTGCGCAACGGGCAACGTCAGCCAAACTCTGACCGCGCCGGAGGGGCGGCATTTCTATGGGCACGGCGCGTTCTCTGCCGATGGCACCCTGCTTTTCACGCCCGAGAATGACATCGCCACCGGCACGGGCCGCGTCGGCGTCTGGGACCGCTCGCTCGGCTATCTGCGCATCGACGAGGTTCCCTCTGGCGGCATTGGCCCCCATGAAATCCTGCGCCTGCCGTCCGGCGATCTGGCGGTAGCCAATGGCGGAATTCGCACCCATCCGGAAAGCGGGCGCGAAAAGCTCAATCTGGATACGATGCGCGCGAACCTGACGATCCTGTCCCCCTCCGGCCAGTTGCGCGATCAGGCGGAGGTGCCAGCACACCAGCGCCACAACTCTCTCCGTCATATCGCGGCCAGCCCGGACGGCACCGTCATTTGCGGATTTCAATGGCAAGGCGATCCCTATGATGCGCCGCCACTTGTTAGCTTTTACAAAGGCGCAGGCCAGCTGCGCCCTGCCCGGATGGATGAGGGCGATCTGCGTGTTCTCGATGGCTATATCGGCAGCGTCTGCACGATGGGCGCTGCGGGGTTTGCGGCATCCTCCCCCCGCGGTGGGCGCGTGCTGACCTTTGATGCGCAGGGCACACAGACCGGATCACATCGCGCGATGGATGCCTGCGGGTTGGCGCAAGCAGGGCCAACCACCTGCCTTGCCACCGACGGGCTGGGCGGCTTTTTCAACGTCACCGCCTCCGAGATGCGCAAAAAGACCGCGCATGCGCTGGCCTTCGACAATCACCTCGTCTCGCTCGGCTAGCGCGCCTGCTTCATGCGGAGATATTGCGCATTTGATCCACGTCATATCACTTTGCTTATGCCCGCCTAAAATGCTCAGGTAAGGAGGCCCCCTATGATCGGTTTCAGGAAAATCGCGACAAGCCTGACCCTTTGCGCCGGCGTCTCGCTCGCAGCGCTGGTTGCCGCGCATAGCGCCGATCCCGTGCCGCCCACCACGGTGGAGGATCTGGGCGCGCTGCTTTTTCATGACGTGAACCTGTCGGCCAATCGCACCCAATCCTGCGCCACTTGCCATGATCCCAACACCGGCTTCGCCGATCCGCGCGGCATGGCGTCGCCGGGGGATGACGGTGTCTCCCTCGGGGATCGCAACGCGCCAACCGCAACTTACGCCGCGTTCACGCCGCCCTTTCACCGCAACGAGGACGGCAAATGGATCGGCGGGCAGTTTCTGGACGGGCGCGCCTCCAGCTTGGCTGATCAGGCCGGGGGACCACCGCTCAACGCCATCGAAATGGGCATGACCAGCCGCGCCGCCGTGGTTGCGCGCCTGCTGGAAGACCCGCTCTATCAGGCCAGCTTCCCGGCGCTTTTCGGCGCCGATATCTGGGACAACCCGGACCGCGCCTATACCGCGATGACCGACGCGATTGCCGCCTTTGAAGGGACCGAGATTTTTGCGCCATTCGATTCCAAGTATGACCGTTTCCTGCGCGGCGAGGTGGAACTGACCCGCGAAGAAGACCTGGGCCGGCTGCTGTTCTTCTCGCAGCAATTCACCAACTGCAACATGTGCCACCAGCTGTCGCGCAGTCAGATCGACCCGCAAGAGACATTCACCGACTACAGTTACCACAATATTGGCGTGCCCCAGAACATCGCCTTGCGGGCGATGAATGGCGTGCCGCAAGGCACGATTGACGGTGGCCTTCTGGACAATCCGCTGGTCGACGATCCGGCAGAGCGCGGCAAGTTCCGCACCCCGACCCTGCGCAATGTCGCCGTGACAGGGCCTTACATGCATAACGGTGTGTTCGAGGACCTGCGCACCGTGATCCTCTTTTACAACCGCTATAATTCCCGCTCGGAAGCGCGCCAGATCAACCCCGAAACCGGCGCGCCTTTTGGGCCGATCCCGGTGCCCGAAACGCTGTCTGAAGAAGAGCTCACCCACGGCCCCGCCTTGGAGGACGCGCGCATCGACGCCCTTGTGGCGTTCCTCAAAACACTCACCGACGCCCGGTATGAGCATTTGTTGAAGGTGGATCGGTAGTCTTATGAGTTCAGAACGGGATTTTGCGAGTCGGCGGGGATATCTGACGCAACAAGTCCCCACCCTTTTGTCGCCTCAGCGAGAGTGATTTGACCCACTGATATCCCCTGAAGCGAATTTTTCACGCCTTCGCGGCACACTGCGCGTCGAAAGACGTCTCATATACTTCAATTGGAGTATATTTCTCTTTTTTCAGTAGATTAGGCCCTTTGCGTCTCTATCGTCTCGCCAAACCACGCGTCATCACGCGCGGTTTTGTTGAAGAAAGTTTCGGTCGGCAGGGTGCCTGTGTCTCAACAGGCCAGCTGCGCGACCGAGTGCCAGATAAAGAGGGCTGAAGGAGTAAACTATGATCAAGAAAACCGTTGCCACCGCAACGATGCTAATTGCGCTTGCGGGCTGTGAAGTGCCGACAGAGGATGCAGGGGATGACTTTACGCGTGTGACTGACGCAGCCACGTTCCAAACCGCTGTTGTCGGCAGAAACCTCAACAACGTGAACGATCCGGCTTCCATGTTCTTCCGGTTGAACGCTGACGGAACCATGAGTGGTGATGTCGGTCGCGGGGCTCTCGCCGGGACATGGGCGTTTCGCGATGGATATTGGTGCCGGACATGGACGGCTGGCTTGAAACCGGAAAGCCTGAATTCCGAGGACTGCCAATTGGTCGAGTTGGGTGCAGGCCAAGTCGCGTTGAGCCGCGAACGCGGTGCGGGCAACCGAGGTATCTATGTCATCCAATAATACGGGCTGACGGGGATTTTCTGATGACCCCCTGCATGGTCATTTCATAAGCGTTGCGGGACGCGATGTGACGGACAAACCGTTGAAGCTGCGTCCCGCTAGCGCGCATAGCCCGGTGAAGCTCGGGCAATCAGACTCGACGAAATGTCTGACATCACACCGCTGCGGCTGACCAATAGACTTTGGTTCCATTGGCGCTTCACCTTGTTTCAGACCTTGGATCACCCGAAGACGCTTTCCCAAGAAAAGTAACGGCCAGCTTCAACCCTGCATCACTTTCCTCCCTCCCAGGTGGGGCGACTTGCCACGGGTTTTGCCCTCCTCAAATTCTTGCATCGAAAAAGAGATTGGTATACCGCGGCATACAATATGCCCGCCGATGCCAGCGTTTCCACGAAGACATACGTCGGTCAGCCCTGCTTTTTGACGAATCCCACGAGGCCGATATGAGTGTTTACACCAGCTACCTAGACGAGATCGAAACCCGCAAATCCGAAGGTCTGAACCCCAAGCCCATCGACGATGGCGCGCTGGTGGAAGAGCTGATCACCCAAATCAAGACCGCCTCGGGCGAGGCGCGCAGCACGGCGCTGAACTTCTTCATCTACAACACCCTGCCCGGCACCACGAGTGCGGCGGGCGTCAAGGCGGAATTCCTCAAGCAGATCATCCTCGGTGCGGAGACTGTTGACGAAATCACCCCCTCCTTCGCCTTCGAGCTGCTGTCGCACATGAAAGGCGGCCCCTCCGTCCGCGTGCTGCTCGATCTGGCTTTGGGTGACGATGCGGCCATTGCTACCGACGCCGCTGAGGTCCTGAAAACCCAAGTGTTCCTTTACGAGGCCGACACCGATCGTCTGAAAGAGGCCTTTGATGCAGGCAACCCTGTCGCCAAGGACATCCTCGAAAGCTATGCCGAGGCGGAGTTCTTCACCAAGCTGCCAGAGCTGGACGAAGAGGTGAAAGTCGTCACCTATATCGCCGCCGAAGGCGACATTTCCACCGACTTGCTGTCGCCCGGCAACCAGGCCCATTCGCGCTCGGATCGCGAGTTGCACGGTAAATGCCTGATCTCTGAAAAGGCGCAGCAGGAGATCGAAGCGCTCAAGCTGCAGCACCCCGACAAGCGCGTCATGCTCATTGCCGAGAAAGGCACGATGGGCGTCGGCTCCTCGCGCATGTCCGGCGTGAACAACGTCGCCCTCTGGACCGGCAAACAGGCCAGCCCCTACGTGCCCTTCGTCAACATCGCCCCCGTCGTGGCCGGCACCAACGGCATCTCGCCCATCTTCCTGACCACGGTTGGCGTGACCGGTGGCATCGGGGTCGATCTGAAGAACTGGGTCAAGAAGCTGGATGAGGACGGCAACCCGATCCTCAACAATGACGGCAACCCAATCCTTGAGCAGAAGTATTCGGTCGAGACCGGGACGGTTCTGAAACTGAACACGAAGACCAAGAAGCTCTACAGCGACGACGGGGAAGAGCTGGTCGACGCTGCCTCCTCCTTCACGCCGCAGAAGATGGAGTTCATGAAGGCTGGCGGTTCCTACGCCATCGTCTTCGGCAAGAAGCTGCAGACATTTGCCTCTGAAACGCTGGGCGTGCCGATCAAGCCGGTCTTCGCGCTCTCAAAGGAAATCTCTCACGAAGGCCAAGGGCTTACCGCTGTTGAGAAGATCTTCAACCGCAACGCAGTCGGCACCACGCCCGGCAAGACGCTACACGCAGGCTCTGACGTGCGCGTCACCGTCAACGTGGTCGGCAGCCAGGACACGACCGGCCTGATGACCAGCCAAGAGCTTGAGGCAATGGCCGCGACGGTCATCTCGCCGAAGGTGGATGCAGCCTATCAGTCGGGCTGTCACACCGCGTCGGTCTGGGACCTGAAGGCAGAGGCGAACATCCCCCGCCTGATGAAGTTCATGAACAATTTCGGCCTGATCACCGCGCGCGATCCGCAAGGCGACTACCACGCGATGACCGACGTGATCCACAAGGTGCTCAACGACATCACGGTCGATGACTGGGACATCATCATCGGCGGCGACAGCCACACGCGGATGTCCAAAGGTGTCGCCTTCGGCGCAGACTCGGGCACCGTCGCACTGGCTCTGGCCACCGGTGAAGCCACCATGCCGATCCCTGAATCGGTCAAAGTGACCTTCACCGGCAGCATGGCCGATCACATGGATTTCCGCGACGTGGTCCACGCCACCCAAGCGCAGATGCTCAAGCAGTTTGGCGACAACGTCTTCCAGGGCCGCGTGATCGAAGTGCATATCGGCACGCTGCTGGCGGATCAGGCCTTCACATTCACCGACTGGACTGCCGAAATGAAGGCAAAAGCCTCGGTCTGCATCTCCGAAGATCAGACGCTGATTTCCTCGCTTGAAATCGCCAAAGAGCGCATCCAGATTATGATCGACAAAGGCATGGACAATGCCAATGGCGTGCTTCAGGGCCTGATCGACAAAGCTGACAAACGCATTGCCGAGATCAATTCGGGCGAGAAGCCCGCGCTGACACCGGATGCGGACGCCAAGTATTTCGCCGAAGTTGTCGTCGATTTGGACGCCATCGTTGAGCCGATGATCGCGGACCCCGACGTGCACAACGCCGACGTCTCCAAGCGCTACACGCACGACACGATCCGCCCCATTTCCTACTACGCGGCAGAGAAGAAGGTCGATCTGGGCTTCGTCGGCTCCTGCATGGTCCATAAGGGCGACATCAAGATCGTGGCGCAGATGCTCCGCAATCTAGAAGCCGCCACCGGCAAGGTCGAGTTCAAGGCCCCGCTGGTCGTCGCCGCCCCTACCTACAACATCGTCGACGAGTTGAAGGAGGAAGGCGATTGGGACGTGCTTCAGAAATACTCGGGCTTCGAGTTTGATGATTTCAACCTCAAGACCAAGGCCCGGACAGAGTATGAGAACATCCTCTATCTGGAACGCCCCGGCTGTAACCTGTGCATGGGCAACCAAGAGAAAGCCGAAAAGGGCGACACGGTTCTGGCCACCTCGACCCGCCTCTTCCAGGGCCGTGTGGTTGCCGATTCCGAGACGAAGAAGGGCGAGTCGCTTCTAGCCTCGACCCCCGTGGTCGTGCTGTCGGCGATCCTTGGCCGCACGCCGACCCTGTCGGAATACAAAACCGCGGTGGAAGGCATTGATCTGACGAAGTTCGCACCTCCGTTGCAGGTGCCCAGCACCACGCAATCTGCACACTTCTAAGCCTCTGTAAATAAAGCAGAAAGCCGCGTCAGCCTTTCCGGGTTGGCGCGGCTTTTTCATGTCCTGATTGACAATCCCGGCATGCCGGGTAGCTTCACTCTCACAACAGGGGCATCCGGCATCTGCCGGGTTGAGACGTACCCTCTGAACCTGAACCGGCTCATACCGGCGGAGGAAGTTGTGACAGGCAAGCCCTGAGAGGCGTGTCTTTTCCGGCTCTCATCCGCCTAAAGGAAGGGATGCCAATGGACCACCCGTCACACGCCTTGAATGCCATGCGCAGCGCTGCTCCCCTCGTGCAGAACATCACGAATTACGTGGCGATGAACGTCATGGCCAATGTGATGCTGGCCGCCGGAGCCTCCCCCGCGATGGCCCATGCGCGCGGGGAAGCGGCGGAGTTTGCCAGCTTCGCCTCTGCCCTTTCTATCAATATCGGAACGCTGGATACCGAATGGATCGATTGCATGGTGCTGGCCGCCGAGGCCGCATCTGCCAAAGGCACGCCTTGGGTTCTGGACCCAGTCGCTGTCGGCGCAACCGCTTTGCGGCAAGAGGCCGGCGCCACGCTTTTAGCGCTCAAACCCACGATCATCCGTGGCAACGCATCAGAGATTATGGCGCTGTCCGGCATGGCCTCCCAAGGGCGCGGCGCGGACGCCGCCGATCCAGTGAGTACCGCCAAGGAGGCCGCGCGCGATCTTGCCAAACGCTCTGGCGCGGTCGTCGCTGTCACGGGGGAGGTCGATTTCGTCACCGATGGCACACAGGCCGCACGCATCGCCAATGGCCACGCCATGATGCCGCTGATCACCGCGCTCGGCTGTTCCCTCACTGGCATCGTCGCTGCCTTTGCCGCTATGACTCCGCCCTTCGAGGCAACCATTGCCGCCCTCGCCTATTACGGCGCTGCGGGCGAAATTGCCGGCCAGACCGCGCAAGGTCCCGGCAGTTTTCAGGTGGCTTTCCTCGACGCGCTCCACAGCATGACCGGGGACCAACTCGACGCCTCCGCACGGATCACCTCCGCATGATCCCGCCCCTCTGCTTCATCACCGACGCAGACGCCCCCCTGCCTATCCCCGAGCAGGCTGAACGGGCCGCACGCGGCGGCGCGCAATGGGTCCAGTTGCGCCACAAGACGCTCGATGATGCCGGGTTCGCCGACCTCGCCCGCGCGCTCTGCACCCGGCTTGATCCGCTGGGCGCGCAGTTGATCCTGAACGACCGGGTCGAGGTCGCTCGTGCCCTGGGTAGTTTCGGTCTGCATGTGGGTCAATCCGATGGCGACCCAGCCGCGATCCGCGCCCGTATTGGCCCGGACGCCGTTCTGGGCCTCTCCATCGAGGAGGACGCCCATCTGGCCACCCTGCCCGCTCACGGTGTCACCTATCTCGGCGTCGGCCCCGTCCGTGCCACCGCCTCCAAAGTCGATCACGCAAAGCCGCTGGGGTTCGACGGTCTCGCTCGGATCGCCGCCGCAAGCCCTCTGCCCTGCATGGCCATCGGCGGCCTGACCGCTGCCGACACGCCCAAGATCAAAACCGCTGGCTGCGACAGCATCGCCGTCGTCTCCGCTATTTCCCGCGCCGCGGACCTGCAAGCCGCCGCCCAATCCTTCACAGATCACTGGAGCACCCCATGATCCCCAACATCCTTTCCATCGCAGGCTCTGACCCCTCGGGCGGTGCTGGCATCCAGGCCGATATCAAAGCGATCAGCGCGAACGGTGGCTACGCCATGGCCGCCATCACCGGCCTCACCGCGCAGAACACCACCGGCGTGCAAGGCGTCGCGATGGTCGCGGCCGACATGATCGCCCAGCAAATCGCTTCCCTCCGCACGGATATCGACATCCACGCAGTCAAGATCGGCATGCTCGGCGACGCAACAACGATTGAGACCGTCGCCCAATCGCTCGACGGTCTGACCGCCCCCATCGTCCTTGATCCGGTGATGGTCGCGAAAGGCGGCGACCGCCTGCTCGCCGCCGAGGCCGTGGACGCACTGCGCACGCATCTTCTGCCAATGGCGAGCCTTATTACGCCCAACCTGCCCGAAGCCGCCGACCTGCTGGAGCAGCCCGAGGCAACGACGCTCAGTCAAATGCACGACCAAGCGCAGGCGCTGCTCAAGCTAAACTGCAAGGCAGTGTTCCTCAAAGGCGGCCACCTGCAGGACGCCGACGCGACAGACTTGCTTGTCACGCCGGACAGCACCACCGAACTGCCCGCCAAGCGCACGCTGACCCGCAACACACACGGCACCGGCTGCACGCTGTCTTCCGCGCTCGCCACGCAGATGGGCCACGGCCACCCCCTGCCCGAAGCGGCACAGCGCACCAAAGCCTATATCACCGCTGCCATCGCCGCCGCCGACACGCTGAGCGTCGGGCACGGCCATGGCCCCGTGCACCATTTCCACGCCCTAAAGGACGCCTAAGAATGAGCTTCACCGACACCCTCTGGGCTGACACCGCCGATCTGCAAGACACGATCCGCACTATGCCCTTCAACACCGAACTGGCCGCGGGCACCCTGCCCGCCGACACGTTCCGCGGCTACATCATTCAGGACGCGCATTACCTCGAAGGGTTCGCCCGTGCGCTTGCCCTCGCCGCCTCCCGCGCGCCGGACCCTGAAACCATCGCCCGCCTTGCCGGATCAGCCAACGGCGCCATCGCGGTGGAGAAGCAGCTCCACGAGGAATACATGGCGCTTTACGGCGTCACCGAGGCTGATTTCACCAGCACGCCGCCGTCGCGGGCCTGCGATCACTACACCAGCTTCCTGATCCGCTCTGCTGCCGTGGACCCGTTCCCGGTCGCCGTGGTCAGCCTGCTGCCCTGCTTCTGGATCTACCAACGCGTCGGCACGCAGATCCACAAAAACGCCGCGCCCGATCACCCCTATCGCGCCTGGATCGACACATATGCGAGCGAGGCGTTCGAAGCCTCCGTCCAAGGTATGCTCGACCTCACCAACCGCTTGGCCGAGACCGCCGATACAAACACCAAACAAGCCATGAGCGCCGCGTTTGAGAAATCCAGCTGGCACGAGTGGATGTTCTGGCACAGCGCTTATCACCGCGAAGGCTGGATACGGGCGGAGTAATGGCACGATTGAGGGCGCGCCAGACCTCGACCTGCACCGAAATTCCCGCCATGCTCACCAGCGCACCGGAAAGGGAAAGCGCATGGTCGGTGAAACAAATTTGGACGTGTTGATCAGGTCACTCTCCGCAGACCTTGTGGAGGGCCTTTATGTCTTCGTGACCTTAGCACCCGACGCAGTTCCGCCAAACCTTGCCCCCCGCATGATGTTTGAAGAGCGCGAAGGGACGACGCTGATCTTGCTAAAATCAGAGGCAGAGGCGCATGACCTGCCCTTCGAATTCCCCTGCAGGATGATCACGCTGAATATCCACTCCTCCCTCGAAGCAGTGGGCTTTATGGCGCGCATCACAACCGCGCTCGCAAAACACGACATGGGGGTGAACCCGGTCTCCGGTTTCTATCACGACCATCTTTTCGTGCCAGATGGACGCGAACAGGACGCGTTAGCAGTACTCACAGACCTTGCAGCCGAAAAGGCATAACGCCAATCTGGCTTGATCGTAAGACACGATTATCCAAGCAGAGCATCCACTCAGTCTCTCAGTCGGCACGTGACCGCGTGCGATACACCTACGCAAAGAAGATATCGCCCACTTTCCTGGTCAAGTCGGCCTCACTATGCGCCCCATCAATACAGATCGCCCGCAAACCAAGCTGCGCCGTTTCTGACCCGAGGCGTTCGGTAAATATCTCATCACGTTTCAACAGGTTGTCCAATGCGCGTTTTGGATCACTTGTACGACGCGGGATAGCCATTTTTGACCCGCGCGCCTCAAGAGCATGACGACGAAAGGCGGCAGTCGGCAACAGCCAGACTGCGGTATGCGAAGCACTCAGAAGCGGCGCAACACAGCGCGGCAGAAGTCGGAAGCCTTCGACGATGATAGGCCGATCTGAAGGCATCCTGAGAAGATCGTCGACAATCAAATGGAAAGCCTCGCCATTAAACCAAGGAAAAGTCTTCAGCATGACCTCGGGCGCGCGGTCGACCCATCGCTCATCCATGCTCATCTTCACAAACGCCGCCAATTGAGGGCAATCGGTCGATGAGCACCTTTTCGCGTGGTCCGACATCGACGCGTCTGTCTCATAGACAGCCACATCATATGCCTTCGCCAACCGCCGAGCGACAGTTGATTTTCCTGCACCGCTTCCACCACCAAGCCAGCGGACATGAGCGAGATCATCACAGAGAGACATTGGCGATTGATGCGCGTCCCAGATATGACAATCAAGTCCAGCACGGCCGATATTGCACCTTGCCATTAAAGAAATTGGGTTGGCGTTTTGGGGGTAAACTCTCGGACGTATCAAGAAGTAACGATTATGGGCTTTGACAATTTCTGCACGTCTTGTCCCAAGCCCTATCACACCAAATCTCTGATTACGGCTTGCACTGACAGAGCGTCGTTCCGCTGATAGATACGCCTCTGGCTGACCACTCCAAACCAAGTCGGCCCCCGACCATTCGGCCTGACCTCCAGCAGATCACAAGAGATGTGATCCGACATAGGGGATGCGCTCAGCCAGATTTTCATTCAATCAACGCATCCAGCCCTCGAAAAACATCAGTTCTGTTCTTTTACGGCCAATAGGCTACCCTCTATGTACGCGAGTGCGGGAGGCGCTCGTGTGTTGTTTGCTGTTCGACCTTTTACGGATCGAACACTCGCCAGCCTTGAGGTTGGCACGGGAGGAGACTGAAAGATGACATTTAAGATGCTAACCGGCCTCGTTGCCGGTGTTTTGCTTGCGGTTCCGGCACTGGCAGATGAGAACTTTCCAGAGCGGCCCATCAATTTGATTGCACCGTTTAACGCAGGGGGCGGCACCGATCTATTGCTGCGTGGGTTTGCACCGCATTTTGCAGAAGCCATCAGTGGGGACGCGTTTGTGTCCAATATGGCCGGGGGGTCTGGCACGGTGGCAGCTTCGGCGCTGCAGGGGCAGCGCCCAGATGGCTATCAGCTGGGCTATTTCTCGATCACGGTGTCGACGATCCAGCCGCAGATCAAGAATGTGCCCTACAATGTCGACAGCTGGACGCCGATCTGTTCCGTAGCGGCCTCGCCCACCTTGCTCTTCACCAATGCAGATAGCGAGTTCAACACGGCAGAAGACATCGTGACCGCCGTCAAAGCCTCGCCCGGCACCTATGTCTATGGCTCTTCGGGCCCAGGCGCGATGACCCATCTGACGACGGTCGCGGCATTTGCCGGTTTGGGGATTCTCGATGATCTGAAGCACCTGCCGTTCCAAGGCTCTGGTCCTGCGATCAAAGAGCTGACAGCGGGCACGATCCAGTTCTTCGGCGACACCGAGATCCTGATGGATCGGGGGGACTTCAAACCGATCATGACGTTCAATGCAGAGCGGTTGGAGAACTACCCAGACGTCCCAACCGCGACAGAGGTTGGCATCGAGCCGCCACTGAATGAGCTTTACCTCTGGGGTGGACTGTTCGCACCTGCGGGGCTTGAGCCTGCGGTGACGGCCAAGCTCGAAGCGGCCTGCGAAGCTGCGGTGAACTCCGACGGTTTTCAGGAGTTTGCGGCCAATTCCGGCACCGTCATCAATCATCGCGGTGCGGCCGAATTTGAGGCGTTCTTCCGCCAGCAATATGAGGCCAATGGTGCGCTGATCGAAGCGGCTGGCCTCAACTAAGTGCGGCCCGAGGGGCCAGTTCAACCAAGCTGGCCCCTTAGCTTTGGATAGGACGACGGATGCAACGCATACTCAACGAGCGCGTCGCGGTGCTGCTGGGCTTGCTGCTGACGGCGGCAGCACTTTATGCCTCGACCTTCAGCCTGAGCTTCAGTTCCGCCGGAAGCGGGCAGTCGCCTGTGTTCTTTCCGCGTATCATCTTGTCGCTCTGGATGGGGTTGGCGCTGATCGCGCTTGTGCAATGCCTCAGAACGTCTGAGCCCAACGCTCCGGTCGCCAGATGGTGGCGGGTCTGGGTCCTGCTGATCGCCGCCGTGATCTACACCAACGTCATCGGGCGGGAGGGGTTCTTCCTCCCCTCGATGGTTTTTGCAATGATCAGCCTGCCAATCTTTGGCATCCGCAATCCGCTGGTGGTCATTGCCTATGCGGTCGCGGTGCCGGGGGCTTTGGTGCTGCTCTTCAATCACGGGCTGTCGATGCCGCTGCCCGTCTCTCGTTTCACACACCTGTTTTAGAACGCTGCCATGCTTGCCTCTTTACCCGACGCGATTGCGATCCTGCTAACCCTCGAAGGGCTGCTGGTGCTCGTCCTGGGAACCGTGCTGGGGATCGTTTTGGGCGCGATGCCCGGGATCGGCTCGACCGTGGCCGTGGCGATGGTCTTGCCTTTCACGCTGACCATGTCGCAAGCCCCCGCGATCCTGTTGCTGTTGGCGGTCTATGCGGGGTCAGTCTACGGCGGCTCCATCGCGGCGATCTTGATCAACACCCCCGGGACGCCGCAATCGGCGGCCACCTGTCTGGATGGCTACCCGATGGCGCAGCGGGGTGAGGCAGGGCTGGCGCTGGGATGGGCGACGGTCGCCTCGGTCGTGGGCGGGCTTGTCTCTGCCGTCGTGCTCATCGTCGCGGCCCCGCAATTGGCCGCTTTCGCGCTGGAGTTTGGCCCGATCGAGACCTTCGCCCTGATCCTTCTGGGCATGACCTGCATCGTTTCGGTCTCCACAGGGTCGGTCATCAAAGGCCTACTAGCGGGCATGATCGGGATCTTTCTGTCCACCGTCGGCGGCGATCCGATCATTGGCGAGATGCGGTTCACCTTCAACAATTGGCAACTCTTTGCCGGGTTCAACCTGTTGGCGGTCGTCATCGGTGTCTTCGCACTGTCCGAGGTTTTGATGCGCGTCAGCGCACCGTCCAAGGAAACCTCTGATCTGGTGGATTTCAAAGGCATCCGGCTGCCGTCTTTCGCCATGTGGAAGGGGCGCTTCAAGAACCTCAGCAAGTCGGTGCTGATCGGCAATCTGATCGGCGTTCTGCCAGGCACGGGGGCCGCCACGGCGGCGTTTATTTCCTATGCCGAGGGGCGGCGCTCCTCCCCCAACGCTGAGAAATTTGGATCCGGGGAGCCCGATGGCATCGTCTCTTCCGAGGCCGCCAACAATGCCGTGACAGGCGGCGCATTGGTGCCGACCATGGCGCTTGGCATTCCGGGCGACGCGATCACCGCGGTGATGCTGGCCACGTTGACGCTCCATGGCATCACGCCGGGCCCCAAACTGGTTGAGGACAACCCGACCCTGATCGCCGCGATCTTCGCAGGCTTTTTCGTCATCAACCTGCTCTTGCTGCCGCTTGGCATTCTGCTGTCGCGGGTCGCCGCCCCGATCCTGCGGATGAAAGAAGCATTCATGATGACCGCGATCGTTTTGCTCTGCTCGGTCGGCGTCTATTTCGTGCGCGGCAATCCGTTCGATCTATTGGTGATGGGCGCTGCAGGCGTTGTTGGGTTTATCCTGCGCCGGCAAGGCTTTCCAATGGCGCCGCTAGTGATCGGCATGGTCTTGGGGCCGACACTAGAGATCACGCTGCGTCAGGGCCTGATCCTGACCGATGGCAGCTTTGCCGCCTTCTTCGTGGGTCATCCGATCGCTTTGGTTCTGGGGCTAGCAGCACTCTTTGCGCTTGCGCTGCCTGCCTTGCGCTTCGCGCTTGAGCAACGAAAAGCGCGGGCTTAGAGAGCTGTTTTTACAACACTTAACTGTGCACAATATAGATCGACACTGGCAGCGCCCGCCACACCGCGCTTATTTCCCGGCTTGAGCCTGCGCACCGCGCGCTCTAAGCCAAGGGGATGTGGATTTATCGCCTCCTCATCAGCCTCGCGGCGCCGCTGCTTTGGGCACATCGCATTTGGCGTTCAGGTGGTGCATTTGAAGCGATCCGCCCCGCGCAAGCGCCCCGAAATCAAGGGCATACGTTATGGATACACGCCGCCAGCAACGGCGAAATCACCTCCGCCAAACCGCTTCTACAGGAGCTTCTGGAGCGCGACCCCGCTTTGCATCTGGCGATCACGGTGAACACGCCCAGCGCGGTTTCGATGGCCCAAGGTTGGAGCCTGCCGCGCAGCCATGTCAGCTACGCGCCGCTTGATCTGCGCTGGCGGATCAACGGGTTTCTCAAAGCCGTGCGGCCCGCCGCGATCCTGATTATCGAGAACGAGTTTTGGCCCAACAAGATCCTCACCGCCCATGCTTATGGCGTTCCAGTTCTGGTTGCCGGTGCGCGGCTGTCCAAAACATCGGCCCGGCGCTGGCGTCTCCTGCCAAAGCTCGCCCACCGAATGACGCAGGCCATCACGCAACTTTCGCCGCAAGATCCGGCCTCCGCACAGCGTTTCCGCGATCTCGGCCTGCCTGCAGAGAAAATACTGCCAGAACTAAACCTTAAGCTCTTTTATACCCCACCTGCGGTGGACGCCCCGAAGACCGACCGTCTGCAAACGATCCTCGCCGCCTCCACGCATGATGGCGAAGATATCGATGTGGTGACCGCCTTCGCCGCCGCCCACCGGCTCAACCCGTCGCTGCGCCTCATCATCGCGCCCCGCCATCCCCGCCGCGCGCAAGCGATCCTCGACGCGGCCCAGAAACACGGGCTGGCGATTGCCCAGCGCAGCGCCGGGGCGGCATTCGACGACGAAGCCCCGATCTGGCTCGCGGACACGATGGGCGAAATGGCGCAGTGGTATAGCGCTGCAGGTCTCTGCTTTGTCGGCGGCTCGCTTGTCGACAAAGGCGGGCACACGCCGTTCGAGCCTGCCGCCCATGGGATGGGCCTACTAACAGGGCCCCATATCGAGAATTTCGAGCCGCATTTCGAAGCTCTGCAAGCCGAGGCGGCGGCGCAGATTGTGCCGGACGCCGAAGCGTTGCGGGACGCCTTTATCGCGCTGCCCAACACCTCCAAGCTGCGGAAGATGGGGCAGACGGCGCAGGCCTATCATGCCCGCAAGGGCAGTCTCGACCCGCTGATCGACGCGATCCGGGCCACGCTCTGACCCGCCTGCCCACCCTCGACCGATCATTATAAGATAACGGAAACCAATCACTGCACGCGCGCTCCCCCGCCGGAGCCCACCGCCCGTCAGGGCCTCCTACCCGGCCTGCCGCGTTTGCACCCTCTGATCGCCTAAAAGCCACGCCACACGATCCCTTATCTCCGCCCGAACGGGCCCTTCGCGCGGCGCGTCCCGCAAAGTTGTCACCCAGTGCTCAGGCCGGTTCTTGCCCCGGCGTGCACCGTCCCAGCGCAGAGCGGCCAGCACGTCCTGCGCCTCTACAGGCAGCACTGGCGGCACATTATGGCCGTTCAACACGCCCCAAACCCCGGTCCAGAGCCGCCCAACGCTCCACGGATTGTATCCGCCGCCACCCAGCACCAGAAGGCGCGGCGCGCCCAGCGCTTTCAGTGCGGCCACAACCGCCCAATGCGCGTTGTTTGACAGGGTCAGCTTCGACAGCGGATCTTCCTCCACCGCGTCAGCGCCGCATTGCAGGACAATCGCATCGGGTGCGAAGCCCTCCACCAAAGGCAAGATCAACCTCTCGCGGATCACCGCCATCTCGCTGTCATTCAGCCCGCGCGGCACCGGCAGGTTGAACACCTGTCCCACACCCCGATCCGTCAGCGCACCGGTGCGCGGCCAGCGCCCCTCTTCATGCAACGAAATCAGGAGCGTCTCGGGGTCATCGGCAAAGCCATGCTCCACCCCGTCAGCGTGATGCGCGTCGATATCGACATACGCCACCCGCTGCGCCCCGTTGCGCTTAAGCGACAGGATCGCCAGCACCGGATCGTTGAGATAGCAAAACCCGTTCGCATAGCCGGGCATGCCGTGATGCGTGCCCCCGCCCGGATGATAGATCACGCCCCCATCGCGCAGTAATTCCCCCGACAAGAGTGACGCGCCAGCAGCGGTTGCTGGGCGGCGATACACCTCTGGATAGATCGGGTTCGAGACGGTCCCCAACCGAAAACGCTTGCGATCCTGCTCCGAGATATCTTGCGTTTCTTCCGCTCTCTGTAGTGCAGCGATGTAATCGGGGGCATGCCAGATGTGCAGCGCTTTCGGCTTGGCCCGCGGTGAGTTGAGATATTGCGCATTGGGCAACCAGCCCATCGCGCGGCTCAGATCCATTGCAGTCGACACACGCGGCACCCGCAGCGGATGCCAGTCCCCATAGCTGGAGCCGCGATAAATCTCGGATCCCAGAAAAAGCGGGGCCGTCAGGCTCACGAGGTCAGTTGCCCCTCAATCGCCCGCACCAGCTTGCGTGAATTAGGCCGTACATTTGAGCCGAACGCCTCAACAAACTGGCCATCCGCACCGATCAGAACCTTGTTGAAATTCCAGCGGGGTGTGAAGCCGTGGATTTGCTGCAGCCAGGCGTAAAACGGATGTGCATCCGGACCGCGTACCGATGTGATCTCGGTCATAGGCAGATCGAGGCCAAAGGTCATCTCACAGAACTCCTTGACCTTCTCCTCGCTCGCAAGCTCTTGCCGAAAATCGTTGGACGGGATGGCCAGTACCACAAGCCCCTGATCGCCGTAGCGATCCTGAAGCGCCTGAAGCCCTTCATATTGATAGGTAAACCCGCATAGCGAGGCGGTGTTCACAACCAATACCGGCCTTCCGAACCAATCCCCCAGACGGTATTCACCCCCGTCGATCGACGGGAACCGGAACGCCGCTGTTTCCCCTAGCGCAGGCGCTGCGATCAAAGCCGCAAGCCCGGCTACAACCACACGGCGGGACGGTGCAAAGGTCATTTGGTCCTCCTGAATGCAACCAAATGTGGTGGAATCTGCCACATCCAGTGCTGTTTCTAGTGTTAAACTGCCGTGAAATTCGAGTTAAGTGTCGCAATCACGGCAAAAAACAGTATCTTTACGAAGATCATTTACTAGCAAATAGAAGCCCGCCCTTAGAATTCCATGTCCATTATGCGCATTCAACAACAGCCCATATCGCTGGGAGACGCCGCCAAACGCGATGTGCGCACACAGTTCGCGGCCCTGCCGTTTCGCGTGGTACAGGACAAGGTGCAAGTGATGCTGATCACCAGCCGCGGCACGAAGCGTTGGATCCTGCCCAAAGGTTGGCCCATGGACGGCATGACCCCTGCGCAATCGGCCGCCGAAGAGGCGTTTGAAGAAGCGGGTGTGCAAGGCAAAGCCTTTGATGTCTGTGTCGGCGTCTATTCCTATAACAAGGTGATGGAGAATGGGCCGGACCTGCCCTGTCTCGCCATGGTGTTTCCGCTCAAGGTGAAACGTGTCCTCTCCAGCTATCCCGAAAAGGAAGAGCGTCGGCGCAAGTGGCTGCCGCTCAAACGCGCGGCCGAAAAGATCAGCGAGCCCGAGTTGCGCGCCATCCTCAAAGGGTTCGACCCCAGCATGCTGCGGCGCTAGCGCGGCTTGAAGGCTTTGCTGATCCGGTTACATATCGCGGGTCAGATTTTGGGAAGACCGATGATCCGATTTGCTTTGAAATGCGACAAGGACCACCGCTTTGAAAGCTGGTTCGCCTCGGGCGACGCGTTCGAGATACTTAAAGCGCAAGGCCATGTGGCCTGCGCGGTCTGCGGCTCGGCCACCGTCGAAAAAGACATCATGGCCCCGCGTGTCAGCCCGGCACGCCGGGCAGAGGCCCCTCTTTCCGCGCCCGCCAGTGCCGCCGAGCAAACCGTTGCGGAGATGCGCAAACATGTCGAAGCGAACGCTGATTACGTCGGCAAGAGCTTTGCCAAGGAAGCGCGCGAAATACACGACGGCACCGCCCCCGACCGCGCCATCTATGGTGAGGCAAACGCCCAAGAGGCACGCTCGCTTCTCGAAGACGGCGTGCCAGTCGTGCCACTCCCCTTTTCTCCAAACCGAAAGACGAACTGAGCCATGTCGATCCTGATCACAGGTGCCAATCGCGGGATTGGCGCCGAGATGCTATCGCAATATCGCGCTGCAAACCGCGCTGTCCAAGGGACTGCACGCACACCAAAAAACGACCTGTTGCAGCTTGATGTGTCAGACGCCGCGTCAGTGAGCGCGCTATCCCGCACGCTGGATGGCCAAACGATTGACCTGCTGGTCTGCAACGCTGGTGTCTATCTCGACAAGGGTCAGAACCTCGCCAACGGCTACGAGCCGGACCTTTGGGCGCAGACTTTTGCAGTCAACGTGACGGGTGTCTTTCTGACCGTTCAGGCGCTGCTACCGCAGTTGCAAACCAGCGCACAGCCCAAGATCGCGATCATCTCCTCGCAGATGGCCTCCCATGAGCGCGCCCCTGGCGGCAGCTATATCTATCGCGCCTCGAAAGCTGCGGCCCTCAATCTTGGCCGCAACTTGGCCAGCGACCTGCATGATCTGGGTATCGCCGTGGGCATCTATCACCCCGGCTGGGTGCAAACCGATATGGGCGGCGCGTCCGCCTCAACGACGCCGCAAGCTTCCGCAGCAGGTCTTATCGACCGCTTTGATGCGCTGACCCTAGAGACCACAGGCTGCTTCGAGACCTTCGAGGGCCACCCCCACCCTTACTAAGCTTTCGCTTTTTTGAAATATCCCGGGGGTGCGGGGGCAGAGCCCCCGTGGAGCGGCGCGGACCGTAGGCACGAGACGCAAAACCTTGCCCTCAACGGCCCCTTCCCATATGACCCCCGCCAGAACGTAAGGGACATCTGAAATGCCAGTTCTGGTGATGAAATTCGGCGGTACCTCCGTCGCCACGCTCGACCGCATCAAGCGCGCCGCCAAGCGGGTCGGCGTTGAAGTGGCCAAGGGCTATGACGTGATCGTCATCGTGTCCGCCATGTCGGGCAAAACCAATGAACTGGTGGGCTGGGTAAACGAAACCTCGCCCCTCTTTGATGCCCGCGAATATGACGCCGTCGTCAGTTCGGGCGAGAACGTCACCGCTGGCCTGATGTCCCTGACATTGCAGGAGATGGACGTGCCCGCGCGCAGCTGGCAGGGTTGGCAAGTGCCGCTGAAGACGACCTCTGCCCATGCCTCCGCCCGGATCGAGGAAATCCCGACCGACAATATCAGCGCCAAGTTTGCCGAAGGCATGCGCGTGGCCGTCGTCGCGGGCTTCCAAGGCATCTCGCCCGAAGGCCGCATCACGACGCTGGGTCGGGGTGGCTCTGATACCACAGCGGTCGCCTTTGCCGCCGCCTTTGGCGCAGAGCGCTGCGATATCTACACGGATGTCGATGGCGTCTACACGACCGACCCGCGCATCAGCTCAAAAGCGCGCAAACTCGACAAGATCGCGTTTGAGGAAATGCTTGAACTGGCCTCGCTAGGCGCCAAGGTCCTGCAAACCCGCTCAGTCGAGCTGGCGATGCGCTACAAGGTCAAGCTGCGGGTTCTCTCCAGCTTTGAAGAACAATCAGACGAGGCAGGCACCCTTGTCTGCGATGAGGAGGAAATCATGGAATCCAATGTCGTCGCCGGTGTCGCGTATTCGCGTGATGAAGCCAAAATGACCCTGCTCTCCGTGGCTGACCGCCCCGGCATCGCCGCAGCCATCTTCGGGCCGCTCTCCGAGGCGGGCGTGAACGTGGACATGATCGTACAAAACATCTCGGAAGATGGGCGCACCGACATGACGTTCTCTTGCCCAACCGATCAGGTGAAGCGCGCCGAGAAAGCGATGGAAGACGCGCAGAAAGCCGGCGAGATCAACTATCAACAGCTGGTTGCGGACACCGATGTTGCCAAGGTCTCGGTCGTTGGTATCGGCATGCGCAGCCATGCGGGTGTGGCCGCGAAAATGTTCGATGCGCTCTCCTCTGAGGGGATCAACATCAAGGTCATTACAACCTCCGAGATAAAAATTTCCGTTCTGATTGATCGGAAATATATGGAACTTGCCGTGCAAGCCCTGCATGATGCTTTCGAGTTGGAGAAAGCAGCCTAAAGGGGCCCCGCCCACCGCATGCCCGAAAGACTGGAAACCCAAAGCCGCAAGCTGTTGCAACGCTTGCGGGACACTCTGGCTGAGGACAGCGCAGGGCAGGCGCGGCTGGATCGCATCACCCATCTGATCGCAGATTCGATGCGCACGGAAGTGTGCTCCATCTATCTGTTCCGCGATCCCGAAACGCTGGAACTCTGCGCGACCGAAGGCCTCAACAAGGCCGCCGTGCATGAAACGCGCATGCGGCTTGGCGAAGGACTGGTGGGCCGCGTCGCCAAGAAAGGCCGCATCATCAACACCGCGAACGCCCCGCAAGCCCCTGGTTTCCGCTTCATGCCAGAGACGGGGGAGGAGATTTATTCCTCCTTCCTCGGCGTTCCCATCCAGCGTTTGGGCGAAGCCCTTGGCGTTCTGGTCGTACAATCCAAAGACGCCCGCGAATACTCCGGCGATGAGGTCTACGCCCTCGAAGTTGTCGCCATGGTCATTGCCGAGATGACCGAGCTTGGGGCCTTCCTTGGCGAAGGGGCCGCCCTCTCGGCCCGGCACCAACAACCGGTGATGATCCGCGGAACCGTCGGACAGGAAGGCGCGGCAGAAGGCCGGGTGTATCTGCATGAGCCGCGCGTCGTCGTCACCAACCCCATCGCTGATGATCCAGAGGTCGAAGCAGGCCGCCTGCGCGACGCAGTGGACACCCTGCGCGTCTCCGTCGATGATATGTTGGCAGGCGCGCGCACCGGTGATGCAGAACAGCTGCAAGTGCTTGAAGCCTACCGGATGTTTGCCAATTCCAAAGGCTGGCTGCGCCGGATGGAGGAAGACATCTCCCGTGGTCTCTCCGCCGAGGCCGCTGTCGAGAAAGAGCAATCCGTCGCCCGCAACCGTATGGCGCAAGCCAACGATGCTTACTTGCGCGAGCGGCTTCACGATCTGGACGATCTCAGCAATCGCCTGCTGCGGATCCTGACCGGCCAAGGGGCCGACACAGGGGCCGAGATGCCCGATAACCCGGTGCTTGTCGCACGCAACATCGGCCCCGCCGAGCTGCTGGATTATGGCCGTTCCCTGAAGGCGATTGTGCTGGAGCAAGGTTCTGTCGGCTCGCACGCCGCTATCGTGGCCCGCGCGCTGGCGATCCCACTCGTAATCCATGCCTCCAAGATCACGACAGAGGCCCTGAACGGCGATCACGTTATGGTCGACGGCGAACAGGGCATCGTGCATCTGCGCCCCGATGACACCGTAGTCGCCGCGTTTCGCGACAAGATCGCCATGCTGGCCAAGGCGCAGGAGCGGTACGCGTCGCTGCGCGACAAGCCCGCACAAGCGAAATGCGGATCAGTCGTCTCGCTTCATATGAACGCAGGGCTGATGGCTGATCTGCCTTCGCTGGAAGGCTCCGGTGCCGAAGGCGTTGGCCTTTTCCGGACCGAGTTGCAGTTCCTTGTGCGCAACCAGATGCCTAAGCGGGCCGAGCTGTCCGCGCTCTATTCACGCGTGCTGGATGCCGCCCAAGGCAAGCGTGTGGTCTTCCGCACGCTCGACATCGGGTCGGACAAGGTGCTGCCCTATATGAAGCCCAATGACGAGCCGAACCCGGCTTTGGGCTGGCGCGCGATCCGCGTCGGCCTCGATAAGCCCGGCGTCATGCGGATGCAGTTGCAGGCCCTGATCCGGGCCGCAAACGGACGCCCGCTGACCGTTATGTTCCCCTTCGTCGCACAGTATGACGAGTACCGCGCTGCCAAGGCTGAGCTGGACCGCACGTTGGAGCGCGAGCGCAAGCTCGGCCATACCTTGCCCGCTTCGGTTGAGATCGGCGCGATGCTGGAGACACCCTCCCTCGCCTTCGCACCGCAGCAATTTTTTGAAGAGGTCGAGTTTCTCTCTATCGGCGGCAACGATCTGAAACAATTCTTCTTCGCCGCCGACCGGGAGAATGAACGCGTGCGCCGCCGCTATGACACGCTCAATGTCAGCTTCCTGAGCTTTCTTGAGACGATTGTGCATCGCTGCCAAGCCACGAACACCGCGCTCAGTTTCTGCGGCGAAGACGCGGGCCGCCCGATCGAAGCGCTCTGCTTTGCCGCTATTGGTATGCGCGGTCTGTCCATGCGCCCGGCCTCCATCGGGCCAGTCAAACACCTGCTTCGACAGCATAATCTAGACGATGTGAAAGCCGTGATCGACGAAGCTCGTGAAAGCGGCGCGCAATCGGTCCGGCCTGCCGTGATGGACTACCTCGCCAAAGCTTGAGCGGCCCCTCACCTGTCAGCCCCTTTCAGGTATTTGATTCGACAGCCCGCTGCGGTAACGTAGCCTTTGCTTGATACGGTCGTTGCGATGTCTCCCACCCCTCCCTTTGCTGATCCTTTGGTCGCCGCGCGATTTGAGAATGTGGATCAGGCCAGCCGCGCCGTACTGTTGGAGATCAGTTCACTGATCTTTGAAACAGCCGCTGAAACCGATGGTGTCGGTCCTTTGCTTGAGACGCTGAAATGGGGGCAACCCGCGTATCTGATCTCAAAAAGCAAGTCGGGCACGACGATCCGTCTGGACAGTCCGACCCCGGGCAATGTTGCGCTTTACACCCATTGCCAGACGTCCGTAATCGCTGATTTTGAAGCACTTTTTCCGGACGCCTTTCGCTATGAAGCCAATCGCGCAGTCCACTTGAGTGCTGTGCAGCCATTGCCCCGACCGCAACTTGCCCTGCTGATCACGCGAGCGCTCACGTATCATCTGAAAGGGACCGCAGCACGCGCCCGCTAATCCCGTCCCAGGCCCTGTCGCGCAAAGCCAAGCCCAATACTCGGTCGGGATTGGTGGGTGGCGGCATCACAATACCCTCCAGCTTAGCAAACC
Organism: Pseudomonadota bacterium; assembly: GCA_038532735.1. GTDB lineage: Bacteria > Pseudomonadota > Alphaproteobacteria > Rhodobacterales > Rhodobacteraceae > JAHTBL01. The sequence continues at coordinate 50,689 of JBCBAC010000008.1, forward strand.
CGAACTTGCTGTAATAAGGCGCATCGCCGACAAGCAACACCCGCGCCCAGCCTGCCGCCTCTGCGGCCGCCAGACTGTCTTGCACCAAAAGCCCGCCAAGCCCTTCCCCTTGCCGCGTCGGATGAACCGCAATTGGTCCTAGCAACAAAGCCTCCGCCTGCCCCACACGCACAGGCCAGAACCGGATGGCCCCGCCCAAAACGCCCAGATCATCGCGCGCCACACGGGACAGCTCGGCGACAGGCGGCACGCCATCCCGCAATCGGTAGGACGACAAGGCCTCCCGCCCCGGCGCAAAGCACAGATCGTAAAGGGCTTCGACCTCCCACCAATCTTCCGCCTGCTCTGCCGTGATCCGATACACGCCTGCCCTCGTTTTTCACTGGTATCGCGCCTAGCACGTGGCTAACCCTTGGGCAAACAGGGGAAAACGCGATGTTCTACAGACCCGAGGACGGCCACGGCCTGCCACATAATCCGTTTAACGCCATCGTGGCCCCCCGCCCGATCGGCTGGATCGCAACGCGCGGAGCCGACGGGTCCCATAACCTCGCGCCCTATTCGTTTTTCAACGCCGTCGCCTATGTGCCGCCCCAGGTCATGTTCGCCTCCACCTCCGCCAAGGAGGACCGCGGCGACACCAAGGACAGCATCGCCAACATCCGCGACACAGGCGTGTTCAGCGTCAACATCGTCGAATACGCAGCGCGCGACGGGATGAACCAGACCTCTGGTGCATGGGGCAAAGAGACCGATGAATTCGCCCTCGCCGGGATTGACAAGGCCGCTTGCGAGACCATCGACTGCCCGCGTGTTGCCCATGCCCCCGCCTCCCTCGAATGCAAGCTCACCCAGATCGTGCAACTCCCCGGTGCCGCCAATTTCGCCTGTTTCGGAGAAGTCACCGGCGTGCATATCCGCGATGATTGCCTGAAAGACGGGCTGTTCGACATCACCAGCTTTCAGGCGCTCGCCCGCCTTGGATACATGGATTACACCCGCGTCACTGATGCGTTTTCCATCAAACGACCCGAGTGATTGGATATTTTTGCAAAGATGAAAGCCAGAGCCGCTTTCCTTTCAGGGCCAAGGCGTTAGGCTGCGTCTGATTTGGACAGCGGAGACCCCCATGACAGACACAGTGATCGGCATCATCGGCGGCTCGGGCGTCTACGAGATTGACGGGCTGGAAGGCGCAGAGTGGACCTCTGTCGAAAGCCCTTGGGGCGCGCCGAGTGATGATCTGCTGATCGGCCATCTGGATGGGGTGAAGATGGTGTTCCTGCCGCGCCATGCGCGCGGGCATAAACTGTCGCCCACCACAGTTCCCTACCGCGCCAATATCGACGCGTTGAAGCGCGCGGGCGTGACCGACGTAATCTCTGTCTCCGCCTGTGGCTCGTTCCGCGAAGAGATGGCGCCGGGCGATTTCGTAATCGTGGATCAGTTCATCGACCGTACCTTCGCGCGAGAGAAATCGTTTTTCGGCACCGGTTGCGTCGCCCATGTCAGCGTCGCGCACCCCACCTGCCCGCGTTTGGGAGAGGCTTGCTTTGAGGCCGCCGAGGCGCAAGGCATCAAGGTGCACAAGGGCGGGACTTATCTGGCCATGGAAGGCCCGCAGTTTTCCACACTGGCCGAAAGCAAGCTCTACCGCGAGGTTTGGGGCTGCGACGTGATCGGCATGACCAATATGCCCGAGGCCAAGCTCGCCCGTGAAGCAGAGCTTTGCTACGCCTCCGTCGCGATGATCACTGATTATGACAGCTGGCATCCCGATCACGGCGAGGTCGATGTCACCGAGATCATCAAGACGCTCATGGGGAATGCCGACAATGCGCGCGGGCTAGTCGCGCGGCTACCCAAGCTTCTCGGGGCGGAGCGTGCACCCTGCGAACACGGCTGCGACCGTGCGCTGGAATTCGCCATTCTTACCCAACCGGACAACCGCGATCCGGCCTTGGTTGCGAAACTTGACGCCGTTGCTGGAAGGGTCCTCTGACATGCCGCTCGATCTCTGGCTCGCCTTCGTGGCCGCCTCCACCGCGCTACTGCTCATTCCCGGCCCAACCGTCCTGCTGGTGCTCAGCTACGCTTTGACCCAGGGCCGCAAAGTCGCCATCGCGACCGCGACAGGCGTTGCCTTGGGAGACCTCATCGCCATGACCGCCTCTCTCATTGGGCTTGGCGCGCTGATTGCGACCTCTGCCACCGCGTTCACCATCGTGAAATGGGCAGGCGCAATTTACCTGATCTATCTCGGTATCAAGATGCTCCGCTCTGCCCCCAAAGAAGGCGCGTCGCTTATGGAGACAGATGCCAGCGCCACGCCGCGCCAAGCGCTTGGCCATGCCGCGCTTGTGACAGCCCTGAACCCCAAAAGCATCGGCTTTTTCATTGCGTTTGTGCCGCAATTCATCAGCCCCAACGCCGCCTATCTGCCGCAAGCGACAATCCTAATCGCCACATTCGTTGGCCTCGCCGCGATCAACGCGCTGGCCTATGCGCTGCTGGCCGACAAGATGCGCCAGCAAATCCGCAAACCGCTGATCCTACGCCGTCTCACGCAAGCCGGCGGGTTGACCCTGATCGGCATGGGTGCGCTGACCGCCACCCTACGCCGCACAACTGCTTGAGTTATATAATGAAAACCGTCAAAGACTATATCCGCACCATCGTCGATTTCCCCCATGAAGGGATCATGTTCCGCGATGTCACGACCCTCTTCGCTGATCCGCGCGGCTTCCGCATGGCCATCGACCAGTTGCTGCACCCCTATGCGGGCCAACCCATCGACAAGGTGGTCGGCCTAGAGGCGCGTGGCTTCATCCTTGGCGGCGCGATTGCGCACCAGCTTTCCGTCGGCTTTGTGCCGATCCGCAAGAAGGGCAAACTGCCAGGCACCACGATCAGTCAGGACTACACGCTCGAATATGGAGAGGCGATTGTCGAAATTCATGACGACGCCATTCAACCCGGCGAAAAAGTCCTCGTCGTTGACGACCTTCTGGCCACGGGCGGCACCGCCGAAGCGGGCATCAAACTGCTCGAACGTCTAGGCGCCGAGATCACGGGCGTCGCCGTAGTCATCGATCTGCCAGAACTGGGCGGCCGCAAGAAAATCGAAAGCCTCGGCGTCGACGTTCACACACTCTGCGAATTCGACGGCCTCTAACCCTTCGCTTTTTCAAAATATCCTGGGGGCTCGCCGTTGATGCGCCATTGGTTCAAGCACAATGGCGACGGGCAAAGCCCCCAGCGTAGCGATTTGGCGAAGCCAAAGCGCAAAACCTAAACCGGCAGAATAACGCCCGGGTTCAGCACCCCATTCGGATCAAGCGCCCCTTTGATCGCGCGCATCGCGGCCAGCTTGGCCGGATCGCCATAGCGCTCCAGATCGCTGACCTTCAACCGGCCAATCCCGTGCTCGGCACTGACCGACCCGCCCATTTCATGCACAAGATCATGCACGCAGCGCTTGATCGCGTCGCGCTGATTTTCGTGATCTGCACGGGTGCGTCCTGGCATCGGAAACACGTTGTAATGCAGATTTCCGTCCCCCACATGGCCGAAGCAATTCACGCGGAACGCACCAATTTCAGCCAAAGCCGGGCCGCCTTTTGCGATGAAATCCGGGATCGCCCCGATGGGCACAGAAATATCATGCGAGGACACAGCCCCAATGCGCCGGTTCGCCTCTGGGATATGCTCGCGAATAGACCAGAAGTCGTGGCGTTGCTGCTGCGATTGCGCGATGACGCCGTCGCTGACCAACTCGGCCTCCAACGCAGCTTCAAACAGGCCCTCCAACGCCTCGGAGGGATCGAGACCGGCGGGCAAACCAACGTCGATCAACACGGTCCATTCGGGGATGTCTGCAAAGGGCTGGCGCACTTCCGGCACTTTTTCAGCCAGAAACTCCAATCCCTGACGATGCATCAATTCGAAGGCTGAGATGCCGGACCCGATCCGTGCGCCCGCAAGCGCCAGTAGATCCAGCGCCGCTTCAGGGCTTTCCACGACCATGAGCGCCGCACTCACTCCGACGGGGCGCGGAAACAGCTTCAGCGTCGCCGCGGTGATGATCCCCAAGGACCCTTCCGAGCCGATCAGAAGATTGCGCAGATCATAGCCGGTATTGTCTTTGCGCAGTCGCGAAAGCCCATGCCAGATCGTGCCGTCGGGCAGCACCGCCTCCAGCCCCAGACATAGATCGCGCGCATTGCCATAGCGCAGCACATTCACGCCACCTGCATTCGTCGCCAGCAAACCACCGATCCGCGCCGATCCTTCCGAGGCCAGCGACAACGGGAAAAGCCGCCCCGCCTCTTCCGCTGCCGATTGCACATCCGCAAGGATCGCGCCCGCTTCGACGATCATCACATTCTCTAAGGGATGGACGGAGCGGATCGCTTTCATGCGCTCAACCGACAGGATGATCGGCGTGGGGCCTTCGGGCGCGACCTGCCCACCGACCAGGCCCGTACCGCCGCCATAAGGCACGATACCCACGCGATGCGCATTCGCCGCTTTGACCACGATCGCCACTTCTTCCGCAGAGGCAGGCGCGATCAGCAGGCCGTCGCGGCCTGCATAACGACCACGGGGCTCCTCCAGATACGCCGGGGTCAATTCGCGGAACGCAGCTGCGGGAAGCGTGGCACGCAGTTCAGCCTCTAGGGCTTCGGAAACTGGGGATAAACTCATAGGCGGATATCAATCACGCGCAGGCTACAAAGCCAAGTCACTGCGGCGCATCAGACAGCCATTCGGGCTGCAGCACGATCACGGTCGGCCGATCAGGCAAGCTACGAAGCGACACTTCAAGCGACGGCGAGTCCCGGCGCTCAATAGCAAAAGCCGCCTCCATCCCGTCCAAAAACCGCTCCAGATTGCTCAACCCGAACCAATGCATTGGGATCACCACGGATGAGCGCAAGCGCTGTAACACGCTGATCATCGACGCCTGATCCATCGTAAATCCGCCATCCACCGGGACCATGACCACATCAATCCGACCCAATGCGGCATATTGGTTCACGTCCGGCTCGTGATGCAGGTGCCCCAGATGCGCGATGCAGAGCCCCTCAACCTCAAACACGAAGATGGAGTTTCCATTCACCCGCGGCTCACCGGTAAAGCGGTTGCGGATATCGGTATGGACATTGCGCACCAGCAGATCCGACAGCTCCAGATGATGATCGCGCGGTGCCTCTGCGGTGCCCCAGCCTTCCAGCACGTGCGGGATGCCCGGGTCCGGAAACGCCGTCCAGTGGGTTTCATGGGCGATATTCATCGTCACGACCTCGGGCAGAAACGTCGTCGCCCCCAGAAAGCCCGCGTAATCCGTCGCGACCGAATGACCACCGGGCGTCTGGATCAGGAAGGTCGCGTGATCCACGTAATGCAGCCGGACCGAGAAGTCGGAGACAGGCTCTGTGAAGCTCGCCTGCTGGATATACTCCATTCCGGGCGTCGCATCGGCCAGAGCGATGCAATGGCTCGGTCTGCGGTCTTTGGCAAAGCCGGTGCTCGCGACCAGGATCAAGGCCAAGGTCAGTCGGATCATGGTGTCACCTCCTGCGTCGCAAGATAGCGCAGAGGCGGAAAGCGTCCCGAAATTTGCCCTTCAATGACCGATAGGCTGCGAACACGCGAAAGCTTTGCCCAAAAGACAGACTTTTTGCCCGGTCTCAAAGCATCGCCATCACGTCGCCTTCAATGTCCCACCCGGCAGTCGCAAACAGGGGCACGAATTCCGGTGGCACAAACAGCCGGTCTTCCAAATTCTCGATCTCGAAGTAACGCTGCGGCGGAAGCAGCCGCGCCGCGTCACCGGACAGATTCATCACCCAGCGCGTGGGCAAAGACCGCCTTGCCAGAAAGCGAAACTCAAACGCTTCAAACCCCAGTGGTTTGACCGGATCAAAGACCCCGCGCCCTTCTGCACGCGCTGCAGCCACAGCTGAACGCGCGGCACGCAGGCTCGGCGCATTATCCAAAATGGTCTGCGGATTCTGCGCCATCGCAGCGGCTTCAACAGGCGATCCACGTGCGCGAAACGGGTCCACGTTTGGGAAGATGAAGTAAGGCGCCGCCAAGCCCGTCTCCAGCAACCTCGCATTATAGCTTGGCAACCGCTCTGCGCGGGGCGTGTCGGGCTGATTGGGATGCAGATAAGCCAGCAAACGCCCGAACCCGTCCAGCGAGTCATAGGCGAAGGCGAGGAAGAAAACCTCTGTGCCCAACGATGCCTGATCCTCTAGAATGAACGCCTCCAACGCGTCTTCGGCAGCTTCTGCATAGGCCTTATGGACCGCCGTGGCATCGGGTGACGCTTTTGCTTGCAGGTAGGCCTGCAAAGCAGGATCAAGCCCCTCATTCGCGTCAAACTCGGCCCCGAACGGATCCGCCAAAAGCCTTTGAAAAATGTCCGAATCCGTTGCGATGAACCGCCCTGTGTCAGGCGAGATCAGGCTGCTTTCGGGCGTATCAATGCCCAGAAATCGCACCGAAAAATTCGCCTCCGTCGAGACATTCACCGTATCCCCGTCGCTCACGATCTGCCGGACGGAACCGCGCTTGGGTACTTGAACCTCTTCCCCGTCAGACGTCGTCAAAAGACGCGTACCGAAGAAACCCCGCTCAAACCGGGCCGCAAGAAATCCGGTTGCTCCGCCTATCTTGAAAATCGTGCGCGCCATGGCTGCCTCCTGAAGTCGGAGTAGCCTAACATGCGCGCGCGCGTTCGATGTGGCAGCACACGACCCTTCACGAAATTTTCGCAGAAAGACGCCTACCCGGCATCCGTCTTGCCGCGCCGATCCCCGCGCAGATTGGCGTAGAGCACGTGGTTCCGCCAGCGCCCATTAATCTGCAAATAGCTTTGCGCGACGCCTTCGTATTTGAAACCGCATTTCTCAAGCACGCCGCGGGAGGCCGCGTTTTCCGGCAGGCACGCCGCCTCCACCCGGCTCAGGTCCAACTGCGTGAAGCCGTAATGCACGACCGACTGGATCGCTTCGCGCATATAGCCGTGGCGTGCATGAGGCGCGCCAACCCAATAGCCCAGGGTGCCCGCCTGTGCAGGCCCACGCCGGATATTGTCGAGCGTGATCGCCCCCAGCAGCGTGTCATCCTCCCGCCGGATCAAGAACAGCGGCACGGCCGATCCATTGGCCACGGACCGTTGCGCCCAATAAACGCGGTTCGTGAACGACTTGCGTGTCAGGTGATCTTCGGCCCAACTCGGCTCCCACGGCGTCAGGAAATCACGGCTTTCCGCGCGCAGAGCCGTCCAGAAACGATAATCCGCATGGGTCGGCGGGCGAAGCGTGAGGCGTTCCGTCTCAATCCGAACCTTGCGCCGTCGTATCAGCATCAGGCCGCCAGCCGTTCGCGCAAAGCCTCCAAGCTCGGAGCCTGATCCACTGGCCCATAAAGCGCCAGCGCCGAGCCTGCATGCTGTGTCAGGCGCGCCGCATAGTCCTTTACGTCACCCGTTGTGACCGCATCGACGCGCGCCACGATCTCATCCAGCTCGGGCACCCGGCCCCAGATCGATACCATCCGCGCCAGGCGTTCGGCCCGTGCCGACGGGCTTTCCAGCCCCATCAGCATCCCTGCTTTCATCTGCGCGCGGGCGCGGCCCACCTCTTCGGGGGACATGTCATCGGCAGCGCGCTTCAGCTCGTCCATGGTGATATGGGTCAGCTCGCCAATCTGCTCGGCACTGGTGCCCGCGTAGATCGTAGTCAGGCCAGTATCGGCATAGGCACCCGCTTGCGAAAAGATCGTGTAGCACAGTCCGCGCTTTTCGCGGACCTCTTGGAACAGCCGCGAGGACATGCCGCCGCCAAAAGCAGTCGCAAAAATCTGTGCGGTGTAGATTTTCGGATCGCGGTAGTCTGGGCCTTCCAAAGCCAGCGCGAAATGCACCTGCTCCAGATCCTTGATCTCGCGGCGCTCTCCACCGGCAAAAGCAGCCGCTTGGGGCGTAAACTCGGCCACCGGCGGCAGATGCCCGAAGAGCTTCTCCGCCTCAGCGACTAACGCGGCGTGATCCACAGCCCCTGCTGCCGCAAGGATCATCTGGTTCGGCCCGTAATGCTCGGAGACAAAGCCCGACAAATCAGCTCGGCTGAAGCTGCGCACCCGTTCGCTTGGTCCAAGGATTGTGCGCCCCAAAGGCTGCTCTGGATAGGCCACCTCTTGCAACCAGTCGAAGACGATATCATCGGGCGTATCCAGCGCCTGACCGATCTCTTGTAGGATCACGCCGCGCTCAACCTCAATCTCGGCCTCGTCAAAGACCGGGTTGAGCAGAATATCCGCGATCACATCCAGCGCCAGCGGCACGTCATTTGCCAAAACGCGGGCATAATAGGCCGTCATCTCGCGCGAAGTATAGGCGTTGATATAGCCGCCCACATCTTCGATCTCTTCGGCGATCTGCAAAGGCGTGCGCCGCTCCGTCCCCTTGAACGCCATGTGTTCCAGGAAATGCGCGATGCCGTTTTGCTCGACCCGCTCGTGACGACCGCCCGCATTGACCCAGACCCCAATCGAGGCCGATTGCAGCCCCGGCATCTGTTCGGTCACGATCCGAAAGCCGTTGGAAAGTGTGTGAAGTTCGACTGTCACGCTTTGATCCGGTCCCTGATGATCGACTGGATTTCCGGCAGCCCACCGGCCACTTCAGTCATCCGTTCGGACCGGTCATAAAGGTCTGCCATGCGCGGGGGCAAGGGGGGCCGTGCACCCATCGCTGCCTCGACAGCGTCCGGGAACTTCGCCGGATGTGCTGTGGCCAACGTGATCATCGGCGTGGCGCTTAGATGCGCCTCGGCCACATGCACGCCGATGGCGCTGTGCGGGCAGAGAACCTCGTTCATCGTCTTGTGCGCGCGCGTGATGGTCGCCGACGTTTCCTCCTCCGAGGCACGCCCCGAAGCAAACGTCTCCCGCAGGCTTTCCAGAGCCCCTTGAGAAACAGTGAACTGCCCGGTTTCCTTCAGCTCATCCATCTGCGCTTTGACCGCAGCCCCATCGCGCCCGTAGGCGTCGAACAGCGCGCGTTCGAAGTTCGAGGAGACCTGAATATCCATCGACGGGCTGATCGAGGGCGTGACCCCTTCGGTCTTGTAGACACCCGTTTTCAGGCAGCGATCCAGAATGTCGTTCTGGTTGGTCGCGACCACCAGCTTCTCAATCGGCAGCCCCATGCGGCGGGCGATATAGCCCGCGAAGATGTCGCCAAAATTGCCCGTCGGCACGGTGAAGCTGATCGCGCGATCCGGCGCGCCAAGGCTCACAGCAGAGGTGAAATAATAAACAACCTGCGCCAGCACCCGCGCCCAGTTGATCGAGTTCACACCCGCCAGCCGCACGCCATCTCGGAAATCGAAATCGTTGAACATGTCCTTTACGGCGGCCTGACAGGTGTCAAAGTCGCCCTCAATTGCCAGCGCATGGACATTCGCTTCAGACGGCGTCGTCATCTGGCGGCGCTGCACCTCGGAGACACGACCATTCGGGAACAGGATGAACACATCCACCGCGTCCAACCCGCGAAACGCCTCAATCGCCGCCGATCCGGTATCGCCCGACGTCGCGCCCACAATCGTCACACGCTCGCCCGAGCGGGTCAGCGCGGCCTCAAACAGCTGACCAATCAGCTGCATGGCAAAGTCTTTGAAGGCCAGCGTCGGGCCGTGGAACAGCTCCAGCAAGTAGTGGTTCTGCCCGATCTGCACCAACGGGGCGCGGGCATCATGGCCGAAGCCCGCATAGGAGCGGGCGATGATGTCGGTGAACTCCGCATCGGTGAACGTGTCGCCGATGAAAGGCCGCATGATGCGGTAGGCGACCTCTTCATAGGACAGGCCGCGCAGCGCCTTGATATCAGCCGCACTGATCGTCGGGATTTCCTCTGGCACATAAAGGCCGCCATCGCGGGCCAGACCGGTCAGCATCGCCTCTTCAAAACTCAAAACAGGCGCGGTGCCGCGGGTCGAAATATAGCGCATTATCGTCTTAGCCTTTCGTCGTCGTCCGCCTGATACGCGAGACAAGAAACGCTGTCATCCCCAACCAGACAACAGCCAGCGAAAACCACGTAATCGCATAATTCAGGTGATCGTTCGGGATCGCGCTGCTGTCTACAGGCAAGGGCGTCACGGACGGGTCCGTTTGCGTCGCTGCGATCACCAGAAGTGGTTCGGTGTCGAGGGCCGCGGCCATTGTTGGCACATCGCGGGAGAACCAGATATTCGCCGCCAGATCATTCTCAGGGGTGTAGCTGTCGATCTCATCGGGCCAATGCAGATTGCCCCGGACCGTCACCGGACCGCCCACGCGGTCGGCGTCCTTCGCCTCCAGCGGAATAAAGCCCTGATCCAGCAGGACGCGACGGCCTTCAACCTCAAAAGGGGTGATGATGCGATAGCCCGCCCCATCTTGTTTGGTCGACACCAGAACATGAACCTCTGGCACACCAATGACACCGGTCAGTTCAACCGGCGCATAACGATCTGCCTCCGGGTCCGGGTCAACCGGCAGCGCAATCGCAGGGCCGCTGATCTGCGCGTCGATCTCGGCAAGAATGCCCTGTTTCCAATCTAACCGCTGCATCTGCCAGACCCCCAGCGACACCAGAATGGCCGCGCCGACAAAGCCAAGCAGCAGTGGAAAGATCAGGCGAGCGGTCATGGAACCCCCAAGTGAAAAGCGCGGAAGCCAAGCCTCCGCGCCTTTGAAAATGTCTCGTCGGTGGGAGGCTTATATGCCCCAGATATAGACAGCTGCGAAGAGGAACAACCAGACCACATCAACGAAGTGCCAATACCAGGCGGCGGCCTCGAACCCGACGTGCTTCTCGGCTGTGAAATGCCCGGCGCGGACGCGCAGATAGCACACAAACAGGAAGATCGTCCCGATGATCACGTGCAGACCATGGAAGCCTGTCGCCATGAAGAAATTCGAGAAGAACTTATCGCCGCCGAAGGTCCAGTCCTGCTCAACCAGCAGGTAACGGTATTCGTAAGCCTGCAGGAAGGTGAAGAAGATACCCAGCAGAACACCGATCAGAAGGCCCCATTCCACGTCCTTACGGTTCTCATTGTGCACCAGCGCGTGGTGGGCCCAAGTGACCGCGCAGCCCGAGAGAAGCAGCACAAGGGTGTTGATCAGCGGCAGGTGGAACGCGTCGACCTGGTAGAACTCGGGGCTGACATATTCAGACCCCACATATTCATCCATCGGGTAAAGCGCGTGCTTGAAGAACGACCAGAACCATGCGGCAAAGAACATGACCTCTGACATCACGAAGAGGATGAAGCCGTAGCGCAAACCAATGCGAACAGCCGGTGTGTGATCGCCTTGCTGGCTTTCCGTCACAACATCCGACCACCAGCCGAACATGACGTAAAGGACAGCAACAAAGCCCATCAGGAACATCCACGGGCCCGAGCCGTGCATCCAAAGGACGGCGCCGAAAAGCATGACAAACGCCCCGACAGAGGCAATGAGCGGCCAGGCGGAGGGGCTCAGGATGTGATAATCGTGGTTCTTAGCATGTGCCATGGTCTGTTCCCTGGTCCTTGATTAGTTCACGGCCCCGTCCGAGGGGACCGACAGCTTTGCTGTGTCCTCGGGGAGGTCCATTTCATAGAAAGTGTATGACAGTGTGATGTTGTGCACGTACTGCCCTTCGCGATCCTCGACGATTTCGGGATCTACAAAGAACGTGACGGGCATCGACACGCGCTCGCCGGGCTGGAGCATCTGTTCCTCAAAGCAAAAGCATTGGATTTTGCTGAAGAATGCGCCCGCGGCATAGGGTGAGACGTTATAGCTGGCAGTCCCAGCAATGGGGCGGTCCGTTGGGTTATACGCCTCATAGAACGCCAAACCGGTCTCGCCAATGCGCACTTCCATCTCGCGCTGAACCGGTTTGAATTCCCACGGCATGTCACGCTCAAGCGAGGCGTCAAAGCGCACCGTGATCGTCTGATCTAGGATCATGTCGCTGCCGCTTTCCGCGACATTCGTCGTACCACCATACCCGGTGACCCGGCAAAACCAGTCATAAAGCGGGACAGAGGCCCAAGCGAGCCCGCCCATCAGCACAACGACCCCAACGGTCTGTGCGAGCGTCTTTTGCTTGCCTTCAAGTCCAAACATCAATTGCCCTCCTCAGATGGCACCATGTGCAACCGCGGAGCGTGATCAAACGCTTCCATCGGTTGACCGGATGTGACTTTAACAACGGTCAGGCCAAAAACGATCCCGATCAAGCCGACCAGAACGACAGCCAGCGAGACATTCCGACCAAAGCGCCGGGTATGCAATTCGTGGTCCTTTGAGAACGCCATCACCAGCCTCCCAAACCAAATGGCGACAGAGCCGGTTTCACCAGCAGCGCACCGAAATGCAAGAAAAGGTAAAGCAGCGAGAACTTAAAGAAGGCTTTCTCAACCTTATAGTTGTCCGCCTCAGCCTGCATCTCATCACGGCGCCAAATCTCAATCGCGCCTTTGATGAACCACGCATTCAGCGCCACGGCGATCGCCAGATAGATCGGACCTGCAATCGCTGAGAAGCCCAAGCCAACGGCGACGGGTGCCAGCAACAGCGTATAGGCCAGCAAGTGGTTGCGGGTCGTGCGGCGGCCATGGGTGACCGTCAGCATCGGCACACCAGCATCGTCGTAATCAGACTTCATGAAGAGCGCCAGCGCCCAGAAATGCGGCGGCGTCCACATGAAGATGATCGCGAACATTAACACTGATTCAAGGGAGATGCCGCCCGTGACAATCGCCCAACCAATCATCGGAGGGAATGCACCCGCTGCCCCACCGATCACGATGTTTTGCGGGGTCGAACGCTTCAACCACATCGAATAAACGACAGCATAGAAGAAAATCGTGAAGGCCAGAAGGCCTGCAGCCAGCGCGTTTGTCGCAAGCCACAGCAGCACGACGGAGAAACCAGACAGCGCCACGCCAACAGCCAGCGCGTCGTTGGGTGTCACCTTACCTGCCGGAATAGGCCGCTTTTGCGTACGGCGCATGATGCGGTCGATATCCGCGTCCCACCACATATTTAGCGCACCGGAAGCCCCGGCACCGATGGCGACAAACAGGATCCCACAAAAGGCCACGAAAGGATGGATCGAGCCCGGAGCAACCAGAAGGCCAACGAGGGCTGTAAAGATCACAAGCGACATCACACGGGGCTTGAGCAGCGCAAAGAAGTCGCTGAACTGCGCGTCGCCTGTCTCCGGCTTGTTGATGCTTGTATCGCTCATTCTGCTTTCCTGGCTAAAGGGGGCAGGTGCGCCCTGCCCCGTCTGGCTTTACTTGGCCGAGGCCACCTCGATGCTGCGCGGGGTGCCTGCAAATTCTTCGATGGCGCCGTCCAGCCACTGCTCGTAGGCCTCTTCGCTGACCACTTTTACGGTGATCGGCATGTAAGCGTGGTCCTTACCGCAAAGCTCGGAACACTGGCCGAAATAGACGCCTTCCTTCTCGGCAGCGAACCACAGCTCGGCCAAACGACCCGGCACCGCGTCTTGCTTCACGCCAAAGGCTGGGATGGTCCAAGAGTGGATCACATCACCGCCGGTCACCTGCATGACGACGGTTTTGCCAACGGGGACGACGACAGCCGTATCCGTGGCCAGCAGGAAGGCCTGATCTTCATAGCCATAATCGGCCAGCTCTTCGCGCTGCAGCATGAAGCTGTCGAAAGCAAACTCGTGATCGACATATTCATAGCCCCAATACCATTGGTATCCGGTCACTTTGATCGTGATGTCCGCCTCAGGAATTTCCTGCTGCTTGAACAGCACCGGCAGCGAGAACGCACCGATAAACATCAAGATGACAATCGGCACGACGGTCCACGTCACCTCCAACGCAGAATGGTGTGTGAAAGTTGCCGGGGTCGGATTGCTGCGCCGATTATAGCGCACCATCACGACGACCAGCAGGGCGGTCACGAAGAGCGTGATAATCGTGATGATAACCAGCAACATCCCGTCCAGCCATTGCAGATCGCGGGCCAATTCGGTTGCGGCCGGCTGAAAGCCAATGCCACGCTCGACCGGCTGCCCGATCACTTCGAGGTCTTGCAGGGCGTCTTGCGCCTGGGCCGCGCCCGCTGTCAGAAAACCGGCCAGACCGGCGAGTTTCGTCATCAATCGCATGTGTGTATTCCCATCGGTTGCGGGTGTGTTTCACCCATCGTGACGGAGGCCTCCAGAGGAAGGCGGAATCCCGTTGTATTCAGCGCTCTGTGAACCATATTCTAGGGGGCAGAACAAGATTGTCCCTTGCGGCAAACGGACGCTTTTCTTTGATCTGGATCAAGTTTCTCGGCGCGTGCCAAAAATAAGGAAACCCATATGCCCACTGACGTTTTTCGCCCGTTTGAGACTTATCTGGACGCCGATCACGCCTTATCTACCTTGCGCGACGCCACGGCAGGCGCCGATGATGGCGAGCTTTTTCTGGAGCGTCGCCGCTCCGAGATGATCTCTTTTGATGATGGACGGGTCAAAACCGCCAGCTACGACGCCTCCGAAGGATTCGGGTTGCGCGCCGTGCGCGGCGAAGTCGCCGGGTATGCCCACTCCTCCGAGATCAGCGAAAGCGCACTTTTGCGTGCAGTTGGCACCACCCGGCTGGCTGTCGGCGATGGCGGCGGCACGCTGGCGACAGGGCCTGCCGCGACAAACCAAAAGCTCTATGGCGACGAAAACCCAATGGAGGCTTATGAGTTTCCGGTAAAGATCGAGCTGCTGCGCGAGATTGACGCCTTCGCCCGTGGCCTTGATGCGCGGGTCGTGCAGGTCTCCGCCTCGCTCGGCGCGTCGATGCAAGAGATCGAGATCATGCGCCCCGATGGCACCCGCGTCCGCGATGCCCGACCTATGTCACGGCTCAACGTCTCGGTCATCGTCGAGCAAAACGGACGCCGCGAAAGCGGCGGCACTGGCGCAGGAGGGCGCGACGGGCTGGCCCGGCTGATGGAGCCCGGTCACTGGCAACCCGCGATCCGCGAGGCGCTGCGCATCGCGCTTGTCAATCTGGAGGCCGAGCCAGCCCCTGCAGGCGTGATGGATGTGGTGCTCGGCCCCGGCTGGCCCGGCATCCTTTTACACGAAGCCGTGGGACACGGGCTTGAGGGTGATTTCAATCGCAAAGGCTCTTCCGCCTTTGCCGGTCTGATGGGCCAGCAAGTGGCGGCCAAGGGTGTAACGGTGCTGGATGACGGCACGATCCCGGATCGTCGCGGCTCCATCACGATTGATGATGAGGGCACGCCTTCGGCCAAGAACGTGTTGATCGAGGACGGAATTCTTGTGGGCTACATGCAGGACCGGCAAAACGCCCGGCTCATGGGGGTTGCCCCCACCGGCAACGGGCGGCGCGAAAGCTATGCCCACGCGCCGATGCCACGCATGACCAACACCTACATGCTGAGCGGGGACGCAGCACCCGACGATATCGTTGCGGATTTGAAAGACGGCATTTACGCCGTGGGCTTCGGCGGCGGTCAGGTCGATATCACCAATGGCAAATTCGTGTTCTCCTGCACCGAAGCCTACCGCGTGAAGAACGGCAAAGTGGGCGCACCTGTGAAGGGCGCGACGCTGATCGGCGACGGCGCAACAGCGCTGCGGCACATCCGGGCCATCGGCAATGACATGGCGCTGGATCCGGGCATCGGCAATTGCGGCAAGGCCGGGCAATGGGTGCCGGTGGGCGTCGGGCAACCGACGTTGATGATCGGCGGTCTGACCGTCGGTGGGTCCGCTGCGTAAAGAGGTTTTGCGCCTGCTTCGCAGTCGCCTCGCGCGGATTTGCTCTGCAAATCCGCGCAGCCTCCGGCGGGGATATTTGTAAAAAGCGAAAGACAGGCTCTCTGTCCATATCGGTTTACGCCTTGTTAACCGTCGCGACGCTATACCTGATTCTGCAAAAGACGGAGCGACGGATGACCGAAGAGCACCTTTCTTCCTTTCACCCCCCACTCCCACCCACCACGGAAGATACATTGGTTGCGTGGTTCCGTCTTTTGCGCTCACGCCGCGTTGGTGTGGCGACCTTTTTCAGGCTTTTGAAAGAACATGGCACAGCGGAAGCGGCTCTTGACGCGTTGCCAGACGTTGCCAAAGCCGCGGGTGTGCAACGCTATCAGGTCTGCCCGGAAGGCGTCGTTCAGGCCGAATTGGCCGCCGGGCGACGCGCCGGTGCAACGCTGGTGCGGTATGGCACGCCTGACTACCCCAAAGCGCTCTGCGATATCCCCGATCCGCCGCCGCTTTTTTGGGCAATCGGCGATCTTGCATTGCTTCACAAACCCTCAATCGCGTTGGTCGGTGCGCGCAATGCCTCTTCTTTGGGCACACGAATGGCCAAATCGCTCGCCCGCCACTTGGGCGAAGAAGGGCATGTAATCACCTCTGGTCTGGCACGGGGCGTCGATACGGCGGCCCATCATGCAGCGCTCGAGACGGGCACAATCGCTGTGCTCGCGGGCGGTGTCGATGTGCTCTACCCGGCAGAGAACGCCATTTTGGCAGAAGATATCGCGCGGAAGGGTTTGCGAATTTCCGAGCAACCCATGGGGCTTCAGCCCATGGCGCGGCATTTTCCAAGGCGCAATCGCATCATCTCGGGGCTGTCTCAAGCGGTGGTCGTGGTGGAGGCGGCGGCGAAATCCGGCAGCCTGATCACCGCGCGCAATGCATTGGACCAGGGTCGCGATGTCTTGGCCGTACCTGGCCATCCCTTTGACGCGCGCGCATCGGGCTGCAACATTCTGATCCGGGATGGGGCAACTTTGGTGCGCGGGGCGAAAGACGTGATCGAAGCACTGGCCCGCCCCACCGCGCCCGAATTGCCGCTGGAACCTCCGGCAAAAGCGCCGCCACCCGCGCGCAGTTTGCGGGACACCGCAGCGCTGCACACCGAAATCCTTGCGCGGATCGGCCCCTCCCCGGTCGCCGAAGACCAGTTGATCCGCGACATGGCGGCCCCTGCGCAAAGCGTAGCACCGGTGCTTGTCGACATGGAATTGAATGGCCTCATCGAACGGCAAGCGGGCGGTTTGCTGGCGCGTGCAGAGGCAGGAAAACAGCCCTGAGAATTCACGCCGTTGCCAAGCGCGATTGACAAGTCTCAATCCAACCCCACATCTTGCGCGTCCAATGCCCCCCTGTTGAGTCGTGAGGAAGTTCATGCCCGTTGTCGTCGTTGAATCGCCTGCTAAGGCCAAGACAATCAACACTTATTTAGGGCCCGACTATACCGTTTTGGCATCCTACGGCCATGTCCGCGATCTGCCTCCGAAGGACGGATCGGTCGATCCGGACCATGAGTTCGAGATGAAATGGGAGGTCGCAAGCGACAGCAAAAAGCATGTCAAAGCGATTGCCGATGCGCTGGCCGATGACCCAGAACTGATCCTCGCGACCGACCCCGACCGCGAAGGCGAGGCGATCAGCTGGCACCTTCAGGAAGCGCTCACCAAGCGCAAATCGATCAAGAAAGACACGCCCGTCAGCCGGGTCGTTTTCAACGCGATCACCAAGAGCGCTGTGACCGAGGCGATGCAGAACCCCCGCCAAGTCGACATGGAACTGGTGGAGGCCTATCTGGCCCGCCGCGCGCTGGATTATCTGGTGGGCTTCAATCTGTCGCCGGTGCTGTGGCGCAAGCTGCCCGGCTCTCGCTCTGCAGGCCGCGTGCAATCGGTGTGCCTGCGCTTGATCGTCGAGCGCGAGATGGAGATTGAGGCCTTCAACGCCCGCGAATATTGGTCGGTGAAAGCGCAGCTGGGCTCTGCCCGCGGTCAAACCTTCGACGCACGCCTGACGGTTCTGGGCGGCAAGAAGCTGGACAAATATGACATCGCGAACGAGACCGCGGCTGAGTTGGCCGTCAAAGCCGTCGAGAGCCGCGATCTGACGATCCAGCGGGTGGAGGCGAAACCGGCCAACCGCAACCCCTCTGCGCCCTTCATGACCTCGACCCTGCAGCAAGAGGCCAGCCGCAAGTTTGGCTTCGGCGCGCGCCAGACGATGAGCACTGCTCAACGGCTCTACGAGGCGGGCTACATTACCTATATGCGGACCGACGGCATCGACATGGCCCCCGAAGCCGTGACAGCCGCGCGCGACGCGATCGGGGATCGTTACGGCAAGGAATACGTGCCCGAAAAGCCGCGTATGTATAAAAACAAGGCCAAAAACGCGCAGGAAGCGCATGAATGCGTTCGCCCCACGGATATGACTGTTTCAGCGGCGGAGCTGAAAGTGTCTGAACCCGATCAGCGCAAGCTCTATGACCTGATCTGGAAGCGCACGCTCGCCAGCCAAATGGAAGCCGCCCGGATGGAGCGGACCACGGTCGATATCGGCAGTGCCGACGGTCAGGTGGAGCTGCGCGCGACCGGTCAGGTCGTGCTCTTCGATGGCTTCCTCAAGGTCTATGAGGAAGGCCGCGACGACGATGTTGTCGATGAGGATGACAAGCGCTTGCCGCAGCTGGCCGAAGGTGAGAAGGCCGAGAAGAAAGCGATCACGCCCGAACAGCATTTCACTCAGCCCCCGCCCCGCTACACCGAGGCGACGTTGGTCAAGAAGATGGAAGAGCTGGGCATCGGGCGCCCCTCGACCTATGCGTCGATCGTGACCACAATCCAGGACCGCGAATATGTCCGCAAGGACAAGAACCGGTTGATTCCAGAAGATAAAGGGCGGTTGGTGACGGCCTTCCTGTCGAATTACTTCCGCAAATATGTGGGCTATGATTTCACCGCCGATCTTGAGGCGCAGCTCGACCACGTCTCTGCCGGGGATGCCGATTACAAGGACGTTCTGGCGAAGTTCTGGCGCGATTTTTCAGCAGCCATTGAGGAAACTGCCGATCTGCGCATCACCGAGGTGCTCGAAAAGATCAACGAAGTGTTGGAGCCGCATCTTTTCCCACCCACCGAAGAGGGCGGCGATCCGCGGCTTTGCCCCAATTGCGGCTCTGGTCGGCTGAGCATGCGTACCGCGCGTTCGGGCGGCGCATTTATCGGGTGCTCCAATTATCCCGAATGCAAGTACACCCGTGCCTTCGGCCCTCCCGGTAAGGAAGACGACACCGGCATTCCGCCAGAGGGCAAGCTGCTGGGCGAGGATGCAGGCGACAAGATTTACGCCTTCAAGGGCCGCTTTGGGCCCTATGTGCAGCGCGGCGAGGTGACGGACGACAACAAAAAACCGCCGCGTCAGTCGATCCCAAAAGAATGGCCTCCGGCAGAAGTTGATCTGCAAACAGCGCTCAAACTGCTCTCGCTGCCGCGCGAGATCGGGCCGCACCCGGAAGATGGCGTCATGGTCTGGGCCAATATTGGGCGCTATGGCCCCTATTTGAAGCACGCCGCGAGCACGTCTGAACGGGGTGGCACCAACGCCAACCTCGAAAGCCTTGATGAGGTGTTCACCGTCGGCATGAACCGCGCGGTGCAGCTTCTAGCGGAAAAAGTCGCAAGCCGCGGCGGGCGCGGTGTGGCCGCCAAGCCGATCCGCGAATTGGGCGAGCATCCCGAGGATGGCGGCCCGGTCAATATCATGGAAGGCAAATACGGGCCTTACGTGAAATGGGAAAAGATCAACGCGACCATTCCCAAAGGCACCGAACCGGATGCGGTGACGATGGAGATGGCCGTGGATCTAATCGCAGAGAAAGCCGCCAAGAAAGGCACACGGCGCAAGACAGCGGCCAAAAAGAAGCCCGCTGCGAAAAAGAAAGCGCCAGCGAAGAAAAAAGCCTGATATCGGGAACCGCCCTCTGAGCCCTGCGTTGAGCCGTTCGGGATAAGAGGTTCTCTCAATGTCTGCAAAAACGACCACTTCGCGCCGGGTTTTGGCACGCTTGCGCCATGCACTGGGCACCGTTCAGCCTGCTAAGCTGCTGCTGCTGGGCTATTGCTCTTACATTGCGATTGGTTGGATATTGCTCAGCCTGCCCATCGCACAGGAGCAAACTGTTGCGGCCCTTGATGCGCTGTTCATCGCAACCTCTGCTGTTTCCACGACCGGGCTTGTCACCGTCGATCCGGGCGAAAACTTCACCTTTTTCGGTGAGGTGGTGATCCTCCTTCTGATCCAGATCGGTGGTCTGGGGTATATGACCATAAGCTCTTTCGCACTGCTGACGATCCAGCACCGGCTCAGCCGCGTCCGCGAGAAAACGACGCGCGCCGCCTTTAACCTCCCTGAGAACGTGCAGCCCGGGCTCTTTGTCCGCTCTGTCATCATCTTCACGCTTGCCTGCGAAGCGATCGGGGCCATTGCCCTTTACGCCCTCTTCAGCGCTCAAGGCGTGGAAGATGCCGCCTGGACCGCGATCTTCCATGCCGTGTCGGCATTTTGCACGGCCGGATTTAGCCTTTTCTCAACCTCGTTAGAGGCGTTTCGCGGCAATACCGGCATTGTCCTCGTCATCTCGATCCTCAGCCTGTTGGGCGCGATGGGATTTCTGATCATTGTGGATTTCTGGCGCAATCTCTTTGGGCGCAAGGAATATCTTGGCTTCACCAGCAAGATCATCCTTCGCATGACACTGTTTTTCCTACTCGTCGGCACAATCCTCTTTTTCGCAATCGAGCCGGGCCTCGCAGAGCTGCCCCCATCCGAGCGGCTGCTGGCAGCCTTCTTCCAGACGATGACGGCGACAACCACGGTGGGCTTTAACACCTACCCGATCGGCGCGCTTTCCTTGCCCATCATCATGATCTTGTTCGTCCTGATGATCATCGGGGCGTCCCCCGCCGGGACGGGCGGCGGGCTGAAAACGACGACGTTTGGCGTGCTTGTCGGCCTCGTGCGCTCCTCCGTCAAAGGCCGGGACGAAGTGCGGTTTTTCAAACGTCCGGTCCCCGCGGACAAATTGCAAACCGCGACGGCCGCGCTGAGCACCTATATGGCGCTGCTGGCCGTGGCGATGATCCTGCTACTGATGACCGAACCCGCCGCCACCTTTGAAACCGTTATGTTCGAGGCAATCTCGGCCCTTGGCACCGTTGGCCTTTCGATGGGCCTCACCGGCGATCTGAGCCCGCTCGGCAAGCTCATCATCATTGTCTTGATGATCGCAGGCCGGGTCGGCATCCTGACGTTCGGCATCGCGCTGGCCGCCCATGACGAAACCCGCGAGGAAGAGCAGGACAATGATGTGGTCGTCTAGCGCTCCCGCCTCTGCCGCGCTGCAGCATATTCGTTGACTCTGCCCTGACGCCTCGTCACAAAGTGAGCTACGCAAGGATGAGGGGCGTTTGATGAAGAAGATTTACGACTCTGCCGATGCAGCGCTGGATGGCCTGCTGGAGGACGGCATGCTGATCGCAGCGGGCGGCTTTGGCCTCTGCGGGATTCCCGAACTGCTGATTGATGCACTGGTCAAAAGCGGTGTGAAAGACATCACCATCGCATCAAACAATTGCGGCGTGGACGGGTTTGGCTTGGGCAAGCTGCTCGACACCAAGCAGATC
The DNA here is from genome assembly GCA_038532735.1 of Pseudomonadota bacterium. Taxonomy (GTDB): domain Bacteria; phylum Pseudomonadota; class Alphaproteobacteria; order Rhodobacterales; family Rhodobacteraceae; genus JAHTBL01. Next base: position 72,241 of record JBCBAC010000008.1, read on the forward strand.
AAGAAGATGATGTCGTCCTATGTGGGCGAGAACGCGGAATTCATGCGTCAGTATCTGTCTGGTGAGCTGGAGCTGGAGTTTAACCCCCAGGGCACGCTGGCCGAGCGGATGCGCGCCGGCGGCTGCGGCATCCCCGGCTTTTACACCAAGACCGGCGTGGGCACCGTGATCGCCGAGGGCAAGGACCACAAGGATTTCAACGGTGAGACCTATATCATGGAAGAAGGCATCTTCGCCGATCTTTCCATCGTCAAAGCCTGGAAAGCGGATGAGACCGGCAACCTGATTTTCCGCAAGACCGCCCGCAACTTCAACCCCCCCGCCGCGATGTGCGGCAAGGTTTGCGTGGTCGAGGTCGAAGAGATTGTGCCCACAGGCTCGCTCGACCCCGATCACATCCACCTGCCCGGCATCTACGTGCACCGCATCATCCAAGGCGAGCACGAAAAACGCATCGAGCAACGCACCGTGAGGACAGCATAATGTGGGACCGCAATCAAATGGCCGCCCGCGCGGCAGAGGAGCTGGAAGACGGCTGGTATGTGAACCTCGGCATCGGCATCCCGACGCTGGTCGCGAACTATGTGGGCGACAAGGACATCACGCTGCAATCGGAAAACGGCATGCTCGGCATGGGCCCTTTCCCGCTGGACGGCGATGAGGACCCCGATCTGATCAATGCAGGTAAGCAGACCATCACAGAACTGCCCCGCACGGCTTATTTCGACAGCGCACAAAGCTTCGGCATGATCCGTGGCGGCAAGATCGCGGCGGCCATTCTGGGGGCCATGGAAGTGGCTGAAAACGGTGATCTGGCCAACTGGATGATCCCCGGCAAGCTGGTCAAAGGCATGGGCGGCGCGATGGATCTTGTGGCCGGTGTCGGCCGCGTGATCGTCGTGATGGACCACACCAACAAGCATGGCGACAGCAAGCTGCTGAAAGAATGCACGCTGCCCCTGACCGGGAAAAATGTTGTGGACCGGATCATCACCAATCTGGGTGTTCTGGACGTCGTAGAAGGCGGTCTGAAAATTGTAGAGACCGCCGATGGCGTGACCGAGGACGAGCTACGCGCCGCCACGGAAGCGACCATTGTCTGAGATCACGCGCGAGGTGAGCGGCTCCAAAGGCCGCTATGTGCTCGCAAAAGACGGGTTGGAGGCGGAGCTGACATACTCCATCTCCTCCCCCACCCTCATCATCGCCGATCACACTGGCGTGCCGGAGGAATGGAAGGGACAAGGCGTTGGTTTGCAGCTTGTCGAACGGCTGGTCGCTGATGCGCGCGCTGAAGGCGTCAAGATCGTGCCGCTTTGTCCTTTCGTGAACGCCCAGCGCCGCAAACATCCTGACTGGGCAGACGTCTTTAACGTTTAAGCCGCCTAGCTAGCCCGGAATCAAGCCGAAGGCGCCGGGGCATCGGCGACCCACGGGGAGCCGATTTGACTAAGCTGGGTGCATCGCTTGACCGAAAGATGTGTTTGGCTGCCATAAAGCGCATTAGAAGACCTGTTTGATCGCCTCCCCCCGGGTCGCCGACGCCCGGCTTGCGGTGGTGCTAAGGAACTTGCACAGGTCGAGCCCCCAAAACCTCCCAAACAATTGTTCAGAAAATCGAAACAGCATCATATTCTTGCCCTATTCTGTCTCTAAACGGCAGGGCAATGACAATGAGCAGTACAAATACATCGCAGGACCTTCCCAGCACCGCGTCAAACACGCGGCGCTGGCGGGATATCGCGCTTTTGGGCGGGCTTTTCGCGCTGATGCTGTTCGGCCTGATCGGTCTTGCCGCCGCAACCGGCTGGGAAGAGACCAAAGCGCAACTGATGAAGCTGACCACGTGGGAGGTTGGCGTTTTGCTGGCGCTCTCCCTCGTGAACTACCTCTTCCGCGGCCTGCGCTGGCATATTTTCGCGCGCCGCTTGGGACTGCCCACAGGATTATGGCAGGACATCCGCCATTTCCTCGGTGGCTTCGCGATGAGCGTGACACCCGGCCGTGTCGGCGAGCTTATCCGCATGCGCTGGCTGAAACGCGAAACAGGCTGGGCCTTTGAGCGCGCCGCCCCGCTTGTTCTGGTCGACCGCGCCTCTGATCTGGCCGCGATGGCTGTGATCCTCGGCGTCGCACTCGCGCTCTCCGCTGGCGGCATCGCCTTTGCGGTCCCCGTCACCGTTCTGGCCCTCGTCGCCGCCATCGTCGTCACGCGACCTACGCTCTTCAAAGCCGTCGTAACCTACAGCTACAAAGCCACCGGGCTCTTTCCCCGTTTGATGGGCCGGCTGCGCATTGCCTCGCGCAGCTTGGCCAAGTTTACCAATCCGACCGTTTTGGCACTCGCCGCAGGCCTCGGCATCATCGGCTGGCTCGCCGAAGGCTATGCGTTCCACCTTCTGCTGATGTGGATGGGTGCCGATATCGGTTTCTGGAAAGCCGTTGCGATCTTCGTCTTCTCGACCCTTGCAGGCGGATTGACCGGCGCGCCCGGCGGCGTCGGCGGAGCTGAAGCCGCGATGGTTGCCCTGCTCACGCTCGAAGGCGTGCCACTGGAAGTATCGATCCCCGCGACCGCCGTTATCCGTTTGACTACACTTTGGTTCGCCATCGGCATCGGGTTGGCCATCTTCCCCGTCGCCGAGCGTTATTCACTGAGGACCCGACATGCGTTGGAAAACTGAAAGTTACACTGGCTGGGGCCGCGCGCTCCAAGCGACCGGAGACGTCGCGCGGCCTGAACGCGCCTCCGCCCTGGCCGAACTCATGCAAAATGCACCCGCGCCCGCGATCGGCAATTGCCGCTCCTACGGCGATGCCTGCCTGAACGATGCAGGCCGCGTCATCGACATGACCCGGATGGACCGGGTGCTGTCGTTTGACGACAAAACCGGACTGATCGAGGTTGAGGCCGGGCTGCAAGTCGGCGAAATCTCTCGCCTGTACGCCCCACAGGGCTGGCTGCCCGCCGTCATGCCCGGCACCGGGTTTGCCACTGTCGGCGGCTGCATTGCCAATGATGTGCACGGGAAAAACCACCACGGGCTGGGCAGTTTCGGCCAGCATGTGACACAAATCGTGCTGAACCAGAACGGCAAAGAGGTCACGATCACGCCTAAGAACGCGGGTCTTTGGAAAGCGACCATCGGCGGGCTGGGCCAAACGGGCGTCATCCTGCGCGCTACCCTTCAGATGATCGCCTGCAAGGGCGATGTGATGATGGTGACCGAACGCCGCGTCGACGGCTGGGACGAGTTTCTGAGCGTGCTGGACGACAGCAAAGCCACCTACACCGTCGGCTGGATCGACGCGACCGCCAAGGGCGACGCACTTGGCCGAGGCATTCTTGAGGAAGGCGAGACCGGCGCGGGGCTCTTGCCGAAAGCGAAGGCGTCCAAGAAAGTGCCGTTCAACGCGCCGCACTTCGCGCTGTCCAAGCCCATCGTGAAGGCCTTCAACAACGCCTATTACCGGCGCGTGCCGGATAGCGGACGCACCAGTGTGAAGCCGATCAACGACTTCTTCTTCCCGCTGGACCGCATCCATGACTGGAACAAGCTTTACGGCAAGCGCGGCTTTCATCAGTTTCAATGCGTGGTGCCGATCGACAAGGCGGACCAGCTGCGCGCGATGCTGGAAATGATCGCCAATTCCGGCCTCGCCTCTCCGCTGGCTGTGCTCAAACGCATGGGACCTGGCCGCGCGGGCTACCTTTCGTTCCCGATGGAAGGCTACACGCTCGCGGTCGATTTCCCGAACCGCAGCGCCGCGCAGCTTTTGATCTCGAAACTCGAAGAAATGACCGAAGAAGCGGGCGGACGCTTGTATTTGGCCAAAGACGCCCTCGCCCGACCGAACCGCATGAAAGCCATGTATCCCGAATGGAAAGACTGGCTGAAGGTTGTGAAAAAAGCCGACCCAGACGGTGCTCTGGAAACCGATATGACCCGCCGCCTTGAGCTGAGGAGCGCCTGATATGACCGACACCTGGATCATCCTCGGGGCAACGTCTTCCATGGCGCGCGCCTTTGCGCGCAAACTGGCGGAAGAAGGCGCAACCCTCTACCTCGCAGGTCGCGACATGGCCGATCTGGAAGCCAGCGCAGGCGATTGCAAAGCCCGCGGCGCGAAAGACGCCCATGCCGTGCTCTTTGACGCGCGTATGCCCGACACTTTCGCTCCGATCCTCGATAAGATGGGCGGCGAAGAGGGCATGCTCAACGCCGCCGTTTTCGTGGGCTCCATGCCCGAACAATCGCAGATCGACGAAGACCCGTCCCTCATCAACGGCACTGTCACCGACAGCTTCACTGGCCCCGCCCGCTTCCTGCAACTGCTGGCCCCCATGATGGAAGAACGCGGCGGCGGCACCGTCGTCGGCGTCGGCTCCGTCGCCGGAGACCGCGGACGCGTGGGCAACTATGTCTATGGGGCCGCGAAGGCAGGCTTTCACACCTACCTCTCCGGGCTGCGCAACCGCCTGACCCGCTCTGGCGGACATGTGGTCACCGTGAAACCGGGCTTTGTTGACACCGCGATGACCTGGGGGATCGAGGGCATGTTCCTCGTCGCCTCCCCCGACCAAGTGGCCGCCGATCTGCTGAAAGCGGTCCGCAAGAAGAAGAACGTGATCTACACACCCTTCTTCTGGCGCTACATCATGCTGATCATCCGCTCCGTGCCCGAGCCGATCTTCAAGAAACTGTCGATCTAGAGCTCAGGTCTGCGGCGCGGGCCTCAAAACCCAAACCACTCTGGCAAGAGCCCGGCCGCGTAAAACATCAAGCTCAACGTAATCATCAGAATACCAAGCCCTCGCTTATCCCGCAGTGCAAAGACAATCGGGTCGTAATCCTGCTTGCCGAAATAGCCCAGCCGGATCATCCGGAACATCCACCACGCAATCGGGATCAGCGCGACCCAAAGAAGCCAGCGATCCGGATAGAGCGTCTGCGCCTGCTCCGTCATCGAATAAAGAAAGAAGATCAGCAGTGCGCCCACCATGCCCAGCCCGCTGACATTCAGCAAATCGCCCCGATCCCCGCGTGCATAGCCACGCCCCGGCAAACGCTCATCCGAGGTCGCCAAGGTCAGCTCTGTCATCCGTTTCACACAGCCCAACGTGATGAAAATCGGGAAGATGAAGACCAGCATAAAGCCCGAGGCCACGACCTGCGACGCCGCCGCCCCTGCGACTACACGCAACGTATAAAGCCCCGCCAGCGTCGCGATATCCACCCAGCGCATGCGCTTCAATTTCAGCGAATAGGCCAGCGACAGGATCATATAGAGAACCACGACACCCAGAAACGCGGGTCCCAAAAGCGCCCCCACGCCCAGCGCTACCGCGCCCAGCAACACGGTTGTCACCATCCCGACCCGGATCGGGACTGCCCCACTGGCAAAGGGGCGGTTCTTCTTTTTCGGGTGCAGCCGATCCGCTTCAAGATCAAGCAGATCGTTCACGATATATATAGTCGACGCGGCGGCCGAGAATGACACCATACCCAGCAGCACCAGCAACAGCGGTGCAACCTCGAACGTGTGGGCCGCCAGCATCGGCAGCAGCAACAGAACGTTCTTCACCCATTGATGCGGACGCAAAGCGCGGATCAGGTCGCGCATTGCCCAACCGTCTTTATACTCGGTGACGCTGTGCCCCTCCGCCGTCAGCCTCCGCGCCAGCGACGCATCCTGCCCCACAATCAGCGCGTTCTCCGCATATTTCCAAACATCCAGATCAGCCGCCTCGTTGCCCGCGTAGTCAAAGCCCTTCTCGCCATAAGTCGCGACCAAAGCCTCCGCCTTCGCGCGTGCTTTAAGGTTAACACTGCCGTCCGAGGCAAAAACCTGATCCGACATCCCGTGATCCGCCGCCAACCGGCGCACCTGGCTTTCATCCGAGGCTGAGGCCAGCACGACAGGCCGTCCCGCCGCGATGGATTCGTCCACCAGCGCCTTCATGTCTGGCTGCACCGGCAGCAGATCGGTGCGTATCTCAGCCACCTCGGCCAAAGACCGTTTCAGCCGCGCAGGGTCCCGAAACTGCGTCGCTGCAATGCGCAAAACCTTCAGCGGATCGCGTCCCAGACCGGCCCAGAAACACTCAAACAACATATCGGTGCGCAGGAACGTCCCATCGACATCCAGCACCAGCGGCTTGGCTTCAGCCATTCTATCCTGCTCCTTGGATCGCAAAAACGCAGCCGTCGCTGACCAGCTCGGGCGGCGTGATGCACAAGCCCCGCGCAACCGTCCAGGCCGCCAGAACCTTCGGCACATAGGCGCGCGTCTCGTTGAAAGGCGGCACGCCGCCATGTTTGCGCACCGCGTTCTCGCCAGCGTTGTAGCTGGCCAGAACGAAAATCGCGTCATTGTCGAAATCGCTCATCAGCTGATCCAGATACGCGACGCCACCTTGGATGTTGGAGGCCGGGATCGTCCGATCCATCACGCCAAACCGCTCTGCCGTGGCGGGCATCAACTGCATCAACCCCACGGCACCTGCGCTGCTGACCGCATCTTTCTTGCCCGCAGACTCCACCGCGATCACAGCCAGAACCAAGGCCGGAGAGACGTTCGTGCCAATCGTCGCCTTCAGGATCTCTGTCCCATAGGTCTGCGCGATGTTCTGCATGAACTGCATGCGCGGCGCGCTCACGCCTTGGCCCCCCGGCGCTTTCGACAAATGGTTAACCGCAGCTTCAAGCCGCCCCACGCTCTTGTCTTCCAACTTCGGAGAGACCTCGGCCCAATACCACTCATAGACAGGCTTGGCCGCAGGGGCTGTGTCTTGCGTAACCGATGGCGCCTTGATGGCCCCGGTCGCTGTGTCGATCTGCACACGGATCCGTTTGCCGCTGCCCGCTTTGGGCGGCGTGACCTTCTTGAACGTGAAGTCGGGAAAGGGCTCCGGTTCGTCCGCAAGAACGCCCGACCCCGTCAATAAAGCCAAAATGCTTAAAATACCTGCCAGCCGCTTCATGCGGATGCCTGCCTCTTTATCTTTTTGTTAAGACAACAATCGCAAATATTGAGCCGCAAGACCAGAAATTTGAAACAATGCAATAAAAGGCGCTTTGAATAGATCGAAGCCGGAAACACAAATCAGACACTACAACTAAAAAAGTAAAAAATATATTTAGCGTTATCAGTACCTTGAAAGATTTTTGCACTTTTTCTGAGGCAGACCAGAAATGGAACGAATGGTGCCCAAGTCTTGCCCCAATCCGGGGTCTATATAGCGGCATACCAAGTCGGGGATCGAGCCAATCAAGAGGCCGGCCCGAGAAGATCCGAGGCGGTTATCATGTAATGCGAACATCCTTTGGAGGGACTGAAAATGGAAATGTTTAAGCTTTGGAAGCGTTTTGAGCAAGATGAAGACGGTGCTGTGACTGTGGACTGGGTCGTGCTGACCGCCGCTGTTGTTGGTCTGGGCATCGCCGTGCTGAACGCTGTTGGTAAGTCGTCCATGACGCTGACCAAGAAAATCAGCCAAGAGCTGGCAACCGCTACGGTTTCCAAGTACGTCGTCAACTAAGCGACGTCTGGCTGAGACCAGCCAAGAAAACGCCGTCCATCTTCGATGGGCGGCTTTTTTTATTTGAGACATTGATCCGACCACCTTTTTTACGTGACGCATGCCATGGGCCTTCTTCGAAGACTGTTTTCCAATGAAAAACCACGCCCTTCCTTCGATTGGCTGATCCTGATCGCCGGAATTCTCAGCGCCAGCTATGCAGCCCTCACCTTAATCCTTCTTTAAGCAAGGCAGTGTTGCGCAGCTGTGCAAATTCCTTTTGCAGACCACGCTTTGATCACGGATTTGCCGCAATTGCTCGATAGCTCTGGCTCCAAATGAATTGAGACGCGCAAGCGTTCGAGCGATGAAAGGAAACAACATGCGACTGGTTTTTGGACTGGTGCTGATCGTCGGGGTGGGCCTTGCGGGTTTTGCCGTATACATGGCGCAAAACTACGTCTCTGCTTACCGCCTGGCCGAGGAGGCCGCGCGGGCAGAGAATGTGCCGATGAAACCGATCTTCATCGCCAATCGTGATCTGAAATACGGCGACAAGATCAAGGAAGACGACATTATCTTCGCCCGTTGGCCCGAAAAATTCATCCCCGAAGGCGCGTTCTTCGGTGAAGAGGAATGGTTCTCCGAAGGCGACGGCGTGCTCCGCACAGCCCTGCGCCCTATCCAGAAGTTTGAGCCTCTGCTGGCCGCCAAGGTCACGGAACCCGGCGAAGATGCCGGTCTGACCTCGCGCCTCAAGAAAGGCATGCGCGCCTTTGCCATCCGTGTGGACGTGAGCAGCGGTGTGTCGGGCTTTCTGCGCCCAGGTGACCATGTGGACATCTATTGGTCGGGTCGGACACTCGATGGCGATGAGACTGAAGGCGATATCACGAAGCTGATCCAATCGCGCGTTCACCTGATCGCTGTTGACCAAACTTCGGACAACAATCTCAACCGCACGACCATTGCGCGCACCGTCACTGTTGAAGTCACGCCGACGCAGGTCGCCGCCTTGGCGCAGGCCCAGGCAACAGGATCTCTTTCGCTGGCACTTGTGGGTGCTGCGGATGACACTGAGGCTCAACAGGTCGAGATCGACCAGCGCCTGCTGCTCGGCATTGAACGCGAAGCGGTGGTCGAGGCTGAGGCTGAAAAAAGCTGCACCATCAAGACACGGCGCGGCGCAGAAGTGGTCGAAATCCCCATTCCCTGCACAAACTAAGCAGGTACAGCAGACAGCGGGCGACCCCCATATCGGGTGTCGCCCGCCTCTTTTAGATACAACCATTCGTATCTGTTGCGAGTTATCCACATAAACTTCGCGCCCCAAACCATTGATTCTTGCAATAAAAAGAAAACTAAGGCAGGCTCTCAAAAAATTCGGACAAAAAGATCCGTAAAACGGGCGTGATCGGAGAGGCAGGTCACAATGACATTGAATAGATTTATCAAGGCGGCCGTTGTCGGTTTCGCCCTTGCGACGACAAGCATCCCAATGGGTGCCTCGGCAGAGACATTGCGCGTTCTGCGCGGTGCCCCATCGACCGAGTTGAGCGTGCCGATGAACCGCGCCGTCGTTGTGGAAAGCGACGTTCCTTTCGCGGAACTCAGCATCGCCAATCCGGGCATCGCAGACATCTCGACCCTGTCGGACCGCACGATCTACGTGCTCGGCAAGGCCCCGGGCCGCACATCGCTGACCCTTCTGGGCGCCGATGGCCGCCTGATCACGAATGTCGAGGTGCGCGTCGCGCCCGATATCTCCGAGTTTAAAGAGCGGCTGCGTCAGATTCTTCCGGGCGAAAATATCGAGGTACGCACCGCCAATGACGGCATTGTGCTGTCCGGCACCGTGTCCAGCATCGCGCGCCTTGACCGCGCCCTTGATCTGGCCAATCGCTATGCGCCGGAGCGTGTGTCGAACCTGATGACCGTGGGCGGTGTCCAGCAGGTCATGCTGAAGGTGCGTTTCGCTGAAATGCAGCGCAATGTGTCCAAATCGCTTAGCTCGTCTCTTGGATTTAATACCAATCTCGGTAGTCTGACGGGCGCGACAGTTGGTGCGACCGGCACCAACACTCGAGCAGGCCTTGACACCCGGACAGTTCCATCTGGCCAGATTAATGAAGGAACAGAAGGCGCGCTTGGCATCCGCTTTGATGTTGCCGGCGTCGAATTCAATTACCTCCTGCAAGCCCTTGAAAGCAAAGGCGTTGTGCGCACGCTTGCAGAGCCGAACCTAACCGCCTTGTCCGGTCAGGAAGCCAAGTTTCTTGCCGGTGGCGAATACCCGATCCCTGTTTCGCAGGAAGAAGGCGTGATCACCGTTGAATTCAAGCCGTTCGGTGTTGAACTCAACTTCATCCCGCGTGTGGTCGACGGCGATCTGATCAACCTCACGCTGGAAGCCGCTGTTTCATCAATCGACCCGGGCAACGGTGTCGTCGCGGGCGGTCTGTCAATCGACGCCTTCCGCCGCCGCGAGGCCAAAACCACCGTTGAAATGCGTGATGGCGAAAGCTTTGCGATCGCGGGCCTTTTGCAAGACGATTTCCGCGATCTGAACGGGCAAGTTCCGTGGTTGGGCGATGTCCCGATCCTCGGCGCGCTGTTCCGCAGCGCAGAATATGAGCGTTCCCAGTCTGAATTGGTTATCATTGTGACGCCGCATCTGGTGACCCCGACCCGTGGCGAAGCCCTCGCGCTTCCCACCGACCGCGTGGCCATCCCGACCGAGCGTGAACTCTTCCTCTTTGGCAAGACGGCCTCCACACCCAAACGTGGTGCAGCCGGAGAAGTTGCCAAACAAGACTTTAACGGGTCTTATGGCTACGTGATGGATTGATAAGATGTTGGGGCACATGAAAATTCTGATTTCCGCCGCAAGCCTGATGGCATTGACCGCTTGCGCAAGCAGTGACGCCAGTTTCTCGACCTTCGGGCGCGAAGCGGGATCGCTTCTGGATGAAGGAGGTTTCGGCAACCCGACAATGAACAACGTCATGGTGCAGACCGGTCAGAAGAATTTTGTGATCGACCTGTCCCGCCGGTTTGCGGCGGAAACGCCCTCGACCGTGAATTTTGCGTTTAATTCCGCACGTTTGGACGCGGCCGCACAAGCGGCGCTTCGCCAGCAGGCGAACTGGATCCGTCAATTCCCCGAAGTGCGCTTCCGGGTCTACGGGCACACCGATGCCGTCGGCTCCAACAGCTACAACAAGCGGTTGGGTAAGCAGCGGGCCGATGCCGTCGTGCATTACCTGACCAGCCAAGGCATCAGCCGTTCGCGGCTCGAAGCGCTGGTCTCCTTCGGTGAGACGCAACCGCTGATCGTGTCGGAAGGGCGCGAACGTCAAAACCGTCGGACCGTGACCGAGGTGTCCGGGTTCGTGCAGTCTCACCCCACGGTGATGAACGGCAAATACGGTGCCGTGATTTTCCGCGATTATGTCACCAATGGTGCGCTGATCCGAAGCGAGCTGGAAGGTATCACCGGTGCCGAGGTCGCAACGGGCAATTAACCAATCAGGGGTAAATACCCCAGTTTGACACCCTTTTGGCCGCATTCCTGCCCTCTTTTCCCGTCAAAAAATCTCCAATGGGAGTTTTCCGCGTCGATTGTTGATGCGGGGTCGACCGAACGGGGTACATGCCGCGCGCCATATATGAGCAGTCGCGCAGCATAAGAATAAGCCCCGTCCATGTCGGCATGACAAAAGGACGAGAGGCAATGAGTAGCGCATTATTACAGCCGGAGGCGGCACCGATCCTGGCCTGCACGATCTCACGAGATGTGCAGAATTTCGATCTTCTGATTGAAGACATGGAAGCCGCAATGGGCGAAAGCTGGGGCGATCTTGGCTTCACCGACGCTATCGCGTTTTTCAACCAGCCAGATGCCGACGCGTTGGAGTTTGTGGCCGTTGCCATCGACGCCGATGATGAGGCGGACCTGCCTTTGATTACCGAAGTGCTGACGGCCGCAAAAGCGCGTAAGATTAAGGTGATCCTGATTGCGGAAGATGTCAGCTCCATCGCGCTGCACCAATTGTTGCGTCAAGGCGCAGATGAGTTTGTCCCCTACCCCCTTCCCGAGAATGAGCTGAACGAAGCCATTGAGCGTCTTCAAACGCCCGAGGAAGAGCCTGTTCCTGCCGAGATGCAGACCAAGATCAAAGCCACCGGCGATAAGGACGGCGTTGTCCTGCCGGTCCACGGTCTGGCAGGCGGCACCGGGGCCACGACCATGGCCGTGAACCTTGCTTGGGAACTGGCGAATATGCCATCGGATAAGCCCGTGCGCGTGTGCCTGCTGGATCTCGATCTGCAGTTTGGCACCGCGTCCACTTTCCTTGATCTGCCTCGCCGCGAAGCGGTCTACGAGCTGATCTCGGACACCGAGGCCATGGACAGCGAGAGCTTCATGAACGCGCTGCTGACCTATAACGAAAAGCTGCACGTTCTGACCGCGCCGCAAGACATGCTTCCGCTTGATCTGATCGGGCCCGAAGATGTCGAGCGTCTGATCAACGTGGCCAAGACCAATTTCGATTATGTCGTGATCGACATGCCCTCGACCCTGGTGAGCTGGACGGAGATCGTCTTGCAGCACGCTCATATCTATTTCAGCCCGCTGGAGCTGGATATGCGCTGCGCTCAAAATGCCCTGCGCATGGTCAAGGCCCTCAAAGCCGAGGACTTGCCGTTCGAAAAGCTGCGCTTTGTCATGAACCGCGCGCCCAAGATCACCGATCTGAGCGGGCGCAGCCGGGTCAAGCGTCTGGCCGAAAGCCTGAATGTGGCCATCGAAGTGCTTCTGCCTGATGGCGGCAAGCAAGTCACGCAAGGCTCTGATCACGGGGTGCCGCTGTCAGAGACGGCCGCCAAAAACCCATTGCGCAAAGAAATTGCGAAACTCGCAGGCTCCATTCACGAGCTGAACGTTGCGGCAGAGGCCGCCGCCTGAGGCATTTCCAAGGACCATCATCGATGTTTTCACGTTACAAAAAACCCTCAGCAGGCGGCAGCAAGCCCGATCTGAAGGCTGTGCCCGCGCCAAAACAGGCCGCCGCACCCACAAAGTCGCTGCGCAAAGCGGCCCCTGTGAAAGCAGATACGGGCCTCGGCGAGAAGGAAAAGAAGCGCAAAGAGAAGCTGGCCGAGATCAAGCTCGCCCTCCACAAAGAGCTTTTGGACAGCTTGAACCTGTCCGCGCTTGAAAATGCATCTGAAGCTGATCTGCGCAATGAGATCGGCGCGATCATGACCGAAGTGCTGGCCGAGCAAGGCATCGTTCTGAACCGCGAGGAACGCCAGCTCCTCAGCCAGGATCTTTTTGACGAAGTGGTGGGTCTTGGCCCCTTTGAGCCGCTTTTGAAAGATGACACCGTGAACGATATCCTCGTGAACGGTCCACAACAGATTTTCGTGGAACGCGACGGTAATCTTGAACTGACCGATGTCACCTTCAAGGATGAAAAGCACCTGCTGCGCATCATCGACAAGATCGTCTCCGCCGTGGGGCGCCGGGTCGACGAATCCAACCCTTATGTGGACGCCCGTCTCGCGGATGGCTCGCGTTTCAACGCGATGGTGCCGCCGATTGCGGTGGATGGCAGCCTCGTTTCCATTCGTAAGTTCAAAAAGGAAAAGCTCGCGATTGACGATCTGGTCAATTTCGGCGCCTTTACCGAAGAAATGGCCGCCTATCTTCAGGCCGCCGTCGCCACCCGCCTCAACGTGATCGTCTCGGGCGGTACGGGTTCGGGTAAAACGACCACGCTGAACGCGCTCTCGTCCTTCATCGACGACTCCGAGCGCATCCTCACGATCGAGGATACGGCCGAACTTCAGCTGCAACAGACCCATGTGGGCCGGATGGAAAGCCGCCCCGCCAACGTCGAAGGCAAAGGCGCTGTGTCCCAGCGCGACTGTCTGAAGAACGCCCTTCGGATGCGTCCCGACCGCATCATCGTGGGTGAGACGCGGGGCGAGGAAGTGATCGACATGCTTCAGGCCATGAACACGGGCCATGACGGGTCGATGACCACGATCCACGCCAACTCCGCGCGGGACGGTGTCAGCCGACTGGAAAACATGATCGCAATGGCCGGTATCGAGATGCCGCTGAAAGCCGTGCGCAGCCAAATCTCGTCGGCTGTGAACCTGATCGTGCAGGCCTCGCGTCTGCAAGACGGCTCGCGTCGGATGACCTCCATTACCGAGATTACCGGCATGGAAGGCGATGTGATCTCCATGCAGGAAATCTTCCGTTTCCAGCGCGTGGGTCTCACGCCCGACAACAAGATCATCGGTCACTTCACAGCCACCGGCGTGCGCTCGCATTATTCCGAGCGGTTCCGCATGTGGGGCTACGATCTGCCCGCATCCATCTTCGAACCCTTCGCGGCGGAGTAACGTCACATGACCATCAATCCGGAAATCATCGTCTATGGCCTGATCTTCTTCGCAGTTCTCGCGATTGTCGAAGGCCTTTATCTGGTGGCTTTCGGCAAGTCGATCAGCCTGAACCGGAACGTCAACCGCCGCCTGGCCCTTCTGGAAAAGGGTGCTGGCCGCGAAAAGGTGATGGAGCAGCTCCGCAAGGAGATGGGCCAACACATGCGGTCCCGCTCGATCCCGCTCTATTCGGTCTTGGCAGAGAAAGCGCAAAAGGCAAACATCGCCTTCTCGCCCATTCAACTGATCCTGATCATGTGCCTTTTGGGCGCTGTGGCGTTTGTCGGCCTGACCATGGGCACCGGAACTGGCCTGCCCATTCGCATTGGTCTGTCGATCGTGATGGGAATCGGTGGCGTCTACGTCTGGGTGAACAACCGCGCCAAAAAGCGCATGGCCTTGTTCGAAGAACAACTGCCCGACGGCGTCGATCTGATGGTCCGCTCCCTTCGCGTGGGTCACCCGTTCTCAAGCGCGATCAACATCGTCGCGACCGAAGTCGCCGACCCGCTGGGCACAGAAATGGGTATGATCGCGGACGAGGCTGCTTACGGTCGCGACGTGGGCGACGCGTTGAAAGCCATGGCCGAACGCCTTGATATGCAGGATTTGCGCTTCCTCGCGGTCGCCGTGACGATCCAGCAGCAATCGGGTGGTAACCTCGCTGAAATCCTGCACGGCCTCAGCCTCGTGATCCGCTCCCGTTTCAAGCTCTTCCGCCGCGTGAAAGCCATCACGGCAGAGGCAAAATGGTCCGGCATGTTCCTGTCGGGCTTCCCTGTCGTTGCGATGATCGGGATCAACCTCCTGCAGCCCAATTACTACGACGAGGTCAAAGAGACCGCCGTCTTCATCCCCGCCTGCCTTGTTGTTGCTGGTTTTCTGATCACCAACATTTTCGTCATGCGCAGCCTTGTGAACATCAAGGTGTGAGGACCCGATATGCTTGAGCAATTCAACACCATGCTGACCGATATGTTCGGTCCCTTCGGCCCACTCTTGCTGGTCGGTATTTTGGGTCTCTTCATGATCCTGCTCACCGTGCCCACGCTGATGAACCGCAAGCCCGATCCGCTTGATAAGATCAAGCAGAACGCAACGGGGATCACGACGGGAAAGAAAGATCGCGAAAAGCTGCGCAATGGCGGCAATGATAAGCTGGAGAAATACGCGAACTTCCTTGAGCCCCAGGACGAAGAGGAATTCTCGGCCGTCCGCCTCAAGCTGATGCAGGCAGGCTACCGCACCAAAAACGCGGTTCGCACCTATTACTTCGCGCAGTTCGCGCTGGGTCTGGGCCTTCTGGTGCTTGGCGTGATCTATGCCTTCATCAGCTCCGCCACCGGAGAGCCGACGACCCAATCGCTGATCCTCGCCACACTTCTTCCCGCCTGCGCAGGCTATATGCTGCCCAAATACTGGGTGCAGCGCCGCCTGCAAACGCGCCAGGAAGAAATCATCAACGGCTTTCCAGACAGCCTCGACATGATGCTGGTCTGCGTCGAAGCGGGCCAATCGCTCGATCAATCCATCGTCCGCGTGGCCTCTGAAATCCGGGCCGGTTACCCCGCCCTCGCCGATGAATTCGACATCGTCGCGCAGGAAATGAAAGCCGGTAAGGACAAGAACTCCGTCCTTGAGGATATGTCCGAACGCGCTGGCGTGCAGGACGTCACCTCTTTCGTGACCGTGCTCAAGCAATCCAACGCGTTTGGTACGTCTATCGCCGAAGCGCTCCGCGTTTATGCGGGCGAAATGCGTGACAAGCGCGTGATGCGGGCCGAGGAAAAAGCAAATACCTTGCCCACAAAGATGACACTTGCCACTATGATGCTTACGGTTCCGCCGTTGCTGATCATTCTGATCGGCCCATCGGTCTACGGGATCTACGAGATGATGACCAACGCGAATTTCTAGTGGCATGATGCAAAAATGGGTGGGGATCGTGCTGGCCGTGGCGACACTGGCCGCGTGCGATCCGGCAAACAAAGCCCCCGATCCTGACAATCCCTTCGCCCCCGGTCTTGCCGGGGGTGAAGCCGTTGACGGGCTCATCGTCGGGCATCGCCTGATGTCGGCGGGCGAATATGAGCTGGCGCTCAAAGCCTATTCCCGCGCCATCGGCGATCAGGGGTTCTCTCCGGATGTGCTTTCTGCCCTCGGATCGGCCAATCTCAAGCTGGGTCGGCTCAACCAATCGGAAAAACTCCTACGCCGCGCCACCCGCGAGGAGCCTGATTTCGTGCCTGCGTGGAATAATCTGGGCGTCGTTTTGATGGAAAAAGGCGAAACGATCGAGGCCAGACAGGTTTTTCGCCATGCCTACGCCCTCGATAGTGGCAATTCTGACCAAATCCGTGACAATCTTCGCTTGGCTATCGCAAAAACTGAAAATTCCGCGTATGAAGAAGACATACAGACGCCATATCAATTGGTGCGACGGGGCAGCAGCGATTTCCTGATCCTGCAAACGCCCTGAGTGAGGCAAGAGCAGTAAAAGGACGCAGGCAAAATGCGCCACTCTATTCTTCTTTCCGTGTGCCTGATCGGCACCGTAGGTCTGGCCGCGTGCCAGAAATCCTCTGACGCCGAGGTGGATCGCGCGATCAAAGACGTCAATGTCATCGACAGTACCAACCTCAATCAGGTGATGCTGACCGCCGCTGACCCGAATGAGGCCGTCGCGTATTTCCAGCGCTCCCTCAGTCAGGATCCCGACCGGCTTGAGTTCAAACGCGGGCTGGCCATCAGCCTTGTGCGCGCCAAACGCCCGACCGAGGCTGTCGCCGCCTGGCAACGCGTGATCGACGATCCGGAGGCTGAATCCGCTGACCGTGTTGAGCTGGCCGACGCGCTGATCCGCTCCAACGAGTGGGACAAAGCCGAGGCGCAGCTCGATCAGGTTCCGCCCACATTCGAGACCTTCAAGCGCTACCGTCTTGAGGCGATGATCGCCGACAGCAACAAGGAATGGGACAAGGCCGACAGCTTTTACCAGACCGCCGTTGGCCTGACGACCTCGCCCGCCGGTGTGCTGAACAACTGGGGCTATTCCAAACTGACCCGCGGTGATTTCTCGGGCGCTGAACGTCTCTTCGGGGATGCCCTGCGCCAGGATCAGAAGCTCTTCACCGCCAAGAACAACCTTGTTCTGGCGCGTGGCGCACAGCGCAAATACGACCTGCCCCTTATCCCGATGAGCCAGGTCGAACGCGCGCAACTCCTGCACACGCTGGGCCTCTCCGCGATCAAGCAAAACGACATCGCAACCGGGAAAGGCTTGCTGAAAGAGGCGATTGAAACGCATCCCCAGCACTTCGAGGCTGCCGTGCGCAGTCTGGACGCGCTCGAATCCAACGTCTCGAATTAAGCAATGGCGATCACGAGTTACGCGGCGCTGTGGTTTCTGCCCTTCGTCCTGCCCATCTGCCTTTATGTGGCGTGGAGCGATCTGCGCACGATGAAAATCCCCAACCGGGCGGTGGTGACACTGCTCGCGGTTTTCGTGGTGATCGGCCTCGTTGCGATCCCGCTGGCGGAGTATCCGTGGCGCTTGCTGAACGGCCTGATCGTGCTGGCCATCGGCTTCGTGCTGAACATGGCGCGCGCCTTCGGGGCGGGCGACGCCAAGTTCTGCGCCGCCGCCGCGCCCTTCATCGCACCCGACGACGGAATGTTCCTTCTGATCATCTTCACTGCCACTTTATTAGGCACTTGGGTCACGCACCGCGTCGCGAAATACAGTGTGCTTAAAAAACTGGCACCCGAATGGAAAAGCTGGAGCACCGGTCAAGACTACCCGATGGGTTTCGCCTTGGGCGGCGCGCTTGGCATCTATCTTCTGCTCGGGGCAACGCAGGCCAGCTGGATCCCGTGGCTCGCACAGCAAGAGTGGATACAGGCGCTTTTCGGTTAAGGATCGCACAGTGAAATCTGAATATTTCGTTTAAATACAGCGCGCTAAGGGCGCTTCTGTATTATGTTAAGTCTCGAAATAATTTATCCAGTAAGATCAACGACAGCCCTCTGAAAAAGTGGTTTCGCATGCGAAACCTAGCTCTGCGCGCCCATCTCCACCGCATAGAGAATATACATCTCGTTACGCCGCACCTCGGTCAAACCAATCTCTTTCCGCGTGTTCAACTCCTCCACAATGGGCCGCTGCGCGGCACTCAGAATGGGGCATTGCGGCACCAGCACATAATCCGCGCTCTCGATCCCGGGCAGCCCACCGTAATACCACGGCGCGCCCCGCTTGAGCGGTTTCAGCTGCTCCGAGAAGAGCCAGATGCTGGAGAACAAATCGACCATGTAAATGCGCTTGTCCTGCGCGAGACCGGCCTCCTCCAGATCATCGGTGAGCGCATCCATCCACGCCGACATCCCGATATTGATCTCGCATTCCGGCAGGGTTTCGCCGCGTAACACCACAGGCTCGTCGCGGTTTGCAAGCTCCCGGAACCGCGCATAGACCGAGCCTTCACCATCCATCGGTTGGCTCATATCCATGCGGTACACACGCTCTTTAAACGCCAGCAAATCCGTGTGCTCGGAGGTGCCCGCGATCAGCGGCACAAAGTCCTCCGCCTCTAGATTGGCGTGGCGAAAGACGCTCGTCGTCATGTTCACATAAGACGCCGCACTCAGCGCAAATGCCGCCCCTGCCGTGACGGTCACCGCCTGCCGCAGATCCCAGCCCCAGCCGTTTACCTTGCCCGCCTCCGGCCGCATTGCGATCAGCAAAATACCAAGGAAACCAAGCCATTGCGGGTCATTCTCGAAATTCTGATAGGTCACGTAGAAGAATGCAGGCGCCAGCAACAACAGCACCAAACCTTCGGTTTCCCGCCCCGCTTGGCGCAGCAAAACAATGCCCGCCAGCGCCGTCACCGTCCCGGCAATATAGGCCGGCGCACTTAGGATATCGCTGAACGTATCGCCGGGGGCTGCCCGCAGGTCAGAGCCCATGACGGTCAGCAAATCGACCAAATACATCAGCCAGTATTGCACCCCATAGATGAGCGTAAATGCCCCCGTCAGCACCAACCCCGTGATCAGCGCAATGCCTAGCGCTTTCGCCCGACCCGTCTTGATCAGCGCCACGATGATCGCGGGCAGGAACGCGGCGAAATAGGTCATCTTGGTCAGCAACAGCGCGAACATCAGCGCGCCGATCAGCACCCCGTCCAAGGTCATCCGCGGCGCGGTCCGGCTCGGCAAAACCGCCAGCAGGATCGCTGCGAACGCCATGACCCAGCTCCACCGGTTATAATGCATCGACAGCGAGGCCACGTTGTCTGTGCCGCCATGGATCAACGCGACGATCAGGATTATCGCAAAGAACCCAAAGACATAGGCCAGCACGGGCGAGAGCCGCGAATACGCCGCCCACCAGATCACCGGCAACAACACAATCGCCACCAGAACCTGGCTGACCAGAAACGCCATGCCCACGCCAAGGCCCATGTTCACCAGCCACGCCACCGGCGCAAAGGCCAGCGCGCCGATGGGCGTCATGAAGTCGATATGCGGCACCTCACCGCCCGCTATCCGCATGACGATCTGCACAAAGTGGAACGTGTCACCCTCATGCTGGCCCACATGGAACGCACCGGGCATCAGCCCAAGCCCACCAAAGACCACCAACGTAGCAACCAGAAGCCCCAACAGCTTCAAAGGATTTGCCTGCACCATGCCAACCGTTCCTCAATCAATCGAATTGTCGCTTTTTTCGCGTTTGATCCCGCAATAATCCGGCATTTTGTCCATGTTTTGGCAACGCGTCCCTAATATCGCCATAAAGGCCAATTACCCCTGCAGAAAATGAGCAGCAGCAGGTTTTTAGGCCCATGAATATGCAGAACTCCGGCGTGATGTCGCCCCCCGCCCCCAAGACCCTCGACCAGATGAAGCTGGGTCAGGTGATGATGCGCGACATTCTGTTGAAGACAATGTTCCGCATGAACCTCGATCTGGTGACGGACCTGTCCAAGGCGATCTGCCTGCCGGTTCCGGTCACGCAAGAACTGGTCGATCTCGCGCGCGAACAGAAACTGTTGGAGGCGACCGGTACGCTGCATGCGAACTCCGGCGGCGAGATGGGATATCAGCTGACCGACGCGGGCAAATCCCGCGCCCTCGATGCGCTGTCGCAATCCGAATATTACGGCGCGATGCCCGTCCCGCTCGATGTCTACCGCGAGCAGGTCAAACGCCAGTCGATCCGCAACATCCAGATCACGCGCGATCAGCTGACCAACGCGATGGGCCATCTGGTGCTGCCGAATGAGCTGCTAGATCACCTCGGCCCTGCGGTCTCTGCCGGGCGCTCGATCCTGATGTATGGCCCGCCGGGCAACGGTAAATCCTCGATCTCGAACGGTATTCGTGATGCGCTGGGTGACAAAATCTATGTGCCCCGCGCCATTGAATATTCCGGTCAGGTCATTACCGTCTATGACCCAATCGTGCATTCCGCGGCGGAGGAACAAGCCGACGATCCCAACTGCCTGCGCCGCACCGGCAACCGCTACGACACACGCTATGTGCGCTGCGAGCGGCCCACAGTGGTCACGGGTGGTGAGCTGTCCCTGTCGATGCTCGATCTGGTCTACAACCCCACTGCGCGGACCTATCAGGCGCCGCTGCAGCTGAAATCCACGGGCGGCATCTTCATCGTGGACGACCTTGGCCGTCAGGAAGAACCGCCCCAGGCGCTTGTGAACCGCTGGATCGTTCCGCTTGAAGAAAGCAAGGATATCCTGGCCCTGCAATCGGGTGAAAAGTTCGAGGTGCCGTTTGACACGCTCGTCATCTTCTCAACCAACTTCCACCCGAACGAGATCTTCGACAAAGCTGCCCTGCGTCGGATCTTCTTCAAGATCAAGATCGACGGGCCGGAACAGGCGGACTTCCTGAAAATCTTCTCCCTCGTGGCGCGCAAAAAGAAAATGCCGCTGGACGAGAAGGCGCTGATCCATTTGCTGAAGGTCAAGTATCCGACCATCGACAATGTCTATGCCAACTATCAACCCGTCTTCCTGATCGACCAAATGATTGCCATCTGCGAGTTTGAGGGGATACCCTATCAGATGACGCCCGAGCTGATCGACCGCGCCTGGGCCAACATGTTCGTCAAGCAGGAAGAGATCGTCCATTAGCATAACTCTCGCAGGATGCGGCCGAATGGGCCACCCGATGCTCGCCGCCATGGTCGCGGCGGGCCTTCCCGCGCGCGGCTACGATGTGGCCGAAAAGGACAGCAACCTGCCGATCACAACATCGCCGACCGAGGCCGCGGATGGAATCACGACGCTGATTTCTGTGGTGCGCGACGATGCGCAGACCGATGATGTGCTGTTCGGGCGGGGCAACTTCACGGCCTCGCCGACGCTGAAAACCATCGTCATTTCCTCGACCCTGTCGCCCAAATATGTCCGTTCGCTGCGCGCCCACGTGCCGGCTCACATCGCGCTGGTTGATGCGCCCATGTCGGGTGCGGTCATCGCCGCGCAAGAGGCGCGCCTGTCCTTCATGCTGGGCGGCGAGGACGAGACGCTTGACCAGCTTCAACCCCTGTTCGACGCCATGGGCGCGCATCAACACCGCATGGGCGGGTTTGGAAATGGCGCGCAGGCCAAGGTGCTGAACAACCTGCTCGCTGCGGGCTCCACCGCGATGACCAGGCTGGTGATGGCGTGGGCGCAAGAGGCGGGACTGGACGAGAACAAGCTGCTCCACCTGATCGAAACCTCATCGGGTCAGAACTGGCTCGCCTCTGGCTGGAACACGATCGAATTTGCCCAGCACGGGTATGAGGATGACAACTCCATCGGTATCCTCGTCAAAGACATCAACGCCGCCCTCGATGCGCTGCCCGAGGACGCCGACACCGCCCTGCCCGAAGCGGTGCGCGAGGTAATCCTGAACCTCCGCCCTGCCCCTTCATCTTGGTAAAAAAACTCAAAATCCTGACCGTCGCCCTATATCGAACGGTATGGACCTAAAGCCGATCTTTCACGACTGGTTCGCCTCCAAAGGCTGGGCCGTTCACCCGCATCAGGCACAGATGGTGGCCGAGGCCGACGCGCCCTCGCTTTTGCTGATTGCGCCGACCGGCGGCGGCAAGACGCTCGCGGGATTTCTGCCGACGCTCAATGACTTAGCGGATGGCACCCATGAGGGGCTGCACACGCTCTATGTCTCACCGCTGAAAGCACTGGCCGCGGATATCAAACGCAATCTTCGCACGCCGGTTGAGGAAATGGCCCTGCCCATCCGCATTGATGACCGCACGGGAGACACCACTGCAACCCGCAAAAAACGCCAGCGCGCGGACCCGCCGCATATCTTGCTGACGACGCCGGAAAGTCTGGCGCTGCTGACGTCCTATGAGGACGCGCCGCGCATGTTCAAAGGGCTCAAGCGGATCATCGTGGATGAAATCCACGCGCTGTCGGAATCCAAGCGCGGTGATCAGTTGATGCTGGCGCTGGCGCGGCTGCAAACGCTGTGTCCTGACCTGAAACGCGTGGGTCTGTCAGCCACGGTCGAGGACTCTGACGCCATCGCCCGCTTTCTGGCCAAACACCCCGACCTCACGCAAATTATCCATGCCGATCCCGGTCCCGCGCCGGACATCCAGATGCTCACCATCGACGAGCCGCCCCCCTGGGCCGGTGGAGGTGCGAAATACGCGATCCCGGCGGTGCTGGAACAGGTGCGCCAGCACAAGACCACGCTGATCTTTCACAACACACGCGCGCAGGCGGAGCTTTTTTTCCACAATCTGTGGCTCGCCAACGAGGAAGGCCTGCCGATTGGTATTCACCACGGCTCGCTTGCCCGGGCGCAGCGGGAAAAAGTCGAACAGGCGATGGTAGATGGCAGCCTAAAGGCGATTGTCTGCACCGGCAGCCTTGATTTGGGCATCGACTGGGGCGATGTGGATCTAGTGATCCAGATCGGCGCGCCGAAGAACGTCAAGCGGCTCGTGCAGCGGATCGGGCGGGCAAACCACCGCTATAATGCGCCCTCCAAGGCGCTTTTGGTGCCAGCCAACCGGTTTGAAGTTGTTGAGTGCATCGCCGCTTTGAATGCCGTGAAAGAGGCTGATCTGGACGGCGACGGGCGTGGGCGTGGGCCGCGCGATGTGCTCTGCCAGCATATTCTGATCACAGCTGCGGCGGGCCCGTTCGAGGCCGATGCGCTTTACGAAGAAGTGACGAGCGCGGGCGCTTACGCCGATCTCACGCGCGCCGAGTTCGACGATTGCATCGCCTTTTGTGCGACAGGCGGCTACGCGCTCAGGGCCTATGACCGGTGGCAACGGCTCATGCAATTGCCCGACGGGCGCTGGCAGTTGCGCGATCCGCGCGCGGCGCAGCGGATCCGGGCCAATATCGGGACGATACAGGATACGGATACTCTGAAAGTGCGACTGAAAAACCGCGGCGGTGGCAAGCCGTTGGGCGAGGTAGAGGAAGGCTTTGCCGCCACGCTCACCCCCGGAGATACCTTCCTTATTGGCGGGCAAGTCGTGCGCTACGAGAACCTGCGCGAGATGACGGTGGAGGTCACGCGCCGAAGGTCCGACAACCCGAAAATCGCAACGTTTCTGGGGACGAAATTCGCGACCTCCACACAGCTGTCGCACCGCATCATGAAGATGTTCCAGCAAGAGGATTGGCCCGAGCTTCCCGCCCACACTGCCGATTGGCTGCGGCTTCAGCGGGAGGTCAGCCAATTGCCCAAGCCAGACCGCCTGTTGATCGAAAGCTTCGATCTGGACAGCCGCCCACATACGGTCGTCTACGGGTTTGCGGGCCGTAACGCTATGCAAACATTGGGACTTTTGGTGACAAAGCGGATGGAGGAGATGGGTTTGAATCCACTCGGCTTTGTCGCGACGGATTATGCCACGATGATCTGGGGCCTTGATCCGCTGACCGATCCCGCGCCGATTTTCGAGCGCGACACCCTGCGCGACGGGTTCGAGACATGGCTGGCGGGCAATGCCGTGATGAAACGCACCTTCAAGGCAAGCGCGCATATCGCCGGGCTGCTGGAGCGCAACTCGCTCGGGCAGCGTAAATCGGGGCGGCAGGCGACGTTTTCCAGCGACATCCTCTATGACACGCTGCAGAAATACGAGCCCGACCACCTGATGATGCAGATCACGCGGGAAGAGGCCACGCGCGGGCTTGTGGATTTTGGCCGGATCGAGGAAATGGTCGACCGCGTCGGCGACCGGATTGATCATCTGCGCCTGTCGCGGCTGACCCCGCTGGCCGCGCCCTTGTTGCTGGAACCGGGGCGCGTGCCGGTCAAAGGGCTGGCGGAAGAGCGTCTTTTGGCCGAAGAGGCCGAGCGTCTTATGGCGCTTGCGCTGCAGGGTAAAGAGCCCGCGCCCGAAAAGAAGCAATGGCGCGTACCTTACTAAGCGCTTGAATCGCGCCGCTATTCCGGGCATTGAACAAAGCATGAACGGATGCGCGCTTTCTCTTGCCGGATGCGGCCTGATTGCCTTGGGCACGGGCGCGTTGCACTGGCCGGATCGGGACATGCTGATCGTGTCGGACCTGCATCTGGGCAAGTCCGAGCGCATTGCCCGGCGCGGCGGCACCATGCTGCCGCCCTACGAGACGCGCGATACACTAACCCGGCTGGAGGCGGATATCGCGGCAACGGGCGCGCAGACCGTCGTTTGTCTGGGGGACAGCTTTGATGATCACAGTGCAGCTGAGAGCCTGTCGGAGGACGAGCGGCTTTGGATCACCCGCCTGCAAGCCGGACGGCGTTGGGTCTGGATTGAGGGCAATCACGACCCCGGCCCGCTTGATTTCGGCGGCACCCATCTGGCAGAGCTGCCGCTGGCCCCGCTGGTGCTGCGCCATATCGCCAAGCCGGGGACATCAGGCGAAATCTCGGGCCATTATCATCCCAAAGTGCAGCTGCCCACGCGAGGGCGCGTGATCTCGCGGCCTGCGTTTCTGTTTGATACCTCGCGGCTGATCATGCCGTCTTATGGCACGTATACGGGCGGTTTGCGGGCAGATGATCCAGTGTTTGCGCAATTATTGGCAGCGGACGCGCATGCGATCCTGATGGGGCCCGCGCCCCAGCGCATCCCCCTACGCCTCGCGTGAGGTCTGCAAAGCCGCCCGTTTGCCTTCGCTTGGCAGAAGACCCATCCGCTCCGCGCCGCCCCGGTAGGTGCGGCTGACGGGCACCTCCGCGCCATCTGACATGACCAAAAGCGGGCGGTTGTTGCGGTTGATCACCTCGCGCACATGGGCGCGTGCAATCCAGTGGGAGCGGTGCACGCAACCGCCTTCGACATTGTCCATCTCCGCCGTCGCATCTGCGAAACGCAGCCGCAATCTATGGATGCCCGCTACCGTGTGGACCGACACGTAATGGCCATCGCTCGATAAACGAATGATGTCAGTCTGCAAGGCGGTAGGCAGCCTACGCCACAAGCGTGGGCCTTCCGGCTCCTCGGGTTTGAGCGTTTTCTCGATCTGGTAGATCAGGCCACCGATGGCGGATGTGATGATCAAAACATAAAGGCCCAGCTGCACCGTCGACAGGCGCACGCCGCTGCCGTCGCCAAGAACCGCGTCGGTGAACCAAATCAGAAATGGCGTGAAGGTGATCGTAAAGAGCACCGTTGAGAGGCTGGTTGCCAGAACGCTGGGGGACCTCATGGAAACCCGGATCAGGCTCGATAGAAAAATCGAGGTGAATGCCGCCCAAAACACAACGCCCCCCCAATAGAGCAACAAATGCGGGTGCGGTGCCGCCTTATAGGTGCCAAACGGGCCGATTAATGTCAGGATCACGACCGCGCAACAACAGATCGAATAGGGGATTGTGCTGCCATAGCGGCGGCGCAAATCGTCTTTCAGACGATCGGAAAAACGATAATTTTGATCTTGCCGGCTAATCTTGGGACGCTCTCATGTTTGAGACTGTTCACAGCAAATTATGCAATGATAGGCATAATGGAAATAGACTAATTCAATTTGAGGGTTTCATGGACCAAATCAATCTCGCTCCCGCACGCGCGCAAAAAATCGCTGACAGTTTTGCCCGTCAGGCCATGATGCAAGGCTTTGGTGCTGAGGTGGCCGAGATGTCAGAAGGCGCTGTCACTTTGCAGTCGCCCATCCAGCCACATGCGTTGCAACAGCATGGCTTTGTGCATGCAGGCCTGACCTTTGCACTGGGGGACAGCGCGGCGGGCTATGCAGCGCTGACCCTGATGCCCGACGAGGCTGAGGTGATGACGGCCGAGATGAAGATCAATCTGCTGGCCCCGGCAAAGGGGGAGCTGCTGATCGCGCGCGGACGGGTCATCAAACCCGGGCGGCGGCTGTTTGTGACAAGTGCGGATGTCCTCGCGGTCCAGGATGGGCAAGAGACCCATGTCGCCATTCTGCAAGGCACAATGGTCCCGGTTTAGCCCCCCGGTCAGTCCTGACGCGCGGCCTCCAGCTGCGACCAAACCGGCTGGTCCGGCACATGCAGCCGCAGCACATCGCCGACCTTCAAAACGCCTTCACGCTCCACCCAAGCCGTGACGCCGCGCTTGTGCTTTGCGGCAGCCTTGAACGCCTTGCCGTGGCCCGGCGCATCCTCGTCAATGACCTTGGCCGGCAAATGGCAAGGCCGGTTTTCCATATCGATGACCAGCGTCGTACCTGCCTCTGATTGCAGGCGGGAAGACGGCGGTACATGGGTGAGGTCGGGAATACCCTCGATCACCATCGACGCGCCGACCCATGTGGGATCGAAGTGATCCAGCCCCATGGTCGCCACGACCTCAGCCATTTCCTCGGCCGAGACGATGGCGAGTTGGCGCACATTGCGGATCGTGGTGCCGCGCGGATGCTGCGAGATCACACGGCTGCAAGAGGCCCGCGTTTCGCCGCCGTGATCTTCGCCCTCGACGCCTGCAAAGTTGGCGAAGACCTCCTCCAACGGCTCAGAGCGGAGCGAGGCCTCGCGGTTCGGCACCCGGCCCAGAAAGGTGATCTTGGCGGTGAAGGATGTGGGCTTCAATGCGGGCATGGGGCTCTCCAACTCTGTCCCCTGTTCTGTGCCGCCAATCGGGCAAAATAACAATCCGAAGTTTGAGGGATTGGCTAAGCCCCGCAAAATCCCTCGCATTTGATTAAAATGGCCCCGCCCCCGCTTCGCGTTTTGAGATCAATTACGAGAAGCCGCTTTCGCTTTTTAGAGTCATTTATGGGAAGCCGCGTCGCTTTTTAGAGTTATTTGTAGGAAGCCGCTTCGCTTTTTCCAAATATCCTCGCCGAAGGCTCCCCCCGCATAGAAAACGCCCCGTCCTTTGCAGAACGGGGCGCTATCCATGCTTGAAGCGTTAGATCAGGCCGTCGGTTCCGGCTCCAACCCGCCATCGGAAGGCGGACGCTGCTTTTTAGGCTTCGTCTTCGGGATCGCCGTCACCGACGGTGCGTTCCCCGTGTCAGAGCCATCATCGTCGTCCCCCACATGGGGCGGCTCGCCCGCGATCACGCGCTTGATCTCGTCGCCGGTCAGGGTCTCGTATTCCAGCAGACCATTTGCCAAACGCTCGAACTCTTCATAGTTCTCTTCAAGGATCGCCTTGGCCCGCTCATAGGCCTCGTCGATCATGCGCTTGACCTCGTCTTCGATCAGCTCTTTGGTCGCTGCCGAGATTGAGAAACCGCCAGCCCCATTGCCCATGTACCCTTCATGAGCCTGCTGGTAGTCGATATTACCGACCTTGTCCGACATGCCCCAGCGCAGCACCATCGCGCGCGCCAGACCGGAGGCTTGCTGGATATCACCAGACGGCCCGTTGGAGACCTCATCCTCACCGTATTTGAGGATTTCGGCGGCTTTACCGGCCATCGTCATGGCGAGCTTCTGCTCGCATTCGGACTTGTGCCAGTTCAGACGGTCGATCTCAGGCAGGGAGACCACCATACCCAGGGCGCCACCGCGCGGGATGATCGTCGCCTTATAGACCGGATCGCATTTGGGCAATTTTAGGCCCACGATTGCGTGGCCAGCCTCGTGCCATGCGGTCTTTTCCTTCTGATCAGGCGTCAGCACCATGGAGCGACGCTCCGCCCCCATCATCACCTTGTCCTTGGCGTTCTCGAAATCTTCCATCGCGACGAAGCGACGACCAACTCTGGCCGCCATCAGCGCGGCCTCGTTCACGAGGTTTGCCAGATCGGCGCCCGAAAAACCGGGCGTACCGCGTGCGATTAGGCGCAGGTCGACGTCAGGTCCAAGCGGAGTCTTGCGGGCATGCACGCCGAGGATCTTCTCGCGGCCCTTGATGTCGGGATTGCCGACGGTGACCTGACGGTCGAAACGACCGGGACGCAGAAGTGCCGGGTCCAGCACGTCTTTGCGGTTGGTCGCGGCGAGGATGATAACGCCTTCATTGGCTTCAAAGCCGTCCATCTCGACCAGCAGCTGGTTCAACGTCTGCTCACGCTCATCATTGCCGCCGCCATAGCCTGCGCCACGGTGGCGACCCACGGCGTCAATCTCGTCGATAAAGACGATACAAGGCGCGTTTTTCTTGGCCTGCTCGAACATATCGCGGACGCGCGACGCACCCACACCCACAAACATCTCGACAAAGTCGGAGCCGGAGATGGTGAAGAAGGGCACACCCGCTTCGCCAGCCACGGCACGGGCCAGCAGCGTTTTACCGGTACCCGGAGGGCCCACAAGCAGCGCGCCTTTCGGAATCTTACCGCCAAGGCGCGAGAATTTCTGCGGGTTGCGCAGGAATTCCACGATCTCGTCGAGTTCTTCCTTGGCTTCATCAATGCCGGCTACGTCGTCAAACGTCACGCGGCCATGCTTTTCGGTCAGCATCTTGGCTTTCGATTTGCCAAAGCCCATCGCGCCGCCTTTGCCGCCGCCTTGCATGCGGTTCATGAAGTAGATCCAGACACCGATCAGCAGCAGGAATGGCAGAAGCGACAGAATGAAGGTCTGGAAGCCAGACTGTTCTTGCGCCTGCGCCTGCACCGGGATGTTGGCGTCAATCAGCATTTGCGTGATCTCGGCATCTGTCGGCTTGATCGTCACATAATCATTGCCGTCATTGCCACGAAAGCGCACTTGCTCCCCGTCCAGCGTGACCTGCGCCACGTTGCCGCCATCGACGGCCGCGACGAATTCGGAATAGCTGATCGAACGGCTTTGCAGGTTGTTCTGCCCGCCATTGAACAGGTTGAAGAGCGCAAGGATGACCAAAAACAGGACCACCCAGAAGGCGATGTTTCTCGCGTTGCCCAAGGAAATTCTCCTTAAAATCTGTCGGCGGAGTGGAGACCAGGACGGAATCCACCAGCCACCCGACTAAGATAGAGATCAGGCGGGTTACTTCAATGCGATAAATCAAGTGTCGCGCAGGTATGCCGCGAAATCAGCGCGATTCCCCACCAATTCCGCGCGCCAGGCGGGATTGAAATGCGCCAAAGGGGCGGCGATCAGCGTCTCGCCCTGCCAAATGGCCGGGCTTGCGGCGAGGCTTGCGCGGGGCAAACCACTCGTGCGCCAGTCTTCGAGCTGTGCGAGACTGGCCTCCTCCAACGCGCGAACACGGTGGGTGGGCTCCATCGGGCCGATGAGCGTCCAGCGGTTGTCGAACAAGGCGTCCGGGCCGCAATCTGCGCTCCGCAGGGCGGCGGCTTCGCGTGTGATGCGAAGCGACTTTGCGTCTGACGTGACCAAAGCGCCGTGCAGAGTGCCGCCGCCTGCGTCGATCAGCGCGGCGAGGGCCGCGTAGCGTGGGGCGTAGGTCTGACCGCTGATAAAGCGGAGCGCCTCTGCCAACAGACGGCTTTGCAATTCGCGCGGGGCGGCGTCAAACGCCGCACGGGTGATCAGCAGATCGCCGACCTGTTGCTGCACCGATTGTGCGGCCAAGCGCGCGACCTCCTGGCGCAAGGCACTGCGCGCGCGCGCCATATGGGCGGCGGTCTGCACCAAACGCGCGCGGTCGAGGCCGATCTTGGCCAGTTCCGGCATCATCTTGCGCAGGCGGATGCGGTCAAAACTTTCATCCTCGTTCGTGGGGTCTTCGGACCAGACGGTGCCGCGTGCCAGAAGGAAACGGCGCAGCTCTTCCCGCCCGACCTCTAGCAAGGGGCGAACCCAGCGGACGCCGTTGCGCACATGCAGGGGCTGCATCGCCGCCAAACCGTCCACGCCAGAGCCGCGCGCGAGACGCATCAGCACGGTTTCGGCCTGATCGTCGCCAGTATGGCCCAGAAAGATCGTGTCTGTGCCGGTCTGCGCGCCCCACTCGGCCATCAACCGGTAGCGCGCCGCGCGGGCCTCTGCCTGAAGGTTCCCGCGCTGGTCCCATCCGTTCCATGTGAAAACCTCATACGCGCAGCCCAATTGCGCGGCCAGATCAGCGACCTGCGCCAGCTCGCGCTTGGCTTCGGCGCGCAGGCCGTGATCAACGCTCAGCGCGGTGACCCGGTCCGCTCCGAAATGCCCACAAGCCAACACCAAGAGAGCGGTGGAATCCCCACCGCCCGACACAGCGACGCCGAGTTTTTCAGAGAAATCCGCCCCCAGCAGATGCGTGCAGACCGCCGCGAACGACGCCTCCAGCGTCACGAGCAGCCGTAGGTGCTTTGTGCCGCCTGTGCGTCAGAGACCGAAGCCGATGTGGGAAAGCGCGTCTGCACTTCGGCCAGAGTCACGCAGGCCTCGTTCGTCTGGCCCAAAGCGCCCAGCGATGCGCCCAGCTTATACAAAGCGCGCGGGGCGTCGGCCCCGTTTGGATCACCGGAAAAGGCGTTGAGATAGGCGCGCGCGGCGGCGGTCATATCGCCCAGACCTTCCAGCGCTTCGCCGCGCATCAGATCGACTTTGGCGGCTACTGGGCTGCCCGGGTAGGTCTGATTGAAGGTCGCAAGCTGATCTGCGGCGGCTTGAAAGTCACCGGTTGCGAGCGCCTCCGACGCCCGCTGGAAGTCCTCCGCTTCGCCAACGGCCAGTTGCGAGACGTCTGTTTGCGGCGCGGGGGCTACGGGGGCCACTGGCGTTTCAGGGGCCGCGCCGCCGCCGAGGGTGGTGCCCTCGCCAAGGGTGGCAATATCGCAGTCAGCTTCAAGCTCGCAGAGGCGGAACTCCAGATCGCCGATCCGGTTGGTGCCGTCGCTGACGACCTGGTTCACGCGGAACTCCAGCTGTTCGGTTTTGGCGGTGAGGCGCTGCAGCTCCATCTCGATGGCATCGACCCGTTCCAGCACTGTGCCCCCCGCGCCTGTGCCACTGGGCGCGCTTGTCGTCGATAGCTCCCGCTTGAGGCGCTGGATATCCACGAAAAGCACCGACAATTCCTGACGGATATCGGCGAGTGTCTGATCCTCCTGAGCCATGGCGGGCAGAGCCACAGCAAGGCTCAGGACAAGTGCGAGGGGTCGTAGCATGACGTGAGGTCCTTAACTGGTGCCGCCACCTGCCGCGATCACCGTGACGGCGCGGCGGTTCTTGGCATAGCAGCTTTCGTTGGAGCAGATTTCAAGCGGGCGCTCCTTGCCGAAGGTCAGCGTTTGCAGGCGTGTGGGGGCAACGCCCTGGCTCACAAGGTATTCCTGCACGGCATTCGCGCGACGTGCGCCCAGCGCGAGGTTATATTCGCGCGTGCCTTGTTCGTCGGCATGCCCTTCGATCACGGCGGTGAATTCAGGGTTATTGGCCAACCAGGCGGCCTGACCGGCCAGCACGGTTTGCGCCTGTGGCGTCAGCGAGGATTGATCGACCAGAAACAGCACGCGGTCGCCGATGGTCTGGTTGAAATAGGCGGGCGAGTTGGGGTCTTGCGCCGATCCCACGTCAAAGCCCGCGCCTGCGCCATCGGCCCCGAACCCGCCGTCATTGTCAAAGCGGCCTGCATTCGTACAAGCGCCCAAGGCGAAGGCCGCCCCCACCAATACTGCGATTTTCAAACTGTTCATGGTGTTATCCTGTGTTTTTCTTTGCTCGTTTGAGGTCAGTCTATCAGCTTTGCCCGCCCAAGGGAATCAGCGTTGCAGCGGCGACCACGAGGGATCAGATGCACCACCCTCGGTGCGGATGGGTTTGAGGTTCCGGCCCGAGATATCGACCGAATAAAGCGAGGGCGCGCCTTGGGCGCCTTGGGTTTCACGCGTGAACATGATCACGCGGCCATTGGGCGACCAAGTGGGGCCTTCATCAAGGAAGGACGCGGTCAGCAGGCGCTCTTCGGAGCCATCCAGACGCATTACGCCGATATGGAACCGCCCACGGTTTTGCTTGGTAAACGCCACCAGATCACCGCGCGGCGACCAGACGGGCGTGCCGTAGCGCCCTGCGCCAAAGCTGATGCGCGTCGCCTCACCGCCGCTGGCGGGCATGACGTAAAGCTGCTGATTGCCGCTGCGGTCGCTCTCAAACACGATACGAGAGCCGTCGGGCGAAAAGCTGGGCGCTGTCTCAATCGAAGGGGCCGAGGTCAGGCGCGTCAAAGCGCCGGAGCCGAGGTTGACGGTGTAGAGGTCCGTGTTGCCGCCCGTTGTCAGCGAAAAGACCGCCGATTGGCCATCGGGCGCGAAGCGGGGGGCAAAGCTCATCGTGCCATCGGGCAGATCAATGGCGCGGCGGCCCACGTTGTTCACGTCCAGCACGTAGATGCGTGGGAAGCCTGTCTCGTAGCTGGTGTAGAGCACGCGGTTGCCATCGGGCGAGAAGCGCGGGGCCAGCACAATGGCGCTGCTATCCGTCAGATACTGCACATTCGCGCCGTCATAATCCATGATTGCAAGCCGCTTGCGGCGGTCGTTCTTGGGGCCGGTTTCCGACACAAAGACCACGCGGCTGTCGAAGTATTTGCCTTCGCCGGTGATGCGGGAATAAACCTCGTCGGCCACTTTATGGGCCATGCGGCGCCAGCCATCGGCAGTGCCTGCAAATTGCAGCCCCTTGCCCAGCTCTGCGCCGGAAAACACGTCATAGACGCGGAATTTCACGTTGATATTGCCCTGCCCGTCCGCGTTCACGGCCCCGGTGATCAGCGCTTGCGCGTTGATCGCCTTCCAGTCGGCATATTGCACCGGAGAGGCAAAATTGCTGACGGTGGAGATGAACGCGTCCGGGGAGATTTCCCGGAACAGCCCGGTGCCCGTCAGATCGGCGGCCACGACCCGGCTGATATCGTTGGCGAGTTGCCCGGCCGCAGCGCTTTCGGCCTGAAAGGTGGGGACCGCAAAGGGCATCGGCTCGATCACGCCATCGGTGATGCGCAGCCTTAAAGGTCCGTCTTGCGCGACTGCGACGGAGCCCATTGCGAGGCTGAACACCATCGCCAGAAAGATCAAAATTGCCCGCATTACCTCAACCTCATTCCGCTTGGATCGAATGTCATCTCAATTTCGCGCCATTGGCCGTATTTTTCACGGGGAAGATTATAGCCCCGTGCACCGCAGCGGATTATCGCTCGCCGTGCGGCTTCAAAAGCCTGCCGTGCGCCCGCTTCCGAGCCGCCCTCAAAGGACAGCATCCGGATGGAGCTGGTCACAGGCGTTGCGTTCTCGGCCATCTCGACAGCGACCACGACCGTGGTGGCAAGCGCATCGGTGGAGAGCGAGCCCACGTTCCAGCAGCTGGAGACCGCGACGCGCATCGCGTCCTTCTCGCCCCTTGTCAGAGGCGGACCGCTGGGCACGTTAGACGTGCTTTGCTGATTGGCGACCGCTTGGGCGACGGCATCAGCGATGGTGTCGTTCGTCGGGGTCTCGGGCGCTGGCGTCTCTTCTGCCGTTTCAACCGGCGCTGGCCGCGACGGGCGCGTCTGCGGGCGCATGGATTGCGTGGGCGCGCTGGCAGGCGTCTCGGCCTCTGTCACGATCTCGGTCGCGGCGGCCTCTGGCGCGGTGGCGGGAGCCTCTTCAGCCTGCTCCGTGCCCTCATCGCTTTCGGTCACAGCGTCCTGCACAGTGTCGGCCACCTGCGCGTCAGGTGCAGGGGGCGCGACAGGCTCTGGCGCAACGCGATCCGTTTGCTGCTCCTGCGCTTCTTCGGCTTCTGGCAGCGCGGTCGTGACCGGCTCGACTGGTGCGGGCGGAGCTTGTTCTGCGGGGGCGTCCGGCTCCACCTCGGCAACCGGGGGTGTCAACGCGCTCACATCCGGCGGATCCTCAGGCGCGGGGGCCTCTTGCGGTGGGGGCGGCGGCGCTTCCTCGACCGGCGTCACAGCAGCCACATCGGGCGCTTCCTCGGCTTGCGGGGTCTCGGCTTGATCCGGGGTGAGGGCCACAGCATCGGGGCTGCTTTCCGCGATCAGGGCCGCGAACTCATCGCCCGAGATAATCGACACATTACTCGTCGTCTCAAACGGCAAGGGCTCGGTCGAGAGCACCCCACCGAAGAGCAAAAAGCCGATCAAAGCCGCGTGGCCCGCGCCTGAGATATAATACCCCGTCTGCACGATGGCCTCAGTTCCCGCCCAGCGTCGGGCCGCCTGTATCCGTGACCAGCCCGATATTGCTGAACCCGCCCGCGTTCAGAGCGCCCATGACCTGCACGACGCGCGCATAGGGAATGGCGCCATCGGCACGCAGGAAGATCTTGTCATCGACCCGCTCAGCCGCAATCGCACGCAGGCGCGGAATCAGATCATCATCGGCAATCTCGGTCGTCATCAGCTGCAAGCTGCCTTCGGCTGTCAGCGTTATGGTCAGCGGCTCATCTTCCTCACCGGCCTCCAACGCATTGGCGGCGGTCTTGGGCAACTCCACCGGCACGCCCACGGTCATCAGGGGTGCAGCCACCATGAAGATAATGAGCAGCACCATCATCACGTCTACGAACGGCGTGACGTTAATCTCCGCCATCGGTTGCGCGCGGCGGCCACGGCGTCTGCGTCCGCCGCCGCCCCCGTCGCTTTGCATCACCCCGCCGCCCATATCAGCTGTCCAACTGACGGCTGAGGATGGTGGCGAACTCGTCTGCAAAGGCCTCATAGCCGCCGACGATGCGGTCACTATCCGCGCTGAGCTTGTTGTAGAAGATCACCGCAGGGATCGCCGCCAGAAGGCCTAGACCGGTCGCGAGAAGCGCCTCCGCAATACCAGGGGCTACCACGGCGAGCGAGGTATTCTGCTGCTCTGCAATCTCGATAAACGCGTTCATGATCCCCCAAACGGTCCCGAAAAGCCCAACAAAGGGCGCGGTGGAGCCCACGGTTGCCAAAACCGCAAGGTTCTTTTGCAGCCCTTCGGCCTCTTTCGCGATAGCCACATCCATCGAGCGATCAATCCTGCTTTGCGCGCCCGCGATCAGCCCGCCATCGGTGCGGTGCGAGCGGCGCCATTCCAGCATGCCTGCCGCAAAGATCTTCTCGGACGGCCCGGACGGGTTTGGCCCGATCTTGTCAAAAAGACCATCCAAAGGCTGCCCCGACCAAAACGCCTCGTCAAAGACCGCAGCTTCCCTCCGTGCGGCCCGGTAGTTGAGGGTTTTCTGAATGATGATCGCCCACGCCCAGAAGGACGCCGCGATCAACATAATCATCGTGATCTTAACCGTGATCGTTGCGCGCGCGAAAAGCGCCCACATCGAAAAATCGACTGATTCCATAATTGCCTGCTCTCGCCGTTACGGGTCTCTCTGACCTCTTATGACGTCAGAATTACCGCATTCCTTGGCCAAACGCCAACAAATTGCATCTCACAAGCGTGAGAACGGCGCGTCCTAGTGGACCTGTCGGCGGATATTCGCTGGAAGACGCGCGGGCTGGCCAGCCTCGTTGATGGCGACAATCGTGACCTGCGCGGTAAAGAGCAGCTCATCGGCGCGTTTGACGTCTTGGCGAAAGACAATGCGCGCACCGGTCATGGCCTCTGTCGTGGTCTCAACGATCAGTTCGTCATCAAATCTGGCGGGGGAGAGGTATTCGGCCTCCACCTTGCGGACGGCAAAGACGACCCCGTCTTCCTCTTTCATGGCGACCTGATCGACACCCATCTCGCGCACATATTCGCTGCGGGCGCGTTCGACGAATTTCAGATAGTTCGCGTAATAGACGATACCCGCCAGATCGGTGTCTTCATAATACACGCGCAACTTAAACCGGTGGCTCATTGGGGCACCTCCATACGGGCGAAGAGCCTTAGCGCGTGGCTCGCATCCTGCGCCACGGCGGGTAAGACCGGATCGTAGCCCGCGCGGATCACCTGCGCGATATCTGGGCGCAGAACGGTCGTCTCTCCGGCCACGGCCAGCGGCGACGCCTCCCGGAACGCCATGTCCGACCAGAGCACGATGCTCTGCACGATCTGGCTCAGCGCAAGCGTTTCTGCTGGCACCGCGGACAAATGCGCGTCCATCCGTAAAAAGATGAAACACGCCTTGATCGCGCCCGCCTCGTCAAAGCGGAAAATCCGGTACTGGTTGGCATCCACCTCTTTCAGCCGCCCGACCAAAGGCCGCAAATCGGGCACCAGCCGGTCCAGATCGGGCACGCCCAGTAACTCGTCCCACTCGCGGCAGAAAAACAGCATCAGATTGCTGCCAAGCTCGGGATCGGTCTCGGCCATCTGGTGCTCAGCCAAGGCGCAGACCGCCTCTATTGCGCCCTTGAGCACACTGATGGTCTCATCCTCAACGCCAAACGCCACCGGCGCAATCGGCCGCCCCCAACGCGCAAACAGATAACTCTCATCTGCACGGGTAAAGAGTGCTTCCACCTGATCCGGTGTCATGCCCGCCCCTTCATCTTGGAAAAAAACTCGCGCCGCAGGCATAGAATCTTCGCGCGATGCCCTCAACCAAAGAGATCATCCTGCCCCTTGGGCGCCTCCAGCCCCAGATGCGTCCAGGCCCGCTGGGCCAGCATCCGCCCTCGCGGGGTACGCTGGATCAGGCCTTGTTGCAGCAAGTAAGGCTCAATCACCTCTTCCAGTGCGTCGCGGCTTTCAGAAAGTGCGGCTGACATGGTCTCGATCCCGACAGGGCCACCCTGATAATGCTCGGCGATCAGCCGCAGATATCGCCGGTCCGCGCCGTCGAGCCCTAGATGATCCACGCCCAGCCGGGTCAGCGCGTTGTCCGCGATTGCCTGCCCGATGCGCCCATCGCCTTCGACCAGCGCGAAATCGACCACGCGGCGCAACAACCGCCCGGCGATCCGAGGTGTGCCGCGCGCGCGTTTGGCAATCTCGCGAGCGCCTTCGTCTTCGATAGGCACTCCTAGAAGGCGTGCGCCACGGGTGACGATCTCGTGCAGCTCCTCGACCGTGTAAAACTGAAGCCGCGTAGGGATGCCGAACCGGTCGCGTAGGGGCGTGGTCAGCAGACCTAACCGTGTCGTGGCGCCCACAAGTGTAAAAGGCTGCAGCTCGATCCGAACGGTGCGCGCCGCCGGGCCTTCACCGATTACCAGATCCAGCTCGAAATCCTCCAGCGCGGGGTAGAGGACTTCTTCCACCACGGGGTTCAGCCGGTGAATTTCGTCGATGAACAGCACATCGCGCGCTTCGAGATTGGTTAAGATCGCCGCCAAATCGCCCGCCTTGGCCAGCACGGGGCCAGAGGTCATGCGGAAATTAACCCCCAGCTCCCGCGCCATGATCTGCGCGAGCGTCGTCTTTCCCAGACCGGGGGGGCCGTGAAAGAGCGTGTGATCCATCGCCTCCCCGCGCTGGCGGGCCGACTGGATGAAGACCGACAGGTTCGCGCGGGCCTCGGCCTGACCGATGAATTCGTCCAAGGCCTGCGGGCGCAACGCGCGGTCCGCGTCCTCTGCCTGCCGCTCGGGGCGCAAGGTGGGGTCT
Organism: Pseudomonadota bacterium; assembly: GCA_038532735.1. GTDB lineage: Bacteria > Pseudomonadota > Alphaproteobacteria > Rhodobacterales > Rhodobacteraceae > JAHTBL01. Next base: position 110,056 of record JBCBAC010000008.1, read on the forward strand.
GGTTCCGACATGCCCTACCCTTTCGGCGCCAGCAGCTTGAGCGCTGCTTTGATCAGCGTGGTCGTATCCGCTGACGGATCAGCCCCCGCGGCTTCGGCCACTGCGCTCGCGGCCTCGCCGGGCGCATAGCCGAGATTGCCCAGCGCAGAGAGCGCTTCTGATTGCGCAGCGCCAGAGGCTGCGACGACCGGCGTCTCGATGACCTCAACGACCTCATTGTCCGTCTCGGACAGTGCGGGGGTCGCGCCGCCCATGGCCATCACAGTAGGCGCTTTGTCCTTCAACTCGATCACCACGCGCTGTGCGGTTTTCGGGCCGATGCCCTTGGCGGCTTTCACCGCGTTCCAGTCGCCCAGCGCAATCGCGCGGCTGACGCCGTCAGGGCCGAGCGTGCCAAGAATTGCCATCGACGCTTTTGCGCCGATCCCCTGAACCGACATCAGCAAGCGATGCCATTCCTTCTCGACGAGTGATGTAAAGCCGAAGAGCTGCAACAGATCCTCGCGCACCAGCAAGTCGGTATAGAGCGCCACCGCCTCACCCACGCCGGGTAGACCGGCAAGCGTGCGGTCGTTGCAATAGACCATATAGCCAACGCCACGCACGTCGATCAGCACGTGATCCGCGCCGCGATAATCGATCCGGCCTGACAGCTTGCCGATCATGCGGTTGCTCGCTTCAAGGCGGCCTCCAGATGGCCTGCGGATTGGGCATGATGCGCATGACAGATCGCAATCGCCAACGCATCGGCTGCATCCGGGCCTGCAATCTCGACCCCCGGCAGCTGCAGGCGCACCATGTGATCAACCTGCCGCTTGTCCGCATGCCCGACACCCACGACGGATTTCTTCACCGCATTGGGCGCATATTCCCCAATCGCCAGCCCGGCCTGCGCCGCGACCAGCATCGCGATTCCGCGGGCCTGCCCCAGTTTTAGGGTGCCTGCGCCGTCTTTGTTCACAAAAGTCTGCTCCACCGCAGCGGTGTCTGGCGCATGTTCGGCCAACACAGCGCTCAACGCTTGATGAAGCTGCAACAGGCGGCTGCCCAGATCCGTCCCAGTGGAGCGGCACACGCCGTTCGCCACATGGGACATTCGCGAGCCAGAGACGTGAATCACGCCCCACCCCATGTTGCGCAAACCGGGATCAATCCCCAAAACGCGCATGCTCGGCCCCTGCTATTGTTGCTTTTGTGACGCAGTAGCACGAAAGGCGAACACAGGCCAAGAACGAATACTGTGCGCAATTTGAAAGACCCGAACCGAATTGGCGCTGAAAAGAGGTCGTTTTCGCCTTCCCCAAGTCTGAAAACGACATTTTGCGACCCCGATTTTTGTATTTGTGAACAAGGTGTTAACGCGCATTCGAGCTATGCAATTCCAGCATGACACCCATGCGATTTTAGCAGCTTGTGCGCGCAGAAAAACGCTCCTACCTGCCGTTTCAAGAACACAAAAACGCAACGCCAAATTTCTGGAAGGACATCGAAAATGGCCGCATTTGACACGACCCGCCCGCTGGCCGCCTCCCCTGCTGTTGCAGGCGGCTTCATGAAGCGCATCTATGATGTGTATGGCATGATTGCCGCATGGAACGATGCCCGCGTGACCCGCAAAAGCCTGTCCAAACTCACCGCTCGTGAGCTGGAAGATATCGGTCTGAGCCTTGCGGATGTCGACAACATGAAATTCCACCGTCGCTAAGACGCGGAAAATTACAATTTAGAACGTCAAAGGCCGCGCGGATGTCCTGCGCGGCTTTTTTCATGGGGATCGCCAAAGATCAGAAAAAGAGGCGATACGTGTCCAGCAACCAGATCGAGATCGGATCGGGCTTCATCAAAGCAGCACCAGCCTGTTCGACCAAGGTGCCCAGCGACAGCTTCTCGACCCGCTCCAGATAGGTGATGGAGCCCAGATAACCGAGCAGAAACGCCTTGAAGATAAAGAAGGCGCTGACCATCAGGAACAGACCCTTGATCGGCACATGAATACGGCCACGCCGGGGGCGGGCGATGATCAGTCCGTCATGGTTGACCGAGTGCACAACGCCCCCCGCCATCCTACGGTGTTTGCGTTGCAGACTGCGCACCCTGTCATCGAATTGGAGATGGGACTCTCCCATGGCAGCCTCCGTTAATGCCAAAAAATATGGGCTGTGGTTAAACCCGAAGAATCTGGCAAAAATGGGGCAAAATCCTAAAACTTGTCTCAATTCAGGTTAATTCGGGGGCCTTTTGCGGAGAAGAAGGGTGCTCCAATCACCAATCTGCTGGTGATCGATCAGATTGTATCCGTTTTCTTTATAAACTACGGCGACCTCATCAGCCTGTTCGTTCAAGAGACCTGAGAGAATGGCGTGGCCGTCCGGCGCGGTCACCAGCGCCAGATCGGGGGCAAGCGCGATCAGCGGGCCTTTGAGGATGTTGGCAAAGACCAGATCATACGGCGCGCGGGCGGTAATCTCAGGATGATCGGTGCCGGTGGCTTCAAGGCAAAGCACGCGCCCCTCCAGCCCATTGGCGCGCATGTTGGCCTCTGCCACCTCGACTGCAACGGCGTCGATATCGCTGGCCACGACCTCGTGGTCCCAGATGCGCGCGGCAGCCATGGCAAGCACCGCCGTGCCGCAACCTACATCGAGGGTGGAACCGACAGGCACGCCCTCCTCCACCAGCTTGTCGAGCGCCAGAAGGCAGCCCAGCGTGGTGCCGTGATGGCCCGTGCCAAAGGCCATCGCCGCTTCGATCAACAAGGGCTGCGCCCCGTCGGGGACCTTATCGGCATCGTGGCTGCCATAGACAAAGAAGCGCCCTGCCGCGACCGGGGCCAGTTCACGTTTCACCTTCGCGACCCAATCGGTTTCCGGCAGCTCTGAAACGACAAAGGGTTTGGCATCAAAGGCCGCAGCCAGCACCGCAAGCGCGGCGTCATCCGGGGTCTCGACGAAATAGCCGCCAACTTCCCAGAGGCCCGAGCCATCCTCGACCTCGAAGACCCCCACGCCCGTGGGTTCAGGCTCAAGTCGCTCCATCGCGAGGCCCAGCGCTTCAGCGGGCTCTTTTCCGGTCAGGGTCGTGAGGGCGGTAAAGGTCGGCATGTCGGTCCTATTCGGCAGGCAGGCCCATGGGGCGCGAAAAGATCGTCTCATTCCCCGGCTCGGGATGGCGGGGGATCATAAGTGCGAGGATTAGCGACACACCTGCCATGCACGCGGCAAGAAGGAACACCGCAGAGGGCGAGGTCAGCCATAGATAGCCAAGCAATGCAGGCAAAAACACCGCTGCGATATGGTTGATCGTGAAGGCGACGGCGGCGGTGGGCGCGATGTCACCGGGCTCAGCGATCTTCTGAAAATAGGTTTTCAGCGCGAGGGCCAGCGCAAAGAAGATGTGGTTGATCACATAGAGCGCAGCCCCGACAAGGACGCCCCAGCCGAACCAGTAAATCCCGCCATAAGCAAGGAAGACGCAAAGCAGGCCCGCATACTCGAAAACAAGCGCGTTCCGCTCTCCAAACCGCGCGACGATGCGGCCCAGCACCGGCGCGAAAACCATGTTGGCGACGAGCGTGATCAGAAAGAGTGAGGTGATCTGATCCACCTCGAACTCGAAGCGTTCAACCATCATAAACGCGGCAAAGACGACAAAGATTTGCCGCCGCGCGCCCGCCATGAATTGCAGCGCGTAATAAAGCCAGTAGCGCTTGCGCAGCACCATCTTCTTGGTCTGCGGATTGGGCGCCTCGAACTGCGGATAGGCCAGAAATGCGAACAGCGCCATCGCCGCCGTGATCCCGCCTGCCACCATGTAGACCATGTTGTAGGACAGATCGAAGGCGCGCCATGTCAACACGATGCAGACATAGGCCACGAAGGTCGCCGCCGAGCCTGCCGCGATCAACCAGCCCAGCGTCTGCGGCGCGCGCTTTTTGTCGATCCATTGCAGCTGCAGGCTTTGGTTGACGGTCTCGTAATAGTGAAACCCGATGGAGCTGAGCATCGTGATTGTCAGGATGCCGCCCATTGACGGGAAATAGGCAGTTAGCGCGGTGGCGACGCCCAGCAACAGCAAGGACACAACGCCCAGGATCTGCTCTCGCATGACCATGATGATGGCGATGACGCCGATCGCGAAGAAGCCGGGGATCTCCCGCACAGTGTGCAGCCAGCCGATGTCAGAGCCGTCAAAGCCCGCCGCCTCGATCACGAAGTTATTGAGCAGCGCGGACCACGTGGCAAAGGCGATGGGCATCGCGGCTGACATCAAAAACAGCAGCGCAATCGGGCGACGCCAGAGCGGTAGATGCCGGGCGTCCTCAAGGGGAAGAATATTCGGGTGCAGCTTCATGGCGCGGGTCTACGCCTGCACGCAGCCCTTGGCGAGAAAAAAATCAGACGTGTCTTTACAAATAAATATACACGTATAGGTTGTAATTCTCCTAACGCGTTAGCGTTGCCACTCACACCGCATATTTCGCGGTTCTCCCTAGCGTCGTGTCTGTCCCCCAGTCAGGCACGACGCGACACCTTTCTGAAACGTCAGTAAAAACTCTGCGGGTCGATATCGATCGACAGGCGCACGTTGTTTGGGATTTTGAACTGCGCCACCCATTTTTGCAGCGCGCTTTGCAGCGGCGCGCCTTTCTCGGCCTTTACCAAAAGTCGCACCCTGTGGCGTCCCCTGATCCGTGCGATGGGGGCCGCGGCGGGCCCGAAGACCTGCGCACCAATGGCTTGCAGCGGCTTGATCTCCCGCGCCATGGCGCCGCCCAGATCGAAGACCTCCTGAACGTGGGGGCTGCTCAGAACGATCCCCGCCATGCGCCCGTAAGGCGGCACGCCCACATGGCTCCGCTCGCGTGCTTCGGCCTGCCAGAAGCCTTCCTCGTCCCCCGACAGGATCGCGCGGATCACCGGGTGTTCGGGCTGATAGGTTTGCAGGAGCGCGGTGCCTTTCTTCTCGGCCCGTCCGGCACGTCCTGCCACCTGCCGCATGAGCTGGAACGTGCGTTCGGCCGCGCGCAGGTCAGAGCCTTGCAGGCCCAGATCGGCATCAATCACACCCACCAGCGTGAGAAGCGGGAAATTATGGCCTTTCGCGACCAGTTGCGTGCCGATGATGATGTCGGCCTCGCCTTCCGCGATCAGCTCTATCTGCGCTTTCAACGCGCGAGCCGAGCCGAAGAGGTCCGACGACAACACGGCCACCCGCGCGTCGGGAAAAAGCTCTTTCGTTTCCTCGGCCAAGCGTTCGACACCCGGCCCGACAGGGGCTAGCTTGCCCTCAACCTCGCAGGCGGGGCACGCATCCGGCATCGGTTTCGTCTCGCCGCATTGGTGGCACATGAGGCGTTTGAGGAAGCGGTGCTCTACCATCCGCGCGTCGCAGTGATCACAACCGATCTGATGGCCGCAGGCGCGGCAGATCGTGACCGGCGCATAGCCGCGGCGGTTGATGAAAAGGAGGGCTTGCTCGCCCGCTTCCACTCGGGCGGTCACTTCGCGCTGCAGCGTCGGCGAAATCCACCGGGTGCCGGGCAGGTTCTCCAACCGCATGTCGAGTGCGCGCATGTCGGGCATCACGGCCTCCCCGAAGCGAGAGGTGAGTTCGAGCTTGGTATACTTACCCGCTTCCGCATTCGCCCAGCTTTCCAGCGACGGCGTGGCCGAGGCCAGCACGACATGCGCGCCGCAGATGGAGGCGCGCAGCACCGCCATATCGCGCGCATTATAGAGGACCCCGTCTTCTTGCTTGTAGGACGTGTCATGCTCCTCATCGACGACGACAAGCCCCAAATCACGGTAAGGCAGGAACAAAGCCGAGCGCGCGCCCACGACCAGTTGCGCGCCGCCCTGGCCGACCATTTTCCAGGCGCGGCGACGTTCGGTCATGGTCACGCCCGAATGCCATTCGGCGGGTTTTGCGCCAAAGCGCGCCTCGACGCGGGTCAGGAATTCGGCGGTCAGCGCGATTTCGGGGAGCAGGACGAGCGCTTGGCGGCCTTGCTTGAGGCATTCGGCGACGGCTTCCAGATAGACCTCGGTCTTGCCCGACCCGGTCACACCTTTCAGCAACGTCGTGCCGTAGACCCCTGCACCAACCGCCGCTTTCAGCGCATCCACACCCGCGGCCTGATCCGCTGTCAGATCCTTCCCCGGCAGACCCGGGTCCAGCATCGGATACGGCGTGTCGCGCGGTGCGTCCTCCTCCCGCACGGCGCCTTGCGCCACGAGGCCCTTCACGACGGAGGATGTGACCCCTGCCATGTCCGACAGCTCTTTGAGCGTGAACGACAGCCCGCCATAGTCGCTAAGCACCTCAAGCACTTTCGTGCGCGCAGCCGTCACCCGATCCGGCGCACCACTTCCCATCCGATACACTTTCCGCATCGACGGCGGATCACTCAGCCCCGGCGCGCGGGTGGCCAGACGCAGCATCGCCGTCATCGGCGTCAGTGTGTAATCAGCCGCCCGGCGCAGGAAGAGCATCATCTCTTCGCGCATAGGAGCCGCCTCCAGCACCCGCGTCACGGCCCGGATTTTGGAGCGGTCATAGTCGCCCTTCCCTGACCCCCAGACGACACCCAGCACTTTGCGCGGGCCCAGCGGCACCTCGACAAACGCACCCAGAAAGCAGCCACCCTCGGGCGCTTTGTAATCCAGCAAACGGTCAAGCGGCTGCGTTGTCAGCACCCCCACCAGTTCGCCTTCTTCAAAGAATGACCGCTCGTCCACGCGCTTCTCCGCTTTGGGGTTCACCCCCGGCCCCTTATCCGCTAGGGGTTAGCGCAAACAACGCTGACCCGATGAGGACCCTTCAAGATGAAGTTCTTTGTAGACACTGCCGAGATTGATGCAATCGCCGAACTCAACGATTTGGGCATGGTGGACGGGGTCACGACGAACCCTTCGCTGATCCTGAAATCGGGGCGCGATATTCTGGAAGTGACCAAGGAAATCTGCGATCTGGTCGAGGGCCCGGTCAGCGCCGAAGTGGTCGCGACCAAGGCCGACGAGATGATCGCTGAGGGGCGCAAGCTGGCTGAGATCGCGGAGAATATCACCGTCAAGCTACCCCTCACTTGGGACGGGCTGAAAGCCTGCAAGGTGCTGTCGAGCGAAGGCAAAATGGTCAACGTGACGCTGTGCTTTTCGGCCAACCAAGCGCTCATCGCGGCCAAAGCCGGCGCGACCTTCATCTCGCCCTTCATCGGACGTCTGGACGATATCAACATCGACGGCATGGACCTGATCGCCGATATCCGCACGATCTACGACAATTACGGGTTCGAGACGCAGATCCTTGCCGCCTCCATCCGCAGCGTGAACCACGTTCTGGAAAGCGCGCGCATCGGGGCCGACGTGATGACCGCGCCGCCCGAGGTGATCAAAAAACTGGCAGCGCACCCGCTGACCGATAAAGGGCTGGAAACTTTCTTGGCCGATTGGGCAAAAACAGGGCAGAAAATCCTGTAAGGGTCTGCTATAGACCCTGAAAAGACCAATTCGAGGCCCGCTATGAGCAGCAGCCCCCAAATCGACGAGACACTGCGGGACAAGATCATCGCAGCGCCGGAAGTCATCCTTGAAGACCCCGACGTGATGGCTGCCCTGATCGCCGCGAACGAACGCGCGATGGGCAGCAACATCGTCGATCTGCGCGGCATCGCGATGGAGCGGCTTGAGGCACGACTCGATCGGTTGGAAGACACGCATCGCTCTGTGATTGCCGCGGCTTACGAGAACCTTGCGGGCACCAATCAGGTGCATCGCGCGATCCTCCGGATGCTGGATCCGGTCGAATTTGAGAACTTCCTCAAGGATCTGGGCGGCGAAGTGGCCGATATCCTCCGCGTGGATTGCGTGAAACTGGTGCTGGAAAGCGTGCAGGACGAGGCAAGCCCCGTCGTGCAACGGTTGGGCGATGTGCTGTCAGTAGCCGAACCCGGCGTGATCGACCAATACATCACCATGGGCCGCAACACGCCTGTGCGGCCCGTCACCTTGCGGCAAGTCCATCCCGACGCGGATGATCTATATGGCGAAACCGGCGGTTGGATTCGCTCGGAGGCTTGTCTGAAACTGGACCTCGGCGACGGTCGCCTGCCCGGCATGCTGGCCCTCGGCGCCGAAGACCCACATCAATTCGCGCCGCAGCAAGGCACTGATCTTCTGGCCTTCTTTGCCGGCGTCTTTGAACGCGCCATGCGGCGCTGGCTGGCGTGAGCATGATCTCTCCAGCCGCGCGCGACGCGCTGGAGACATGGCTGACCCATCTTGCCTCCCTCGGTGGCGTGGCTGAGAACACGACCACTGCTTACCGCGCCGATGTGCTGGGCTTTCTGGCCTTCATGACCCAGCACCATGGCGAGACGCAGGGGCTGGCGCCACTGTCCAAGATCACCATCAGCGACATGCGCAGTTGGATGGCTCATGAGCGTGGACGCGGTGTGGGCGCGCGGTCGCTGGCGCGCGCGTTGTCGGCGGTGAAGTCCTTCTACACATGGCTGGCCGAGCGCGAAGGGTTCGAGCCGACCGCCGTGCTCTCCACCCGGTCGCCGAAGTTCACCAAGAAATTGCCCCGCCCTTTGGCCGAAGATGCCGCCAAGGCGATGATCGACACGGTGGAGCTGCAATCCATGAAAGACTGGGTCGCCGCGCGAGATCAGGCGGTCGTGACGCTTCTTTATGGCTGCGGGCTGCGGATTTCCGAAGCGCTGGGCCTGCTGGGCCGCGACGCGCCGCTGCCCGATACGCTGCGGATCAAAGGCAAAGGCGGCAAGGAACGGATCGTGCCTGTCCTGCCTGCTGCGCGTCAAGCGGTTGAACGCTACCTGTCGCTGTGCCCTCACCCGATGGAGCCTGACGCTCCGCTCTTCCGCGGAGTGCGCGGCGGCAAACTGGCCCCCCGCGCAATCCAGCAAGTGATGGCGCAGGCGCGGATGCAGCTGGGCCTGCCCGCCACCGCGACCCCGCACGCCATGCGCCATTCCTTTGCGACACATCTGCTGTCGGCGGGCGGCGATCTGCGTGCGATACAGGAGTTGCTGGGGCACGCGTCGCTGTCCACCACGCAGGCGTATACGGCTGTGGATACCGCGCGGTTGATGGAGGTTTACGAAAAGACCCATCCGAAGGCGTAGTCGGGACTGACGGGAGCCTCCGGCGGGAGTTTTTTCGCCAAGATGAAGGGCCCCCGCAAACCGTTGCAATCGTGGGTCAAATCCGCCATGAACGCGAAATGCTTTTGCGCCTTCAAGCCTTGTCCGTTCATCTGCTGACTGCCTCTGGCGCGGTTTTTGCGATGCTGGCGATGCTTGCCGCCGTTGACGAGAAATGGAGCCTGATGTTCCTCTGGCTCGTTGTAGCGTTTGCGGTGGACGGGATCGATGGCCCTTTGGCGCGCAAATACCATGTGAAGGTGAACGCGCCGCAATTTGATGGGGTCCTGCTGGACCTGATCATCGACTATCTGACCTATGTGTTCATCCCGGCCTATGCGCTGTTCAAATCCGGACTGTTGCCGGGCTGGACCGGCTGGTTTGCGATCATCCTGATCACCTTCGCCTCGGCGATGTATTTCGCGGATACGCGGATGAAGACCAAGGACAATTCCTTTTCGGGCTTTCCAGGGTGCTGGAACATGCTGGTGATCGTGCTCTTCGCGACGCAGCCAAATTTCTGGGTGACGACGTTTATCGTGGCGGCTTTGGCCGTAGCGATGTTCACACCGCTGAAGTTCATCCACCCGGTGCGTACCGCGCGCTGGCGGGTGGTGTCTTTGCCGATGGCGCTGGCATGGACCGTCTTTGCAGGCTGGGCAGCTTGGGTGGATTTTTACCCCAACAGCTGGGCGCTTTGGGGGTTGGTGGCAACCAGCATCTACCTGACGCTGGCCGGCATCGCGCAGCAGATCATTCCAGCAAAGACAGCCTGATCGGGCCGCGTGCCAGTTCGAGATCAACCGATGCGCCTTTCTGAATGACCTGCACGCGTCCTTCGCGCTGCAAGACACCTGCCACACGGCGAATGTCCGGCATTAGTCCGCGCCAATCCTCAGCCAAAGCGCGCGCCACTTCCGAAGGGCAGATCGACTTTCCCACCCCGCGCGCGGCGACCCGGTCTAGGATCGCCGCAGCGATCTCGTCATCCGAGGGCGCTGTCACAGCGACCGCACACACCCGCGTGGCTGTGCGTGCCCACATCAGGCAGGATCTTCCAGCAGCGCTGACATTTATCGCCACCCGCTTTGGCAAAGACCACAGCCACGCCTTCGCTGCCCTCAAGGCGGAACGCATCTTCCGGCGCGGAATCGGTATGCACGGCAATATCAGACGTGATGCAGATATCGTCGAACGGCACGGTGGCCAGCACCTCCGCCGCAGCAGCATCCACATGTACCACCGGGGCGGCTTCCAACGACGCACCGATGGTTTTCTCGCGTCGCTCAACCTCCAACGCGCCGGTCACCACGCGGCGGACTTTCCGGATTGTGGCCCATTTCGCGGCCAGCGCCTCGTCCCGCCACGCGACCGGCGTATCGGGGATATCAGTCAAATGGACGGAGCTTTCCGAGCCCGGGAACCGCTCCAACCAAACCTCTTCCATGGTGAAGACCAGAACCGGGGCCAGCCATGTAGTCAGGCGGTGGAATAGGATGTCCAGGACCGTCCGGGCCGCGCGGCGCCGCTCTGTATCACCGTCACAATAGAGAACATCCTTGCGCACGTCGAAATAGAACGCCGACAGATCGACCGTTGCGAAGGTAAAGACCGCCTGAAACACGCCCTGAAAGTCGTATTTCGCGTAGCCGTCTCGCACGACCTGATCGAGTTCCGCCAGACAGTGCAGCACCCAACGCTCCAGCTCTGGCATCTCTGCGGGTTCCACCCGATCCGCCTCGCTGAAATCGGCCAGTGATCCCAGCATGAACCGCATCGTATTGCGCAAGCGGCGATAACTGTCGGCGGTCCCTTTCAGGATTTCCGGCCCGATCCGCTGGTCATTGGTATAGTCCGTCTGCGCCACCCAAAGCCGCAGGATATCTGCCCCGTATTGCTTGACGACCGTCTCCGGTACGATGGTGTTGCCCAGCGATTTGGACATCTTCATGCCCTTCTCATCCAGCGTGAACCCATGGGTCAGCACCCCGTGATAAGGCGCGCGGCCCTTGGTGCCGCAGGCCTGCAGCATCGAGGAATGGAACCACCCGCGATGCTGGTCGGTGCCTTCGAGATAGAGATCGGCCAGACCATCCTCAGACCCGTCCTCCCTGTCGCGCAGCACGAACGCATGGGTCGAGCCGGAGTCAAACCACACATCGAGAATGTCGAAGACCTGTTCCCACTCATCGGCGGCGTAATCATTGCCGAGGAACCGCTCTTTTGCGCCGTCCTGATACCACGCATCGGCCCCTTCGGCCTCGAAAGCCTCTAGGATGCGGGCGTTCACGGCCGGATCGCGCAGCAGGTAATCGTCATCGTCGGGCTTCGCACCGACCTTCACGAAACAGGTCAGCGGCACACCCCAAGCGCGTTGACGGGACAGAACCCAATCGGGCCGCGCCTCGATCATCGAATAGAGCCGGTTGCGGCCTGTCTGCGGCGTCCACGTCACCAACTGATCGATGGAGGTCAGCGCGCGCTGGCGGATCGTTTCGCCAAACTGGTCCTGCCCATCGCCCACTTTTTGGTCGATCGCGGCGAACCATTGCGGACGGTTCAGACGAATCACCGGCGCCTTGGAGCGCCAGCTATGGGCGTCCGAGATCGTGATGCGGCGGGTCGCGATCACCGCCCCGACCTCTTTCAGCTTGTCGATGACAACGCGGTTGGCCTTACCGGGCTTGCCGTTGGGCTGGATGATCTTCTCGCCCGCGAAGAACGGCAGGTCCTCGCGATAGGAGCTGTCATCCAGGATGTTGAACGTCATCGGCAGCTTGTGCTTCACGCCAATCGCATAGTCGTCATCCCCGTGGCTGGGGGCTGTATGGACAAAGCCGGTGCCTGCGTCGTCGGTCACGTGATCGCCGGGCAAAAGCGGGACATCGAAGTCCCACTCGCCCGCAGCGCCCTCTGCCCCGCGGAACGGGTGCGCGCAGGTCAGGCCGGCCAGCTCTTCCGCGGACACGGTATCCAGACGACGATACA
>JBCBAC010000009.1:0-117131 GCA_038532735.1 Pseudomonadota bacterium
CCGCCCCAAGCGGATGGTTAGTGAAATGATGTGATACGCACTTAAAAAGACGTTTCCCTTTCAGAATCGAACAATAACAAGAACCCAAACCCGAAGAGCGCTGATCGAAGAAAGTCTTCTTTTGCAACAGGGTGCAAATTACCCTCATGTTGGCATGCGGGCAAAGGACCCAAACCACATCAGCCATCTCGAAAAGCTTGCATGACATGAATGAAAGCCTCGCGTTCAGCCTCCGCCCGGGATATGCCTGCGTCGTATTGCAGGATTGCCGCCCGTTCTGTGAAGGCGTCAAGAGCGATAGGATCAAGAGCCATGTACTCTGCGACAAGCGACTTCTGCGACAGATCAGATTTTCGTAATTGCGTCAGGGTGTTATCTGTCGTTTTTTGCGGCTGATACCCGGTGTTTGTCGCAGGCTCCAGTGTCGGCGGTGACGATGCTCGGTTGTCAGCCACATCCATGTCGAAGGTAAAGAGCTTATACATCCGAGACGACCCTCCAGGTCTGAGCAGTCTTTTTGCCGCCCGTGCTTCGCACGGGTTCGCGCACAACCCAATGATTTGTCTCAAGAATGTTCAGCAGCGTCTCGACCATCTTTGTATCGCGGATTGCAGCCGGTCCATTCCGAACAATTGTTCGTTTGTCGAAGGATCGGTTCGGGAACTTTAATTGCAGCCAAACCCGCAAGCGCTCCGCCGTCTGCAAGTTTAGATCAACTTGGCCGGCATCGAGAGCGCGCTGTGCCTCGGAGACATACCAAGCTGTAAGTTGGATGGCGTCGATCATCACTGCCGGGGTCACAACCTGCGTCTTGGCATCCTTCAGCAGCGCCAGCACCCCCGCGATGCGCGCTGCTTGTTCGGCGGCCTTCGATGCAAAACCCGTTATATGTGCTAGATCGCCATCTTTGTGCTGTTGACGCTCAACCTCATTCGCAAAAACGACAAGCAGAGACCGCGCTTGGGGCGCCAGTTTCACTAAGGGCGGAGCAAGTTCACGTGGATTTCCAGAATCGCTCGGCGGTAGCGACAGCAAATTGCTGATCAGCCCGTGAAACTCGGCGAGCTTTTCCAGTGCAGCGGAGCGCTTTTCAAAATCCTCTTTGGCTTCGGAGATAAACCGTTTACCGATCCGACTTTCTGGGTAGGCGATAAGACAGCGCGACAAGAAACCCTGATCGCGCAGGGTCTCATTGCTGAACACACTCTCTGCGACGCCATCCTGTAACATTACATGCAGGCACCCCCGACGATGACGGAAAGTCGTCAACTCGTGACCGGCCCGTGTTCGGTTCAACGGAGCTGCATCCCAAAGCTTCGACAGCCCGGCGGCGGATTTAAGCTGGTTTTCCTTACTCATGGCGTGCCCGCCAAAAAACTGCCCGCCCTCATCCGAGAAGATACCGACCGAAGGGTCGCCGTCTTCAAAATGATGCAGCAAGCCCTCATAGGTCATATCCGACAAAATCTTTCGGGGGACAATTGGGGCGATTGGCGCTTGCGGGACATTGCTGTCGATCACTGCGTCGCCTTCACTGCCGCTGTGCGCTTTCACATGTTTGCGGTGCATGTTCTCAAACACCTCCCGCTCGAAGGTGTAGGTATCGCGGCAACGAACATAGGCTGTGAATTGATCTTCTTCCCAAGCTTGAACCGGCTTTATGGCCAGCTTATCGCAGGAAGACTTGCGCTCACCCGAGGCTGCGACAGTGAGAAGGAAAAGACTAAGAGGGGCTTGTCCAACAAGCGTTTCCACGTCAGCTAGCGGTTGCGTGGCAAGTGACGACACGGCCAGCAGAGACTGAAAACCGATCTCCACAGGGGCTTGTGTCAAATCTGCCAATGCCTGCGTTGGTGCGCGCAGCGGTCCGAGATGCGCTATGGGAAGTGGCAGCCCTTTCGGCTGTGGGCGCAAGAGTGGCTCTGGCAAAGTTGGCTCGTGAAAATTGGATTGGTCTTTGGCCAAGGTGTTTGAAACCTCCGTTTTAAAAATAGCTCTGCCATGACCTGAATAGTTGCATTCAAGCCTATGCGAACCTGGTGACGTCGCATTTGGGGAGCCCGCGCCTCCCGATCCGAACCGGGGCGCGTGGCTGCATGAAGAGTGCTCACTCGAGATGTGATGACTCTGGCGACATAAGAAAACAAAAAAAGGTTGAGTAAAAACGTACGCATGGCGCGGTGACTATTCTTCCGCAACACCCTTTGAAGTGTGAGAAACTACCTGGGCTGCGCACGATTCTGGTACGGAGGGCCTGTTTACGCTCCATGGAACAGGCCTAAAGCGCGATCTCTTTCAAAGCGTCACGCCTTAATGCAAGCCCGCCGCCTTCACCGTAAACAGGCCGCTTGTATTTGTGGCCGAGGATATCCGCCCGCACACGATCATCAATCCCGGCAATGAGCAGAGCGTCTTCAACGTAATGCCGCAAGCAGTAAGCCGTATGCGCGGGTGTCTCTTTCAGCTCATTAATCTCCAGGTATTTGTTCACCAGATTCGACCAGCTCGTGGCCTTGTGCTGATACCTTTGGATACCACCGCGCGCCACGATCCTTTGTGCGGCAGCAAGTGACACACCTAGCAAGGGAATCTCGCGGGCCGTATGACGTTGCTTGAGTTCGCGCCCGTGCGGGGCTACGCGCAGAAACGGAATGGGGTTATCCAGGCAAAAGTCTTCTAGCGGGCATGAGAGCACTTCAGACGGCCTCAGGCCTGTGTTGATCAGAACTAGGAATGCATCCCTTGCCTCGACATTGAGGCCATCCAGCGCACATGGGGCAAGCAATCGATCTTTGATCCATTGCTGCGAGAAAGGCGGCCGAGTAACCAATGGATCTATGGCTTTGTCAAACCGCAGCCTCGCGAAAGGGTTCTCTAGATCGGAATGACCTTTGAGTTCGGACCATTGTCGAATGATTTGTGATAGATGCCCGAAGTCCTTGTTTGCAGTCTCCGCCCGGGTCTCGCCTGTCTCGATCCGCGTCGCCCACCAGGCCCGAAACGCGAGTGCATCTTCCCGCGTGATCCTGTCGATGCCAGCCTTTACTCGCTTGGGAACCGCCTTCTCGAAATTGGACACCGCGCGTTCTCTTGGCAGGCGCCATAGATGCCTTTGACGCTCTGACTTGCGCAGGTGCCGCGTCTTGGTGAGGTCAATGAATTCCTCAAAGACAATGCGTAGCGGCGGAAGAGCAATTTGAGCGCCACCAAGGATGGCCTCCCCGACTTCTGGCGGTGTCGGTTCAGACATAGCAGCCGCCGCGGCCAACAGCCGGGGCAAATTTTCCTCGAATGTGCGCTGAAGCAACATATCGCTTGGCACGTAATCAAAGCCGTGGCTTTCGGCCATTTTCTTGGCAGCGGCGTATTTCTCGTGAGCCAACGCCTCCTCGCCCAACTCCAGCATGTGCCATTCCGAGCGTTTTAGCTCTTCAAGTTCGAAGGCCTTACGCTTTGCAACGCTCAAGTCGGCCGTCCGTAGAGCCTGCCGAACCTGCCGAACCGGTTGCCCAGATTTACCCAACACTTTCCCTAAGAGATGCTTGGGCACGTTCATCACGAAGTAGTACCGGCCTCGATCCAACGTCAGTCCCATCCAAAAACCTCCTGCACCGATCCCGCAGGTATGCGGGAATTCATGCGGGATCTTATAAGGGAAACGCCGGCTACAATGCGTAAACGCACCGTTCGGTCATTGAAATAATTGGGTTTTCTGAAATCCAGAGCGTACATAGGATCAGCTTAGTGGCGGAGCGACAGGGATTCGAACCCTGGAGACGGTTTCCCGCCTACACACTTTCCAGGCGTGCGCCTTCGACCACTCGGCCACCGCTCCGTGAGGGGGTGCATACAATCGTGCGGGCGCGGTGCGCAAGTGGAAACTAGGGGGCTTTGCTGCGGACCGACAAAAGTGCTGCGGCAAAGGGAATTTCCACGGCGACGCCGACAAGGATTTCCGGCCCCACAGCGCCGGTTGTCAGCGAATAGAGCCCGGTTGCCGCGATGCCCAGCAGCAAAAGGGCTGTGCCATCTGTGAGCACGCGGCGGGCGGGCGACGGCTCCAGATTTCGGATCGCCCACATCATGTAGGCCAGCCCTAAAAACATGGGCGACGCGCGCCGGGTGATGAACTGAGCGCTATCTTCGGTCGTGATGCCGTAACCCGTCAGATAGACGGTCGGCGCAAAGCATAGAACGATGAAAAGCCCGGCAAAGAGCAGACCGTTGAGAGCGATGGCGAGCCGGTAGCTCATCCCGCCTCGAGATGCAGATTAACCCGGCGGTTCTGCTTGCCTTTGTTCTCAATCTTGCCCAAACGCACCGCGCCAATTTCTGCGGTGGAGGCGACATGGGTGCCACCGCAGGGCTGCAGATCGACCTGATCGGCCCCTTCGCCTATTCCGATCAGCCGCACCTTGCCGCTGCCCATGGGGGGCATCACGGACATGGTTTTGACCAGCTCCGGATTGGCTTGCAGCTCGGCATCGGTGATCCAACCCTCAGTCACACGCAGATCGCGCATGATGAGGGCGTTCAGCTCGGCCTCGAGCGCGTCGCGATCCTCGGGCGGCTCAGGCATCATGAAATCCAGACGCCCCTTCTCGACACCGATGGCACCGCCGGTCACGGGCAGCGGGATCACGACCGACAGCAAATGAAGCGCGGTGTGCACGCGCATGTGACGGTGCCTACGGTCCCAGTCGAGATGTTGTACGACATCAGCGCCAATGACGGGCATCGGTGCAGGCTCTGCAGGAACCAGCACGACGGTGCCGCCCTCCCCCTTGACGGTAGTTGCGATCTGAAGCGCGCCACCATCCCAAACCAAACGCCCGTTGTCACCGGGCTGTCCGCCGCCGGTGGGGTAAAAGATCGTTCGATCCAGAATGATGCCGCCCTCGTCAGTCAGCGCTGTGACCCGCGCTGGCGCGTCGCGCAGATACGGATCAGAGCGGAAGAGAAGCTCACTCATCAGACGCAGCTCCTTTCAGGGTTTCAGGGTTACGCAACCAGACATCACGCTGCGCGAACGGTATCTCGATTCCCTCTTTGGCAAAACGTTCTGCAATGGCGTGGTTCATGTCAGACTTCACGCTGAGCACCCAATTCACATCACGCAAGATCGCGCGGATCTCAAAGTCGAGGCTGTCTGCCCCAAACCCTTGAAAGAGCACGGCGGGTGCAGGGTTGGCCAGAACCATCGGGTGGTCTTTTGCAATCTCCATCAGGATATCGGCGACCCATCTTGTGTCTGTGCCGTAGGCCACACCGACAGGGACGATCACCCGCCCGACAGAGTTGCCATGGGTCCAGTTCGTGACCATACCCGACACGAAATCAGCGTTGGGAACGATCACATCGGTGCGGTCGAACGTCTCGATCCGGGTGGAGCGGACTGAGATATCACGCACGATACCCATCTGGCCACCTACCTCGATCCAGTCGCCTTCGGATATCGGGCGCTCAATCAGCAGGATGATTCCGGACACGAAGTTGGAGACGATGTTTTGCAGACCAAAGCCAATACCAACCGAAAGCGCACCCGCCACAATCGCCAGCGATGACAGGTCAATCCCTGCAGCTGTGATGGCGATCAGTGCCGCGAGAAAAATCCCCACATAGCCGAGTCCCGAGACAACGGCATTCTGACCGCCCAGATCAAGTTTTGTCTTGGGCAGAACCGAATTGCGCAACGTGCCTTGGATAAGACGCGTGACGGCATAGCCCGCAGAGAAAATCAGCGCAAAGGCAAGGAAATTGCTTGGAGAGATCTGCGTCTCGCCAATGCGGATCCCGTTCTGGAACTGTGTCCAAAGCTCGGTCAGATCGGCGACGCGCGCGCCCCAGATCAGCGCCAAAAGCGGCAAGGCCGCGACGCTGACGCAGAGCCCGATCAGCACCGGTATCAGGGAATCCTGCGGCACCTCCCGACGCCGTGTGACGAGGGCGTAAAGCTGGCTGATCATGTCCTGAACAACGACAATCAATGCCAGCAAGCCCAAGGATAACAGCGACGGGTAAATCAAGAAATGCGCGGCTTGTGTATAGCCAATAGCGCCAAGAATAGGGCCTGCAAAACCAACTAGAATGACGGCGCGACCCAGAAGGCCCATCACCCTGTTGCGGTAGGGTTGCGTCGCTTCCGTGCCTTCGGCCGTCGCAGTTTCGGAACGCGCACCGATACGGATCATGCGGCCCAGCCGGGTCAGCGCGAAGCCAAGCGCCAAAAGGAACGGGAAGGCCACAATACTGCGGGTCGCGTCGCTCCAGTTCTCGAACTCGGCCAAGCTGATAAGGATGGCCACCACAAAGAAGATGCCACCCGCCAGTTGCACGTAGAACCTGCCGCGTCGGCGTATCTCGAACGGGACCTGAAGCAGGCCGTCAATCTCTGCACGGCGCGGGAATGTCAGCCGGCCCAGCCAGCGCGCGCCCAGATAAACCGCGCCCGCCACAGGCACGACATCAAGAATGGCATTGCCGCGTAGACCGACAAGCCCACTATCAAAAACCGCCTCTACCAGAAGGACAAGGCCCAGCAACGGGATGATCGCCTGCCCGAGCGAGATCGCATAATGGGTCAAGCGCTGGCGCGCGGGGGATTGTTTGCGGTCCAGCCAAGCCTGTAACTGATCAAGCCACCGCCAACCCCGGAAAAGCGCGAGCATGGCCAGCAACAGATAAAGCAGAATCGTGGGCAGATTTTCCCGCAACTCGCGCTGTTGCACCGACGTGCCGTAGCTGGCGATAACTTCTTCGCCAACAGCGCGTATACTGGTCACAACGGAGGTTACTGCGGCCGCCCAATTGGCGGGGTTCAGAGGGGTCGGCCCCAGTTCCATAAGCGCATCGGCCTGACGTTCGCGAATGACGCGATCAATCTCTAAAATCAGACTGTCGGCTTGACTAAACGCTTCTTCTGCCTGCACTCGCGGTGACCGCAAAGCACTAAGCTGGGCGGTTAGCTCTGCACGACGTTCCGCAACCTCTGGCGGCTCGCTTTCGCCGTCTGCGGGTGGTGCGCCCAGTGCAGATAAGCGCGATTGCACGGTTCGAATCTGCGCAGCGTTGACATTTTGCCCTTGATCAAAGTCTTCGCGCCACTCCACCAGATCACTGCGCAACTGCTCCAACGCGGCGTTGGAGGCACGACCTGCCGCAATCGCTTCCTCGGCCCGCTCGGCCGTATCAGACCAAGCGCGGTATTGCTCAGCCGTGAGCGATTGCGCCCATGCAAGCGGCGCCAGCGCAATAAAGACGAGGGCAAGGCAAAGGCGCAGAAATGTCATGCGTCCTCGAACACCGTCGGGATGGTGGCAGGTGCGGCGGTCATCCAATCGGGAACCGGCAGGTTTTTGGACCGTAGAAACTCAGGGTTATAGAGCTTGGATTGGTAGCGCGTTCCGTAGTCGCACAGGATGGTGACAATTATATGGCCCGGCCCCATCTCTTTGGCCATGCGCACAGCTCCTGCGATGTTCACTCCGGTGGAGCCCCCCATCACCAACCCTTCGTCACGCAGCAGATCAAAGATGATCGGCAGCGCCTCGGCGTCAGAAATGTTGAACGACATGTCCGGTGTGAACCCTTCGAGGTTCTTGGTGATACGACCCTGCCCGATGCCTTCGCTGATCGAGCTGCCTTCGGATTTCAGCACGCCTTCGGTGTAGAAGGAATGCAGCGCCGCCCCGTCCGGATCGGCCAAACCGACCTTCACACCTTTGGGCTGCAACACTGCGCCAACACCTGCCACCGTGCCGCCAGAACCTGCGGCACAGATGAAGCCATCCACCTTGCCGCCAGTCTGTTCCCAGATTTCCGGACCGGTCGTTTCGATATGGGCCTGCCGGTTCGCAGTATTATCGAACTGATTGGCCCAGATCGCCCCGTTTGGTTCGGTTTGTGCAAGTTTTTCCGCCAAACGCTGAGAATAACGCACATAATTATTTGGATTCTTATAGGGCGCAGCGGGGACTTGGACCAGCTCAGCGCCCGCAAGCATCAGCATATCCTTCTTTTCCTGGCTCTGCGTCTCGGGGATCACGATCACGGATTTGAACCCCATGGAGGCCCCCACCAGAGCAAGCCCAATACCCGTGTTGCCCGCCGTGCCTTCGACAATCGTGCCGCCTGGTTTCAGAGCGCCCGAAGCAATGGCGTCGCGGATGATGAAGAGTGCGGCGCGGTCTTTCACCGATTGGCCGGGATTCATGAACTCCGCCTTACCGTAGATATCGCAGCCTGTCTCTTCGCTGACCGCATTGAGCCGGATCAATGGCGTGTTGCCAATAGCCGAAGCCAGATCTTTGTGAAGTGTCATGCGCCCTGCCCTTTCGCGTCTATGACCTAAGATGTAACGAGGCGATGTCGTGACCTCAAGCACACATCCTTGCGCGATGGCCTCACCCACGCAACTCTGCGCGATGGGCGGCCAGCCACCAAACGGCCATGACCAGCGGCGCGTTGGACAGCGCATCGTCCCGCGCCATCTGCACAAGATCGTCAAACGAGACCAGCGTTGAGCGGATATCCTCGTGCTCGCTCGCCAATCCGCCGATACCTGTCACATCATCTGGCAGGTCAGCGATGCCGAGATACGTTGTGAAATGCTCGGTACTGGCGCCCGGGCTTGGATAGCACCGCGAAATCAGGTGCAGCATGCCAAGCTCCAGCCCCGCCTCCTCCATCGCTTCCCGCCGCGCTGTCTCCTCTGCGGTTTCGACCGTGTCGATGCGGCCGGCAATCGGCTCCAAGGACCATGGATGCCTATCGCCACGCACGAAAGGCCCCATGCGGAATTGCTCGACCAGAAGCACCCGATCGCGGACGGGATCATAGGGCAGCACAAGCGCCACGTCGGTTGCCACGAAAACTGCGCGCTCAACTTGCGGGCTCATCGCGCCGTCATAGCGACGGTGGCGTAGGGTCATCTCTTTTAGGGAAAAGTAATGGGTGTAAGGGCGACGCGTGTCTGCAACCTCCACATCGGATGCAGTCAGACCGGATGCGCTGGCAGCAGACGGCTGACGCTGCGCGTTCACAACAGCTCCGGCCCGCGCGCGGATCATGGGGAAGCGCTGCGCGACGGTTTTGGGGCTGATCTGGCCGAACCCCTCCATCACCTCACTGGCCGCCTCCAGAGTGATCGCACCATGGGTCGCGATCCAGTCCTTAAAGGACCACGGCGCACCGATCTCGAACGCTTCATCGCTGCGATACATCTGCGCTGCCAAAGGACCGGCTGCCGTATGAACCGTCACATCCACCAGCGCGTAGCCAAACGCGCCCTCGTAAAAGTCGAGACGCGCGATATCGTCAGCAGTTGCATCGCGGAGCACGAGGCCGTCTGCCGCCCCGCCCTCCTGCAGGGTTGGGTAAGACGCACCGGCGACCCAATAGACCGAAACGCCTTCGGCTCGCGCAGTCTCAACCTCGACCGCGCGGCCCAAAACCTGCTCCAGCAGCGGGACGTAGCAGAGTGTTCCAAAGAAAAAGAGCGGTGCGCTCACAGCTGCACCAACGTCAGCTTACGCGCCGGCTGGCCCATTCGGTGATCATCCCGATCACCAGACCACCGACGACGAGGGTTCCGATGACTGTCGCATCAAGCATGATCTTGCCATGGACGGCCATCAGATCAACGACGCCCACCACAGCCTCTACCGCGCCGCCATAGGCCTTGCGCAAGGACAGCTCAACCATCACGATGGTGGAGTTGAGCAGCAGCCCCCAAAACACAACCGCCGCAACAGTCGTCAGGCTGATCCCGATGGCCGCGTTATAGCCATTGCCAGCCCGCGCGCCTTGAATGCGCCAGCCCATCACCAAACCAATGGCGGCATTGATATAGGCGAAATAGGCCATAGGCCGCTCGTTGGGCATCAGCGGCACGATCAATTGAGAGACCCACCACGCAAGAGCTGCGAAAAGGATGGCGGCGACAAGTCTGGCGAATGTGGGCATTGTATTTCCTGACCCCGTCAGGCGGGGCGTGTCACTGTGATTTGCGTCACATCGCAGTTTCCGCTTTGGAACGTCGACGCACAAGAGGTCAGGTAAAAATTCCACATCCGGCGGAAGCGTTCGTCAAAACCAAGCGCGGCCACCTGATCCCATTTGTCGTTGAAATCCTGATACCAGCGGCGCAGCGTCAGGTCATAGCTGGGGCCAAACTCGATGGAGTGAGAAACCGAGAGCCCTGCATTTTCCACCGCTTTGCGCAGCATGCTGGGGCTGGGCAACATACCCCCTGGGAAGATATATTTCTGAATGAAATCAACGCCCCGCTTGTAGACTTCCCAGCGGCGATCCTCCACCGTGATGATCTGGAGCGTCGCATTGGCACCGGGCTTCAGGCAGGCTTTCACGCTGTCAAAATAGACCGGCCAGTATTTCTCCCCAACGGCTTCGAACATCTCGATGGAAGCGATGCCGTCATAGGTGCCTTTTTCGTCACGGTAGTCCTGTAATTTGATCTCGACGCGGTCGGAAAGCCCGGCTTTCGCGATCCGCGCGACGGCATAATCGTGTTGCTCCCGACTGATAGTCAGGCCTGTGACACGCAAGCCCCGCTCTTTCGCCGCGTATTCGGCAAAGCCGCCCCAGCCGCAGCCAATCTCAAGCACATGATCACCTTCCTTGGCGCCCATCTGGTCGACCATGCTGGCGTATTTCTTGATCTGAGCGGCTTCGGTGCTTTCCTGTCCCGTCTCAAAAAGTGCAGAGGAATAAGTCATCGTGTCATCGAGCCACAGACCGTAAAACTCATTGCCCAGATCGTAGTGGTGGCTGATGTTCTTGCGCGCCTGCTTTTTGGAGTTGGATTGCAGCCAAAAGCGCAACTGCTCATAGGCGCGCACAAAACGCTGGCCCGGAAAGCCGTCATACATGTCTTCGTTATCGGCATGGACCAGATCCATGAAGGCTTGCAGGTCTGGCGTGCTCCACCAGCCATCAAGATACGCATCACACAGGCCCAAATCGCCTTCGCGGATCATGCGCGCGAACAGATCGTCGTTATGGATATGCACTTCGGCAACAAACCCTGGGTTTTTACCATCGGCGCGGAAGTGACGACCGTCGGACAGGATCACGTCCAGACGGCCATTGTTCATGTCCTGAGCCATCTCGAACACCTGAGTAAAATAGCGCGGCAGGTTATCCTGCCCCTTGGTCGAGCTGAGAATGGTCAAGTTTCTTTTCCCCTGAACTGTCATGACAGGTTTACACGTCCTGTTTTGTAGGAACAAGCGCCATGGCTTTGATATTCCGATTAAAAGTCGCGGTTCTCATAGGCTGAAAGGGCCCGCTTGCGACCTTCATCCGGCTCCACAATGGGCGCAGGATAGGCGTCGGATGCGGACATCGCCCACGTCTCAGGGATCGCATCGAAGTAGGACAGCGCCGTTTTTGACGGGTTGGAGCGCCCTTCCGCGATCCACGCGTCGATATAGTCGCGGTTCTTGTCAAACTTATCGAGCTGGGTCACCGGATTGAACACGCGGAAGTAAGGCGTCGCATCGGGGCCCGAGCCTGCCGACCACTGCCAGCCCATCGCGTTGGAGGCCGGGTCCCAGTCGATCAGGCAGTCCTCAAACCAGTTCAGACCGATCTTCCAGTGACACAGCAAGTGTTTGGTCAGGTAAGACGCCACAATCATCCGTCCGCGATTGTGCATGGTGCCGGTCACATACATCTCGCGCATGGCGGCATCGACAAACTCGATCCCCGTGCGCCCCTGTTTCCAGGCTTTGACTTCGGCCTTGCGCTCGTCCTCGTTCCAGGGAAACGCGTCCCAGTCTTCTTTCCAGTTCTCCGACACAATCCGGGGCGTGTGATGGGCCAGATGATAGGCAAACTCGCGCCACACGAGCTCCTTGAGGAACACTTCGGCGTCGTCCTTGCCCTCCTGCAGGGCACGCATCCCGGCATGCCAGCAACGGCGCGGGCTGATCTCCCCATAGGTCAGGTTCTCGCTGAGACCGGAGGTGCCTTTGACGGCGGGCAAATCGCGGTTGGTGTTATAGTCGGCCACCCAGTTTGAGATGAAGTTGCCCAGACGGGAGGAGGCTGCGGCCTCCCCCACATTGGTGTGGGGCAAGACGATTTCGGCACCGCGCTGCATCGCGGCCCCCATCTGCCAATCGTCCAGCGTGTCGGATTTCGGCCAGCTGTCGGGAGCCGGGATGCTGCTGGGTGCTGAGATATCAGAGGGCACATCGCGGTCTTTCACCATACGCCACATCGGCGTGTAGACCTTATAAAACCCGCCGGTCTTGGTCTCGACCGTCCAAGGCTCAAACAGCAGGTGACCGGTGAAGGATTTCGCCTCGATCCCGTCGTCTTTCAGGACCGACTTGATGTCCGTGTCGCGCTCTTTCGCCTCGGGATCGTAAAGCCGGGACCAATAAACCGCTTCGGCCCCGGTCTCCGAAATCAGGTCGCGCAGCACTTGAAGCGCATTGCCACGGCGCAGGATCAAGCGGCTGCCTTTCTCTTCAAGCGCTTCGGTCAGTTTGGCCACACCCAGCCCCAGCCGCCATTTGGGGGCCGCGCCGTGGCGTTCGACCACTTCGTCATGGATGAAAACCGGAATGACGGGGCGGCCACTGTCGCAGGCTGCCACCAGCGCGGGGTGATCCCCCAGCCGCAAATCGCGGCGAAACCACATCAATACCGGAGCTTTGTCGTTGCCCATTCTTCCCATCCTGCTCAAGGCGGGGCTGCCCCCCGCGCGTGTCACTTGATGTGATCTAGGGCGTCGATCAGACGTTCAACCTCTTGAGCCGTGGTGTAATGCACAAAACTGAGGCGCAGGATGCCGGGATCGGAGGCGATGCCTAACGCCTTTAGTGGGCGGACGGCATAAAAATCACCGGCCCCTGCCATGATCCCGTGATGGCTCAGGATGCGCGCGGCCCGCGCAGGATCGCCCGGAAGTTTGATCGCGAAGGTCGGCACGCGGTCGGCGACGCGTGTCGGGCCCAGCAACCGCCAATCGGTGCGGGTTTCCAGATAATCCAGCAACGGCGCCATCAGCTTTTGCTCGTGGTTGCGCATGACGGCCGCAACGCTTTCCGCGCGCCCTGCCCCATCGCGTCCGGTCTTGAAGTGATGCCGGTAGAGCGCGTCGAAATAGTCCGCAACACCGGCACAGGCCGCGATCTCGGCATGGGCGGGGCCTGCGGGCGTGAAGCGTTTCGACAAGACTTCGGCGTTGAAGTCATGGCATTGATGAGGCAGTGCCATGCCAAGCGCGCGCCGGATCACCATGAGCCCCTGATGCGGTCCGTACGTTTTATAGGCGGAGAAGAGATAGATGTCCGCTTCGAGCTTTTCGACATTGGGAAGCCCATGTGGCGCGTAGCTGACCCCGTCGACACAGGCAAAGGCCCCCGCCTTGTGTACGCGCTGACAGATGGCTTTAACCGGGTTGATCGCCCCGATGACGTTGGAGCAGTGCGGAAAACACACCAAACGAACGCGGCCTTCCAAAAGCGGTTCAAGCATGTCGAGATCAAGCATCCCCGTCTCAGGGTTCATCTGCCATTCTCGGACCTCAATTCCGCGCGCGGCCAATCGGCGCCATGCACCTGTATTCGCCTCGTGATCCTGATTGGTCACGACAATCGCGTCGCCAGGGTTCAGCCACTCGCCAAAGGCCTGCGCCAGCACGTAGACATTCTGCGTGGTGGAAGGGCCAAAGGACAGCTCGTCCGTGCGAACGCCCAACATGCGGGCCAGACGCTCTTGCGCCTCGTCCATCTCGTCACCTGCCAACATAGAGGCGGGAAACGCGCCATAGGGCTGCACATTGCGTTCCTTGAAAAAGCGCGAAAATCGCCAGACCACCTGCCGACACATGTAAGACCCGCCCGCATTCTCGAAGAATGCGTGGCCCCTGAGCGAAGGCTCAGTGAAGGATGGGAACTGCGCTCGGACGAAAGAGGTGTCCAAGACCTGTCGGATCATTTCGCCTCCACAAACGAAACTTTCTGGACCGGGTGGCTATCCTCGGTAGACAACTGCATACCGAAGAACGGCAGTTGTCACAAGTTCGTGGCCCCGTCAGTATCTGCGTCAAAAGCTCGCTTGAGAGAATGCGCGTTCATGGAAAGGGAATTTGCATGCGGATACTGAATGTCATGGGGCTTTGTTTTGCGCTGAGCGCCTGTGCGCCTGCGGCACTACCGCCCACGCAACAACGCGCCGCCCTTCCAGAGAGCTTTGTCTCGCAGGCCGTGGCTTTTCTGGATGGTTTGCAACCTCGCTCTATCGCAGAGAATAGGGAATATTGCGGCTATTTCGGGCGCGATGCGACGGGCGCATTCATCGCCTCAACACCTAGTCGAGGTGGCAGCGACTATTGCGACCTTGATATTGCTGAGCATGGGTTTGAGGTGCTTGCCTCATACCACACGCATGCAGCCTTCGACACTGAAACAGACAACGAAGTGCCCAGTGACGTCGATTTGCTGTCCGATATTGGCGATGATGTTTACGGCTTTATCGCCACACCCGGCGGGCGCATCTGGCTGACTAATCCCGACACGCGCAGCGCGCAGCAGGTTTGCGGGATTGGCTGTGTGACCTCTGATCCGCAGTTTATTCGCGGCGATGCCGGGCCTATCGCGCAAAGCTATACCTTGCGTACCTTGCGACAGCGCTTCTAGCTGGGGCGCTGATACTTGATGAACGGTGTCAGCGTGCCAATCCGGTCATAGAGCTTGCGAGCCGTGTGGTTGAACTCTTGCGTCATCCAATAGACCGCAGGCGCACCATCGGCGTTTGCCTGCGCATAGACGGCTTCGATAAGCGCCGCGCCGACGCCCTGCCCGCGCACGGTCGGTTCAGCGTAGAGGTCTTGTAGGTAGCAGACACGCTCCACTTTCCAACCGTGGGCATGATAGAGGTAATGCACAAGGCCTACGAGCGCACCGTCGCTTTCCGCGACAAAGCCTTTCACTTGCGTCGGATCATCGCCCAGCAGCCGTGCGAAGGTGGTCTGGTAGACCTCCTCCGACACGGTGCTTTCATAATAGTCCAGATAGCCTGTCCACAGGCGCCGCCACTCCGCTTCGTCTGCAGACGTCAGGCGCCGAACCGTCAGGCTCATGCGTTCACATCAACGACGACGCGGCCTTTGACCTGACCTTTGAGGATATCGCGGCCCAGTTGCGGCAGGTCGGACAGGGTTGCGGGGTGCACCATGTCCTCCAGCTTGTCCATCGGCAGGTCTTTCGCGATCCGCTCCCACGCGCGCAGGCGATTGTCATAGGGCTGCATCACGCTGTCGATGCCCAGCAGGTTCACCCCGCGCAGCAAGAACGGAATGACCGTTGCAGGCAACCCCGCCCCGCCCGCAAGACCCACAGCCGCGACCGATCCGCCATAGACCATCTGGCCCAGCAAACGGGCCAGCGTTTCACCGCCAACGGCGTCGACACAACCTGCCCATGTCTCTGCTTCCAGAGGCTTCTTGGTCGTCTCGGCCAGATCTTCGCGCGGCACAATGGTCGTCGCGCCAAGGCTCGACAGGTATTCGGCATTGTCCGGACGGCCTGTGACGGCGGCGACCTGATAGCCGAGATTACCCAGAATGGCGGTGGCGACAGAGCCCACGCCACCAGAGGCACCGGTGACCAGAACTGGGTTCGTCGTCTCGGGCGTCAGCCCATGGTCTTCAAGTGCCATGACGGCAAGCATTGCAGTGAAGCCCGCGGTGCCCACAGCCATGGCCTGACGGGTGTCCAGACCGTCGGGCAGCGGCACCAGCCAATCGGCTTTTACGCTGGCCATCTGCGCATAGCCGCCCCAATGCGCCTCACCCACGCGCCAGCCGGTTAGAACGACCTTGTCGCCGGGCTTGTAGCGCGCGTCGTCAGAGCTTTCGACAGTGCCTGCAAAATCAATGCCCGGCACATGCGGGTAGTTGCGCACCAGACCACCACCCGGGCCGATGCACAGACCGTCCTTGTAGTTCACAGTCGAGTATTCAACGGCAACCTTCACGTCGCCATCGGGAAGCTGGCTGCTTTCGAGGTGCTGCACCGACGCGCTGGTCTTGCCCTCATTGTCTTTCTCCACCACCAAAGCATTGAACGTCATCGCATCTCTCCCTCAAATCCAGAATGTGTCCAGCACGGTCGCATCACGCATCCCGTCTGTCGTCTCAACTTCAATCTTTGTGCCCGGTTCCCAATGGGTCATGCGCACCATACCGATGGAGACATTCGTCTCGAAATCTGGCGACCACGCGGCAGAGGTAACAGCCCCCACTTTCTTGCCATTGCCGTAGATCGGCCAAGCCCGATCACTTGGCGGCACCGCATCGCCGTGGATTGAGATCGGTCGCACCTGTTTCACCGGCCCTTCCTTGGCGACGCGCAGCAGCGCATCCCGCCCCACGCAGCCGATGGCTGTCTGGGTATTACAAAACTTGCCCAAGCCACATTCGTGAGGCGTGTTGTCATCGTCCATGTCGTTGCCGTAGGACAGCAGGCCACCCTCAATCCGCTCGATCCCGTTGGGGCAACCGGCGCGCACGTCAAGGTCTTGGCCCGCCTCCATCAGCGCGTTCCAAAGCGGCATGCCGAGCGCGGTGTCGGGCATGTAAATCTCGAACCCGCCCTGCTTGGAATACCCCGAGCGCGCGATGACCATGGGCGTGTCCTGAAAGTCGAACCAGCCGAAGCGGAAGAAGCGCACATTGCGGATTTCCTCGCCGAAGAGCCGCTCCATCAGGTCATCGGCCTTGGGGCCTTGGACAGCAAGCGGGGACACGTCGGGCTCGTCCACCAGCACGTCGAGGCGGTAGCCATAGGCGATGCCCTTGACCCAAAGCAGCAGGTCGCTGTCGGCAATCGAAATCCAGTAGTGATCCTCGGCCAGCTTCACAGCCACGGGGTCATTGAGCATGCCGCCCGTCTCATCAACAATCGGCACGTAATAACATTGGCCTGCCAGCATCCCGCGTAGATCGCGCGGGGTCAGCATCTGCATCAGGCGGCCCGCATCGGGGCCTTTCACCTCAATCTGACGTTCGACGGAGACGTCCCAGACCTGCACAGCGGTCTTGAGGTGACGGTAATCGGCTTCCACGCTTTCAAAAACCGTGGGCAGCATCATCCGGTTGTAGATCGTGTAATTCTTGACGCCCGCGGCTTCGACGCCGTCTGAGAACGGGGTCCGCCGCAAACGGCGCGACGGAGAGATTTGGGCCATGTCAGTCCTCCTCAGGATTAAACGCAAGATCGGTGCCCGCGGTTTTCAATCCCGCTTGCGTCATCATCGCGTGAACTTGCCCGCGATGGTGGGTCTGGTGGTTGAACATATGCACGATGCAAAGGGCGCGCGACTTGGTCAGCTCGCGGTCAAAGACGCCCGAATACCATGTCAGATCGCCCGTGAGGTCGAGCGTTTTGAGACCTTCGGCCCAGAGCAGGATATGCCCATCCATGCGAAACCGCTCTGCCCCCCAGACCGCAAGCGTGGGCGTCATCTCAAGCCCGGCCTTGGCGTCAATCTTCGGCGCTTCGGTGCCTTCGAGGCGGCTCATCCACATGTGATCGCCCCACAGGATGTGGTTGAGCGTGCCGAGGATCGAGCCGAAGAACGCGCCGCGTTCTTTCTTGAGCTCTTCGGGGCTCAGGCCGTCCAGTGTTGAAAGGATATTGCGGTTTTGCCACTGGTTGTACCGCGCCATCATCACGCAATAGTCCCGGTCGATCATGGCTTGGGGCCTTTCCAGTCGATCGGGCAGATCTCGGCCGATTTGCCGCCGAAATCCCAGATACGGCCATAATCGCGGACCCTCGATTTGGTGCCTTGGGCGGCGATGATGTCCGGGCCCATCCAGTATTTCGAATTGCTGACCATGACCGGGTGATCAGGCGATGCGCCGTCGATCATCTCGATCTCACCGGCGATCTTGCGCCCGATATAAAGCCCGCGTTTCTTGCCCTCGCGCACAATCTCGACCTTCTCGCGCTCGGCCCCGATGATCTCGGACACAAGCATGGTGAAAAGACCTGTCGTGCCGCCTGCGGCACCTGAGAAGATCTTGAGCAAACCGTCATAGGCCTTGGGGGTAGAGCGTTCATCGACATAGGCCGCGACGCGCCAGTTCCCCTCGCCCATACGGCCGGGTATATCGACCAGAAGACCAACGTTCAGGCCCGACAGATCTTCGCCCTCGAAATGGCCGTCATCAATGGCGATGGCCATCCAGGCATGGCAATGCCCTTCGGTCGGGGGGTGCGCGCCAAGGCTGACCACGCAGGGGCAAAAGACGGTGCAAGAGCAGTTGAGAAACAGCTCGCCCTTGATCGCCCATTCGGTGGGGTTCATCTTGCGGCGACCGGGATTTGGCATCCGCTGGTCGATGCGCTGGCTGATCGGCAACCGATCCGCCGGTTTCTTCGCGGGTTTCGTATTCGCCATTCTATCCTCCATTCACGAGCGGCCAGGCTATCACAGCAAGCCCAGCAAGCGATAAAGCAAAGCCCATCGGTTTTGTGACCACATGGCCAATCTGCGGCAGCTTTTCGAGGACCATGAAAAGCGTCGCGAGGCCCATCCAGGCAAGATTCATCACGCCGCCTACAAAGCCAAGCGCCATGAAGCCCCAACAGCAGCCGACGCAGAATGCGCCCAGCCCCAGCCCCATGCGCAGCCCGCCGCTGAAGCCGGTTTTCCAGTGGCCGAGGTAATAGGTCATGGGGGAGTGGCAGACGCCGTGGCAGATTTCCTTGGCACGGGTGAATTGAAAAAGGCCCACGATCAGCAGCAGACCGCCGGCCACCCACGGGCTTTTGGCGATACCCAGCATGTCGACGACACCGCCGAACAGCAGACCGAGTTGAACTGCTGAGATCAGAGCCGCGAACGCAACCCAAACGATGAAGTAGCCCAGCAAGACCCCCAGCCACCCCGCACGGGTGCCATCTGCGCTGACCATCAGGTCTTCATAAGAGCGCAAGGTGGGGATCAAGGTCGGCAGCATCATCGCCGCCATCATGATCGCCCACATCGCAAACAACGGGCCAAACCGCGCCATTGGCATGTCCATCGGCATGCGCGGGTCCATCGCAGCCATGCGCGAGCCCATCTCGCCCGGGCGGCCCAGCAGGTCGAGATCCATGTCGATGGCCATGACGAACATCATCCACCACGACAACAGGATCGCGACAAAGAAGCCGAGCCAGAGAATTGTGCGCAGGGGCGCGTGCAGCATGGACGATTCCTCCCAAAACCGTTGCAATTCAAATGTCAGACTTTTAATTGTCTGACAAATGAAAATTGATCCAACCAGTGACAAGGACCTCTCGGCGCAGATTGCGGCGGCCATTCGCGATGCGATTGTGTCGGGGGCGATGCCCGTGGATGAGCGCCTGCCGTCGGAGGCGGAATTGGCCGAGCAATTCGATGTCTCCCGTTCGACCGTGCGAGAGGCGCTGAAGCGGTTGGCGGCCCAAAGCCTGATCCGCACACAGCGCGGTGCGACCGGGGGCGCGTTTGTGAACCGACTGCGCTATGCGGATGCGTATAGCCAGCAAATCACGACCTCGACGCTATTGCTGTCGATGAACGCGGTGAGTTTCGAGACGGCGTGCGAAGCGCGCTATGCGTTAGAGCGGGCCTGCGCGCCTCTCTCGGCTATGCGTCGGACACCGGATCATCTGGCGACGATGCGGGCGGAAATTCATCGGCAAGGCCAACCGGGGCTCACGGACGAGGCGTTTTGCGCGTCCGATGTCGCGTTCCATCGCGCGCTAGTGGATGGCGCGGGCAACCCGGTATTGTCTTATCAACTGGCAGGCGCCGTTGAGGCGATGCAGCCGCTGATGAATATGATCACGTTCACCGCACGGTCCCGCGAACGGATCATCGCGCTGCATGGGGGTATCGCCGACGCGATCGAGGCGCAGGATGGCGGGGCTGCGGATGCGGCGCTTGTGGAACTGGCGGAGTATACGGTGGAGTTGGCGCAAAGCGTATTTGAGGCGCGAGCGGCGCAGCGGTAGCCGGGCATCGGCGACCCGGGGGGAGGCGAGCCCACAGGCTTTCTTCAATACTTTATGGCAGCCAAACACATCTTCCATTTGAACGAAGCACTTAGACCCTACAAATCGCCTCCCCGTGGGACGGCTCGCCGATGCCCGGCGCCTTCGGCTTGATTCCGGGCTGGGGCGTAGCTGTCGTGTTTCCGCATACCCGTCCCGGGCTTGACCCAAGACCTTGATGTAAGAGGCCCCGGATCAAGTCCGGGGCGCGGATCACATACGGGATGCGGCTCGATGAAAGAACCCGCTTGCACCCTCCCCTGACCCCGCATAGCGTTTTTGTTGATCTTTCATGTTGGGAGCAAATCCATGAAACACATCCTGCTTTCAGGCGCAGCCACGCTCGCCTTGTCCACGGCCGCCTTCGCGGAAGACCCCGAACTTCTGGTCTTCGACTATTCCGGCTTCGAGATGCCCGCGTTCCACCAAAGCTACATCGACAAGCACGGCACCAGCCCGACCTTCGCCTTCTTCGGCGACGAGGACGAAGCGCTGCAAAAGATCCGGTCCGGCTTCAAAGCCGATGTCAGCCATGTCTGCGCGGGCTCTGTCACCAAATGGGTCGCCTCCGACATTCTGGAGCCCTGGGATCTGAGCCGCATCGAGGAACTGGAAAACCTCGACGCCAATCTGGTAGGCGAAAACATCTCGGCCGCAGCCTCGGACACGTATTTCATCCCGGTCGATTTCGGCTCAACGGCCATCGCCTACAATATGGATGAGGTGCCGGCAGAGGATGTCGCGTCCCTCAACGTGTTCAAGAACCCGGCTTATGCGGGTCGCATGACCCTGCCCGACAATGTCGACGACGCGTATGCGCTGGCCTATCTGGCCACGGGCACGACCGACTGGACCACGGCGACGGATGAACAGTTCGAAGCGGCCTCCAACTGGTTGCGCGAGGTGCACGGCAACCTGCGCACCTATTGGACCGATCCGGGCGAGTTGGCGCAGCTGATGGCGACGGGCGAAGTGCTGGTCGCCTGGGCGTGGAATGAGACCTACCCGACGCTGGTGGATGAAGGCTTCCCGATCGGCTTTCAGCGCGAGGCGGCAGAAGGATCGTCGCTGTGGCTTTGTGGGTATGTAAACCTCAAGGATGGCGAAGGGTCCGAGGACAAGGCCTACGACTACATCAACGCCTTCCTCGATCCCTCCTCGACCGAGGCGCTGATGGCGGATGGCTACGGCCACTCAAATGCAGCCTCCATGGCCAATTTCGGTGCAGAGGCGCTGGAAGCCGCCGGTCTGGGCGAGATCAGCGCACCTGTTTTGGCGCAATTGCCGATGGACAACGCCCTGCGCGAAAAGCAGGGCGAGATGTTTGAGCGGATTAAAGCAGGCTTCTAAGACACTCAAAATAAGAAAGAAAAAAGCCATTTCTGCGGGAATGGCTTTTTTTGTGAACCAGTTCGGTGTCAGACGCGTAATACAGTCAAACTGTAAATCAGAGGCATCCATGATCGACATCATCAATATTTCGCTCGCGCTCTTCAGTATCTTCCTGGGCTTCTTCGGCTGGCTTGCCCCGAAATACACGATGGAGGTCGTCGACCTGCGGCGCGGCGCCTCCACGATGGGCGTGTCTGAAATCCGGGCGGCCTCTGGCGCGCTTTTCGTCGGCCTTGGTGTGGGCGCGATCTTTCTGGGCTCGCCTGTTGCTTATGCGATGGTGGGTTTTGCCTGGGGCTTTGCTTCTATCGGGCGACTGACCTCGATTATCGCGGATGAGGCGCCGACCCGAAAAACATGGGTATTTTTCCTGTGTGAAGCGGCCGTTGGCGCGACGCTGATCAGCATCAACCTGCTCTGATCCGTACTTTTAACAACTATGAGGGGAAACGGACGTGACGTTTCCCCTGTTTTTTGAGCGGCAAGATCTTATGGGAGGGTGCATCGCATAAATTGAGATGCGCGCCTTGCATAAATTCCTATGAGGTCTCCCATGTCTGACAAATCATGGACTGTTGCCGTATTGAATGATCTGATCGCTGTATTATCCGACGATCGCTACAAATTTGCCCGCTACCAATTGACCGATGCGATTGAGAGCATTGAGCGCGCGGATGACAGGCCGAATGCATCCCCTGACGGTTCTGCAGAACTGCGCAGATTGCACTAAGCCCTTCAAAACCGCAAAGCGCGGTGCTATATATGAGAAGTCCTTCGGGACTATGGACATAAACGCGCTCGTAATAAGCGGATCGGACCCGGGGGCGGTACCCGGCGGCTCCACCATAATCCTTCGTTTGAGGATCGCGGGGCCGAAATAGGATCGACGAACGTCTAAAGGGGTTAGCTTTGTCTCGGTGAGATACCACCGTTATCGGTTCACTTAAGCTAGTTGCAAACGACAACAAAGCTCCGATGGCTCTGGCTGCGTAAGCAGTTCGAGGTATCGAAACATTAAGCCCTAGCCCCTAGCCGGGTTAGGCGGGGTTCGCAGGCACCTGGCAACAGAAGCCTGCATTTCACGTTTCATCGGGTAAGGTCGGTGTTGGCTTTGCGGACAAAACTGCTATTGCCCAAAGCAATTCGAATGTCCGCAATGACTGCAGACATTCTGATGTTTAATACGAAAGTATTTCCTCAAAAGTCAGCAAAGTATTCCAGTGGTTCTCACCCTACGAGCCTTGCCAATGTGGCAACGGATCATATCCCAGCTGCAGCAAAACATGCGGGACATCAACAAATACCCAGTTCTCGACAAGAATGTCATTCTCTCGCCGCCACCAGTCACAGACACGCATGAATACCCGCTCTTGCGTGGGTCCTTGCCCTAGGAATGGCTTCACGTTGACACCGGTTAAGGATGGCCAGCCGCCCGAGCACGTATAATTTCCCTCACCATATCTTGTGAAGTGCTTGGTCATCCCGTTGTTCGCTGCCCCCCCAGACCACCCGTCAAACTGAGATTCAAAGGGAACTTGGAACGATGCAAATTCGTCGATCCCAACAAAGCTCCCGAATGCGCCTGGGCCATACCACATCATGTTTTCGTGCCAGTAGGGTCGCCATGCTTCGTCTTTGGTCGCAAGACCTGCAAGCATGTCCGTCACAATCTGGTAGCTGCGCTGCCCTTCGGCGGGATCAGGCGCATCTGTGATAACGCCGTCGCGGGTTGCGGGGCCTTGGATCATTCCGGTGTGTCCACGCGACAGGCCGGGGCCCATGGTCAGGGGCCATTGGTTGCACGAGATCATCAACTCGGGAATGTCGAGATAGATATAGCTTTCGACAGCTTTTCCGTCCTCAATGCGGTGAAACTCTCCATAGCGCAGATAGCTGAGCGTGCCGGTTGCCTTGAGGCCGATCCAGTCTTGCGCAAAGCGCCCTACGTAGTAGCCCGTGGAACTGATCCAATCTTGCCCATCAAATTGGCCAGCCATGAAAATATCGTCACGCCTGTAAAGCCCCTCGAACGAGTGTTGTAACGGACGCAGGAATTTCTCAAAGTACGTGTCTGCCCCTTGCAGTTCATTGAACGGGTGGACAACGTTGATGTTGGCGTCTGCAGCAAAGAATGCGGCAACTGCGCCAGAAAAATTGTTTGGATGCTTGAGTGCCTCTGCGTAGCGCAGATAGAGTGAACGGTCATGTGATGACATGATATTTCCTTTTGAATGCTTGATGTGGTGGGTCGGGTTACTTGTGACCTGGACCCGCACGCATTCTGGAAAAAGGAATACGACCCGGACGCCTTGAGCGCACTGCAAGCAAACGCATGGTTGCGTTCTTGGCGGATGATTGTATCGATTGAAGGCTCTTTGATCCCATGCTGTGACCGTAAAGTTTTCGATGCGACAGGCAAGAGTAAACCAGAGTTTTACGGCAGCGCGTCCAAGAGAGAGGAAACCGAATAGGCATGAGCCCTATTTAGAAGCCTTGATCTTGCAAAATGACACCAAAGCCGACTTTCGTGCGACTTGCAGCATCGGTCAAGTTGGGCTCAAAGCTGCCATTCGCGGCATCGCCGTCATCATAACAGACCCTCACCGTCACCTCCCTGTTGCATTCGCCCCCTAGCCCGTGCGTGATGCACCCCATGACGCCAACGCTCCCCCATCTCACCCGCGTTTTCGCCCGGATTGGCGTGCTCTCCTTCGGGGGGCCTGCGGCGCAGATCGCGTTGATGCATGACGCGCTGGTCGAGAAAGAAAAGTGGCTGAGTGAAGACGACTTCCTGCGCGCGCTTTCGTTCTGCATGCTGTTGCCCGGGCCAGAGGCCATGCAGCTTGCCACCTATGCAGGGTGGCGGCTGAAAGGCACGCTGGGCGGGCTGATCGCCGGAGGGCTTTTCGTCTTGCCGGGGGCTATTGTCGTCCTCGCTCTGGCGATTGGATACGCGTTTCTGAGCGATCTGAGCTGGATTCAGGGTGCCTTTCTGGGCATTAAATCCGCAGTCATTCTGATCGTGGTCCAAGCGCTTCTTAAGTTGTCGGGCAAAGCGCTGAAAGCGCCGCTCAGCTGGGGCCTGGCCGTCGCGGCCTTCATTGCGATTTTCGCCATTGGTGTGCCGTTTCCGGTCATCATAGGTGTCGCTGCCTTGCTGGGGCTGAGCCAAGCTGCCAAAGCGACCGGAGCGGCCACACCGATGTCACATGCGCATTTGCCCGGCACGATCATATTCTGGGGGGCCTTGTGGCTGGCCCCCATCGCGGTCGCTTTCGCCATGCAGGCGGAATTTCTGACCGATATCGGCCTCTTCTTCTCGAAGATGGCCGTCGTCACTTTTGGCGGGGCCTACGCCGTACTGGCCTATATGACCCAGGAGGTCGTGCAGAACTACGGCTGGCTCAGCACGCCGCAGATGATTGACGGGCTGGGGTTGGCGGAAACCACGCCCGGACCGCTGATCCTCGTGACGGAGTTTGTGGGCTTTCTGGCAGGCTTTCAGGAGCGCGGGCTGGGAATGGGTCTTGCGGCCGCCGCACTGACGCTTTGGGTGACTTTCATCCCTTGTTTCCTCTGGATCTTCGCGGGCGCACCGTATGTGGAGCATCTGGCCAATGCACCTCGCATCGAAGCGGCCTTGAAGGCGGTGACAGCCGCGGTCGTGGGCGTGATCGCCAATCTGTCGCTCTGGTTCGCGCTGCATGTTTTCTTCACCGAACTGACGCCGGTTGCGGTGTTGAACGCGACCCTGCCTGTCCCAACGCTCAGCAGCCTGTCGGTGCCTGCGGTGGGGCTTACTGGCGTAGCTGCGCTTCTGTCATTCGGGATGCGTCTGCCGTTGCCGCTGACGCTGCTTATCATGGCACTGGCGGGGGTCGGCGTGCAGTTGGTGATGCTCTGAAGCGGCGCGCCCTTTAATCTCAAACCGAATCCGCTATGGTTATGGGGAACCCAAACAAGGGACCTGCAATGTCGTCCAGCATTGACTACGGAAATCTGATGCACCACGCCATGCGCGGGCTCATCCAGCGCGTGTTGAGCGACGTGGCCGAAACGGGCTTGCCGGGGGATCACCACTTCTTCATCACCTTTGACACGATGCATCCCGATGTCGAAATCGCAGATTGGCTATCGGATCGTTATCCCGGTGAAATGACCGTCGTGATGCAGCACTGGTTCGACAATCTGACAGTCACGGATGAAGGCTTTGCGGTCACGCTGAACTTCGGTGACAGCCCCGAGCCGCTTTATATTCCCTATGACGCGATCTTGACCTTCGTTGATCCATCCGTCGAATTCGGTCTGCGGTTCGAGACGCAAGATGGCGATGACAACGACGCGCCCCCTGCGCCGATGATCGTGGCCGAAGACATTGACTTGCCCGAGGATGACACAAAAGAGCCGCCCAAGGGTGAGGCCGAAGTTGTCAGCCTCGACAGTTTTCGCAAGTAGCCCCCTGCGCCAAACTGCCGATTGCAGCGTACTGCGTGCCGCGCTAAACGGCATGCAACTGCATACCGGAGAGTAGATATGGCCCAGACCCGCACCGAAACCGACAGCTTTGGCCCGTTGGAGGTCCCCTCCGACAAATACTGGGGCGCGCAAACCCAACGCTCGATCATGAACTTCCCAATTGGCTGGGAAAAACAGCCCGTCGCCATCGTGCGCGCTTTGGGTGTGATCAAGAAAGCCTGCGCGCAAGCCAATATGGAGCTGGGCTCGCTGGATGCAGAGCGCGGGGCGGCGATTGTGCAGGCCGCGGGCGAAGTTTTTGAGGGCAAGTTCGACGATAACTTCCCGCTTGTGGTGTGGCAGACGGGGTCCGGCACGCAGTCCAATATGAACTCCAACGAGGTGATCGCAAACCGTGCGATTGAGATCATGGGCGGTGAGATCGGCTCGAAAGACCCGGTGCACCCGAATGATCATTGCAATATGGGCCAATCCTCGAACGATACGTTCCCCACGGCGATGCATATCGCCACGGCGATGACCGCCCATGACGTGCTGATCCCGGGGCTTGAGAAGCTTCATGCCGCCTTGCAGGCCAAGGTCGAAGAGTTTGACGGAATCATCAAGATCGGCCGCACTCACACACAGGATGCAACGCCGTTGACGCTCTCTCAGGAGTTTTCCGGCTACACCCATCAGGTCGCCATGGGCATTGCCCGCGTGAAGGACGCTCTGGGCCGGATTTATGAGCTGGCCCAAGGCGGCACGGCTGTGGGCACCGGGCTGAACACAAAGATCGGTTGGGACAAGATGGTGGCGGCGAATATGGCCGAGATCACCGGCCTGCCTTTTGTCACCGCGCCGAATAAATTTGAGGCGCTGGCCGCCCATGACGCGATGGTTGAGATTTCAGGCGCGTTGAAGGTCGTTGCTGCATCCCTCTTCAAGATCGCAAACGACATCCGCCTTCTTGGTTCTGGCCCGCGCTGCGGTCTGGGCGAATTGATCTTGCCGGAGAACGAGCCGGGCTCTTCGATTATGCCCGGCAAAGTGAACCCCACCCAATGCGAGGCGCTCACCCAGGTTTGCGCGCATGTCTTCGGCAATGACGCGGCTGTGGGCTTTGCAGGATCGCAGGGTCATTTCGAACTGAACGTCTATAAGCCGATGATGGCCTATAACGTTTTGCAAAGCATGCAATTGCTGGGCGATGCAGCTTCCACTTTCACCGACAATCTGGTGGTCGGTCTGAAAGCCGATGCGGACCGGATCGAGCGGCTGATGCGCGAAAGCCTGATGCTGGTGACGGCTTTGGCGCCTGAGATCGGCTATGACAATGCGACCACGGTTGCCAAAACGGCGCATAAAAACGGCACGACCCTCAAAGAGGAGGCGATTGCGCTGGGATTTGTCGATGAAGAGACTTTCGACCGCGTGGTGCGTCCCGAGAATATGGTCGGCCCGAAGTAATGGCCGCGCCGGTCAATCTGAACCGGTTTCGAAAAGACAAGGCGCGGGCTGCGAAAAAGGCCCGTGCGGATGAGAACTCTGTTTTGCATGGCCGCTCCAAGGCCGAAAAAGAGCTGGACCGCGCTCGGGCCGAGAAAGCCGCGCGCGATCTGGATGGGGCCAAGAAGACATGAGCCTGCGGCCTACGAAACGCTCGGTCACGTTGAAAGGGCATCGGACCAGCGTGTCTTTGGAGGACCCGTTCTGGGACGCGTTCCGGCATATAGCAGAGGAAAAAGGCAAGCCAATCAATGCATTGGCCGCAGAAATTGATGCAGATCGCGGGTTGGAGATAGGCCTCGCGTCAGCCATCCGGCTTTATGTGCTGCGCTATTATCAGGATCTTAACCAAGACCGCTGAAGATCAGCGCCATGAGCTATGCCGTCGCCCTTCTTCCACCCGATATCTGGTTACAGCAAATTTTTGACAGCAAGGCCGCCCGGCAAGGCAGGATTGTCCGCCGCAAAGCGCGGGATGTTGAGCGCGCTGTGGGACGCGAGCGGTTTGTGCGTGAAATCAAGCGCCGCGGCTTTCACTGCGCGGAGAACGGTGGCCAGTTTGTGGTCTTCTGCAATAATGAAACTGTGCACGTTCTGTGCTGAAAAGTTTTCAGAAAACCTTTCGAAGGCTTTTCAAAAAAGCCTTCTTACCGTCGTGACACCCGCAACCGGATGCCGTCTTTTGAGCGCACGGTGAGATGCGCAACCGGGACCGGCACCTCCCCCTCCACCAGCTCGAACCGGTAGGCTTTGAGCAGTATCGATAGCAAGAGCGGCCCCTCCACCATCGCGAACCCGGCGCCCGTGCAGACCCGCGCACCGCTGGAAAAGGGCATATAGGCCTCGCGCAAGCAGGTCTTGCCATTCTCGGTCTCAAAGCGGTCGGGATCGAAGGCGTCAGGGTTATCCCATAACCGTTCATGGCGATGCTGATGCCATGGGCTGAGCACAATCTGCGCGCCTTTAGGGATATCGCGGTCGCGAAAGCGCTCGGGACACGTTGTTTCGCGAACCATCATGGGCACTGGCGGGTAAAGGCGAAGAGCCTCGCGAAACACATTCCGGCTGACTTTCAGCTTTGAAACTTCGCTAAACGCGCCTTCTTTCAGCGCCGCTGCTTCTGCCGCCACCTGATCCTGCCACTCCGGGTAAAGCGCCATCAGATAGAGCGTCCAGGCCAGCGCCGAGGCGCTGGTCTCATGCCCCGCGAGGAAGAAAATTGCGACCTGATCCACCATTTCCTGCGTCGTGAACGTCTGCCCCGTGACGGGATCAACCGTCGTCATGATCTTGGTCGCCAGATCATCGGGCGCCGTGCCATCCTTAATGGCCACCATCCGCTCTTCCGTTAGACGCGTAATCAAAGCCCGGATCGCACGCGCGGTCTCCTTGGTGCGGCGGCGATGACCACGCGGCACCCAAGAGGGCAGCGGCACAAAGGCCGCGAGGTTCAGGATCGGCTGCGTGCGCTGATAGTCGCGAAACTGGGTAAAGACTTGCGCCGCGATCTCATGCTCGATCGGGATCGAGAATAGCGTGCGGAAAATCACGTCGGCGGCGGCGTGGGAGGTCTCTTCTTCCACCTCCACCACTCCTTGCGGGAACCGCGCGACAGCCGCCTGCCCTGCCGCCCACATCGCCGGGAACGTGTCACGCAGACGCCCTCCCTCAAAGGCCGGATCAATGATCCGCCGCTGCCGTTTCCACGTCTCCCCGTTCGTCAGAAAGACGCTGTCGCCCAGCAATGGGCGCAGCCCTTCGCCAATGCGGTCAGATTTGGGAAAATCATCCGGGCGCTCTTTCAGCACTGTTGCCACCAGATCGGGCTGGTTCACCAGATAGCTGCGAAAAAACGGCGTGCGAAACTCAGCCATCCACGCGCGGTAGAGCTTGGCGGGCTGTGCGGAGAGGATGTCTTGGCGAAAGAGGCGCATATACCGCCAAAGCGAGACTTTATCGGGCCGCGACGCGGGCTTGGGCGGGATCATGCGGCCATCGACGTGAATTTGGACGCGGGCGCATCGATACGTGAGCGCGAGGGCGGGCGGTCAGCGTAACGCTCAGCCAGGCTGAGGGGCCCCGCGGTGATCTGGAAATAGTCGTAGTCCTTGGGCCGGTCAAAGGCGCAGAGGTATTGGAAATGCAGCCGGAAAAAGCGCCAGCGCAGTTCCTTCCAGCGCTCGGGGCTGAGCGTCTGAGTGAAGGCCGCCGAAAAGACCAGCGGCCAGCGTTTGTTGGGCGGCGACACCCCGCTTACGGCAACGGGATCGCAGAGCGCGAAGGCGCAGCCATCGCCGGGCGCGGTCACATCGACCCAGGTGAGTTCATCGCGCGCCGCGAGGTAGTTCAGATCGGCGCGCAGGCGGTGCGCCTCAGGCAGGAACGACACCATCGGAACAACCTGTCCCAGCGAGAGAAATGCCAGTTGCGGGCCCTGCGCCGGCACGCGCCCTGCCCGGATCAGATCGGCAAGGATCGACACGGCCAGATGCGCGCCAGAGGAGTGACCGACGATCAACACCTCGTCGGTGTCGCTGGCCAGAGCGTCGGCGATCAGACCGCCAAACTCCGCCATGCGGGCCTCCAGATCCGGCGGGTAAGCCCCGCGCCACCGGGCGGAATAGGCGTAGTCATGCATCAAGTAATAGGCGAAAAAGCGGTTGTCGTGTTTGCGAAACCAGCGCAATCCGGCGACGGTGCCTGCGACCAGAACGGCCCATTCGATGACCCCTCCCAGAACGCCGATGTCGCCCATGGCCCACTCTAGCCCATCGACCAAAAGCTCACCCACCAGTGCGCTAAGAACCAACGCCAAGGCCAGTTGTAAGAGCAACATCCCGACCGGGTAGAGTGCCGCGATCACCGGACCCTTGCGCAACCACATCAACCGCCGCAGCGCCCCGGTCGAGATATAGACCCAAGCAGTGCGCACGAGCTGGCCATAGGTCGCCAGAATGCCCTGCGCCATGGAGCTACGCACGATGTCGGACCAAACCAGCACGTCGATATCGGCCTG
This sequence comes from Pseudomonadota bacterium, assembly GCA_038532735.1. Classification (GTDB taxonomy): domain Bacteria; phylum Pseudomonadota; class Alphaproteobacteria; order Rhodobacterales; family Rhodobacteraceae; genus JAHTBL01. The sequence goes on from JBCBAC010000009.1 coordinate 30,436, forward strand.
CACGTCTTGGCCGTCGATTGTCGCCTTGACCTGCCAGCCGTAAGGGCCGCCGCCGGTTTTGGGCGATAATGCGATCTCATAGCCACTGATCGCAGCCTGAGCGGCGCTTTCCTTGCGGTAAAGCTCGCGGTAGCGGCGCGGATGAATCGGGTCATAGCCGGGGATATACATCACCCGGCGCCGCGTGATCCGCGATGTTGCACCCGTTACCATGGGGCGACGCTAACTTAGAACTTCGACGAAAATAAGCCCTATCCGAAGGCTTGCAGGGCCGGGAACTGCTCGTTAAGCCACCAAGCCAGATCGGTGAATTGCCCGGTGAGCATCATTAGACCCACGGTCCAGAGCAGCAGGCCCATCACACGCTCAATCCGCTCCATATGGCGCTTCATCCACGCCATGAGGCCCGTCATGGACGGGAAGAAGGCGGCAACCAACAGGAAGGGTATGCCCAGCCCGATGGCGTAAACGCCCAGCAGCGTCGTGCCGCGGGTGACGCTCGCCTCGGATGCGGCGAGCGACAGGATCGAGCCCAGGATCGGCCCAATGCAAGGCGTCCATCCAAAGGCGAAGGCAAGGCCAAGGATGTAGGCCCCGAAGGCGGAGCCGCCGCGGTCGCCCGCATCAACCCGCATCTCGCGATCCATGAAGCCAATGCGGAAGACGCCCAGAAAATGCGCGCCGAAGATCATCACAATGGCACCGGCAATGCCCACGAACCACTCTTGGTTCGTGAGGAAAAACCGTCCAAAGACCGACGCTGTGAAGCCCAGAAACAGAAACACGGTCGAAAGGCCAAGCACAAAGAAGCTGGCCGAGACCAAAGCCTTGCGCCGCGCAACTGAGGTGCTGGACATATCGTTGACCGATACGCCGCTCATATAGGCCAGGTAAGGCGGCACGATGGGCAACACGCATGGCGACAGGAACGATAGGATCCCTGCGAAAAGTGCGATGCTCATGGCCGGCACGAGGCTGGCGTCAATGATGTCAAAACCGAACATACCACCCCCATAGGCTATCGCACCGGGCGCGTCACGCGTCAGACGCTCACAAGTTAGTGGACAACTTGTAACACCCGAGCCATATCGCAAGACATGAGCGACGATCTGACCTTGGATGCCACCGGGCTTCTCTGCCCTCTGCCTGTTCTCAAAGCGCGTAAGCGTCTGAAATCGCTGGAGACAGGCGACGTCCTAACGGTATTGGCCGATGATCCCGCCGCTATTGTCGATATTCCCCATTTCTGTATGGAAAGCGGGCACGAGCTTGTTCAGCAAACCGACACAGAAACGCATCAGATTTACGCGATCCGGAAGACCTAACGCGCGGGCTTTTCGCTTTTTCCAAATATCCGCGCCGCAGGCAAATCCCTAGGCGAGCCCATCCTTGAAACGCTGAACGATCTCACGGACGGATTTGTCGCCCATAAATCCCAAACCGTTTGCTAAAGCCATATCAAAGGCCGAAGGCCATGTGCCGACGATAGCCTCGATCTTGGGATCAGGATCCATCGACACGCGGGCACGGGCCTCCGCCCCGCCAACCGCCTCCAACGCCTCCAGCATTTGCGCGACCGAGGCCGTGATGCCCGGCACGTTGACAGCACTGAAGTCGGGCCAGTCAGCGGCAGGCACCTCCGCCGCGCGGATCAGCGCGGCAATCGCGGTCTCGGGTGATGCCAGCCACATCCTCAGATCGGGCGAGACCGGGCAAACCGACGGCTTGTCCATCAACGGCTCGCGGAAGATACCAGAGGCGAAGGACGACGCCGCCGCATTGGGAGCGCCCGGACGCACGATGATTGTCGGCAGACGCAGGGTGCGCGCCTCCGCGAACCCTTTGCGGCGATAATCGCTCATCAGCATTTCCGACATCGCCTTGGCCATCCCGTAGGAATTGCCGGGATGGGTGGCCGTCGCTTCTGTCAACATCTCCGGTAACGCGCCGCCAAAGACCGCGAGGGAAGACGTGCCGATCACGGGCACCGGATGCGGCAGCGCGCGTGCGGCCTCCAACACGTTGCGGGTGCCGTCGAAATTGACCGTCAGGCCCAGATCGAATTCCGCCTCCGCCTGACCGCTGACAACGGCGGCGAGGTGATAGATCACCGCTGTCTCTGGTCCGATCAGCGCCGTCACTGCGGCCGGGTCTGTAATCTCGACCGGGGTGACGCTGACCTTTCCCTCCAACCCAGGCTCAACCGTAGAACCGGGACGATCCGCAAGAATGATATCGTTTGTCGGAATGGTGCTGCCATCAGGCAGATTGAGGCGCTGTTTTGCGAGAAGGGCCAGCGCAAGACGCTGGCCCAAAAATCCACAACCACCTGTTATAACAATGCGCGCCATCAGCGACCCATCGACCACCAGCCCTTCTTCTTGGGCTTGTCGACCTTGGCAGGTGCCGGTTCAGGCGCGGCTGTTGCGACCTCTGCCACAGGCTCGGGCTCTGGTGCCGGGGCGGTCTCTGCCGATTTGGTCTCTGGCGCGGCCTCTGCCATTTCAGGCACGGGGGCGGCCTCCTCAGTGGCCTCCTTCTTAGCCGGGGCCTTCCGCTTACGCGGTGCCCGTTTCTTGGGCTTTTCCTCGGTCGCTTCCTCAGCGGGTGCGTCCTCGGACTTTGCCTCGTCTGCCTTGGCATCCTCTTTCGGAGCCTCTTCCGTCTCAGCGGCCTCTTTCGGCGCATCATCGGATTTCTTGCGCCGTGTGCGGGTGCGTTTCTTCGGCTTCTCTTCGGGGTCCTCTGATGCGGGTGCATCTTCCTTCGGAGCCTCAGCTTGCGCGGCCTCCTGCTCTACCGGCTCACCCTGAGTGGCACCGTCGGGCGATTGATCCTCAGAGTGTTGCTGGTCGCCATTGCCACCGCCACCGCGGCGACGCCGACGACGCCGACGGCGCTTGCGCGGCTGCTGTTCGCCGTCTCCACCGTCTTCCGATGCGGACGCGCCCTGCGCGGCGGGCGCTTCGTCTGCGTCCACCTCAACCGCGTCGTCGATATCATCCATGATCGAGGAATCGACCGACACCACCGGGGCCACACGTTCAGCCACACGGCGGGTTGCGGTCTTGTATTTCTCGATCGAGAAGTCTGGCGAGACCATGCTCGGATCGCCCTCAAGGCGCACCGACAGGCCGTAGCGCTCTTCAATCTGGGCAATATGTTCGCGCTTGTTGTTGATCAGGAAATTCACGATGCCCACAGGCGCTTTGACGAGGACCTCTTTGGAGCGCCCACGGACGCCTTCCTCTTCCAACTGCCGCAGGATAGACAGCGCCAGATTGTCATCAGAACGCAAAAGCCCAGTGCCGTGGCAATGCGGGCATGGCTGGGTTGTCGCCTCAATCATGCCGGGGCGCAGGCGCTGGCGGGACATCTCCATCAGGCCGAAGCCCGAGATGCGACCGACCTGAATGCGGGCGCGATCTGTCTTGAGCTTGTCCTTCATCCGCTTTTCCACAGCGGTGTTGTTGCGGCGTTCGTCCATGTCGATGAAGTCGATCACGATCAGGCCCGCAAGGTCGCGCAGACGCAGTTGACGTGCAACTTCCTCGGCCGCTTCAAGATTGGTCTTGAGCGCTGTTTCCTCGATCGAGCCTTCTTTCGTAGCCCGGCCCGAGTTGACGTCGATAGCGACCAGTGCCTCGGTCACGCCGATCACGATATAGCCACCGGATTTTAGCTGCACGGTCGGGTTGAACATGCCCGCCAGATAGCTTTCCACCTGATAGCGCGCGAAAAGCGGCAGCGGGTCGGTGTAATGCTTCACGTTCTTGGCGTGGGACGGCATGATCATCTTCATGAAGTCCTTGGCCACGCGGTAGCCCGCCTCGCCTTCGACAAACACCTCGTCAATCTCGCGATTATAAAGATCACGGATCGAGCGTTTGATCAGGTCGCCTTCCTCGTAAATCTTTGCAGGCGCGATGGATTTCAGCGTCAGCGCGCGGATCTCTTCCCAGAGACGCTGGAGATATTCGTAGTCGCGCTTGATTTCGGACTTGGTCCGCTTGGCGCCTGCTGTCCGCACGATGAGACCCGCGCCATCGGGCACCTCGATCTCGTTCGCGATTTCCTTGAGCTTCTTGCGGTCGGCCGCGTTGGTGATCTTACGGGAAATGCCCCCACCGCGCGCGGTGTTGGGCATCAGCACGCAATAGCGACCGGCGAGAGACAGATAGGTGGTCAGTGCGGCACCCTTATTGCCACGCTCTTCCTTCACCACCTGTACCAGAAGGATCTGGCGGACCTTGATGACTTCCTGGATCTTGTAACGACGCGGACGCGGTTTGCGCGCGGGGCGAATGTCTTCGCTGTCATCCTCATCTGCAACGGATTCGATGCTGTCATCTTTAGATGTCGCATCGGTGCTTTTCTCATCGCTCTCGTCGTCCGTGTCGTCAGATGCATCTTCCGACATCTCAGGCGTTTCGACCGGTGTTTCGGCGACCGTCTCCATCGGGGAGAGCCCTTCGTCAGAGCTGTCCAGATCGATGGTTTCCATGCCGGCGGGGGCGTCCTCATCAGCGGGGACCTCCCCCGTCTCAACCGCATCCTCGACCTTGACCTCTTCGGCCTTGGCTTTGCCCCGACGCCGTCCACGACCGCGCTTGGGCTTCTCTTTTTCTTCTTCCGCGTCGGCTTTCAGCTGCTCTGCATAAGCCTTTTCTTCGGCCAGCAGGGCTTCGCGATCTGCGACTGGGATTTGATAGTAGTCGGGATGAATTTCCGAAAAGGCCAGGAAACCATGCCGGTTTCCGCCATAATCCACGAAAGCCGCCTGAAGCGACGGCTCAACCCGTGTTACTTTTGCGAGATAGATGTTGCCAGCAAGCTGGCGTTTGTTTTCGGATTCAAAGTCGAACTCCTCGACCTTGTTTCCGTCAACCACCACGACGCGGGTCTCTTCCGCGTGGGTGGCGTCGATAAGCATTTTCTTAGCCATTTTTTCTCTGTGCACCGCGGCAAAGCCCTGTCCCCCGGAGGAGCAAGCGTTTGCGGGTGGTGTCTGGTGATGGCGAGGACGCGCACGGGGAGCGCATGAGCCGTTTGGCCCCCTGCTGCGTCCCTCATATCTGTCGCGCGTTGCATCGCGTTTCTTCTCCGACAGGGTGTCCCCTGCCCATTCACGACCCGGCGCTGTGCGTCTCGGGCATTTCACAGGTTTCGCCACATTGGGCAAAACCAGAACTCACATCCGTCTCAAAGGGCGTGACTACGCACGCGAAACGCTCAGGACGGCAAATCTGTCTAAAGCGCAGAGGTGTCTGCAAGACACGTATCACTTATCGCTAACATAAGGGACGTTACGCAATCATTACAATGGGCAAATGTATGCGCGGGTGAATTGAACACCAAAGCCCCGCAAAATAGCGGGGCTTTGACGATTCAACTTAAAGATGTGGAGGTGTTTCGCGCGCCTTAGAGGTAATCTGAACGTTGAAGGCCATATTTCGCCATCTTCTCATTCAGGGTCCGGCGCGGCAATTGCAGCTCATCCATGACGTTCACGATAGAGCCTTTATGGCGGCGCATCGTGTTGTCGATCAGCATCCGCTCGAACGCCTCCACGTATTCTTTCAGCGGCTTACCTTCCGTCGTCATTGTCGGGGCGGCCTCTTCATTATCGGCCATTAGCAGGCTCGCGATGGAGCCCGAGCCGCGGCGGTTCTGCAGCACCGCACGTTCCGCCACGTTGATCAGTTGACGCACATTCCCGGGCCACGGGGCCTGCAAGAGCTGTGCAGCTTCTTGCGCACTAATCTCGGGCGCGTCGCAGCCGTAGTCATCGGCGTATTGCTCGCTCAGACGCGTGAACAGCGTCAGGATATCTTCACCGCGCTGACGCAAAGGCGGCACGGTAATCTTGAGCGCCGCAAGGCGGTAGAACAGATCACCGCGCAACACGTCCTCAGATGTTTTGCCGCGCTCCTGCAAGTTGGAGATCGCGACAATCCGCGTCTCTGCCGGGGTGCCCTGATCGTTGATGACGGTGAGCAGCTTGGCTTGCAAGGCATCTGACAGCGCCTCGATATCCTCAAGCACAAGTGTGCCGCCACGGGCTTCCTCAATCGCTGGGATCGGGCTGTCATCTTCGACCGGCCCAAACAACCGCTGCGCAAGGGAGTCTTCATCATATGCGCCACAGCTAAGCAGCACGAACTTCTTCGAGGCCCGCGCCCCCACCGCATGCAGCGCGTGAGCGACAAGCGTCTTGCCCGTGCCGGTTTCGCCTTCGATCAGCACGTGTCCATCGGCTTGTCCGAGATCGAGAATATCCTCGCGCAGGCGCTCCATAACCGGGGAAGAGCCAATCAGCTTGCGCATCAGCGCACCACCATCGGACAGTTCCTTACGCAAAACACGGTTATCCAGCGTCATGCGGCGCATCTGCGTGGCACGTTTGGCCAGTTCGGTCATCCGGTCCGGGTTAAACGGCTTTTCCAGAAAGTCGAACGCGCCGACACGCATCGCTTCCACGGCCATCGGGACATCGCCATGGCCTGTGATCATGATGACAGGCAGGCCGCTGTCGACGGACATCAACCGCTTCAGGAACTGCATCCCGTCCATCCCGGGCATCTTGATATCGCTGACCACGACGCCGGGGTAATCGTTGCTGAGCCCCTTGAGCGCATCTTCCGCGCTGGCGAAGGTCTCTGTGTCATAGCCCGACAGTGCCAGCCACTGGCTGATCGACTGACGCATATCCTGTTCGTCATCTACAATCGCAATTTTCATCGGACGTGCCATTTTGCACCTCTCATTCTGCAGCCTCGGCTGAGGCCTCTAACAATGGCAATTGGACGTCAAAGACCGCCCCCTTGCTGGCAGCGTTCCTTGCAGTCAGCCGCCCACCCAAGTCCTTGACGATGCCTGACGAGATGGCAAGACCAAGCCCGACCCCGTCACCTGGCCGCTTCGTGGTGTAAAACGGCTCAAAAAGCTCATCGAGGTCATCAATTCCCTCGCCGTTGTCGCGCACGGTCAGCGTTGCCGTCTCTCCGACGGAGAGCAGCAGGTCGATCCGGGGCTCTGCCTCGGCCTGCGTGGCGTCCAGCGCATTGCGCAGCAGGTTGATGATCACCTGCTCAATGCGCAGCGCATCCCCCATCACCATCACCGGTTCCTGAGGCAGCGTCTTGCTGATCTCAACCGTGCGGCGGCGCAATTGCGGCTCCATCATGGTGAGCGCGCCCTTCACCGCATCCCTTAAATCCAAGGGCTCCAGCACATCGCCCGCCTTGCGGGCGTAGGATTTCAGCTGCCGCGTGATCGCGCCCATACGACCGATCAGATCGTCGATCCGCTGAAACGAACTCAACGCCTCTTCCGGGCGTTTGCGTTGCAGTAGCAGCTTGGCGCCGGCCAGATAGGTTTTCATCGCCGCAAGCGGTTGATTCAACTCATGACTCACCGCCGCAGACATCTCCCCCAAGGCGGCCAGTTTGGAGCTTTGCGCAAGGGTTTGTTCGGCGCTTTGGAGGTTCTTTTCAACCCGCTCTCGTTCGGCGATTTCCCGCTGCAGCCGTGCGTTCAACTGGCGAAGTTCAGCCGATTCCTGCCGGACGGTCAGCAGCCGCGACGTGGCTTTTCGGCTGACCGCATAGAAGGCCAGCGCCAGCAGAATCGCAAAGCCCATAATCTCAAGCGCGAGGACCCCGTTGACCCGTTCACGGACCGAGGCATAAGTCGTGAAAGACGCAATCTTCCAGCCCTGAAAGGGCAACCGGTTTTCCAACCGCATCACCGCGCGGCCGCTGATATAGGCATCGACCGACTGGTTGGTCCAATCCCCCGCCGCCCAGATCGCGCGTTCGATGGCTGAGGGCGCAGATTGCAGCGCCAGTGCCTCCTCTTCGGTGCGCCCACGCCAACGCGGCTCTGTCGCGAGGATCACGGTGCCCTCAGAGTTGGTGACGATCACAGCATCCGAAATGCCCGCCCAGCTCAGCTCAAACTGGCGCAAATCGACCTCCACCACGATCACGCCCAGCGTGAGGGCGTTGAACTCGATCTTGCGCGAATAGGTGAAGCGGTAAGCACCTGTTTCGTTCTGAATAATGCTGAAAACCGTATCGCTGGAGCGCAGCGCGTTCACAAAATAACGCTCCGTCCGATGGATGGAGCCCAGCTGTTCCCGCTCTGTCACAGCCACGGCGCGGCCATCGCCATCCAGCAACATCAGGGACTTTGCTTCGATTTCCTCGACGAAAGACAGCAAACGTTGCGTGGATTGCGAATAGTCCGAAGAGGCCAGCGCGCCGATCAGCGCAGGGTCCCGCGCCAGCAATTGCGGGACGATCGAGTTGCGCTGAATTTCAGACATCAGATTGCCCGCATACAGCGCTAGACGCAGTTCTGCGCGGTTTTTGGTGCTTTCCGTAAAGCGTTCCGTCAAAAGGGAGTTCGTCAGCCAGACCGTTGCCCCGGCAAAGATCGCCAGAACCAAAAGGGCCAAACGGGCGCGCCATGACAGCGGACGCGTCAGGTCACGCTCGGCACGGGTCGGATCGCGCTTGGCATCTGGATTGGCTGGCAGGCTCATTAGGCGAAGTTACGCGCCCTTCCCGCCCCGCTCAAGTCACACGTTTTCGAGCTGTCCGACCAATGTGCGGAAAAGCGCCTGCCCATCACTGCCCCCATGTGCTGCGTCAACAGCGCGCTCGGGATGCGGCATCATCCCCAGCACGCGGCGATTTTCCGACAGGATTCCTGCGATATCCGCGGTGGAGCCATTCGGGTTCTCGGTATAGTGAAACGCCACGCGGTCCTGATCGCACAGCTGCGCCAACGTGGCCTCATCAGCGACGTAATTGCCATCGTGATGCGCCACCGGGATGCTCAGCACGTCCCCCGCATTATACCCTTCGGTGAAGGCAGAGGCCGAGGTCACGACCTCCAGACCCAAGGATTTGCAGACGAATTTCAGCCCCGCATTACGCATCAACGCGCCGGGCAGCAGGCCCGTCTCGGTCAGAACCTGAAAACCGTTGCAGACCCCCAACGCATAACCGCCGCGTTCCACATGGGCGACGAGGGCGTTGCAAATCGGCGATTGCGCGGCAATCGCACCACACCGCAGGTAATCCCCGAACGAGAACCCGCCTGGCACAGCGACAATATCGACACCATCCGGCAGGCTTGCATCCTTGTGCCAGACCATCGCAACCTCCGCACCCGCTGCCTTCAACGCCACCGCCATATCGCGGTCGCAGTTGGAGCCGGGAAAGACCAGAACCGCCGCACGCATCAGACCAGCTCGACCGAGTAGCTTTCAATCACCGTATTGGCGAGCAGCTTCTCGCACATCTCGGTCACGGTGGCCTCCGATGTGCCATCGGCCAGATCAAGCTCGATCACCTTACCTTGGCGGACCCCTTCGACGCCCTCGAACCCCAGCGTGCCGAGCGCGTGTTTCACCGCTTCGCCCTGCGGATCCAGAACCCCGTTTTTCAGCATCACGTGAACCCGTGCTTTCATGATCTCTCTTGTCCTTCTGTCGCGTCGCCCGTGTGGCTTCGCTTTTTCCAAATATCCAAATCCGACGCTTAGTTAATCAGCGTTGGTTTCGGCATATGCGTGGCATTTGACGGTAGAACCCCCAGACGCCGCGCCACTTCGGTATAGGCATCCGCGAGCGACCCCAGATCGCGGCGAAACACGTCCTTGTCCAGTTTTTGACCGGTCTCGATATCCCATAGACGGCAACTATCCGGGCTGATCTCATCGGCGACGACAAGGCGCTGGAAGTCATTATCCCAGATGCGCCCGATCTCGATCTTGAAATCGACCAGCTTGATGCCGACGCCGTACATCAGGCCGGACATAAAATCGTTAACCCGTAAGGCCAGCGCGACCATGTCATCCAGATCCTGCTGCGTGGCCCAGTTAAAGGCGATGATATGCTCTTCCGCGACCAGCGGGTCGCCGAGGCTGTCATCCTTATAGCAAAACTCGACGATGGGACGCGGCAGGCGTGTGCCCTCTTCCAAACCCAGACGCTTGCTCATGGTGCCGGCGGCATAGTTGCGCACAATCACTTCGAGCGGGATAATCTCTACCTGCCGGATCAACTGCTCGCGCATATTGAGACGCTTGAGGAAATGCGTCGGCACGCCGAGGTTCTCAAGTCCGATCATGAAGAACTCAGACAAGCGGTTGTTCAAAACGCCCTTGCCTTCGATGACGTCTTTCTTTTCGGCGTTGAACGCGGTGGCATCATCCTTGAAATATTGCACGAATGTGCCCGGCTCGGGGCCTTCATACAGGACCTTTGCCTTGCCCTCGTAAATCTTCTTGCGACGCGCCATGGAAACTCCGTTCTCGCGCGGGCTTGGTGGGGTCCGCACGCGTGGCGCCCGTATAAGACAAGGGCGCAAGACCCGCAACTGCGGATAAACTATGGTGAACAAAGGCTTGCGGGATCGCATCGAATCCTTCGCAGTTTGGCGACCCGTCGCAACGGCTTGTTAAGCCTTTTTGCCGTAGCCCTGTGCCCATTGCGAGTGAGAGGGAAAAGCCATGACATTATTTGACGGCCGTGAGCAGGCGTTCGAGATGAAGTATGCCAATGACACGGAAAAACAGTTCCGCGCCCTGGCGCGACGTGCGCGTTTGCTGGGGGATTGGGCAGCAAAACAGCTGGGAAAAACCGGTGATGCGGCCAAAGCCTATTCGCGCGAGGTGGTGATTGCGCATCTTGATGACACTGACAGCGCCTGCGTCACGCAAAAGCTGCTCGCCGATCTTGAGGGGCTTGCAACGCCCGAGACGATCCATGCCAAGGTCGCCGAATATCGGCGCGAGGCCCGCAAGCGGCCGCGCGCGACGGATTAAGATGCCAAACAGTCAAAGCTGACGCATATACAAACCGCGTCATCGTCCCTACATAGAGCCCAACAGCATTCTAAGAGGACAGCCTAATGACCACGTTTGATGATCGCGAAAACGCCTTCGAAAACAAATTCGCCCATGATGCAGAGATGCAGTTCAAGGCCGAAGCCCGCCGCAACAAACTTCTGGGTCTTTGGGCTGCTGATCTTTTAGGCAAATCCGGCGACGAGGCTGCGGAATACGCCAAGGAAGTCGTGAAAGCGGATTTTGAAGAGGCGGGTCACGAGGACGTGGTGCGCAAAGTGGCCGCCGATCTGGGCAGCAAGTCCGACCCGGACGCAATTCGCGCCAAAATGGCCGAATTGATGGCCGAGGCGAAAGCCCAGCTTATGTCTGAGCTCTAAGACCAAATTAGAAGATCGCACGGCCCTTAACGGGCCGGTAATGCCAACCCGCTAAGCAAGACGGGTTGAACAAGGAACCTGTCTGCTGCTTCGTTTGCTTTTAAAACCGCGCATGATGCTGCCTGCTGCGGCGGCGATGATCTGCCTTTGGCTTCTCAGTCAGCGACTTGACGCGGTCGATCTGGCAAGCGTCTGGCGTGCCGTCGAAGGGTTAAGCTGGCATCAATGGGTGCTGGGCGCTCTTGCGACACTCGGCAGTCTGGCCGCCGTCGGGCGATATGACGTCGTTCTGCATCGCGCGCTCGGCACAGGTGTGCCCGCACGCGCGGCTGGTCGGGCTGGAATGGTTGCGATTGCGCTCTCCCAGACCATCGGATTTGGTATGGTAAGCGGCGCTTTGGTGCGCTGGCGAATGTTGCCGGGCCTTTCGCTCTGGCGCGCCACAAAACTGACAGCGATTGTCGCAAGCTCCTTCATCGCTGCATGGGCGGTGTTTACCGCTCTAACGATCCTCGTGACACAACCTGGCTTTCTGTCACACGAAGCATTGCTAAGCGCGGGCTTCTTGATCGCTGCGGGGGCGGCTTTCTGGGCGCTAAGCCGCGGCTACAGCATTGGCCGTATCAAGCTGAGCGCGCCAAACGCCCTGATGATCGGGGCGCTTTTGTTCTGGGTTGCAATAGATACCGTGCTGGCCGCCGCCGCACTCTATTGGCTTTTGCCCGAAGGCACTGCGATCAGCTTTGCGGTGCTGCTGCCCGCCTTCTTGATCGCGTTGGGCATTGGCATGATCTCAGGCAGCCCTGCAGGTCTTGGCGCGTTTGAGCTGACCTTGCTGGCGCTCCTCCCTGACAGTCTTTTGGCCGAATGCCTCGCGGCGACGCTTGCCTTTCGGCTGATCTATTACGCCGCCCCCGCCGTGATTGCATTGGTGCCTTTGGCGCGCGGCGGACGTATGCCGCGGGTTGAGGGGGCCGCGTTCACCCTCCGACCTGCTACACAAGGTCTGCCCACTCGCAACAACCCCGAAGCGGGCGTTTTGCGACAGGATGACGGGCTGGCATTGCGATCACGGCACGCAAGTTGGGGCGTCCGGCAAACCCGTCATACGGTCACGGCACTGGGATCCCCGCTTTTTGGAAATCCGGAGGGTGCGCTTGATGTGTTGCGCGACGTCGCGCGGGAGACTGCACGCCTACCGGTCATCTACAAAGCACCGCCGCGCCTTGCCGCAATTGCGCGCGCAGATGGATGGCACGTCACACGTATCGCCGATGAGGCCATCATGTCGCCGCATGAGTTCAACGTCATTGGTGCATCCCGCCGCCAGCTGCGCCGCGCCTTGCGCAAAGCGGAGAACGCGGGCGTTCGCACTGAACTCGCGCGTGGCAGCCTGCCGGAAGACGCGATGATCCGCGTTCATCAAGAATGGGAAGTCCGATCTGGCGCAGAGCGCGGTTTCTCCATGGGGCGGTTCGATTTGCCCTATCTGCATGGCCAACGTGTGTATCTTGCCTATCTCGGCGATGCGCTGGTGGGCTTTATCAGCCTGCACGCCGCTCCCGACCTTTGGGTTCTGGACCTGATGCGCCAGAGCGAGAACGCTCCGACCGGCACAATGCATTCCCTGATCTGCCATGCGTTGCAGGATGCCAAACGCGCAGATGTTGCGCAGGTGTCTTTGGCCGCAGTGCCGTGCGCCCCAGACAAAACGACCGGGTTGGAGCGGTTCATGCGGCATCATATCCAGACGGCGAGCGGGGCCGAGGGCTTGCGTCGCTTCAAGGAAAGCTTCAGGCCGGACTGGCAGCCCCGCTATTTCATCGCGCGGCGGAAGTGGCATGCTGTGATTGCCAGTTTTGAGATCGCGCAGGCCGTCAGGGACCCGAAAAACATATCGGCGACACAGCCGACCCTTCGCACGCACGAAAACGCCCCTCATGAAGATTATGAAAATTATGAAATTGATTCATATCCGCGCGCGTGCGAAACGGTCGTAAAATAACGGCGAAACGCAGTCCTGCGGCCGCCTTCACTGACGGACCCTCCGATGACGAACGCGCTTAGCACTCTTCTTGAAACCCGCGACTGGCTTTTGGCCGATGGTGCCACTGGCACCAACCTGTTCAATATGGGGTTGTCATCCGGCGACGCGCCAGAGCTTTGGAATGTCGAGCAAACCGACAAAATCAGCGCGCTTTACAAAGGGGCGGTCGATGCCGGGTCGGACCTTTTCCTGACCAATACGTTTGGCGGCAACGCTTCGCGCCTGAAGCTGCATGATGCGCAATCGCGCGTGCATGAGCTGAACAAGGCGGGCGCAGAATTGGGCCGCGAGGTGGCGGATGCGGCAGGACGCCCGGTGGTTGTCGCGGGGTCCGTCGGGCCCACGGGCGACATCATGGCGCCCATGGGCAGCCTGACCCACGAGATCGCAGTCGAGATGTTTCACGAACAGGCAGAGGGCTTGAAAGCGGGCGGCGCAGATGTGCTTTGGCTCGAAACAATTTCGGCTTTCGAGGAATACACCGCTGCGGCAGAAGCGTTCGCCCTCGCCGACATGCCCTGGTGCGGCACGATGAGCTTTGACACAGCCGGACGCACAATGATGGGCGTCACCTCAGCCAGTATGGTGAAGATGGTCGGCAAGCTCCCCACGCAACCCGTGGCGTTTGGCGCCAATTGCGGCGTTGGCGCCTCGGATTTGCTGCGGACGGTTCTGGGCTTTGCAAGCCAAGGTCCAGACATGCCGCTGATTGCAAAGGGCAACGCAGGTATCCCCAAGTATCACGATGGACATATTCACTACGATGGTACGCCTGAGCTGATGGCCGATTACGCGTGCCTCGCCCGCGATTGCGGGGCCACGATCATCGGCGGCTGCTGCGGCACCACGCCTGAGCATCTGGCGAAGATGCGCGCGGCGCTTGAGACGCGCCCGAAAGGCGAACGGCCCGGCCTTGAAGAGATTACCGCTGCATTGGGTGGCTTTTCATCCGAACAGGACGGCACCGAGGACGGCGCCGCCCCTGCCCGTCGCCCCCGCAGACGCCGCCGTACGGCGTAAGCCCTGCAGCCCCGGCGGGGTCGGTCGCAAATCAACCAATGTCGCAATTAAACCACTCAACCTGCGACAAAAAAGGCATGTTGCCGATAGGAAACGCGCCAATCGAGCTTTCGAGCTGGCCTTGTGAAGGATCGCCACGATGTCCGACGAAGACGATATCATTCTGTCTGAACTCAATGATGAAGAGCTTGTTCAACAGATGTTTGATGACCTTTATGATGGTCTCAAGGAAGAGATTGAAGAAGGCGTCGACATCCTGCTGGAACGCGGCTGGGCTCCGTACCGCGTTTTGACCGAGGCTCTGGTAGGTGGCATGACCATCGTCGGAAATGATTTCCGCGACGGAATTTTGTTCGTTCCCGAAGTTCTTCTGGCCGCGAACGCCATGAAAGGCGGCATGTCGATCCTCAAACCGCTTTTGGCTGAGACCGGCGCCCCGCGGGTCGGCAAGATGGTGATCGGCACTGTAAAGGGCGACATCCACGATATTGGCAAGAACCTTGTCTCCATGATGATGGAAGGCGCTGGTTTTGAAGTTGTCGATTTGGGCATCAACAACGCGGTTGAGGCTTATCTGGAAGCGCTTGAGGAAGAAAAACCCGACATTCTTGGGATGTCTGCCCTCCTGACCACAACGATGCCTTACATGAAGGTGGTCATCGACACGATGGTCGAGAAGGGCTTGCGCGATGACTATATCGTGCTGGTTGGTGGCGCGCCGCTGAACGAGGAGTTTGGCAAGGCAATCGGTGCAGATGCCTATTGCCGGGACGCGGCTGTCGCAGTCGAGACGGCAAAGACTTTCGTCGCGCGCAAACACAACCAGATGGCGGCCGGCTGACCGCAGGATGCCTCCGGCAGGGATATTTATACAAAGGTGAAAGCCCGATGCGTTTTCGGGCTGAACTGCCCATGAGAGCGCGATGCAGCTGGATGACCATAGCCTCACCCAAGATGGACTGGCCGCGAAGACGACCGGCGGCAAGGTGTTGCTTTTGGCATGCGGTGCTCTGGCCAACGAGATTATCGCGGTGATAAAGGCGAATGACTGGCAGCATATGACGTTGGCCTGCCTTCCCGCCATTCTCCACAATCACCCCGAACGGATCGCGCCCGCTGTTGAGGACGCCATCGCCAAACATCGCGCGCAGTTTGACGATATTTTTGTCGTCTATGCGGATTGCGGCACAGGCGGGCAATTGCAGGCTGTGTGCGACCGGCTGGGTGTTGGCATGATCGAAGGGCCGCATTGCTATTCCTTTTTTGAAGGAACGGAGGCGTTTGCCGAGCGTGCCGAGCATGAGTTCACCGCGTTCTACCTCACGGATTTTCTGGTTCGGCAATTTGATGCATTCGTCTGGAAACCCCTCGGCCTCGACCGCCATCCAGAGCTGCGTGACATGTATTTCGGGCATTACGAGACGCTCGTCTATCAGGCGCAGACCGATGACCCGGCCCTGACAGCGAAGGCGCAGGAGTGTGCGACCCGTCTGGGCCTGGCCTTTAAACGGCGCTTTACCGGGTATGGCGATCTGGAGACCGCGCTGGCGGCGAAAGCCTAGCTCGCGGCGGCCTCGGCAGCGACGGTTCTGATCCGCTCCACCATCGCGCGCACGCCGTTTGAGCGTTGCGCAGACAGGTGATCGTTCAGACCAAGGCGACCCAGTTCGGCCACCGCATCGACCTTGCTGACCTCACCCACACGGACGCCGCTATAAAGCGCGTGCAGGACAGCAATCAGCCCGCGCACAATCATCGCGTCGCTCTCACCTTTGAAGTCAAAGGTCGCGTCCGGCCCCTGCCCGTCGATCTGCGGCATGATCCACACTTGTGACGCGCACCCCTCAACCTTGGTCGCGGGCACTTGCAAGGCGGGATCGAGCCCCTCCATCGCGCGGCCCATGTCGATCACGTGGCGATAACGATCTTCCCAATCGTCCAGAAATTCGAATGTCTCGGCCAGCTCTTCAAAGCTCTCGGTTGCCATTGGATGCTCCTTGGATTTGCCAATGAGGTAAGTTGCTTACCCCGAAAGGTCCAGTCTTGCTTGTCGGGGCGCGCGGATTGGGCTACCGATCAAGCAAAGGGAGCTGAAGTTATGTCCTCACGTCTGATCGCAACTGTTTTGATCGCCACGCTTTTGGCCGGATGCGGCACAGTGCGCGAGTCGCGCCTAAACCCGTTCAACTGGTTCGGTGGCTCTCAAGAGGAAGTTGGCTTTGCACCAAACGATATTGTTGAGCGTCTGGATAACCGCCCCCTGATTGATCAGATCACATCACTGCGGATTGAGCGCGTGCAAGGCGGCGCAGTTGTGCATGCCGTGGGCCTGCCCCCGACCCAAGGCCATTGGGAGGCCGATCTGGTTCTTGAGAACCGCGGGCGCGTCGATGAAAACGGTGCGCTGGTCCTTCAGTTCAAGGCCTTCCCATCGCCCACCCGGACACGTCAAGGGACGCAAGCCTCGCGCGAGGTTGTGGCCGGTACATTCCTGTCGGATCAGACGCTGGCCCCGGCCCGCCAGATTACCGTACGCGCGCAGCGCAATGCACGCACCAGCCGGCGCTGATCGCTAAAGCTCAATGATTTTGATGTGATGTCCTTTGGCCGTCAGCGCGATTTCCCCAGCGCAAAGACGTAGCGCATCTGCGCCAAAGACCTCGTGCCGCCAGCCGCTTAGGGCAAGCAAATCGCGCATTCCGGCAGAGATGGCATCCAGATCAGCGGCCGAGGCAACCAGCTTTTGCGCGACACCTGCGGTTTCCGCTTTGGCTTTCAGCAATACACGCAACAGATCCGCGAGCGCGGGATTGACCTGCAACTTCTCGCGCGACGTATCGGGTTTCGGGCACTCCTCGGGCGGGCAATCAAGACCGGCTTGAATCGCGGCCAGAATGCCTTCGGCGATCTCCCCCTTGCGGGCATCACGCAACAGCAACCGGGACCGGCCCAGATCCTTGAGTGATTTCGGCTTGTTGGAGGCAAGCTCCATCAGCGCGTCGTCCTTATAGACCCGGCTGCGGGGCACATTATTGCGCTGCGCATAGGCCTCGCGGAAGCGCGCCAATTCGCGGGCTATCGCGAGGAACCGCCCTGAATTCGTGCGGGTTTTCAAACGTTTCCACGCATCTTCCGGCTTGACGACATAGGTGCCGGGCGCAGTCAGTACCTGCATTTCTTCCTGTACCCATTGCGTGCGTTTGTTCTTGGCCAGCTTGTCGGCCAGAAACTCGTAAATCCCACGCAGATGGGTCACATCGGCCAGCGCATAGGTCTTTTGTGCATCCGACAGAGGGCGGCGCGACCAGTCCGTAAAGCGCGACGATTTATCGAGCGGCTGTTTGACGATCTTGCGGACAAGCGTCTCGTAACCCACCTGCTCGCCGAACCCGCAGACCATGGCGGCAACTTGGGTGTCGAAAAGAGGTGTCGGGATGATGCCGCCATCGGTAAAGAAAATCTCGAGATCCTGACGGGCGGCGTGGAACACTTTGACCACGCTTTCGTCTTTGAAGAGCGCGTAAAGCGGATCGAGCGAGAGATCACCGGATAGCGGATCAACCAGCACCGCGTCATCCTCGCCCTCGCCCGGAACGGCAAGTTGAACCAGACAGAGCTGGGAGTAATACGTGCGCTCTCGCAGGAATTCGGTGTCGACCGTGACATAATCGAATTGCGCGGCATGGGCGCAAAACGCGGCCAGTTCGGAAGTTGTCGTTAGTGTTTTCATTGGGTCTTATCGTTGTTCAGAGGCGACCCCCTCGGAAGCACGATGACCGATTTGGTCCGTCCTGGGAAGAAAATTCGTCTCTTGTTTCTGACAGTTGGCCGTTAATCGGCATTGACATTACGTAAACTTAGCGGCGTTTTCTGGCCCG
Organism: Pseudomonadota bacterium; assembly: GCA_038532735.1. Taxonomy (GTDB): domain Bacteria; phylum Pseudomonadota; class Alphaproteobacteria; order Rhodobacterales; family Rhodobacteraceae; genus JAHTBL01. The sequence continues at coordinate 48,621 of JBCBAC010000009.1, forward strand.
CAACGAAGCGCTCAAGAACCTGCGGATAAAGCGCGTGTTCCAGCGGCAAAACCCGTGCAGCAAGGCTCCCGGGCGTATCATTGGGCACGATATCTAGCATCGCTTGCCCCAGGATCGGGCCATCATCCAAGGCGGCGGTGACCTCGTGCACGGTGCATCCGTGCTGCAAATCACCGGCTTCCAGCGCGCGCGCATGGGTGTGTAAGCCTTTGTATTTGGGCAACAAAGAGGGGTGAATGTTCAGCATGCGTCCTTCCCACTGAGCCACAAAATCCGCCGTGAGCACCCGCATGAAGCCCGCCAGACACAGAATATCAGGCTTGGCCTTCGCAAGCGCTGAGCTGAGCGCCGCCTCAAAGGCAGGCCGGTCGCCTTTGAACTGGCGGTGATCGACTGCATCCACGGGCACGCCCATCTCGCGGGCTTTTTCCAAGCCGCCAGCGCTTGGGTCGTTGGCAAGAACCAGCACCGGCTCGGCCCACCCACCCGATTGCATGGCACGCACCAGCGCCACCATGTTCGAGCCACCGCCCGATATCAGCACCGCGATTCGTGTCACGAAAGCGTCCCGAAGTAGCGCACGCCTGCGCCCGTCGTCACGGTGCCAAGGCGGATCACTGCTTCGCCTTCGGCTGCAAGCGCGCTTTGTACGGGCTCCACCTGATCGGCATCCACCACAAGAACCATGCCGATCCCCGCGTTGAAGGTCTTGAGCATTTCAGCGGTCTCGATCCCGCCAACTTGACCTAACCAGCCAAAAACCGGCGGCAGCGTCCACGCACCAAGGTCAATCTCGGCCCCCAGCCCCTCTGGCATGACCCGCGGCAGGTTCTCGGTCAAACCTCCGCCCGTGATATGCGCAAGCCCGTGGACGCCCCCTGCCCGGATCGCGGCCAAAGCCGCCGTCACATATAGCCGCGTTGGGGCGAGCAGCGCGTCGCCAAGCGTGCCATCCGAGAACGGCGATGCCGCATCCCAGCTAAGGCCAGAGACCTCGACGATCTTGCGCACCAGCGAATAGCCGTTGGAATGCACCCCGTCAGAGGCGAGCCCGAGCAGCACGTCGCCTTCCCGCACGTCTGCGGGCAGCGCCGTGCCGCGCTGCATTGCGCCCACTGCAAAGCCCGCCAGATCGAAATCGCCCGCGTCATACATGCCCGGCATCTCTGCCGTTTCGCCGCCGATCAGCGCGCAGCCCGAGCGCGCGCACCCTTCTGCAATGCCTTCAATGATCCGCGCGGCCTGATCCAGTTCCAGCTTACCAGTTGCGAAATAATCTAGGAAAAACAACGGCTCTGCTCCTTGGCAGACCAGATCGTTGACACACATGGCGACCAGATCAATCCCGATCGTGTCGACATTGCCCGTATCAATCGCGATGCGCAGCTTGGTGCCAACACCATCCGTGGCCGCCACCAGAACCGGGTCATCATAGCCCGCCGCCTTCAGATCAAAGAGCCCGCCAAACCCACCCAGACCCGCCATCACACCGCTACGGTTTGTGCGTTTCGCAGCCGGTTTGATCCGGTCGATCAGCGCGTTGCCTGCGTCGATATCCACGCCCGCATCCGCGTAGGTCAGGCCGTTCTTTTTCGTGCTCATGTTGGTCTCCGCATCTCTTGGCGGCCCACTAGCACCCAAGCGCGCGCGAGTCCACGCGGCTTGACCGCAAACCGTCTTGACGGTCTGCATCCTTCTGCTACTCAGATTTGAACAATTGGGGGCCTGTAGCTCAATTGGTTAGAGCAGAGCGCTCATAACGCTTTGGTTGCGGGTTCAAGTCCTGCCGGGCCTACCACTTTCCTTATCGCGCGAGCACCAGATCGGCTTGCAGGCCACCCAATTCAGCGCTTTCACCCAGCCGCAACATACCGCCATGGGCGCGGGCCACATCCGCGGCAATCGACAGACCAAGGCCAACGCCGGTGCCTTTGTTCTGATTGCGCGCAGGTTCCAGACGGCTGAAGGGTTTGAGCGCCTCCTCCCGACGGTTTTGCGGGATACCGGGCCCGTCATCCTCCACATGGATCGCGATGCTGCGCGGGGTGATGGTGACGCCCACCTCCGCGGTCTTGCCATAGCGCACCGCGTTGCCGATCAGATTGTCCACCGCGCGACGCACGGCAATGGGGCGCAAAAGCTGTTGGCCCGCCCCTTCGATCTTGCCCAGACGAACCGCCTGCCCCATGCGCTGCGCATCTTCGACTGCCTGGGTGGCCAAAGCCACCGGATCGGTGAGCGCCAGTTCTTCGGCTGCATCCCCGCGCGCAAAGGCAAGAAACTCGTTCAGCATCCGCTCCATATCCTCAACGTCGCGGCGCAGAGGCGCAGCCTCGGCGTCGTCCATGAGCGACAGACCCAGCTTCAGCCGGGTCAGCGGTGTGCGTAGATCATGGCTGACGCCAGACAGCATCATGGTGCGTTGTTCGATCTGCCGCTCAATTCGGTTGCGCATGTCAAGAAACGCGCTTCCAGCAGACCGCACTTCGGCGGCACCCGAAGGCCGATAAGGCACCATGCGGCCCTTGCCGAACGCCTCTGCCGCGCGGGCCAGCCGCTTGATCGGGCGCAACTGATTACGCAGGAAAACAAAGGCGATGATCGTCATTAGACCACCGGTGAACACCATCAGCACCAGCAGTTGGTGCGGGTTGGAGGCGGAGACCCGCCGCCGATCAAACATGATCTCAAGCGGGCCATGGACCGTCATCATCTGCACCCGCACATCGCGGTCATCGCTTGCCAGATCAATCGCGGTGATCCCCTCTAACCGCTCGTTCAGCACCCGCATCACGACGCGGCCCGTCAGGTCATAAAAGACACGCGCATCAAACCGCCGTTCCTGCACTGGGAAAACCGATTCAAAGAAAAGCGGCTGCACCAACTGATCCAAAGCCGCCTGCGCGCCGCGCGCGTTGGGCGCATCATTTACCTGATCGAGAAGGTATTCCAGTTCGAGCGCCACGTTGCGGGTCATCTGCTCGGTCACGTCCTCAAAATGGCGCTGGATAAACACAACAGACACCACCAGCTGGAGCGTCAGGATCGGCACCAGAAGGATCAGCGCCGCGCGACCATAAAGCGAGCGCGGCATGTAGCGTTTGAGCCAGGAGAACAACATGCGCTATGTCTATCCGCGCGACCAAGGGGGCGAAAGGGCGAAGATGGACGAGCTGGAACCGGGCCTGCGCCTAGTGCGCTGCAACAACCCCTCCCCGATGACATTTACCGGCACGAATACCTATCTGCTGGGGACCACAGAGATCGCCATCATCGACCCCGGACCACAGGATATGGCGCATCTGGAGGCCATCCTCGACGCTGTCCCAAAGGGCGGCAAGATCACGCATATCTTCGTGACGCATTCGCATCTCGACCATTCACCCCTCGCACGTGTCTTGGCCGACCGTAGCGGCGCGCCGATTTATGCGATGGGCGACAGTTCGGTCGGGCGCAGCGCGATTATGGAAAGGCTCTCCGCAAGCGGTCTTGTCGGCGGTGGAGAGGGGGTCGACCCAGACTTTCAGCCTGACATCACCTTGCGAAATGGTGATGTGATCGAAAGCGCAGAATGGCAGATCGAAGCGATCCATACCCCAGGGCACTTTGGAAATCACATGAGCTTCGCCACGCAGGATATTGTTTTTACCGGAGATCACGTCATGGGTTGGGCCAGCTCTCTCGTCTCGCCGCCCGATGGTGACTTAACCCAATTCATGGCATCCTGCGAGGTGCTCAAAGCGCGCGATGCGCGGGTTTTCTACGCCGGTCACGGCGACCCGATCACCGATCCACAAGCACGTCTTGATTGGCTGATCGCACATCGCAGATCACGAGAGGCACAAATCGTCGAGGCGATGTCCGCCGGTCCTGCAACGGCCGGAGAGTTGACGAAAGCGATCTACACCGACGTCGACCCCCGCCTGCTACCCGCTGCCGAACGCAACGTGCTGGCGCATCTTATTGACCTCACGGGACGCGGTCTGGCCGCCCCAGACGGCCCTCTGTCCGCGCGTGCCGCCTTCGCACTACAAAAACCCTGACGTTTTGCACAAATCCCTCTGGACGCGCGGAATCGTCATTGCTATAGGGGCGCTCAGTTCCGGCGTAGCTCAGCGGTAGAGCAGTTGACTGTTAATCAATTGGTCGTAGGTTCGATCCCTACCGCCGGAGCCAATTCTCCCCTTCACAGCAATTGCCACAATTGTGCCACATTTGTGCCTTTTTCAGGCCCCGTTTGCGTTGCAGCCTTTTGGCATACCCCCGCAGAAACAAGAAAAACGGGGGACAGTGAAGGCAGATTTTAACGTAAGTCATGGAACACAGGCAGATGGCACAGACCCAACCTCAGCAGCCGCAACCGGCACCCGCTCCGACGAAAGACGCGCAGGCACCGCAGCCGGTTTATACCGACTACGCCAGTATCTAAGCGTCCAGAATTCGCATCTGGCCTCTTTGATTTGGTGCAGGCCGGATGTGGCGAAAGCCCCCTTTTCGTGATCTCCCCTTGGCTGGGCTTCGCAATCTTGCGCGGTTTGTGACGGGCACTCCTCCCTGACCTGTCACGACCGCGTTTTCTTTTTCAAAATCCCGGGTAAGCTGTAGCCATGAGCGCTGTCAGCAGCATCCGCAACCTTGGCCCCGCGATGGAGGCTGCCTTTGCCGAGGTGGGCATCACCACGGCTGAGCAGTTGCACGAGATTGGCGCGGACGCGGCTTACGCGATGCTGCTGAAGAACGGCACCCGCCCCCATTTCATCGGCTATTACGTGCTGGTCATGGGGCTGCAGGGACGGCCCTGGAACGACTGCAAAGGCAAGGAAAAGGCCGCATTGCGCGTGAAGTTTGACGCGTTGAAAGCGTCCAAACATGACAAGGGCCGCTCCGAACTGGAAGCGGCCCTCGATGCGTTGGGTGTGATTAAGCGGAAGGCTTAGCCGACCAGCTCAAGACCCGAGAAGAAGTAAGCAATCTCTTCCGCAGCCGTCTCAGGCGCGTCGGAGCCGTGGACGGAGTTTTCGCCGACCGATTCAGCGAATTCGGCACGCACGGTGCCGGGGGCGGCATCAGCGGGGTTCGTGGCGCCCATGACTTCGCGGTTCTTGGCAATCGCGCCCTCACCCTCCAGCACCTGCACGACGACCGGCGCAGACGCCATGAACTCGCACAGCTCGCCGTAGAACGGACGCTCGGCGTGCACTTCGTAGAACTTGCCAGCCTGCGCGGGCGTCAGATGAATGCGCTTTTGCGCAACGATACGCAGACCCGCCTCTTCGAACTTGGCGTTGATCTTGCCGGTCAGGTTGCGCTTGGTGGCGTCGGGTTTGATGATGGACAGGGTGCGTTCAACAGCCATTTTGAGCCTCTTGTTAGTCGGGGCGGACAGCCCGCCGTTTCAAATCGACGCCCGCCTAGCATGCCGCGCACCCCTTGAAAAGCTGCGATTGACGACGCGCCTGCGATGCGGCAGAGGTGCGCCATGCTCAAGCTCCACGATATCAGCTACTCCATCGAAGGTCGCCCCTTGTTTGAAGGTGCATCGGCCACGATTCCAACGGGGCACAAGGTGGGTCTGGTGGGGCCGAATGGCGCGGGCAAAACCACGCTTTTCAAGCTGATCCGCGGCGATCTGGTACTGGAAGGCGGCTCGATTGAACTGCCCTCACGCGCGCGGATTGGCGGTGTCAGTCAGGAGGTTCCCGCCTCTGCCACATCGCTGCTCGACACGGTGCTGGAGGCCGACACCGAACGCGCGGCCCTTCTGGCAGAGGCCGAAACCGCGACCGATCCGACCCGCATCGCCGACATCCAGACGCGGCTGGCGGATATCGATGCATGGTCTGCAGAAGGCCGCGCGGCGGCGATCCTGAAAGGCCTCGGCTTTGACGATGCCGAGCAGCATATGCCCTGTTCTGATTTCTCAGGCGGCTGGCGGATGCGCGTCGCGTTGGCGGCGGTGCTTTTCTCCCAGCCGGACCTGTTGCTGCTCGATGAACCGACCAACTATCTGGACCTCGAAGGGGCCGTCTGGCTCGAAACATACCTCGCGCGCTATCCACATACGGTGCTGATCATTAGCCACGATCGCGGCCTCTTGAACCGGGCTGTCGGCGCAATCCTGCATCTGGAAAACCGCAAACTGACGCTCTGGCAGGGCCCCTACGACCAGTTCGCCCGCCAACGCGCCGAGCAGCGTGCGGTGCAAGCGGCTGCGGCCAAGAAACAGGCCGCCCATCGCGAGCATCTGGAAGCCTTTGTCGCGCGCTTCAAAGCGAAAGCCTCCAAAGCCAAGCAAGCCCAATCGCGCGTGAAGATGCTTGAGAAGATGGAGACGATCACCGCACCAGAGGATGTCGCCAAACGCGTCTTCACCTTCCCCTCGCCCGAGGAGATGTCGCCCCCCATCATCAATGTCGAGAATGGTGTGGCAGGATATGGCGACACCACCGTTCTGAAGAAGCTGGACCTGCGGATCGACCAAGACGACCGCATCGCCCTGCTGGGCAAGAACGGCCAAGGTAAATCCACGCTGGCGAAACTGCTATCAGATCGGCTTGATCCGCTGGCGGGCCGCGTCGTGAAATCCTCCAAGCTGCGGATCGGGTATTTCGCCCAGCATCAAGTGGATGAGCTGCATATTGACGAAACGCCTTTGCAGCATCTGGCGCGCGAATTGCCCGACATGGCCCCACCGAAATTGCGTGCCAAGCTGGCGGGGTTTGGCCTTGGCGCGGATCAGGCCGAAACTGTCGTGGGGCGTCTCTCCGGCGGGCAAAAAGCGCGTCTGTCGCTTCTGCTGGCCACGCTCGACGCGCCGCATTTGCTGATCCTTGACGAGCCGACGAACCATCTGGATATGGAAAGCCGCGAAGCGCTGGTTGAAGCGCTGACTGCCTATACTGGCGCGGTCATTCTGGTGAGCCACGACATGCACCTGCTCAGCCTTGTCGCCGACCGGCTTTGGCTGGTCAAAGACGGCGCTGTGACGCCTTATCACGACGATCTTGAGGCCTATCGCAAGCTGCTGCTGCAAAGCGACAAGCCCACAAAACCGGTCGAGAAACCCAAGCCCAAACGCGCCTCTCGCGATGAGATCCTCGCGCTGCGATCCGAGGTCCGCAAGAATGAAGAGCGCGTCGAGAAATTGAACGAGATGCGCGACAAGCTGGCCAAGAAGCTCGCCGACCCAGCGCTCTACGAGCCCGGCAAAGGCGGCGAGGTTGAGGTGTGGCAGAAGAAATACGCTGAGGTGATGAACGGTCTGGACCGGGCAGAGACGCTTTGGATGGGATCCCTCGAAAAGCTCGAAAAAGCAACGTCCTAGAGATGGACGTTCAACTGATCATCACGGCTTTCGCGACGCTTTTCGTGATCATTGACCCTATCGGCCTCACCCCGCTTTTCGTGGCCCTGACCCAAGGCATGTCAGATCAGGCACGCCGCGCCATCGCTTTGCGGGCCTGCATCATCTCCGTCGTGATTCTCCTCTTGTTCGCGGTCTTTGGAGAGGCGGTTTTGGGCTTTGTCGGTATCTCCCTCCCCGCGTTTCGGATCGCGGGCGGCATCCTGCTTTTCCTCACGGCGCTTGAGATGCTGTTTGAGAGGCGTTCAAAACGACGGGAGGATCAAGCGGATGACGACCGCCCTGACCCTTCCGTCTTTCCCTTGGCCATCCCGCTGATCGCAGGGCCCGGCGCGATTGCGTCGATGATTCTGCTGACTGGTGACGGGGATGTGATCCAGCTTGCAACCGTCTCTGCCGTGATGCTGAGCGTGATTGCGGTTGTCTTCGTGCTTTTCCTGCTGGCGGGCAAAATCGAGCGTCTCTTGGGTAAAACGGGGATCAATGTCGTTTCGCGTCTGCTGGGCATGATGCTGGCAGCACTTTCGGTCCAGTTCGTGCTGGATGGCTTGCGCGACTTTGGCCTCGCAGGGGGCTGAAAAGCGCGAAATCGCGCCCTATCTCTAATGCGAAACTTGAGAGGGTGTCATGAGTTCTGACCAAATCGCGCAATTGATTTACCTGGGCCTGCTCGTCACTGTGATTGCAGGCTATTTCTTCATGCAGAACCGCCTGCGCCTTGGCAAAACGTTGCAAATGGCAGGGGTCTGGGTGCTGATCTTTATCGGCGCGATTGCGGGTGTGGGCCTTTGGGAGGATATCCGCGGCACCGTCCTGCCGCAGCAAGCGGCCTTCGTTGACAGCGGCGAGGTCATCGTGCCCCGTGCGGGCGATGGGCATTACTACCTCAACATTAACATCAATGGTGAACCCATTGATTTTGTTGTCGATACCGGGGCTACCGATATCGTCCTGACCCTTGATGATGCCCGCCGGATTGGCCTGAACCCGGATGAATTGAACTTCCTCGGACGCGCGATGACCGCAAATGGCGTCGTTGAGACCGCACTGGTCCGTCTCGATGAGATGGAGTTGGGGCCGTTCACAGACCGGGCCGTGCGCGCTTCCGTCAATGGCGGGGAGATGTCGCAATCCCTCCTTGGGATGAGCTATCTGCAACGCTTCGACAGCATCCAGATCGCCGACAACCAACTGGTCCTGACCCGCTAGCGTTCGGCCTTTTTCTCCCACCGGCCGGTTTCTTGCGACCAATATTGCGCAGAACAGCCCTGATCCGTCAGCGCTTTCCACTGAACCCGCGCGTCTTGAAGCGCGTTCTCATCATTGCCGTCAAAAAGGATGCACATACGCTCAAGCGCGGCCACCTCGTCCTTTGAGATATCCGCCCCGTCCACGCACATGACACAGGCTGGATTGTTCGGCGCATCCAACTGATCGGTGAGCAAAATCGGTTGATCCGCGTCGTGTGGCCCACCCGCGCGACCATGAGGCAGAAACGACCCATCCCCTGCCAGCCACAGCTTGGCATCCAGCCAATCTAGCCGCGCGGCATCGGTGCCCCGCACGGCCACGCGCCAACCAGCGCCAAGGCATTTCTCAAGTAACGTGGGCAGGGTCTGCTCCAGCGGGGTTTGTGTCAGATGGTAGAAATAGGCAGCGCCCATTACCCCTCCATCGTGTCGCGCACCAACCGGTCAAGCGCCCGCACGCCCCAGCCTGTGGAGCCCTTCGGGGCAAATGCTGTTTCTGATTTGACCGAGGCGACACCCGCAATGTCCAGATGGATCCACGGCGTGTCATCCAGCACAAAGCGCTGCAGGAATTGCGCGGCTGTGATGGAGCCCGCAGGCCGCCCGCCCACATTTTTCATGTCCGCGATCTGCGATTTCAACTGCTTGTCGTAAGCGGGATCCAGCGGCAGGCGCCACGCACCTTCCTGTTCAGCCTTGGCTGCAGTCAGGAACTGCCCCGCCAGATCGTCATTGTTCGAGAAAACGCCGGCCATTTCATGGCCCAGCCCGATAATCACAGCGCCTGTCAGGGTCGCCAGGTCAATCACACCGCGCGGCTCAAACTTCTCTTGAGCATACCAAAGCACGTCGGCCAGAACGAGGCGACCTTCGGCATCGGTGTTGATGATCTCAACCGTGTCACCCTTCATGGAGGTGACGACATCGCCGGGACGAGTCGCATTGCCGGACGGCATATTCTCCACCAGACCGACAAGCCCCACGACATTCGCTTTGGCCTTGCGCATCGCCAGTGTACGCATGACACCCGCCACGACACCCGCACCGCCCATATCCATGGTCATGTCTTCCATACCACCGGCCGGTTTCAGGCTGATGCCGCCCGTATCAAACACGACACCTTTGCCAACCAGCGCCAGCGGCGCGTCACCAACAGTGCCGCCGTTCCACTCCATCACGACCACTTTCGACGGGCTGTCAGAGCCCTGCCCGACCGACAGCAGCGTGCGCATGCCAAGCGTTTCCAACTCAGGCTCCTCCAGCACGGTGACCTTGAGGCCCAGATCAGACATCGCCGCAAGACGATCTGCGAATTCGGTCGTCGTCAGCACATTCGCCGGTTCCGACGTCAGATCGCGGGTCATGAAGACGCCTTCGGCGACGGCTGTGATCGTTTTGGCGTCGGCAGCCAGCGCTTTGGCATCGCTCACGTAGAAGGTCACATCCTTCGTGTCCTCACGCTCAGAGGTCTTGTGATCTTCGAAACTGTAGGCGCGCAGCAAAGCGCCCAACGCGACCTCACCGACCTGTTTGAGGTTGCCCGCCAGCACATGCAAAGCGTCCTTGCCCTTGGCTTTGCCCAGAGCGGCACCCGCCTTGCGCGCATGCTCGACCTTTGGTTTGCGGTCCAGCTTCACCACATTCAGCCATTCCGCCATCATCCCTGTGGGATAGGCCAGTTCGCGCGTGTCACCCACCGACATGTCATTGAACGAGGCACTGTCCGCAAACCGTTCCAACGCGCCTTTTGTCAGCCGGTTCACCCGGCGTGCGGTTTGATCAAGTTTGCCGCTTTCGGACACAAAGACAGCGACGCGCCCTGTCATCTTGCTGATCTCATCAAGATCGACGTCATTAAAGTGCAACGCGGCAGGTGTCGTCATTGGGGAAGCCTCCAACAGGGCAAAATTCCGTTATCATTGCTACACCTAATACGCGCTTCGCAGCTTGACCAGAGTGCGGCGCAGATTGCAGTTTCACGGCCCAGCCGATTGGGTTAAGTTGCGAAAAATACAGGCGGCCCAAGGGGGGCATTAATGTTCGCGAGATTCGACAGATATCTGCTGTCGCAGCTCATGGTTTTATTCGGGTTCTTCTCGCTGATTCTGGTACTGGTCTACTGGTTGAACCGGGCCGTTATCCTGTTTGACCAGCTGATCTCTGACGGGCAATCTGCCGCCGTCGTGCTGGAATTCACAGCTCTCACTCTGCCCAACGTCATCCGCTTGGTTTTGCCGGTCTCTGCTTTTGCCGCGACAATCTACGTCACCAACAGGCTCAGCTCTGAAAGTGAGTTGGTCGTGATGCAAGCAACAGGTTTCAGCGCCTTTCGCATGGCGCGCCCCGTTCTGGTGTTTGGTATCATTGTTGCCTTGCTGGTCTCTATCCTGACGCATTTTCTGGTCCCTCTGGCCGAAAAGCGACTTGCCGAGCGGGAGGCCGAGATTTCGCAAAATGTCATCTCCAGCCTGCTGAACGAAGGGGCGTTCGTGCACCCGTCTGAAAATGTCACCTTCTATTCGCGACTTATCGATGGAGACGGGGTCCTGCATGATGTCTTTATGTCGGACGCGCGCTCGCCAGGCCAACGCACGACCTACGTGGCCCAGCGTGCATTGCTCGTGCGGAGCGAAACCGGACCACGGATCGTGATGTTTGAGGGCAGCACTCAAAGCTACGATGCCGCGACTCAGCGCCTGTCCAAGACCGATTTCGAAGAATCTACTTATGATATCGCGGGCCTGTTGGAGCCACCAAGCATCGGGCGCCCTTCTCCCGAGATCATGCCCACATCCATGTTGCTCTGGCCCACGCAAGAGGTTCGCGAAGTGGTGAACCGCAGCGCGGCGCGCTTGGCGCAGGAAGGCCACCACCGGTTTGCACAAGCCTTTTTGTGCATCGCTGCGGCATTGATTGGCTTCAGCACCTTGCTTCTGGGAGGCTTTAGTCGTTTCGGTATCTGGAAGCAGATCATCGGCGCGATTGGCGTTCTGATCCTGCTTAAGCTCGTGGAAGGCTCTGTCACCGAGATTGTCAAATCCGAGCTTTCAGCCTGGCCTCTTGCCTATCTGCCTGCAGCTTTGGGCATCCTGATCGCGCTTATCCTGCTGACGCTTGCAAGCCGCCCCGCTCTCTTTTCAAGGCGGAGAGCGCTCGCATGATCCTGCACAGCTATTTCGCCCGACGTTTTCTTCGCACTTTCTTTTCAGTGCTCGCAGTGTTTTCAGTGATGTTGTTGCTGCTGGATCTCATCGAACAGGTTCGTCGGTTCGATGCAGATGAAGCGAGCTTTGGCCAGATCATCGAACTGTCTCTGCTCAACCTGCCGCAGGGGATTTATCGCATTCTCCCGCTGATTACGATCCTCGCCACAATTGCGCTATTCCTGAATCTTGCGCGGACCAGCGAACTTGTCGTGACACGTGCCAGCGGACGGTCGGCCTTGCGCAGCCTGATTGCCCCCATTGTTACAACATTCGTTCTGGGAGCTTTGGCGGTTGCTGCCCTTAACCCCATCGTTGCGGCGACAATTACCCAATATGAGATCAAATCAGAACGCTACTCCGAGGGCACTGAAAGCATATTGTCCTTGTCGGAGGACGGTCTTTGGCTGCGGCAAGGCAGTGCAGATGGTCAGACCGTGATCCACGCACGGCGCGCAAATGAGACAGCGACGCAACTTAGCGGTGTGAGTTTTTTCACCTTCTCTCCAGATGGCACACCGACCCAAAGGCTGGAAGCCAGCAGCGCCACACTCACAAACGGTGCATGGCGCTTAGGCGGCGTTAAGAAATGGGAACTGGCCGATCTCAACCCGGAGCGCACGGCCGAGACGCATTTCACGTATTCCCTGCCTACCGATCTGACGGTCGAGCAGATCCGCGATGGGTTTGCAGCGCCCATCTCCATCCCCATCTGGGAACTCTCGGCCTTTATCGACGATCTCGACACCGCTGGCTTTTCGTCCCGCGCACATCGTGTCTGGCTGCAAACAGAGCTGGCCATGCCCGTCTTGATGGTCGCAATGGTCTTGCTCGGGGCAGGCTTCACGATGCGCCACACAAGGCTGGGCAAAACCGGCGTGATGGTGCTGGGCGCCGTTCTGGTCGGTTTCAGCTTTTATTTTATCCGTAACTTTGCACAAGTGCTGGGCGAGAGCGGGCAGCTGCCGGTTGCACTTGCGGCGTGGGCCCCGCCTTTTGCGGCCATATGTCTGGCGCTTGGATTATTGCTACATCTGGAGGACGGCTGATGCGGTTTTTCATCATCCTTCTTCTGGTGCTTCTGCCCGGTTTCGTCAGCGCACAAGGCATTGCCACGCTGATCGCTGATGATGTTCAGGTCTTTCCAGACAACACGCTCGTCGCCGAAGGCAATGTCGAAGCGCTCTATGATGGCCAACGCCTGCGGGCGAGCCGGATCACCTACAGTCAGGCGGATGATCTTCTGACAATTGAAGGGCCGATCACCTTCCAACAGGACGACTCGCTTTTAGTATTGGCCGATCAAGGCGAAATGGACCCACGGTTCGAAAACGGAATCCTGCGCGGCGCTCGTATGGTGCTGGATCAGCGATTGCAGATTTCATCCAACCAGATCAATCGGGCCGAGGGGCGCTATACGCAAAGCTATCAAACGACAGTCTCCTCCTGTCAGGTCTGTGCGAAAAATCCAACCCCGCTGTGGAGCATCCGGTCCACGCGCGTCACCCATGATGAGCTAGAAAAGCAAATCTACTTCGACAACGCGCGGCTGCGCGTCTTTGATGTTCCGGTTTTCTATCTTCCCCGTCTGCGCGTGCCTGACCCAACTCTTGTTCGGGCTCGAGGCTTCCTGACACCTTCCATTCGGTCCACCTCCAGCATCGGGACGGGGCTGCGTACGCCTTACTTCATCCCGCTCGGCGATCATGCAGACGTAACGCTGACACCCCTCATCACGGAACGCTCCCGAACGCTGGAGCTGCGCTACAGGCAAGCCTTCCGGTCGGGCAGCATCTCTGGTGTCGGTGCGCTGAGTTCAGATGATCTTGACGAAGGCGAAGATGGCTTGCGCGGATATTTCTTCGGTAGCGGGGCATTTCGGCTACCATCCGAAATCGTGCTGACTTTCGATGTCGAAACAGTCAGCGATCCAGAGTATCTGCGTCAATACGGTTTCACGAGCAAAGATCGTCTCAGCAGCCATATCGGGCTGTCGCGGTATCGCCGGGATGAACTGGCCGTCGCGCGCATCACCAATTTCGAAACCCTACGCAACGATGAGCGCAACGAGACCCAACCAACAATCCTGACCGAAATCGATTATGAACGCCGGTTTTTCCCGAAAGCCATCGGCGGTGAATTGACGCTGCGCTTTGACGCGATGGGCTTTTACCGAGAGTCCGAGCAGATCAGCGTGGGGCGCGATGTGAACCGTGTCAGCGGGCGGCTGTCTTATGAGCGCGATTGGATCACGCCATTTGGCCTTTTGACCGAAGCGGCGATTTCACTGAACTATGACAGCTACCGGATCGAAGGCGAAGATGATGAGCTTTTCGACGACGAAGTCACACAACTGACCCCCTATGCGGGTCTGGAATTTCGCCTCCCCCTCGCGCGCAGCGGCCAATCTGGCGGGCGGCACGTGATTGAGCCCATTGCGCAATTCGTCTGGAGCCAAGATAGCAGTGACCCTGTGCCCAATGAAGACAGCACACGATCTGAATTGGATGAAGGCAACCTTTTCTCGTTCAACCGTTTCTCTGGCACGGATCAGTATGAACAAGGCGCCCGGGCCACGCTGGCCTTGGGCTACACACGCTTTGATCCCAATGGATGGTCGCTAGGTGTCACGGTCGGGCGTAGCTATCGCGACGAAGATCTGGGCCAATTCACGGAAACTAGCGGGCTGCGCGGGCAGCAATCCGACTGGCTGACAGCGATCCGTTATGACAGCGGTGACAGGCTCAGCCTGATTGCTCGCGGCTTAATGGATGATAATTTTAACTTCAATCGTGCAGAAGTGCGTGCGGACTGGGACGGATCACGTTTTGATCTAGGCACGTCCTACATATGGCAGGATGAAGACGAAGCCGAAGACCGGGACGAAGCGGTGTCCGAATGGACAGTCGACACCCGCTACCGGCTTGCACGACACTGGATCACTGATCTGGATTGGCGCTATGATTTTGCAGCCGATCAAGCATCGCGGGCTCGGATTGGACTGACCTATCGCAACGAATGTGTCACACTGGGAGTTGCGGCGACGCGTCGTTTTGCTTACTCGGATAGTTCAGACGATGAGACAACTTTCGACTTCTCTGTGGGGCTGAATGGGTTCGGCACAAGCAGAGGCCAAAGCGGCTACGCAAGAAGCTGCATAAAATGAAAAGAGGAAAGAGCTGAGACATGACCCTGTCGCGCCTGTTCATCTGCCTGTGCCTGAGCTTTGGCCTGGCACTGTCTGCCACGGCCCAAAGCGCCTTTTCTCCGGTGATCAAGGTCAACGACCGGGCGATCACACAATATGAGCTCGATCAGCGGATTCTGTTTCTGACGTTGCTCCGCTCCCCCGGCAATCTGGAGGAGTTGGCCGAAGAGCAATTGATCGACGACCGGCTGCGCCTTGATGCTGTGGCTGCTGCGGGTATCCAGCTGACTGAAGAGCAAATCGAAGGCGGCATGGCCGAGTTCGCGGGTCGCGCCAATCTTGAGCTGGAGCAGTTCGTGCAGGCCATCGCGCAAGGTGGCGTTGACCGTTCCACATTCCGCGACTTCGTCCGCGCCGGTCTGGGTTGGCGGGAATTGTCGCGCGCCCGGTTCGCGCCGCGCGCTCAAGTGACCGAGGCCGAAGTGGACCGCGCCATCAAGGCAGGCTCCTCCGATGGCGGTATCCGTGTGCTTTTGAACGAGATCATCCTGCCCAACACGCCGCAAACCGCCGCGCAAACCCAGCGCCGGGTCGAGGACATCCAGCGCATCGACTCTGTGGCAGCGTTTCAATCGGCCGCGCGCCGCTTCTCCGTCTCCGGATCACGCGGGCGCTCTGGCCAGCTTGACTGGCTTCCGCTGGGCAACCTGCCACCGCAAATCCGCCAGATCGTGTTGGGCCTGAAACCGGGCGAGGTCAGCCCGGCCATCCCGATCCCTAATGCGATCATCTTCTTCCAGCTGCGCGATATTGAGGAAACCGAAGCCGCACCTGTTGAATTCGCCGCTATCGAATACGCCGCATACTACATTGCTGGTGGCCGCTCTGCTGCAGGTCTTGCCACCGCTGAACGCGTGCGCGCCGAGGTGGACACATGCGACGATCTTTACGGTGTGGCCAAAGGCCAGCCCGAAGAAGTATTGGAGCGTGGCGCGCTGCCCCCGTCCGAGATCCCGCAAGACATCGCGGTCGAGTTGGCCAAGCTCGACGATGGTGAGGTTTCCACGGCATTGACCCGCGCCGGTGGGGAAACGCTGGTCTTTCTGATGATGTGCGGCCGTACGCCTGTTCTGGGCGAAGACGTGGACCGCGAAAGCGTGCGCTCTGCGCTCTTCAATCGCCGGGTTGAGAGCTTTGCCAATAACTTCCTCGACGAGCTGCGCGCAGAAGCGGTGATCGAATATCAATGACACCCGCCCTGCCCATCGCGCTCAGCTGCGGTGAGCCTGCGGGTATTGGTCCCGAAATCGCAATGAAAGCCTGGGCCGCTCTGAAAGAGCGCGTGCCGTTTTTCTATATTGGTGATCCGGCGCATCTGGACGGGCCGGTCACGGTCATCGCGGACCCGGCGGAGGCGCTGATCGCCGCTGCAGACGCCCTGCCCGTTCTCCCCCTGCCCTTTGAAGGTGCGCGCAGCCCTGGCCTGCCGCAACCCGCGCAGGCCCAAAGCGTCATCGACGCCATCGCGCGCGGCGTCGAGCTGGTGCAAACCGGACAGGCCTCGGCCCTCACAACCTGTCCGATCCACAAGAAAGCCCTGCAGGACGGTGCAGGCTTCGCCTATCCGGGACACACGGAGTATCTGGCATCTCTCGGTGGGGTCGACAGCGTCGTGATGATGCTGGCCTGTGATGAGTTGCGCGTTGTCCCGGCGACAATCCATATCGCGCTTAAGGACGTGCCTCAGCATCTGAGCGCGGCCAGCCTGACTGATACGATCCTCATCACGCACGCCGCGCTGCGCCGGGATTTCGGCATCGAGGCGCCGCGCATCGCTGTGGCGGGTCTGAACCCTCATGCCGGTGAAGGCGGCGCAATGGGTCTGGAAGAGATTGAGCTGATCGCCCCGACCCTGGATGCCTTGCGCTCTGAAGGGCTAGACCTCATCGGCCCCCTTTCCGCCGACACGATGTTTCACAAGCGCGCACGGGAGGGCTATGACGCCGCGATTGCGATGTATCACGATCAAGCTCTGATCCCGATCAAGACCATCGACTTTGACCGCGGCGTGAACGTGACGCTGGGCCTGCCGTTTATCCGCACCTCGCCTGATCATGGCACCGCATTTGATATCGCAGGCACAGGCACGGCGGACCCAACCTCCCTCATCGAAGCGCTCAAAATGGCGCAGCGCATGGCCGAGGCGCGTGGATGAGCGCGATCGACACCCTGCCCCCGCTGCGCGAGGTCATCGCGACCCATGACCTGCGGGCCAAGAAGTCGCTGGGGCAGAACTTCCTGCTCGACCTGAACCTGACTGCAAAGATTGCGCGGCAGGCAGGCGATCTGAACGCCTGCGACGTGCTGGAGATCGGACCGGGTCCGGGCGGGCTTACCCGCGGCTTGCTGGCCGAAGGCGCGCGGCGCGTGCTCGCCGTCGAGAAAGACGCGCGCTGTTTGCCCGCGCTGGCCGAAATCGCGGAAGCCTATCCCGGACGGCTTGAGGTCATCAATGGCGACGCGCTTGAGATTGACCCTTTGACCCATCTCACGCCGCCGATCCGGGTGGCGGCAAACCTGCCTTATAACGTCGGCACCGAATTGCTGGTCCGCTGGCTGACGCCAAAGACCTGGCCGCCTTTCTGGCAATCGCTCACGCTGATGTTTCAAAAGGAGGTCGCGCAAAGGATCGTCGCGCGGCCGGGCACAAAGGCTTATGGGCGTCTTGCGATTCTAGCACAATGGCGCACGGAGGCCCGCATCGTCATGGATCTGCCGCCTCAGGCCTTCACACCTGCGCCGAAAGTGCATTCCGCAGTGGTTCATCTGAATGCGCTGGAACAGCCGAGATACCCCGCCGATGCGGCTGTGCTTTCCCGCGTTGTGGCGGCTGCGTTCAACCAACGCCGCAAAATGCTGCGCGCGTCCTTGAAGGGCGTCGCACCAGATATCGAAGACCGGCTAATCGCGGCAGGCATCACGCCCACGCAGCGAGCCGAAGAAATCCCACTCGAAGGGTTTTGCGCTCTGGCTCGAGAGGTCGCGACATAAAAAAAGCGCGCAGGCCCTGCCAACACGCTTTCAATTGATCCGAGGCCAAAACTCTTCAAAAGAGTTTTGAAAAAGTCTTCTGAAGACTTTTACTCCGCAGCCTCGGGCGCATCGCTTTCGGGCGCTTTCGGCTTGCGGGGTTTTCGTGCACGCTTAGGCTTTTCGGCCTGCGGTTCCGCGGCAATGATCTGTGCCTCGGGCGTCTCAACCAATCCGCCGTTATTGTCATGCACATCCGGTTGCGGGGCTGAGCCAGGATCGCCGTTGCTGGCCTCTTCCTGCTCCTGCTGGCGCTGTTTGCGCTGCTCTTCACGCTCGCGGTCGCGTTCACGCTGCGCCTGCTGGCGCTCTTGCTGTTCGCGTTCCTGCTGCTCGCGGCGGGCTTCCTGCTCGCGCAGGGCCTCGCCCAGCATTCGGGTATAATGCTCTGCGTGCTGCTGAAAATTCTCAGCCGCCACGCGGTCATTGCTGAGCGTCGCGTCGCGGGCCAGCTGGTTGTATTTATCGATGATCTGCTGTGGCGTGCCGCGCACTTTGCCTTCGGGGCCAGAACTGTCGAACACGCGATTGACAACGTTGCCAACCTGCCGATTGTTGTTGCGGTTCCCTTTGGACCGCGACCGGGACTTCGATGATCTCATTTGATAGACGTCCAACCTTTTGTTGGCTTTCGCTCTGCCTCTGCTGAAAATGCAGTATGCGGTGCGATGTTTTGGCAATTGATCGGGGGGAGCGATACCGGCTCCGCCGCTGCGATATGCAAGTTAAAAACACGCGAGCGCAAAGGGAGCAAGTAAAAAGCATCATGCGCGAGCATAAATTCGCCAAATCGGGTCCGTTTGGGGTCTTTTGTTAAAGACCCTTTAAGCTTTGCGCCCGCTCACAACCCTGTCGCGCCCATCGAGATCAGGAGAGGTGCTGATCTTCTCAAAACCCGCTTCGCGCATCAAATCGCTCACCGCCTCTGCTTGGGTTGGCCCGATTTCAACCATCAGACGCCCGTCTGGGGCCAGATAGTCAGCGGCCTCCGCAGTGATCATGCGATAGGCGTCCAGCCCATCGCCTCCGGGGGTCAGGGCAATCTCGGGGTCATAGAGACGAACCTCAGGCGTCAGCCCATCCATCTCGTCCGCGGCAATATAGGGCGGGTTGGAGACGATCAGATCAAAGCGCCCGTCGATCGCCGCAAACCAGTCAGAGCACTGCCAAACCACGCGCGCCGAAAGGCCTAGCGCGTCGGCATTGCGCCGCGCCACGTTCAGGGCAGCTTCTGAGATATCCGCTCCGACCCCGCTCGCCTCCGCGCGCTCACCCAAAAGCGACAGAAGGATGCAGCCCGACCCGGTGCCAAGGTCCAGAACCCGCTTGAACGGCGCACGCAGAGCCTGTTCAATCAGCGTCTCGGTCTCGGGACGCGGATCAAGCACATCGTCATTGACCAGAAAGTCATGCTTCCAAAAGGCGCGCTGCCCGATCAGTTTCGACACCGGGCGCCCGGCCGCGCGTGCTTTTGCAAGCCGGGCAAAGTCCTGCGCGATCTCATCCGGCAAGACGTCGTCGAGTCGCACAGAGACGGAAGCGCGCCCGATGCCCCAGGCATGAGCCAGAAGGATCATCGCGTCGCGCGCGTTGATGCCCGACTTCGCCAACGCCTTGCGGGCGGTCACGACATCTCTGCCAGCTGGCTGGCCTGATCCTCTGCCGTGAGCGCGTCGATGATCTCGTCCAGATCGCCCTGCATCACCTGATCCAGCTTATAAAGCGTCAGGTTGATCCGGTGATCGGTCATGCGCCCTTGCGGGAAGTTATAGGTGCGGATTCGCTCAGAACGATCCCCACTGCCCACTTGGCTTTTACGATCTTCGGAGCGTTCGCTGTCTACGCGCTGGCGTTCCAGATCATAGAGCCGGGTCTTGAGCACCTGCATCGCGATCTCGCGATTGCGGTGCTGCGATTTCTCCGACGAGGTCACAACGATACCCGACGGGATATGGGTGATGCGAACCGCGGAATCGGTTGTGTTCACATGCTGCCCGCCCGAGCCGCTCGCCCGCATCGTGTCGATCCGGATGTCGCCGGGATCAATTTGGATATCGACATCCTCGGCCTCCGGCAGGACGGCAACGGTCGCGGCAGAGGTGTGGATACGCCCACCGCTTTCCGTGGTTGGCACACGCTGCACCCGGTGCACGCCGCTCTCATACTTGAGCCGCGCAAACACGTTCTCTCCGGTGATGTTGGCCACGACTTCCTTGATACCGCCCAGCTCTGTCTCGCTCAGCTCCATCACGGTGAACTTCCAGCCGCGCGTCTCTGCATAGCGCTGATACATCCGCAGCAAATCACCAGCGAAGAGAGAGGCCTCGTCGCCCCCCGTCCCCGGCCTGATCTCGATCATCGCAGGCTTGGCGTCTGCGGCATCTTTGGGCAGCAGCGTCAGCCGGATCGAATGCTCCGCCTCGGGCAAGCGCGCCTTGAGGCCTGGCAATTCTTCTTCCGCCAATTCTTTCATTTCGGGATCGGCCAGCATCGCCTCGGCCTCGTCAATATCCGAGACAAGCTGCATATAAGCCTCGACCTCTTCCACGACGGGTTTAAGGTCGGAGTATTCCTTGGCCAAAGCGGCGATGTCCTCGCCCACAGCCCCATCAGCCATCTTGGCCTCCAGAAACTGGAAGCGCTGTCGGATTTGATCAAGTTTTTCAAAAGGAACCATGGGCTTGCTTCCCCTATGACAACAATTTGGTCAAGACCGCAAACCGTGGTAACTTTCGGTTATGAAACATTTTGCGACACTCCTGATCCTGATGACCACCCCCGCGATGGCCGATGTCACGAGCGGTGGTAAAACGGTGGATTGTTATTGCACCGACCAAGGCGGCGCGCGCATCGAGCTAGGCGAGCAGATTTGCCTTCAAGTCGATGGGCGCATGTTCACGGCGCAATGTCAGATGTCCTTGAATTCGCCCATGTGGCGCGAAGTGAATGAGGGATGCCTTAGCTCATCCCTCTCCCAGAGCGTCCAGCCAACGGGTGACACGGGCGGCGTTGACTCCTAGGTCCGAACGACCAAACCGCAGTCGCGCGTGGATCACCAAGGCGGTGCCGCCGGGCACAGGCGCGGCTTGAACGGTCGTGTAATCGGGAAACCCGATGATGCGCGACCGTGTGATATAGGTCATCCGCCCCTCTTCTGGGCTCCCTGCCAACCGCTGCGTACGCGGTTCTGCCACCGCGACCGCATCGAAACGCGTCAGAAGATCAACGGGGCTGTCGCTGTAGACAGGGCTTTCCAGATCACCGCCCTCGGGGCGCACAAGAAAGTGCCCGATCTGCGGCTGCGGTCGAAGCGGATCAGTGTGCCACGCCTCGCGATTGCTGGGGGCGAGCCGAATGTAGGCCAGCCCGATCAGGATGGCGACTAGCAGCAAAGACAGAATTAATCTCATCGCTCAACCTTCTGATTTCGCGCGTTTGTTATAGCAGTAAAGGCACATCAACTCGGTTGCCACATGCGCCCCCGCGACAGCCGTGGCCCCGGTTGTATCGAAAGGCGGTGACACTTCGACAACGTCACACCCCACCATATTGATGCCCTTTAGCGCTTGCAGCATCGCCACTGCCTGCGCGCTGCTCAACCCACCCCAGACGGGCGTGCCCGTGCCAGGTGCGAAAGCCGGGTCGAGCGCATCAATATCGAAAGTCAGATACGTCGCGTGATCCCCAAGGATCGCCTTGATCTTCGCAACCGTCGCCTCCGGCCCAATCCGGTGCACCTCTGCCGCGTCGATGATGTGAACGCCCAGCGTGTCCTCATTCGTCGTGCGAATACCCACCTGGACGGAGCGTTCAGGCACGATCAGCCCTTCCTTCACGGCCTTGTAGAACATCGTGCCGTGATCAATGCGGGTCATGTCATCGTCAGGCCAGGTATCGGAATGCGCATCAAACTGCAGGAGGCTCAGCGGGCCGAACTTTTCGGCGTAGGCGCGCAGGATCGGGAAGCTGATATAGTGATCGCCGCCCAGCACGAGCGACCCCGCGCCCGCCTGCAGAATGCCGCGAATATGCGTCGTCAGCGCCTCGGGGAACTTCGCGATATGGCCATAGTCAAACGCCACGTCCCCGTAGTCGGCCACATTGAACTCAGTCAGCGGATTGATATCCCACCCATAAGGCGGATCGCAGGGTTGCAGGGTGGAGGCCTCCCGGATCGCCCGTGGTCCAAAACGGGTGCCGGGGCGATGCGTGGTCGCCTGATCAAACGGTACCCCGGTGACGGCCAGATCGACGCCGCTCAAATCCTTGGTATAGGTCCGCCGCAGGAACGAGGTGACGCCGCCAAAGGCATTCTCGAACGAGAGGCCGCGATAGCCATCGCGGGTCAGGGCGTTGTCCACATCCGTGGCACTGTCTTTCAAAGCCATGGCTCAGCGCTCCAATGGCTGGGCACGCTCGACCAGCTGCGCAAAGAACGACGCACCCACCGGCGCAATCTCGTCGTTGAAATCATAGGACGGGTGATGCAGCCCCGCGCTGTCCCCCTGTCCGATAAAGAGATAAGCACCGGGGCGTTTTTCCAGCATATATGCAAAGTCCTCTGCCCCCATTTCGCGGCCCGCCTCAGCGATCACATTGCCCTCGCCGACGACCTCTTTCGCCACGTCGGCTGCAAACGCGGACTTGCCCGCATCATTCACCGTCGCCGGGTAGCCGACCTGATAATCCAGATCAGCCGAGACGCCATAGGCCGCTGCTTGCCCGTCCACAATCGCCGCCATCCGCTCCATCACCATGGTCTGCACCGCTTTGTCGAAGGTGCGCACGGTGCCGCAGATATAGGCCCCCTCGGGGATGATGTTATCCGCGCTGCCGGTATGGATTTGCGTCACTGAGACCACCAGATCATCCAACGCATAGTGATTACGGCTCACAATCGTCTGGATCGCTTGCACCATGCCAACGGCGGCAACAACCGGATCGCGCGTCTCATGGGGCATCGCGCCGTGGCCGCCTTCGCCCTTGATGTGAATTTCAAACGTATCAACAGCCGCCATGACCGGCCCAGGCGTGGTGTAAAACGCCCCTTCCTTGAAGCCCGGCGCATTATGCAAAGCATAGACCTCCGAGATGTCAAACCGCTCCATGATGCCTTCCTCGACCATCACGCCTGCGCCGCCACCGCCCTCTTCGGCGGGCTGAAAGATCAGCGCCACACGGCCAGAAAACTTTCGCGTCTCCGCCAGATAACGCGCGGCCCCCAGCAGCATCGTCGTGTGCCCGTCATGCCCACAGGCGTGCATCTTGCCGGGCACAGTGCTGGCCCATTCCGCGCCCGATGTCTCCTCCATCGGCAGCGCGTCCATATCCGCGCGCAACCCAATCGTAGGGCCGTCGCCCTGCCCTTTGATGATCGCCACCAGCCCGCTTTCCGCGATCCCCTCATGCAGCTCATCGACGCCAAACTCGCGCAGGCGGTCCGCCACGAAAGCCGCCGTTTCGTGGCAATCGAACTGTAATTCGGGATGCTGGTGCAGGTGCCGCCGCCACGCCGTCATATCCTCGGCATAGTCAGCGATGCGGTTGGTGACGGGCATGGGTGGACTCCGGGCTGTGATGCGATACCGTCGCAGCAAATCATGCACCGGACCTGCCCGCAATGCCCAATGACCTGATCCACGATCCCGATGGCGGGATGCCCCGCCTTCTTGAGATTATGCGCCGCCTGCGTGATCCCGAAACCGGGTGTCCGTGGGATATCGAGCAGGATTTCGCAACCATCGCACCCTACACGATTGAGGAAGCCTATGAGGTCGCCGATGCCATCGAACGCGCCGATTGGGCCGAGCTGGAAGGCGAGCTGGGCGATCTGTTGCTGCAAACCGTTTACCACACGCAAATGGGCGCCGAGGCCGGGCATTTCACCTTCGACAGCGTCGTGCGCGCGATCTCCGACAAGATGGTCGCACGCCACCCCCATGTCTTTGGCGACGAGAGCCGCGATAAATCTGCCGATCAGCAAACCGCCGATTGGGAAAAAATCAAAGCCGCCGAGCGTGCGGGCAAAGCGCAACGCGGCACGCTCGACGGTGTCGCCATCGGCCTGCCCGCACTTCTACGCGCCGTGAAGCTCCAAAAACGCGCTGCGCGGGTTGGTTTTGACTGGGCCGAGACCACCCAAGTCCTTGATAAAATGCAGGAAGAAGCACGCGAACTGGTGGAGGCGAAAGACACCCTCTCCCAAACCGAGGTCGAAGAGGAGTTTGGCGACTTGCTGTTCGTGATGGCCAATCTGGGCCGACATCTGAAAATCGACCCCGAGGCCGCACTCCGCGCCGCTAACGCCAAATTCACCCGCCGGTTTGAAGCGATAGAGGCGGCGCTGGCAGAGACCGGGAGAACGCCATCCGACAGCACTCTCCAAGAAATGGACGCCCTTTGGGACGCGGCCAAAGCGCAGGAAAAACAATGACCCCACGCCCGATCATTATCGACACCGATCCCGGACAGGATGACGCCGTCGCGATCCTGCTCGCACTCTCCTCGCCCGAGGTTGAGGTTCTGGGCATCACGGCCGTGGCGGGCAACGTGCGTCTGCCACTCACCGAAAAAAACGCGCGCATCGTCTGCGAACTGGCAGGCCGGATGGACGTAAAGGTGTTTGCCGGTTGCGACGCGCCACTGACCCGCAAGCTGATCACAGCCGAGCATGTGCACGGCCAAACCGGCCTCGACGGGCCTGAAATGCCCGATCCTACAATGCCGCTGCAAGATCAACACGCAGTCGACTTCATTATCGACACTGTGCGGGAAACAGACGGCGTCACGCTGTGCCCCCTCGGCCCGCTGACCAATATCGCGACGGCGCTTCAGAAAGCGCCCGATATCGCCCCGCGCATCCGCGAAATTGTCCTGATGGGCGGGGCCTATTTCGAGGTCGGCAACATCACCCCATCGGCAGAATTCAACATTTACGTCGACCCGGAAGCTGCTGATATCGTGTTTAAATCCGACGTCCCAATCACGGTGATGCCGCTCGACGTCACCCATAAAGCGCTGACCACCCAGCCCCGCGTTGATGCGTTTCGCGATATGGGAACGCCGGTCGGCGAAGCCGTTGCCGCCTGGACCGATTTCTTCAATCGCTTTGATATGGAGAAATATGCCTCCCCCGGCGCGCCCCTCCATGACCCGTGTGTCATTGCCTACCTGATCAACCCGGACCTTTTCAAAGGCCGTCACGTGAACGTCTGTGTGGAGACGTCCTCGGACCTCACCCTCGGCATGACCGTGGCCGATTGGTGGGGCGTGACAGATCGCAAACCTAATGCGATGTTCATGGGGGATATCGACGCGGACGGCTTTTTCGATCTGCTGACCGACCGGATCGCGACGCTATGACTGCGCTGCACCTCGCTGGCCCCGACGATGCTGCCCGCATCCTGCCCTTGATGGCGCAGTTTCACGCCCATCACGGCCTCGACTATTCCGACGGTCACCGGGCCGCTGCACTTGATCCGTTGCTCAATGGCTCACCGCTGGGTGTCGCGTATCTGATCGGCCCGCAAAAGGCGCCCATAGGCTATGTGATCCTATCCTTTGGTTGGTCGATCGCCATGGGTGGCATGGACGGCTTCATCGATGAAATCTATATCAGGGAAAGCGTGCGCGGCCGTGGTATCGGCTCCGAAGTGCTGATCGAATTGCCCAAAGCGCTGGCCGGGGTCGGCCTGAAGGCGCTGCATCTCGAAGTTCACAAAGACAACACCCGCGCGCAAGAGCTATATAGCCGTTTGGGTTTCGTGCGGCGCGATGGCTATCACCTTATGACACGGACGCTTTGATGGATTTTCCGTTTGAGAATACCTACGCGCAACTGCCCGAGCGGCTCTACACCAAGCTGTCGCCGACGCCTGTAAAAGCGCCAAAGCTGATCGCGTATAACGCAGGTCTGGCGGCAGAGATGAACATTAAGGGCGACCCGGAAGCGGCTGTTTTTTCTGGAAATACTATTCCAGGTGATGCCGATCCCCTTGCACAGGTTTATGCCGGGCACCAGTTCGGGCATTGGAACCCGCAACTGGGCGATGGGCGCGCCATTCTGCTGGGCGAAGTGGCCGGACGTGATATCCAGCTCAAGGGCTCCGGCCCCACGCCTTACAGCCGCTCCGGTGACGGACGCGCTTGGCTCGGGCCGGTCTTGCGCGAATATGTCGTGAGCGAGTTCATGCATGCCGCCGGGGTCCCCACCACACGCGCCCTTGCCGCCGTCACAACCGGCGAGATCGTCCTGCGCGAAACGCCCCTTCCAGGCGCAATCCTGACCCGTGTTGCTGCAAGCCATATCCGGGTCGGCACGTTCCAGTACTTCGCCTCCCGCACCGATGCGCCCGCCTTGCAAACCCTCGTCGATCATTGCATCGCGCGGCACTATCCCGATGCGAATGGCCCTCAAGGGCTGCTGGACGCGGTGGTGACTGCACAAGCCAATCTGATCGCCAAATGGATGTCGCTGGGCTTCATTCACGGCGTGATGAACACCGACAATTGCGCGATTTCAGGGGAAACCATTGACTATGGCCCCTGCGCCTTCATGGATGCCTACCACCCGGAGACAAAGTTCAGCTCCATCGACCAATTCGGGCGGTATGCTTATAACAACCAGCCCGATATCGCAGCTTGGAACCTTGCCCAACTGGCCACGAGCCTGTTGCAACTCATGCCGGATCGGGATGCCGCGATTGAGAGCTTCACCGAAAGCGTGAATGGCTTTATCCCTGCGTTTCAAACGGCTTACAGCGCGATCTTTATGTCAAAGATCGGGATTTCCCATGTGCAAGACGGAGATATGGCGCTGGTATCTGACCTACTCGACAGGATGGCAGCCAATCAGGCGGATTTCACCAACACCTTCCGCGCGCTTTCGGACGGCAGCGCACGCGATCAGTTCGTGGACCCCACCGCCTTCGACAGCTGGGCGGATGGCTGGCAGTCCCGGATCGCGTCAGAGCCGGACGCCAAGGCGCTGATGCGCCAGACAAACCCCGCTGTCATCCCGCGCAATCACCGCATTGAGGAGATGATCCAGGCCGCCGTCGCAGGCGATTATGGGCTGTTTGAGCGGCTCAACACGGTACTGGCCGCGCCATACACCCTGTCCGATGCCGATCAGGACCTCGCCGCCCCACCCACCGAACAAGAGATCGTGCATCAGACCTTTTGCGGCACCTGACGGGGTTTGCGGTTGATCAGGATCAGGCCCAGCGCGACCAACACAAGCGCGCTGAGGATCGAGGCGCCAATCTCTTCGCCCAGCAAGAGCCATCCCAGAAGCACGCCAAAGATCGGCGAAAGAAAGCTGAAGGACGCGACAGACGCGGCGGGATAGAGGCTGAGCAGCCAAAGCCAGAAGATAAAGCCGCCGCTGACGACAAGCACGATCTGGAACGCGAGCCCCCAAAGGTGGATGGGCGCAAGATCCCGGATCAGCGGTCCGAAAAAGAGCGCCGCAATCAGCAAGATCGGCGCAGAGACAAGCACTTGCCACATCAATTGCATCTCGGGGCTGTCTTCACGCAACCGCGTCGCGCGGACGCCCAGCGCACTTGCGGCCCAGCCAATCGCCGCCCCCAGGGCACATAGATCACCCGCAAGGCTCGCCGTGCCATCGTCTTGCCGCGAGAAGATCGCGACAGCCACACCTGCAAAGGCCAGAACCAGACCGGCAGCTTTGGCCCCGGTGATCCGCTCCCCCAGCAGAAAATGTGCGCCAATCGCCATCCAGACGGGCATCGAATAGAAAATCACCGCACTGCGCGACACGGTCGTCAGATCAAGCGCCACAAAAAGGCAGACGAACTCTGCCGCGAAGATTGCGCCCACCAGCAGACCGGGCCCAACGGCCTCGAAATTGAGCCGAATGCCGCGAAACCGCATCCACGCGTAGATGCAAAACACCGCACCAAGCGAGCGCAGACCCGCAAAGAACACAGGCTGCAAGCCACCGTTCGTGACTTTGATAACCACCTGATTAAACGCCAGAAAGATGGCAAATCCGATCAGGGAGATCGCGCCAAAGGCATCCATATGATCCTTGCGTTGCATGGACTGCACAAAGGCAGTGTGCCGCAGCGCCGTCAAGCGATCATCCGTGTTAAGGCGGCGCAAAAGACAACGGACAGTGACATGACTTTTCTACAGATCACCTCGCTGCTGATCGTGCTTGCGGGCGCGTTCGGCGCGATCAATTACCTCTATCTCAAACTCCCATCGGCAATTGGTATCCTGATTGTGGCCTTTGCGGCTTCGCTTGGGGTGATGGCGGTCGATCTGATCCTGCCCTCCCTCGGTATGGCGGACACGGTGCGCGCAACCGTGACCGGCATCAACTTTTCAGAGGCTGTTCTAGAGGGCATGCTGGGCCTGCTGCTCTTTGCGGGCGCGCTTCATGTAAAGTTGCGCGATCTGCGGGTTGAATGGCTGCTCATTTTCCTGATGGCGACCATTGGCGTAGGTCTGTCCACAGCAATCATCGGCACCGCGTTCTCGTGGATCACCGGGATGCCCATCATGATTGCGTTGGTCTTCGGGGCGATCATCTCTCCTACGGACCCTGTGGCGGTTCTGGGCGTTCTGCGCGAAGCGAACCTGAAGAAATCCCTAGAGACAAAGATCGCAGGCGAGAGCCTTTTCAACGACGGTGTCGCCTATGTCGTCTTTCTGATTCTGGTTGGCCTGGCCTTCCCGGGTGATGACCACCACGGCTCTGGGCTGGGGGATGCGGCGCTTCTTTTCGTGCAGGAAGCACTTGGCGGCGCGGTTCTGGGCATCGTCCTTGGGTGGCTGACCTTCCGCGTGATGCGGCTGATTGATGATTACTCGCTTGAAGTGCTCATTACGCTCGGCCTTGCCTTTGGGGGCTATGAGCTGGCGATCTGGTTGCATGTCTCCGCTCCGATCATGGCGGTCTGTGCGGGGCTGCTGATCGGAGACATCGGCGCCAAGCACGGGATGAGCGCAGAGACCCGCGACTATGTCGATGCGTTCTGGAAGCTAGTGGACGAAATCCTGAACGCAGTTCTTTTCCTGCTCATCGGGTTTGAGGTTTTCGCGATTGTCTTAGACGCCTCGTTTCTGACAGCGGGCGTCATGGCGATCGGTCTGGCCCTTATCGCACGGCTTGCGGCGGTGGCGGTGCCCGTGCTGATGCTCAAGCCATTTCGCGACTTCTCGCAAGGCGTGGTGCCGATCATGACATGGGGTGGGTTAAAAGGCGGCATCTCGGTCGCGCTCGCGCTGTCCTTACCCGAGGGGGAATGGAAACCGCTGATCCTGACGGCGACCTATATCGTGGTGCTCTTCTCAATCATCGTGCAAGGGTTGACCGTTGCGCCACTTGCCCGACGTGTCGGGCGCGCGCCCGATCTGCTGTAACCCGATGCCCCTGCGCGGTTTTTCCCCCTGCTCAGAAGGGATTACCTGTGCAAAGGTGGCCTATCTGGAACCTACAACAGGGGGATGACCTATGGGATTGATGGGCACATTGGCGAAAGTCGCAATCGGATTTGCAGCGGCCAAAGGCATGGAAAAGATGAACCAAAGCGGCGGTTTGCAAGGGATGATGGAGCAGATGTCAGGCGGCGCGCAGACCGGTGCCGGTGGCCTTCAGGATATGATGGGCAAAATGATGGGCGGTGCCGGAGCGGGCGCCGGCAACCTTCAGGACATGATGAGCCAGATGATGGGCGGCGGGGCCGCTCCTGCCGAGAGCAGCGACAAGGGCGGCCTTTTGAGCAATCTTGGCGGTGCGGGTGGCGCGGGCCTTGCGGGCATGCTTGCCATGGCAGGGGGCGCAGCTGCTATGGGTGGCAGCGGGCTCAAGGATATGCTGGGCGCTGTCGGTCAGGAAAAGGCCTCTGACGAGATGGAGCAGAACGCAGGCGTGATGCTGCGCGCAATCATCCAAGCCGCCAAAGCCGATGGCGAGATTGACCCCGAAGAGCAGGCCCGCATCATGGAGACCGTGGGCGAGGATGCCGAAGCTGAAGACATCGCTTTTGTGCGCGAACAGCTTGCCGCACCCGTCAATGTCGAAGCCCTTGCCGCCGACACGCCCCACGGGATGGAGGCGCAGGTTTATGCCATGTCGCTCATGTCGATCCGCGTCGATACGCAAGCGGAGGTCGCCTATCTAACCGATCTGGCCAGCGCCCTGCGGCTCCCCAAAGCCACACTGGACATGGTGCATGCGCAAATGGGCGCGCCCGCCCTGCCCGCTTAATCTAGCCGGGGGAGCCGCTTTCGTGGTTCCCTCTGCTGCCCGCCCGCGCTACACCTTGGCTTCAAGATCACGTCGGGGGGCAAAATGACCGATACCATTCTGTCGCGTTGCGAGGCCAAGGGCCTGCGTATGACCGACCAGCGCCGCACCATTGCGCGCGTTCTGGAAGGCGCGGATGATCACCCGGATGTCGAAGAGCTTTACGCCCGCGCCTCTGCCGCGGATGCGGCCATTTCGATCGCGACAGTCTACCGGACCGTGAAGCTGTTTGAAGAAGCCGGGATCCTTGACAAGCATGATTTCGGCGACGGCCGCGCACGCTACGAGACGACCGACCGCGAACATCACGACCACCTGATCGACATCAACTCGGGCGAAGTGATTGAGTTTGTCGACCCAGAGATAGAAGCGCTTCAGGACAAGATCGCAGAGAAGCTGGGCTACAAGCTGAAGGGTCACAAGCTGGAGCTTTACGGCGTACCCATCAAGAAATGAGGGTGGCGGGCTGGCTTAGCCAGCCTCCGCAATTGCCAACAAGCATTCCAGCAAATCAAACTCATCCTGTGGCAGCCCTGTCTCATCCCGCCGCCACGCAATCGAGAGCGCGCATTTGACCGCCGCCCATTGCATCAGCCGCGTCGGGTCAACCTCGAAAAGATCACTCCACAGATCGCGCAGATACCTGATCCGCGCCGGATCACGCACCACGTCGGGCGCGCCTTTGGGATTACGAAACGCATTGGCCAACTCATAGGTCCGCTCTCCCAACACGCCCTTGGCATCGAACGCGCAATACCCGCGTGCACCCAACCGCACATTGTCATGGTGCAGGTCCCCATGCAGCGGGCGGATATCGTGCTGCGTTGATAACAACTGCCGTGCAAGCGCCTGACACCGCATCAGATTGTGGCGCGCATCCTCAAGCGTCCCGGCAGGCACGTCGAGCGACAACAATCCGCCGAACCACGCCTCGAGTTCTGGCAAAGGCGCGCTGATCTCAAGCGGCGCGCTGTGAAGTGTCCGCGCGACCTCAACAAGCGCTTTGGCCGCGCGCGTATCCTCCCCCGCACGTGTAAGGTCCCCTAGCGAGGGACCCGAAAGCCATTCTATCACCGCAGAGCGATCGGTGTAGCGATACACCCGCGCTGCCCCGACACCGTCCAGCGCCTTCAGATACACGAAACCGGTGCTTTCATTGCCCATGGTCCGCCCATGATAGAGCTTGAGGGCAGCTTCCCTGCCATCCGCACATCTGACACGCCACACCATCGCAATTCCGGTTGTCACGACGAAGACCGGATCGGACAGGCCGAAGTTTTCGAGTATTTCATGAGAGGGCATAGCCGTATTCGTCATCCGGGCACTCTATCCGCTCTGTCCGCCGCGACCAGAGGCAATGACGCCTTCTCCTCACCCCGCCAAGATGCTACCAGCGCGACAAACCCTCAAACCCAGTGAAAGCCCCGCCCCATGCAGCGCGTGATGATCGTTGGCCAACCCGGATCGGGCAAGAGCACGCTGGCGCGGCTCTTGGGTGCGCGCACGGGGCTGCCGATCTACCACATGGATCACATACACTGGAAACCCGGATGGGTCGAGCGACCGCATGACGAGAAGACTGCGATGACGCGGGAGATCCACCGCAAACCGCGCTGGATCTTCGAGGGCGGCCACTCCGCGACGTATACAGACCGCCTCGCCCATGCGGACACACTTATCTGGATCGACATCGGCCTCAGCCTGCGCGTCTGGCGCGTGCTTAGACGCAGCTTGATCCATCGCGGGCGCAACCGGCCCGATCTGCCCGAAGGCTGTCCGGAACAATTCAATGCGGAAACCCTCGACTTTCTGGCCTTCATCTGGATGAGCCGCCACATCGCCCGCGCCAAGATCCAAGCGCTGTTTGAGGCGCCACCTGCGCATGTCACGCTTTACCGTCTGACAAGCCGCAAAGAGGTCAACGCCTTCCTCGCGCAAGTGAGCGCTTGACCTTCCCCCTGCCGGAGCCCTCAAGCCCCGGCCTATGAGCTTTTTCGCACGCCACCAACGCCTCCTCCTGCTCCTTGGCACAGCTTACGTGCTGGGGCTTGTCATAATCCACGCGCGCCTGCCTCCTGCCCATGTCTGGTGGATCGCGGCGGCCTTTTCGATCCTGATGAATATCCCTTACGTGATCGAATCCCGCGCCGTCGGTGCTCACGCAAAACTGGAAGTCGGCATTACCTCTACGCTGATCGCGCTCTCCCTCGCCGGACCGCTGATCGCGCCGCCCTTCGTGATCATAGCCATCTTTGCACACGGCCTCTGGGACATCAGCAAGCACCACGGGGTGGGCGTCCCCTTCGCCAGTTGGTATACTCTGGGCTGCGCAGTGATCGATATTCTCTACGGGACCGCGCTTTTGATATACTGGCTCACCATCTGATCCGTGCGCGCAGGACAAGGACACCATGATACCACCAGAGCTTCAAGAGATCGAAGAGGCCGTCAAAGAGATGGTGGCCGAGATCGACCCGGATACCCAGCTCCTCCCGAAATACGGAGGCGACGTCTTTGCGCCCGACCCAGACGCGCCCAAAGACATTGTCGGCGGGATTTTCGCCTATAAAGATCACGTCTCCGTCGAGTTCTCCAACGGTGCCCGGTTCGAAGACCCGGACGGGCATCTGGAAGGCAAAGGCAAAGCGCGCCGCCATGTCAAACTGCGCAGCTTGGCCGATATCGAAAACAAAACCCTGCGAGCGTTTCTAAAGCAAGCGTTGGCGGGTTAAGCCTCTGGCGCCGTGGGCGCCCAAGGCCCTTCCAGAAAACTGGCCTCCGCATCACCCGGCCAAGGCGGCATCGTGATGCATATGAACGTCAACGGCACGTCCCCGTCACAGCGGTACTGAAACGCCGTGCCAATAGGAATGTCGATCGACACACCAGGCGTCAGATCAACGACCCGTTCTCCCGTCTCGTCACGCCGCCAAATCCGTCCAGCCCCCTCCAGCACATGCCAGAACTCTGACACGGTGGCATGGATCGTGGCGCGGTTCACCTGCCCGGGTGGCACGGTGCTGTGGATCATATTGCCCGTGCTACCGTCCATAATAAAGCGGATCTCCGCCCCCGCGGGGGAGCGGGCGTCGGGTGTCGCTGCCAGCGTTGTTTCCTTCATCGACGCATCCTTTTGTAGCCCTTCAAAGAAACCCATTCCGCTCGCCCTGCAAACCCCCTAAAGCGGGAGCCATGGAAAACGTTCGCGCCATATGTCTGATGATCGCCGCCATGGCGGGGTTCGCGCTTGAGGATATGTTCATCAAATCCGTCGCGGCCCGACTGCCCGCCGGACAAATCCTAATCATTCTGGGCATTGGCGGGGGCCTCATCTTCGCGCTTTGGGCGCGGGCGCAGGGCCATTCGATCTTCAGCCGCACTTTCGTCGCCCCCAGCGTCCTGTTGCGCAACGCGGGAGAGGCGATCGGCACGATGGGCTTTGTGCTGGCCATCACACTCACCCCTTTGGCGGAAGCGTCTGCCATCCTGCAAGCCACACCGCTGGCGGTCACCTTGGGGGCTGCGCTCTTTCTGGGCGAGGCTGTCGGCTGGCGCAGATGGGCTGCGATCCTTGTGGGCTTTTGCGGTGTGTTGCTGATTATTCGCCCCGGTCTTGACGGGTTCGAACCTGCCTCCCTCTTTGCGGTGCAAGGCGTGATCGGGCTGGCGATCCGCGATTTGGCAACCCGCATTGTGCCCAAGGACATCCCCACCGCGCAGCTTTCCTCATACGGGTTCTTCATGGTCGTGCCCGTCGGGTTTGCCATGCTAACCTTCCAGCAGCCCCCCGCCATGCCCAACGCGTGGGAAGCGACCCAGCTTGGCCTTGGCCTGATCATCGGCGTGCTGGGCTATTACGCCATCACAGCGGCCATGCGCATCGGCGACGTCGCTGTCGTCACGCCCTTCCGCTATACACGACTGATCTTTGCGCTGATCATTGGCTATTTCGTCTTCAACGAGACACCCGATCAAACCACGCTCATCGGTGCTGCGATCATCATCGCTTCGGGTCTCTACACCCTTTACCGCGAACGCGCCGCCGCCCTCGCCCGCAGGCGCGCCCTTTCCACCATGGGGCCTCCAGTGTAGGAAGCCCGCAACCGAGATTCACTTGACGTAAGGACGCCCTCCATGAGCACGATCATCGACATTCACGCCCGCGAGATTCTGGACAGCCGGGGCAACCCGACGGTCGAGGTCGATGTAATCCTTGAGGACGGCACGATGGGCCGCGCCGCCGTGCCCTCAGGTGCCTCAACCGGCGCCTATGAGGCCGTCGAAAAGCGCGACGGCGACAAGGCGCGCTACATGGGCAAAGGCGTGTTGGAAGCCTGCGCCGCTGTGAATGGCGAGATTGCCGAGGCGCTGGTGGGCGTCGACGCGACCGAGCAGGTCTCCATCGACGAAGCGATGATCGAACTGGACGGCACCGACAACAAGGGCCGTCTCGGTGCGAACGCGATCTTGGGCGTCTCCATGGCCGTCGCGAAAGCGGCTGCAGATTTCACCACGCAACCGCTCTACCGCTACGTGGGCGGCACCTCTGCCCGCATCCTGCCCGTCCCCATGATGAACATCATCAATGGCGGCGAGCATGCCGATAATCCCATCGACATTCAGGAATTCATGATCATGCCTGTTAGCGCGGGCAACATCCGCGACGCGGTGCGCATGGGCTCGGAAGTGTTCCACACGCTGAAGAAAGAGCTTTCCGCCGCGGGCCTCTCCACCGGGATCGGCGATGAGGGTGGCTTTGCGCCCAATATCGGCTCCACCCGCGAAGCGCTCGATTTCATCCTGAAATCTGTCGAAAAAGCAGGCTACAAGCCAGGCGAAGATATCTATCTGGCCCTCGATTGCGCCGCCACCGAATACTTTAAGGACGGCAAATATATCCTTGCGGGCGAAGACAAATCCCTGACCCCGGACGAGAATGTCGCCTACCTGCACGCGCTTGTGAACGACTACCCAATCATCTCCATCGAAGACGGCTGTGACGAGGATGACTGGGACGGCTGGAAAGCCCTCACCGACGCCATCGGCGACAAGGTGCAACTGGTGGGCGATGACCTGTTCGTCACAAACCCCGCCCGCCTCGCCATGGGGATCGAGCGCGGCTCGGCCAATGCGATGCTGGTCAAAGTCAACCAGATCGGCACCCTGACAGAGACCCTGCGCGCCGTCGACATGGCGCACCGCGCGGGCATGAACAACGTCATGTCCCACCGCTCCGGCGAGACGGAGGATGCAACGATTGCCGACCTCGCCGTCGCCACCAACTGCGGCCAGATCAAAACCGGCTCGCTCGCGCGTTCCGACCGGTTGGCGAAATACAACCAGCTGATCCGCATTGAAGAGATGCTGGGCGAGACGGCCGAATATGCGGGCCGCTCCATCCTGAAGTGATCCGCCGCATCCTGCACAACTTGATCGCCCGCGCCGAGGCCCGCCTTGGCGTGGGCCTCGACTACGCCCACAAGATCGCCGACACCGATACCGGTCTTCTAATGCGCTACAACAAGCAGTTCGCCTATCTCGACCCGAACAAGCACTGCCCAGCGGAGGCCTATCACGTTGCACGCCTGATCGCCGCAAAGTCCGCTGATTGTGGCACCTGTGTGGAGGCAGAGATCAGCCTCGCGAAACAAGCACATGTTGCCGCTGATATCATCGACGCCGCCCTCACCGGCGCACCCCTGCCCGCTCCTTTAAACGCGGTGGCCACCCTCGCCCATGCGGTCACCGCAAGCCACGACGATGCCCCCGACGCCCGCGATCAGATTCGCGACGCATACGGCGAGGCTGGCCTGATCGAGCTGTCATTCGCCATGACCGGCGCGCATCTTCTCCCCAGCCTCAAACGCGCAATGGGCTACGCCACGACCTGCGATATCGATACTCTGCGCAAACTCTCAAAGGCGGGGTAAGCGATGTCTGTCACCGTGCGTGAAGCCTCCGGCCCCGACGATCTGAACGCCGTGCGCCGTCTGTGCTGGGCCTACCGAGACCACCTCATCACTCATTCCCCAGAACAGCGCGACATCATCGAGCTGTTTTACCCCGAACATGCCTACAGCGACCTGATGGCCCGCCTCGAACAGGAACACGCTCGCCCCGATGGCATCATCCTGCTGGCCGAGAAAGACGGTGCGCCTGTTGGCTGCGGCATGTCGCACCGCCTCTCCCCCACCGCAGTTGAGCTCAAGCGCATTTATGTCGATGACAGCGCACGTGGCACAGGCCTTGGCCGCGCGCTTTGCGAAGGGTTGATCGCACAGGCGCGCCAAGACGGGTATCAAACCGTACTGCTCGACACATCACGGAACCTGCACAGTGCCCGCGCGCTTTACGCCGCCCTTGGCTTTCAGGAACGCAGCCCCTACCAACCCGTACCCGAAATCGCCTTGCCGCTTCTCTGCTTCTACGAAATGGCCCTATGAATGTGGACGCCCTGATCCGCGCCATTGGCCCGCGCGTCGCCCATTGCACCGCATCCGAGAACATACGCAGCATTGGAATCCATGGGCTGCAATCCGCCGCCGATCTTGCGACACGGCTGCAGCATCCCGCTTCCACGATTGCGCTCCGCAATGACAGGCTACGGCTGGTGCAGGATGGGCAAACAGCGCGGCTGAACCACCAGCGTCCGATCCTCTACGGCCTTGAAGCCGCAAACAGGATCGTCGAGGGCCATGATGCGCAAAGCTGGGCCGAGCAGCTGGATCGCCGTATTTTCTTCTGGCCCGAACGGCGTGGCAAAGCGTTCATGGCGAGTGTGGAACGCGATCTTGCGACAACCATTATCTGGCTCGACACGCGCGGCCTGATCGAGCGCTATGCCAACCACCTCTGGCTCTCGCCGATCAACAGCGGCAACTTCACCCAAGGCGGCGCCCACGCGATCCGCGGCGACTGGCTTTATGTGCCCGTCACCGCCGGGATCGAGGCCTTCCGCGAAAACCGCCGTAAACGCGGCCTGAAAGGCACGAAAGACAGTATCGTCGAGATATCGCTCACCTGTCCCCTTCCCGCCGCCGAACTGAAAGCGCTCCAACATGACCCCTGATCAAATCATCACTCATCTGGACTTGCAGCCTCATCCCGAAGGCGGCCACTACCGCCAGACATGGATCGCAGAAAATGACGGCCGCCCCACCGGCACCTGCATCTATTTCCTGCTCAAGGAGGGCGAGGCCAGCCATTGGCACAAGGTCGATGCAACCGAGATCTGGCTTTATCACGCGGGCGCGCCCCTGGTCCTGTCGCTCAGCGAGACCGATCAAGGACCCGCCACTGATCATATCCTTGGTCCCATTCTGCCAGACCAACAGCCGCAAATCGTCGTGCCGGAAAACCACTGGCAGGCTGCGCGCACAACAGGGGCCTATACGCTCGTCAGTTGTACCGTGTCCCCCGGTTTCCAGTTCGACGGCTTTACCCTCGCCCCGCCTGCATTTGATATCCCCCGCTAGGGCTTTCATCTTTGCAAAAATATCCAAAGAAAAAGGGCGCCTCATCGAAGCGCCCTTTTTCCAATTTCAGTGCCAATCAGCCCGCTATCCGCCATAGGCTTTCGCAGGCAACCATGTGGTCAGCGCTGGGAACTCGAACACGATGAAAAGGCCCAAAAGCTGCAACAGCACGAACGGGATCACACCGCGA
Source organism: Pseudomonadota bacterium (assembly GCA_038532735.1). Lineage (GTDB taxonomy): Bacteria > Pseudomonadota > Alphaproteobacteria > Rhodobacterales > Rhodobacteraceae > JAHTBL01. The sequence continues at coordinate 86,620 of JBCBAC010000009.1, forward strand.
TAGATATGGCCCAGCGACACGCCCGGCGGACAGACCCCCTTCAGATAGAAGAGTGCAAAACCCACCGGTGGCGTCAGGAACGATGTTTGCAATGTCACCGCCACAAGGATCGCGAACCAGACCACCTGCGGGTCGCGCACCTGATCAAAGCCCGGCACAGCCAGCTCCAGCGCCTGCACAATGGGCAGCATCAGCGGCATGATGATGATCGTGATCTCGATCCAGTCCAGCAGGAAACCCAGCAAGAACACGATGAACAGGATGAAGAGCACAATCGCATACGGGTTGTCGAACGAGTTGCCCACCATGTGCTGCACAATCTCATCCCCGCCATAACGGCGCAGGATGAACGCAAAGAAGTTCGCCGCCAAAAAGATGCCGACGATATAACCAGCGGTGTTCAACGTTGAGCGGCTGACCTCTTTGACGACCTTGAAGCTCAGCTTGCCGTTCATTGCCGCAAGGATCGTCGCCCCCAACGCGCCGAGGCCAGAGGCTTCGGTCGGCGTCGCAATACCGGCAAAGATTGAGCCCAGCACCAGCAGGATCAGGAACATCGGCGGTACCACGGCCAGCAGCACATCCTTGACCACGTCCCAGCCTACCTCTTCGGTTTTTTCAGGCGCCGGCATCGAATTTGGGCTGATGACGCCGTAGATCACGATGAACAGGATGTAGAGCCCTCCGAGGATCAGGCCGGGGAAAAGCGCCCCCATGAAGAGATCGCCCAGCGAGATCGCCAACTGATCCGACATGATGACCAGCATGATCGACGGCGGGATCAGAATGCCCAATGTCCCTGCGGAGGCAATCGTGCCCGTCGCAATCGGCTTGGAATAGTTCTGCTTCATCATCGCAGGCAGCGCCATCACACCCAGCAGCGTCACAGACGCACCGATCACACCGGTGGAAGCGGCAAGGATGATGCCAATCAGAAGAACTGTCAGCGACAGACCTCCGCGCAATCCACCAAAGAGCTTCTGCATCGAGTGCATCATGCGCTGCGCCACACCCGATTGATCCAGCATCAGCCCCATGAAGATGAACATCGGCAGTGCAACCAAAACCGGGTTCTTGACGATATTGCCAAACAGCCGCCCCGAAAGGGCCGACAAGCGCTGATAGTCAATCCCGGTCCGGTCAAATTCGATGATATCGCGGAAGAGCGACCGATACGGGTCCAGCAGCGCCTCGGCCACGATGATGTAGATCAGCGAAACACCGACCAGCGCCATCGCTACCGGAATACCGCGGAACAGCATGTAGATGAAGGTGAAGAAGATCGCGAGGACGGCGAGCTCGTTCAGGGTCAGAAACTGACCAATGAATTCCAGAAGAAACATTGCTTACGCCTCGCGTTTGCGGCCAAATAGCCACGCCACAAAGATGACGAGAACAGTCGCCACGATCGTTAAAAGGATCGTCGGTTCGATCTCATAGGCACCGATTTCGATCTCGTCGAAAATCGGCATGCGCCCGATCTGACGGTTCACCACATCCGACGGCGTCGTCAGACGCAAAAACCACCAGATGCCGTAGAAAATTGTCAGGTTCAGAACCATGAATGTCGTAGGCAGCGCCCAAAGCAACTGACGCCAAAGCGTCGGCTCTACCAGCCGCGATAGCACGCGGTAGTAAGCAGCATACGTCGCAATACCGATAAAGATGAAGGCAAGGTTCATCACCACTTTAAGGATCCACAGATTGTGCAGACCGTTCGGGCTGTCCGACCCCTCGTCCGCGATCACGGATGCGATGGCGTAATGAACGGTGAAGTCCCAACACATGATGATGAACGGCAAAAAAAACCACGCCAAGGCGGCCACATCTGTGCGGTCTTTCTTGGCTTGGGGGAAATTGTCATAGCGGATATCGACGCGCACATGGCTGTTCGTGGTCACCGCATATCCGATACCTACAAGACAGGCCGTGCCATAGAGCCACCACTGAAAATCATCGAGCCATGCCTGGTTGTTGCCCAACTGGCGAATGACAACCTGCGTGCAGATCGCGATCATCAGGATCGGAAACAGCCACGCGGCGATGTTTGAAATGGCGACAATCAGACGGTCGCCCCGGTTATGCTCTTCCCGTCCGACTTCACCCGGATCGTAAAGCGCGACGGACTGCTCGGTGTCATCCATGACGACGGCCCCCAAAATCTTGCTGCGTGTGGAAAAGACCGGCGCGACAGCAGATCGCGCCGGTCTGGTCTCAAGACCTCAAAAGGTCCTTAGTTGCGCGGACGCGGCAGGTAGATCGAGTTACCCCAGGTCTTGTAACCTGCGCGGTATTCCTGAAGGTCGTCCCAGACTTCCTTGAAGAACGCGTCTTCAGTTGCCAGCTCAGCGGCAACTTCAGCCCAGGTGCTTTCGAACGTGTCGAGCATTTCCTGCGGCCACTGCTTGATCGTCACGCCATTGTTCTCGACGTTGTCAACCATGGCGGCAAAGTTCGTGGCTTCACCTTCGGCGAAGTTCGTCGTGACATTGGCAAGGCACGCCACTTCGATCTGCTTCTGGCTACGCTCGTCCAGATCGTTCCAGCGGTCCTTGTTGACCAGCAGCTCGAACATCGTGGCGGGCTGGTGCCAGCCGGGGAAGTAGTTGAACTTCGCGATGTTGTGGAAGCCCAAACGCGCGTCGATGCGGGGCATCGAGAACTCGGTCGCATCAATCGCACCACGCTCAAGCGCAGGGAAGATGTCGCCCGCAGCTAGCAGCGAGGTCGATACACCAAGGCGCTGCATGACTTCGGCACCCAGACCGAAGAAGCGCATGTTCAGACCTTCAAGGTCCGCCATGGAGTTGATCTCGTTCTTGAACCAGCCAGATGTTTCAGGCGCGATGATCCCGCAAGGCAGAACGTGGACGTTATAGCCTGCTTCATCATACATGCGCTGATAAAGCTCAAGGCCGTCATCATAGAGCATCCAGCCCAGGAATTCGCCGGCTTCGGGGCCAAAAGGCACAGCTGCGAACAGCGACGCGGCTGTAATCTTGCCCTGCCAATAGCCAGCGGTTGCGTAGGATGCATCAACCGAACCGTTGGAGACAGCATCGAGCGCTTCCAGTGTCGGGACAAGCTCACCGGGATCGAAATGTTCGAACTCGACGCCTTCAGAGATGCCATTGATCTTTTCAACAAAATCGATGGCCGCAGTGCCCAGGATCGGCAAGTTCTTCCCGAAGGAAGAGGTCATCTCGATGGTTTCCTGTGCCGAAGCAGCACCGGCAAACGCCATGGATACGCCGGCGACAGCGCCAAGCAGTTTCTTAGTCATGTGGGTCCTCCCTTAGATCTCGCGTTTGGTAAAGAAAACTAACCAAACTGCGCCACATCTCCCATATTATCGAGTCATTTGTAAATAACCAGAACTGGGTAGGAATTATCGCGACATTATTTTTCGTGGATATCAAAAGCGGTGGAAGTTTGTTGCGCCTGCATTGGCTGCGAGAGGATGCCACCCCCGATTGCAGAGGGCACACCGGTCGTGCCGGGCGCGCTTGTTGGAAGGCCTTTCAAAACGCGCACAGCAAGATACGCAAAGGCTTGTGCCTCCAGCATATCCCCATCCAAGCCGACGGCTTCAACCGGCTCGACAGGGCAATCCAATCCAGCCGCAAGCATCCGCATCAAGGTCGTATTGTGCCGCCCGCCACCGGTCACCAGAACGCGCGCAGGCGGGCTTGGACAATGCTGCATGCCCTGCGCCACACTGGCCGCGCAACACGCCGTCAGCGTCGCGATTGCATCCGCATCGCTCAAGACATTAACGGCTGAGGACAGGCCTCGAAAATCGTCCCGATCCAATGACTTAGGGGGCATCTTCATAAAATAGCCTGCCTCCAGAAACCGCTCCAGCACAGTCGCATCCACATGACCGGTCGCAGCCAAAGCCCCATCGACATCAAATGCGCAGCCTAACCGCGCCTGCATCGCATCGTTTATCGGCGCATTCGCAGGGCCAGTGTCAAAGGCAAGCAAGGCACCTTCTTCTTCCGGCCGCGCTTTGCCCGGATCGACCCAACTGAGGTTGCCGACGCCCCCCAGGTTCAAAAAGCCGACCGGTTGCGTCAGCCCGGCCCATCGCGCACAGGCATGATGGAAGAAAGGCGCCAGCGGCGCGCCCTGCCCACCCAGTTCAACGTCATTGCTGCGAAAATCCCAAACAACCGGAAGCTGCAAAACCTCTGCCAGAACACGCCCATCACCAATCTGATGGGTGCGCCGATTGTCCGGATCATGGGCCAAGGTCTGGCCATGAAACCCGACCACATCGACAGATTCGAATCCGCTCAGCACCTGCGCGTGGGCCGTCTCGACCAGTTCCTGCACCGGATTCAGCGCGTCTGAAGGCCACTGGCCCAAAGCGCCGCGCAGCGCCGCCTGCTCCTCGCTCGAATAGGGACGGAATGCGTGATCGCCGAACGCCTCAATCGTCTCGCCATCCGTGACGACCACAGCCGCATCAACCCCATCCAGCGATGTGCCGGACATCGCGCCCAAGGCGCGTATTGGACCGTTGCCCAAGGCGCGCTCCATCCCCTTTTTCAACATGGCCTTCCCTCGCGCCCGTCTCCTGACTATAGAGTGCCGCGAGACACGCAAAGGAACAACCCGGCAATGACCTACCACCCCAAATCAGAGTTTGTCTCCGTGATGATCGAGCGCGGCTTTCTAGCCGATTGCACTGATTATCAGGGCCTCGATGATGTGCTGATGGCAGGCGTGGTGCCGGGCTATATCGGCTTTGACGCAACCGCCAAATCGCTGCATGTCGGCTCACTTATCCAGATCATGATGCTGCGTTGGCTGCAGAAAACCGGTCACAAGCCGATTGTCCTGATGGGCGGCGGCACCACGAAAGTGGGCGACCCGTCCTTCCGCGCGGACGAGCGCCCTTTGCTGACGCCCGATCAGATCGACGACAATATCGCCGGGATCAAAGCGGTCTTCAGCAACTACGTCACCTTCGGCGACGCGCCCTCCGACGCGCTCATGCTGAACAATGCCGAATGGCTGGACGGGCTGAACTACCTCGATTTCCTGCGCGATATCGGGCGGCATTTCTCGGTCAACCGGATGCTCGCGTTTGAGAGCGTGAAATCCCGCCTCGACCGCGAACAATCCCTGTCGTTCCTCGAATTCAACTACATGATCCTGCAGGCCTACGATTTCCTTGAACTCAACCGCCGCTATGGCTGCCTGCTGCAGATGGGCGGCTCTGACCAATGGGGCAACATTGTCAACGGCATCGACCTGACCCGCCGCGTGCTGGATCACGAAATCTATGGCCTCACCTCTCCGCTGCTGACCACCAGCGACGGCAAGAAGATGGGCAAAAGCCAGGACGGTGCTGTCTGGCTCAACCCCGATATGCGGTCTCCTTACGAGTTCTGGCAATTCTGGCGCAACACGAGTGACGCTGATGTGGGTCGGTTCCTAAAGCTCTACACTGAGCTGCCCGTCGACGAATGCGACCGCCTTGGCGCGCTGGAAGGCTCCGAGATCAACGAGGCCAAAATCCGCCTCGCCAATGAGATCACCACCCTCGCCCACGGGGCTGAGGCCGCATCCGCTGCAGAAGCCACTGCCCGCGAGGTCTTCGAGAAAGGCGGCGTTGGCGACGACCTGCCCACGCTCGCGCTCACCCAGGACGAAGTCGCAGACGGCATCTCTGTGGTCCAACTTATCGTCCGCTCGGGCCTCGCTAAATCCGGCAAGGACGCCAAGCGGCTGATCGCCGAAAATGGTGCCAAGCTCGACGATGCGCCGCTCACGGACGCGGGCCTGATGATCGACGCCGCGACGCTTGCGACCCCGATCAAACTCAGCGCAGGCAAAAAGCGCCACGCGCTCGTGACGCTCACCTAGGCTTCATCTTGGCAAAAAACTCTGGGGGGTCTGGGGGGCTAGCCCCACAGCGTGGCGACGCGCGCCAAAGGCGTGCGGCGCAATCTCTTTATCCCAACGCAGCCCTTACTGTGATTTGCGTTGCAATTCACCTATCGGGCACGCGTTTCCATAAATGGAAACGCTAGGGCGACGCGCTTGGCCTTTAGCCAAGCGCTAGATCGATCCGTGCCCCCGCAATCGCCCAACCGCCATCCGCGTTCAAGATCGTCCCGCTCACATAGCGCGCCGCGTCCGATCCCAGATAGAGACAGGCCAAAGCCACATCCTCCGGATCACCCATCCGCGCCATCGGCACGGTCTTCACGACCGCTTTGCGCATCGCCTCTGTGGGCGCCAACCGGTCCATCCCCTCGGTCCCGTCAATCGGCCCCGGGATCACGGAGTTCACGCGCAGCCCCAAAGGCCCCCACTCAATCGCCAGACACTTCGTGATCATGTCGACCCCCGCCTTCGCCGCACAGACATGCACCTGAAACGGCATCGCCTGAACTGCTTGCGGGGCGGAGATGTTGATCAGACTGCCCCCCGGCTGCACCGTATGCCCCATCGCCGCTTTCATCACATGGAAGGTGCCCAAGAGATCAATATCGATCACCGCCTTGAACCCGTTGCTGCTGATGTCCTTGGCGAGGGCCGGGAAATTCCCCGCAGCCCCCGACACCACAACATCGATCTTGCCCGCCTGCGCTTCAAAATCCGCAAAAGCCGCGGCCACATCATCGAAATTGCGCACATCGAAACTGTAGCCCAGCGCACCCTCGCCCAACTGCGCGACCGCTGCATTGACTTTGTCCTGCTTGCGGCTCGCCACGCCCATGCGTGCGCCCGCTGCTGCAAAGGCCTTTGCGATGCCAAGGTTAATGCCGCTGGTGCCGCCAACCACAAACACGTTCTTACCGGTGAAATCAAAGGATGCCGTCATGTCTCTCTCCCAATGTCGGGATTAGAGTGACGCCCCCTCGAAAAAGGCGCAACCGCGCCCTCACGTCATTTCGCGATCATCCACTGGCCGTCGGGCCAAAACGCATGAAACGCAAAGGCAAACATGACGTCATGGGGCAGATCATTGCCCGCGGCATCCCGCACCCGCACAGTGCCCACATCCTTGCCTTGCCCAATCCGCTCGCTATCCAGCGCAGACGCCTGACCCGCGCTCCATGAAAGCGTCACACCCGCCTCGGTGACACTGCCCTCACGCAGCCGCGTCAACGGCCAGGCTCGATCCCCCACGCGCACAACCCGCGCAAGCGCGGGAATGCCATGGGGCGGCATCTCGCCTGAATAAAGAAACGGCCGGTTCGAGCTGTCATACCGCACATACGGGTTGCGCCCGTAATCGCGCCGGTAATTCGGCTCTGCCATCACCAAGCCGTCCGGATTGCGCGCGATAAACTCGGCATAGCTCTCCATCCAGCTGGGCAGGCTGACCAACTCGGCCCCGGTCAGATCGCCCACAATCGCCTCTCCAATGGCTTGCTGCCACCAGCTTTCCGTCTCGCGATCATACATCACCATGTCCGAAAAGCGCAGCTTCCCGCTGACGCCAAAGCTCAGCACCCGCCCATTCACGCGCCGGTCAAAGGTGATGCCCGAGTTGCACAAAGGACAAAACGTCACCGCAACCGGAATCCCGCCCACAGTGTCGTTCACAATCTCATGCCATGTGAGATAGCGGATCGGATAGGTCCGCGGCTGCGCACCATCTATTTCGACCGTGATAACGGGCTCACGGGGCTCGATCCCGGTCTTGTCTCCCGCCTTTACAAAAGATGGATCAGACAGCGACGGAATACCATCCTTGGGCGGCCCGCCCGACATGATTTCCACCCAGTTTTCGACACTGGTCTTCTCGAAATCCGTATTCGGCCATTCATTGCGCCAGAATTCAGGGCTGGCCAAAGCCATCCCCGCAGACAGCACAAACGCGGCAAACAGGGTGATAAAACGCATCGGGGGCCTCTCCTCTTTGACAGCACGCTGCCACAGGAGAGACCCCCGACCTAGCCAAGACGTTGCCGCCTCGCGGCAAAGTTACTCGGTCACCGTGACCGTTTTCATCACATCCGGTGCACCGATAATGGCCCCGTTTCGACCTTCGCCACGCTTGATGGCGTTCACAACATCCATTCCGTCGGTCACGCGACCCACCACGGTATATTGCCCGTTCAAATGCGGAGCCGGGGCGAACATAATGAAGAACTGGCTGTTGGCCGAGTTCGGGTTCTGCGACCGGGCCATGCCCACAACGCCTGTGTCAAAATTCTCGTCCGAGAATTCAGCCTCCAGATCAGGCCGGTCCGAGCCACCGGTGCCAGCCATACGCATGTCCGCGCCGACCTTACCGTTTTGAACATCACCGGTCTGGGCCATGAAGCCTTCGATCACACGGTGAAAGACCACGTCATTATACGCGCCCTCTTCCGCCAGCGCTGCGATCTGCGCCACATGGTTGGGGGCGACGTCCTCCAGCAGATCAATGGTGATCGTGCCGTTGGCTTCGCCTTCCACTTCGATCTGAAGCCCCGTCGCCAGCGCGGGCGAGGCCATCAGCGCAAAAAGACAAGCCAGCTTACGCATCGGCGGCCACCTTGACGCTGATCATGCGGTCTGGGTTCATCGGCGGCTCGCCCCGCGCGATGTTATCGACATGCTCCATCCCTTCGATCACGCGGCCATAGACCGTGTATTGACCGTTCAGGAAGTCATTGTCCTTGAAATTGATGAAGAACTGGCTGTTCGCTGAATCCGGATTGGCCGACCGCGCCGCGCCAATCGTGCCGCGCGAATGGGGCAGTTTGGAGAACTCCGCAGGCACATTCGGATGCTCCGAGCCACCGGTGCCAGCGGCACGAATGTTGAAGTTGTTCTCCATATTGCCGTTGGCCACATCACCCGTCTGCGCCATGAAGCCGTCGATCACACGGTGAAAGCAGACATTGTCATAGGCACCGGCGCGGGCCAGCTCTTTCATCCGCTCGACATGCTTGGGGGCCACATCGGGCAGCAGCTCGATGGTGACGGGGCCATCTTTCAGCTCAATGATGATGGTGTTTTCGGGGTCTTTGATCTCGGCCATCGGGCGCTCCTTTGTATCGTTGGCAAGATACCTAAGCCGCGCTGCCCGGATTGCCAAGCCGCGGTTGACCTCGGGGGTTCTTCACGGCAGGAACCTCGCATCTGGATGGGAGATCAAAATGGCCTGGAAAACGCTCGACGATATGGATCTGAACGGCAAACGCGTGCTGACCCGCGTTGATATCAACGTGCCAGTCGAGGGTGGCAAGGTCACCGACGACACCCGCATCCAGCGCATCTCGCCCACGGTGCAGAACATCCTCGCCAAGGGCGGGCTGCCTATTCTTTTGGCACATTTTGGGCGACCGAAAGGTCAGGTTGTGCCAGAGATGTCCCTGAAGCCACTTTTGCCTAATTTGGAGGCATCTTTCGGCGCACCCGTCCGCTTTGCCGCTGACTGCATCGGGGCGGAGGCACAAGCCGCCGCAGGCGCTTTGGTCGAGGGTGAAGTCCTACTTCTGGAGAACACCCGCTTTCACGCAGCTGAGACTGAAAACGACCCGGATTTCGCCGCTGAGATTGCCAAGCTGGGTGATGTTTACTGCAACGACGCGTTCTCTGCCGCGCACCGTGCCCATGCCTCAACCGAAGGGATTGCGCGGCTGCTGCCCTCTTGTGCAGGCCGCCTGATGCAGGCCGAACTCAGCGCGTTGGAGGCAGCCTTGTCAAAGCCTGAGCGTCCAGTGATGGCGGTGGTCGGCGGCGCGAAAGTCTCTACCAAGCTGGATTTGCTCGGCAATCTGGTCAGCAAGGTCGACACGCTCGTCATCGGCGGCGGCATGGCCAACACGTTTCTGGCCGCCCAAGGCATTGATGTCGGCAAGTCGCTGGCCGAACATGACATGACCGACACTGCCTCTGCCATCCTCGGCAAAGCCAAAGACGCAAGCTGCGCGATCCTGCTGCCCAGCGACGTGGTCGTCGCCCGCGAATTTGCCGCCAACGCGCCGAATGAGACCGTCGCCGCGGATGCCTGCCCGCCAGACGCGATGATCCTCGACGCAGGCCCCGAAAGCGTCGCCACAATCACCAAAGCCATCGGAGACAGCAAAACGCTGATCTGGAACGGCCCCCTCGGCGCGTTCGAAATCGAACCGTTTGATGCTGCCACCAACGCCGCTGCCAAAGCCGCAGCTGATGCCTCCAAGGCAGGTGATCTGGTCTCCGTCGCGGGCGGCGGTGATACTGTCGCGGCGCTCAACAAAGCCGGGGCCGCCAAGGATTTCACCTATATCTCCACTGCCGGCGGGGCCTTTCTGGAATGGATGGAAGGCAAGGACCTGCCGGGCGTGGCCGCTTTAAGCGCATAATCGACGCTGTTAGCGCAACCCGAATTGCGCCCCTGCCCGGCCTTGGGTAAGCCCGTCTCAACGCAAGCCATTTCACCGGAGCCTTCCTCATGTCCACTGATACTCAACGCGCCAAAATCGCAGCTGGCCAAGGCTTCATAGCAGCCCTTGATCAATCGGGCGGCTCCACCCCCAAAGCGCTCAAGCTCTACGGTGTCGAGGAGAGCGAATACGGCTCTGACGCCGAGATGTTCGACAAGATCCACGAGATGCGCACCCGCATCGTCAACGCGCCCGCTTTCAGAGGCGACAAGGTGATCGGTGCGATCCTTTTTGAGAACACGATGGACCGTGAGATCGGTGGCAAGCCCTCTTCTCTCGCACTCTGGGAGGACAATGGCGTTGTCCCGTTCCTCAAAGTGGACAAAGGGCTGGAAGACGCCGCCGATGGCGTCAAGATGATGAAACCAATCGAGGGGCTGGACGCCCTGCTGACCCGCGCCAAAGGTCTTGGTGTTTTCGGCACCAAGATGCGCTCGGTCATCGACGCCGCCGATATGCGCGGCATCGGCAAGATCGTGGCGCAACAGTTTGAGGTCGGTCGCCAGATCATCTCGCACGGGCTGATGCCGATACTGGAGCCAGAGGTGACGATCAGCATCGACGACAAAGCCGAGGCTGAGAAAATCCTGCGCGACGAGATTGCCAACCATCTGGCCGGTCTGCCCGCAGACGAGCAGATCATGCTGAAACTGACCCTCCCCGAAGAGGCAAATTTCTACAAAGCCCTGATTGACGACCCCAAGGTGCTCAAGGTCGTCGCCCTCTCGGGCGGCTATTCCCGCACCGTCGCCAACGAGCGACTGGCGCAGAACGCGGGCATGATCGCCAGCTTCTCGCGTGCGCTGACCGAAGGGCTGAGCGCCCAGCAATCGGATGCCGAATTCAATGCGATGATTGCGGATACGATCGATAGCATCCACGCGGCGTCGGTTGCGGGGTAAGCCTAGAGCGACGTCATATTGACGCCTTTTTTCTAAGGTAATAATAAAAAAAGAAAAATCCCGCAGAGTAGAACGGGATACGAAACGAGGCAGACAATGCGAACAAGTGACTTTACGCGCGCAGGCGTGGACCATTCCTTTGCAATTTTACGTGCCGCCGCACTGCGCTTTGCGCTCGGGTGCTTTGCGCTCTTTGCGTGTGCAGGTTCAGCGGACGCGACGCAGATTTTCGTTCAATTCGTTGACGGCAAACGGATCACTCTCAGCATTCAACCCAGCGACACGATCGAGAATGTCAAACAAAAGGTCGAAGATAAGGAAGGGATTTCGCCCGCGCGCCAAACCCTGATTTTTGCGGGTAAGAGGCTGGAGAACAACCGCACGCTCAGTGACTACAACATCCAAAAGCAAGCCACCTTACATATTCTCGTCGCGCCCGAACCAGTCGGATCAGATGACACGACATCACAGAAGGGCGTGTCTTCGGACACACCTGCAGGTAAGCTTGCGCAGATGTCACAAACGCTCGCTGCGTCAAATCAGTCGAGCGGGTTCGCTCAAACGACATCTAGCATCTCGGGGGCGCGCCTGCGCGGCTCCGGCGGTGGCAACAGCCTCGGGGCACAAAGCCTGTTCTTTTCCTCGATGAACATGCCGGGCGCAGAGGGGAACACGCCCCAATACAGTGTTTGGGTGTCGGGCCGCTTCGCCACCCTTTCGGGAGAGGTTGACGGCCATGCTCGCGGGCTCAGCTTTGGCGCAGACCGCATGATCGGTACGGACAGTATGCTTGGCGTTTTTGTCTCATTTGAGGACACGAAGCTCTCCCAAGATGACCTCTCTGCCACAACAAGAAGCCCGGCCTTCGGCCTCTTCGGCGCGCACAAGCTCGCCAACGATCTGATCATTGACGGATACCTTGCCTACGCCCGCCCCGAGATACAGGTCGATGGCGGCGACGTGGAGGGGGATCGTTTCATGATGTCTTTTGGACTATCGGGGCAAATGCCGCTGTCCAGGGCCGATTTGACGCCCTTCGTCCGGGTCAGTGGATTTACCAGCAGTGTCCCGTCATTCGAGACAGCCAATGTCAGCGTCGACGCGGACGAGAGCCGCCGCATTGATGCTCAGTTGGGCGCGCGCATCGATGCCCATGCACCGCTCTTTTCGACGGGGCTGACCCCCTTCGCCAGTGTTGCCGCCCAATACAGCCATTTCGAGCCATCTGGTGAGAGCGCAGAGACCTTCTTTGCACCAAGTGTCGGTCTCGGACTGCGCGGATCCCTTGCAGGCGGACAGTTGTCACTGGATGTGACCGGGGAGCATCTGACCGACGACACACGTGCCCTGTCCATCGGCTTTGACTGGCAACTGCAGCTTTGATCGCAAGCAAGTGTCTTTTAAGGGGCTAAGCGCCACAAAGGGGATTCACTTTTGCGGGGGGATGTGATTCTATCTGCTTAGTCGCCCGGTAGAGGCGGCATTGAGGCAGATTATGACGCAATCACGTTCCCGCCCCGGTTTGGGCATCGCTTTGTATTTCGGCGCTATGTTTGCAGCCGGGCTTTATTTCACCTTCGCCGCCGTGCAAGGGGATTACGGGTTGTTCCGCGAAGCTGAAATCCGGGCCGAGGCGGATATGCTGCGCGCCGAACTGGCCGAGTTGACCCGTGAGGTCGCGATCATGGACAACAAGACGCGCCGTCTGTCGGACACGTTTCTTGATCTGGACCTGCTGGACGAACAGGCGCGCGACGTGTTGGGTCTGATCCGCCATGACGAAATTGTCGTCCGCTAGGGCTGATCTGCCAAAAGCGATGCGTCAGCGGCCACAAACTCAACGGTATTTCCTTCCGGGTCATTGATAAAGACGCCCCGCCAGCCGATCCAGTCGAATGTCTGGATGCGATAGGGTATGCCCTGCCCCGTGAGCCATGACATAATCCCATCCTGCGCGGCATAATCGACCGTCAGAGCAATATGATGCAGGGACGAGCGCGCGCCGGTCTCTGGGGCGTCGTCGGAGTGCGCGTGCAACTCAGGTCGTCCGGCATCGCTTGCAAACAAGGCAAGAACAGTGGTGTGACCTGCATACCCCTCCGCAATCTTGAAGAAGACGATGCCTGTCTTGGAAAAATCCTTCAGCACTTTCAGCCCCACCACGTCCCTGTAGAAGGCGGTCATGGCCGCAAGGTCCGCGCAGCGGATCGCAATCTCACCAAGCGCTTTGATGGGAATAGGGTGATGTTCGGTCACGGTCTGATCCTTCTGATTGCTATACGTATGGGTGCCATACGCCAACCATACCGGAACCATACAGGCTGTCTTGGCGTATTTGAGTTGCGGCGTTTTTACCTGTGACGTTGCAAAATAGAACATGTTAGGTGATAGTTTAACGCTAAACTACTTGTCGACCCGGAGGAGAAACACCCTATGGTGACGAAGAAAAAAGCAGCGAAACCAAATGTTTCCGCTGAAGAGCTGCTTGGCCATTACAAAGAGATGTTGCTGATCCGGCGATTCGAGGAGAAAGCAGGCCAGCTATACGGAATGGGTCTGATCGGTGGATTCTGCCACCTCTATATCGGTCAGGAGGCTGTTGTCGTTGGCCTCGAAGCCGCGGCCTCCGAAGGCGACAAACGGGTAACATCCTACCGCGATCACGGTCATATGCTGGCTTGCGGGATGGATCCAAAAGGCGTGATGGCAGAGCTAACCGGCCGCGAGGGCGGGTATTCACGCGGTAAGGGCGGCTCCATGCATATGTTCAGCAAGGAAAAGCATTTCTACGGCGGACACGGCATCGTCGGCGCGCAGGTACCGATTGGTGCCGGTTTGGCTTTTGCCGACAAGTATCTGGAAAACGGTGGCGTGACTTTTGCGTATTTTGGCGACGGTGCCGCCAACCAGGGTCAGGTCTACGAGACGTATAACATGGCCGAGCTGTGGGATCTGCCGGTCATCTTCGTGATTGAAAACAACCAATACGCCATGGGTACGAGCGTTCAACGTTCGACCAAGTCGCCCTCGCTTTGGGAACGCGGTGCCGCCTACGGTATCCCCGGCGAAGAGGTTGATGGGATGAATGTGCTGGCCGTTAAGGAAGCCGGCGAAAAAGCCGTCGCCCACTGTCGCGCCGGCAAGGGCCCCTACATTCTTGAAATCAAAACCTATCGCTATCGCGGCCACTCCATGTCGGACCCCGCGAAGTACCGGACGCGCGAAGAGGTCCAGAAAATGCGCGACGAGCGTGACCCAATCGAGCAAGTCCGCGATCTGCTACTGACCGGAAAACATGCGACCGAAGATGACCTGAAGGCGATCGACAAAGAAATCAAAGCCGTCGTGAACGAGGCCGCCGAATTCTCAAAAGAGAGCCCGGAGCCCGCGCTCGAAGAGCTTTACACCGACATTTACGCAGACGAAGTCCCACAGGAGGCTTGAAGATATGGCAACCGAAATTCTGATGCCCGCCCTGTCTCCGACAATGGAAGAAGGCACGCTGGCCAAATGGCTGGTCAAGGAAGGTGACGAGATCACCTCTGGCATGATCATCGCCGAGATTGAAACGGACAAAGCCACCATGGAGTTCGAGGCGGTTGATGAGGGGACCATGGGCAAGATCATGGTGGACGAAGGCACGGAAGGCGTGAAAGTGAACACGCCCATCGCAGTGCTTCTGGAAGAGGGCGAAGACGCAAGCGCCGTCCCCGATGCAGCAACCCCTGCGGCGGCCCAACCGGAGGAGAAGGCCGCCGCCCCTGCGCCCGTTGCCGCTGAAGTCGCGACGCCTGTCCAGCAAGCTGACACCAGCCCGGATTGGCCCGAAGGCACCGAGATGAAATCGACCACCGTGCGCGAAGCCTTGCGCGACGCTATGGCCGAAGAGATGCGCCGGGACGAAACGGTCTATTTGATGGGCGAGGAAGTCGCCGAGTATCAGGGCGCTTATAAGGTGTCTCAAGGCCTGTTGGACGAATTCAGCGCCAAGCGCGTGATTGACACGCCGATCACTGAGCATGGCTTTACCGGCATCGCGGTGGGGGCAGCCTTCGGCGGCCTGCGCCCGATTGTCGAGTTCATGACGTTCAACTTCGCGCTGCAAGCGATTGACCACATTATCAATTCGGCGGCCAAGACGCTTTACATGTCCGGCGGTCAAATGGGCGCACCGATGGTGTTCCGGGGTGCCAATGGCGCCGCTGCCCGCGTGGGCGCGCAGCACAGCCATGACTTTGCGGCGTGGTATAGCCAAGTGCCTGGCCTAAAGGTCGTCATGCCCTACTCCGCCGCTGATGCGAAAGGCTTGCTCAAAACCGCGATCCGCGACCCGAACCCGGTCGTCTTCCTTGAGAATGAAATCCTTTACGGTCGGTCCTTCGACGTGCCGGTCATGGATGATTTCACGATCCCCTTCGGCAAGGCCAAGGTCGCCCGTGAAGGCACTGACCTGACCATCGTCAGCTTCGGCATCGGGATGCAGTATGCGCTTGAGGCGGCTGAAAAGTTGTCTGCAGACGGGATCAGCGCCGAAGTGATCGACCTGCGCACCTTGCGCCCGATGGACACGGCGACCGTGATCAACTCGGTCATGAAAACCAACCGCTGTATCACGGTCGAAGAAGGCTTCCCGGTTTGCTCGATCGGCAACCATATCTCTGCCGTGTTGATGGAAAACGCGTTCGATTACCTCGACGCGCCGGTCATCAACTGCACGGGTAAAGACGTACCAATGCCTTACGCGGCCAACCTTGAAAAGCTGGCGCTTGTGACGACCGATGAGGTCGTTGAGGCCGCCCGCAAAGTCACGTATCGCTAAGGAGAATGCGCTATGCCCACTGAAGTACTGATGCCTGCGCTCTCTCCGACGATGGAGGAAGGCACGCTAGCGAAATGGCTGGTCAAGGAAGGCGACACCGTCAATTCAGGCGACCTGCTAGCCGAGATTGAGACCGACAAGGCCACGATGGAATTCGAGGCAGTCGATGAAGGTGTGATCGGCAAAATCCTTGTCGAGGAAGGCACCGAAGGCGTGAAGGTCAACACGGCGATTGCCGTTCTTCTTGAGGATGGGGAAAGCGCCGATGATATCGGTGAGAGCGCAGCACCTGCCCCTGCGGCAGAGGAACCAGCCGCTGAAAAAGCACCCGCGGCGGAAGAAAAGGTCGCCGCAGCGACACCTGCGCCTGCCGCGCCGACAAGCAGTGACGGCGGTCGCATCTTTGCCTCGCCCCTTGCGCGCCGGATTGCGGCGGATAAGGGCCTCGATCTGAGCCAGATCAAAGGGTCCGGGCCCAAAGGCCGCATCGTGAAAGCGGATGTTGAGAATGCGACCGCTCAACCTGCCGAGGCGAAATCGGCAGAGGCTACACCCGCGGCGGCCCCCGCCGCTGCCAAAGCACCCGAAGGCATGTCTGCCAGCGCTGTCGAGAAGATGTATGAGGGCCGTGACTACGAGGCCGTCCAGCTCGACGGGATGCGCAAAACGATTGCGGCACGCCTGACGGAAGCCAAGCAGACCATCCCGCATTTCTATCTGCGTCGGGACATTCAGCTAGACAGCCTAATGACGTTCCGCAGCCAGCTGAACAAACAGCTGGAACCGCGCGGCGTGAAGCTGTCGGTCAATGACTTCGTCATTAAGGCTTGTGCTTTGGCTCTTCAGCAGGTGCCAGAAGCAAATGCCGTCTGGGCAGGTGACAAGGTGCTGAAACTCAAGCCGTCCGATGTCGCCGTAGCTGTTGCCATCGAAGGCGGGCTGTTCACGCCCGTTCTGAAAGATGCCGAGATGAAGTCTCTGTCAGCGCTATCCGCCGAGATGAAAGACCTCGCCGCCCGTGCGCGGGACCGCAAGCTGGCGCCGCACGAATATCAGGGGGGCACCTTCGCGATCTCAAACCTCGGGATGTTCGGGATTGATAATTTCGACGCAGTCATCAACCCGCCGCATGGTGCGATCCTTGCGGTCGGCGCAGGCGTGAAAAAGCCAGTGGTCGGCGCGGATGGCGAGCTGTCCGTGGCCATCGTCATGTCTGTGACACTCTCGGTCGATCACCGTGTCATCGACGGTGCGATGGGCGCGGAATTGTTGACCGCAATCAAAGACAACCTTGAGAACCCGATGACGATGCTGGCGTAAGCACGCCCTCCAAAACAAAGAAAGGCGGCCATTAGAGCCGCCTTTTTCCTTTATATTCCGCGTGTTACAGATGGCTTTTCAGAAGCTGATCCATGGTAACAGATGGCTGAGAGCACCCAGCCTCTCCCACGATCTTCGCCGGCACGCCAGCCACCGTTTTCATCGGCGGGATATCCTCAAGCACCACGGAACCTGCCGCAATCCGGCTGCAATGCCCCACATGGATGTTGCCCAGAACCTTGGCCCCTGCCCCGATCAGAACGCCGTCTGCGATCTTGGGATGCCGGTCGTCATCTTCCTTGCCCGTGCCGCCCAAAGTCACCGAGTGCAACATCGAGACGTTATCGCCAACAACCGCAGTTTCGCCAATCACAATGGAATGGGCATGGTCGATCATAAGGCCCTTGCCGATGCGCGCAGCCGGGTGAATGTCGATCCCAAACACCTCTGAGACGCGCATCTGGAAGAAGTACGAAAGATCTGTCCGGCCTTCGTCCCAAAGCCAATGGCCGATGCGGTACGCCTGAACCGCCTGAAATCCCTTGAAATAGAGGATCGGCTGGATCAGCCGATGGCAGGCCGGGTCACGCTCATAAACGGCGGCCAAGTCCGCACGTGCAGCCTCCGCCAACCACGCATCTGCGAAATATGCTTCATCCATGATCTCCCGCAGCAACTGCTCTGACATCTCGCCCGATGCAAGTTTCAGCGCCAAACGATATGCTAAAGCACTTTCCACACTGTCGTGATGCAGCAGACTGGAATGGATCAACCCGCCCAGCAAAGGCTCGGATTGAACCGCCTCTTGCGCCTCCGCGCGGATGCGATCCCAGAGTGGGTCAACGCTGCGCAAGCTGTTTTTCAAAGTCGCCATGATCTTGACCTCATTGCCGCTGAAGGCGGCGTTGTCTTACCCTTCAGATAAGCGACGGTCCACGACAAGGCAATGAAAAGGAGCGGATTGATCTGGCGTTCGGAGCGGCCCAGTGAGCTCTCACGATGTGGAAGACATGGTGCAGAGCGCGCGAAAAGCGCGCGCCCGAGCGATCTTCCTGTCCGCCAGCATCAGGCAACGCTTGGCAATCCAAGCTCCATATAATGGATCGCGATGCGCACAGTCCCACCACCGAAATCGCCACCATTTGCCGTAAACTTCGGCCGGAATCCACTGTAATAGGCTTGCGGTTGCCCGGTCAGACCTCGCACCCATGATCCTGCGCCCAAACCCAAACCAGACCCGTAGCGATCCGCGCTGGAGCCCTGACCCAACTGCCAGTCGGTAAGTGTTCCACCAAGCGCAGTCGACACCCGCCCTGTTATACCGAACACCAGGATCGTGCCCGGCACCTCTTCGGAGCCATCAATGACCGTGCCAGTCGCAAGTATTTGATCATACTGCCAAATCTTCATCGACATACTGGCACCGGACGGGGAACGCGCGACCAACCCGGAGACGAAAACGCCATCAATCCAATCAAGCGCCTGACCTTCATCAGAGACCCAAACCCGCCATCCTTCGACCATCGGAACAAAGACCCATCCGTTATTAGAACGGATCGCAATTTCATGAGAATGTCCGGTCCAGGCAGCAGTCGCGCCGGTTGGCACCAGGTAGCACGCCCCATCAATCGCGCCGGTGGGTGGCACTGTGACACTGCGTGAGACAACACTGACTTGGGTCAGGCTATCCAGCCGCGCCAAGGCCTCATTGACCGTCACGTGCTTTTGCGCCTGCGAGGGTTGCACCAAGGGAAGTCCAAGTTTTGCTGTCTCAGTCATTGATCTCAATCCTTGTATAAAGCCCCGCTCCAAACCGTTCAGAGACCTGAGCAACCTCAATTTCAAACGCGCCAGACACGCCGTCCGCCGCCTGCAGCCCCGCCGGGTAAAGCCACTCCGGGCTCATCACCTGCACTTCGCGTTTCAGGCTACCGCCATGGATCACGCGCAGGATGTACAGCTCAGATGCTTCGCCCAAAGGCACATCAAACCCGCTCCAGCTGTCGCCTTCCAGCCGCGTTCTGCGGGTCCAATTCACAGCCAAATCGCCATCATCCAGACGTCGACCCCTCAGATGCACAGGGCTAAGCGGGCGAAGTCCTATCCCTCGAAAAGCCTCATATTTTTCGATGTAAGCCTCGTCATCATAGGAACGGCTTGTCGGGCCAATTCGGTAGTGCCGCGCGGTATCACGGTTCGCGACAGGCAGCGCGATCTGATCCGGCATGCCATTCATCAACACGATGTAAGAGCCGGCCGGCCATTCCGACGGCATAAGACCGTCACTGCCCAACTGCCCACGCAAGCGCATCGACAGCTCATAAACGTCTTCTTCAACCAACTCTGCCTGAGCAAACTGGAAAAGCTCCCACTGATCCGAAGTGCCGTCCCCAATCGCACAAAGGTTCGCGCCTGCGCGCAGCGCCGCATCCTCAACAGAGGACAGATGCCCATTCGATACCCGCACTCGCAAAGGCGCGCCGCGGTCAATAAGTCCAGGCTTAGCAGCCGCCAAAGGCGTTTGCGTTGTTCCGATGATCGACGCGCCGGCAATCGTGAGATTTCGTTGATACCCGCTGCCGGTCACCGAACTCACGACCTCCACGGATCCCGGCCAAGGATCAGCCGTGACCGCGATATGCGGTGCATGTTCCACCTCATCGCCCGTCATCAAGGGCAAATCAAGAAAGAGCGGGAAGACTGGCGCCACCGGCGTGAACGGCTTCATGACAGCCACCTCCTCCAGCGGATGCGAAGCCACGTAGACCCCTTCATCGACACGCGTCGCGGAACAAAGCTTCACGCCAGATTCCTCTACATGATCAATGCGGAAATCAAAGTCCCCTTCCGACAAGCCAACACGGACCACATCGCCCGCGCCAAGATCAACCTGCGAAGGAGGCAAAGCGAACTTTGCGGTATCACGCGCGACGCGCGCCTCCGTCAGCCACCGCTCTGCCATCATGCGCCCCTCGCCGCGGGTCAATGATAGCTCCAATTCCGAAGTTGAGACCGATGGCGTGTTATCATCAGGGAAAACAGCCTCTGCCGACCGGGCTTCATACTCCCCGTCGGCTTCAACGAAGTTGACACGCATGCGTCCCGCAACGTCGGCACTCGGCGCGCGCGACAACTCTAATTCGGTCTCCTGCTCATCGTTCAAAGCAAGCTCTGCAATATCCAGCGATGCCATCGCTCGCCCGTCCCGGGTGACAAAATGCAAACAGCCTTCGCGCTCAATCGCGTCAAAACCATAGGCCAGCATCAAAGGTTGCAGCGCTGCACGACCACTATCGACGTCATTGACGGAATAACCACGGACAAACCCATAAAGCCGCGACACATCGTAATGCGTGACACCAGAGCGGTCGCAAATCTCCGCGACAATTGAGGCAAGCGACCGCGCCGTCGCGCGCCCATTCAACCAATGGCCCCGCGCATAATTCGCACCATCCGACCAAAGGGCCAAATTGCTTGGAAAATGCGGGAACGGCCGTGCATCCCATGCCCAAACATGTGAGCGCGAGATATCAATCATCGAACTATTATATAGGTCTGATACCGGATTTACCGCTGTATCATCCCAATATTCCAACATTGCGCGCAGATACTGCATTTGGAGCAATTCATCGCGCCGGCCTGTCGAGTAACGCGGCAATGTGCTCTCCGATGACTTCGGATCAAGGAACTTGTTGGGCTCATTTGTGCCCTTATCTATCGCAGCGCAGCCAAGCTCATCCACCCAGGCGGCATCAAACTGAGGTCCACGCAAATTCTCAGGCTCGCGGGCCGAAAACGCCTGCGCGATAGCGCCGTTAGGCCAAACCAACCGCTTGCGCGTCGCCTGCCAATCAGGCCGCCGATCCGGCGGCGAGCAAGCGATAATCCCACTGTCGCCAAACACCATCACATCCCGCACCTGATCCAGCGTCTCGCCCACAAGTGCCACGCGCGACGCGCGTCCCGGATCCGTCGGCAAAGACCCTTCGACTTGCGCACGCACCCATTCCGCACCTGCGCGTGTCTTACCGGCCCCGCGCCCGCCCATGACAACCCATGTCCGCCAATCGCCGGGCGGCGGCAATTGATGCTCCATCGCCCAGAACTCAAATAAAAAAGGGAGAGCCATAAGCTCTCCCTCACAGAGATCATCCAGAAATGCAGTCTGCCGCGCTGGCGGCCCGCAAGCGATCCAGCTTGCAGGCGATACTGATCCGTTCTGTCTCAAAGTCGATGACGTCATGTTGGATGCTCTCTTGCTCTTTATGGAGGGCCTCCAGATTTCGGTCGCGCTCATGCAAAAGCATTTGCCGCGTACGATGGATCTCTCGAAGGCCTTCGCTGATTTGCTTGTTTGCCACAGCCGGATTGTCTTCCAGCTGCCGCAACGCGTTCGTGACGTGGGATATCCACATCATGAGTTGCGCATTTAAGGTGACCATTATGTCTTCCGAGTCGGTCACGATTTGCTCGTAGTCTTGGGACGTCGCATCCATCGAGAATTGCCTCTCATATGCACCGCCCGTGAAGACAAACACCGTGCCATTACACGTCATCTATCCTTCCAGCAGGACACAACTTATACGCGAAAACTCGCGTAAAGTCAAGATTACCGTAGGCGCGGAAGCACTCTAACCGCCCGGTCTTATTAAGAAATTCCTAATGCGGAGGCGCTTACTGGTTCGCCCGCTCCGCCTCAATCTGACGCCAACGCGCGACATTACGGTTATGCTCGTCCAGCGTCACCGCGAAGGCATGCCCACCGGTGCCATCTGCCACGAAGAAGATATAAGGTGTCTCATCAGGGTTCAGAGCCGCCTCAATCGCAGCACGTCCCGGATTTGCAATCGGCGTCGGCGGTAGCGCCGGGATCACATACGTGTTCCATGGTGTCTCCCGCTGCAACTCGCTGCGCCGCAAGCCACGGCCCAAAGCGCCCTGCCCGCGCGTGATCCCATAAATCACCGTCGGATCTGTCTGCAGCCGCATCCCCTGGTTAAGCCTGTTCACAAAAACCGACGCCACCTGCCGCCGCTCTTCTGGAACGCTCGTTTCCTTCTCGACGATAGAGGCAAGGATCAACGCCTCCTCCGGGCTTTCCAGCGGAACCGAGGGATCACGCTCCGCCCAGGCATCCGCCAAAATCTGTTCTTGCGCCGCTTGCATCTGCGCCACAAGATCAGCCCGCCGCGCCCCGCGCGTCACCTCATAGCTGTCGGGCGCCAAAGCACCTTCGGGCGGCACCTCACCCGGCTCGCCTTCCAGAATATCAATCTGTTTCAGGCTCTCAATAATCTGCCAGCTTGTTGCGCCCTCCGCCAAAGCAATCCGGAACCGAACATCCGACTCCGACTTCACCTCGGTGTAGTCCTCGGGCACCGCATCCTCAGCCGGGTTGAACACCACGCGCTCCACATAGCTGTTGGTCGCCGGATCCAGCTCACGCACCTGCACGGTCGTGCGCAGTACACCGATGCGGTAAACGACTTCCGTGCCACACGTGCTCGCCCCGCCACGGGTCACCGCATCGACGATCTCTTCCATCGACGCGCCCGGCGTCACTAGAAAGCTCCCGGCTTTCAACTGGCTGGTCTTGTCAGCGTAATCGGCACCCAACCGGAAAATCGTCCCGCTCGAAATCGCGCCCTGTTCCTCCAGATCACGCGACACACGGCTCATGGTCGAACCGCTTTCGACCCGCAAACAAATCGCATCCGCCAGCGGCCCTTCAGCCGAATATTGATTGGCTCCCCAAGCAATCACGCCGCCTGCCAAAAACAGGACAACAACAAATAAAGTCAAAACGTTAGAGGCAATATGCCGCCACATTTAGCTGACCTTTCCAAGGACCAGAGACGCGTTCGTGCCGCCAAACCCGAACGAGTTCGACAACGCCACATTAATCTCGCGCTCTCGCTTTTGGTTGGGCGCAAGATCAAGCTTCGGCTCCACATCAGGATTGTCCAGATTGATCGTCGGCGGGGCCACTTGATCACGGATCGCCAGGATCGAGAAGATCGCCTCCACAGCGCCTGCAGCTCCCAGCAAATGCCCGATCGCCGACTTGGTCGAGGTCATCGTCGCCTTTGACGCAGCATCCCCCATCATCCGCTCGACAGCGCCCAACTCAATCGTATCCGCCATGGTCGATGTGCCATGGGCATTGATGTAATCCACCGCTGACGGCTCCAGACCAGCGCGCTTCAACGCAGCCCGCATCGACCGCTCACCGCCCTCACCATCCTCCGACGGCGCGGTGATGTGATACGCATCGCCCGACAGACCATAGCCAAGCACTTCGGCGTAAATCTTCGCACCGCGCGCCTTGGCGTGCTCGTATTCCTCCAGAACGACCACGCCCGCACCTTCGCCCATCACAAAGCCATCGCGGTCCGCATCATAAGGCCGGCTTGCCGATTTCGGGTCATCCCCGCGCTTCGTGGACAGCGCCTTGCACGCATTAAAGCCCGCAATCCCGATCTCCGAGATCGGGCTCTCCGCCCCGCCAGCGATCATCACATCCGCATCATCCAAAGCGATCAACCGCGCCGCATCGCCAATGGCATGCGCACCGGTTGAGCAGGCCGTGACCACCGCGTGGTTCGGGCCTTTGAACCCATACCGGATAGACACCTGTCCACTCACCAGATTGATCAGCGCCGACGGAATAAAGAACGGCGACACCCGCCGCGGCCCTTTTTCCTTCAGCAAAACAGCCGTATCCGCAATCGCCGACAAACCGCCGATGCCAGACCCAATCATAACACCGGTACGCAATCGGTCCTCTTCACCTTCAGGCGTCCAACCCGCGTCGCGCACCGCCTGATCCGCCGCCGCCATGCCATAAAGGATAAAGTCATCGACCTTGCGCTGCTCTTTCGGCGCCATCCAGTCATCTGGATTGAACGTCCCGTCCGATCCGTCACCGCGCTGAATTTCGCACGCATAAGTTGTCGCCAGATGGCTGGCATCAAACCGCGTGATGGGTCCCGCACCGGATTGCCCATCCAGCAACCGCGTCCACGTTTCTTCGACCCCGCAGGCCAAAGGCGTAACCATTCCCAATCCTGTAACGACCACTCGACGCATTCCTGCCCCCATCCTGTCTTCCGCGAAGGTTTTGCACTCAATTACCCCGCAATCCAATACCGGGGCAAGCCCGCATCAGCGCAGCTCCGCTCATCTTCACCTTTGCTCAAATATCCGCGCCGCAGGCACGCCCGACCTGCCAAACGAAAAACGGCGCCCAGATCGGACGCCGCTTTCAAAACTATCAGTCAAAAAGCTTACGAGGCTTCTTTGATGAACTTCACGGCATCGCCAAATGTCTGGATGGTCTCGGCGGCGTCATCAGGAATTTCGATGCCGAACTCTTCTTCGAAAGCCATTACCAGCTCAACAGTGTCGAGGCTGTCAGCGCCCAGATCGTCAATGAACGAAGCGCTTTCGGTCACTTTGTCCTCTTCAACACCCAAATGCTCAACAACAATCTTTTTCACACGATCTGCGACGTCGCTCATGTCTCAGTCCTCATTCTTAATAAGGCCAGCGGCCTGTTTATGGCTGCCCAAGGGGCGGTTTAGCACCCCACCGTCGGGGCAAAGTCAGCAAGGAAAGATCCTCCCCCCGCCAAATCTGCGCCGCCTATATCATAGCTTTCCGCCAAGGCAAACGCTTTCACCTGTCCATTCAGACAGGCCTAGAACATGGCCATGCCACCATTCACATGCAAGGTCGCCCCTGTGACATAGCCCGCCTCAAGGCTCGCCAGATACAGCACAGCCGCCCCGATCTCACCGGCCTCGCCCATGCGCCCGGCAGGCACGTTGGTAAGGATGGCCGACTTCTGATCCTCGGTCAGCTTGTCGGTCATGGCCGTGGTGATAAAGCCCGGTGCTACACAGTTGACCGTGATCCCCCGGCTCGCCACCTCATAAGCAAGGCTTTTCGACATACCGACGACACCGGCTTTGGAGGCCGCATAATTCGCCTGCCCCGGATTGCCCGTCGCCCCCACGACCGAACTGATATTCACGATCCGGCCCCAGCGGGCCTTCATCATACCGCGCATCACACCTTTGCAGAGCTTCATCGTCGCCGTCAGGTTCACCGCCAATACCGAGGCCCATTCCTCATCCGACATCCGCATGAAGAGATTGTCCCGCGTGATGCCCGCGTTGTTGACCAGCACATCGACCGATCCCATCGCGTCTGCTGCCTGCTTGGGCAGCGCATCAACAGCCTCCATATCGCTCAGATTGCAGGGCAGTACATGCGCGCGCTCGCCCAACTCCGCTGCCAGAGCCTCCAGCGGCTCAACCCGCGTGCCCGACAGCCCCACGGTCGCACCCGCACCGTGCAGCGCTTTGGCGATCTCACCGCCCAGACCACCAGACGCGCCTGTGATCAGCGCGCTCTTTCCCGTCAAATCAAACATATCTGCCCCTATTCCATGCTTTCTATAGCTGCTGCGATATCCTCGGGCGAGCTCAGCGCACGCGTCGCGATCCCGCGATCAATCCGGCGGACCATCCCGATCAAAGCCTTACCTGCTCCGATCTCCCAAATCTCGTTCACACCTTGCCCAGCCATCCAGGCAACGCTTTCACGCCAGCGTACCGAATGCGTGATCTGTTCGACCAGCAACGACCGGATCGTGCCCGGATCCTGAATGTCATGCGCCAGCACATTGGCAACAAGCGGCACGCGTGGGCGCTCCATATCCACTTTCTCCAACGCATCGGCCATGGCTGCAGCGGCGGGCTGCATCAAGGAACAATGAAACGGCGCGCTGACCGGCAGCAAAACTGCGCGCTTGGCACCTTTACCCTTGGCTATCTCAACCGCCCGTTCCACTGCAGCCTTGTGACCCGACACAACAACCTGACCCGGATCATTGTCATTCGCGGCCTCGCAGACTTCGCCCTGAGCGGCCTCCGCGGCCACCTCCTGCACAGTCTCAAAATCGAGCCCCAACAGCGCAGCCATTGCCCCAACGCCCACCGGAACCGCCAATTGCATCGCCTGCCCCCGCGCGCGCAGCAACACTGCAGCGTCACCGACGCTCAACGCACCGGACGCCGCCAAAGCTGAATACTCGCCCAATGAATGACCCGCCACGTAAGACGCGGCATCCACCGACACACCTTCCGCCTGAAGCGCCCGCATCACCGCCATCGACATCGCCATCAACGCAGGCTGCGCATTCTGCGTCAGCGTCAGCGTCTCCTGATCGCCCTCCCAGATCAGACCGGATAGGTTTTCGCCCAGCGCCGCATCGACTTCGTCAAAGACCGCTTTTGAGGCGGAGTAGGCATCCGCCAGCGCCTTGCCCATCCCGATGGTCTGCGCCCCTTGCCCGGGAAATACGAATGCTCGGCTCATGAATGCCCTCCTCAACAGCGTTGGCCGCAGATACCGCGCCACGCGCTGCCGCGCAATCGCCGATAGGTCCGCTGCACAAATCCTGTGCAGCGATGCGCCTTTGCACCTGCCGACCCCTGCTCTAAGTTTCGAGTATCAAAAGCCCGGAGAGCGCAATGCCCCTCGCAAACACCGCCCAGCACTACGGAAGTCTGACGAAGATCTTCCATTGGTTAACCGCCGCCCTGATCATCACCCTGATCCCCTTGGGCATCGTGGCCAACCAGCTACCCTATGACACGTCCGAACAACTGGCACGCAAAGCGTTTCTGTTTTCATTACACAAGACCTTGGGCGTGACGGTGTTTTTTGTGGCCCTCGCGCGCATCGGCTGGGCCATCAGTCAACCCAAACCCGCCGAACTGCATCCCGAGCGCAAGCTCGAGACCTTAGCCGCTCAAACGGTGCACTGGTTGCTCTACGGCTCGCTTGTGCTCGTCCCTCTCTCAGGCTGGATCCACCACGCCGCGACCACTGGCTTCGCGCCGATCTGGTGGCCCCTCGGGCAAAACCTACCGTTTGTGCCCAAAGACGACGACCTCGCGCATACATTCGCCAGTCTCCACATCATCTTCGAGCGTGTTCTCGCCGCCTCGCTGCTCTTGCATATCGCAGGCGCGCTCAAGCACCACTTTGTCGACAAAGACCAAACCCTGCGCCGCATGATCGGCACGCCAAAGCTACCCAACTTGCAGCCCCATCAAAGCAAAGCCGCAGCCCCCGTTCTGGCACTCGGAGCTTGGGCCGCCGCCCTCGCGATTGGTGCCAGCATCGGGCTTTTCGCCGCAAAAGACAGCATCGCCGCCGTTCCACAACTCGAAGAAGCCCCCTCCGGCTGGGAAGTTGTGGACGAAAGCAGCCGCATCGGCATCGCGATCACACAATTCGGTGCCAGCGTCGAAGGGGAGTTCGCCCAATGGACGACCCAGATCGAGTACGACCGGGACGCGCCCGCCGACGCCAAAGGCTCCGTGCGCACGACCATTGCCATTCCCTCCCTGACGCTCGGCTCCGTCACCGATCAAGCCATGGGCCCGGACTACTTCAACACGGCGGAATTCCCGACAGCCGTTTTCGAAGCTGACATTACCCAAGACGGGGACATCCACGTCGCGACCGGCACGCTCACGATCAAGGACAACAGCATGCCGATCACCATGCCCTTCGACTTGGGGTTCGAAGGTGACACGGCCTACATGAGCACAACGCTCACACTGGATCGCCGCGAATACGGCATTGGCGACAACATGACTGATGAGACAAGCCTCGCCTTCCCCGTCATGGTCACGATCAATATCGAAGCCAACCCCGCAACACCCTGATCCAATAGAAAACGCCCCGGAAAACCGGGGCGCTTCCTGCATTCGTTTGATGACGGATCAGCTATCCGCAATCGCCGCTTCAAGAGAGATGCGAACGTCAATCTCGTCAGACACGGCCGGTGCAAACGCACCCACACCGAAGTCAGACCGCTTCAGCGTCGTCGTGGCGTCAAAGCCCGCCCATTCTTTCTGCGCCATGGGGTGGGTTCCTGTGCCGTTCAGCTTGGCATCCAGCACAACGCTCTGCGTGATGTCGTTCATCGTCAGATCGCCTGTGATCAGCGCTGTATCCTCGCCCGTCACCTCGATAGACGTTGATGTGAACGTGATCATGTCTTCCTCAGTAGCACCGAAGAAGTCGTCGGACATGAAATGCGCCTCGCGCTGCTCCCAACCCGTAAACATCGACATGAGCGGCATCGACACATTCACGCTAGAATTCGCGGGATCTTCCTGATCAAACATAATCTCCCCTTCAAAGCCGGAGAACATGCCAAAGGTGGTGGAAAAGCCAAGATGATCATAGCTGAAGAGAACCTGGGAATGGCTGGAATCGAGCATGTATTTGACAGGCTCGGCGGCAACAGCCGTTGCAGTTGCAGCAGCAAAAGTGGTGGCAAGCAGGATGGATTTCATTGCGAGGTCGCTCCGTGGTTTGCAAAGGAATGTGCCTAAACATGTCGGCTAAGTCCGCTTGTTTGCAACACTGCAAAGCTCAACACTCTGTGTTCATTGAAAAACAAAAGCCCAGCCGAAAGGCCGGGCTTTGCAATCATCGAAAAGCAAGAGACGCGCTACGCGGCCTTATACTTCCCACCCGGCTTCAGACCTTGGTCGGCCTGTAATGCCTGCAAGGACTTGCGCGGCGCAGTGATCGATGGGTTCAACAAATCAGTGCCGATGCGGTCACGCAGCACAGTCAAAGCCTCTTCCTGACCATGAGCGACATCCAACAAATGCGGGCTGCATCCCAAGCGTAGAACAAGCTTGGCCTGTCCCGTCCCGTGCTGGCTGCGGTTCAGAAAAACGCTGCCGACGTCATCAAAGGTCAGGCGATCCAGAAGAGTGACGACGCCTTTGCGGTCGCAGGCCACAGACCGGATTTCATTGCGGGCCAGATCGAATTGCACTTCCGTGCGCACCCCTCGCGCAGAGAGCCAAAAGCATAGCCCGGCAAACGCGGCAAAGATCCCGGACAGACCCAGCTTGATAACAAGCGTCTCGCCATCGAACATTGCACCGGGCATCGCCCAAAGACCGATAATGGCGACCACAAGCGATGTGCCGACAAACCAGCTCAACGCTTGACGTAGAAGAATGGGCGCATCCGCCTCATCCACAGACCTTACAATATATCCCCAATGTGTCTCGTCGATCTGAAACGCGCGATTGGCGATATCACCTTTCACGGGAACACCTGAAAACTCTGTCATTGCATTCATGGCTTTTATCCTTCTTCCCCCTCTTGCAACCGATGATTGCGTTCAATCAGGGCAGGACTTGGGCAAGGTTAAGGAAAAGCGCGGACGTGACCTAGGGGCAGCTGCCGCAATTGTGCCACTTGCACTTTGCCGCCGCACAGGTATAACGCGGCTTCCTTTGCGAGAACGCTTGAACCGCGCAGTCTCTCGTGACCGGGCTGCAAAGGTCCTAAACCCGGTCTTTGAAATGCGCTTGATATATGATTGGAGTGCGCATGCCCCTTTACGAGCATGTCTTCATTTCGCGTCAGGACTTGTCCAACGCGCAGGCCGAAAGCCTCATCGAACATTTCGGAACAGTTCTCACTGACAACGGCGGCAGCCTTGTCGATCACGAGTACTGGGGCGTCAAAACGATGGCCTACAAGATCAACAAAAACCGCAAGGGCCACTACGCCTATCTGCGCACCGATGCCCCCGCACCGGCTGTGCAGGAGATGGAACGCCTGATGCGCCTGCATGACGACGTGATGCGCGTCCTAACCATCAAGGTCGACGAACACGCCGAAGGGCCCTCGGTCCAGATGCAGAAACGCGACGAGCGCGACCGCGGTGACCGCGGCGACCGCCCGCGCCGCTGATCTTGAGAAAAGGAGCCTAACCCATGGCAGCCAAACCGTTTTTCCGCCGTCGCAAAGTGTGCCCCTTCTCTGGTGAGAACGCACCCGCGATTGACTACAAAGACACACGCCTCCTGCAGCGCTACATCTCTGAGCGTGGCAAGATCGTGCCGTCCCGCATCACCGCCGTCTCGGCAAAGAAGCAGCGTGAACTGGCCCGCGCCATCAAACGCGCCCGCTTCCTCGCCCTGCTGCCCTACGCCGTCAAGTAAGGAGAAAGCACATGCAAGTTATCCTTCT
>JBCBAC010000010.1:0-79727 GCA_038532735.1 Pseudomonadota bacterium
CCCTGATCCATCTTAAGTTGGCTGCAAACTGGTCCAAAATCTAGGACCACCTCTGGCATCACGATCCGTTGCCTCATCTCTTTCACAATTTCGAAAGCCCGTCCGTGTAACGCGAAAATGCCTTACGCCTTTCAGGGTTTAACTGACGCGTATGCCGTCTTTATCGAATGCGTAAGTGCTTTCTGGCCTGAACCCCAGACGAAGACTTTCACCTGTGGAAACCTGATGCTGTCCAAAAAGGCGCGCAGTGATCTGATGGTCATGAAGGTGGGCAACGACATTGGTATCCCCGCCAAGTTGTTCCACATGACTAACGCGCACCGCAAGGGGCCCATCCTCAGCAACAAAGAGATCTTCGGGCCGTACCCCCATTACGCGCTCGTCGCCTGCACGCAGCAACTCTCCAGGGAAGAAGTTCATTGATGGCGACCCGAGAAATCCCGCGACAAACCGGTTTGCGGGGTTGTTGTAGAGCTCCATCGGGGTGCCAATCTGTTCGACGCGCCCATCGCGAAGGACCACAATCTTATCTGCGAGCGTCATTGCTTCCGTTTGGTCGTGGGTCACATAGATCATCGAAGCGCCAAGTTGTTTGTGCAGGCTGGCGATCTCGAGACGTGTATTCATCCGCAACGCCGCATCGAGGTTGGAGAGCGGCTCGTCGAATAGAAAGAGCTTCGGCTCACGGACAATCGCGCGCCCGATGGCCACACGCTGTCTCTGGCCGCCTGACAATTCCGAAGGGTAGCGGTCCAGATACGGCTCAAGATTAAGCATCTTCGAGGCCTTCTGCACTCGCTCGTCGATGACCGCCTTGGTTTGCCGTTCCTGCTTGAGAGCAAGGGTCATGTTTCCGCGCACATTCAGGTGCGGGTAGAGGGCGTAGCTTTGAAACACCATTGCGATGCCACGCTTTGAAGGGGGCGTTAGGTTTACCTGATCGCCGCCGATATGGATGTCGCCGGACGTCACGTCTTCGAGGCCGGCAATCAAGCGCAGAAGCGTTGATTTTCCGCAACCGGATGGACCGACGAAAACAACAAATTCGCCTTCTTCCACATCAAGATTGATGTCTTTGAGGACGTGTACCTCTCCAAAGGATTTGTTGACGTTTTCCAGAGATAGAGCAGTCATTTCAGGGTCTCCTCAAGTGTAACCGGCATGCCGGTACGGATGCTGTTATCAGCCGCCAAACAGATCGCGAGCGAACTGACAGCGTCGCTCATATGGCGGGTTAAATCGATATCTTCGGTGATGGCGCGCAGTATGTAGGCTTGCTCGGCGTTGCAAAGTTCTTGATGGCCGGGCTCGTCTGGCATCTCGATGGATCGATCTCCCTGTGGTGTATGGACAAGGATGCCACCGACCTTGGTGTGGCCGTCTACATCAGACGATGCCCCTTTATTGCCATCCGTGATCGAGACTGCCCCGTTGGGGCTAACGATGTCTTTTACGAAGAAAGCCGTCTCAGACATCATGGGCCCCCATCCGGCCTCGTACCATCCCACTGATCCATCTTCGAAGACCACTTGGAACTGGCCATAATTGTACATGTCTTCTGCGATTTCATCCGAGAGCCGAAGGCCCATACCGTTCACGCGGATCGGTTTTGCATCCGTGATCTGACACATGACATCGACGTAATGCACACCACAATCAACGATGGGGCTGGTCGTCTCCATCAGCGCCTTGTGGACGGTCCATTCATCACCGGAGGACTGCTGGTTGAGGTTCAACCGAAACACAAACGG
Organism: Pseudomonadota bacterium; assembly: GCA_038532735.1. Classification (GTDB taxonomy): domain Bacteria; phylum Pseudomonadota; class Alphaproteobacteria; order Rhodobacterales; family Rhodobacteraceae; genus JAHTBL01. Next base: position 1,752 of record JBCBAC010000010.1, read on the forward strand.
ACCACCAAGAGCGCGCGCTTCTTTGATCAGTCGCATCCAGGACGGATGGTGGCGAAGGATGTAGCCCACGACGAGCTTGCGACGTGTCGCAACGGCCTTATCAACGACGCGTTTTGCATCGCTGACAGTCATCGCAAGAGGCTTTTCGACGAAGACATGAGCGCCTGCATCCATCGCAGCGACTGCAAAATCCGCGTGCGTGTCGGTGTAGGTCGCGATTACGGCCAAGTCTGGTTTCGTTGCATCAAGGGCCGCATAAAAGTCGTCGAAGATCGGATAGCTCGCGAGATCTGGATGGCTGACCTCGCCAGATCGGTTGACAAGCCCGACAATGCTGGCGTCGGGATGTTTGTGATGGGCAAGCGCATGGCTGAGCCCCATGTTGCCGAGACCCGCGACGAGAACACGGGTCATTTTACTGCACCTGACGTCAGTCCTCTGATCAGTTGCCGCGAGAATACGACGTAAAGGACCAATACCGGCAGGATTGCCATCGAAAGTGCCGAAAGCACGGCGTTCCAATCGGTTACGAATTGCCCGATGAAGACCTGCGAACCTAGTGTCAGTGTTTTGGTCTCCTCAGCTGGCGCCAGGATGAGTGGAAACCAAAGGTCGTTCCAGATCGGTATCATATTGAAAACCGCAACAGTCGCCATCGCAGGCCTCACGAGCGGCAAAACCAATCTGAAAAAGATCGTGTATTCAGAAAGTCCGTCGATACGTCCCGCGTTCTTAAGATCGTCTGACACTTGCCGCATGAACTCGCTCAGGATGAAGACGGCGAGTGGCAAACCTTGCGCCGTATAGACAAGGATCAACGCCCAAAGGGTGTTCACAAGACCAGTCGCCACCATCATCTCAAGGATTGCGACAGTACCGATCCGGATTGGGATCATGATCCCAAGCGCAAGATACAATCCCATGATCAAGTTACCGCGGAACCGATACTCGCTAAGCGCATAGGCCGCCATGGCGCCGAACAAGAGCACGAAGAACAGCGAGGCGACCGTGACGGTCATCGAGTTTTGAAAATACAGAAGGAAATCCCCCTGCCTCATGACAGTTTCGTAGCCAATGGTTGAAAAACTCTCGGCATCGGGGAAAGCCAATGGCTCACGAAAAATGGCCCGGCGTTCCTTGAAGCTGTTGATAAGGATAACAAACACCGGAAAGAGCGCGATAAGGGTATAGAGAATGAGCGCTCCGTGCATCATCACGGCATTCAGCGGATTTGAGCGTGCTTTATTCATGTCATCCCCTCAAAGCTGATAGCGGCGCATCCGGGTCTGGATGCCGAATAGATAAATGCAGACCCCCACCAGAATGATCGCGAACATCGCCCCTGCGATCGCAGACCCCATATGGGGATCGCCCAGTTGAAGCTGGAAGCCAAAGAACGTCCGGTACATGAACGTGCCAAGAATATCCGTGGAGAAGTCAGGCCCAGCGAGTGCGCCCTGGGCGGCATAGATCAGATCAAAAGCGTTGAAATTGCCAACGAATGTCAGGATCGAAATGATTCCGATAGAAGGAAGGATCAACGGCAGTTTGATTTTCCAAAACGCCGCCAAACCCGTAATTCCATCGACCTCACCCGCCTCTAGAATTTCTTCTGGAATGGTCAGCAGCGCCGCATAGATCAGCATCATCGGGATGCCAACGAACTGCCAGACTGAAATCAGAGCCAGAGTTGTCAGTGCATACTCTTCCTTGCCCAGCCAAGGCGCATAAAGGAATTTGAGGCCAATCGCGTCCAACATTCCTGGGGCAATCCCCCAGATCGGCGACAGAATGAGTTTCCAGGCAAAACCAACAATCACAAATGATAGAATTGTTGGAATGAAGATGGCCGACCGATAAAGAGCGGCAAAGCGCAATCGTGGGTGACTGAGAAGCGCAGCCAGGGCAATCCCGATTGGGTTCTGCACAAGCATATGGATGATGAAGAACCAGAAGTTGTTGCCCAGAGCATTCCAGAATTGTTCAGCCCAGATGGGATCAAAGAAAAGCGTCCGGAAATTGTCCAATCCGACAAAGACCCGTTCCTGCTCAACACGCGTATACAGTGCAAGTCTCAGCGTATTGAACAGCGGCAAAATCATCACGGCAGTGTAGATGATCACAGCAGGCGCAAGGAACACGAGGATATGCCAGCGAAAGCGGGTTCTGTTCATTGGTCAATCTCCGGAGAAAATTTCCCTGGGCGCGAAGGAGGCGCCCAGGGTCAGGGGCAGCAGTGGGAGGTTACTGCTGCGGTTCGTACCAGCTGGAAAGACCGGTCTGGAGCTCTTCGCCAAGAGCTTCGGGCGTCGACATACCCTTGATGGCAGCAACCGACGCACCCCAGGTTTCGTTTTCGAGGTTCGGCGTCCCGCGTGACAAAATCTGGTAGGTCGAGCGGATAGTGCTTTCACATTCCTCGCGCCAGCTGACGAATTCAGCGGCAAGCGGGTCGGCTATCTCTACGGGCGTTGACGACAACGGGAAGAAACCTGGCAATGCGTTCGCGAAGATTTCCGCGAAGGCAGGGCTCGCGACCCAAGCAAGGAACGTCCGCGCTGCATCCGGATTGTCCGTGGAAGCATTCATCCCGATACCGATATCCGTATGATCAGAGATATAGCATGTGTCGCCTGCGTTCCGCACCGGCGGCTTGAAAGCGCCCATCTCGAAGTCGGCCAGATTGTTGAAGCCCGAGACTTCCCAAGAACCGGCCGGGTAGATCGCGGCGCGTCCCAGCGTAAAGATGTTCTGGCTGTCGGGGTAGGTCTGTGCCTCGTATCCGTCACCCAGATAAGCGCCCCAGCGCGCAAGCGCTGCATAAGGCGCAGTCCAGGCCTCATCGGTCAGCTTCTGCTCACCCGCGATCAGAGCAAGACGACCTTCCTCACCTTTCCAGTAATTCGGGCCGATATTGTTATAGCCCATAGTGGCAGCTTCCCACTGATCATTGGTGCCCATTGCCATCGGGATGTAGCTGCCGTCCTCCTTGATCGTCTCGAGCGCGGCGAAGAACTCCTCTTCCGTCTCAGGCACCGAGATGCCGAGCTCCTCGAAGGCTTCTTTGTTGTAAATGAAGCCGTGGATCACAGATGCCATCGGCACGCAGAAGCTGGCGGAGCCATCGTCTGTTTGCCAAGCTGACTTTGCAACATCAGAAAAATTGCCCATCGCATCGAGATCGCTGAGATCAGCAAGATGACCGGCATCATAAAGAGCAAGCGATGCGTCGAATGGGCGACATGTGATCAAATCGCCAGCAGAGCCCGCATCAAGCTTCGAATTCAGAACGGCATTATACTCAGCAGGAGCGGATGGTGTGAAATTCACCTTGATGCCCGGGTGTTCGGCCTCGAACGCTGGAATGATTTGATCTTGCCAAAGTGTCAGATCATCGTTCCTCCAGCTTTCGATCGTGAGCGTGACGTCCTGTGCATGAACGCTGGTCGCGACCAGCGCCGTACTCAAAAGCGCGAGTTTCAAAGTATTGCGTGTCATCGAGGTCTCCCTTGGGTTGGTTAGTCGAGCCGCGCCAAGGCGGCGCGTAGGTTTCCTTCGGTTTCACGAAGGAGGTGTTGGGCTGCAGCAAGGGTGTGTCCCCGTGCAACCAGAATGGCAGGTTTAACGAGACCATCGGCGACCTCTAGCGCGGAAGCGGCGGCCTCATCGCTGACCTTGGCAATATGCGAGACCATGCCAGCGGCCCGGGCACGAAGCTTAGTGTTGTCGGCGCGCAGATTGACCATCATGCCGTCATGAACGTGACCAAGTTCAATTGCCATCAGCGTCGAGAGCATGTTGAGCGCGATTTTCTGCGCGGTACCTGCACCCATGCGCGTTGAGCCTGAAAGAACTTCGGGCGGTGTCGCAAGAAGAATGGGATGATCTGACATTTCCAGAAGGGGCGCGCCTATATTATTGGCGATCCCGATGGATTTGGCCCCCGCTACGCTAGCAAGTCGCACAGCCTCCAAGGTGTAAGGGGTTGAGCCGCTAGCGGACACGCCGATCAAGGCATCGATTTCCGAAAGGGTTGAAAGCGCGTCATCAAGGTCCGAAATATCGTCTTCGGTTCCACCGTGCATCTCAACACCCGTCGGAAGACCGCCGGCCATGTGGATGCGCAATTGCTTAGGCGAGATCGAAAAGGTCCCGCCGAGCTCTTGTGCATCTGCAGCAGCCATCAGCCCGGACGAACCTGCGGCAACATAATGCACGACGCCGCCGCCCCGAATGGTCTCGGCAAGCGCGACTGCGGCGCGGGCGATGTCCGGGGCCGCATCGCGCACCGCGGCAGCCGCAGCAATTTGACCATCAGCCAGAACCGCAGCCGCATCGACACGGGCACACGCATCCAGACCGACGGCCTTGTCGTGCAGTGCTTCTGTACGCGTTTTGATCATGCGATTCCCCTCATTAACCCATAGAATACCATTACAATACCTTTTGTCTACAACTTCTTCCAAAGGGTGAGGTTCACTTATTATAAAGCTAATTTCTGAGATTTAGCGCTAATTTGGTCTCTATTAGGCCTTTTAAAAATATAAAAGGTATTGTATAGGTATCTTTATGATGAAGGTGGCAAACACGATGGTACTTGCCGTGGATGGCGGCGGCACACGATGCCGTGTCGCGCTCTCCGACGACCAAGGGACCACGGTAGCCGAAACAGGATGCGCCAATGTTTCGACAGATTTTGATGGCGGGATTCGCGAGATCCTGAAAGGCCTCAACGACCTTGCCCGCGCCTCCAAAATCGCGCCGGAAGTACTTAAAGGGTTACCAACATTCGTTGGACTTGCGGGCGTCACTGGGCCTGCCATGGCCGACCGCCTTCACGCCGCGTTGCCTTTCAATATTGTTCGCATTGAAGATGACCGCCCAGCCGCACTCCGTGGTGCACTGGGCGCACGGGATGGCGTTATTGCGCATTGTGGCACCGGGTCGTTCTACGGCGTGCAAATTGATGGAGAGATGCGCCTCTCAGGCGGCTGGGGCCCAGTGTTAGGCGACGAAGCGTCTGCGCAATGGATCGGTCGGACCGCTCTTGGTGTAGCGCTTGAAACCGTAGATGGCCGTTCCGAAACCTCCGATCTTGCCGAAGCACTTTTAGACAAGTTCAAGGGTGCGCCTGGGATCGTGCGCTTTGCTACGACAGCTGACCCGAAATCGTTTGGTGCTTTGGCGCCGGAGGTGACCGAAGCAGCGAGACATGGCGATGCTTTAGCGATCCACGTCATGCGAGCTGGTGCCGCTGAGATCACGCGAAGCCTTGTGTCTATCGGCTGGCGACCAGGGCTGGCTCTCTGCTTGACGGGTGGGATTGGCCACCATTTCGGCAGCTATCTTGCCGAAGATATGAGGATCGAGCTGGAGGCGCCGCTTGGCCCGCCGCTGGAAGGTGCGATCGCTCTCGCACGAGACCTTGCCAAGGAGCATGCAAGATGAATGTCGTAGAATATCTTCGGCCCGAAGGCTGGCTTGGCGAAGCCGGGGGGCCACGATACGTACAACTCAGGCAACGGCTCGAAAGCGGCATTGAGAGCGGCGTTCTACCACCAAACTCATCGCTACCTCCAGAACGTGAGATCGCCGAGATAACGGAATTGTCCCGTGTCACCGTTAGAAAGGCCATTCAGGAGTTGGTACGCGAAGGGCTGGTCGAGCAACGCCAAGGATCAGGCTCGTTTATACGCGAGCCTCTGAACAGGATGGAGCAGTCTCTGTCGCATCTAACCTCGTTTACCGAAGACATGGCACGACGTGGTATGGACACGACATCTCGGTGGCTTGAACGCGGTGTATTTCTTGCGACCCCCACTGAGACCCGCGCACTTAATCTCGAAGATAATGCCGAAGTGGCTCGGATTTACCGCCTTCGTGAAGCTGGCGAGCGACCGATGGCTTTAGAGCGCGCTTCCTTGCCAACTGATCTCCTACCCAATCCGCTCAATGTCACGACCTCGCTCTATGAGGTTTTGAACAAAAGCGGATTTCGACCCGTTCGTGCGGTCCAGAAGATTTCCGCCGTTAATCTTGCAGCGCGCGAAGCTGAGCTTCTCTGCGTTGCAGAGGGGTCTGCTGGGCTGTCGATTGAACGAACCTCTTTTCTTGCCAGCGGGCGCGTTGCAGAGCTCACGCGTTCGCTCTATCGCGGTGACGCCTACGACTTTGTGGCCGAGCTGCGCCTCTGACCGAAAGGCACTTAGATATGTCATCCGAACCAACACAGATGCGCCAGGAAGTACACGAGATTCCCGAAGCCGTTGCCCGCCTTCTCGACCAAGGCGGCGGTTCTGTCCGTAACGCGGCAGCCATCGCTCGCGATGCCGACCCAAAGTACTTCATCTCAATTGCACGCGGATCGTCGGATCATGCGGCCACCTATCTGAAATACGCAAGTGAGCTGATCCTGAGACGGCCCATGGCGTCGGTCGGCCCATCGGTGACTTCGATTTACGGCGTTGAGTTGAACGCCCAAGATACTGTTGGCATCGCAGTTTCGCAGTCAGGACAGAGCCCTGACATCGTTCGCTTAACCGAAGCGCTGCGCCGAAATGGAGCGCATACCGTCGCCATCACAAACGATCACACATCCCGGCTTGCAGCGGCGGCAAATTCCACGCTGCCAATCCATGCGGGACCAGAACTCAGCGTTGCGGCAACCAAAACATTCGTCACCTCGCTTGTCGCCGGGCTCTGGTTTCTTGCAGAGTTGAAGCGTGACGATGAGCTCATTGCAGCCATCCACGCCCTTCCGGCAGCGCTCGAGAAGGCAACACGGTGCGATTGGTCCAAAGCGGCGGAAGCAATTGATGGACGGTCTCTCTTCAGCATCGGACGCGGTCCGTCTTGGGCTATTTCAAATGAGGCTGCGCTTAAGTTCAAGGAAACATGTCTGATCCACGCCGAAAGCTACTCGTCTGCTGAGGTTTTGCATGGACCAGTCTCTATCGTTGGCGAGGGCTTCCCGGTGATTGCCTTCTCTGCATGCGACAAGGCGGAGAGTAGCATCGCTGAAACAGCTGATGCGCTCGCCGACAAGGGTGCACGCGTCTTTGCCGTGACGAATAAGACGACAAGGGCGGCTTCCCTGCCCCACATTCGAACTGATCATTGGCTTTGTGATCCGATCGCCGCAATTGTTTCATTCTACGCGATGGTTGAAACTGTTGCGCTTTCTCGTGGGATTAACCCGGATACACCTCGCCACCTGAACAAGGTCACGGAAACGGTATGACAGGGAGCGCACTCACCTTTCGCAATGGCCGTATCTTCGACGGGGTGCGTTTCTATGACAACCATCACATCCGTTTTGAGAATGATCGTTTTGTAAGCCTTGAACAGGATCGAGGCTCGATCACTTCAGGCGACGTTGTCGATCTCGCCGGAGATATCTTGTTTCCCGGTTTCGTTGACTTGCAGGTGAATGGTGGCGACGGAGTTCAATTTAATTCGAATCCATCCGTGGAGACACTTGAACGAATTGCTAAAGCGCACCGCAGTCTTGGGGTTACTGCATTTCTCCCGACACTTATCACCGACAGCCTCGAAAAGACCAATGCGGCTATCTCGGCAGCCTGCGCAGCTATTACGAGGGGCGTTCCTGGGATCGCAGGATTGCATCTGGAGGGCCCACATCTGTCGATTACGCGCAAGGGCGCTCACGACGCATCATTGATCCGGCGAATGGACGCTTCTGATTTGGAAAGTCTTCTCGTCGCTGCTCAGAAACTACCGTTGCTGAAGGTAACCGTCGCACCGGAAAACGTGACAGAAGAACAAGTCCGTAGGCTTGCAGATGCAGGAGTTCTGGTTTCGCTTGGACATACCGATGCCGACTACGCGACCTGTCGTCGTTATTTCAAATCCGGAGCGCGCTGCGTGACCCACTTGTTCAATGCGATGAGCCAGCTGGGAAATCGTGAACCCGGACTTGTTGGCGCTGCGCTGGCTGACGGAACGGTATCAAGCGGCCTGATCGCAGACGCAGTCCATGTGCATCCCGAAACGATCGCTGCCGCTTGGCGCGCCAAGGCTGGCCCTGGTCGTATCTTCCTGGTCAGTGATGCGATGGCCGTGGCCGGATCGCAGAGCACTGAGTTTGAACTTGGCGGACGCAAGATCAGGCGCGACAATGGCATACTGACACTTGCCGATGGCACGCTTGCGGGTGCAGATTTGGACCTGGCAACGGCAGCTCGGACCATGGTCAACCAAGTTGGAATTAGCCCTTTGCTGGCGCTTGAAGCGGCAACCAGCATCCCAGCACGTTTGATTGGGTTGGATTACGGTTTCAACGACTTGTCTAACGTCGTTCGACTTGCATCCGACTTTTCCAGCGTCAAGGTGCTGCGCGAGACATGTGACGCGGATGCGAGAGCGTGAAGTGAATATATGGAGTAAGGCCCGGCAAAGTGCCTTGCCCTGCCGCGCCTTGATGAAAATGTAGCGCCTAATAAGCTCAGTTTGTTTTGGAAGCGCCCTTTATGCCGCAAAAGGCACGCTCTGAGATCGGCGCCAAGGACACTATTCTTTGCGCTTTCGATCAGGCTCTGCGTTCAGCATGCCAAGTATCACATCGATGTGCCCATCTCTCAGGTTAGAGACCGGGAAGTGCTCATCAAGATCGTCGAATGTTGCAAACATTTCACGCGCTAGCGAGAGCATGACCATCGGGCCGAAAGCCACGTGGAACAACTGATTTTGATCTACTGGGCTAAACTCGCCACTTGAGACACCTTCTTTGATGATCTTCCAAAGAAGTTCGCGCTCTGGCTCGATGTATTCCGTGTGAAAGTCCCGGGCGACATTAGGAAACTCGCGAGAAACCTCCGCGATCAAAGGCGACATACGGCCAACGCTGGATTCGACAGTAATGTCATAAAGGACCCGGATGGCTTCGATCAGCTTTCGCCGGGCGGATAAATCATGGTCTTCGACCAGAGCTTCCACAGCTTCCAGCGCGGCTGTGTATCCATAGGTCACGCAAGCGCTGAAGAGTTCATCCTTTCCCGTGAAATGGTGATAGAGGCTCGCTTTGGTGATCCCACAGCCTTTTGCAATGGCACTCATGGATGTACCCGAGAAGCCGTTTTCCAAAAATAGCTGTGTTGTGGTCAGGATGATCTGGGTTCTCCGATCAAGAACCGCATTTTCTTGTTCCAATATGTTTGACCTTTGCATGACCACATCTATCTACCTACCGAACGGTCGGTTTTCGATCGGATGGTTATGAGACAGATAGGAAGATAACATCATGGTGCAACCTCGATCGAGCCTATTAATGCTCGCGGCCATTGCTACGCTGCCTGCACCTCTTTTCGCGCAAGCCACCGACGAAGCCGTTGTCGAACAACCACCGGTCTTCGTTCAAACAATGATGGTGCCGTCGCAAAGCGAAAGTCTTTCTCGGCAATTCTTCGGTCAGATAGCGGCCCTGGAAACTGTGGATATCTCCTTCGAAGTCGGAGGCTATCTTGAGTTTCTGGATGCTCGTGAAGGGACGCGTATCCCGGAAGGAACGCTACTGGCAAATCTCGACCTGGCCCCGTTTCAACGCGCCGTCGAACGCGCAGAGCTCAACCTGGCTCAGGCGGAACGCACGTTGGCACGTGCGCTCACTTTGGCAAAGCGGAACGTCGCCTCGGCCGTACAGGCCGAAGATGCCGAAACCGCAAGGAATCTCGCAAAAGTTGCCCTTCGCGAAGCGCGCGATGCCTTGTCAGACGCAAAGCTCCACGCACCTTTCGACGCCCTGATTGCCGACCGGATTGGTACCGCCTTCACTACCATTGCGCCTGGCCAACCTGTCTTGCGACTGCATAACATGTCGGAAACGCGGGTTGAGTTCGACTTGCCTGAGCGGCTGCTTGGTGCGATCGGAGATCCATCTGAGGCAACTTTTATCGGCCAGTTTGCTGGTTCTGCTAACGATATCCCTCTGAATTTCCGTGAGTTCCGAGCGGAAGCATCCGGTATCGGTCAAAGCTATACGATTTCTTTGGCCGTAGAGGGCGAGACAGGGCCCACTATGCTACCCGGGCGCACCATGACAGTTATCGCTGAAATTTCGAACTCCGAAACAGGTGTGCAGGTGCCCGCAAGCGCAATCGTGATACAGCCAAACGGAGACCATACCGTCGCAGTCATCCAACCTGAGAACGGAGAAGTGATCGCGACACATATCACTGTGGATGTGCAGTCTCGTAACGGCACATCGTTCACAGTCATAGGTTTGGACCCAAATACAGAGATCATCACGGTTGGAGCGCACCTTATCGAAACTGGCCAAAGCGTTCAGCGCTTTGATGGCCTTACTGTTGAAGGCTCCTGATCCATGCAGATAGCGCGCCTTTCCATTCAGAAACCACTCTACACGTGGCTGTTAATCCTCTTCTGTCTGTTCGGAGGCGCGGCAGGTTACTTGAGCGTCGGCAAGCTGGAAGACCCGGTCTTCACGCTGAAATCTGCTCTCATTATTACACCCTATCCGGGTGCGACTGCGTCAGAGGTTGCGATTGAAGTTTCCGAAGTTTTGGAAGCTGAAATCCAGCAGATGGATGAGATCGACTTCATCACTTCATCGAATACGCCGGGCCTGTCCGTCATCGAAGTGACGATCCAGGATACCTACGACGGAAGCGAACTTCCTCAGGTCTGGGATGATTTGCGCGATAGAGTTGCAGATGCCGCCGGCGCCTTGCCGGAGGCAGCCCTTCCACCGACTGTCAATGACAGCTTTGGCGACGTGTATGGCCTTCTTTACGCGGTTTCAGCGCCGGGATACGACGATGCAACGATCTGGGACATCGCCAGTTTTCTGCGCCGGGAATTGCTCACCGTCGATGGTGTTGCGAATGCCCAGGTGCTTGGGTTGCCCGAAGAAGCCATCTTCGTGGAGCCATCGAGCGAAAAGCTCACTGCTTTGGGTGTGCCGCCGAATGTCGTCATTGGAGCCGTGTCAGCGACCGATAGCGTCGTGCCCACGGGAACGGCCGACAATGACCGTAGTGACGTCACTATAACAGGACCGCAGCCCGACGACAGCGTTGCCGAGATCAGTGCTTTGACGTTTGGATTCCAAGGCGAAGTACTGAACCTGACAGATGTTGCTGACGTTTACCGTGGCCGTGTGGATGCCCCACGACAGATCATTCGTCACAATGGGGTAGATGCTTTCACGATTGGCGTCGCAGGTCTCACGTCGCAGAATATCGTGACGGTCGGGCAGCGAATAGAAGATCGTCTCGCCGAGATTACGCCGCTGTTGCCGGTCGGTGTCACGCTCGATCCTGTGTATGAACAACACCGCGTTGTGGACACCGCCAACCAAGACTTCCTGATGAGCCTTGCCATGTCAGTCGGCGTTGTGATCGGCGTGCTGGCATTGTTTATGGGGTGGCGGGCGGCCATCGTGGTAGGTGGTTCCCTGCTGCTGACGGTCAGCTTCACGTTCTTCTTCATGAATATCTTCGACATCAAAGTCGAACGCATCAGCCTCGGTGCGCTCATCATCGCCATGGGCATGTTGGTGGACAACGCCATTGTGGTTGCGGAAGGCATGCAGGTGCAAATGCGACGTGGCAAGAAGGCGATTGACGCTGCATCCGAGGTCGCACCGCGGACGCAAGTCCCGCTGCTCGGGGCAACGATCATCGGCATTATGGCATTTGCAGGCATCGGCCTCAGCCCCGATAGCTCCGGGGAGTTTCTGTTCTCGCTCTTTGCAGTAATCGGCATTTCGCTCCTTCTGTCATGGGTACTGGCCGTGACGGTCACACCACTTCTGGCCAGCTACTTCTTCCGGACAGAAACCAACGCAGACGCGAAAGATCCTTACGATACGCTCTTTTTCCGTGGCTACGGCGCGGTGGTCCGCGGCGCACTCCGTGTCCGCTGGCTTGTTATCATCGGGCTTGTCGGCGCCACAGTGGCCGGGGTGGCCTCTATGGGGATGGTTAAACAGCAATTCTTCCCGCCAGCCACGACGCCTCTGGTCTACCTTAACTATAACGCTGCCCAAGGCACGTCGATTGAGACCTCCAGCGAAGATCTTGCTCTGTTGGAGGACTGGCTTCTCGAACATCCTGCAGTCGAGGCCGTGACAACGACCGTCGGTGCGAGCATGACGCGTTACCTGCTGACTTACACGCCAGAGGACCCGTCCCCCTCCTACGGGCAACTTATCATTCGCGTTGCAAGCGCTAATGACATTCCGGAACTGCGCGATGATCTGACGGCATTCGCCGCCCAAACGATCCCGTGGGCCGAAACACGCGTACAACAAATCATTTACGGCCCACCGGTCGGAGCCGACGTGGAAGTGCGGCTGTCTGGCCCAGACCCGAAGGTATTGCGCCAACTCGCCGAAGACGCACAAAATATTTTTGAAACCGAAACCGACCTACTGGTCGTGGAGCGCACAGACTGGCGCGAGCCTCAGCTCACGACCCAGCCGATCTTTGCCACTGATCGCGCGCAAGCTCTTGGTATCAGCCGATCTGACGTTTCTCAGGCAATTGCTCTGGCGACAGATGGTCTGCGTGTCGGAACATTTCGTGAGTTCGACCGTCAGGTTCCCATCCTGATCAGGACTCCGCGAGACGAGCAAATCGGGTCTGACTACCTTTTGGATCAACCTATCTATGCGCCATCTTCTGGCGGTTTCACAAACCTCGGACAGGTGATCAACGGGTTTGATGTTGTGACGCGGGATACGCTTATCCAGCGTCGGGATCGCGCACCGACCATCAGCGTTCAGGCGTTCACCGTTCCTGATGTGCTGCCGCCACAAGCGTTCGTTGAGGTCCGCGCAGCCATCGAAGCGATGGAGTTGCCCGCTGGCTACCGCATGGAATGGGGCGGTGAGTTCGAAAGCGCAAGCACCGCGCAGGCAAGTCTTGGACGACAGATGCCGCTAGCTTTCGGGACGATGCTTTTGATCACCATCCTCCTCTTCGGAAAGCTGCGACAGACCGCTGTCATCTGGACTGTCGCGCCCATGGCCGTCACCGGTGTTGGCCTGGGCCTCCTGTTCACGAACCTCCCCTTTAGCTTTACCGCTTTGCTTGGCCTGCTGAGCTTGTCTGGCATGCTCATCAAAAACGCCATCGTGCTTGTGGAGGAAATCGACGCGCAAAAAGATGAAGAGGGTTTGCCGCAGAGTGAAGCCATCGTAACTGCGTCTGTCAGTCGCCTGCGCCCCGTTGTGCTTGCTGCCGCAACGACAATCCTGGGAATGGTCCCGCTGTTAAGCGATGCCTTCTTTGCATCCATGGCGGTGGCCATCATGGCCGGTCTCGGCTTTGCGTCAGTCCTGACGCTTATCGGGGTCCCTGCCCTTTACCACACATACCTGCGCAAAGAGCGCCGCGAAGAAAAACGCGAACGCCTCAGCGATCGCAAGCCCGGTGTTCTGGTCCGTCTGTTCAGAAGGTCTCGTGAGGCGACGGAAACATCGACACCTCAAAAGATCGCGGCAGAGTAATCTGACGGTCAAAGACATTTGATCTGACACATTCCGCGGGATGGCATCTTGGCTAAAGAGAGCGATCATATTCGCAACGCAATTTACGCCAAGGCGTTGTCTCGTTTGACAGACAGTACACATCTCACGGCAAGCGTTTCTGAAACAGGTGCGACGGGTTAAGGAGATCTCATACATCAAGCATCACGGCTGGTCCTTGCCAACGCGACCCCGAGCATCACCAGAATACCGCCACCAATAGCTTCGATCCATGCAATGACGCGATCCTTCATTATGCGTCCGGAGAGCGTGAAAGCGGCTGCGTAGAACACCAAGATCGGAAGCTCAATCAGAACGGAAACCACCCCAAGGATCACAAGCTGCAATGGCACATTGCCCGCCGGATCAATAAATTGGGGGAGAATAGCCACAAAGAATGCGATATTCTTAGGGTTCGACGCTTGCAGCGCGAAACCTTTCCAGAAGGCGCGGGTTGCTGTTGATGTCCTGATGGCTTCAGGATTTTTAAGAGATTGAAATGCCGTCGATGATGAAGGCCTATCTGCTGAGCCTTGTCTACGAAGAAGCGGCCAGATCATTCCAATACCAAGATAGACAAGGTAAGCGGCCCCTCCCCATTTCACGACTGTGAACAGCGTCGCGCTGGCGACAATCAAAGCGCCGACGCCCAAAGCCGAAAGCGTGAAGAAAACCGCGTTTGTCGCTAGAATGCCAAGTGTCGCCATGAAGCCGGACCGAAACCCGCTGCGCATCGAGAGGCTCATGACCAAAAGGACAGCCGGGCCGGGTGTCAGGGAAAGAATGAACTCTGTCACGGCAAAGAAGGCGAGAGCGCTCAGGTCCATCTGGTTTCCTTCTCTGGCTTACTCTTTCGAGTGGCCACTGCCACTCGCCGAAGTGCATCGCGCGCGATCAGGATGTGAAATGGCATGATCGCATTGAGATACAGGCGGCCACCAAGGTTATGCACATGCACCCAAGTCGCGAGCGAGACGCACCCCTCTTTGGCGATGACCGACACCCGGAAATCGAGATGTTTATCATTGAAACCTGCGATCAGTTCATGGTCCGTCTCGCTCTCCACCGGAAACGGTCCGACCTTGTCGACTGCCTCTGGACCATCTTGTGAAAGCCCGAAAGGAGCGACGATGATCCCTCGTATCTGAAGCAGTCCCCGTGCCCATTTTGGAAACTCTGTGATGATTTCCGCTGCGATACGCGGCGTGGTCACGGCACGCACTGCAAAACAGTCTAGAAAATCCTGTGATGTAACACGTGACCAAAGCACACTGTCGGACGGGAGCGCTGCCGATCTTACCGCTATGGCTTTCATTGGCTCTGCTCCTCTGCTTGCGGGAAAACTCTGGCCGTCCACAGCAAAGCGGCAAGCAAAATCTCAAACGTAACCGCAATCAAGATACCTGACCCAACTCTGTCGCGTAGCCACTCGACGATGCCGACACTTGCCAGCGCGACAAGCAAAATGATAATGGCTTCGTCAATCCTGTCACGCGTGGCACTTCGCGGATGCGCAGCAGTGAAAATGACCAGATACGCAAGCCCGACAAAAAGCGTTCCCGCGCGTCTCGCAATGACATCGGCACTGACCACACTCTCCAGACCGAGGATTGCAAAGACAATCTGTGGCGTGAAGAGGAGACCAGCGCTGAGGATCAAAAACGCAACACCGCAAAGCCACGATACTCTGAAATGAGAGATGTTCAGTCTCATTAGGTCGAACCGTGAAGAGCCGCATAGAGCAAGCCACCGATTGGGAAGAAAAACAGCCAAGACAGATGACGACCACGGCCAGCGATGAGAGCGACCAGACCGCTCATCGTAAAGATGCCAGCCGCGCCCACCAGGAAGCCTTCAACAAAACAGTCCGGTTGCGCATGCAAGAAGATGAGCAACCCCGCGATTGCGACCCAGAATAAAGACAGAAAGTGCCATCCAAATTGTAAGGTTAGAACGGTGTTCCTGCGGCTACCAAGGATGATAGGCAGGTCATCCCGACGACAGATAGGATTGATCAGATTGATGCCTCCCAAGACTGAGTGCATCAGAGAAACGGCGACAAGAAGGACGGCAGCTGTGATCAGCATATCAGATCTCCTGTGACAAAAGCAGAATTGCAGCACATATGAGCGCCAGCGAGATGATCAGCGGGCTGAAGTAACGGCGGTTGTAGGTGCGAAAGGGTTCGTGCGCATTGGCTCGCACAAGATCAATATAGCCAAGAGCCCCTCAGATCAGGAAGACGGAGGTCTCTGCGACCATCAACCAGAAAATGGCAGCCTGTCCAAACGGGCTTGGCAGCACACCGGTTTGCAAGAGAGGCAGCAGGCCCGCAATCCAGATCGCGCCAGCAGCGATCACAGTGACAAAAAACTTCGCTACAGCTCCGATGTTGTGATCAAGCGAAGGGCCACCCACGGAAATCGCGAGTTCATGCTCAGTCTTGAATGGCCAAGGATTTCCAAAGGCCCAAACAAGGTGCAAGCCAGCAATGGGCCAAAGGATTGCAGCGATGATCAATGCCAGCAGGGTCATGCCGGGCCCCTCGTTTTCTTGACTTGTGTAGGGGTGTCGAAGCGACGCGGATGCCCACAACAATGCATGAGCCGCGCCCACGCAGCGCAGGGCGGCATTACCCAACCAGCGGCGGCCTCAATCATTTGGTGGATTTGCGAGCAGGTGCCAGTCGGAACGGCTTGAAGTTTGTATCTCACGACCAATAGAACGAGATCGCTTTGGCTTGAGGCAAAACACATCTGCTCGTCGTCACGTTGCAGTACCTGCATGCGGTGAAGCTGATGAGTTAATCCATCAAGGAGTGACGCGTACGCGTCGCGCGCTTGGCCTTCGTAAATCCGCTCAAATAGAAATTGACAAATAGCCAAGAGGACCACCGTCGCTCTTTTCAAATGGTCGAGCTTCGTCCCCACATCCCAAAGCTGGCGTGCAAGAAACGCATTTTGGTGGCTGAGTTCGATCTCGTGCGACACGCAATCAAACCTCAAGTCTTCTAAGTGCAGGCGCTGGAGCTTTTTCCAGGACCCAAAACCGCATAGAGGCGTTCACTGAGACCCAGGTTTCAAAGATTGTGAAGCGACCATCACTTGCTGCAAAAGCATCCGCCTTCATACACCCTGGGGCACGCCGCAGGTGTTCGATCAGCTCTCCCGCCTTTTCAGCGGATGAAACATGCGTCACTCGCAGGACGGGTTCAGTTTCTCGGCCAAGGGCTTTCGCTGGCCAAGCCCTGAGCTGCGACACAAGTCCCAAAGCAGGAACCGCCGCGACAACGGTGCGCCGCGTTAAAGCTGTAACATCACCCATCACATCACCATCCGATCATAGTAGGTGACCTTTGGAGGTCCTGCCATGAACCACAGAAGTGCCGCCATGACCCCGCGTTCTTCAATGAATGCAAGGTAGGCTTGATGGTGTTCACGGCTCAGCCACTCTTCGTGGATCAGAAAAGCGCGCGTGTCTGGATCGTAGTAGAGCGTGACACTCAACGCGCCGGCAAAGCCACGGACGTTGGGTAGGTTCTCATCCAGAAAAGCCGACAGCGCTTCGAAAGCGTCCTCTTGCACTGTCATCTCCAGCGTCACCCAGATCGTCATGTTTTGTCTCCTTCATTTATCTGGAGACAGCTTCGTGTGTTGCGGACGCTCGGGATAGAAAGCACAAATCAGAAATCGGGATTTTGTGTCAGTTTCAATCCATCATTCACGCCAAATGCAAACGCCGCTGCTTTGGCGTTTCGTTGAACAGGCTTTTGTATGCTTTGATGAAATGGGACGTGTCTGAAAAACCCGCCGCTATTGCAATATCCGCAATCGTATCTTCGGTGTTAACCACCTTGTCGTCGGCATGCTCGAGGCGAGCGCGCCGAAGCCAAACACTCGGCGGTTCCCCAAACTCCCTCTTAAAATCCCTTTGAAAGGCAGAAACAGACCGTCCGGAAAGTGTCGCATAGTCCGCAATCGACAAGTCTGCCAATGCATGCGCTCGCATGATCTGCTTGATGTTTCGGCGCGCACGATTGGCGTTTTCATGAACGAGGAAATTGTGAAGCTGCCCATCTGCGTCGTGCATGTGTAACAGCAAAAGCAGTTCGAGAAGCTTCGCTTTTACCAGCGTCGGTGGCGCACTCAGATCACCATACACTTTGGGAAGCGCATCAACATACGCGCGCAAAGAGGGCGATCCAGCAAAGATCGCAGTTTTGCTGGCTGGAGCAGCTGCTACTCTTCTTGCCGTCGCCGATAGATACTCGCCAATCACTGCATCGCTAAAAAAGAACAGGTAGGCTTCCAACGGGCCTTCGGCGTTTGAGAAATCAGAGATCATGTGATGATGCCGAGGCACCAGCAGCGTATCACCGGGTTGAACGGTCGTTTCTTCGCCATCCGCGTCAAAGAATGTCTCTGTCCCTCGTATGACATAGGCAAGACACGGTGCGTTCGAAAAGAACTCCGTGCCGAAGGCGGTTTGACGCAAGAGCTTATGAAAAGTCCCGGCACGCCCGCTTGTCATGACCGCCCGAGCACCAGCGAATTGGCGCAAACCTTCAGGGATTAGAAGGATATTACCGTTTGATGCTGTCACTGACGTTAGAGGAGCCATCAATGAGGCCTCAGTAGCTTATTTGCCCAAACCGTAACTCATGTTATGTTTTGGAACAACTGGCGCTGTAGCGTCAGAAAAGCGCAGGCAAACCCCATGGTAAAACGTTTCAAGAAGTCGGATTGGCTGGCCCTTGGCCTTGAGGAACTTGCGTCAAATGGGCCCGACGCGCTCCGCGTTAAAGAGTTGTGCGCGGCTGCCGGCAAGACCGTGGGCTCGTTTTATCATCACTTCGAAGATCAAGCTGCGTTCATCGACGCGCTTATGGAACACTGGCATAAGACGTTCACCCGGCCCGTGATAGACATGCTGGAACAAATCGACGATGCACAACAACGCGCCAAAGAGTTGTCTGGCCTCGCGACCAAGCTCGACCCCTCGATTGAAGTTGGCATCCGCCTTCTGGCTAATCAAAATGCGCAGGTTCAGCGGGTTGTCGAATGCATTGATCACGAACGCATCGCCTACGTTACAAAACTGTATGCAGGGCGTTTCAATCTTGCAGAAGACGAAGCCGCCATGCTTGCCAAGCTAGAGTATGCTGCCTTTGTGGGGGCGCAACACGTATTCCAAAAACACTACTCAGAGCTGGGCCCACAACTTTCTGCGCTTTTGCAGTCTACGCTGGAAGCCAAGTTTTTAGTCTAAAGATGCTGGCCCGTCGCTGCCGGCAACGCGGTACACATACCAACCAGCCAACAAATTCTTCGCAACACTAACAATTCCGAAACCCGACAGATCCGTCACCACATTGGTGAAAGGCATAGACACTAGAAATTGCCTTTTTAAGGCAAGACTGTCGCAAGAAGACCGGGCCGGGCGATTGTCATGCCAAAGTCTGCCGCACAAGCTAAGAGCAGACATATTATGGTGCGCCATCTTCGGGCGTCGGCTGGCAGAGCCGCGCACCAAACGCGGCCTGACAAATTTCCAGTTTTTTTGAATATGGTTCAAGCGCCTGTACGACATACTCAGGCCGCTGAGTTAAAAGCGATCCAGCAATCGGCTCAGGATGGGAACGATCAAGAGGCTCGTTGCAGGGACCATAAGGCCGGTAAGAACGAACGTCCGAGCGACCAAGGGCCATTGACCAATGAAACCCTCAAGAGCAAGCAGGAGCACCGTGATCGTGGGCCACGCGGCCACCCAAGTGATCATAACACTGCGCATATCAGGCTCTAAATGCCGCTGCGTTGTCTTCCAAATGTGCAATTGTTGTCGTGCCAGGGATGACAAGGACGTTCGGCGCGCGCGCTAACAATGTGCGCAGCGCCTTGCCGGGATCGACTGCCGCGCCTTGTGCCATCGGGTTTGCACCCAAGGGTCCGTGTGGGACAAAGCCGATGCCCTGATCATTGAGCCAATCAATCATGTTTTCCAAATCGTCATCGCGTGTATCAGCGGGCGAGTAACGGTTCTGGACCGCAGCAATTGGCGCGATACGCAAAGCCTCCTCAACTTGTGAACGGGACACATTCGACAAACCAATCATGTCGATCTTCCCGGCTTGCCGCATCTCCTCAAGGGCAGCCACACTTTCGGAGATTAGGGTAACACCGTCTGGCGCATGCACATAGTAGAGGTCGATTTTATTTGTTCGAAGGGTGGCAAGGCTTTCCCGAAGATGTCGTTTCATAGTTTCAGCCGATGTGTCCCGACTGATGCTTGTCGCTGTCTTCTCCACGCCACCTTTGGAGGCGATAAACATCTCGCCGTAGCTGCCTTCCTTATCCAAGAGAGCTTCCGCAATGAGCTTTTCGTTTTCGTGAGGGCCATATGCGCGGGCGGTGTCAATATGGTGGATACCCAGATCGCGGGCACGTTGCAGAAGTTCAATGCCGGCCTGCCAATCTGCGTAGGGTCCAAAATTGCGCGGTTGGGCCGTCAGACGCATGGCGCCGTATCCTATGCGATTTACAGTCCGCCCGTTCAGAAAAGTGAAGGTCGTATTCAGATCGTTTGTCATGTCGTTGTTCCTTTCGTTTGTGTTGCAAGGAACATACCTACCGGGCCGCGCAACGGTAGTAGCATGAAAAGTAATACTGCTATACGATAGGCGTATGAGCACTCGTTTTGACCGCCTCACCTTACTTGAGACTTTTGTTCGCATTGCGGAACGGCAATCGCTGTCCGGCGCGGCACGTGATCTTGGAACATCTCAGCCGTCAGTGTCCCGTCAACTTACCGCACTCGAAGATCGCCTCGACGTTGTTCTCGTGCGCCGCACAACACATGATGTGACACTAACGCCAGACGGTCTGACGCTGTTGTCGGATGCGCGCCGCATGATCGGAGAATGGGCGGCTATAGAGGATCGTCATAGCGAGGATAACGAACTGAAAGGCACGATCCGCGTCATCGCACCGGTCGCACTTGGCCAAAGCCTCTTCATTGAGGCCGCGTCGCAGTTCATGAAGGATCACCCTAATATCACGATCGATTGGTGGTTGCGCGATGACACCATTCGCTTTGCTGAAGAAGGCTGCGATTGTTGGCTCAAGATCGGCCCGGTCCCTGATGAAACACTCGTTGTCCGCGAATTGGCCAGAGTAGAGCGCCTTGTCGTCGGGACACCGGACTTTATGATGCAACATGCGGGACTTGATCTGAACTCTATGCCTTGGCTGACGCTCGGTCCATTCGAAGGAAACCGTATCGAGTTATTTGATCCGCGTGGGATCCAACAGACATTCTCTGTCACGCCAAAATTGGCGAGTGATAACATCTTCGCAGTCTACCAGGCGACACGGCATGGCGTTGGAGTATCCATCATGCCGCATTGGTTTGTTGCATCAGACCTGGAACTCGGAACGCTGATTGACGTGGCACCAAACCTTAGAGCTGGGCAGTTGCCCGTTAATCTCGCTCTGGCATCAGGAACGAGGCGACCGGCTCGGGTCGAACAGTTCTGTAATGCGCTCCAAGACTGGTGTGATGCACAATTCCTTACCCGGACGTGAAGCAGTCATTGCAGCTTAGAGATTAGCACCCGCAATGGGCGCAAAGACGATTTTGAAAGTGCTGTTGTGGGGGGCGTTACTTGACGCAACCCGAAATCAAGAACAGCCCAAATCGAACAGGAGCAGCGCGCGCTCTCGGTGATGAAATCTCGCCGAGTTATTCGTTCCCCGCGGCTCCAAAGCAACGGCTTGAACCTACTTACAGATTGGAACCCGCTTTCATGTGAGACCACCGCGCACAGCATCAATATGTGCTATTGCCGTGGCCACTGCAGTCTCGATATCCATTTCGGACGTGTCGATCACGACCGCCCCCTCTGCCGCTTTCAGCGGGGCGGTTGCGCGTTCACTGTCGCGCGCATCGCGAGCTTGCACGTCGGCCAGAACCGCCTCGAATGCAGCCTCAATCCCGCGTACGGTAAGTTCCTTGAACCGGCGCTCTGCCCTGACCTCTGCCGAGGCGGTAACGAACAGCTTCACCTCCGCCTCGGGGCAGATCACCGTGCCGATATCGCGCCCATCCAGAACCGCGCCGCCCGCACGCCGAGCAAACGCCCGCTGGAAATCGACCAAAGCCGCGCGGACCTCTGGGATGACCGCCACTTTGGAGGCCGCATCTGCCACTTCCGGCGTACGGAGGGCGGGATTCTCAAGGTCTTCGGCCACCAGTGTTTCTGCCGCATCAATCGCTGGTGTGCCGTTCAAGGTCAGCGCACCAACGGCTCGATAGAGCAACCCTGTGTCCAGATGCGCAAATCCAAAATGCGCCGCGACAGCTTTTGAGACCGTTCCCTTGCCCGCCGCCGCTGGCCCGTCGATTGCGATGGTAAAACTCATGGCCCCTCCGACACCGGAACATCCTCCGGCAGCTCATAGTAATCGCCCTTTTCGGCTGCAAAGATATGGCCGGTGATGGTCAGACCTGTCGGGGTGTCAAACGCCCCCATCTGGATCGATAGGTCCGCCGCACCATCTCCCCGCTGAAAAAGTTGTGCGCCGCAGGTCGCGCAGAACCCACGCGCGACGTCAGGCTTGAACGCGTACCATGTCACGTCACCTGTGATCGTGATCGCGTTGACAGGCGCTGCGGTTGCGACATCAAAATGCCCACTGCCCTTACGGCATTGCACACAATGGCAGGCAACCGCCGGTGCCAACGGCCCTTCGACTGCAAAGGTCACGCCCCCGCAGATGCAGGACCCGCGATGGGTCATATCCGCTCCAGCTTGGCGCCCAATTGCGCCATCAGCGGCTCGAAAATCGGAAAGGATGTTGCAATGGGGCCGCCGTCATCGACGCGCACCGGGGCCTGTGCCCCCATCCCGAGGCACATGAAGGACATCGCAATACGGTGATCCAGATGGCTTGCCGCCTTACCACCACCGGGCACATTTTCGGGGCCAAGCCCATGCACCGTCATGCTGTCCTCCGTCTCGTCCACGGTGATGCCGTTGGTGCGCAGCCCAACGGCCATCGCGTCAATCCGGTCGCTTTCCTTGACGCGGAGTTCCTTGACACCTTCCATCACCGTCTGACCGCTTGCAAAGGCGGCAACAACCGACAGGATTGGGTATTCATCAATCATGCTAGCCGCGCGCTCCGGCGGCACGGTAATACCCTTCATCTCAGGCGAATAGCGAGCGCGTAGATCGGCGACAGGTTCACCACCCTCGACCCGCTCGTTCTCATAGACCAGATCAGCGCCCATCTCGCGCAAGGTCGTGTAAAGTCCCGACCGCGTCGGGTTCAACCCGATCCCCGGCACCAACACATCCGAGCCCTTGGTGATCAGCGCCGCACAGACCGGAAACGCCGCTGAGCTTGGATCGCGCGGCACTACAATTGTCTGCGCCTGCAATTCAGGCTGGCCGGTCAGGGTGATCACACGTCCCTCACTCGTCTCTTCGACGCTGATTTCAGCGCCAAAGCCCGCCAACATCCGCTCTGTATGATCGCGGGTCGCCTCTTTCTCAATGACCACCGTTTTGCCGGGTGCATTCAGTCCTGCGAGCAGCACTGCCGATTTCACCTGTGCCGACGGCATCGGCACCGTGTAACGCACCGGCACAGGTTCTGCTGCGCCGACAATCGTCATGGGCAAGCGACCACCTTCGCGCCCGTAAGAGGCCGCACCGAACTCTGCAATCGGGTCCGTGATGCGCCCCATAGGACGCCCGCGCAAAGAGGCATCGCCGGTGAAGGTCGCCGTGATCGGGGACGTCGCCATCGCGCCCATGATCAACCGCACACCGGTGCCGGAATTGCCACAGTCAATGACCTGATCGGGCTCAGCAAACCCGCCGACACCAACACCTTGCACCGACCAGTTGCCACCGCCATGATCTGTGACCTCCGCCCCGAAGACGCGCATCGCCTTGGCGGTATCCAGCACGTCCTCGCCTTCCAGCAAGCCGCTGATCTTCGTCTCGCCAACGCAGAGCGCACCTAAGATCAAAGAGCGATGCGAGATCGACTTGTCACCCGGCACCTCGGCGACACCGCTTAGCGGACCACAAGGGTGCGAAATCATCGGAATTGGCGTGCCGTGGCTGGACATGAGGACCCCTCTTTTGCAGTCCTACGCGTCTTAGCGTGCTGCACTCGCCGCGAAAAGCCTCAACTGTCGCGCCGGAAAGTCAGGTAGTGCGGCACACGATCTTCGCGCAGTGCCTTTTGCTCATACCGCGTCGAAATCCAATCATCCCAAGGATTCCGCCAGTCACGTGGGCGTTCCGCCAACCAAGTGAAGCCCGCTTTCGGCACCTGCTCGAGCGTTTGGCGAACGTAGTCGGGAATGTCAGTGGCCACGCGAAACTCTGCCCCGGGCTTCAAGACATACGCCAAGGGCTCCAGATGCTCAGGCGTTACAAAGCGACGCCGATGATGGCGTTTCTTCGGCCAAGGGTCGGGATAAAGAAGAAACGCCCTCGAGACGCTGGCTTCGGGCAAAACATCAAACAGATGGCGTGCATCATTTGGATAGATGCGCAGGTTCTCGATGCCGGCCTTACGAACTTTGCCCAAAAGCATGGCGACACCGTTGATATACGGCTCCGCCCCGATGATCCCGATACCGGGATTGGAAGCCGCCTGATGCACCAGATGCTCCCCACCGCCAAAACCGATCTCCAGCCAGATCTCCTTACCACCGAAAATAGCTTTGACATCCAGCGGTGTCCGATCAGGATTTTCATCCCACCCCACAGGGCCGAGCGAAAACTGTGCCAGATCCTCGTCCAGATAGGCTTGCTGGCTGTCTCTCAGCCCCTTGCCCTTGAAGCGGCCATAGAAATTACGCCAAGGCGCACCTGAAGGATGTCGTTTGGGAGGCTTTTCTGTCATGCGCGCGGGTCTAGTGGGACTTCCGGCCCAGCGCAACGCCCGTGAATAGGGTGGGCATGAGGTATTTTGAGACAAAAGAAGACAAGGGCGCGCGTTAAGGTTAACGCGCGCCCTTGTCTTTCGCTTTTTTCAAATATCCAATCAAACGGCTTTCTTAAGCGCATCGACCAGATCGGTTTTTTCCCAGCTGAAGCCCCCATCAGCGGCGGGCTCGCGACCAAAGTGGCCATAAGCAGCCGTGCGCGCGTAAATCGGGCGGTTCATCTGCAGATGCTCGCGGATGCCGCGCGGTGTCAGATCCATGACTTGTGACACCGCCTTTTCAATTTCTGCATCGGGGACTTCGCCGGTGCCAAACGTATCCGCATAGATCGACAGCGGCTTGGCCACGCCAATCGCATAGCTGAGCTGGATCGTGCATCTCTCTGCCATCCCGGAGGCCACAACGTTTTTCGCGAGATAGCGCGCCGCATATGCAGCGGAACGATCAACCTTGGTCGGGTCTTTGCCAGAAAACGCGCCGCCACCATGGGGAGCGGCACCGCCATAAGTGTCCACGATGATCTTGCGCCCCGTCAGACCGGCATCGCCATCAGGGCCACCGATCACAAACGTCCCAGTAGGGTTCACCCACCATTCGGTCTCGTCTGTCACCCAACCTTCGGGGAGCACATCGAGAATATAGGGCTCCACGATCGCGCGGATGTCATCGCTGGTCTGATCTTCGGATTCGTGCTGCGTGGACAAAACGATGGAGGACACGCCAACCGGCTTGCCATCTTCATACCGCACGGAAAGCTGCGATTTTGCATCCGGACGCAAGGTCGGCTCTGTTCCATCTTTGCGCACTTCGGCCAGACGACGCAGAATCGCATGTGCGTATTGAATGGGCGCAGGCATAAGTGCATCGGTTTCCTGCGTCGCATAGCCGAACATGATACCCTGATCACCTGCGCCTTCGTCCTTGTCTTCGCTTGCATCGACCCCTTGAGCGATATGGGCAGATTGGGCGTGGAGAAGATTGGTCACTTCGCATGTCGCGTGGTGAAATTCATCCTGCTCGTAACCGATATCCTTGATACAGGCGCGGGCGATGTCTTCAATCCGGCCCAGATAATCGTTGAGCTTGGATTTGTCAGACAACCCAACCTCCCCACCGATAACAACGCGGTTCGTGGTGGCGAAGGTTTCGGCGGCCACGCGCGCTTCGGGCTCTTCGGCCAGAAAAGCATCGAGAACGGCGTCGGAAATGCGGTCGCACACCTTGTCGGGGTGCCCCTCGGAGACGGATTCCGAGGTGAAAGTGTAATTCTTGCGGGACATGAAAAGTGCTCCAGTAAGGTTATCCCGCCACGTCAGGAAGCCGTTGTGACGGATGTTTGTGACTGCTCGCTTACGCCTGTGGCGCAGAGCCGTCAATCGAAGACCGTTTGCGCACCATAACCAAGGTCAAAGCGACGAAAACGAGCAACAGCAAGAGCGGCCCATCCTCGGTTTTTGCATAGAATGTGGGCGGAAGTGCGGCAGGAAGTGCAATATCTCGGAAACCAGCCTCTCCTAGTGGGATCTCTGCCAGAATTTCACCTTGTGCGTCGATCATCGCCGAAACTCCGGTATTGGCAACACGCACCATCGGCAAGCCCTGCTCGACCGAGCGCAAGCGGGCTTGGGCAAGGTGCTGGTAGGGGCCGGAAAACGTGCCAAACCACGCATCATTAGTGATCAGGAGAAGCCAGTCCGGACGCTCAGCCGTGGCTAGATTGCGGGGGAAAATACCCTCGTAGCAGATGAGCGGGAGCGCGGTGCCCATTGGCCCGATATCTAGAATTTCAGGACCTGCGCCAGGCGTGTAGCCCCCCGTTGCTTGCGCCGCAGCACCTAGAAAGCCAATGCCGGAGATAAAGCGCGCCAAAGGAATATATTCGCCGAACGGCACCAGATGGTGCTTATCATAGACCGCGCTGAGGCCGCCTGATGGTCCGATCACGGCGAGGGAGTTGTAAAAGTCTGCCCCGTCAGAGCGTTGCGCCCCGAGGATTACACCAGCCCCCCCTGCCGCTTCGCTGATGCGCGCGATGAGACCGCCCGCGCGTTCGAGAGAATAGGGTATCGCGGTTTCAGGCCAGATCACCAAATCAACTTCAGGCGCGGCGCGGGTGAACTCCACCTGACGATTGTAGAAGATGGGGATGAAGTCCGGATCCCACTTTTGATGCTGTGGGGCATTGGGCTGGATCAGCCGCACAATTGGTCGCTCAGGATCGCGGGGCAGCGGCTCTGGCAGCAACAGTAGGGGCACGCAGATCAATGCGAGCGCTGGAAGAAGCGCCCAATGCTTGAAGAGCAATGCGGCCAACAGACAAGCTGCGGTCAGCAGCAGGGCAAATGTCAGGCCCAGAGCGCCCATGAAGGAGGCCAGATGCAGATAGGGCGTATCGATCAAAACGTGGCCGATCAAAGCCCACGGGAAACCAGTGAACAAGACACCGCGCAACGCCTCAATTCCGGTCCAGACAACACAGAGCAGCAAGAGCGCGTGCAAAGGGCCTGCGCGCAGCCGAGCGCTGAGTGCAAACGTGGCGCCCCAGAGCAAGGCGAGACCACCTGCCAAGAGAACCAAAGCGAAAGGCGCCATCCATCCATGGCGCGCGGCGTCGACCAGAAAAGGCTCCACGATCCAGTGGAGGCTCAGTCCAAACCAACCAAAGCCAACGGCCCAACCAATCAGGAAACCGCGTCGCCATGTCGTGGCCGCCAAGAACAACGCCATGGCCGCCATAAAGCCCAAGAGGCTGAAGATCGGCAAATCGAACGGGGCGTGGCCGAGAGCCGCGACAGCCCCTGCGAGGATCGCCATTGCGATTACGCGCGGTCGGGACTGCGCCGCGATCCAGCTATTCTGAAAATCCACGCTAGCCCAAGCGGACGCGCAGCCGTTTGATCCGGCGCGGATCGGCATCGACCACTTCGAACTCAGCTCCGGTTGGGTGTGGCACAACTTCGCCCCGTGCGGGGATGCGCCCGGTCAGAACGAAGACAAGCCCGCCCAGCGTGTCGATCTCGTCATCATCGAGCCCTTCTGTCAGGGACGTGCCGACCGCCTCTTCAAACTCGTCCAACGGTGTGGTCGCCAAAGCGAGATACGTCTCGGGCTTTTCTTCGAACCATTGCTGCTCATCGGCGGTATCGTGTTCGTCCTCAATCTCACCGATGACCTGTTCGATCAGGTCCTCAATGGTAACAAGCCCGTCGACCCCGCCATATTCATCGATCACCAAAGCCATGTGGGTCCTGTCGCTTTGCATCTTTTGCAGCAAAACGCCGATGGGCATGGAGGGTGGCACATAAAGCACATCGCGCATCGCGTCACTCAGCTTGAACCCCTTGTTGCCGTTGAAGCCAAACTTCAGCGCGAAATCTTTAAGGTGAACCATGCCCATGGGGCTGTCGAGCGTGCCTTCATAAACAGGCAACCTGGTCAGACCGCTATCGCGGAAGACCTGAACCAGATCAGCTTTCGTGATGTCATTGGGAACGGAGGTGATCTCCACCTTGGGGATCATCACATCCTCGACCTGCAATTTGCGCAGATTGCCCATGCCATGGCCAGTGGGCACATGACGCGCAGGGGCTTCGATCACAGGAGGCTCGTCTTCGCCGGGGCTGAGAGAGGAGATGATCCGCCCGAAGAAGCCGGGCGTTTTATCGGTATCGGGGTCTTGCGCGCTTTGCGCTGCGCTAGAGCTGCCCTCGGACGTGTCGGCCATTGTTCCTTTTCCAAAATAGGGCGGCGGGCGTAAGGCCTACCTGCTAACAATATGGGTCCGGATGACCCATCGACGCAAGAATTTCCACCTCTAACCCTTCCATAAGAGCCGCGTCAGCGTCGGATATGTGATCGTAACCCAACAAATGCAATGTGGCATGTACAACCAGATGCGTCACATGCGCCGATATTGGCTTGTCCGCCGAATGAGCTTCCGCAAGGCACGTGTCGTAGGCAATGGCGATATCGCCCAGCTCTTCCGGTGGCATCGGGCCAATATAAGGCGGTGCAGGATGCGCGCCTTCCGTTTCGGCAGCACGTTCTTGCGAGGGCCAGCTGAGCACATTCGTGGCCTTTGGCTTTTCGCGAAAATCCTCATTCAGCGACATGATGCGGGCATCATCACATCCGATCAGGCTGATCGCAAAATCATCGGGCTGCAGCCCAAGATGCACCAGCGTGTTGCGCGCAGCCACTTCGGCCAAAGTCGCAAGGCCGACCTCTTTCCAGCGCGCATCCTCGATGAGCGTTTCGACAAGCTCCGCCACAGGCGATCAGCCCTCGGCTTTCTCGTAGGCGTCGATGATTGCAGCGACCAGCGGATGGCGCACCACGTCTTTGGACGTGAAATAGTTGAACGAAATCTTGGGGATATGCTTGAGCAAGTTCTCTGCGTCTTTCAAACCCGACTGAACACCGCGCGGCAGGTCAATTTGAGACCTATCCCCTGTAATCACCATGCGGGAGCCTTCACCCAAACGGGTCAAAAACATCTTCATCTGCATCGAGGTCGCGTTCTGCGCCTCGTCCAACACGACAAATGCATTCGATAAGGTCCGTCCGCGCATGAAGGCGAGCGGCGCGATCTCAATGCGCTTTTCTTCGATCAGCTTGGCGGTTTGTTTGCCCGGCAGGAAATCGTTCAGCGCGTCATAGAGCGGCTGCATATACGGATCGACCTTGTCCTTCATGTCACCGGGCAGAAAGCCAAGACGCTCACCCGCTTCAACGGCAGGACGGCTCAGAATGATCCGGTCCACATGCCCGCCGATGAACATCGACACCCCGACCGCAACGGCCAGATAAGTCTTACCTGTCCCAGCAGGACCGATCCCGAAGGCCAACTCATTCTCGAAAAGCGCTTTGACGTAGGCTTTCTGCGCATCTGTGCGCGGCTCGACGGTTTTCTTGCGCGTCTTAATCTCGACCTTGCCGCCTTGAAACAGCTCCATCTGATCGCCACCGCGCGTACCGGTTCCAGCTTCGGACCCGCTCATGCGGATGGCCGCATCAATATCGCCCGTCTCCAAGGTTTTGCCGGTTTCAAGCCTCTGATACAGCTCTTGCAGCAGGTCAAAGGCCTTCAGGCGTGCCCCGCTTTCACCCCCCATCACGGCAAGCTGGTTGCCGCGGCGGATGATCTGAACTGACAAAGCATTCTCTATATGCGCGAGGTTCTTGTCGTACTCGCCGCACAGATCAATCAGCAATCTGTTGTCGGGAAACTCCAGCAGCAATTCTTGAGTGTCTGCTTGATCGGGCGGTGGGGTCAGCGCGCTAAGGGCCAATCATATCTCCGGTTTGAAGGTGCCTGTGTCGTGAGGGTGCCAAGGGCGCGCGGGACACGCAAGCTCTGACAGCCAGATATCATATAAATATAACGAAAAAGGCCGCGGGCGAGTTGCCAACGGCCTTTCTTTTGATCGCTGCGCCGCACCTTAGATGGTGTCGGGGATGCTGGAGCCTGATTTGAACGGCCCGGTCGCCACGCCTGGAGGGGCTGAGCCAGAGCAGACAGGCTTACCGTATTTGTCCAGACGCGCTGACAGATAGCCTTCAACGCCGTCGTCGATGATCCAGTGGTCACAGCCGTTGGGGTCAATCCAGACACCGGCCTTGAGCTGGCTCAGATCCTTGGTGTCGCGTCCGGCATCGACGGTCTTGTCATTGGTGTTGCGCGGGCCTTCCATCAGCCAACGCTCATTGGCACAGCCCGAAACGGCCACGCCCAGCGCAAGAACCAGAGTTGCTTTGAGAAGTTTCATATATCTGGCTCCTTAGCGAATGCAGATGATTTCGACGCGGCGGTTCTTGGCCATGCCACCCGCAGACCGGTTGGACGCACGCGGCATCCGCTCGCCATAGCCACGCACATCAGCGATGCGTGCACCGACACTTTGCCCAACACGGGCAACAGAATTTGCGCGGTTCAGCGAAAGGCGCAGGTTGTAAGCGTCAGAGGCGCGGCTGTCGGTGTGACCCGAAATCACAAAAGCGGTCGCGGAGGCTGAGCGGAAAAACTCTTCCAAACGCTGCTTACCATGGCGCGTGATATGATAGCTGTCCGTGGCGAAAAACTGGTCAGAGTTCATCACTCCGCAAACATTGCCGCGGCGGCAGACCGGGATGCCCTGGCGGTTCACATGAGGGGTCATGTAGCCTTCGGCGCCATCATCCATCACCCAATGCTCACATCCATCGGGGTCCACCCAGATGGTCGGCACATAGCGCTCGCCGATCACGGTGCGGGTGCGCGTGCTTGTGGAAGGATTACCAGCGCGTGGCGTGTTGCTGACATAGCCACCATAGCCATGTCCATCTGCTGCCACCGGTGCGGGTGTGGAGACCAACCCGACAATTGACAACGCAATTGCGCTGAGTGCCCCTGCTGCGGCTTTCGCGATTTGTTTTCTCACAGCCCTCATCCTCTGCTGTTGTCCCAAACGTGCGAGGAAATCTGCAACGTCATACACTCACACCATTTCGTTGACCCTAGCAAATTTAGCGTAATTGTGAAGACGAATTTACCAGATATTGTGTCCAAAATAGAAACAATGCAGGCCTTGATGGTGCATTTTTCATCGCAACCTACCGTTAGGGTAGGCATTCTCAGAAAAGACAGTCAGTCTTGCTGTCATTTATGAGCAGAGCTGCGCCACGATTTTGCCAAGGCCTTAATCCAGAAATGGAATGGGGCACCGCCAAAGAGGCCTTAATGCGCAGCCGCTGAACGAGCAGGCCAGCACTTGACCGGCCAGACTTGCAAAACATCTCATCGCATAGGCGTAGACACGAATGGCTGAGTACCCTGGTCATGATGCTTGCGACTATGTCCGTCCAGAAGACGGATGGTGCAGGAAGGACCCACGACATGGCGCTTGCCGAAGAAAACGCACCGGCTGGTTTCACCAATTTTGCGCTGTTGCTAGGGGCAAACGCGATCCTTGGCTCGGCCATGCCGATGATGATTATTCTGGGCGCACTGGCCGGGCTGATGATTGCGCCGACGCCGGGTCTGGCTACATTGCCTGCATCCGTCTCAACCCTTGCCGGGCTCGTCGCTGCTGCACCGTTCTCGCTGTTCATGGGGCGTTACGGGCGGCAAGCCGGGTTTATCCTTGGCGCTGCTGTCGCTGCCTTGGGCGGGGCCGCCGCTGTCGCAGGGGTGTTTCAAACGAGCTTCGCGCTGCTCCTGCTTGGGCATTTCGCATTGGGTGCTGCGCTTGCCTGCTTTCAGTTCTTCCGCTTTGCCGCAGCCGAGGTTGTACCGGAGCAATGGAAACCCGTTGCCATCTCCCTAATGCTCACCTCCGGATTGATCGCGGCTTTCGCGGGGCCAGAGGTTTTCGCCCGCACGAAAGACGCGCTTGAACCAATCCCCTTCGCAGGGGCCTACGGGGCCATCATCGTACTATGCGCGGTTGGTGTTCTCCCCCTGCTTTTCCTGCGCGGTCTTGGGCGGGGCGTCACGGCAGATACAACCGTCGAAACGCCCGTCGTCGATGTCCGCGCAGTTCTGCACAAGCCTGCTGTTGCAGTGGCCATCGCAGCGGCGGCGATTTCCCAAGGGGTGATGGTGCTCTTGATGGTGCCCACACCCATCGCCATGGTTGGGTGCGGCTTCAGCGAAGCCTCTGCCGGGGACGTTGTGCGTTGGCATGTGGTCGCGATGTTTGCGCCCAGCTTCTTTACAGGTTTTCTGATCAAGCGCTTTGGCGCGACATCCATTGTTATGACCGGACTTGCTTTGCTTGCCGCATCTGGTGCGATTGCCGCCACCGGGGTGACACTCCCGCATTTCTACACGTCGCTGATCGTGCTTGGCGTCGGATGGAATTTCGGGTTCATCGGCGCAACAAGCCTGCTGGCAGATGCGCTGGCCGCACATGAACGCCCAGCAATCCAAGGCATCAATGATACGGTCATCGCGCTCTGCGCTTCGATCTGCGCGTTTGCGTCGGGTGCCATCGTCGGCACCGCCGGGTGGACAGTGCTTGTTTTGACCGCGCTGCCTATCGTTGGCCTGATGACCCTGATCGTACTGTGGAATGCACGCCACCAGCGCGCGGCGACCTAAACGTCAGAGCAAAGCGCCACGCAAGGAATTGGCACTGCTTTCGGTGATCCTCACCTTGCGGATATCGCCGCGCGCGACAGGTGCGTTATCCACATGCACCGCGTGAAGATATTCCGACTTGCCACCCATTTGCCCCTCCAGACGGCCGGGCTTTTCGAAAAGCACCTTCACCTCGCGCCCAACCATATTGTCCTGAATGCGGCGCTGTTGGGTCCAGAGCAGCTCTTGCAGGCGGTGTAGGCGATCTGTGGCAAGCGCATCGTCGATCTGCGGTTTTTCAGCGGCAGGCGTGCCGGGGCGGGTGGAGTATTTGAACGAATAGGCCTGACCGTATTCGACAGCCTCCACCAGCGCCATCGTGTCAGCGAAGTCCTGATCGGTCTCGCCAGGGAAGCCGATGATGAAATCGCCCGAAAGCAAAATATCGGGGCGCGCTGCGCGGATACGCTCAATCAGGCGGAGATATTCCTCAGCCGTGTGCTTGCGGTTCATCGCCTTGAGAATACTATCAGAGCCGGACTGCACCGGCAGATGCAGGTAGGGCATCAGCTTATCGCAGGTGCCGTGCGCCTCGATCAAGGCGTCGTCCATGTCGTTGGGGTGCGAGGTTGTGAAGCGGATCCGCTCCAACCCGTCAATCTTGTCGAGCGCCCAGATCAGCTGTGCCAGCGTCATATCACCGTCCGGGCCGATGCCGTGATAAGCGTTCACGTTCTGGCCTAGCAAAGTGATTTCGCGCACGCCGCGTTCGACCAGATCGCGGGCCTCCGTCAGGATGCGGTCGACCGGGCGGCTGACTTCGGCCCCCCGAGTGTAAGGGACAACACAGAAAGCACAGAACTTGTCGCAGCCTTCCTGCACGGTCAGAAATGCGGTTGGGCCGCGCTTGGCTTTGGGGCGGGCCTTAAGATGCTCGAACTTGTCTTCTTCGGGAAAATCCGTGTCGAGCGCCTTGTTGCCCTTCGAGACGGCCTCTTCCATAGCAGGCAGGCGGTGATAGCTTTGCGGTCCAACGACCAGATCGACCATCGGCTGGCGGCGCATGATCTCTTCGCCCTCGGCTTGAGCAACACAACCCGCCACGCCAATCTTCAGATCAGGCTTATCCGCCTTGAGGCCCTTGTAGCGTCCCAGTTCGGAATAGATCTTCTCCGCCGCCTTCTCGCGAATATGGCAGGTATTCAGAAGGATCATATCCGCGTCATCAGGCGTCTTCGTCTCGACATACCCCTGCCCGGCCAGCGTTTCCGCCATGCGTTCGCTGTCATAGACGTTCATCTGACAGCCATAGGTTTTGATGTAGAGCTTCTTCGCGTCCGCCATGTTCGCACCCTTTGTTTCGCGCCCGTATGTATCGCAGGGCAGCGCCCACTTGCAATGCGATGCCGCTTCGCCGATTTTAAACAAAAGAAGGCAGGCTAGGCATGCAGTATCCCGATTTGAAATCCTTTCTGGCGCAGTCCAAGACCGTGCTCGCCAAAGGGCCTGTCGCGCTGATCCTGGCCGAGGATACCGCCGAACTCGACAGCACGATCCGTCATCACGGGGATTGCGGGTTCAAACAGGTTTGCGTTTTCGCGCAACCCGAACTTGAGGTGCCGGAGGATCTGGTCTCGAATTTGCATGTCGTTCCCTATGACCACACCGCCGAACGCTCGATGGAGACGCTGATCAACACGGTGATCGCAGCGGCTGGGGATATCTGGCTCTATTACTGCTTCAACGCCGAATACCTGTTTCACCCTTTCAGCGAGAGCCGGACCGTCTCCGAGATGATCGCCTTCGTCACCGAGGAGCGGCGCGATACGGTGCTGACCTATGTTGTTGATCTTTATGCTGGCGATCTGGGCCGGCATCCCAACGCCGTCAGCATAGAAGACGCACATATGGATCGCTCTGGCTATTATGCGCTGAGCCGGAAGGACAAATGGAACAATGACAAGGACCGCCAGATGGATTTCTTTGGTGGTCTGCGTTGGCGGTTTGAGGAGCATATCCCCGCGCCCCGTCGCCGGATCGATCGGGTATCGCTTTTCCGGGCCAAGCCCGGGCTTAAAATCGCGTCAGACCACACGTTCAATGACGAGGAATATAATACGTTCGCCTGCCCGTGGCATCATAGCCCGACGGCAGCACTCGCGTCTTTCCGGACAGCAAAAGCGCTGAAGCTGAACCCGGGTAGTACCTTTGATATTGAGACATTCCGCTGGCACAACTCGACCCCGTTCGAGTGGCATTCGCAGCAATTGCTGGATTTGGGTCTCATGGAGCCCGGTCAGTGGTTTTAGCGGGCTCTGCACAGATCTGTTGCTAAAACGACCGCCTACGGCGGACATGATTTATTTGTTTCTGCCTTTTCAGACAGAATCAGTTTTGCCTTCGGCGAGGATATTTTGAAAAAGCGAAAGCGGGGTGCGCTTTACTTGCGACGCAGGCGAATGACCACGTCAACCTTTGCAATCTCTGCACCTTCGGGTGCATCCGGCAATGCGGCGATTTCAAGCTGAGACGCTGGCGCATCGCTGAGCGTGTTGTCGTCTTCCCAATAGAAATGCGGATGATCCGTCATGTTGGTGTCGAAATAGCTTTTGGAGCCATCCACCGTTATTTCACGCATCAAACCGGCATCGCAGAAAGTCCGTAACGTGTTATACACCGTCGCCAGAGAGACCCGTTCACCAGAAGCGCTGCACGCCTCATAGAGGCCCTCTGCTGTGACGTGACGATCCTTGCCATCACCCACAAGCAGCGTCGCCAGAGACACGCGCTGCCGCGTTGGGCGCACGTTCGCGGTGGTCAGCCAATCTGTTCCTCGGGTCGTTGCGTCCTGGGTCATAGCCTTGGTCCGTTACCTCTCTGGGGTAATATAGGGCGTCGCAGGGGTAGAATTCAATTGATATTCAGTCGCATTACGGCAGGCCGCGCGCCATGCGCCACACTTGCCAGTGGTTCATGCGCGATGTTAAGGGGCTGCGGAACGGGAAAAAGCGACAAAAGGGGCGCGCCAGAATGGCCCAATATCCGACAAGTTTCGACAAGGACGATCTGCTGAAATGCGCGCGGGGTGAGCTCTTTGGCCCCGGTAACGCGCAATTGCCGCTCCCACCGATGCTGATGATGGACCGCATCACCGACATTTCCGGCGATGGCGGCGCGCATGGCAAGGGCCATGTGGTGGCGGAGTTCGATATTACCCCGGATCTTTGGTTCTTTGATTGCCATTTTCCCGGCAATCCAGTGATGCCCGGCTGTTTGGGGCTCGATGGGTTGTGGCAGCTGACGGGCTTCAATCTCGGTTGGCGCGGCTGGCAGGGCCAAGGGTTCGCTTTGGGCGTCGGCGAAGTAAAGCTGACGGGCATGGTCAAACCCGACCGCAAGATGATCACCTATTACGTGGATTTCACGCGCGTCATTGACCGCCGTCTGAAGATGGGTGTTGCCGATGGTCGTGTGGAAGCGGATGGCGAAGTGATCTATGCTGTCAAAGATATGAAGGTCGGTCTCGCAACCGCCGAAAGCTAAGCCAAAGGGAGCCGCAGGATGCGTCGCGTCGTTATCACCGGAATGGGGATCATCTCACCCATTGGAAATACCTTGGCCGAGGTTGAAGCCTCTTTGCGGGCTGGCAAATCCGGCATCGCGGCAGAGCCACATTATGCCGAGCATGGATTCCGGAGCCAGATCGCGGGGATCCCGCAGATTGATCTGGCTGAGCATATCGACAAGCGCCAGCTGCGCTTTCAGGGGCCGACCGCGTCTTATGCGTATCTGGCGATGGAGCAAGCGGTGGCTGATAGCGGGCTGGAACCGCACGAGGTCTCCAATGAGCGCACGGGCTTGATCGCAGGCTCTGGCGGGCCGTCGACTAGCAATCTGTTCGCTGCACATAATATAGTCGTCGAAAAAGGCGCGCCCAAGCGGATGGGACCGTTCATGGTGACGCGGGGCATGTCCTCGACAGTGAGCGCGTGCTTGGCGACACCTTTCAAGATCAAGGGCATCAACTATTCGATCACCTCGGCCTGTTCGACCAGCGCCCATTGCATAGGCAACGCGGTGGAGCAAATCCAGCTGGGCAAGCAAGACGTCGTATTCGCCGGTGGCGGCGAAGAAGTCGACTGGACGCTCAGCTGTCTGTTTGACGCCATGGGTGCGATGTCGAGCAAGTATAACGACACGCCGGAAACGGCGTCGCGTCCCTTCGATGCAACCCGTGATGGCTTTGTCATTGGCGGCGGCGGCGGCATGGTCGTTCTGGAAGAGCTTGAGCACGCCAAAGCGCGCGGCGCCAAGATTTACGCCGAAGTCACAGGCTATGGTGCCACGTCCGACGGGCACGATATGGTTGCGCCGTCTGGTGAAGGTGGTGAGCGGTCGATGAAAGTCGCGATCTCGACCATCGGCGACCGCAAGGTAGACTACATCAACGCCCATGGCACCTCGACCCCCGCAGGTGACGTGACCGAAGTGGAAGCCGTCCGCCGCGTCTTTGGCGAGGGCAGCACACCGCCCATCGCCTCGACCAAATCGCTGACAGGGCATAGCCTCGGCGCGACCGGCGTGCATGAAGCGATCTATTCGCTGATCATGATGGAAAACGACTTCATCGCCGCGTCCGCAAACATCACCGAACTGGATCCCGCACTAAACGAGGGTGAGATCGTGACCGAGTTCCGCGAGGGCGTGACACTTGATACGGTCCTATCCAACAGCTTCGGCTTCGGCGGCACCAACGCCACGCTCGTCATGAGCAAATATCACGGATAATGAGCATGTCGGATCTGATGAAGGGCAAACGCGGCCTGATTATGGGCGTGGCCAATGAACGCTCCATCGCGTGGGGCATCGCAAAGGCAATGGCCGATGCAGGCGCGGAACTGGCCTTCACCTATCAGGGCGAGGCGTTCGGCAAACGGGTGGAGCCGCTGGCAGCTTCGGTTGGCTCAGACATTCTAGTGGATGTTGATGTGACCGATGACGCCTCGCTGGATGCAGCTTTTGAAACGCTGGCTCAGAAATGGGGCAAGCTGGATTTCGTTGTCCACGCGATCGCGTTCTCTGACAAATCCGAACTGACAGGGCGCTTTCTGAACACCTCGCGCGAGAATTTCAAAACCTCGCTTGAGATCAGCTGTTACTCCCTCATCGAAGTCACCCGCCGCGCGCATCCGCTGATGAGCGACGGTGGCACGATTCTGACGCTGACCTACCAAGGCTCCAACCGCGTGACACCGTTCTATAACGTGATGGGTGTCGCCAAGGCCGCGCTGGAGTCGACCGTGCGCTACCTGGCCAATGATCTGGGCCCCGACGGTATCCGCGTGAACGCGATCTCACCTGGTCCGATGAAAACGCTGGCCGGTGCGGCCATTGGCGGCGCGCGCAAGACCTACCGCCAAACGGAGCAAAATGCGCCTCTGCGCGCTAATGCCACCCTCGAAGCGGTTGGCGGCACCGCACTTTATCTGGCCTCCGATCACGGCGCCTGCACCACCGGAGAGATTATCCGCGTGGATGGCGGCTATCACGTACTCGGCATGCCGCAGCCGGAGAACCTCTAGGCTTCTTTTGTCCTCAAATACCTGAAACGTGCGTCATTCCATCGGCGCGTCGCT
Organism: Pseudomonadota bacterium; assembly: GCA_038532735.1. Lineage (GTDB taxonomy): Bacteria > Pseudomonadota > Alphaproteobacteria > Rhodobacterales > Rhodobacteraceae > JAHTBL01. The sequence goes on from JBCBAC010000010.1 coordinate 39,919, forward strand.
GGGTGTCATGATCCCGACCGCAGCCCCGGTCGGATCAGCAACAATGGCAATGCGCCCCACCCCCTGCACATCAAAGCAATCACGATAAATCTGGCCACTCGCCTCGCGGGTTTGCGCAACGGCCTTGTCCACATCATCGACGGCCAAGTAGGTCAGCCAATGGGACGGCGTCCCCTTGTGCATCATCTCCATGCCCATGATGCCGACCATTGGCCGGTCCCCGACCATGCCGATATGATAATCGCCTTCGGGCATCGGCATCATGTCAAAACGCCAGCCGCAAACCTGACTGTAATACTCCAACGCTTTCGGCACGTCGCGGGTCATCAACTCGCTCCAATGCACGGTTCCATGTGTCTCGGACATCTGTCTTGGCCCCCTCGATCAGACTGCCAACACAGCCTAACAGGTTCTGCGCCATTTTGCGCTAGGCCAGCATCCGCGCGATCTCGTCTTTGAGCCGCATCCGCTCTTTGCGCAGATCTTCCTCGGCAAAGCGGTCCATCGGCTCCACATTCGTCTCCGCCCGGTGAATAGTGCGGTTCACCTCGTGATAGGCCTCCGCCAGCTTGGCAAAATGCGCATCGCTCTCTTTCAGCGCCTGCATCGCAGCGATCTTGTCGGGAAATTCCTCGGCAAGTTCATGAGGTGTGTTGGACATTGGCGTGCTCCCTTCCTGCTGTCTTCCCTCAAAGCTAGCAGCCGCGCTGCGAACAACCTTGATGTGCATCAATCCCCAAGCGCGTAAGAGTTTTCAGCAAAGCTCTTTTCAAAGTTCCTCAAACGCGTTTTGCTCAGGTCAGATCGAAAGGGAGCATGATGACCATCAAGACCTGTATCTTTGACGCCTATGGGACCCTGTTCGATGTCACAGCCGCCGCGCGTGAGGCGGCAGAAGAGCCCGGCAATGAAGCTCTGAAAGACTGTTGGCAGAGCCTCGCTGCCCATTGGCGCGACAAACAGTTGCAATACACGTGGCTGCGGGCGGTGACCGGCGATCACGTCAATTTCTGGCAAGTCACCCAAGACGGTCTGGACTGGGCAATGGAGGTCACAGGTCTAACCGGCCCTGCCCTGCGCGAACGGCTTCTGGCGCTCTATTGGGAGCTTTCCGCCTATGCAGAGGTGCCAGATATGCTGGCGAGCTTGAAAGCGAACGGCTTTGATACTGGCATCTTGTCAAATGGCTCGCCTGATATGCTGAGCGGCGCTGTGGAGAGCGCCGGTTTGGACGGGCTTCTGGACGCCGTGCTGAGCGTCGAGGCTGTCGGTGTCTTCAAGCCCAACGCGCGGGTATATGACATGGTCGAGGCCCGCTTTGGCACAAAGCGGGACGAGGTGCTGTTCGTCTCCTCCAATGGGTGGGACGCAGCGGCAGCAGCGGCCTATGGCTTTCAGACCGTTTGGGTAAACCGCGCCGGGCTGCCGATGGACCGGCTGCCGGGAACGCCGGCCCAGGTTCTGTCTGACCTCACGAGAATTCCTGATCTCGCAAGGAGCCTTTAGATGCCCAACTTCACCACATCAGACGGGCTCTCCCTGCACTACACCGATGAAGGTCAGGGCTTGCCGATCATTTGCTTGGCTGGGCTGACCCGAAACGGATCCGACTTTGACTATGTTGCACCTTTTTTGACAGATCTCCGCCTGATCCGGCTGGATTATCGCGGACGTGGGCAATCGGATTGGGCTGATGACTATTTGACATATTCGATTCCTATAGAGGGTCGCGACTGTGTTGAATTGATGGATTATCTTGGGTTGAAGCGCGCGGCGATCCTTGGCACGTCCCGCGGCGGGCTGATCTCGATGGCTCTTGCCGCAACGGTGAAGGACCGGCTGATCGGCGTTGCTTTGAATGACATTGGTCCTTATCTGGACCCCGCCGGGCTCGAGGTGATCAAAAACTATATCGGGCGCAATCCACCGCAAAAAACCTATGCGGAGGCCGCGGCTGTGCGGGAGACTATGCCGGGCTTTGCCAATGTCCCTGAGGGACGCTGGCTAGAGGAAGTGCGCAAGCAATTTCGCGAAACCGAAGACGGTTTGGTGATCCGCTATGATCCTAAACTACGCGATGCAGTCCTGGATGCAGGCGCGCAACCCGCGCCAGACCTGTGGCAGCTCTTCGACGCGTTCGAGGGTTTGCCCCTATGCGCAATCCGAGGCGCGAATTCGGACCTCTTGAGCGCGGAGACCTTAGCCGAAATGCAACGCCGGCGCCCGGATATGATCACGGCAGTCGTGCCAGACCGTGCTCATATTCCTTTTCTCGATGAACCCGAATCCATCGCAGCCCTGCGCCGCTGGATCGAGGCCATGCAATGAATATCGAGATGATCCGCGCGGCACAAACGCGGCTGGAGGGTCATGCGCGGCGCACGCCCCTGCTTAGTTCACCATTTCTGGACGAGGTCGCCGGGCGGCGCGTGCTTTTGAAGGCCGAGAACCTGCAACATACCGGGTCGTTCAAATTCCGCGGTGGCTGGTCGGCTGTCTCGGCACTGCCAGGGGCGCAGCGCAAGGCGGGGGTCATCGCTTTTTCCTCGGGTAACCACGCACAAGGGGTCGCTTTGGCCGCGCGTGAGCACTCCAGCACCGCCGTGATCGTCATGCCTTCCAACGCACCACAAACCAAAATCGACGCAACCCGCGCATTGGGGGCCGAGGTCGTCCTTTACGACCGCGCAACAGAGGATCGCAAAGCCATCGGAGAGGCCTTGGCAAGCGAGCGTGGATTGACACTGATCGAGCCCTTCGACAACGCCGAAGTGATCGCCGGGCAAGGCACAACGGGCCTTGAGATCGCGGATCAAGCCCGCGATGCGGGGGTTACAGAGGCGGAGGTTCTGGTTTGCTGCGGTGGGGGCGGTTTTACATCTGGTATCGCCCTGGCTTTGGAGGCCGAAGCGCCCAAGATGCGTGTCCGCCCCGTTGAGCCGGAAGGGTTTGACGATGTCGCAAGATCGCTCAAGTCTGGGCGGCGAGAGATAAATGCCGCCATGAGCGGGTCGATCTGCGATGCGATTATCTCTCCACAACCGGGAGAGATCACCTTCCCCATCCTGCAGCGTCTATGCGGCCCCGGGATTGTCGTCACCGATGCTGAATGCCTTCATGCCATGGCTTATGCGTTTGCGCGGCTGAAGCTGGTCTTGGAACCGGGCGGGGCAGCCGCTCTCGCAGGGGCGCTCTTTCATGGGGATGAGATTACAGGCAACGCCGTGATCTGCACGGCCTCCGGCGGAAATGTCGACGCACCGATGTTTCAACGCGCACTCACCGAGTTTGGAGATAAAGTATGACCGAGTTCACGATTGCCAGTTTTAACGTCAAGAACCTGATCGGTGCCGAGAAAGAGTATTATCGGTTCGAGGAATACACTCCGGAAGAATACGCGTGGAAAGAAGACTGGCTCGCCGATCAGCTTTTGACGCTGGATGCCGATATCGTCTGCTTTCAGGAAATCTTCGAAAAAGAGGCCTTGGACGCCGTCATTGCCGAAGCCGACCGCCGCGGGGCAGAGGCCAATGAGGCGGTGATCCCTGCTCGCACCAAACGGTATCATCGCAAGGCAATTTTTCGAAAGCTGGCGTATCGGCCCTATACTGATGCCGCCTTGACCTTTGCGCCCAATGCCAACGATGGTGATCCGGGATCGCGTCGGCCCGGCGTTGCGGTGCTGTCGCGTTTTGGCTTTGTCGGCACGCCCGAAATCATACAGGATCTGCCAGAGCCGCTGGAGATCCCATTCAGCGATCTGGACGGCTCCGATGGCGGCTCCTATCGGATCACGCGGCTGTCGCGGCCAATTCTGAAAGTGCGCGTGCCCGTTGGCGGGCGTGTAGTGACAGTGTTCAACTGCCATCTAAAGTCAAAGCTGGGTGAATACCCGCGGGCTAACGGCGTGCCGCCAGAGGCGGATTTGGTGAATTACGACCCGGCAGGGCGCGCACTGGGGTCGTTGCGCGCCGCGCTGCGCCGCATGGCAGAGGCCTGGGTGCTACGCGATGCGATTCTAGCGGAATTGGCTCGCGGCGCGCCAGTCATGGTGCTTGGCGATTTCAACGACGGGGAGCATGCCGTCAGCTCTGAAATCATCAGTGGGGAGCGGCCCTTCAAGAACTACGCATGGATGCGGCGCCATGATGCGGAACGTCGCAATGATCGGTATAGTGAAGAGGAAAACCTCATCATCACAGAGGCAATCGACGCCGTGCGCCTGCACTCCGCCGAGAAGCTCTTTGTCCGTAAGTCCTTGAGAGACATGGTCTATACCGCTGCATTCGGTGGCGTTTTCGAGTCTATCGACCAGATCTTCTTATCGCGGCATTTCCATCCTGATTTTACGGGTCGCATTGGCGAGATGGAGTATTTCAGTTGCTTTAACGACCACCTCACAGATGGCTCACACCCCGAGGCGCCGTATAATAAGCTGGCGTCCGATCATGGGCAGATCATGGCGCATATGCGGCTGCTGGACTGAGTTTGGCTCGTGTCGGATTTGAGTATTTTTACGCAAAAGAAGGGAAGCGGCGCGCCGGTTTTCTTTCTGCATTGTCTTGGGCTCGATCACAGAGTTTGGGACGGTGTGATCGAGCGACTGCCCGAGGGTGTGGCAGCAGGTGTCATGGATATGCGCGGTCATGGCGCGAGTGCTGTCTCGAAGGATCACTTCGGCATGGGCGCTTTGGTGGCGGACGCCGAGCGGGCGATGACGCGGTTGGGTATGCGTGATGCCGTGGTTGTGGGGCTGTCCGTTGGTGGAATGATCGCGCAGGGGCTAGCTGTGAAGCGCCTCGATCTGGTGCGCGGGGTGGTGCTCGCCAACACGGCGGCCAAGTTCGGCCAGCCCGGCCCATGGCAGGCGCGGGCCGCTGCCGTTCTGACAGATGGTATGGAGGCTGTGCGAGAAACCACGCTTGAGCGCTGGCAATGCCGCGTAGAGGGCGTCGAGGATTGGCTGATGGGCTGTGATCCGGCGGGCTATGCAGGCGTTTGCCGCGCGATTGCGGGAACGGATTTCTATACGCCCACCGGTGGTTTGCGCCTCCCCGCACTGGGCATCGCGGGGAGCAGAGATCGCTCCACCCCGCCGGATCTGGTGCGAGAGACAGTCGATCTGATCCCCGGTTCGCGTTTTACTTTGATGAGAGAGGCCGGACACGTCTCACCATTGGATGACCCTGCCGAATTCACCGCACATCTTGTGACATTTTTGAAAGAGATCGGGCATATCTGAACCGTTTGGTTTGATACGGGTTTTCCGGTCGCGCTACGGCGCATAGGCTCGCGTAATGACAACCAAGGCCCCCTCTCACCGTATGCCGTTTATCTTCATCCTCATCACCTTGGTGCTGGATGCGATGGGGATCGGGCTGATTCTGCCGGTGATGCCAGACCTGATCCGTAACGTGAACGGCGGCACGCTAGGCGAGGCCGCGGTTTGGGGCGGGGTGCTGGCGACGACGTTTGCTGTAATGCAGTTCTTGTTCGGGCCAACGCTGGGGTCGCTCTCGGACCGTTTCGGGCGCAGGCCGGTGCTGTTGATCTCTCTCGCTGTGATGGCAGTCGACTATCTGGTCATGGCGGTCGCAGGCACGATCTGGCTGCTGTTTTTGACCCGTGTCGTGGGCGGGGTCACAGCCGCGACGCAGTCAACGGCGGGCGCGTTCATCGCGGACATCTCAACGCCGGAGAAAAAAGCACAAAACTTCGGGCTGATCGGCGCTGCCTTCGGGATGGGTTTTATCTTCGGGCCGATGATCGGCGGGCTTCTGGCGGAGTTCGGCCACCGCGCGCCGTTCTACGCAGCAGCGGGGCTTGCCACAGCCAACCTGATCTTTGGCTATTTCGTCATGCCGGAGACAGTCACAGACCGCATCCGCCGCCCGTTCGACTGGCGGCGCGCCAACCCCTTCGGCGCATTTCGCGCCTTGGGCCAGTTGCCCGGGGTCGCCCGGTTGCTGCTGTTGGTCTTCCTCTATGAATTCGCCTTCATCGTTTACCCTGCCACCTGGGCCTTCTTCACGCAGGAGCGTTTTGGTTGGTCGCCCGCGATGGTCGGGCTGTCGCTGGCCTCTTTCGGGGTGTCGATGGCAATTGTGCAGGGCGGGCTTATCCGCTGGATCATCCCGACATTGGGCGACCGCAACACTGTGGTTTACGGCTTCCTCTTCAACTTCTGTGCCTTCACGGTGCTTATGCTACTCTCCAGCGGCTGGGTAGCTTTGGCATTTACGCCGATCACCGCTTTGGGCGCGGTTGTGACCCCCGCCGTCCAAGGCATGATGAGCCGCATTGCGCGCGACGATCAGCAAGGGGAATTGCAGGGTGTCATCGCCTCCAGCAAAGCGGTGGCAATGATCTTGTCACCCCTCGTCATGACACAAGTGTTCTGGGTATTCACAAGCGGCGACGGGCTCTATCTGCCGGGCGCGCCATTCGGCTTGGCTGCCGCTCTGATGCTGATCTGTTTCGCCGTTTTCGTCATGGGACCACGCCGCGTGATGGCCTGATCCCGTCGCGTTTTGGCTTGCGCCGATCCAGTGGCTCGGCAACGGTGAGGGATGATTTGGGAGAGATCCATGACAACAATCAAAGCCGCTGTCTGCCATGAGTTTGGCGCACCGCTAGCCATCGAAGACGTTGCCTTGCGCGCCCCCCTTGGTGGGGAGGTTGAGGTCAAACTTGATGCGGTGGCGATCTGCCATTCCGACATCTCTTTTGCCGAAGGCGCGTGGGGAGGGTCACTGCCAGCAGTTTACGGACATGAAGCAGCGGGCGTCGTCACAGCAGTAGGCGACGGCGTGGCTGTTCCCGTCGGGGCGTCTGTCGTTGTCACCTTGATCCGCGCATGTGGCACCTGCGCCAATTGCGCGACGGGCCAACCGACGATTTGCGCAACGCCCTATGACGGCGATCAGGGGCCTTTGAAAACGACAGACGGCTGCAAGCTGCATCAAGCGATGGCTTGCGGCGCGTTTGCCGAAAAGGTCGTCGTCGATCAAAGCCAGGTCGTTGTAATCCCCGACGCGTTGCCGAAGGACGCAGCTGCGCTGATCTCTTGCGGGGTGATCACAGGCGTCGGCGCTGTGGTGAATGCGGCCAAGCTGCGCGCCGGGCAGGATGTGGTCGTGATTGGCGCAGGCGGGGTCGGGTTGAACGCCATTCAAGGCGCGCGCATCGCCGGTGCGCGCCGGATCGTTGCGGTTGATATGTCGGACGAAAAGCTCGCCATGGCGCGGGAGTTTGGCGCGACAGACGGTGTTTTGGCTACCGAGCCAAAACCATGGAAAGCGGCGTTCAAGGCAATGTGTCGCGGGGCCGATGCGGTGATCGTAACGGTCGGGGCGATCCCTGCCTATGACACGGCGCCCCGTTATCTGGCCGCAGGCGGGAAGGTCGTGATGGTCGGCATGCCCCATAGCGGGCAGGCCTCGACTTACGAGCCAGTGATCCTGGCTGCGACCGGGCAAGGCATGGTCGGTTCTAAAATGGGAGACGTGGTCATTCAGCGGGATATCCCCTGGATGGTCGATCTCTACCAGCAAGGCAGGTTGAAGCTTGATGAGTTGATCTCCGGTCGCTGGTCGCTGGATCAGATCAATGAGGCGATTGCAGATACCAAAGGCGGGGCCGCCAAGCGTAACGTAATCCTGTTCTGATGCGGCTTCAGAACCTTCAGATATTCACTGCTGCACCGCCGGCGCCGGGCTGGGGCGGGCGCTACTGGATTTTCGTCAAGCTCACGACCGCCTGCGGGATCGAAGGCGTGGGGGAGTGCTACGCTTCTTCCGTCGGCCCCAAGGCGATGGAGGCCGTGATCGAGGATGTATTCACCCGCCATATGGAGAGCGAAAACCCCGAAAATATCGAGCTGATGTTCCGCCGCGCTTATTCCGCGGGGTTTACACAGCGCCCTGATCTGACGGTCATGGGCGCGTTTTCAGGGCTTGAGATCGCATGCTGGGATATCCTTGGCAAAGCGCGGGAGCGGCCAGTTTATGCGCTGCTAGGCGGCGCAGTGACGCCGCACATGCGGTGCTATACGTATCTTTATCCCCTTCCGCAGCATGATCCCGCGGCCTTCTGGACCTCTCCCGATATGGCGGCGGAGGCGGCTTTGGACGCCGTTGATCGCGGCTACACGGCGATCAAGTTTGACCCGGCGGGCCCCTACACGATCTTCGCAGGCCATCAGCCCGCAATGAGCGATATCACACGCTCTGCCGCGTTCTGCAAAGCGATCCGAGAGGCTGTCAGCGATCGCGCGGACCTGCTCTTTGGCACCCATGGTCAGTTCTCCACAGGCGGGGCGATCCGCTTGGCGAAAGCGTTAGAACCTTATGCGCCGCTCTGGTTCGAAGAGCCGATTCCGCCCGATAACGTCGCGCAGATGGCGCGTGTCGCCGGGGCAACGTCGATCCCCGTGGCAACCGGGGAGCGGCTGACGACAAAAGCCGAATTCGCGCCCGTGTTGCGCCAAGGCGCCGCGACGATCCTGCAACCGGCTTTGGGGCGCGTGGGCGGTATCTGGGAAGCCAAGAAGATCGCGGCCATGGCCGAGGTTTATAACGCGCAAATGGCGCCGCATCTTTACGCAGGCCCCGTAGAATGGGCAGCGAATCTGCATTTTGGGACCTCGATCCCAAATCTGCTCATAGCCGAAACGATTGAAACCGATTTCCACGACCGCCTGATCGGCGGGTCAATTCGGGTCGAGGATGGGTTCGTGGAGCTCTCAGACGCCCCGGGCCTTGGCATCACGCTGGACGAGGACCTCGCCCGCGCGCATCCGTATGAAGGCGACAAGCTGCATCTGGAGATGCAAGACACAGCCTGCGATTACCAGAACGGCAACGATTTTCAGGGCGGTTAATGGCGAAGCCAGCCGTGCCTCTCGGCAATCACAAGAGCTGTCGCGAAAAGCACGCAACCGCACAGAACTGCTTTTGACATCACGCCCATAGTGCCTTCGATCAGCACAGCATGCAGCACGCTGCCTGATACCGTGATGACTGCGAGCGCCATATGGGCCCCGCGCCAAATGTGGAACGGAAGCCGTTTTCGAAATGCGGCCAGTGCGGCGGCCGCGAAGATCGCCCACATCGCAAGCACACCCCACACGGCAAATGGCGTGGGCGACACGAAGAGGAGCGCGTCGATCACATCAGGTGGGCTGGTGATCCAGAGCGCCCCGACATGGGCCAGAACCGCAACCACCAGCCCGCCCCCGACCCACCGGTGCAAATAACGACTTCGGACGGCTGAAATTCCGGCAAGGCGCCCACCTGCGAGCAGCGGTTGGATCAGCAAAAGCGCCAGTGCAAGAACACCCGCAAAGCCGCCGGTGACGTAGATCGGATCACGCCACTGCAAAAGCGGGCTGGTCGCTGCAACATAGAATGCAGCCGCGATAGACAGCACGGCGAGGCCAAGAAGGGCTTTGTTCTGAGCAGCTTTCCGGTTGTGGCGTGTTGAGACGGTCAAACCGGCTCAAGCACGAAATCAACAGCTAGGCTGGTGTCGCTCGCACTTGGCATGATCGGGCGCAGGAAGACGGTCCTGAACTCCGCGTCATCATCATAAGCCAGATGCCCATGAGGCTGGCCAAAGGCTGGCACGATCTGCGGCATCTCAAGCCGAAACACGCCATCAGCATCTGTCAGTGTGGCCCCATGGCTGTGAGCATCCCGCTCATGCCCTTCGGTCGTATGCGCCCAGATCTGGATACGGCGGTTGGGCAACGGTGCGCCATCTCCAGCGCGGCGCACGGTGCCTGACATCCAGAACCCCCCACCGCCAATCCGTTCAACGATGGGCGCGCCAGGGCGATAATTGTTGGCCCCACCGCGCATCGTCGGAGTTGGTGCGAGACCAGCGGCACGTGCCGGGACAAGCAGCCCCGACGTTGCGGTGAGTAGCGCGGCACTGGCCGTGGTCAGAACAGTTCGGCGCGTTGTTTTAGGCTGCATGAGGCGATCTCCCTTACGGTCGGTTCCTCTCAAACACATAGCGACACCAAACGCGTTTCCGAAGGGATCGGCATAGTTCCGCATGGACAAACGGCTCACAGCTGCGTGAGTTGCTGCCAAAGCATGCAGATGAACCATCAATCAGTAAGAAGTGGTAGCGGAGGAGGGACTTGAACCCCCGACACGCGGATTATGATTCCGCTGCTCTAACCACCTGAGCTACTCCGCCACTGAGGCGCTGACCTAAAACCAGCGCGCGGCCCCGTCAAGAGCTGTTTCGCAGCTTTTGCAATCTTGGCTTTGGTGACAGCGGCTCGATGCCTCCGGCGGGAGTTTTGTCACCAAGATGAAAGGGGCGCGTTAACCTCAGCGCAGGATGAATGGCTTCTTTTGTCCCAAAATACCTGAATGCTCAGGCCACCCACGAGAAGAAGTCCTGAGGGGCGCGCGACCGCAGGGTCTGGGCCAACTCCGTGCCCAGCGCCGCACCATCTTCAATCGGGGCATCTCCCTGATCTGCGATGACTTCAGACCCATCGGTGCGCAGGATTTCGCCCCGCAGTTTGATCGTGCCGCCATCCAGTTCCGCAAGACCACCAATCGGTGTTTCGCACGAGCCATCAAGCGCTGCCAGAAATGCACGCTCTGCCGCCAATCGCTGGCCGGTCTTCGTATCGTGGATCGCTTCAAGCATCTCGGCGACGCGGCTATCATCGACGCGACGTTCGATCCCAATGGCCCCTTGCGCAACGGCTGGCAGCATCTCTTCGGGTTCAATCGCTGTACGCGGCACCTCCTTCATATGGAGCCGATTGAGGCCAGCCATGGCAAGAAATGTCGCCTCGGCCACCTTGTTTTCAAGCTTCATCAAGCGGGTCTGGACGTTGCCGCGGAATTCGACGATCTGCAAATCAGGGCGATAGTTCAAAAGCTGGGCTTTACGGCGCAGGCTGGACGTACCAACGACTGCGCCTTCGGCCAGATCACTTAGTTTGCCACCATCAAGCGACACAAAGGCGTCGCGCACATCCTCGCGCGGTAGGTAGGTATCCAGCACCAAGCCATCGGGCTGCGCGACGGGCATGTCTTTCATCGAATGCACGGCAATGTCGATCTTGCCCGACAGCATGTCGTCTTCAATCTCGCGGGTGAATAGGCCCTTGCCGCCAATTTCTTTCAGCGGGCGATCCAGCATTTTGTCTCCGGTTGTTTTGATGACGACGATGGTGAATGCCTCAAACGGCAGATCGAATGCCTCAGACAAACGCGCCCGCGTCTCATGCGCCTGCGCCAAAGCCAAGGGCGAGCCGCGGGTGCCGATATTCAGGGGTGAAGCGGGGGACGGAAGTGTGATAGCCATGGGATATTCCTAGTTGTGTCAACTTAACTTGACAACCTTGTTTGTCCGGTCAACATGACGGCAACAATTAGGTGGTGACACATGACTTACGAAAGACCTGTTATGGCGCAAACAAAAAAGCTGCTGCGCGCTCTGGATGGAGAGCGGCTTGATGTCCCACCCATCTGGATGATGCGGCAGGCAGGGCGGTATTTGCCCGAATACAAAGCCACCCGCGCACAGGCAGGCGATTTCCTGTCGCTCTGCTATAACCCTGATTTAGCAGCAGAAGTGACGCTTCAACCGATCCGGCGCTTCGGGTTTGATGCCGCGATCCTGTTTGCGGATATCCTTTTGGTGCCGCAGGCCCTGGGCGCTGATCTTTGGTTTGTCACGGGCGAAGGCCCGCGCTTGTCGACAATCACGTCAGCCGATGACTTCGCGAAACTGAAGCCCGTTTCCGACATTCACGAGACCCTCTCGCCCGTCTATGAAACGGTACGCATTTTGTCGCGGGAATTGCCAAAAGAGACAACGCTGATCGGTTTTGCAGGTGCCCCGTGGACAGTGGCAACTTACATGATCGCAGGCCGTGGCACACCCGATCAGGGCCCTGCCCATGCGCTGCGCGAAGAAGACACCGCCACGTTTGAGGCATTGCTGGACCGGATCACCGAGGCCACGATCGAGTATCTGTCTATGCAGATCGATGCGGGCGCCGAGGTCGTGAAGATCTTCGATAGCTGGGCAGGGTCACTGAAAGGCGACGCATTCCGCAAATATGCGCTGGAGCCTGCCAAGAAGATCACCACCGCGCTCAAGGCGCGTCACCCCGGCATCCCCGTAATTGCCTTCCCGCGGGAGGCTGGTGAGAATTACATCGGTTTCGCCAAAGAGGTTGGCGCAGATTGTCTGGCGCTCGACAATTCGGTGGATGCCGATTGGGCCGCCAAGCATCTGCAGATTGATGGCTGTGTGCAGGGCAATCTTGCACCCGGTCATATGGTCACCGGCGGCAAGGCCCTGATCGAAGAGACGCGGCGGATTGTCAAAGCGTTCTCAAATGGGCCGCATATCTTCAACCTGGGTCATGGCATCACCCCGGATGCAGACCCGGCCAACGTGCAGCTGATGATCGACACCGTGCGTGAGAACGCGTCGTAATTTTCTCCAAGGGTCCTGATTTTCGCAAGTTTGCGACCCGCTTGGCAAAAAAGTGCGCGAACGCCTTTCTGGGGTGCAGGGCCGTCATGGCAACGCCCGATGCGCGCGCACAGATCTGTGGCACTTTCTCACGAGAGCCGGGCTGCACGCCGATTGTCACGGCTGCGCTGAGCAAATGGCTGCCGTCGGGCAGCGAGTCTGGCCCAGCTCTGGTTGGTGACAAGCCCCTTCCCGACGGCGAGCAATCGGTTCGCTCATTTCTCTGTAAACACGGCTAGGCGGCGACGCTTATCGGAATCTTTACGATATTGTCTTCAACTGAAGGGAATCGTGGAGTTTGCTGCTATGAAATACGCATCCCTTTTTGTCCTACTGGGCCTGCTTGCGACCACCGCGCGTGTCGCGCAAATCGACGCGCCGGTGCCAAGCACGGCCTTTGCCGCACCACCAACGGTGCTAACCGCCCCCCTGCCTGAAGCGATCCAATTAGGCGCAGCATTGCCTCGCCCTGAATTGGTCGAGATTAGTTTGCGATTTTAGCGGATCAGACCCACTTGGCCAGTGGCGGCAGGCTCATCAAAACGGCATTGGCGTCATGCCCGGTCTCAAGGCCAAACTTGGTGCCGCGATCGTAGACAAGGTTGTATTCCGCATAGAGCCCGCGATGCACAAGCTGGGTGTCCTTATCCGCATCGGTCCAGCCGGTATTGCGGCGCTTGTCCACCAGAGGGACATAGGCCGGCAGAAAGGCCCGGCCGATATCTTGGATGAAGGCGAAATCAGCGTCCCAGTCGCCAGTGCAATAATCATCGACGAAAATGCCACCAACACCCCGCGCGCGACCACGATGGGGCACGTAAAAGTACTCATCCGCCCAAGCCTTCAGACGGGGGTAATGATCCTCCCCATGCAGATCACAGTGCTTCTTTTGAACAGCATGAAATTTGGCCGTGTCCTCGACATACTCAATACATGGGTTCAGATCAGATCCCCCGCCAAACCACCACGCATGCGGCGTCCAGAACATCCGTGTATTCATATGAACGGCAGGCGCGTGCGGATTCTGCATATGCGCCACAAGCGAGATGCCCGACGCCCAAAAGCGCGGATCATCTTTCATACCGGGAATGCCCTTACGCGCGGCCATCGCGACCTGCGCGCGCTCCCCCAAAGTGCCGTGCACAGTCGAGACGTTGACCCCGATCTTCTCAAACACCCGCCCGCCGCGCATCACGCTCATCAAACCGCCACCCGCATCCGATCCATCTTCAGAGGCGCGCTTCGTCTCGGTCACGTCAAAGCGACCTGCAGGTAAATGAGCCGTCGCACCCTCAGTCTGACGGTCCTCTAGCGCTTCGAATGCGGCGACGATCTGATCGCGCAAGTCGCGAAACCAGGCAGAGGCGCGAATTTTGCGGTCGTCAAATTGCTCTGTCATGAACCTGTCTCCTTAAGTTGACACAGTCTATCACTCTCGCTCTTGATTGCACCAGAGTTTGCGCCCACCTACACTGCGACCAATCCGCAGTATTCGGAGCTCGATATGCGATTTTCACCGGTCCTTCTGATCTGTGCGCTGGCCGCCTGCGCCAGTCCCTTTGATCGCTGCGTGACGGAGGCGACACGAGACGCCAATACACTGAGCGCCCTGATTGTGGAGACAGAGGCCAACATCGCGCGCGGTTATGCCGTGGATGAGCAGGTCACGCCGAAGATCAGCTATCAATACTGCTTTAACTCGCGCGGCGTCTGGACCTTGTGCCGCAAGCGTGACCTGCGCACAAAAGAGGTGCCGGTCGCGATTGATCTGGCAGCAGAAGAGCGCAAGTTGGTCAGTATGCGCGAAAAGCTGGCCCAGCTGAAAGCGCAGGCCGGGCGTGATATCCGCACTTGTCGGGCAGAGTTCGGCGCGGTTTAATGCGCGGCATTTCCGACCGGATCAAGCAGCGTGCGCCCGCCATCGACGGTCATAATCTCACCGGTCACAAAGCCGGCCCCGTCTGAGCATAAAAATTGCACCGCATGGGCCACTTCACCCGGGCTTGCGATCCGTTCAAGCGGGGTATGGGCCGTAATCTCCTCGCGCATCTCACGATTCTCGCGCAGCGTGTCCTTGAGAGACGCAGACATGACGCTGCCAAAGGCGACGGCATTCACGCGGATGCGGTGCGGTGCCAAGGCGACTGCCAGCGACCGCGTCATCTGATCCATGGCGGCAGAACTGATCGAATAGGCAAGCGTTTCGGAATGCGCCCGCCGGGCCGCGATGGAGGACAGGTTGACGATGGTTCCCGCCATCCCCTCTTCCTGATCTTCGGCTTGTTTGATCATGCGTTTCGCGATCATCTGTGACAGCCGAAGGCTGGCCAGCATATTCTGCTGCAGCAACAGTTCCACGCCGTCATCATCGGGGTTCAACGGATCAGAGGGCACAACCTGACGGCTTGCGTTGATCAAAATATCCACCCGATCAAAAGCATCAATCGTGGCCGACAACAGGTTCGCAATCGTCAGTTTCTCGCGCAGATCCCCCGCAAAGACGCGCGCTTGTGTGTCGTCACCAACGACATCATCCAATTCCTTGCGCAGCGCCTTTTCGTCTTTGTCAGCGAACACAACATTCGCGCCATGTTCCAGAAAGTGCCGCCCAATCGCCAGACCGACCCCGTTGGCCGCGCCGGTGACAATCGCGGTTTTTCCAGAAATGCTGAAGGACATAGAAGATCTCCTGTAAGCGGCCAGCCTAGCGCTGTTTAGCGCGTGGTGCGAGAGCGCAATGGCCGTGCCGCGCGCAACAGCTTAAAACCGCGCGCGCCGCCGACCTCTTCGACCTGTTGGAAGAGGGTTGCAAGATGCGCCTCGTAGGGCAAATGCCGGTTTGCAACGACCCACACTTCCCCGCGGGCTGTGAGCAAAGAGGCCGCCGCCTGTAGAAACGCCTGCCCCAATGCAGGGTCCGCAGCGCGTTCGGTGTGAAATGGTGGATTTGTGAGCACAAAATCAACTGGGTCAGGCAGTGAGAAGCCGGTGGCATCCGCCCAATGAAACTGCGCGCGATTGTCTTGGATGTTCAGGCGGGCACAGGCCAATGCGGCAGCGTCCGCCTCCACCAAATGCAGGGTGTTGATACTGTCTTGGGCCAACGCCTGCACGCTGAGATAGCCCCAGCCCGCGCCCAGATCGACGCCGGTCCCTTTGAGCTTGGGCAAAGCGGCCGCCAGGGCTTCGGAGCCGGGATCGACACCATCGGCCGAGAACACGCCGGGCTGGCGGAAATAGCCATCCGCTGCTTTGACAGGCGTATCTGGCATGGCCCACTCCGTGAACGCATCCGTCGCCGGGAACGCAAATGTCTTGCCATGCGCTTTAGAAAAAGCCGCGGTCACGTCAGCCTCTTTCCGGCAAGCCTTGTAGAGGCTATCGATCCCATCGGTTTTTTGGCCATCCACGACCACCCAGCCGTCCGTTACCGCGCAGGCTTGTGCAATCAGCGCGCGCGCCTCTGCCTTGGCCCGGGGAATGCAGACAATGCTCAGCGTGAAACGACCCTGTGGCGCGATCTGTGCATCGTACCCAGCCTTTGCAAAAGCATCATGATCCGGTTTGAACCCTTGCACAATCTGGACACGATCTTTCGGCAAGCCCGCCAAATCATCACCCCAACGAGGTTTGAAGACGGCGATCGAGCCCGCATCGGGCAACGCAAAGGTGCCGCCATCTTGGGCCAAGCTCAATCGTATTGGGCGCATCGGGAAAAGGTTATTCTTTTTCCATCGTGCATTGCAGCGGGTGCTGATGACGCTGGGCGAAATCCATGACTTGGGTCACTTTCGTCTCGGCCACTTCAAACGAAAAGACACCGACGACAGCCAAGCCTTTCTTATGGACGGTCAACATCAGCTCGAATGCTTGTGCGTGGGTCATGCCGAAAAACCGCTCCAGCACATGAACGACAAATTCCATCGGAGTATAATCATCGTTCAGGATCATCACCTTATACATCGGAGGCTTCTTGGTCTTCTGACGTGTCTCAAGGACAACGCCGACATCTCCGTCGTCGTCATTCTTGTCTGCCATCATGAAGGGCTGCATCGACATATCGTCCGAATCCATTTGCTGGGTTGGGTGAGTATATAATCGGCGTGGATGATGTGAAAAGGGGAAGCGTCAGATTGAACGAAGCGGGCTCTGTCATAGGTGGGTTTGCAAGCCCACAGGCCTAGTCTGGACATGTAAGCACAGCCCCGCAACGAGCAAACGGTAAGAACGCCACATTCCTGCCACATTCACGATCTTGAGTCCTATGGCAGCACACCCGCTACATCTGGGGTGGCGCTTTCTTGATCACCCATAAAGTTATTGAAAATAAGGTATTTTCTGAAAATGCCGTCCATGTTACTTTACAAAGAGAAATGATCGCGCACCAAAAAAATCGCGCGGCATGAGGCAGATCATAGGTGATACCCGTGGAAACGCAGCTGGGGCAGTGCGTCCGTCGTCTATTCGTGAGCGTATTTTTCATTTTGCTGATGGCTGTACCACCGGCAATGGCTGCGCCTTATGCAGCGATGGTCATGGATGCGCGGACGGGTGAGGTTTTGCACTCCCGCAACGCAGATACCCGGCTCCACCCTGCATCGCTGACCAAAATGATGACGCTCTATGTGGCATTCGAGGCGATTGAGCGCGGTGAGATCTCGCTGGACACCAAAGTGCGCATCTCCAAGAAAGCGGCTGCCGAAATCCCGTCGAAGCTGGGTTTGCGCGCCGGGTCCAGTATTCAGTTGCGCTATCTTATCCGCGCCTCTGCCGTGAAATCCGCCAATGACGCGGCCACTGCGATTGGCGAAGCGATTTCAGGCTCAGAGGCCGCTTTTGCGCGCCGGATGAACCGTACGGCCAAAGCGCTTGGCATGACCAAGACGACCTTCAAGAATGCCCATGGCCTGACAGAGTCCGGCCACCTGTCGACTGCGCGAGATATGACAACGCTGGGACGGCGGCTCTTTTACGATTATCCGGAATACTACAACCTCTTCTCGCGCCGCTCGACTGATGCCGGCATTGCCAGTGTGAACAACACCAACCGCCGTTTGCTGAACGCCTATCGCGGCGCGGACGGAATCAAGACCGGCTACACGCGCGCGGCGGGCTTTAACCTCGTCGCCTCGGCAGAGCGTGGCAGTGAGCGCATCATCGCAACGGTGTTTGGGGGTCGCTCCACAGCGACCCGGAACGCCCGCGTGGCTGAGCTTCTGGATATGGGCTTTAACCGCGCGCCAAGCCGCGTGGCCGTGCGCAAGCCCGCGCCGCCCCGCTATGACAACCTGCCCGCTGAAACAGCCCCTGCGGGTGCTGCTGGCAAAACGATCCGCCTTGTGACGGCTGTGAAACGCAGCGATCGTCCCAAGGTCCGTCCGGGTGCCGAGCCTGATCCGATGCTTCTGGCAATGAAAGAAGAAATTCAGGACGCTGTCGCCGACGCGAACGCCGCCGCCTTGGCCTCCGCCACAGAACAGGTCGAGGCGCAGCCGGTTGAGGTGACGCAAAATGCCACCGTGATCGCCCAGACACCTAAGCCCGTTGCGCGCCCAACGCAGGTTGCTGTTGCCGCGATCCAGCCTGAAGTCGTCGCCGATCCGGTGGTCGAAATTGTTTCGCGGCTCTCAAGCTCTGGCGGGCGGCATTATGGGATCAATGTGGGGCGCTATGGGTCGCGCCATGCAGCCGAAAAGGTACTGTTGAAAACCGCCCTGATGGAGATGGCCTGCCTCGACGGATCGATCCGCAAGATCATCCAACGCTCTGGTGGGTTTGACGCGAACTTTATGGGACTGACCGAAGAGACCGCCGATCTGGCCTGTCGTCGCCTTACAGCTCGTGGGACAGAATGCGAGACCTTGGGGCCATCCTGATCCAGGGTTGAGACCTCACGGACCCCGTGCAAGGGTCTAGAAATGACCGATCTGATCTTTGATATGCCAACGCCCAGCGTTGCGATTGCCAACTCTGACGCGCGCTTCCCAGTCCGGCGCATTTTTTGCGTCGGCCGCAATTACGAAGACCACGCCAAAGAATTCGGGAACAACCCCAAAGACCCACCGTTTTTCTTCACCAAACCCGCCGATGCCGTGGTGGACAGTGGCGCGAAACTGCCCTTCCCCGTCGCAACAGAGAACCTTCATTTCGAGGCGGAGCTGGTCGTGGCTATCGGCACCGATGGGTCGGCGATCCCGCGCGATACGGCGCTGGAGCATGTGTTCGGATTTGCCGCCGGAAACGACCTGACGCGGCGCGATCTACAAGCAGAGGCGAAGGACGCGCGTAGACCTTGGGACATGGCCAAGGGCTTTGATAATTCTGCAGTCCTTGGCGCAATCACCCCGATTGCAGATTGGAACTGCGAGAGCGCGCGCATCACCTGCACGCTGGAGGGCGAGGTCAAACAAAACGCCGATATCGCCGACATGACTTGGCCAGTACCGGACATTATCGCGTATCTAAGCCGGCTGGTGCACCTGCGCACGGGCGATCTGATCATGACGGGAACACCTGCCGGTGTGGGGCAAATCCGGCCCGGTCAGGTTTGTACTGTCACGATTGAAGGGCTGGCCGAAGCGACCGTTACGCTGGGATAGCCTCGGTCGCTTTCAAATCGAAGGCTGCGGCCATCAACGCGCGGGTATAGTCGGTCTCCGGACTGTCGAAGATCTGATCGCGCGTTCCAAACTCGACCACGTCGCCTTGCTTCATCACCATCACCTTATGAGACAGCGCGCGCACGACTTTCAGGTCGTGGCTGATAAAGAGGTAAGCGAGTTTATATTTCTGTTGCAGGTTGCGCAGAAGTTCGACGATCTGGACCTGCACAGTCATATCCAGCGCAGAGGTCGGCTCATCCAGAACCACCAACCGAGGCCGCAGGATCATCGCCCGGGCAATCGCAATGCGCTGGCGTTGACCGCCTGAGAATTCGTGCGGGTAGCGGTGCATCGTGTTGGGGTCGAGGCCGACCTCGGCCATAATCTCGGCCACCATGTCATGGGCGTTTTTGCCGGGCGGTGTGCCATGAACCCCAAGCCCTTCGGCAATGATCTGCTCCACCGTCATCCGCGGCGAAAGGGATCCGTAAGGGTCTTGAAAAACGATCTGCATATCCTTGCGCAGATCGCGCAGCTTGCGGCTGTTCCACTTGTCGATCCGCTGGCCCATATAGCTGATCGGCCCTTCGGATTTGATCAGCCGCATGATCGCAAGCGCCAGCGTCGTCTTACCCGACCCGGACTCGCCAACGATCCCCAGAGTCTCCCCCGCCCTGACATCAATCGTCGCTGCGTTGACGGCTTTGACATGACCGACAGTGCGTTTCAGCAGCCCGGCATGGATCGGAAACCAGATGCGAAGGGCATCTGTCGTGACCATCGTCTCCGCGTCTTCCGGCACCTCAATGGGGACACCGGTCGCCTCCGCACTCAACAGCATCTGCGTATAGGGATGCTGCGGGTTGTCGAAGATTTGCGCCGTCGGCCCATGCTCGACAATCTCGCCGTCTTTCATCACGCAGACGCGGTCAGCGATTTTGCGCACGATACCAAGGTCATGGGTGATGAAGAGCATCGACATCTGCTCGGTCTCTTTAAGCTCTGCCAGCAGGTCGAGGATTTGCGCTTGAATGGTCACATCAAGCGCGGTTGTGGGTTCATCTGCGATCAACAGTTCCGGGCCATTCGCCAATGCCATAGCGATCATGACGCGCTGGCGCTGCCCGCCAGACAGCTCATGCGGATAGGCGGTCAGGCGACTTTCGGCGTCGCGAATGCCGACCTTATTGAGCAGTTCGATGATCTTCTCACGCACCGCATCGCCGCGCAGACCCTGATGCAGCTCGATGCTTTCGCGCAGCTGCTTTTCCAGCGTGTGCAGCGGGTTGAGCGACGTCATCGGTTCCTGAAAGATGAAGCTGACATCATTGCCGCGCACTTTGCGCAGCATGTTTTCATCCGCACCAACCATTTGCTGACCGCCATAGGTGATGGAGCCTTCGACGGTCGCGCTGTCCGCCAGCAGGTCCACAGTCGAAAGCGCCGTCACCGATTTGCCAGACCCGGACTCACCGACGAGGGCGACGGTTTCGCCCTTGTTCAACTGAAAGGAGACGCCTTTCACAGCGTGGCTGACCTCCCCGTCCTGCGAGAAGCTGACGCGCAGGTCTTTGACGTCGAGAAGTACGCTCATGTGAAGGTCTTTCGGGGATCAAACGCGTCGCGGATGCCTTCAAAGATGAAGACAAGCAGCGACAGCATGAGGGCAAAGGCCACGAAAGCCGTGAAGCCGAGCCAAGGGGCCTGCAAGTTCTGCTTGGCTTGTAGCGTGAGCTCGCCCAACGACGGGGCAGAGGACGGCAGACCGTAGCCAAGAAAATCGAGCGCGGCGAGGCCGCCAATGGTGCCGGTGATGATGAAAGGCAGCATCGTGAGCGTCGCGACCATGGCGTTGGGCAGCATGTGGCGGAACATGATCGTCCAGTTGCTGACCCCCAACGCGCGGGCGGCGCGGACATATTCGAAATTCCGCGCCCTCAGGAATTCGGCGCGCACGACGCCCACCAAAGCAGGCCAGCCGAACAGCACCATGAGGAAGACCAGCAACCAGAAACTTCGCCCCAGCACCGAGAACATGATGATGATGATATAGATCGACGGGGTAGAACCCCAGATTTCCAGAATGCGCTGGAAGATCAGGTCGAGCCAGCCGCCGAAATAGCCCTGAAGCGCACCGGCGATGATGCCGATTGCGGCGGCCATGGAAGTGACCATCAGCGTGAACAGGATCGACAGGCGGAAGCCGTAGATCACGCGGGCCAGCACATCGCGGGAGGTGTCATCGGTGCCCAGCAGGTTTTCAGCAGATGGGGGTGCGGGGGCCACGCCGCCACGGTCCACGATGGTGGAATAATTGTAGCGGACCGGCGGCCAGATCAGCCAGCCCTTGTCGATGGCCTGCCCTGCGATGTCACCGTCCTGCGCGTCTTCGATCAGCTCTTCGGGGATGTCGTAGCAATCGATCATGCCGCCCGTGATGATCAGGCATTGCACGTCCTCATAGCGGTATTGCGCCTCGGTCGCGAGGTCGCCGCCGAACTTCGTTTCAGGATAGAAGTTGAAAATCGGCATGTGCAGCTCGCCCTGATAGCTGACGAGGATCGGTTTGTCGTTGGCCAGAAACTCCGCAAAGAGCGAGATACCGAAGAGTACCGTGAAGATGATGAGTGACCAGAAGGCGCGCCCGTTGCGGCGGAAGTTGCGCCAGCGGCGTTGGTTAAGCGGAGACAGCGCCATTTATCCGCGCCTCTCGAAATCGATGCGC
The DNA here is from genome assembly GCA_038532735.1 of Pseudomonadota bacterium. Taxonomy (GTDB): domain Bacteria; phylum Pseudomonadota; class Alphaproteobacteria; order Rhodobacterales; family Rhodobacteraceae; genus JAHTBL01. The sequence goes on from JBCBAC010000010.1 coordinate 61,765, forward strand.
GGATCGACGAAGACATACATCAGGTCCGACAGGATGCCGACGACCAGCCCGATCAGACCGAAGACGAAAAGCGTGCCGAACATGACCGGATAATCGCGTGACACCGCAGCCTCGAACCCCAGGCGGCCCAGACCGTCGAGGGAAAAGAGCGTTTCGATAATCAGAGAGCCACCGAAGAAGACACCGATGAAAACAGCCGGGAAACCGGCGATCACGATCAGCATCGCGTTGCGGAACACATGGCCATACATCACGCGCCGTTCGGTCAAACCCTTGGCCTTCGCGGTCATCACGTACTGCTTCTTGATCTCGTCCAGAAAGCTGTTCTTGGTCAGCAAGGTCAGCGTCGCAAATGCGGAAATAGTGGAGGCCAAGACGGGCAACGTAATATGCCAGAAATAATCGCCAATTTTGCCGAGCAGGCTCAGGTCTTCCCAATTATCAGACGTGAGCCCCCGCAGCGGGAATATCTGGAAATAAGATCCACCCGCAAAAAGCACCAGAAGCAGGATCGCAAACAAAAAACCGGGGATTGCATAGCCCACGATGATCGCGCCCGACGTCCAGGTATCAAACGGCGTGCCGTCGCGCACGGCTTTCCGCACACCCAGCGGGATTGAGATGAGATAAGCGATGAGCGTGGACCAAAGCCCCAGCGTAATCGAAACTGGCAGCTTCTCGATCACCAGATCAATGACCGAGATGGAGCGGAAATAACTCTCCCCGAAATCGAGGCGAATGTAGTTCCACATCATGTTCAGGAAACGCTCAAGCGGCGGTTTGTCGAACCCGAACTCAGCTTCAAGCTCGGCGAGAAACTCAGGTGGTAGGCCACGCGCGCCCAGATACCGATCATCCCCGCCGCTTTGTTGGATGCCAGCGTCTCCACCACCAGCAAAGCCTTCGAACACGTCCCCTTCGCCTTCCAACTGGGCGATGATCTGTTCGATCGGGCCGCCTGGCACAAACTGCACGAGTGCAAAATTGATGACCATAATCCCGAAAAGTGTCGGAATGATCAGCAACAATCGCCGGAGAATATAGGCGCCCATTTACCCTGCTCTGTCTTCGTTATTGGAAGGCGCCTGCGGCCTTCAGTGCTTCGCCCTTTTCGGCGTTATACCACCAGAAGTCCAAGTGGCCCAGCGCATATGGCGGCAGTGGATCGGGGTACTCATACATATCGTAATAGGCGATTGTATGCGCGTCCTTGTACCATTGCGGGATCCAGAAGCGTTCCGCCCGCAACACGCGATCAAGTGCAGACACAGCGGTTTCCAGTTCCTCTTGCGAGGACGCCTTGATGACATGGTCGATCAGCGCGTCCACGGCTGGGCTTTTCAGTCCCATCAGGTTCCGGGTTGAGATATCGGCGGTTTCAGATCCAAAGAACTGCTCCAGACTGGCCCCCGGAACATATCCCATCGGAAACTGCGTGGTGACGATGTCGAAGTCATACGCCCGTTCCCGGTTCACGGCTTCGGCTTGGTCGACACGGTTATGGACCGCATCCACACCCAACTGGCGCAGGGAGTCGACGTAAGGATTGATCACACGATCGAAGGTCTGACTGTCATTCAGGAACTCAACGCGCAGCGTCTGGCCATCCTTCCGGCGTAAGCCGTCATTGCCGACCATCCAACCGGCTTCGTCCAGCAACGCCGACGCGCGGCGTAGGTTGCGGCGGTCAGTCGAGGACCTTGCGCTTGATTCAGGTGCCATCACGGGCTCACTGTCCAGAACACCGGCTGGCAGATGCTCGGCCAGCGGCTCCAGCAAGGCGAGCTCAGCCTCTGATGGCAGCCCTTCTGCGGCGAGATCAGAGTTCTCCCAGAAAGAGTTTACGCGGGCGTAGAGGCCATAGAACAGCGTCTCGTTTGACCATTCGAAGTTGAACATCAAACCGATCGCTTCGCGCACGAGCGGGTCCTGAAAGCGCTCTTTGCGCGTGTTCAGCACAAAGGCCTGCCCTGTTGCGAGCGTGCCGTCCGGAACGGCTTCCTTCTTGACCCAGCCCCGTTCGGTGACCGCAGGGAAGTTATAGCCGGTCCCCCAACTTTTTGAGCTTGCCTCGTCGCGGAACGTGTAGGCACCCCCTTTGAACCCCTCAAAAGCCGCATTGTAATCACCGAAGTACTCGACGGTGATTTCATCAAAGTTGCTGCGCCCGATCATCAGCGGATGATCCCAGCCCCAATAATCGGGGTTGCGGACATAGCTGATGGATTGGCCAACATCGACCTCGTCCAAAATGTAGGGACCAGAGCCTAAAAGCGGCTCAAGGGAGCTTGCTTCGAAGTCACGGTCATTGGCTTCATAATGCGCTTTGGAGAAGATGGGCAAACCGCCCACTGTCGACGGCAGATCACGCGTAGGGAAGCCTTCCTTGAAGGTATATTTCACACGGTATGGGCCCAGAACTTCTGCGGATTCCACTTGCTGCGAAAGGACAGCGCGGAAGCTCGGCAGGCCCTTTTCGAGAAAAAGCTCATAGGAAAAGACAACATCTTCAGCCGTCAGCGGCGAGCCATCTGAAAAGGTCACATCTTCGCGCATGTTAAAGATTACGAAAGAGCGGTCTTCAGGGTATTCGAGGCTTTCTGCGATCAAGCCGTAGCTGCTACCGATCTCATCGGCGGTACCAATCAACAGGCTTTCGTAGAAAATCGAGGAAAGACGGGCCGCGCGGCCTTTGGGGGTGTACGGGTTCAGGCTGTCAAATCCGCCAAAACCCCAGATCGAGATTTCACCGCCTTTGGGTGCATCCGGGTTCACATAGTCCAGATGGGCCATATCAGCGGGGTATTTCAGGTCGCTGAAAGTTGAGATGCCGTGGGATTTGATCAGCTCTTCAGCGGTGGCATCGGTCGCGCGGGCTTGGCTTACGATGAGCGTGAAAAGGAGTGCTGTCAGGGCCGTAAATAAGATAGCAGGGCTGGTCTGGGCTGGACGGGCGGCGATGGCACGCGCTCTTACTTTATACATATCTGCTCTCCTGCTGAAACTTCATCCCTTGACTTAAAAGTAAGGTAAATACCGATTTGTCGACTGTTCAAGGCGAGATTCCGTGACAACCACGTGATCGTGTACGTGATCAGAACCGCAAAAAAGCATCTGACAGCCTACGATCACAGCCTGAAAAGCGACTGCGGGCGCATACGAAAAAGGCCGCCCTGAGAGAGCGGCCTTCAAAACTGTATGCGGTCTGGCTTAGCTGCCGATTGTCGCGAGATAGGCGATCAGGTTGGCGCGGTCTTCGACTTTGGGAAGGCCCGAGAAACCCATCGACGTGCCAGGCGTATAACCACGCGGGTTCTCGAGGAACGCATTGAGATGCTCAGGCGTCCAGACGTCCACAACTTCGCTCAACGCGCCGGAATAACCAAAACCTTCAGATGCTGCGACCGCACGGTTGACCACGCCATAAAGATAGGGCCCAGTGCCGTTCGCGCCCTGTTCTAGTTTGTGACACGCGCGGCATTTGCCAAAGACGCGCTCACCTTTGCCTGGGTCCGCAGACGCCAGAACAACCTCGAACGGCACTTCTTCTTCGACCTCGGCGACCTCTTCTTCGCCGGTATCAATCACATATGCCTGTTCGCTATGCTTCCCGTGACCGCCGGTGTGATACAGTTCTTCCGCGGCCCATGCACCCAGAAGAAAAATCAAAAGAGAGCCGCACAACGCAGCGCCGGCTTTCGTTATCGTCATTGTGTCGAACATGTCGCATCCATTTGGCTTTTTGCTAGCCGCTATGTATGCGGTTCACGCAAGGTTGCGCAAGGTGTAGAAGGCGCGACCAAACGCCCATTTTGGGCAGATATACGAGGGGCCCAAAATGACAGATCGTATAGCCTTTCAAGGTGAACTCGGCGCCTATTCCCATCAGGCCTGTCGCGAGGCGCGCCCTGACCTCGACCCCCTCCCCTGCCCCACATTCGAGGACGCAATTGAGGCCGTGCGCAAGGGCGATGCGGTGCAAGCCATGCTGCCTGTCGAGAACTCTACTTATGGCCGCGTCGCAGACATGCATCAGCTGCTGCCGGACAGCGGCCTCAAGATCATCGAGGAATGCTATGTCCGTGTGCATATCAATCTGCTTGCGGTGCCAGGTGCGAAGCTGAGCGATATCAAAATCGCCCAAAGCCATACCGTTTTGCTAGGCCAGTGCCGCGACTTCCTCCGCGAAAACGCGATTGCGCCTCTGACAGGCGCAGACACTGCCGGATCTGCCCAGCATATTGCCGAGCTTGCTGATCCAAGCTGCGCCGCACTCGCTTCAGAACTTGCGGGGGAGATTTATGGCCTCAACGTCTTGGCCCGCCACATCGAGGATCACGACCGGAATACAACACGCTTCTTGATCATGTCGCGTGAGATGGACATGAAGCGCCGCGGTCGCGCCGGGATGAAAACAACCTTCGTCTTCCGGGTCCGCAACATTCCGGCCGCGCTTTATAAAGCGATGGGCGGGTTTGCGACCAATGGCATCAACATGACGAAGCTGGAAAGCTACATGGTTGGCGGGCAATTCACCGCGACGCAGTTTTATGCTGATATCGAAGGTCACCCCGATGACAAAAGCGTCCAACTCGCTTTTGAAGAGCTGGATTACTTCACCGATAAGCTCGAACTTCTGGGGGTTTATCCAACTGGGCAAATCCCGTCCGACCGCTGATCAGGCCATGCGCGCGTGGCGATCTTCCAGTTCTTCTGCATAATCGGCGAGACGTGTGTTCAACCGGCGGGTCATGTTGGTCTTTACCAGTTTGATTGACTGATAGAGTAGGCGCGCCGGGATGCTGTGCGGCTTAAGACTCGCGTTGATTAAAAGCCTTGTGCGGGCACGGGACAGCGCAACGAGGTCGATCTCCATCACCACCTCTAGCCCGCCAACACGAGCGTCAAACTTCAGTCGATTTGGCGGCTCATATTCGCTCAGCTTACCCTGCATCTCGCGGGATTTGCCGCGAAACACAAACTGCGCCTGCCAGCTCATTCCAACGCCTGGGGCGTTTAAAGTATCCGTGCGCACAACATCCGCGCCCCGACGCAGCGCTGTGCGCTCAAACCGCTCAAAATCCGACACTTGCTGAAACGCAAATTCAATCGGCACTTCGATGTCTTCACTGGCCCTAAACTGCATTTGCCTGCCCCGTTTTTGTTATGCTCGCATAATTGGCTTAATCGAGGCTATCGGCAAGCCAGTTTGCCAGAAGAAAATGCGCGATCGCACCCTTCCTGGCGGGCTTGATCTTGGCATCGTTGCCAGCGAAGACCTCCATCATCCGCTCTCGGGTGACCCAGAACGCATCCTCGATTTCCACCGGATCAATGGTCAGCTCTGTGCTGGTCGCGTGACCATGGCACCCGATCATCAGAGAAGCCGGGAAGGGCCAAGGCTGTGACGCCAGATAGTCGACTTGCCCAACGGTGACGCCCGCCTCCTCGAATACTTCGCGGCGCACCGCGGCTTCCACCGTTTCGCCCGGCTCCACAAAACCAGCCAGCAGCGAGTACATCCCTTCAGGCCAAAAGTGAGAGCGCCCGATTAGCACCGAATTGCCGTGGGTGATCAACATGATGACAACCGGGTCGGTGCGCGGAAAATGCTTGCCTTCGCAAGCTGGGCAATTGCGTTGCCAGCCGGCCATCGCCATCACGCTTTCCGCACCACACCGCGCGCAGAACCGGTGTGAGCGATGCCAGTCGAGCACAGCTTTGCCTGTCGCCGCCAACTCTGCATCGCGCGGGGTGAGCCGGGTCATCATCGCGCGCAGCTCTGCAAAACGCGCGGTCTCGGGCACGTCCATCGGGCGCTGCTCGCTCGTGTCGATGAAGGCACCGATCTCAGCACCATCGAGGTCTTCTGGCTGCCAGTAAGACACATCCACCGCAAAACGCGGCTGGTCCTCATCAAGGCCCAGAAACACCATTTTCGCGTGATACTCTGCGACAAGCGGATGCGTGGCTGCAACCCAGCCCAACGCATCGCCATCCATAAGCGGCTTGCCCCGCCAGATCATCAGGACGGGCGTCCCCTCGCTCAAGTAGCCTTGCAGCGTTTCCGTCTTGTCACGCAATTGCGCCGCCCGGTCGAGCGCCGAGCCACCAAAGGTCACCGTTTCCGCTAGTCTCATGGTCCGCCTTAACCCCTTGATGCCGCACACCCCGCGTCGGCAGACCCATCGCATGATGGGCATTTTGACGCAATGGCTGGAACACGCACACGCAAAGGTTGCAATTAAGACAGTGTCACAGCTTGAATGGGGCAAGGGAAGGTCCGGGGATGCCAGAAACGGCAACGTTAAGAATACTGCAAACCAGTGATGTGCATATGCACATCCTGCCTTTTGATTATTTCCGGAACACACCTGATCCGCTGCGTGGTCTTGCCCGTGTGGGCCCTGTGATTGAGGCCGCCCGCCGGGCCGGCACCACCTTGCTATTTGATACCGGCGATCTGCTGCAAGGCACGCCGATGGCCCCGCTTTTCAAGGAAAGCCCTCCTGAGGAGCATCCCGCCTGCGAAGCCATCGCGGCCTTGGGCTATGATGCGGTTACCTTGGGCAATCACGACTTCAACTTCGGGCTGGACTCCGCCACGCGGCTTTACGATGGGATGCCCTGCCCCGTCGTTCAGTCGAATGTTCTTCACAACTCGGGCGATCCACTCTTTACACAAAGTGCACTCCTCGAGCGTCAATTGCGCGATGACAGCGGCGCGGATCATGTCATCAAGATCGGCGTGTTCGGCGTGCTGCCTCCACAAATCCTGAACTGGGATCGTGACAAGCTGCTCGGATTGGTCACAGTCGAAGATATGGTCAATTCGGCGAAACGCACATCCGAGAATTTGCGGGCGCAAGGGGCAGACTTGATCGTCGCGCTCGCACACACGGGCCCAGCTGGAAGCCCGCAGCCTGACGGTGCCGAGAATAGAGCACATGAGATTGCAGCCTTGCCGCAGGTTGATGTCGTTCTTGCAGGTCACAGCCATAAAACGCTCCCATCCGAGGATTATGCGGGCCTGACCGAGGTAAACACTGTCGCGGCCACGATGGCGGGAACCCCGGCCATGATGCCAGGCGCGCATGGCAGCCATATCGGGCGGATGGTCTTAAGGCTGCAAAAGGACGGGACGTGCTGGCGCGTCATCGCGCATGAAGCCGTGCTGCTCCCACTGCAAGACCACGCGCCTTGCCCTGATCTGACAGCGAAACTGGCGCCTCACCATGCGCGCACCCAGCGCTTTATAACACGGCGGATCGCAACAACCGATGCCCCAATCTCTGGCACAGGCTTCGCATTTGGATACGACGCAGGGCAAGTGTTGGTGGCAGAGGCAAAACGCTGGCGTGCCGGCTCGCAACTTCATCTGGATGCACCGCTGATCGTTGCGACCGCCCCTTACCGAGTGCCGACAGCGCTCAACGGATTATGCCTGCCGCCCGGCCCGATCAGCCGATGCGATCTTTTCACGCTCTATCCCTACCCAAACGCGATGTGCGTTCTGCGCGTCACCGGTGCGATTGTGAAAGACTGGCTGGAACATGCCGCCCGCTTTTTCGCCGACCAGCATGACGACGTGGTTGGCCCGCTTATCGACCCATCCATGCCGTGCTACAATTTCGACACGCTTTATGGACTGACCTATCGTATCAATCCCTTCGCTGCAGTCGGAGCGCGGATCGAAGACCTGCGCCATGGGGGGCACCCTGTTCAGGCCGAGAGCGAGATGCTCTTGGCGACGTCGACCTACCGGGCCAATGGCGGCGGTGGGTTTCCAGGTGGTGAGGTGATCTGGACGGATACGATTCCAATCACCCTGATGATGGAACAGTATCTTGCCGCCCATAACCACATCACCCCGCAACCGATACTTGGCTGGCAACTCGCACCGCAAGAGGGCCAATCGACCCTTGTGACGCTTGGCGATGCTACGCGCGCGCAAATCACCGGACTAGACGCCGACGCGTTGCAAGCGCTTGCGCAGCAGTTCTGCGCCCCCTATATACAAAGCCGAGAGGTTGGCGCGGGCGAGCACCTCGCCAACCCGGTCAGGTCCGGAAGGAAGCAGCCGTAACGAGCCCCGCTTGGGTCGTTGTCCAGCCTCTCACCCTACTCCCTCATCCGATGCCATGCGCCACAACTTGGCCCGGATAGCGTTTCGCCCAATCTTTCAGAAACTCTGCGATATCCTCGCGCGAGGCGAGATCAATCGCCGGTCGTGGCAAGGCAACGCCTTCGGACAGTGCCAGCATCAGACATCCCACATGATCCTGCCCTTCGCGGCTGGGCGCATTTTCTGAGCCATGAATGATCGTGCTCAGAAGTGTGCCGCCATAGCCGTTCACATGGCCCAGATCGGGCTTCATCCGCAGAAAGAACTTCATCATGGCTGGCAAGCCCTGCCAGCCGGCAAGCTGGACCGGGGTCATGTTGTAGCTATCCGTTCCGTCCCATGGCCAACCGGCCATCACCAGCCGCTCGACCTGCTGCTCTGATCCGGGCAACATGATGAGATGATGCAATAATTCACCAATCGCCTCCGGTAGCTTTGCCGGATCAATCGGTTCATGCGGCGCGCCCTGAACAACCGCGATGATGTTTTCAAGCGTAGGTTCGGTCTCCGCAGCCGCTCCAGCTTTGCTCAGAACATCTGCAACAGCATCGTTGGCATGCAGCCGGGCGAGTGTCAGCGCGCTTAGCCCGTTCCAATGGCGGCCGTGTTCTGCCCCCGATTTCAAAAGCATATCCGCCATAGCTCCGTCGCACATGCGCCGCGCCGCCTGATGCAATGCAGTGAACCCACGACCAGTTAAGTCTTCGTTGGGATCGGCTCCCGCGGCCAACAGAAGCTCAACAGCCTTGTGATCGTTGAAATCCATCGCGCGCAAAAGCGCATTGGTCCCCTGCGGGGTCGCGCCGTGGCGGAGCAGCAACTTGAGCCCCTCGTGATGACCAAGCTCTGTCGAGTGGTAAAGCGATTCTCCGTCATTGGGGTTGGCGCCATGCTCCAACAGCCAGCGCGCCAGCGGCAGATTGCCCGCATGACCGATCGCGCCGTAAAGCGCCGACAGCATCTCGTCACTGCCGTGTTCATGCGGATAGGCATCATTTACGTCTGCACCGGCGTCGCGCAGCAACTCGGCAATCGCGAGCATATCGGCCTCACGCTCCGGCGCGATCTGGTGGTAGCGCGAAAAGGCCAGATGCAGGATCGGGCGGCGTGGTCCAATCAGACGCGTAGCCAAAGACGGATCGCTCCACAGCGTCGCCTTCACCGCCGCACGATCATAGAGCGCGATTTGAAGGCCGAAATGATCCGAAGCAAGATCAGGCGTATCGGCCAGCAAGCGATCGACAATCGGGCGCTGTCCCAGAAAAAGCGCTATCTTCAAACGCTCTTGCGCCTCGACCCGCGCGAGGCCGCGCGCCTCGACTGCGGCTTTCAGCTTGGGCCAACTCTCAAAATTCTTCTGCCGCGCGATGACATGCAGGAAGTCTGCGCGTCTTAGCGGCCTGTTTGCAGGGACAAAGGAGTGAACTTGCAGGCAAGCGTTCCTGTCGCGCGCTTCATAAGCCTTTTGCAAAGCCTTCGCGGACCGTTTGAGCGGTTCAAGGGGGTCGGTCATCGGTGTCCTCCAACGCGGCCCAAGGTTCGCTGATCGGGCCAGAGACATACCGAAATCTGGTGTCGTCTTGAAATGAGAGGGTGCGTGCGCTTTCCGCGAACCAGGCGGCCGCCCTGTCGGCCTGTCGTGATTTTTCGTTACACGATTGCTGGACCTCTGCCAATGCCTCGCCTAGGTTTGGCAGGTTATTAAGCAAAGGCACGCCATGAGCGATACTCCCGACAGCGGCTATCAAGTCCTCGCCCGGAAATACCGGCCTGAGACCTTTGCCGATCTGGTGGGTCAGGACGCCATGGTCCGCACCTTGAAAAACGCGTTCGAGGCGGACCGGATTGCCCAGGCCTTCATCATGACAGGCATCCGTGGGACGGGCAAAACGACCACCGCGCGGATCATCGCGAAGGGGATGAATTGCGTTGGGCCGGATGGTAATGGCGGCCCCACGACCGAACCTTGCGGGGTCTGCGAGCATTGCACCGCTATCATGGAAGGCCGCCATGTCGACGTGATGGAGATGGACGCGGCCTCCCGCACCGGTGTGGGCGATATACGCGAAATTATAGACAGCGTGAACTACCGCGCGGCCTCGGCCCGCTACAAGATTTACATTATTGACGAGGTTCACATGCTCTCAACCAGCGCATTCAACGCGCTGCTCAAGACGCTGGAAGAACCCCCCACCCACGTGAAGTTCATCTTCGCCACGACCGAGATTCGCAAAGTGCCGGTGACCGTGCTGTCGCGCTGCCAGCGTTTCGATCTGCGCCGGATCGAGCCGGAAGATCAGATTGGCCTGCTCCGCAAGATCGCCACGGCTGAGAACGCCGAGATCACCGACGACGCGTTGGCCCTGATCACCCGCGCTGCAGAAGGCTCCGCCCGAGATGCGACCTCGCTTCTGGATCAGGCGATTAGCCATGGGGCGGGCGAGACAACGGCTGACCAAGTCCGCGCGATGCTGGGTCTGGCCGACCGTGGCCGCGTGATGGACCTGATTGATCTGATCATGAAAGGCGATGCCGCAGGCGCTCTGGCCGAGCTTTCGGCGCAATATGCCGATGGCGCCGACCCGATGGCAGTGCTGCGCGATCTGGCTGAGGTCACCCATTGGGTCAGCGTCGTGAAGATCACACCCGACGCCGCCGAAGACCCGACGATCAGCCCTGATGAGCGCACACGCGGCCAGGCCATGGCTGAGGCGTTGCCGATGCGGGTGCTGTCGCGCATGTGGCAAATGCTTCTCAAAGCGCTGGAAGAGGTCGCCGCCGCCCCAAACGCCATGATGGCCGCCGAAATGGCGGTGATCCGCCTGACCCATGTGGCCGATCTGCCCACACCCGAAGAGCTGGTGCGCAAGCTGGGCGACACGCCTCCCCCGCCGCCCGGCGGTGGAGGAGGTGTTGCACCTCAAGCAGGCGGAACAACGATGGCGCAGGGCACACCTGCCCCGACCCATAGCGCCCCGCGGGGTCCCGTTGCCTCTGCCGCGCCTGCAATCGCCGTGGAAAGCGAAAACGCGCTTGCTCGCTACGCCCGCTTCGATCAAGTGGTCGAGCTGATCCGCGCCCATCGCGACGTGAAACTGCTGGTCGAGGTTGAAACAACCTTGCGCCTTGTCAGCTACTCCCCCGGCCGGATCGAGATGGAGCCGACCGAGGCTGCCCCCCGCGATCTGGCCCAGCGCCTTGGCGCAAAGCTGCAAGCCTGGACAGGCGCCCGCTGGGCCGTCTCCGTCGCCGCCGGTGGTGGCAAAACCATTGCCGAGGTCCGCGACGCCGAGAAACTCGCGCTGGAAGAAGAAGCAACGCAACATCCACTGGTGCAGGCCGTTTTCGCGACCTTCCCAGGCGCAAAAATTACCGAAATCAGAACCCCAAAAGCCAATGAGGCGGAAGCCGCCATCGACGCCCTCCCCGAGGTCGACGAAGAGTGGGACCCGTTCGAGGAAGATTAGGAGAACAAGATGTTCAAAGGATTAGGAGCCATGGGCGACATGGCCAAAATGATGAAAGCCGCGCAGGAAATGCAAGGCAAGATGGCCGAGCTGCAGGAAGAAATGCACAATATGATGGTTGTCGGCGAAAGCGGAGCTGGGCTGGTGAAGGCCACCGCCTCCGCCAAAGGCGAGCTTAAAGCGCTCGATATCGACCCATCGATCTTTTCGGGCGATGACAAGGAAGTGGTAGAGGATTTGATCCTCGCCGCGATCAAGGACGCGCAGCAAAAAGCCTCTGACAAGGCACAGGAAGAGATGGGCAAGCTCACCGAAGGCATGGGCCTGCCTGCTGATATGAAGCTGCCCTTCTAGGCAATGGCCAACGCGCCCAGCGATATCGAAGCGCTGATCGAGATGATGGCCAAGCTGCCCGGGCTTGGCCCCCGGTCTGCGCGCCGGGCCGTGCTACATATGATTAAGAAGCGCGCACTTTTGCTGACGCCACTGGCCGATGTGATGCAAGCGGTTGCCGCCACCGCGCGCGAGTGCCTGAATTGCGGTAATGTTGGCACGCGCGATATCTGCGAGATTTGCGAGAGCGAAAAGCGCGCAAACGGAGAACTCTGCATCGTTGAAGATGTTGCTGACCTCTGGGCGATGGAACGCGCGCAGGTCTTCAAAGGGCGCTATCATGTGCTGGGGGGCACGCTTTCTGCCTTGGATGCCATCGGCCCGGATGAGCTTCGTATCCCAAAACTGATCGACCGCGTCACATCCGAGGGGATCACCGAGGTTATCCTTGCGCTGAACGCGACCATCGACGGGCAAACGACAGCCCATTATATCGCCGATCAGCTTGAGCATCGGGTGACCGTCACCTCTCTCGCCCAAGGCGTGCCAATCGGTGGCGAGCTAGATTATCTCGACGACGGCACGATCACCGCCGCCCTCAAAGCGCGCAAAGGGTTCTGAGGCCTGGATTTTTAGGTATTTAAAGACAAAAGAAGCTGGCAACTGCGCGTTAAGGTTAACGCGCCACCTTCCCCTTCTTTTGTGCAAAAATACCTCCCGCCGGAGGCGTCAACATCGCTCAAAAGCGACTACGCTGCCAATGAGGCGGCCAACGACAAAGCTGGGTTAACATCGCCCAACACAGCGCGCCCACCGAGACGCCCTAATTCGTCGCTGTTCTTGGCCCCGCGCCCATTCCCACCAACAGCCACAGCAATGCGATCGCCCAGCTGGTCGATAATCGGGTGATGCGTCAGGGTGTAAGTCGTCACGCAAGGCTTGATGTGGGTCGAGAGTACCTCGAGCCCCGGCATCCGGTCATGGATATGTGCTGTCAGCATCTTGCCGACTTCCGGATCACCACCCGACTGGAACCACGCGATCCGATCTGCATGGCTTTCCAGCTTAACATCGACAACATCGCCACCCAGCTTCAGATAGGTTTTGCCATCCGGATAGCGGATCGGCGGCAAAAGATAAGGATCCTCGCCCCCCGGCCCAAGATAGATCATCGACGGCTGATCACACAGGCGCGCAGCTTCCTTAGCGGAGACCTCGAACAGCGCCACAGTGCGGGCATAGACGGCCAGCGGCAGCGCATTTTGAAGAAGGCCATTGGTAAAGCCACCCGCCGCAATCAGAACCTTATCAGCGCGAAGCTCCTCTGATCCAAGACGGAGGATCACGCATTCAGGCGTTTCGTCGAGCCCGGTCACTTCCGCATCAATGATCCGCCCGCCGGCTTGCTGGACGGCAACGCCTTGCGCACGCACCAAATTACGAGGGCTGATGTAGCCAGCGTCTTGGGCTTCGAAATACCCAAGCGTGCCGGGATCAAATCGAAAAAATGGAAAACGCCCTGCAAGGGCAGCGTCCTGCATCCGCTCGCAGGGCACCTGATCGCGTGCAGCGGTTTTACCGACCGCAGTGATCCCTGCACTGCCTTCCGGCCCGACCATCAACGTGCCTGCTTCGGTGTAAAACGATACGCCCGTGGCCTCCTCCAACCCCCGATACCGGGCAATCGATGCGCGGGAGACCCTGCTCCAGAACGGGCGTTGATCCATACCGCGCGTGATCCGGCCTTCGTCGTAATGACTGGCGAACACACCAGTATGGCGAGTATAATCCGCAGGCTCTGACGGACCGATAAGCGTGACTTTGTAACCTTCTTCCGCGAGGTGACGCGCAGCGGCAGAGCCGATCAAGCCACGTCCGATTACTGCAATCTGCATAGGCGCTCCCACAAAAAAACGGGCGCGCCGTGTGGCACGCCCGCTCAGCATTGCGCTAGATTTGGTAACGATCAAGCCTTGTCGTCGTCGCCGTCTTTATCATCTGGCAGATTGAAGAAGCTGTCGGCATCCGGCACGTCTTCTTCCTTCTCTTCCTCGACATCCGTATTGAGCGTAAAGGTCTCGAGCCCCGAAATTGCGGTCGGGATTTTAGGCTCGCTTTCCATACCCAAGGACTGCTCGGTCGACACGAGCTTACGACGCTCGTCATCGCTCATCACCTCGCCGTCACGCGCTTTCTTGGCGGCGGCCTTCTGAACAGCCGCATCCAGTTCGGATTGCTTGCACAAACCCAACGCAACCGGATCAATCGGCTGAATGTTCGAGATATTCCAATGAGTACGCTCACGGATCGCCTGAATCGTCGGCTTCGTCGTGCCGACCAGCTTGCTGATCTGACCATCTGTCAGCTCTGGATGGAACTTCACGAGCCATAGGATCGAGGCTGGGCGATCCTGACGCTTGGAAAGCGGCGTGTAGCGCGGCCCACGGCGCTTTTCCTCGCCCACAGCCGCAGCGTTGAACTTCAGTTGAAGCTTGACCAACGGATCTTTCTCAGCCGCTTCGATGTTTTCCTGCGTTAGCTGATTATTGGCAATGGGATCAAAGCCTTTCACCCCGGCGGCCACATCCCCGTCGGCGATGCCTTGCACTTCCAGCTCATGCAAACCGCAAAAATCGGCGACCTGCTTGAAGGTCAGTGTCGTGTTATCGACCAGCCAGACAGCGGTCGCTTTAGCCATAATCGGTTTGCCCATCAGGTCTCTCCTTAAATCTTTGCGCGAATCACGCCTTCCTTGGCGCCTGAATGACGGTTCCGGGGTCGGAACGGGTTCGCATTGTCGGGGAACTTGCAGCGTATATAGTCAAGCCTGTGCAAAGAGGGAAGAGCGAATGCGATTTGCGCTGATACTGGTTTTGCTTGCGGGCATGGCCCGCGCGGAAGGCGAACGCGCAGGCGTTTTTGATTACTATGTTATGGCGCTCAGCTGGACACCCACATGGTGCGCGCTGGAAGGGGACGCGCGCGGTTCAGATCAATGCGACGCCCGCCATGAACATGGTTGGACGCTTCATGGCCTCTGGCCGCAATATCACCGAGGCTGGCCATCTTACTGCCGCACGCCCCACCGGTCCCCCTCCCGCAGTCAAACCGGGGCGATGGCCGATATCATGGGCAGCGGCGGCCTGGCGTGGCACCAATGGAAGAAACACGGCGTCTGCTCCGGGCTTGATGCCGCGGCGTATTTTGATCTGTCACGGGACGCTTACGCCAGTATCACCCGGCCGCCCATCTTCCAAAAACTGACCGACCCGATCAAGCTGCCCGCAACGGTCGTGGAGGAGGCGTTTCTCGAAGCAAACCCGGCGCTGGAACGCGACATGATCACGATCACCTGTCGGCAAGGCCGCATTCAGGAAGCGCGAATCTGTCTGTCCAAAGAGCTCCAACCGGTTCCCTGCGGCCAAGATGTCGTGCGTGACTGCAAAATGTCCGACGCGTTGCTGGAGCCAGTCCGCTAGACCTTCAGCACGATCTTCCCGATATGTGTTGAGCTTTCCATATGCGCATGCGCCTTTGCAGCATCTTCCAACGCATAAGTACTGTCCATCACAGGCGCCACACGACCTGCAGCCAGCAAAGGCCAGACTTGCGCACGAAGCGCCTCTGCAATCCGCGCCTTGGCCAAATCGCTTTGCGGGCGCAACGTGGCTCCAGTGATCGTCAGACGGCGCATCATGACATGGGCAAAGTTCATCTCGACTTTGGGGCCTTGCAGGAAAGCGATCTGCACCAGCCGTCCATCGTCAGCCAAGGCTTTAATATTGCGCGGGATGTAAGACCCGCCGACCATATCGAGGATCACATCCGCACCACCCTCGCCGCGCATTACTTCAACAAAATCGGCATCCCTATAATTGATCGCCCGCTCTACCCCCAAAGCCACGCAAGCGGCGCATTTCTCATCCGATCCAGCTGTGGTGAACACCCGTGCGCCAAACGCGCGGGCCAGCTGAATGGCGGTTGTCCCGATCCCGCTGGAGCCCCCATGCACCAGAAAGCGCTCCCCCGCTTGCAAGCCACCGCGCATGAAAACGGTCGACCAGACAGTGAAGAACGTCTCCGGCAGGCAGGCCGCCTGATCAAGCGGCATCCCGTCCGGCACGGGCAGACAATGGGCAGCAGGGGTAGCGACGTATTCGGCATAGCCACCACCAGGCAGCAACGCGCACACCGTGTCCCCCACCGACAGATCGCTGACCCCGGCCCCCACCGCATGCACAACGCCCGACGCCTCAAGCCCCGGCAGATCACTTGCGCCTTTGGGCGGATCATAAAGCCCTGCGCGCTGTAACGCATCCGGGCGGTTCACCCCGGCATAGGCGATCTTCAAGACCACCTCGCCCGCGCGCGGATCGGGCACCGGACGCTCTGTCAGGGTCAAGACCTCCGGCCCGCCGGGTTTGGTAATCTCAACTGCACGCATCATCTGGGCCATGAACCTGTCCTTGCCAAAAACCGCCACCCCGCTTTCGCAGGCTTCGCTTTTGTCAAATATCCCGGAGTTTGAGGCAGCGCCTCAATAAAATATAAAAATGCGCCGCAGGCGCGCTACTTGATCCTGATGATCATAGTTTCGTTCATTGTTAATTTGGTCGTACTCGTGCCACTGCTCATGGCGTTTGCGGGGCAAAGCGATGCGATGACCTCTGCCTTCGGGCCTAATACAGACGCGCGGCGTATTCTGATCGCTGTCTACGCCGCCATTGCACTTCTTTCGGCAGCTGGTTTAGCCCTGATCGCAATCGGACACTCCCAAGCGGCAACGACCTTGGCAGTTGGGCTCTTCTCGGTACAGGTCGTCTATAAACTTCTGACCGTTTTTCTGATTGGGCTATCCAGCCCGTTGTCCTCACAAACCTCGTTGTGGTGGCCGTGCACGCCGTGACGTTAATCAGCATGCTGATGCAATCAAGCTAGGTTGCATCCCCATAGAATTGCATCATGATCGCGGCTCCGTCCATACACCCGGCACATCCGTGCGCACCATGCGCGATGGCGCTTTAACACGGCTCAGAGCCCAGTTCGGACCGGCCAACAACTTGGATAACACCGGACTGTCCTTCACCTGCGCTTTGACCTTCTCGATCTGCATCACATTGTCGATGCGCCGATCCAGAAATTCCCAGGTCGCCTGGTTCTCAAGACTGTCATCGCCCAACCAGAACAAGACGGTCGCGCCATAAACACCCGCAAGCGTGCCGCGCTTGGTGTACCAGTTCACATCATCAGACGTGTCGCCCAAAGTGTCCCAGATCAGATCAACCGTGCCCCAGACCAGCTTGGCCCCGTCGCCTGCCAGATGCGGCAGCGCGAAAAGCGTTGAACCGCGGCGCACCGCCTCCTTGTCCTCAATCGCTTCGATCCGATGACGAACAGCGGCAGCGACCTTGTCGCGAAACCGCATCTCCGACATATCTGACGCCTTAATGCGCGCGACCATCTCAGCATCCCCCCGCTTATGGAACGCGACTGCCAGATCAACCGCACCGCGCGGGCAGACCGAACGAGCTAAGGCCGGGTCCACCTCCGCATCGGCGATGGCCGCACGGAAGGTGGCATCGGACCAGCCGTCAAAGGCGACATGGGCCAGTGCGGCGTCCAAAAGCTGGTCGGTCACGATCTCGTAAGGGGCTTTGGGCATGGCGGTCTCCTCTCAGCGTCCACTCTAGACAAGCTAGAGCCCCTTTGCTATACGGCCACCTCCTGCAAATCCTTGCAACCCTATCTAGAAAGGTGGTGAAAACCACATGCAGGTTAGTGTTCGCGACAACAATGTCGATCAGGCGCTCCGTGCCCTGAAGAAAAAGCTGCAGCGCGAAGGCGTTTTCCGCGAAATGAAGCTCAAGCAACATTTCGAGAAGCCATCCGAGAAGAAAGCGCGCGAGAAGGCCGAAGCGATTCGCCGTGCTCGCAAGTTGGCCCGTAAAAAGGCCCAGCGCGAAGGGATGCTCTAAGCACCTCAGCTTTGACAGACACGAATTGACGACCCCCGGCATCGCTCGGGGGTTTGTCGTTTT
>JBCBAC010000011.1:0-60179 GCA_038532735.1 Pseudomonadota bacterium
GCCACGGTCGAGCCCGGCCTGCCCGTGATGAACGAGGACGGCACGCCCAAGTGGCGCATGGCCCCCTCGCCGCACGGTGTTTACTGGGAAGAAGGCACCAAGATCGGCTATCAGGACGCCGGTTCCTGGACGCTGATGGAGTCGACCCCCGTCGACCGCGCCCAGGCCGCATGGCTCTACGCGCAGTTCGTCACGTCCAAGACCGTTGATCTGAAGAAGTCCGACGTGGGCCTGACCTTCATCCGCGAGTCCACGATCAACTCGGACCACTTCACCGAGCGTGCAGACAAGCTGGGTGGCCTGATCGAGTTCTACCGCTCCCCCGCCCGTGTCCAGTGGTCGCCCACCGGCACAAACGTGCCCGACTACCCGCGTCTGGCACAGCTGTGGTGGCAGAACATCGGTGATGCGATGTCCGGTGCGAAGACCCCTCAGGAAGCCCTCGACGCGCTTTGCGAAGCCCAAGAGTCAGTTCTTGAGCGTCTTGAGCGCGCAGGCGTCCAGGGCGATCTTGGCCCCGTCATGAACGAGGAACAGGACCCCGAGTACTGGCTCTCTCAGCCCGGCTCGCCCAAGCCCAAGTTGGAGAACGAGGACGAAGAGCCGATCACCATCGCCTATGATGAGCTGATCCAGTCCTGGCAGAACTAAGGGAATTCTCCCGACGGTGGGGGCGGCAACGCCCCTGCCGTTTTTCGTTATACACTCACCCGATGCGCTCCAATCCTTCTGGAGTTGCCCGGCCCCGCCGGGCCGCGCCCGACCCTCCCCCCGGGAGGGCGCATGTCAGACCACCCGCACCGAACCGATGGTTTTCTCACATCCAAGCAACCGCGCCGCATAACCCTCGCAAACGCCCACCCAGGCTCGGGCGCGTCCCTCATGTTGCACTCCAAAGACCCCTCATCCTCGGGCTTGACCCGAGGACCTCCAGCTCAAACACTCCGACCCGATAGACGACCACAAAGGCCCCGCCCATGACCCACATCCTCGCCATCGACCAAGGCACCACCTCCAGCCGCGCGATCCTCTTTGATGCGGACATGAAGATCACCGCCACCGCGCAGGAAGAATTCCCCCAGCACTTCCCCCAATCGGGCTGGGTTGAACACGACCCCAACGACCTCTGGTCGTCTACAGCGGGCACCTGCCGCGCCGCTCTCGAAAAAGCAGGCCTCAAACCCGAGGATATCACCGCCATCGGCATCACCAACCAGCGCGAAACCACCGTTGTCTGGGATAAGACCACCGGCAAACCCGTCCACAACGCCATCGTCTGGCAAGACCGCCGCACCGCCGATTTCTGCCGCGAACTCCGCGAGGCAGGCCACGAGCAAATGTTCACCGACCGCACCGGCCTCCTGCTCGATCCCTATTTCTCAGCCATGAAACTCAAATGGATCCTCGACAATGTCGACAGCGCCCGCGCCAAGGCCGAAGCCGGGGACCTTCTGTTCGGCACCGTCGACAGCTTCCTCATCTGGAAGCTGACGGGGGGCAAATCCCACGTCACCGACGCCACCAACGCCGCCCGCACGCTGCTTTACGACATCCGCAAGGGCCGCTGGTCCACGACCATCGCAAAGATGTTCGACATCCCCCTTCAGATGCTCCCCGAGGTGAAAGACTGCGCCGCCGATTTCGGCACCACCCGCGCCGATCTCTTCGGCCGCGAGATCCCGATCCTCGGCGTCGCAGGCGATCAGCAAGCCGCGACCGTCGGCCAGGCCTGCTTCCAACCCGGGATGCTCAAATCCACCTATGGCACCGGCTGCTTTGCGCTGATGAACACCGGCGACACCCCCGTGACCAGCCAAAACCGCCTGCTCACGACTATCGCCTATCAGTTCGACGGCAAACCTACCTACGCCCTCGAAGGCTCCATCTTCATCGCGGGCGCGGTCGTCCAATGGCTCCGCGACGGGCTCAAAATAATCCGCGAGGCAAAGGAGACCCAACCCCTCGCCGAAAAAGCCGATGACTCCCAAGACGTCATCCTCGTCCCCGCCTTCACCGGCCTCGGCGCACCCTATTGGGACGCCGAGTGCCGGGGTGCGATCTACGGTCTAACACGCAATTCCGGCCCCGAAGAATTCGCCCGCGCCGCCCTGCAATCCGTGGGCTACCAGACCCGCGATCTGCTGGAAGCCATGCACGCCGACTGGACCCCCGAAGGCGGCGATCAAACCTTGCGTGTCGATGGCGGGATGAGCGCGTCTGACTGGGCCATGCAGTTCCTCTCCGACATCATCGGCGCCCCCGTCGACCGCCCCGAAGTCCTCGAAACAACCGCTTTGGGAGCTGCCTGGCTCGCCGGTCAACGCGCGGGCCTCTACCCCGCCATGGACGAGTTCGCCGCCACATGGGCCCTCGAACGCCAGTTCGAGCCGCAAATGTCGGAAACGGACCGCGACACCAAATACAACGGTTGGAAAAAAGCCGTCGCCGCGACGCTGACCGTATGAAACCCTACCAACTCCAAACCCCGCGCAAGATCATTTTCGGGCGCGGGGCCAGCGCCGATGCCGCACAGCACATCACCGCCCACGGCACGCACATCGCCCTGATCCACGGCGCGAACCCCAAACGCGCCCAGTGGCTCATCGACGCCCTCCACAAAGCTGGCGCGCAGGTCCACCCCCTCCCCTGCCCGTCCGAGCCGACGCTCCCGATGCTCGAAAGCGCCCTCACCACCCTCCGCCCGAAACAAATCGACGCGGTGGTGGGTCTCGGCGGCGGAGCCCCCCTCGATCTCACCAAAGCCCTCGCCGCCCTCATCCCCGCCACCGGAGACCCGCTCGATCACCTCGAGGTCGTTGGCCGCGGCCTCCCGCTCACCGCAAACCCGCTCCCCTTCATCGCCATCCCAACCACCTCCGGCACCGGGGCCGAGGCCACCAAAAACGCAGTCATCGGCGTCCCCGAGCACGCCCGCAAAGTCTCCCTCCGCGACGATCGCATGCTTGCCACCCTCGCCCTCGTCGATCCTGCGCTCACGGATCATTGCCCCAAAGCCATCACGTTGGCTTCTGGCGTCGACGCCATCACCCAGGTGATCGAGCCCTACATCTCCTCCAAAGCCACCCCGCTCACCGACGCGCTCTGCAAACCCGCCATTCCGCTGGGCCTGCAAGCCCTCAAAACCCTGATGCAACACGAAGACCCAGACGCACGCGACACCCTCGCCCATGTCGCTCTCACCTCCGGCATTGCGCTTGCCAATTCCGGCCTCGGTGCGGTCCACGGCCTCGCCGGCGTCATCGGAGGCCTCACCCCCGCCCCCCACGGCGCCGTCTGCGGCGCCCTACTCGCTCCGGTCCTCAAAACCAATGCCGAAGCCCTCCCCGACAATTCGAAAATCGCCGAGGTCCAAACCCTGATCGCCACCACACTCGGCGACCTGCACAACTTCACACAAACCCACGGCCTGCCCACGCTTCAAGCCATGGGCGTCGCCCCGACCGATCACGCCAAGATCGCCCAAGCCGCCGCCGCATCCTCCTCGATGAAAGGCAACCCCACACCTCTGTCCGAGACCCAACTCATCGCCTGCCTCGCCGCCGCTTAACCCCGCCTTAACCTTAACGCGCGCCCGCCCCCAATTCGCTTTTTCCAAATATCCAAAACAAACCCGCCAGCCACAGGCTGAACCCCAGCAAATACCGCGCAAGAACAGCCCACCGGAGACCCGTGCGCAAACCCAAGCATCTTCAAGCCGCGCAATTCGGCCCGAGCCTTTCCGCGCAAGGACTGTCCCGACACTGGATCAATCCAGCACGCAAAAGCCACATCTCGACGCCATCTTGTCCCCGCCTCTCAAGATATCCGAGGTTTTGCGCCGCCTGACGGCGTCGCCACGCCGGCGGCTTCGCCCCCGGCGGCCGCATTTGTCGAATACAGAACGCAATATGGCTTAGGCTGTAACGGGGCGGCCAAAACCGTTTCCAGAGCAGCCAATAGCGGTTTTACGCCGAACCCCCGACATCTTTGAAAGCGGGTTCCCGCTTGCGCAGAAAAGGCGCGCGCCCCACGTCATTCTGCACGCTCATGTCCAAATGAACGACACGCTACCATC
Source organism: Pseudomonadota bacterium (assembly GCA_038532735.1). Classification (GTDB taxonomy): domain Bacteria; phylum Pseudomonadota; class Alphaproteobacteria; order Rhodobacterales; family Rhodobacteraceae; genus JAHTBL01. The sequence goes on from JBCBAC010000011.1 coordinate 4,076, forward strand.
TGGCAGCACCCGCGCAGCTGACAGCATCCCGCTGACATAGGCCCCTGTGTCCAATGAAATGCGGCTCTGCTCGAACCGGGGGGAAGGTAACGCGGTATGGCCATGGGCGATCCAAAGCCCATCACTGCGCGGGGCATCAAAAAATGCCGGATGGCCCCAAAGCAGCGTGTGCCGAGATTGCTCCTTCAGGGGCAACGCCGGATCTGCGGCGGCGTGCACGCAGACCAAAGAGCCGCTTTTCCACATCTTGGGCAAGCGCCGCATCCACATCTCCAGCCCCTCGGGCATGGCGGCGCGCAAGGCATCTGCAGCTGCCTCCAGCGCGGGCAATGGCGAGGTTTCAGTGACCCCGCCCAGACCAAAGCTCGCCAGCGTTTGCAAACCACCATGGCGCAACCACCGCGCGCGGCGGCGATCGGGCTGGTGCAGGAACTCCAGCATCATCCGTTCATGGTTGCCCATCAGGCAGATAAACCGCGTCGGCTGCGCCTCATTCAGCGCGCGCATCCGCATAAGCATGTTTTTGCTGTCTTCCCCACGGTCGATGTAATCGCCCACACAGACCAGCACCGGGGCACCCACTTCGTGACGGCCGATATCCAGATCAATCAGGCCCAGCAGGTCCTCGAAAAGATCGAGCCGCCCGTGGATATCGCCTATAACATAAACGGGAATCCGGGGTTGTGGCAGGCCCAGGTCTTGCGCCTCGACCTTGGGCAGACCAGGCACGTCCATCGAGGCCTCTGCCCGGCCCATCATCCGTCTCAGCATTCCCATGATCGTTCCTCTTTTTGCGTCCGCGGGCCAGCGCGACGTCTCCAGAGATAGTGCGGAAGGGTTAACAGCTCGCAAACGCCTTCCCCCTCGCGCCGAAACCCGGTAGAGCAGACCGCAATTCAGGCAGCGCCCCAGCTTGGGCAAAGGACGACAAGATGAAAATCGCGATGATCGGTACCGGCTATGTAGGCCTCGTTTCGGGCGTGTGTTTTTCCGATTTCGGGCATGACGTGGTCTGCGTCGACAAGGACCCCCGCAAGATCGAAATGTTGGAGGCCGGAGAGGTCCCGATTTACGAGCCCGGCCTTGATGTGCTCATGGCCAAAAACGTTGAAGCGGGCCGCCTGACCTTTACCGGGGACCTCGCGCACGCCATCGACGGGGCGGACGCCGTTTTCATCGCCGTTGGCACCCCCACACGCCGCGGGGACGGCCATGCAGACCTGCGTTTCGTCTATGCCGCCGCCGAGGAAATTGCGCTCAAGGCCACTGGCCCCAGCGTCGTTGTCACAAAATCCACCGTTCCCGTGGGCACCAACCGTCAGGTCGCCAAGGTTCTGGCCGAGGCGCGCCCTGATCTCGCGTTCGAGGTGGCCTCCAACCCCGAATTCCTCCGTGAAGGGGCTGCGATTGACGATTTCATGCGCCCGGACCGCGTGGTTGTTGGCGTCGAATCCGAAAATGCAGAGCGTGTCATGGGCGAGATTTACCGCCCCCTCTTCCTACGCGATTTCCCTATCGTCTACACCGATCTGGAAAGCGCCGAGATGATCAAATACGCCGCTAATGCGTTTCTGGCGACGAAGATCACCTTCATCAACGAAATTGCGTCGCTCTGCGAGCGTGTCGGCGCCGATGTGAAGACCGTCTCCAAGGGCATCGGGCTGGACGGACGGATCGGCAACAAATTCCTGCACGCTGGCCCCGGCTATGGCGGCTCGTGCTTCCCGAAAGACACGCAGGCGCTCGCGCGGATCGGGCAGGATCATTCAATCCCCATGCGCATCACCGAGACCGTGATTGAGGTGAATGAAGAGATCAAACGCCGCATGATCGACAAGATCATCGACCTCTGCGATGGCTCCGTGAACGGCAAGACCATCGCTGTGCTCGGCGTGACGTTCAAACCCAACACCGACGACATGCGCGACGCCCCTGCCCTGACCATTGTGCCCGCGCTCGTGGGCAAAGGTGCCAAGGTCCGGGTCGTGGACCCGCAAGGTCTGCGCGAAGGCGAGGCCCTGCTGCCCGGTGTCACCTGGATCGAGGACACCTACGAGGCCGCCGACAAAGCTGACGCGCTGGTCCTGCTGACCGAATGGAACGAGTTCCGCGCGCTGGATCTGGAGCGGATCGCGAAGAGCATGACCACCCCGGTGATGGCCGATCTGCGCAATGTCTATTCCAGTCGCGATGCGGGCGCTGCCGGCTTCACGCAATATGTCTCCATCGGGCGGTCCGACATGGTGCCACACGCCGATTGAGCTGCGCGCTGGCGCGCTTGCGGCCTTCGGCGAGGATATTTGAGCAAAGATGAAACCCTAAGCACGTCTGCGTGAGGGCGGTTGCGTGGGCGTATGGGCTGCGACTAGGTCTGGACCAACAAAGGAGATCCCATGAACCGTCGCCAGTTTTCCCTGCTCGCCCTCGCCCTGCCGTTTGCTTCGACCGCAAGCGCCAAGGAAACCTTCGAAGTGACCCGCACCGATGCCGAATGGCGCGCAATGCTGACCAATGCGCAATACCGCGTGATGCGTAAAGAAGGAACAGAGCGCGCGTTTTCCAGCCCGCTCGACAAGGAATACCGCGATGGCGAGTATCACTGCCGCGGCTGCGATCTGCATATCTACAGCTCGAAGACAAAATATGACAGCGGGACCGGCTGGCCCAGCTTTTACGCCTCCGAGCCCGGCGCCATTGGGACCAAGACCGACTTCAAACTGGTCTACCCGCGCACCGAATGTCACTGCCGCCGCTGCGGATCGCATCTGGGGCATATCTTCAATGACGGTCCGCAACCGACAGGTAAGAGGCACTGCTTAAACGGCGTCAGTCTCGTGTTTAAGGCCGCCTGACGGCGTTTGGGCCATTTTGACGGTCCCTACCCTGCCATTAACCTTAACGCGCCTCAGGGCGCGTTTTTTGCGGGGGCGCGCGCGAAACTTAACATAATCACGACGTGCAAAAGCCCCCTGCTCTGCTGCGAAGCCACCCTTGCAGTTTCGGTATTATGTTAATTTTTGGCGCGAAACCTAAGGGGTGAAAATTAGGTACCCATTTACGGGATATCATAACGTATTGATAAAAAACAATTTTTTCTAAGGCCCGCTTGAACTGACGCCAACACCCTGTCCAAATCTATGGTTTCGCATGCGAAACCGGCAAAGAAAAAACCCCGCCAAATTGACGGGGTTTCGGGTCAGGTGGTTTCGCATGCGAAACCGTCAGACCGGCTCCAGCAGATGCTTAACGGCGGCCATGACCTCCTCGACCATAATCACATCAACCACCTTGCCTTCGAGGCGGATCAGATGACTTTTGCCGTCATGCTCGCGCCGCATCACGATGCCATTGGCCAGGTGCACTTCATCCGCCCGCTCCACCCTCGGGCGCGCCGGGGCGACCAGCTTGCGGGGTGCGGTCCGATCATCCTGCGAGAGTGTGAAGGGCTCCAGCAGCTCCCATTCCGATTGCGGGTCTACGCCCTGCCCCGTTGCCAGCGCCGCGCGCATTTCGCGTGCGAAACCTGACCGCAACGCGCCGATCAGCTTGAGGCCCTGACGTTCGTTCAATGCCGTCGGAAAGACCAGCAGATCGCCCAGTTCCTCGTGCAGCTCTGCAAAGCCGCGGATCTTCGACCGCTTCGCTTTTGAACCGGCGTGAAAAAGCTGGGCCACCGCATCCTCCACATTCGAGAAGGCCGCCGCCTGCACCGCCATGACCGCGATGCGACCGCGTTCATAGTGGCTCAGATTGGCGCGAATTTCGTTCTCTTCGACCATGGCGACATAGGCGTCCGCTGCGTTTGCAGGCGTCCGTTTGATGGCGCGGATAGTCTTGTATTTCGCCTCATCCGTTTCCGCCAAAAGCTGGCGATACGCTGCGAGACGGCGCCAACCTGAGATCAGCCCGTATTTGATATTGGGCCCTGGTTTGGGCAGAGGATACACCTCGATGGGCATCCGCAACCCGTGCGCCAGAATGGAATTGCGCAACTCATCCATCTCCTCGCCGTCGATTGCCATGCGGTCACGCGAAAGCTCATCAGCATGGATTTCCACCAATGGAATTTCCTGCACCAGCAAACCATCCGCGACGGCCTTGCGCAGCGCCTCTGCGTCGGCCTTGTCGCGGGCCGCTTCCTCCCGCGCCTCAGCGCTTTCCGGCGTCGCTTGCGCGGCCGCGTCAGCGGCCACCTGCGCAATCGGCGGCAACGCCCCGAATGCACTTTTGGTTTCGCGTGCGAAACCTTCTTCGATGTCTTTCAAACTGTCCTCTGTCGGGACTTCAAGCCGTCTGCGTTTCGCCATCGTCTTGCTCCTTCTGCTCTGCCTCAGCCATTTGTTGATCGCGCCACCACGCACCAATCAACAGCTCTTTGAATTCCGCATAGGTCCGGTCAAACGCCTCACGGCCACGGACGTAAGTCTCGCGATTGAAATCACGGTAATCGGCCTCGTAGATGCCATTCACTTGCTCACCCGCCTGGCCGACAAGGGCGGTGTAATCCTGCCGGTAGGCGTTCATGAAATCGCCCAGATAGGCTTGGATGACATTGGCCAGGTCGGTCTGTTGCGCGGCGTCAAACCGCGTGATCAGTGCGCGGACGACATCCCATTCGAACTTCATCTCCGGCAGGCCCGCACGGCGGCGTGCTGCGTTCTCGCCGTCCTCGATGGAGGCGAAGGTCGAGTAGAGCATGTCGAAGAACCGGCCCGTGCTGTCGAACTCAAGGAACGATGCGCCGAGTGGGACCAGCAGGATGTCAGAGGCCGCCAATGCGTTGATCGTCAGATATCCAAGCGCGGGGGGCGTATCGAGCAGGATGATGTCGTAGTCCGAGAGCACATCCTCATTCTCCAGAAAGCCCGTTAGCGCGTCCCAAAGGGGCCAGTTTCGCTGCGACATGCGCCAGACTGGGACCTGAAATTCCGCCCAGTAAAGGTTCAGCTGCGCGCCGATCAGGTCGATATTGGGCCAGTGGGTCGGCTGGATCACGTCCTTAGCGGTGACTTGCAGTGCCTCTGTGAGCGTCTCGTCCAAGGGCAGGGGCGCTTGGCCTTGTGCTTCGCGCACGCCGTTCTCGCGTTGGACGTGGAGGGCATAATCCTTCGCCAGAAGCGGGAAGACGGTAGACCATTCATCCTCCACCGTGCCGCCCATGATCGATGTCATGGAGCCTTGGCTGTCGAGGTCGATCACCAGCACGCGGTAGCCGTCCAGAGCCGCCGACATGGCCAGATGCGCGGCAGTCGAGGTTTTGCCGACACCGCCTTTGAAATTGGCCACCGCGACCACTTTCGCGGGCAGGCCGTCGGGGCGATAGGGTTTGTATTCCTTGCTGGCGACGCCTTCCTCCGCGAAGTGGTTTCGCAGCGAAAGGACCTCCTCCAGCGTGAACCATTTGGCCCCGGCGGACCCTTCGCCTTGAGGCAGGTCGGGATTGGCTTTCAGGACCCGCCGCAGATGGGCGGCATTGACCGGGATGAGGTAGCGGCAAATCTCCCATACGGAGAACTTGCGCAGCCGTTTCTGGCCGTCAGGGGAATAGCCCCGCTTGGCCAAATCATCGCGGCCTTTCGCAGCGAAAGCGGCGGCTTTTGCGAATCGAGCGGTGTCGATAGGATCACCTAACTTGCCTGCTGCCGCTGCTGGGTCGAGGTTGAAATAGGGGGGGACCGGTTGGTCTGTCTTTCTGCTCATCGCGTCTCTCTTTGTGAGATGTTCTAGGTTTTGCCGTGTATAACCCGATCTATCGCACATCTTGCCTTTTGAGGGAATTGCGAAGGGCGATTTTCGCAGCGAAACCGTTGAGAGGGCGTAAAACCACCGCTCCGATCAGAAAAACACACGTCCTAAACTGTAGAATCTTTAAGAAATATAGAGTCTTTAATTTCAAAGACATGAATAATTTCAAGTATTTACACGTAGATGCGGACCTCTCTACAGGACCATTGGCACCTGTTCACAGGCGTTTAGGGACCCGTTTTCAGGATCAAAGGGGCCGGGGAGCGGGATAACGGGCTCCGATTCGCGGTAGAGTCTATTGGGCAGGGTTAGAGACGCATTTCAGAGTCTCTTTTGCGCGCGAAACCGCCGAGAGAGCTGGGGCGGGGGAGGGGGCTTGCCGCGTTATCCACAAAGGGGACCCGTTTGCGGGATGAGCGTGACCCCGTAAAAGGGTGCCTAAGCCGGACTTGAGCGCGGGTGCCTTTTTGTGCCATCTTACGTGGGAGGTGACATAGAGCACCCGATTCCCAAAAAGGGGCGCAGTGAGCATGGGCAAGCAGGATATTCCGACCGACCGGATGACGGGCGCGTTGCGGCGCAGCTCCGTGAAAAAGAACGTGGCCGCGATCCATGTGTCGGGGAAGCTGTCGTTACTGCAGCGAAAATTGTCGAACGTCTTGTTGCTGAACGCTTATGACGCGCTGACCACGCGGCCGAAACACGCGATTGATGCGCGGACGCTCTGCACGATGATCGGGTACAACTCCAACGATATGGAAACGCTCAAAGGTGCGCTGCGCGGATTGGCGGAAACGGTCGCGGAATGGGACATGCTGGACGAGAAGGGGCGGCAGGAATGGGGCGTCTCGGCGCTGTTGTCTTATGCCAAGCTGAAGGGGGGCGTGTGTGAATACGCCTATTCGCCTGCGCTGGCCGAGAAGTTGCATGACCCAAAAGTCTTCGCGCTGATTAACCTGAACATTCAGCGGCGGTTCACAAGCGGCCATGCGCTGTCGCTTTATGAGAATTGCTACCGGTTCGTGCGCACGGGCAGCACCGGGTGGTGGTCGCTTGATCTGTTTCGCAGGCTCATGGGGGTCGATGGCAGTGCCTATTACGAGACCTACAAGCATCTGAACGCCAAGATCATCAAACCGGCTGTGGCGGAGGTGAACAAAAGCTCCAACATTCTGATCGAACCGGAGGTCCGCAAGATGGGGCGCACGGTGACGGAGATCCGGTTTCGGATCAAAGAGAACCCGCAGCTGGCGATGTTCGACATTGATGATGATGACGGGCTGCGTAAAGGCCGGGTTTATGCGGCTCTGTTGGAGATGGGCGTGTCGGACCGGTTGGCGCGCCAGTGGATTTCCGAGCATGGCGAGGATTACGTCGCGGCCAAGCTGGCCTATCTGCATGCCCAAGACGGAGTAGAGAGCCCGGTGCGTTATCTGACGGCGGCGATCAAGGGCGATTATGAGGCGCCGAAACCCGCGGCATCTGATCCGGAGGTCGTGGCCGCGGCGGCCCGCCGGGCAGCGGAGGGGCAGCGGCGCGCGCAGGCACATGAGGCTGAGGTTGATGCGCGCCTTGCGGAACGGGCGCAACGCGCGGCGCGGCTGGCGCGGGTTCGCGATGTGGCCTTGGCACGCAACCCGACGCAGCGCGATAGCGACCGGCGTCTGTTCCTGTCGCAGCTCTCCGACCCGCTGGACCGGGAGGAGTTTGCGCGGCTTGGTTGGGCGTCGGCGCTGAACGCGCGGGCGATCTGCGATTTTTGGGAGGATCTTGTGCCAGGCCTCTTTGATGACTTGGCCGCGTAATCGCTGCTTGTGGGGCAAGTTTCTGACAAATTTCCCGGCTAAACGGCCTCAAAACAAGGGTAACGAGCGTTTGAGGAGAGTGGTTTGAAGGCTTTGGTACTGGGCGGGGACGGCTTTTGCGGCTGGCCCACATCGTTGCATCTGGCGGCCGAAGGGTACCAGGTGACCATTGCTGACAATCTCTCTCGCCGGGCGATCGCAGAGGCGTTGGGCGCGCCGTCGCTGACCCCGATCCGGTCGATTGAGGATCGTGTTACCGCTGCGCGCGGAATTGGGGATGTGCAGTTTTCGCATCTCGACGTGACAGACCCGGTGGCGTTGAAGGCGCTTCTGGGCGCGCTTGTGCCTGACGTGATCGTACATTTTGCCGAACAACGTTCCGCGCCCTATTCAATGCTGGGCGATGCGGAGCGGCGCTATACCGTCGCCAATAATGTGAATGGCACGAACACGCTGTTCTCGGCTTTGGTCGAGTTAGAGCAGCGACCCCATGTCGTCCATCTGGGGACGATGGGGGTCTACGGGTATTCCGACGATCTGGGCGAGCTGCAAGAAGGTTATCTGGATGTGCGCGTGGCGCAGACGGGGCGGGATGTGACGATTGGGTATCCGGCCAACCCGGGCTCGATCTATCATCTGACGAAATGCCTCGATCACACGCTGATGCAGTTTTATGCGAAGAACTGGGGGTTCCAGATTACGGACCTGCATCAGGGGATCGTTTGGGGCACGGATAGTGAGATTACGGGCTCGGACGAGGCTTTGATCAACCGGTTCGATTATGATGGCGAATACGGCACGGTGCTGAACCGGCTGGTCAGTCAGGCCGCGGTGGGCCATCCGCTGACAGTGTACGGCACCGGCGGGCAGAGCAGGGCGTTCATTCATATCTCGGACACGGCGCGTTGCGTCCATCTGGCAGCGGGTGCGCCGCCGGATCCGGGGGCCCCGGTGCAGGTGTTCAACCAGGTGGCAGAGGTGCGCAATGTGGGCGCGCTCGCCCGGATGATTGCGGAGCGGACGGGGGCGGAGGTGTCCTACCTCGACAACCCGCGTAAGGAGGCGGCGGCCAATCAATTGCGTGTGTCAAACGCCGGGCTGCGGTCGTTGGGATTTGCGCCGCGCATGCTGGAGGACAGTCTGATGGACGAGATCAGCGCGACCGTGGGGCGGTATAAGGACCGGCTGAACCGGGATGTGATCTTCAGCAAGGCGCGCTGGTAGTCAGTTCTGGTAATAGCCTTTGGACGCGTAGCCTTCGTCATGGCCGTATGCTTTCTGCAGGCTCGGGTTCACCTTTGAGAGCACCATTCCCGTCACAACCAGACCGACGGTCTGGAAACTACGCAGACCGGTGGCGACCAGACGGCGCGGGGTCTTGTCCCACTGCACGGTATAGAGGATCGCATCGGCATGCTGCCCGATAACGCGTGCGTCGGGCACCAACAGGACTGGGGGGGTGTCGATGAGGATAACGTCATAGGATCTGCGGGCCCCGCGCAAGAGCCGCTCAAACTGCGGGGTGGAGAAAATGTCGGCCGCATTGCTGTTCGTTTTGTCCCCCGGCAGGATATCGACGCCAAGGAGATCGGAGCGCCAAATCGCGTCCTCCAACCGGATTTTGCGGGTGAGGGCGGCCATCATGCCGGGGCCGTCACCGATCTCGAAATATGAGCGGAACATGCGGCGGCGGATGTCGCCTTCGATGACCAAAACGCGCTTGCCGAGGCTGGCCATGTTCTGCGCCATGGCCAGGACCTGTGTGGTCTTACCTTCACCGGGCACCGAACTGGTCAGCATGATGATCTGCGGGCTGGCGGGGCCGGCCATGAAGATCGACGTGCGCAGGTTGCGCACGGCCTCAATCGCGGCAGAGGTCGGTTTGGACGCGATGTAGTTCAGCACAGCCTTGCGATTGCGCCCGGGGATGCGCGGAATCTGACCCAGCACGGTGTGGCCGGTAAACTCCTCCACCTCGTCGGTGGTGCGGAAGGTCTGGCGCAGCGCTTCGCGGCGTATGACTTGCGCGGCGGCGATCAGGCCCATCAGAAGGGCGGAGAACACAACGATCAAAAGCCCGCGCGGGCGGGCGGGGCCGGGGGGCACTTCGGCGGGCGACAGGATGGTGCTGTCGGCCTGCTGGATGCCTTGCTGAACGCTGGTTTCCTTGAGCCGCGACAGGAAATATTCGTAGATCAGGCTGGAGGCCGTCGCCTCCCGCTGGAGTTGTTCTAGAGTTACGAGGTCCAACGACTGACGGCTGATCTTTTCGGACAGGTTCGTTTCGAGCTGGCGCAGGGTTTCAAGCTGCGCACGGTCGCGGACATTGCTGCGGCCAGAGCGTTTGATGCCTGTCTCGCGCGCGAAAATACGCTCGCGCACTTCCTTGAGCTGCTGAGAGAGAAGCTCAAGCGTTTCGGGGTTAATCAACTCCATCTCGGCGGCGAAACCTTTGGCGGCTGTCTCTGCCGTTTCAAGCTCGATCTTGAGCTCGGCGACGCGGTCGCTGAGCCACGCTGTCGCTTGTTCGGTCGCCGCGAATTTCAGATCAATCTGCCGCCGAATATAGAGCTTTGACAGGGTGTTAGAGATCAGGGCGGCTTTTTCGGGCGTGCTTGCCTCGGCCGTGAGTTCAAAGACCATACTGTCGGGAATGTTGCGCACGGTGATCGCGTCCGAGAGCGCATCAAGCGTCGCGGTTCGGCTTTCGCGCACAGGCTCCGCCGGGGGGATGCCAAGAAGCGCTTTTGCCATGCCCATGCCGCGATCCATCAGGTTGGGTGGGCGCAGCGCGGGGTTAAACTCGATATCGCGATCAAGCTGCAAGGTATCGACGACATCGGCGAGAAGCGCGCGGGAAGAAAGCACCTCTACCTCTGTATTGACGGCGGTGTTGTCGGTGGGCAGGCCGGGCAGGACGCTGCCCAGATCACCGAGCTTGTCGACCTGCGGTTCCATCACAACGACGGCCGTTGCGCGGTAGAGTGGCTGCGCGAGCGTTTGTAGCCAGACCAGCGCCAAGGTCGCGCCCAGAAAGGCGGCCAGGCACAGACGGATTTTCGACCGCCACAGCGCGCGAAGCAGGACGCCCAGATCAAGGACGTCATCCTCAGCCTGCCGGGATTTGGCGGGCAAGGCAAGGCCCGGGGGCAGCGCGGTCATGCGGGCATCCTTTCTTCAAATGCATTTCATTTTTCCGACGCTACGCCCGAAGTATGGAGCCTTCCTTAACCGCTTTCAGCTTTCATGGCCCAAACAGCTTGCGAGGCCGAAATGAAACATGAAAACTTTACCGATTGGCCGGAGGCGCGCCCGGGTCGGCGCGTGGCGTTTCACCGGTATGTGACGCGCAGCAAACGGGCTTTGGATATCGCAGGCGTACTGGTTCTTGCGCCCGTGGCTGTGCCAGTTGTTGCGGTGCTTTGGGGCGCTGTCCGTTTGGATGGGGGCCCAGGATTTTTCGGTCATGAACGGGTGGGGCGCGACGCGACGCGGTTTCGCTGCTGGAAGCTGCGCACCATGTGCGTGGATGCGCCAGCGCGGCTGCGCGTGCATCTGAAAAGTGATCCCGCTGCCGCACGGGAATGGGCGCAGAATTACAAATTGCAGGACGATCCGCGCGTGACGCGGTTGGGGGGTTTCCTGCGCAAGACGTCGCTGGATGAATTGCCCCAGCTTTGGAATGTGCTGCGGGGGGAGATGAGCCTTGTCGGCCCGCGCCCCGTGCCCGAAGCGGAGCTTGAAGAATACCGTGGTTTCGAGTGGGCTTACCTGATGTGCCGCCCGGGGATGACCGGGGTTTGGCAGATCTCTGGTCGCAATGAGGTGAGTTATGCGGATCGGGTGCGGATGGATGTGGGCTATGTGCTGAACGCCCGGTTGCGGACCGATCTGGGACTTTTGTGGAAGACGATTGGCGCGGTGTTGAAGCGGACGGGACGCTAGTGAGAGAGCGTTTTTTTCCGTGAGAGATTTCGCTAAATCTTGAACCGCAGCTTTGGGTGTAGCAAGGCTGTGAGCCCGGGGAGGATGCCGTGGCGATGCGCGAGAGTCGCGGCGCAAATGCCAGAGAACGCCAGCTGGCACAGCGCCGTTGTCACCGCGAGGGCGAGAAGGGATTGCGTTGTTGCGTAAAGCTGCGCGCCTGCGGTTGCGGGGATTGCGAACCAGATGATAAGGGCGCGCGGACGCTCCATATCTGTCATAGTCATCAGCATACCCGTGGCGCCGAAAAGTGCTGGGGCCGCTTGGCCAAGGGTTAGCCAGATCAGGATACCGCTTGCCGCCGTGAACTCTGCCCCAAAGAGCGGGAGGCAGAGCGGGCCAAGCACGGCAAGGCCAGTCGCAGCACCGCCGCCGATCAGGAAAAACCCAAGATTGGTTCGGGCGGCGAGACCGCCGAAGCCCAGCCGCTGATGATAGGCGCGGGAGAGCGCGGGGGCGAGGGCGCTGCGCAGCGCGTCAAAGAGAAGGGCCAGAAGCCCCGCGAGACGGCGCGCGACGAGATAAAGCGCGGCTTGCATGGGGCTGGCGATAACGGTGAGGATGATCACGTCGAGATGGCTCAGCAGCATCCACCCGGCTTGCGCGGTTGTCAGCGCGTTGAGGCTCACGCGATCCGGCCGATAGGGCAGGGGCGGCACGCTAAGCGGCCAGGCGAGGGGGAGGCACAAGAGTATTCCGGCGGCATAGATCCAAAGGGCGGTGGCCAAGGTCAGCGGGGCGAATTGTGCGTAGATTGCGCAGGCGGCGAGGGGGAGGGCAGCGCGCAAGATGCTTTGGCTGAGCAGGGCGGGCACAAGCGCGCCTTGCGCCCGGCGGGCGGCGGCTGCGAGGCCCAGCAAAGCGAGGATAATCGGCAGTGCAATGGTCAGGCAGAGCGTGATCGCATCTTGCGGGAGGGTCGCGATTTGCGCGGTTCCCAAAAGCGCGCCGAGGGCGACTGCCAGCGTAAAGCCGCGTAAAGCGAGTCCCGTGAACGCGCGCGCCAGCAGGGAGGTGAGCAGCCCAGCCTGCGGCGTTGCCCAGACCCGCGCGCCGTCGCGCAGCACGAGTTGCGCCCAGCCTGCTGTCAGCAACCCGGCGAGAAGCCCGGACAGGGCCAGGACCGTGAGCATGGTTCCCAGCTCATCACCAGGCAGAAGCTGCGCAAGCAGCCATGTGTAGGCCAGCCACGCAACTGCGCCTATGCCGCGGAGCAGGGTTGCAGTGAGGATCAGGCGGGACATGGGGTGCGCCTTTCCCGGCGCGCACGCTGCGGTGCCAATGCGGCTGCAACGGCGATCCAGAGCCAGTTGGTATAGATCCCGCGATAGCCGGTGACCAGAAGAGCGGTCAGCAGGCTGCCGATGCCGAGTGTGAGGAGCGCCGCAGTGGCGGGGGTCAGCCGCGCGGCGGTGCGTGTGTGACGGTTCAAAAGGGCCCACAGCATCGCGGACATCTGCAAAAGGGCGGGCCAGCCTTCTTCAAAAATGCGCCCGATGATTTGGGAGTTCACGCCGGTGGGCAGGGTTCCGAAATTGAGATCGAGCGCGCGTGCCATCTGGTGGGCGCGCAGCCGCACTTCATGATTTTCGCCAATTCCGACGCCGAAAAGCTCCCCACTCCATAAGGGTGAGAGGCCGGCCAGCATGGAGGCGAGCCGCATGGCGGCGGACCGGTCGGCGGCGTGGCTGTCGAGCCGGTCGGCGTAGAAAACCGTGACGAAAAAGGTCAGCAGGATAGCGATGGCTGCGGTGCTGGCCATGACGAGCAAAAGGCTGCGCAGGGTGAGCGTTTGCGTGGTGTGCAGGGCGACGCCGACCATGAGCGGGGCAAGCACGATAACGCTGGTCGAGCGGGTGAACAGCAAGCATGTTGCAAAGAGCAGAAGCGCCACCCAAAGGACGGTTTGGCGCGGGGTCGCGGGGTGCAGGAGGAGGGCCAGCACGACCCCGATGGCCATGGTGATATGGGTCGCGAAGGTAGACACTTCGGGGAAGAGAGCGAAGCCCCGGCCGTAATGCGGTGGCAGGCTGAAGGCGATGTTCGTACGGAAATCGAGGCTTTGCGCGCCGAAGACGATTTGCGCCAGAAAGAGCAATGCGGAGCCAGTTGCCGCGATGAGAAATGCGCGCAGGAATTGCGTGCGTGCGGTGGAATCGGCCAGCACGAGTGCGCTGAGCGCGGTGAAAGGCAGTGCGCAGGCGATTGTCCATAAGGCGATGAGGGGTTGGCCGCCGACAACGCTCCACGAGATAAGGACGCAGGCCGCGAGGCCGAGGGGCGCAGTCAGACGCAGGCCCGTCAAGCGGAGACAATAGAGAGCCAGAAGTGGCCACCCTGCAAGCGCGATCAGGTCGAGCGGTTGCATGGGCAGCGGCAGGCCTGGCACTGCGAAGGCGGGTGCCCAAAGGGCCAGGGCCGCGCAGATGGCCCAGAGCGAGAGGGGCGAGGCGCGCATGTCAGAGCGTCCTCAGAAAAGGGGTGAGGGCGCGGTCGGCTTCGACCTCAAACGAGAGCGCGCGATTGAGGGCGTCGCTTTGGCGGAGCTTTGTGATGTGTGGCGGCGTGGTGCGGGCGGTGGCGATGCGGTCAACGGCTTCTGCGCGGGTGCGAAACCGAAGGGCGCGGTCGGGGACCAGCTCGCGTACGCCGCCGCCATCGTAGACGACGGGGATGAGGCCGGCAGTGATCATCTCGGCCACGGCGATGCCAAAATGCTCGTGCTGGTAGAGGTGCAGACCGATGCTGGCGGTCGCCAAGGCCTTAGCCCGGTCAGTGTCGGAGGCGTTGGGCAAAAAGCGCAGATAGGGCTTGTGCTGGTGCTGCGCGATCAGGCGACGGGCATAGGCGCTGTCGGCGCGACCGAGGATGGTGAGGGTTTTGGGATAGCCGCGATCGCGGAGCGCTTCGGTGATGGCGATCGCCTCTTCAAGGCGCTTGTTGGGCACGATGCGGCCAATGGCGAGCAGCGCGTTGGGGTCGCGGCTGCTGCTTGTGATGGCCTGCTCGCAGACTTCCGGGTAAAGTGTCGCCGGGCGCGGAATGGCATGTGCGCGTGCGGCGATGCGTGCGGTCCAGTTTGAGTTTGCCAGCGTTTGGGTTTGTGCGAGATCGGCCGCGGGGCGTGCGAGTGCGCGGCAGGCCAAAGCGTAGGCTTGGCGAGGCCAGAACGGTGCGCGTGCACCGAGGAGACACAGCAGCTTGGGATGGGCGCTGAAAAGAGCTGGTGCGTGCAGGATGCGAAGTGTTGGGCGGCCTGTGTCGGGCCCTTCGCCGTAGCTGAGGATCACAGCGTCGAAGGCTTGCGCAAGGCGCGGAAGGACGCGGCAGACGAGGGCGTATTTGAAAAGGCTCAGACGCCGAAAGATTGGTAACGTGCCAAGGCGTAAAAGCGCGGGGCGCTGGTGCTGGTTGCCGCTTTGCAGTCCATTGATATCCAGAATGCCGACGCGGTGCCCAGCGGCGCGCAGACGGGCGATAAGGGCTTCTGCATAAGCCTCCGCCCCGCCACGGGCGGTCATGTCAGCATGTGCGACAAGGATATTCATTGGAGCGCCTCGCGCAGCGCGGCGATTTCGGCCGGCGGCACCTTTGGTAATCTCGCGCCGAACCAGAGCGGTTTGAGGCCGCGTTTGACGCTTTGTGGTAGTGCCTCGCGCAGGGCCGTTTTCAGACCGCTGTGATGGAGTGCAGCGTTGAGCGCGGGCAGGCGTGGCGCGGTGCTGGCATTACGCGCGGTTTGGGTCAGGTCAAAGCCGGTGGGGTCAATCTTGAGCCACTGGGCGATCTTGGTCACCGCCTCTTGCGGGGCGACGATCATGTCTTCGAAGCGCAGCAAACATATCCGCTTTTCGTGAAATGTTTTTTGAAAGCGCGCGACGGCTTCATCTTGCTTTGAGGGGCGCAAGAGGTAGCGGGCGGCGAGGGGGACCTCGCCCGTCTGCTCGGCTTGTAATTCGGAGAGTAGCGATGCGCGCGTGCGGCCTGTGCGGCAGGCGAGGTGGTAATGCGACAGGGCGCGCTGAAGTGGGTCGCGGGTCAGGATGATGAACCTTGCGTCGGGGCAGGCGGCTTTGATCCGCGCGGGTGCCTCCGGACAGGCGAGATAGCTGGTGGAGGCGTCAAGCCGGTAGCGTTGGGTCAGCGGCGCGAAGAGGGCTGTGTAGTGTTCTGGGTCGCGGAAGATGGCGAATTGCATGGGCCTAGGCTGGCCGCGCGCGATGAAACGGGCGGGGTCCACATCGTTGAGATGGGTACGGGCGACGTCGTCAGGGTCGAACTCATGCGCGGAGAAATGGTTCGGCTCTTTGATTTTTGGCAATCCGATATCCGGATGGCTTGCCAGCCAATGGGACAGCTGGGTGGAGCCCGCGCGCGGGGCTGCGATCAGAAAGAGGTTGGGATTCATGAGCGGCGCACCTGCGGGTCGCGTTTGAAAAGGGCGCCCAGAACACCAAGGCCAAAGCCGATATGGGACAGCATCGCAAGCCATGCGACGCGCAAGGATGATTGTCCGCAGCGGGCTGACAGGAGCAGGATCAGCGCAAGATAGCCGAGCGCGGGCAGGGCGGCTGCGGGGTGCAGAACAAGCGCGCTGGGGAGTGATACGAGCAGCAAGAGCGTCGCGATCACTGGCAGGTTTTGACGTAGCCCGAAGCTGCTGTGATGTTTGCGCGCGGTGTGCAGACGCCAGCGCCCGTTGCGCCGCATCTGCTGGAAAAGCGCGCGCGGTGAGCGGCGGGGGAAATAGCGGATCGCCGCGCGTTGCTCCATCCAGATGCGCCCGCCATCGGCGATCAGACGCGCGTCAAACTCAACGTCTTCATTGGCGATGAACGTGGGATCATAGCCGCCGAGGGCCAGAAAACGGTCAAGGCGGAAGGCGGCATGATGGCCGTGGTGTACCCAGCCGGATTGCGCGTGTTTGCGGTGAAGCGCCCCGCCATGGCCGAGCCAGCCGCGCTGCAGATCGGCAGCCGCGCGTTGCCACGGATCGCTGACGCGGCGGGTGGCGATCATCGGGACGGTCACGCTGTCAGCATCGCGCGCGATCATCGTATCGATGAGCGTTTCCACAAAATCAGGGGGGTAAAGTTCATGCGCGTCGACGCGGATCAGGATGTCGTAGCCGCGCGCCTTCGCCTCACCCGCGGCCATGTTGACGCCGCTGGCCTGCGTAACACCCGGATTATGGAGCAACCGCACGCGCGGCGTGATCCGCGCCATATCCGAAACAATCTGACAACTTCGGTCGGTGGAGCCGCCATCGACCACCCAGATTTCTCGCGCCAGAGACTGCGTGAGCAGGCTTTCCAGCAGCTTGGGCAGGTATGATTCTTCATTCAAACAGGGAATGACAAGCAGCGTCGCAAAGCGGTTCATGGTGACCCCACATCGGATTAACAGGCCGTGTAAGGCCCCCGTGGAGCAGCATTGCGCGGTGGGGTTTATGGGCCGTTAAGCGGAGCCCTCCGCCAAGCTCTTAAATAGTTTCAACTGTAGCTAAATCGTCTGAGATCCCAGGCGTAGCGATCTGCCACGAGCGCGCGGGTTTGCGGGCTATACCATGCGCCCCAATCGGTTTTGGGACGGGCGTTTACGTGGCCCAGATTGGCTCGGATCGGCAGGTTGAGATCAGCAAGGAGGACCGGAAGCTCCTCCGCCAGATGCTCCAACCGCAGGATGTCGGTGACAAGGCGTGCGCCATGGACATCGGTCGTCCAGGTTTGCGCGGACCATGTGCCGTAGCGCCGCCAGCGCTGGTGAATGCGCCCGCCACCGCCGGCGCCGTAGGGCTGGGTTTCGCGCAGCCAACGGCTGAAGGTTGTCTGGCCGAGCCCCATGCGCCGTCGCAGTCGCCAGACGCCGTCCACATCCGCGATCATCCGATAGAGCGAGACGAGCCGCGGGTAGGGATTGCGCACGCAGGTGATCCGGCGATAGGCCTCAAACGGCCAGCGCTTTGCGGCGAAGCTGATCTGGGCTTCCGCGGGGCTCATATGGGCGTAGAACGGATGCTGGGTGGTGCGATCACGCCAGGGGCCGATCGGTTCCTCGTTCAGGGGGGCCAGCAGCGCACGCAGGGATTCAGAGCCTGTTTTCGGGTTGGAAAAGAAGATGAATCGGTGTGTGTGCGAGATGATCATGCGGCCAGATTAGGGCGCATCGGTTAAACAAGGCTTACTGCTTGTTGTAGCGGATCTGTCGCCCTTTGCCGCTATCACGAATGGTGACGAGTTCGGAGCCGTTCACCATGATCGCGATGCAGTTGGAGGGCAGGTCCTCCCCGCCCAGCTTGCGGTCATAGCAGACCACGCCACGCTTCCAGCGCCAGGAGCCCGTAAGCTCTTGCCCGCGGGCGGAACCGGAGAGCGTGCCGTCGCGGTTCAGTGCAAACCAGGCTTTGGTCTGAGGCTCTACGTAGCGGTTGTCCAGGACTTGGGCGCGCAGGTCTTTCTGAGATTTGATCTGGGTCCAGTCGGCGGAGGCGGGCAGGGCCGCCAGTAGAAGGGCGGCAGTGGTTAGAGCAATACGCATTGGGAAAATCCTTTGTCGGTCAATGCTGGTCAGATTAACCGAGGAGGGGTGTTCCGCCAAATCAAGTTAGAAGATGAAGTGATCCTCGGTCAGATCGGCCACTTGCAGAGTGGTGGTGTCATCCTCGATCCGGAAGCGGTCGGAGCCGTATTGGATCAACACGCCGTAGCCTTTCTGGGTGAAATCCAGACGGCTGGTGTCATAAAGAAAGAGGAATGCGCTGAGGTCGAGCTTGTCTTGCGTGATGTCGAAATCGGTCACGGTGTCCATCCGGTTGTCGGGTGTGAAGACGAACACGTCCGCACCCGCACCGCCGGTCATCGCATCAACACCCGCGCCGTCGATCAGGCGGTCGTCGCCTGTGCCTCCGATCAGGGTGTCATCCCCGTCCCGGCCCACCAGCAGATCGTCCTGTGCGGTGCCGGTCAGCGTGTTGGCCAGATCGTTGCCATTCACAGAGGCACCGAGATTGCCGAGATCAATCGTGAACTCGCTGATCCCGGTATCGCTTCCAGCCACAAACACCTGAATATCAGTGCCAACGGCGCGTGCTGAAATGGTGGAGACATTTTGCAGGGTCGTGTCGTTTTCGTCAGCGATGCGGGTGAGGTGATGCAACCGGCCGTCGGAAGAAAGCTCAAAAAGGGAGAGCCCGTCGTCAGCGCCACCCGCCAGCACAAAGACGCGGTCGTTCACGGTGACCGTTTCAATTGCGCTGATGCCGCCGAAGCGGGTGTCGAGCGTATCAAGCTGGGTGTCGGTCTCAAAAAGGCCGCCAAAGGTGTTTACCTTGAGCGCAGAGAGCGTGTTGGAGCCCGCGCCCCCGGCCAGCACGAATAGGTCGCCATCCACCAATGCCGTGTCGAGCGCAGAGGGCGCGTTGATCGCAAAACCGTCGGCGGCACCGAGATTGTCACGCTCTTTGATATTGCCGAACCGACCCATCCAGTAGGATGAAATGCCGTCGCCGGTGCCGTCTGCGGTGAAGAAATAGGTCTTCCCGTCGACAGTGCCTTGCGCCATCGCGGTGATGTCTTGAAGGTAATTGTCCGCGGTGTCGGCTGTGTGTTTTTTGAACCCCATTGAGAGGTCATCGCGCACTTCGAAATGGCGAAACCCTGGCTGGTTGTGTTGCGCAGCGACGAGGAAATTTTTGCCGTCGACCTCGAGTAGAAGCGTGTGGTCGAAATTGCCGATATTGGTGGGCGACGCGCCCAAGTATTTGATGCCGTCAAAGCTGCCATCGCTGTCGAGGTAATGCACCGCCATGCGGTTATCATAACGCCCCGACGGAAAGAGCGCTGCTTGCCCGTCGACGATGCCAAGCGTGATCTGTGCCAAGCCAAGGGTCCCAGTGGCTCCGCTATAGTCAAGGCTGTCTACATGGGTTGTGGGCCCGGTGATGTTGAAGACGTTCAGGCCGCCTGTCGCCTCCGACGCGGTATAGAGAAACATGCTGCCATTAATCTCGATCATATCAAGATCGCGCAGGCTTTGCAGATGCGGCAGCGCCGATGTGCCGCCCGTGCCGAGTGTTGTTACATGCGTAAACTGAGCCACCCCTGACCCCCTTTTCGTCTACGCCCCCACAGGCTCACGATGGGGCGCCTCGGTTAACGTTTGGTTAGGGAACCGAGGCCTTTTCAGGGTGATTTCGAGGCAGGGGGATGATCGGTGTCCGGGTCGTCGGGTACGAACTCGAACAGATCGCCGGGTTGGCAGCCGAGAGCGGCGCAAATGGCCTCTAGCGTGTTGAAGCGAACGCCGCGCACCTTGCCGGATTTCAGCAAGGAGAGGTTCTGCTCGGCAATCCCGATCTGTGCTGCCAGATCACGGGAGGTCATCTTGCGATGGGCCAGCATCACATCAAGGCGGACGATGATTGCCATGTCAGATGACCTCTTGCGTGTCGCGCCACAGCTCTGCGCCCAAGGCAAAGGCGCGGGCCATGAAGCTGGCGAGCAAGGCCGCGAGGGCCATTAGCAGATGGGATGTGCCGATCCCAAGGGAGATTGCACGCTCTCCCTCGGGAAAGCCCCACGTGGCGACAAGCGACACCAGCAGTTGCGAAATCAGGCCCCAGCCCAGCATCGCCCACAGCCAGTAAGACAGACGCAAGGCGATGCGCCCCGCAGGGTCCGGTGCGCCGTTGGCAATGTTCTCGAACATTCGCCGGGCCATCATCAAAAGTACGATCCAGACGCCTAGATGCGTGGCTGCGATGCCGACAAGGGCGGCGATCTGCCATGCCATGAAGGTGTCCACCTGAAACCCGCTGATCGCCGCGAGGATTCCGCCAAGATCGGTGGGCATCACTAAAGCGCCTATAGCGAGCGCGAGGGCCGCCCCCCAAAGCAGTGCCACACCGCCTGTCATGATCCGACCCATCCGCTGAGCCGAGTGGGTGAGATTGCTTGCATCAACCATGATCTGTCCTTCGCGCATGTTTGGTCTTCAAAATTTCATGTTCTACATTAAAACTTTCATACAAATCATATCACAGGATAGAAGCCGATGTATAGAAAGTTGACCCGTTTCATGATCTTCGCAGGCGCAGCGGCGCTAATGCTGTCGGCTTGCGCATCGGTCAATCCAGCCGGTCTGCTTGCCGCGCGATCGCTTGATCCGTTGAACACGCCGCCTTCGCAAATCAGTGTTGCGGTGGGGGTGCCGAACACCGTGCGCCTGGCGGATGGCGATGCGGTTCTGAGTATCGCGTTCCGCGAAGAGGGTGTGCTTGTCGTTGATCAGAGCGTGCCGTTGCAGTTGCGTGCTGCGGGTGGCGGTCGACCTGCGCCTTATGCGGAAGACGAGGTGGTTTACCTGGCGCAATTCTCGGAGCGGGATGCAGCCAGATTTGCGTCTGCGCAGGCGCAGATCAAAGCCCTGAAAGATCAGGGGCGTGGGGGCACCGGGTCGCTATCGGCGTCGCTGGCGGGCGGGTGTCTGCTTGTGCCGGGACTGGAGGCGTTGCCGTTCAGCACGTGGCTGCGCACCGATCCGGACGGGGCTTTCGTGCCCTTGACCAAGCGGGTGGATCTTTTCGAGGTGCTTGATGATCGCGAAGCGGAAGATCTGAAGGCCCAGCTTGGGCCGTGCGGCTAGCGTCGCTATTTGTATTGTGCCCGGCGATCCCCGAAATCGCGCACCCGTTTGCGCCAGGCTTTGTAACTGCCGGGCTTGAGCGTCTCGCGCATCAGCGCTTTGACCTGCTTCTCGCTCAGCCCGTATTCGCGCTGGATATCAGCAAAGCTGACGTGATCAGAGAGCGCCATCTGGACAATCTCGCTGATATGCGCATCGGGAAGGTCGGGTCGATTGGCCATGGGATCAACCGCGGTAGAGGTGGATTGCGGCAACCGCGATTTCGGCCTGCATCTCCCGCCCGATGGCAAGGATGCCGATGCGGCGCAGGCGGGCGGGATCGAAGTGTGCGTCGGTCTTGTGGGGGCTCACGTCTGCAAAGGGTAAGCGCACGGTTTGCCATGTGTCGGGCGCGATGAAATCGGTGCGGAAGGACTGCCAAGGTCGGCTGAGGGCATCGGTGCGTAGGCGGAAATCATAGGTCGCGTCGTTGCCGCAAACCTCAAGTGCGACGCCGTCCCAGTCGCTGGCATCATAGAGGCGGCCACCTGCGTTCAGATCAGAGGCCATCTGCACGAAGCCGCCATTATTATCGAGGGAGACGTCGCCGCGCAAAACGGTGGCCGCGCGTCCCTGCACCGTTTCTTGCGCGATGCCGCCGCTGGACACGCCACCCATCACGGTGTCGGCGACATATTCCCAGGCGGGGCTAAGACGGTGCATTTCCATGGGCTGGATATAGCTTTGAGAGGCCCGCCGCCTAGCCCGACATCAGCAGAGTGACGTGATAAAAGACAGGGGCGGCGAAGATGACGCTGTCGAGCTGGTCCAGAAAACCGCCCTGGCCGGGGATCAGGTGGGACCAGTCTTTCACGCCCTTGTCGCGCTAGATGGCGGCAAAGACGAGGTTGCCGAACATGCCTGTGACCGAGGCGAGGGCGGCCATGGCTGCTGCGGCTCCAAGGCCGAAAGGCGTAATCCAGCTGAGCAGTGCGCCGGTGGCCGCCGCGCAGGCGATACCGGTGGCCATGCCTTCGAGGGTTTTGGGCGACAGGCTGGGTGCGATGCGACGCTTGCCGAAACGGCGGCCCGCGAAATACTCCATCAGGTCGCCGATCTGGACGACCATCACGAAGAAGACAATTAGCAGCACGGTCTGCCCGCTATCACCTTCGGGCTTGGTGTTGAGCAGCGCGGGCACGTGGCTGATGCAATAAACGCAGATCATCAGGCCCCATTGCGTTTCGGCCACGCGGGAGAGGAAGCGATTGTGATCGCCCCTGAGCGCACTGACGATGGGCAGCAGCAGAAAGGCGTAGACCGGGATGAAGACGGCAAACAGGCCCGTCAGATCGAAGCCGACGAAGATGTATTGCAGCGGCAGGATCACGAAGAAGGCGAGCGCCAGGGACAGATGGTCGGCCTGGCGTTTGTCGGTGAAGGTCAGGAACTCGCGCAGGGCGGCGAAGCTGGCGAAGGTAAAAAGCGCCATCAGGGCGATGGGACCAAGAAGCGCTGTGATCGTGAAGAGGATGACCATCGCCCACCAAGAATGCAGGCGGGTGAGAAACGTCTCCACCACCGGGTTGCTGCGCCCGGGGGCCACGCGGCCGCGCAGGGCTTCGCCCACCACTGTGAGCGCGCTGAGCACCGCGACAACGCCGCCGAAAAGGTAGAGGATGTTGGTCGTGGTCTCCATCATCGCTCCCCTTCTGGCGCAAGGGCGACAAGGGCGTCGGCGGCGCGTTTGAGGAAGGCGTCCTTGTCTTCGCCCTCAGCAACATGGATCGGCGCGCCGAAGGTCACGGTGCAGATGAGTGGCAGAGGGATGACCTCCCCCTTGGGCATGATCGTGGTCAGGTTAGCGACCCAGGTCGGGACCAGATCCACATCCGGGTGCGACTGCCCCATATTGTAGAGACCCGCGCGAAAAGGCAGCAGGGGATCGTCGGTCATATTGCGATTGCCCTCGGGGAAAATGATCAGGCTGGAGCCTTCATCAAGAGCGGTGCGGATCGCCTCCATCGGGTCATCGGTGCGGGCCTCGGGGCGGCGGTCCACGAGGACGCAGTTGAAAACCTCGGGCCCCACAAAGGCGCGCAGCTTGTTCTTGAGCCAGTAATCCGCCGCCGCCACAGGCCGCGTCTTGGCTCGCATATGGTGCGGCAGCACCGTCCAGATCATCGGCATATCGGCGTTAGAGACGTGATTGGCGAAGTAGACGCGCTGCTTGTCGACAGGCTCAATCCCCCGCCACTCCGCGCGCACGGCGGTAATGAAGCGCGCCGTGAGTGCCAAAAGATGCCCCGTGAGGCGTGCGGCCAGCCAGCGATGAAGGGGGGTCTTGCGCATCATGGCATAACGTTGGCTGACGTTGGGGCAAAAGGGAAGGGGTTGGTTTTAGAAGCGCTTGTCCCCCTTCGCTCAGCATGACCGTGCTTTGGGATGGGTGTCACTTGATATCACAAGCGGGCAAATCAGCGATCGCGTACTTGACGTTGTGATGACAGAGGCTCAGTTCAGCAGCGCCTTTCAGTTTTTGCTTCCCACATTTCCGACAGTCTTGGCGGGCAGACAGCGACGGCGTCCACAGATGTGCGTGTGATGTCGCGTGTTCGCCATGCGTGCCGTCGCTGATGCAGGTCGCAGCTTTCGAAATTATGTCTCCGCCCGTTGGGACGGACGACAGGACGCGCGGTGTTGGTCATTTCTGCCTGCAATCGAAAAATCAGGAGACTGCCGACGCACACCCGACCCAAGATCAAAGATGACCCAAGACGAACAAAATGCGCGCCGTCACGGCCTTAACCTCCCGTGACGGCGCGATCTGATCATCAAAGAGAAAGACATATCAATGAAGAAACTTGCGATCCTGACTGTTCTCGGCCTTTGTGCGTGCGAAACGCCTGCCGAGAAGTCTGCACGCACACAACTCGACGTGGCCTGCTTGGAGGGTAACCTAGATGCATGCAAAGCCGTCCAGGAACGGGTCTCGGCGGAGAACCAAGCGGTGGCGACAACGCTTTCCGGACTTTGAGTAGGGGTGGGTTCTACAGGAGTTTGGCTGATTGCATGAACATTGGGCAGCTGTCACGCAAAGGTGTTTGAGCTGCCCAAGCCAAAACAGCCTTCGCAGATGTGGGTTTCGCTTATGCACTGGGTTTGTTGATTGTGATCTGAGATCTGATGCCCGGGATTGAATAACCGCCGCGCGCGGGGCGCAGATGCCTCGGCGGAACAGAAAAGACGAGAAGGCTGCCGAATGACACTGGAAACGACCGTAAGCATCGTGACAGCGGTCATTTGTCTGTTTTGCGCACATCTCTTGTTGCTCAGGCGGCATAACACAGGCGTCTATCGTCCGCTTGCCTTGATGTTCCTGTTTCACGGTCTCTCTGCCGGTGTCGGCGCCCTTGCTCAGACTTTTAATCCAGATGCAGTGGGGCTTTTGTTCCGCTTCAGTGTTCTTGTGGGCGGTTTGGAAGCGACCTTGCCCCTTCTTCTTTGGGTCTACGTGCGGGCGCTGACGACAGAAGGTCAACCCAACGCGATACCGAAATTACGGTATCATGTGATCCCGATTGTTTTGGTCGTTCTGGCTTTCTGGTCTCTGTTGTTTCTGCCGGACGGCTTTGCTGAGACGGAGTTCGACGAGAACGATCCAGGGATGCCCGGATATATCCTTATCGCGCTGGCGGCTTTGCTCGCGGATTTCGTGTTCAAGGCAATGGTCGCAACCTACATCATCCTGATTGCGCGACGGCTTATGGCCTACCGGACCCGGCTCAAAGACGTATTCGCCAGCACGGAAAACCGTGAGCTGACATGGATATGGGTGATCTTGGTCTGTATGGTATTCTATTTCTTGGCGAACGTTGCCTTTACCTTATCTGTCTTGTCGGGCTTTTTCACAGAAAGCGCCTATGAGACTTGGATTCCGACACTGCACAGCTTCGCGCTGTTGGGCTTATTCTGGGCCCTTGGCATTTGGGGATTGCGACAGCGTCCGGGATTGACCCGTCAGCCGGTGATCGTGCCGCCCGAGCCGGATCAGACGCCGCCGCGAAAATATGAGAAATCTGCACTCGATGATGATCGCCTGCAACGCATCGCATGCAAGGTTGAGGCCGCGATGACCGAAGATCTTCTGTACCGTGACCCAAACCTGTCACTCTGGGATCTGGCCAAGCATATTGGCGTAACGTCTCACTATGTTTCTCAAGCTCTGAACACGCAGTTGCGTAAGAATTTCTTTGATCTTGTGAATAGCTGGCGGATCAAGGAGGCGATTGAGCGGCTGGACAAGACCGATGAGACGATCCTTGTGATTGCCTATGATGTTGGCTTCAACTCCCGCTCAGCCTTCTACAAGGCATTTAAGCGCGAGACCGGGAAAACGCCGTCTGAGCTTAGAAAGTAATGGAGTATATGGCCCGCTGTTTAGACCCCGTAATACTCCCGATACCACTCGACAAACCGTCTCACACCTTCGCGGATGTCCATCTGCGGCTTATATCCCGTCAGTTCCTCCAGAAGCGTTGTGTCGGCCCAGGTGGCTTGGACGTCGCCGGGTTGCATCTCCATGAAGACCTTCTCGGCGGGTTTGCCGACGGCGGCCTCAATCGCTTCGATGAAATCCATCAGCTTCACGGGATCAGCATTGCCGATATTGACGGCGCGCCAGGGGGCGACGGGGCTGAGGCTGTCGTAAGTCGAGATGTCGTCGGCGTTCTCGGGCCGCTCGGGAACGGCGTCGATCAGCAGGCGGATGCCGTTTACCAGATCATCGATATAGGTAAAGTCGCGCATCATGTCGCCGTGGTTGAAAACCTTGATTGGGCGGCCTTCGAACACGGCGGAGGTGAAAAGGTAGGGCGCCATATCAGGGCGGCCCCAAGGCCCGTAGACGGTGAAAAAGCGGAACATGGTGATCGGCAGATCGTAGAGATGGGCGTAGGAATGGGCCATCGCTTCGTTGGCCTTCTTGGTGGCGGCGTAGAAGCTCATCTGGGTGTCGACCTTGTGGGTCTCGCCATAGGGCATTTCGGTGTTGGCACCGTAGACCGAAGAGGTGGAGGCGAGCAGCATGTGGCGGGGCGGGAAGGCGCGAGCGGCCTCGAGCAGCTCGAACGTGCCGACGAGGTTGGCCTCCACATAGGCGCGGGGGTTTTCGATGGAGTAGCGCACACCGGCTTGGGCGGCGAGATGGACGACGATCTCGGGGCGGTGTTTGTCGAACAGTTCCATCAGCAGGCCGGGGTCTTCGAGCTTGCCGTGGATGGGCATGAAGCCTTCGGTCTGGTTCAGGTTCGCCTCGCGCCGCTCTTTCAGTTTGGGGTCGTAGTAATCGTTCAGACTGTCGAGGCCGACAACCGTCCAGCCATCTGCAAGCAGGCGATGGGCGACGGAGGAGCCGATAAAGCCAGCAGAGCCGGTGACAAGAGCGGTGGGCATGGGCAGGGTCCTTTACGCGTTGCGCTTTGGATGCCGCGTGGCGCGTGGGCTGTCTAGGGGCAAACGCGTCGCGACCTGTCTTTTCAGATAGGAAACAATGCCTCTTGGTTGTTCTGACGCATGGTTAATTCTTTCCTTGCGTTAGCCTCACGGGTTCGTAAACGGCGAAAAATGAAACGGAGGGATAGGGGATGAGTAAAGACGCCTCGCAAGAGAGTGCGGATAGTGCTGCGACGGCCAGTTTGATCCGGAAGTTCTTCAAAAACTAATGTTGTGCGCGCAGGTGCGCGAGAGTTTCGGCGAAATCGCCATGGCGCTGACGCGCTGCCGGCACCAGACAATTACCGACCCCAAACAGGCGAAAGGGCCGATGGTCGATATCGCTGGGATGGCAATCTAGGCGAGCGTCTTTGAAGAGGTCGTCACTGAGCTGCGCGAAGTCACCAACTCGATACAGGAACTGACCCAGCAGATCACCTCCACCCGCAAGCAGCTAGAGCGGGTCGATATCCGCGCGCCAGCCACCGGGCGTGTGCATGAGATGCAGATTTTCACGCTGGGCGGCGTGGTGCCGCCGGGGGCCACGATCCTGCAGATTATTCCGCGCGATCAGGGCCTTGGCTTTGAGATGCGGGTCGATCCGATCGCGATTGATCAGGTGTTCCTCGGGCAGGATGCAAGGCTGCGCTTTTCGGCGTTCAACCAGCGGACCACGCCTGAATTGATGGGGACGGTTGCCGATATCTCGCCAACCTCGGTCACCGACCAGGCGACGGGTCAAACATTTTATAGGGTCACAATGGATGTCAGCGACGCGGAATTGGCGAGGCTTGGGGATGTCGAGCTTGTGCCGGGCATGCCGGTGGACGCGTTTGTGCAGACCGGCGAACGGTCGGTTTTCAGTTACCTGACGAAACCTCTGACGGAGCAGTTTACGGCGGCGTTTCGTGAGGAATGAGCTTTACCCGCGCTGGTTCAGCAATGCTTGCCACGAATTGCTGGAGCCAAGCTGGCAGTAGATCGCCCCCAAAGCGCCGGACTTGCGCAGTTCCAGAAATGCATCGTCTTCCAGTGCGTTCAGCTTGCCTTCGTCAATGCCCATAAAGCCTGAGATATTGTGGTTCTCACCGTCGGGCAGGGTGATTTTCGAGGTCTGTTCCGTCAGCAGACCATGTTTGTCAATCAACGCAACCATGGCCTTGGTCGTGTTGAACATGGTCTGGTATTCCTCGCAGAACCGGATCGCGTTCTGCGTCAGTTCGGTGGGTTCGCCCTCAGCAAAAAGCGGGTTCGCGCCTTTGGTCTCGGTGGAGGTGACAGAAGCTGCATCGCGGTCAATACACAGGGTCAGACGTTCGTCACCATCATCTCCGGCCAGAACGAAAGGGTAGCGGCGGACGTAGGCGGGAATGTAGTGCCCCTCTGCCCAAGTGCCGTCATCTCCCACAAAAGCATTCTCGCCGCTTTTTAAGCCCAGCAGTGCAAGAGGCATCTTGCCGCTTCCCGCGAACACGATGGGGTAGGAGCGCATGGCTTGGGGCATCTCGGCGGCCATCAACGGGATTGCGTTGGCGGAACCTGCAAAGCTGTAGTCGTTGGTGGCAAGCAAAGCCAAATCGGCATGCGCGTCTTTGGAAAGCCCCTCTGGCTTTTCGTAGAACATCGGAAGATCAGAGGTCGCATCTGCGTCGGTCATGCCATTGGTCGCTTTTCGTTATAGGATTGTTTGACGGGCATGTGAGAGCCTGCGTTGCAAGGTGTCAAGTGTGACAGGTTATTCGCGAAAGGCCTTGGCGAAGTAATCTGAGACGGGTTGGGTCAGATAAGCCAGGGGCGTTCGTTCGCCAGTTGTGACAAATGCGATGGCCGGCATACCGGGGTGAAGCATCTCAACGACCCGTCTTGTTGCATCAGTGATATGCGGTGTGATCTCTGCTTCGAAATATGGCCGGCCGGAAACAGGGTCTGTCAGTGCATCGGCAGAAAGGTTGATGATGGTTCCAAGAACTTCCGGCCCGCGGCGCTGATCAAGCGTTGTGAAATGAAGGGTCGCCATTTGACCCAGATGCACTTGGTCAATATCGCGGGGCTCTATCCTTGCTATCACGAGCAAAGGGTGTCCTTCAGGCACCACGTAGAGAATGGGGGCGGCGGGCTGCACGACGGCGCCGACGCCAAAGACCTGACTGTCGAGGATCCGGCCAGAGACAGGGCTGCGTATCTCGCCCTGTGCGAGGCGATCTTGTAAGGCGACGCGTCGCTCTGTCAGTTCGAATTGATGTATCTGGAGGTCACGCAACTGGGTGATCGCCTCCTCTCGGCGTTGAGTTCTGAGGCTAATGTCTTGAAGCGCGAGGCTCGCAAGCTCGCTGCGCAGCTGCGCAATAATGGCTGACACGCGCCCGATTTCGCCCCGAAGCCGCGCATCTTCGCGCTGAAGGGCCGAGAGACGGTTGGACGGTGTCAGACCGCGATCCAACAAACTGCGCTGGTCGGTAATCTCGCTCGTGATGAGCGTTCGCTGAGCGTTGAGGGCTGCGCGCTGCGCCAACGTTCCGTCGATCTGATTTTCGATCTGGCTGGATTGTTCTTGCAGCTGTGCTGCTTCGTGCTCCAGCGACGCGCGGCGTGCCTGAAACAGCCGCGCTTGGCCTGTCATTTGATCGCGCGCTTCTGCTGAGTTGACGGCAAGATCATCCAGAAGCGGTGGAAAGGCGATGTCTATATCATCGCGCTCCGCCTCAAGACGTGCGATGCGGGCAAGGGTTTCGAAAAGCTGTGCCTCTACAATTGCTAGCTCAGAGCGTAGATGTTGGCCTTGAAATCGCAGAATGACGTCGCCTGCGGCCACCAGATCACCGTTGCGTGCAAGGATTGCACTGACAACGCCGCCTTCGGGATGTTGCACAACCTGCCTGTTGTTTTGCACGACGATTGTCCCAGATGCAATAATCGCGCCCGCGATGCGGGTGGTCGCCGCCCACGCACCGACACCCAGAACCAAGACAGTCAGAGCCGCCCATCCAATCAGGATCCCATATCGGGCAGACCAAGGCGCTGTCATGTGCCGGTCTTTCTGATGAGTGTCTCGTGCACGTCGCCGCCGTTTTGCAGCATCGATCGGAGAATTTCGTCACGGGGCCCAATGGCTGCGATCTGGCCGTGATCAAGTACCATGAGCCGGTCGCATTCGCTGATTGCCATGGGACGATGGGTCATAATGAGGGCCGCACCACCTGCTGCCTTGCACGCGTGTATGGCGCGGTTCAGCGCATCAGAGCCGTCCGCATCAAGTGCGGCGTTCGGCTCATCAAGCACCATGAGGACAGGGTCGCCGTAAAACGCGCGTGCCAAAGCGATACGTTGCCGCTGCCCACCGGAGAGCTGGCTTTCGACGCCTTGGATGAGTGTGTCATACCCTTTCGGGAACGAGGCAATCAGATCATGTGCCTGTGCGGCCTGTGCAGCCCGGATCACGGCAGCATTGTCGGGGTCGGGTGACATCCGGGCAATGTTCTTGGCGATGGTGCCCGAGAAAAGTGTCACATTTTGTGGCAGATACCCGACGTACCGTCCCAGTGTCTCGCTCCCGTATTGATCAAGTGCCGCTTTGTCGAGGCGCACATCCCCTGCCGTTGCAGGCCAGATACCGGTCAACACTTTTGCCAGACTGGTTTTACCAGAACCTGAACGCCCTATGACGCCAAGAGCCTCCCCCGGCACCAGTTGAAAGCTGATGTTGCGCAGGGTCGGCGCAGCACCTCCAGGCGGAATGACAAAGACATTGTTCACGTCAAGATGCGCGGTGGGCGCAGGCAGGGCCGTGCGTGGTGTTTCCTCCGGCGTGTTTTGCAGCAGTGCTTTGAGGTTTGACCAAGCGTGGCGCGCGCGTTGCAAGACAGTCCAGTGGGTTAAGGACTGCTCTACCGGAGCCAGACCGCGCCCCAGCAAAATAGAGGCGGCAATCATGGCGCCAGCTGTCATTTGATTTTGGAGTACCAGCCAAGCACCAAGGGCGAGCATGGCCGATTGTAGAAAAAGCCGAAACGCTTTGGTGGTTGCGGTGAAACTGCCTGTCCAATCGGACGCTTTGATACTGTGGATCAATGCGCCTTGCCGCAGAACGTCCCACCGCTTTGCGATATTGTCTGTCATGCCTTGTGCCTGAATCAGGTCACTGGCCTGTCGCGCATCCTCTGCAATGATGTGGGCTGCGGCATGGCTGTCTTGGGCTGCCAGCGTGGCGCGGCGGGTGAGATATTGGTTCACTGTGGTCAAGCCGATCAGCATGACAGCACCAAAAAGGCCAAGCCAGCCCAGCATCGGATGGAAAAGAAAAAGGGCAGCCAGAAAAAGAGGTGTCCATGCAACGTCAAGAAAAGCGAGCATTGCAGGAGAGCTGAGAAGCGACTGGATGGCGTCCAAGTCACGCAAGCCCGACGCGGGCCGTGCCTGTTCATCAGGACGGGTCGCGCGTGTGATCTGCGCATTGAAAACCCGGAGGTCCAGCGCGGTTTGAAACTGTGCGCCAAGTCGAGACAAGATGCGCCCGCGCGCGAAATCAAGAACGCCCATCAACCCGTAAAGCAGCCCCACAAGCATGAAGAGTGCAACCAGCGTTTCCTCGGAGCGTGACGTCAGCACGCGGTCATAAACCTGCAGCATGAAAAGCGGGCCCGTCAGCAAGAGAAGATTGACGAAGATACTGAAGAGAAACGCATAGCCTAAAAGTCCGCGCCCTTGCGCATAGGCTTTTCGCAGCTCTGCCGCGCCTTGTTCTGTCGTCTGATACCCCAATTTCGTATCCTGTGCCGCGTTCCGCCACCCTTGGGCGGAGGCTTGCCGGTGTTACAACCAGCGCTGGCACTGTGCGGCAAAACCCTTAAATAACCCTTTATGGAAACACGCCCCTCCTTTGAGACCCGTTTGGAAAAGCCCCGCATGATGGACCGCATGGTCCTACCCAATCACAATGTTCAGGGTCTTTTGCGCCTCAGTGAAGAGCTGTCGTTGGTCTACGTGGATGATCCCGATGTGATCTTTCTCAAGGTGGCTTATCCGGGCAATGTGCAGTTCAATCGTCTGACCCGCGAGACGGCAGAAGCGATGTGCGCAGGTCTAGCGGATTGGGTGCAGCAGCGACCGGACACCGAGGTGCAAGCCGCCTCTGGATAAGGTTGCACCTGCTTCTTGTTATAGTATAACAACGCTCCTGAAAAAGGAGTGCCCATGTCTGCCGTTGGTTTCCATCCGCATAATCACGACAGCTGTATTCAAACCGGTGTGTCGGCCGCTGCTGACACTTGTGCTGCGCAAGGGTTGCAGCTGACCGATGTGCGCCGCCGCGTTTTGGAGATTTTACTGGAAGAGCATCGCGCGTTGGGGGCCTATGATATTCTTGAGACGTTGCGGGCCGAAGGGCTGGGCTCACAACCACCTGTCGCCTACCGAGCGCTCGATTTTCTGACGAAACACGGCTTTGCCCATAAGATCGAGCGGCTGAACAAGTTTATTGCCTGCTCGGATATCGGGGGCGCGCATGCGCCGGCGTTTTTGATCTGCACCGGCTGTGATCTGGTCGCAGAGGCACATGTGGATGCATCCGAGGGGCGGCTTTCGCAAGCGGCAGAGGCTGTTGGCTTCACCATAAACCGTGCGGTGCTTGAGGCCGAAGGGCTGTGCCAGGCCTGCCGTGAGGCGGCGACCTAATGAGCCTGATTGCTCTGGAACATTTGAGCGTCCGGTTGGGCGGTCATACAGTTCTGCATGACGTGAATTTCGCCATGAACCCGGGCGAGATCGTGACCATCGTGGGTCCGAACGGGTCGGGCAAGTCAACTATGCTGCGCAGTATTATCGGCGCGCTGACGCCGGATCGGGGCCAGGTCAAACGCAAAGATGGGCTGCGGATTGGATATGTCCCGCAGAACCTTGCGATTGATCCAACGCTGCCGATGCCGGTGCATCGGTTCATGGGACTCCCAGTGCGTGTGCCGCGTGCCAAGATCACCCAAGCGCTGGAGACGGCGGGTGTGGCTGGGCTGGCAGATCGCGCGATGACGGACCTGTCGGGTGGTCAGTTTCAGCGGGTGCTGTTGGCGCGCGCGCTACTGGGTGATCCGCATTTGCTGATCCTGGATGAGGCGACGCAAGGGCTGGATCAGCCGGGTTCAGCTGCGTTTTACCGCCAAATCGAGGATGTGCGCGCCCGATTGGGTTGCGGGATACTGATGGTCAGCCATGAGTTGCACGTGGTCATGAGCGCCTCGGACCGCGTCATTTGCCTAAACGGTCACGTGTGCTGCGAAGGACGGCCAGAGGTCGTGGCCGAAGCGCCGGCCTATCGCGCGCTGTTCGGGTCGGGCACGCAAGGCGCGCTTGCGCTTTATCGGCACGAACATACTCACTCGCATGACCATGACCATGACCATGACCATGACCACGAGCACGCCCACTGATGTTGGATGATTTCCTTGTCCGGGCCGCGCTTGCAGGCGTTGGTGTCGCTGTTGCGACTGCGCCGCTTGGGTGCTTTGTCGTCTGGCGGCGCATGGCCTATTTCGGCGACGCCACTGCCCATGCTGCGATCCTGGGCGTTGCGCTGTCTCTGACGCTGTCGGTCTCGATCTTCGGAGGCGTTCTGGTTGTCGCCCTGCTGATGGCGCTGGCGGTGTCGAGCCTGTCGGGCAAGGGCTATGCGGTGGACACGCTTCTGGGCGTTCTGGCGCATTCCGCGCTGGCGTTTGGACTTGTGGCGGTGTCGTTTCTGCAAGGAGTGCGGATCGACCTGATGGCTTATCTTTTCGGGGATGTTTTGGCGGTGAACCGCACCGATTTGGCCGTAATCTGGGGGGGCGCCTTTCTGGTGCTTGCCTTAACGGGGTGGCGGTGGTCGGCGCTTCTGACCTCGACCCTGAACCCGGATCTGGCCCATGCCAGCGGGATAGATCCAAAGCGCGAGCAGTTGATTCTGACGGTCGCACTGGCGCTGGTGGTGGCGGTCGCGATCAAGGTTGTGGGTGCTTTGTTGATTGGCGCGTTGTTGGTAATCCCGGCCGCGACCGCGCGGCCTTTTGCGCGCACGCCAGAAGCGATGGCGTTCATGGCGGCGGGCCTTGGGGCGGTCGCAGCACTTGGCGGGCTTTGGGCTGCATTTCACTTTGATACGCCGACAGGGCCCACGATCGTGTGCGTGGCGGCGGTGCTCTTTGCAGTGTCAAACGCGGCTGCGTTGATCCGCCGTTCGGTCTGAGCCGATATCGGCGCGGGCGACAGACACTGTTTTGACGACAGCGTAGCAGGTCGCGCCTTCGGCAAGCTCCAGCGTTTGGGCAGAGCGGCGCGTAACGCGGGCCAGCACTTGATCGGTACCAGAGGACATTTGCACCAGAACGCCGGGGCCGTCGCCTTTCAGCAGCGACGTGACCGTGCCAGGCAAGATGTTGAGCGCAGAAAGGCCTTCGGGCCGGGTACGCGACAGGATCACGTCTTGCGCCTGGATCCGCACCCGAAGCGTGGCGCCGATCTGAGCATCCACCTTGGGCAAAAAAAGCCGTCCGGCAGAGGTTTCAAGCTCGCTCAGCCCGTCGTCATGGTGGTGCCGCACACGCGCTTGCAAAACGGCACCGGCATCGCGCACGCCAAGTTGCGACACGGCTTTCGGATCAGACAGCACGTCTGTCGCAGGCCCCGTGCGCACGACCTTACCGTCCTCCAGCACGATAACGGTGGTGGCGAGACGGGCGACCTCGGCCACAGAGTGACTGACGTAAAGGATAGGGATGCGCGCCTCACTGCGCAGGCGCTCGAGATAGGGCAGGATCTCGTCCTTGCGGGGGGCGTCGAGGGCCGCGAGGGGTTCATCGAGGAGCAGTAGATCAGGGCGTGCGAGCAACGCGCGGCCTATGGCGACGCGCTGGGTTTCGCCGCCAGATAGCGCGACGGGGGTGCGGTCCATCAGATGGCCAATGCCAAGAAGATCGGTGATGCGCGTGGTGTCCGACTTCGAAGGCGCACCGCCCCACCAGCGCCCATAGGTCAGGTTTCGTGCAACGCTCATATGCGGAAAGAGGCGGGCGTCTTGAAAGACATAACCAACACGGCGTTTTGGGGTGGGCATATGCAGCCCTTGCCCCGTGTCCAGCAAAATGCGCCCGTTCACGGTGACGGCGCCCGCGTCCGGTTTCAAAAGCCCCGCGACCGCGTTGACCACTGTGGTTTTGCCAGAGCCTGACTTGCCGAAAAGCGCCGTGACGCCTTCGGGGGCCTCAAAAGCGGCGTCCAGCGTGAAGCCGGGAAAGCGATGATTGAGGCGGACGGAGAGGCTCATGCGCGCACCCGGCGGGCGAGCCATTCGGAGACCAAAAGCGCGCCCATGGCGAGGATCACGGACAGGATCACAAGGCGGATGACGGCGCTTTCGCCGCCCGGCACTTGCAGCGCGGTGTAGATGGCGGAGGGCAGCGTCTGCGTCTCCCCGGGGATGTTGGAGACAAAGGTGATCGTGGCGCCGAACTCGCCCATTGCCTTGGCGAAGGCGAGAATTGCACCCGCGATGATCCCGGGCAAGGTCAGCGGCAGGCTGATTGTCAGAAACACCATCAGGCGAGAGGCGCCGAGCGTGGCGGCAGCGTCTTCGATGCGCGGATCGACGGCCTCGATTGCGAGGCGGATGGCGCGGACCATCAGTGGGAAGGCCATGATTGCGGCAGCGAGCGCCGCGCCTGTCCAGCGGAAGGCGAGGACGAGGCCGAAGGTCTCTTCCAGCCATGCGCCGACTGGGGCGCGGCGCCCGAATGTCAGGAGCAGGAGGTAGCCTGTAACGACTGGGGGTAGGATCAGCGGCAGATGGACGAGGCCATTCAAGAGCTGCTTACCGGGGAAGTGACAGCGCGCCAGAACGAGGGCGGTGAGGATGCCGAAAGGCAGGCTGAGCGCTGTGGCCCAGAGGGAGACCTTGAGCGACAGCGTCACGACCTCCCATTCGAGCGGGGTCATGGGAGGACCTCGAAGCCGTGATCCTCGAAGAGCGCGGCGGAGCGGGTCAGATGCTCAAGAAAGGCGCGTGTTGCGAGGTGGTCGGTGAGGGCTGCAACCGGATAGCGGATGGGTGGATGGATGGTGGGGTCGAACCGGGCGGCGACGGTGACGCGCGGCTCGGCTTGCGCGTCGGTTGCATAGACGATGCCAAGAGGCGCTTCGCCGAGGGCGACCAGTGCGAGGGCTGCCCGTACGTTGTCGGTTTGCGCGACGGACGGGGAGAGAGTGGGCCAGAGGTCAAGCGCCTCTAGCGCGGCTTTGCCATAGATGCCAGCGGGCACGGCATCAATCAATGCCATCGCGAGCGGGCCGTCTGCGAGGCGCGTAGTGAGCGCCGCGGTTGTCAGGGGTACAGGGCCGGACGGTGCGGGTGCGATCATCACGAGGCTGTTGCCCAGCAGGTCGCGTCGCGTGTTGGGTATGAGCTCTGCGGATACCGCATCCATCCAATCGGGATTGGCGGAGAGGAAGATATCAGCAGGCGCACCCGACAGGATTTGCCGTGCGAGTGCTGCGCTGCCGGCCAAGGAAAGTGTTACCTCGTGGCCGGTTTCTTCCTCAAACTCCGCTGCGATTTCCCCCAATACCGAGGTCAGGCTGGAGGCGGCGAAGACGGTCACGCGCTCGGCCAGAACGGCAGAGCTGCATAGCCAAATAAACGCAAGAGAAAGAAGCGGGAGGCGCATCGGGACCAGACCGTTAGGTTCGGCGGAAAATATCGCTTTTCGCAGCGCCCCGCGCAAGGTTTATTTGGGCGCAAGCAGGTCTGATAAAGCGCGAATGTCAGGCGCGGTCGCCGCCTCCACCCGGTCCATCATCGCGCGGTAGAGGCGCAGGACCTCTTGCCCCGTCTCGCTCAGATGTGCCCCGCCGCCTTCCGGACCGCCCCGCGCAGAGATCACCAGCGGCGCGCGATAGGCGTTGTTCATCTCGTCCACCAGCGTCCAGGCGCGTTTGTAGCTCATCTTCATGACGCGGCCCGCGGCTGAGATGGAGCCGGTCTGGTCAATCAGCTCCAACAGATCGGCTTTTCCGGGTCCCAGCATCGTGGGGCCGAAATGCACACGCAGGCGTAGGCGGGGAGGGGGCGTCTCGCTCATCTTGCCAGAGTCCGGCGATGGGCGGCGATTTGCAAGCCTCAGTTCTCGTCACCCGTCACGGGGGCGAGGGAGGTGTCTGGCGCTGGTTCCGCATTTGGCGGAACGATCTGGTCGTCCTGTGCAGATGTCGTGGGCTCTGCAGGTGGCGCCGGACGGATTGAGGCCAGTGCTTCATTCAGACCGTCCAGCGAGAACGGGACCTGAAAATCGCCGCGACCGGGAACCGTGACCGTCACCGTTGCTTGTGTGCTGTCGCGAAACATCCGACCCAGATTGGCCCCGACGGTGCCTTCGACGAGGCAACCTTGCTGTGTGCAGCGCGAGATCGGGATTGTTGTGGTGAACTCTGCCCCCATCGCGAAACGCGCACCAGCGGAGATATCGACGCCCAGCGGAAAGGCCATCTGAATTTCAAGCTGCGTGGGCGATGTATAGGCAAATGTTGTCACAAGCGCGACCGCCGTGCCGTTGTTCATGGTCACACGCTGAAAAGCCTGACAATCATTGTTGGAGCGGGGCGTCTGGAAACACTCCACCAGCCAATCGCCGACAGGCGTTTGGGAGATGGGCTCGGGGAAGATCATCTCCTGCGCCGCTACTAAATGCGGCGCGAACATCAGAACGCATGCCGCGACAAGAGGGCTAGCCTTGCGCATCGTCGGTGGTCTCATCTTGAGGGCGGTAAACGATGCCTCGGTTGCGATAGGAGTCGATATGGCGCTTTCCTTCGCCGCGATGCTTGAAGTCCCAGATACCGCGCGCGGCGCCGTCAACGATCAATGAATAAACCGCAAGTTCCATCGCCTGACGTACCGCGATGCCGACGGGTTCATTGACCGAGGTGCCTGCGTCGATTTCCAGCAGCTCATCGACACCCACGAAGCGGAACACGCCTGCATCGACCAGGGTCGAGTAGACGGTCTTTTCGGTCGTGACCGAGCTGAGCACTTCGCCAGAGCTCACAGACACAGTGCGCAGCGCAACCGTCACGATGTCCTGCCGGTACTTGGTGGACATCCCGATGCCCAGATAGCGTGCCCCGATCCCACCAGTTTTGACATTGCTGTCGTAGTTGACGATGCCGCCTTCAAGGATGATGCCCGCAAAGCGGAGCGGGGGTAGAACCGACCGTGTTGTCCCGCGATAGGTCTGGTTTGATTGATCAATGAGCTGGCGTTCGGTCAGCAGGTTCTGCAGGCCCGCGCGCTCCACCACATTGAACCAACGCCCGCCGGAGACATCTTTGAGCACGTCGATCAGGATCGCTTCACCCCCTTGGGTGACGGCTTTGGAAAAGCTCGAGAAGTTGTCTTCCGGTTTTTGCTGTCCCGTTTGATCATCATAGGCGTAAACCGCGATGTCGATCTGCTTGCGAGGTGGCGGCAGCAGGGCGAGCGAGCCGCCGATCCGTGTTGTCTGCGTCTCTGTCGGCTCATCGAACCCGTTGACGATGTTGATCCCGTTTGGATCGCAGCCGGACACGACCATCGCCGCGCAGACCGCAAGATATGCTGGTTTGAGTTTCATCAATTCTGTCCCTTCTGGTCCCAGCCTCTTTCTTGCGAGAAGCATGGAAAGCGGCCCCCACCGCGGTTTCGTTTGGTCCTTATGGATTGGTGGTGGCAGCTAAGGGTGCGGTCGCCGTTGGGGCTTGAACGGCTCCGCCAAGGTCAATTGAGATGTCCGGGAATTCGATGTTGGGCACGCCCCCGCCGCCACCACCGCTGCTTTGCTCTGGCAGATGCTGGTTTTGGATTTGTGCGGTTCCGATAAGGTAATCGAAATTGTTAGGGTTGCCCCCGAATGCGGGGTTTATGGGCCGGTAGATGAGATCCCCAGCGACAGCGGATCCGGCGAATAGGCTTGAGATCAAAACGATTTGGGTCAAACGAAGCATGTGTGAACCTTTTTGTAATCAATCAACACGAATAACGGTGCCCCGCGGGGCGTTCTTAATGACGATACCGCCATTGGTATTGCGACCGGCTTGGCCAAAAATCACCGTGGTGCCGGTCGAGTTTTGAAGGCCGATGCGCGCATGGTGGTTTGAACCGATCTGCGCTGTGGCGGCGGTGTTGTCACTGCCGCCAACGATGGCAATGATAGAACTGTTGCTGTCACCCACCTGAACCTGCGCAATTTTAGAGCGCGGGCTGTCGATGATCGCAGCGATTGAAGAATTGTTGTCCCCAGTCTGCAGAGCGCCCGCGAAAGCATCCGTGCTGCCCGTGATACTGGTCAGCGCGCTGTTGTTTTGGCCGCGCTGCAAGATCACCGTAGAAGAGCCTGCGGTTGGGGCCTGCTGACGTTCCATCATCATCGGTGCAACGCTGCCCTGGGCCGTCGCGATGGTCTGTTCCAGTGTGACATTATCGACACGAAAATCGATAGATTGGGCGATCAAACTGCCCGGCGCGGCCAAAATGAAAGCCGCCAAAATAATCAATCTAGGTCGGAACACAGTCCGCATCTTAAATATCCTTGCCGTTCGGAGTGCTGGCCCTGCATTGGGTGCGCTCCTGCTGCGCTTCAATCGTTAACTGCGCCGTCAAAATCGTTTCAGCCGTCATCCGATGAATGGATCGGGCCAATAAAACAGGCGTATTTGCCTTCTCAATGACGACGGGCCCGGCTTGCATCGAGGTTGAAGAATTGGACCCCGATATGGTTGTTGCCCCCAAAACATAAGAGCCTTCCGCCGGACTGTCGGAACTCACAACAGCCTCTAAAGTAACATAATCACCCTCTGTCGCGAACCGTATCTCGCAACTCAACGCGGAAACTTGTGCTGCGACGCAGCACAATCCAAGTGCGAAAAAAAGCGATCTCGCCATCATGAGGGTCTCGGTTTTTATGCAAAAGGACCAAAGGCGCATCACACGCCTTTGGTCAGTTTTCCGGCGTAAGGGTCTGATGACCCCGAAGCGAAAATGGGGAGACTACCGGTTATTCTGGTAGTTGATCGCCTCGTTGCCGTTGCCGGTTTGCAAAATGGCCGACCGGTTCCCGTTACCCAGCTGCAAGCTGGCTGCCGCGTTGTTGGACGAGCCCAGTGACCCAATGGCCGAGCCGGAGATCGCCGCCCCAACAGGCAGGCCGCCGCTCTTCGTCGTGCCATTGATCGCGGTCAGCGATTCAAAGATACCGCCACCTTGCGAGATGAACGACTGGTTGCCGTTGCCTTCCTGCAATGTCGCCGCGGTGTTGTTGTCGCCGTCCTGGAACGTCACGGTCGAGTTGTTGTCGCCGATCTGTGCATGCGCCAGAAGATTGTCGACACCGCCGACCTGAAGGCCGAAGGATGTGTTGCCGTCCCCGAGGATCGCGCTCACACCGCCATTATCGATGCCCTGCTGAATGTGGGCCGCGTCATTGTTGTCGCCAACTTGGCTGATGGCGGCTTCGTTCTGCTCGCCATCCTGGCTGATCAGTGCCGAGTTGTCATCGCCGATCTGCAGCGTCGCGGATTCGTTGAAGATCCCTTCCTGCATGTTGATCGCCATGTTGCCATTGCCGACCTGGAACTGAGCGTTGCTGTTGAACGCGCCGCCACTGGTCACCCCAGAGCCACCAGCGTTGTTGAAGCCAAGCTCATTACCGAACGTGCGGACGATCACACCGTCACCAACTTCGGCTTCCGATGTGCGGTTGAAGAGCCCACCGAAGCCATTTGTCACGCTTGCGCTCGCAGACTCGTCCGCAATCGCGACCTGTGCACTGTCATCGGTATCAATTGCTGTTGATCCGCTCCCTGCTGTCGCCGTTTGGGCGAAAGCTGTTCCTGCTGTGGCGAAAAATGCCACCGTGGTCCCAAGAAGAACTTTTTTCATAACGTACTCCATCCATTCTTTGTCATGTCTTTGCGCTTGGTCGCGCATGGACAGGTCAAAACGTGCTGGAAAGGGAACTGCTTAAATACTGGGAGGACGCACTAGAATTCCGGAAATCGGCGCATCAATTGCACTAGTGTTATTGCTGTATTCAGCAACTTTCCGCCGCAGAAGGGATTGCGTGGGGCGTAAAATTGCCAATGATAGCAGAGAGATAGACAAAGCCTGTCTGGAGGCCCTGAAGATGTCCAAGCACGGAGCCCACTTTTCACAAAGTGCCGCAATTTTAGGAGCTCTTTTGGCGACCAGTCTTTATCTGGTCCCTCCGACCGCGGTCGCAGAGGATCTTACCTCGGTTCCGCAGCTCAATACGTCAGGAGCGACTGTGTTTGTGCCGCAAGTCACGCAACAGCCTAAACGTATTCAGCGCAGTGCGCCGCGACGTGTCGCGCAAGTTCGCCGCGCAGGGCCACAACCCGCGCGTTCGAGCACCGCTGTGCAGACGAGGATCGTGGATTTTGGAGAGAGCACCGAGGCACTTGGCTTTCGGCTGCCAAGTGTTCGTCAAGGTGTCCGAATCATCGCAAGATAAGCGATTAGCATCTGCTCTTTTT
Source organism: Pseudomonadota bacterium (assembly GCA_038532735.1). Classification (GTDB taxonomy): domain Bacteria; phylum Pseudomonadota; class Alphaproteobacteria; order Rhodobacterales; family Rhodobacteraceae; genus JAHTBL01. The sequence continues at coordinate 45,268 of JBCBAC010000011.1, forward strand.
CGCTCTTGAGGGCCATCAAAGCTATGAGAATGCAGAAATTAATCGTTAATAAAGTGTTAAATCTGTCCTTTTAGACAGGTCCGGTTTCGCCGATTTGTAGTAACCTAGATGCATTATGAGCCTGACTGTCCGGCGCCATATTTCCGGGCGGTTCTTTTTTAAAAAAGTCTTTTAAATAGTTTTTTGGTTTCTGTCTGACCCGTTCCGTTTTTTTGGAAGGGGAGGTAAGGGGAAACATATATATGAATACTGAATCTGTCAGTTTTGAAGCGGCTGCAAAAACGGACGTTATTCTTTCCACCACAAATACGTTTGAAGAGGTCGGTCTGAAATCGGTCGTAAACCAGTTGGGTTGGCGAAACGTCACGCATTCCGGAACTGCGCCACATGAGAAGACCATCGCGATTGTCAGCGTGACGTCTCAGCAAATGACCAATGCCGCGCTTGCGGCCGTCCTTGCGCGCTATGCGCCCGCGCGGGTCGTTTTATTGGTTCCTTCAATGGCGAATTTCTTCCTGTTTTTGAAGTGTCCGAAGTCGGTGGTTTCGATCTTGCAACGTGATGCCGACATGGATCACCTGCGCACGACGCTGGATTTCATCGGGATGGGGCATACCCTGCTGCCTTGGGGAAGCTCGGATAGCCAACCTTGCGTAGGTCATTCCGAACCGCCAGATCTCGCGCAAGAGGAATGGCATCTCACAGACCGTGAGATCGAGATTTCACGCGAGATTGCGGTTGGACGCTCTAACAAAGAGATCGCGCGGGAGCTTGGTATCGCAGCCAACACTGTCGATGTTCATGTGAGTGCGATCCGGCGCAAGCTCGGCGTGCACAATCGCACTCAGATCGCGGTGAAGATCGTCGAAAAGATGGGTCAGATACCCTCACAGCAGCAACACGCTTAAATAAGCGTCTCCCTTCAAAACAAACGGCCGCCGCTTGCACTGAGGGCAAGCGACGGTCGTTCTATTTTGAGGCGCAACGCCTATGGTTGAGGCAGATCGCACGCGAAAATCCATCCGGTTGCGCGTGTTTGCTAAGCATTTCCTGAAAAACCGCCCGTTTATTGTGCAGGTAACGCCCATTTCCACCACTGTTGCGCGGCGAATCTTAACCCTAGGTTCACCAGGCCAGTAGAACTTCGATGTCTGAAAAGACACCTGAGTGCCGCGCGACAGAGCAATCCTGGCAGATACCCTCCGTCGCGCAGCTGCAACGATACGCTGCCGGTCGTATTTAAGCGCAAACTCCGCCACCACAAGGGCGAAGTGCGTGGGCCCGGTCAGCACAACCTGGGAACACTTTTGATGACCACATTCAAAACATATGCGGCTTTGACGACGGCGGCCCTGATGGCCTCTGGCACGGCTGCTTTCGCACAGGACTGCCCCGTGAAAGTTGGCGTTCTGCATTCGCTCTCTGGCACGATGGCCATTTCCGAGACGACGCTGAAAGACACGATGGAACTGCTGATCGAGCAGCAAAATGAAAAAGGCGGCCTGCTGGGCTGCGAGATTGAGGCGGTTGTCGTCGATCCGGCCTCTGACTGGCCTTTGTTCGCGGAAAAAGCGCGTGAGCTGCTGACCGTGTCCGAGGTCGACGTGATCTTCGGGTCCTGGACCTCCGTATCGCGCAAATCTGCGCTGCCCGTGCTTGAAGAGCTCAACGGTCTGATGTTCTACCCCGTGCAATATGAAGGCGAAGAAAGCTCCAAGAACGTCTTCTATACCGGTGCGGCCCCGAACCAGCAGGCGATTCCTGCAACGGATTACTTCCTAGAAGAACTGGGCGTCGAGAAGTTCGCGCTGCTGGGGACTGACTATGTCTATCCGCGCACGACGAACAACATTCTGGAAAGCTACCTGATCGACAAGGGCATCGCCGAGGAAGACATCTTCGTGAACTACACGCCCTTCGGTCACTCTGACTGGGCGACGATTGTGGCTGACGTTGTGGCCTTGGGTGCGGACGGCAAGCAGGTCGGTGTGATTTCCACCATCAACGGTGACGCCAATATCGGCTTCTATAAAGAGCTGGCCGCCGCTGGTGTATCCGCCGATGACATCCCCGTTGTCGCGTTCTCAGTCGGTGAGGAAGAGCTGTCCGGTCTGGACACGTCCAACCTCGTCGGTCACCTGGCGGCGTGGAATTACTTCCAGTCCGCTGAATCGGAAGCCAACGAGGCCTGGGTCGCTGCCTGGAAAGAGCGTATGGGCGAAGACCGTGTGACCAATGATCCGATGGAAGCCCACTATATCGGCTTCAACATGTGGGTGAACGCGGTTACGGAAGCAGGGACGACGGACGTCGATGCCGTGCGCACCGCGATGTATGGTCAGGAATTTCCGAACCTGACCGGTGGCACAGCCGTCATGCTGCCCAACCACCACCTCGCCAAGCCGGTTCTGATCGGTGAGATCACCGCGGATGGTCAGTTCGACATCATCAGCCAGACCGAAGAGGTCCCCGGCGATGCATGGACCGACTTCCTGCCCGAAAGCGCGGTTCTGAAGTCTGATTGGCAAGAGCTTGGCTGCGGCATGTATAATGTCGAGACAGAGACCTGTGTCCAGCTGACCTCGAACTACTAAGGGTTTCTCCCTCGTGGGGGCGGGGTTCGCCTCGCCTCTGCACTTTCTCCGATAAGGCACCCCATTCATGCGCGTTCTGGCTTTTCTCTTCGCGGCTGCGATCTCTCTCGGTGTGTCTGGCGCACAGGCACAACCTACTGATCTGAAAGCGGTCCTTGAGGTTCACGCAGAGCAGATCGAACGGCCCAAGCGGCTCCAAGTGGGCGAAGTGGTCGAGGATCTGATTGCCCTTGGCACACCTGAGGTGACCGAATTTCTACAGCGCTGGCAGAACCGCGAATTGCACATGCGCGAGGCGGATGGCCAGTTTTTCTACGTGGGCGAGGGCGACCCGATCCCGTTGATCGATGTCGTCAGTGGGCAGGTGGTTGGAACTGCGGAAAAATCAGAGTTGAAGCAACTCAGACCGAATGCAGGGGTGCGTCGGATTCTGGGCTCGGCTCTGGTGCAGTTCCAACTGTCTGATCCCAATATCCTGCGTCGGGTTGCTGCTGTGGACTCCATCGCCCGCCGTCCGCAAGCCGACCAATTGGAGCCGCTTTTGGCCTCGATCCCCGATGAGCCAGATGCTGGTTTGAAAGCGCGCAAAGAGCGCCTTGCCGGGCTATTGATTGCGCGGTTCGGGGAGACGACGGCGGACCGCGTCGCCGCGATTGAAGCGTTATCTGGGGAGCTGTCGCTGGATGTGCAGGCGACGTTGAATCAGATTTTGAGCATCAGCGATGGGGTCTCGGCTGACTTGCCCGACGACCAAAATATCGCGCAGGTTTACGAGGTTGGCTTGGACCTTACTGAGACAGAGGCTTATGCCCAGCTCGTATCCGCCGATCTAGCCCCCGCGATCATCCCGAATGATGCGATCCGCACGGCTCTTGCCTCTAACATTGAGGGCGGTGAAGTGGCGGGCGTTCCTGTGGCGCAGCTTGGCACCGATGCCGCACGGGAGAGGGCGTATACCGCGCTTGCAGAAGCGGGCACTGTGCCGCCCTTGGTGACCGAGGGTGACATCCAGGATGCTGTCCAAGCGCATGTTTTTTATGCAGTTTATGCAGAGCCGGACGCAACAGTTACAACCGCAGCTGAAGACGCGCTGTCGGCAATTGAAACGCGCGTCGGTGTCAACCAAGCGCTGGATCTGACGCTCGATGGGCTGTCGCTCGCCTCGATTTACTTCCTGGCGGCGATCGGTTTGGCGATCACCTTCGGTGTGATGGGCGTCATCAACATGGCGCATGGCGAGTTCATCATGATGGGCGCCTACACGGGCTATGTCGTGCAGCTTTTCATCCCCGATTACACCCTGTCGATCCTCGTGGCCTTGCCGCTTGCCTTCGCCGTGACCTTCGGCGCAGGCGTCGCGATGGAGCGGCTGGTGATCCGCTGGCTTTACCATCGCCCGCTTGAGACGCTGCTGGCTACGTTCGGCATTTCCATCGCGCTGCAGCAGCTGGCCAAGAACATCTTCGGCACGCAGGCGCGGCCTTTGACATCTCCTGCGTGGCTCGATGGCGCTTGGGTGATGAACGACGTTGTCTCCATCAGCTATATTCGCATCGCGATCTTTGTTCTGGCTTTGATCTTCCTCGCGCTGCTGCTGTTTATCCTTAACAAGACCCGGCTGGGGCTTGAGGTGCGTGCGGTCACGCAGAACCCCGGCATGGCAGCGTCCATGGGGATCAACCCGGACCGGATCAACATGCTGACCTTTGGCCTCGGCTCCGGCATTGCGGGAATCGCGGGCGTGGCCATCGGGCTTTACGCAAAAGTCACGTCCGAGATGGGTGCCGATTATATCGTGCAAAGCTTCATGACCGTCGTCGTGGGTGGTGTCGGCAATGTCTGGGGCACGCTTGCGGGTGCCTCGCTCATCGGCTTCCTGCAAAAGGGCATCGAGTGGTTCAACCCGGCCAACACGTTGGCGGCACAGACCTACATGATCCTTTTCATCATTCTTTTCATACAGTTCCGGCCAAAGGGCATCGTTGCCCTCAAAGGCCGCGCGGCGGGGGATTGAGGCGATGCAAGGCTCTTTCATCATGCGCAACCCCTCGGTGCTGTGGTTCCTTTTGGCACTGTCACTCTTCACCCTTGGCATCACAATTCTGTCGGAGGCATTCGGGGTCGGGGCCCTGTCGACCTCGTTCATCAAGACACTCGGCAAGACGCTCTGTCTGTGCCTCATCGCCGTCGCGATGGACGTCGTCTGGGGCTATTGCGGGATCCTGTCGTTGGGTCATTTCGCGTTTTTCGGGTTGGGTGGCTATGCGATTGGCATGTGGCTGATGTACGCGCGTACCGAGGAAATCGTGGTTAACTCTCTGAACGAAAGCGTCATCCCGCCGACCGCGCAAGAGATCACGGATGCGATTGGCACGCAGATTTTCGGGGTGGTTGGATCCTCTGAATTTCCGCTGATCTGGGCGTTTTCACACTCGCTGACGCTGCAACTGCTGATGGTCGTCCTCGTGCCAGGGCTTCTGGCGCTCGTTTTCGGTTGGCTTGCCTTCCGTAGCCGGGTGACGGGGGTGTATCTGTCGATCCTGACCCAAGCGATGACACTAGCGCTGTCGCTCTATCTCTTCCAGAACGACAGCGGACTGCGCGGAAATAATGGTCTGTCGGGGCTCCAGAATATCCCTGGTTTGGACCACCTTGGGCAGGCAACGATTTCGATGTGGTTTTTCTGGGGCTCGGCCATCGCTTTGGGTGCGGGCTATGTGCTCTTCGCGTGGGTCGTTTCTGGCAAGATGGGCAGCGTGATCCGCGGTATTCGCGATGATGAAAGCCGCGTGAGGTTTCTTGGATATCACGTTGAAAGCTATAAACTTTTCGTTTTTACGCTTACAGCCATCATCTCTGCCATCGCAGGCGCGCTTTATTACCCGCAAGCGGGTATCATCAACCCGGCAGAGATCGCGCCCATCGCGTCGATCTACCTTGCCGTCTGGGTCGCGATCGGCGGGCGGGGGCGGCTTTACGGGGCCGTTATCGGGGCCGCGTTCGTCTCGCTTCTGTCGAGCTGGTTCACGGGCGGTGGTGCGCCGTCGATCCCGCTGGGCTTCTACACGATCCAATGGACCGATTGGTGGCTGGTGCTCCTCGGCGTGTCCTTTGTCGCGGTCACGCTTTTCTTCCCGAAAGGCATCGGCGGGCTCTTTGATTATCTGGTGAGGAAAGACCCATGAGCACACTTCTTGAGGTCTCGGGCGTCACGGTCAGCTTCGACGGCTTCCGCGCCATTAACAACCTGTCCTTCCAGATCGGAGAGCCGGAATTGCGCGCCGTCATTGGCCCGAATGGTGCGGGCAAGACCACCTTCATGGACATTATCACAGGCAAAACGAAACCCGATGAGGGACGCGTGATCTGGGGCGAGAAATCGGTCTCGCTGCTCGATATGTCCGAAAGCGCGATTGCGCGGGCCGGGGTAGGGCGCAAGTTCCAGAAACCCACCGTGTTCGAGGATCAGACCGTGCGAGAAAACCTCGCCATGGCACTGAAAAACCCGCGCGGGCCGTTTGATGTGCTTCTCTATAAGAAGACCGCGCAAGGGGCTGAGAAGATCGAGAAAATCGCCGAAGAGATTGGCTTGACCGATGAACTGAGAAGACGGGCTGGCGATCTGTCTCACGGCCAGAAGCAATGGCTGGAGATCGGGATGCTTCTGGCGCAGGACCCGCGACTTTTGCTGATTGATGAGCCTGCTGCGGGGATGACCCCGGCGGAGCGAGAGCATACGACCGATCTGATCAAACGCGCGGCCGAAACCTGCGCGGTGGTCGTCATTGAACATGATATGGAGTTCGTGCGGCGGCTGAATTGCAAGGTCACGGTGCTACACGAGGGCGCTGTTCTAGCCGAAGGTACTCTTGATCATGTCACTCAAAATCAAGACGTTATCGACGTCTACCTGGGGCGCTGAGCGATGCTGACTGTTGAAAACCTGACGCTCCATTATGGCCAGAGCCAAATCCTTTATGATGTGTCGCTCACTGCGCAAGCCGGGCAGGTGACGGCTGTGATGGGCACCAATGGCGTGGGCAAGACGAGCCTTCTGAAGGCGATCTCGGGCCGGCATCCCTATAGCGGCGGCGCGATCATAGTGGGGGATGAGACGCTGAGCCACCCGTCCGCGTTTGAAGCGGCGCGCGCGGGCATCGCTTATGTGCCGCAGGGGCGGGAGGTGTTTCCGCTGATGACCGTGCAGGAGAACCTGCAATCCGGGTTCGCGTGCTTGCCGAAAGAAGCGCATACGATCCCGGACAAAATCTTCGATCTGTTCCCGGTGCTGGCCGAGATGAAAGACCGCCGGGGCGGGGACTTGTCAGGCGGTCAGCAGCAACAACTCGCCATCGCGCGTGCGTTAATCACGAAGCCACGCGTGTTATTGCTGGACGAGCCCACTGAGGGCATTCAGCCCAACATCATCCAACAGATCGGGCGCGTGATTGCGCAACTGCGGGATGAGGGCGATATGGCGATCGTGCTGGTCGAGCAGTTCTTCGATTTCGCTTATGATCTGGCTGATGAGTTCGTAGCGCTGAACCGGGGTGAGGTCGTGCTGAGCGATCCCAAAGAGAAGGTGACGCGGGACGCGTTGATGGAACGAGTCTCCATCTGATTCTTGAATAACGCTTATTTTGACGTTATATATCGTCTATCAGAGCGTTAGGAGCCTGTGATGAGCCTTATCGAATTTTCGGAAAACGGGCAGTTCGCGCCTAAGAAAATCGCCGCTGCCCTCCGCACCACCAGCGAGGAGGTCGCGCGCAGCGTTGGGCTTGGCAAAGATGCTGTACAGCGCCGCGACCGCATTGGGTCGGACCGCACGCAGCGCCGCCTGCGCGAAATGGTCGAGATTATCAACAAGGTCGAGCCGCGCTTTGGCTCCTACCTGATGGCTTACGCCTGGTATCGCTCGGAACCGTTGCCGGGCTTTTCGGGCCGCACGGCTATGCAAATGGTGCGCGACGGGCAGGCGGGCGATGTGCTGGATTACATCGACGCCGTGGACGCAGGCGTTTACGCGTAAACCTTGCGATATCAAGGGCTTCTGTACCGCGCTTTGAACCCTGTCTGGGCGAAAGAACCGCTTTCCGGCGAAGGTGCGCGTCGCTTTGGGGGGCGTTTCAACAAGAAGGGCCGCCCCGCCCTTTATACCGCGCTCAGCCCAGAGACGGCGATCAAGGAGGCCAATCAGGTGGGGCATCTGCAACCCACAACACTTGTGAGCTACCATGCTGATGTTGCGCAGGTTTTTGACGCGACTGACGGCGCCTTGCTGGCGGCGCAGGGTCTGACCCCTGAGAGCTTAGGAGCTGACGATTGGCGCGACCGCATGCGCGCAGGGATCGCGCCGACGCAGGCCTTTGCGGAGCATTTGATTTCCGAAGGGTATCAAGGGCTTCTGGTGCAAAGCTACAGCAGAGGGGCGGCACCGAAAGACCGCAATCTGGTGCTTTGGAAGTGGAGCGATGCGCTCACGCTGATCGACGACGAAAATCGGCTTGGTTAAAGACGCTCGCTGATGAAACTGTGGAGCGGTTTGAACCGGTCCACCTCATCCAGAACTGCTTTCAACAGCCCGATCTTGCGAAAGCTGTCATCCATATCGCGCTTCAAAATCAGGGATTTGCGCTTGAGCAGCTCACCATGGGGATGGTCTTTGTCATAAGGCGCAGGCACGCGTTTGAGCGCGGGGGGACCAAAATGTGCGTAGACGGCTCCCGCCGCCTCACGTTCCTCCTCCAGCCGGTCGCCCCATTTGTCGATGAAAGCGCGATAGCGTAGCAGGCGTTCGCCCTGAAATCCGACCATTCCGATATAGAGCGCCATCTCGCCGGGTTCACTTGCGAAAAAGAAAACGGGCGCGAGGGTGTCGCGGTCGATGGGGTCGGCGCTGACATGGAAATGTGCGTTATAGGGTGTTTTATCCTTCGAAAAGCGCACATCGCGGTAAATCCGGTAGAGTTTTCCTTTATGCGGCTGGCCCGTCTTGCGGCTGATTTCCTCGGCGAGGAGGGAGGCAAAGAACTCCCCCGGTTTGCGCACATTCTCAACGAAATGCTCTTTGCGCGGCTCGAACCAGTCGCGGTTGTTGTTGTTCTTCAACTCGACGAAAAATGCATTCGCGTCGTCGATCATCTGGGTGAAGCCGTCGATTTCTGTCATGGCAGAAAGCGTATCAGAACCCATCCGGCCAAGCCAATATGAACCAGCGTGATCACGACAGAGGCACCATGCAACGCTTTGAAACGGCCTTTGTTGCCTGTGTCTGTGGCCTCATTGATGGCAGGCATCAGCCATTGGCGTGTCGGCACCGTGGTGATTGCGATGAGGCCGAGGATCGCGGCCGAGAACGGGTCGCTTGCAAAGCTAAACAAGGCGGCGAGGGATGCGGCCGCGATGACGAAGAGGTAGAACCACGGGAACGCCTTGCGGATCGTTGAACCTGCGGTTTCGGGCGGCAGTGCTGTGAACAAAAAAGCCGCAAATCCAAAGGAATAGAGGACCATCCCCCCGAAAAGAAGGGCGGTTGTCAGCAAGGCGACTGCGGTTAGCATGGGCGGCTCCTGTTGTCTCTCAGCACAGTTATTTGGAGCGGTGCTTGCAAAAGGAAAGCCCGCTGGCACCCCATGCGGCGTTGTGGCAAGACGGGGGTTCATGGCGGTCAAACTCACCTCTTTAAGCGCGCTCGCGACGCTGGGCTTCGATGACATCATCGACGTGCGCGCGCCGTCGGAATTTGCCGAAGATCATGTGCCGGGCGCGATTAACTTGCCGGTGTTGAGCGATGCGGAGCGGGCCGAGGTTGGCACGATCTATGTGCAGCAAGACCGGTTTTTGGCGCGCAAGATCGGGGCGGCGATGGTGTCGCGCAATGCGGCGGCTCATTTGGAAGGGCCTCTGGCGGATCGCGACGGCGGCTGGCGTCCGCTGGTCTATTGCTGGCGGGGCGGGCAGCGATCAGGCTCGTTTGCGTCGATCCTCAGTCAAATCGGCTGGCGCGTTGAGTTGGTTGAGGGGGGCTATAAGAGCTACCGAAAGCTGGTCGTGCAGGCGCTTTATGAAGAGCCGGTCGAGCTGGATATCGTTCTGCTGGATGGCGGGACCGGGTCTGCGAAGACAGCGATCCTACATGAACTAGCCGCGCAAGGGGCGCAGGTCATTGATCTTGAAGGGCTTGCTGCGCATCGCGGATCGTTGCTGGGCGGGTTTGCGGATGGACAGCCTTCTCAGAAGATGTTCGAGAGCCGATTGGCGGCGGCGTTAACCAAGATTGACGCGGGCCAGCCGGTCTATCTGGAGGCGGAGAGCAACAAGATTGGGGACATTTTGATCCCGCCAAGTTTGTGGGCCGCGATGCTGGAGGCGCGCGTTGTTCGGATCAAAGCACCGCTGGCGGAGCGGGCGGCGTTTACATTGCGCAACTATCCCGATCTTGTCCGTGACCCCGAAGAATTACGCGCGCGGATCGCACCGTTGCAGGCGTTTCACGGGGCTAAACAGATGGTGGAATGGTCTCAGATGATTGCGGAGGGCGCGTATGAGGCGCTCTCTTCCTCTTTGATCGAGGTGCATTATGACCCGCGTTACCGGAAGTCTGCGCAGCGCCGCGCGCGACAAACCGAAGAGCTTGAGGTCGCGCGATTGGATGAGGGCAGCTTACCAGAAATTGCAGCGCGGATCAGGGCGCGAAGCGGCACGTGATTTGCCCTGCAGCGTCGGTAACTTGACCGATCTGAACGGCGATGAATCCAGCTTTATCAATGGCGTGTAAGGCGCTCTTCACGTCACTGGGCGCAATGGCAGCCAGAAATCCGCCCGCGGTTTGAGGATCGTAAAAGAGATCGCTCAACGGGCCCTCTGCGCCCTTTATTTTAACCAGAGCCTTGTTTGCAGGCAGCAGGGAGGAGCGTAGACCGGCTGCGCTCAGATCCAGCGCGCCGTCATAAAGGGGCACGGCGTCTGACCAAATTTCGGCCCCAGTGCGGGAGGCTGTGCAGATTTCAGCCAGATGCCCGGCCAAGCCAAAGCCAGTCACGTCGGTCAGCGCATGCGCTTTTGACAGAAGTGGCACAAGCGGCCCTTGAGAGCGGCGCATCTCTGCCATCGCCTTTGCGACGTGGCGGCCATTGGCACGCATCTGCATTTCCCCGGCCAGCAAGACGCCAGAGCCAATTGGACGGGTTAGGATCAGCGCATCGCCGGGTTGCGCGCCGGACTTTCGAAGCGGCGCGTCGTTAACCAAACCCGTGACGGTGAAACCGAGGCTCATCTCGGCCCCCATGGTGGAGTGTCCGCCGACCAGAGCCGCGCCCGCATCGGTCACCACGCGCGACGCGGCGGTCAGCATCATGTCCAACGTGCGTCGTTGCAAACGCTCCGACATGCGGGGGAGGGTGAGGCTCATCAGCACGGCTTGTGGCGCGGCGTCCATGGCCCAGATGTCGCCCATGGCATGCAGCGCTGTGATCTCTGCAAAGGCTTCAGGGTCGTTTGTGAACGCGCGCAGGTGGTCGGTACTGATCACTTGCGTGGCGTCCCCGGTCCTCAGGATCGCGGCGTCATCGCCGATGCCTGTCAGCACGTCTGTGCGGGCTGTGGCGGGTAAACGTGCGAGCATATCGTCTAGGACCGAGCCAGAGACTTTCGCGCCGCATCCCCCGCAAAGCGGTGCGCCGTCTATGATCTCAGCTACGCCTGTGGCGGCGCCTTCAAGCGGCGGAGCGGGCATCGCCGGGAAGGTCGTGAATTTCTCCATAAAGGCGCGGTCAATGCGGTCTTTCCATTGCCACAGAAGCGGTGCCGCCAAGGACAGCGTGCCGCGCTCAGCAATCGCGGCCTTGCGGCCCAGCGATATCAGCTTGAGGTAGCGCGATTGCGGTTTGAACGCGCGGGTCCTTTTTCCAGCAAGCACAGCCCGGAGATTGTCGTGCAATACGGGCGCAGAGCGGACGGCAAAAACGCCCGCCTTTGGGCGCGATGTCGCGGTCATATGCGCGCAATCACCGACCGCGAAAAGGTCGTCATGCCCCACGACGCGCAGGTCAGCGCCCACGTCGAGAAAGCCGTCGGTTTGCGGCAGATCGAGCGTCTGGACAAACGCATGAGGGAAGGCACCCGCCGCGCCGACGGTCAAACTGGCAGGCACGGTTTCGCCGTTCTCCAGAACGACATGATCGGCTGTGATCCGGTTGGCCTTGGTGTTCAGATGCAGCCTGATGCCTGCCTGTTTCAAAGCCGCATTGAGCCGGGTCCGCGTGCGGTCATTGACACCGCTGATCTGTGCGCCCGCTTCGATGATCGAGACCTCAGATCGCGCGCCTGTCTGGCGCACGGCATGGTCCATTGCGAGGGCCAGCTCAACGCCCGCAACGCCGCCCCCGATTACCGCGATCTGGGCAGTACCGCCAGACAAGTCGCCCAGATAATCGCGCCATCTCGCGGCGAAGATATCCAGCGGTTTCGCACCAACCGCATGTTCGGAAAAGCCTTCAATTGCCGGCATTTGCGCGGTGATGCCGATGTCGAAAGAGGCCACGTCATAAGGGATCGGGTCGTGATCTTCCATCAGGATCAGCTTGGCGTCCTTGTCGAGCCCGCAGGCTTTGCCAAGCACCAGCCGGGCGCCCGCATGACGGCCCAGTTTGACCAGATCAATCTCTAGATCGTCGCGGCCGTAATGCCCTGCAACATGACCGGGCAGCATCCCCGTGTAAGGGGCCGTGGGGCCGGGGTTGATCACCGTCACGCGCACACCTGGCATCGGGTTCATCCCCCATTTGCGCAGCACAAGCGCGTGGGCATGCCCGCCGCCGATCAGCACAAGGTCTTGGGTGAGGGGAAGGCTTTGCATCACGGGGTCCAACTTCGTTTTCAAACCCTTACCGCGCCTTCTTCACGCCGTCCAATCGGGTTTGCGTGAGCGGCTTTGCGGTGCGGGGGAGGACATGTCGCCGCTCCCCCGGTATCCATTGTAGACGACGGTATACAAACGCGTTACTCCGCCAACAAAACACCGCAGCGATTCCGACGGAAAGGCCTTAGACATGGCAGATATCATTTACACCAAAGTCGACGAAGCACCCCAGCTGGCCTCGGCCTCTTTGTTGCCGATCATCCAGAAGTTCCTGTCTGAGGCGGGCCTGACGGTGGAGACGCGCGACATCTCTCTGGCCGGACGGATCATTGCGGCGTTTCCCGAAAGCCTGACCGACGAACAGCGCCAGTCTGACGCGCTGGCGGAGCTGGGCGATCTGGTGAAAACCGCTGAGGCGAATGTGATCAAATTGCCCAACATCTCGGCCTCCGTGCCGCAGCTTGTGGCCGCGATTGAAGAGCTTCAGGCGCAGGGCTATGCGCTGCCGGACTACCCTGAGGACCCCACGACAGATGCCGAGAAAGACGCCCGTGCGCGCTATGACGGGATCAAGGGATCGGCGGTGAACCCGGTGCTGCGCGAAGGTAATTCGGATCGCCGCGCGCCTGCCGCCGTCAAGGCGTTTGCGCAAGCCAACCCGCACCGGATGGGCAAATGGGTCGCTGACAGCAAGACCCGCGTCGCCACGATGGGCGCCAACGATTTCCGCTCGAACGAGCAGTCCGTGACGCTGGGGGCAGACACAACCCTGCGGATCGAGCATGAAGGCGCAGGCGGCGTGAAGGTTCTCAAGGACGGGCTTGCCATGCCCGCAGGCACCATCGTCGACAGCACATTCATGTCGGTGGGCGCGCTGAAAGCGTTCTACGACAAGGTGATCGCCGAAGTGGCGGAAGAAGGCACGCTCTTCTCGTTGCACATGAAGGCAACGATGATGAAGGTCTCCGACCCGATCATCTTCGGCCATTGCGTGCGCCAGTATCTGGCCCCGGTGTTCGAGAAATACGGCAGTGATTTTGAGGCTGCTGGGATCGACCCGAACGGTGGTTTGGGCACGATGCTCGACAAGATCGCAGAGCTGCCCAACGGGGCCGAGATCAAGGCAGAGATTGATGCGGTTCTGGCAGATCGTCCGCCGCTTTACATGGTGAATTCCGACAAGGGCATCACCAACCTGCACGTGCCGTCCGATGTGATCATCGACGCCTCCATGCCCGCTGTGATCCGCGCGGGCGGCAAGGGCTGGGGCCCCGATGGTGAGGAAGACGACACCACCTGCGTGATCCCCGACAGCAGCTATGCGGGCGTCTATGCCGAGACGATTGATTATTTCAAAGAGACCGGCGCACTGGATCCGGCGACCTCTGGAACCGTGCAGAACGTGGGTCTGATGGCGCAGAAGGCTGAGGAATACGGCTCCCACCCGACCACGTTCGAGATGGCTGAGGCGGGTACCGTCCGCGTCATGGATGGCGACACGGTTCTGATGAGCCACGAGGTTGAGGCGGGCGATATTTGGCGCATGGCGTCGGCGAAGAAAGCCCCGATTGAAAACTGGATCGAGCTGGCGATTGAACGCCAAGCCGCTGAGAATTGCCGCGCGATCTTCTGGTTGGACGAAACCCGCGCCCATGATGCTGAGCTGATCAAATACGTGACGCCGATGCTTGAGGCGAAAGGCGTTGCGGATAAGTTCGAGATTATGGCCCCGACACCCGCGACCCGCGCGTCCTGCGAGACGATCCGGACAGGTGCGACGACAATCGCCATTACCGGCAACGTGCTGCGCGATTACCTGACGGACCTGTTCCCGATCCTTGAGGTCGGCACCTCCGCCAAGATGCTGTCGGTTGTGAAACTGATGCAGGGCGGCGGTCTGTTTGAAACAGGTGCCGGCGGCTCCGCGCCCAAGCACGTGCAGCAGCTGATGGAAGAAAACCACCTGCGTTGGGACAGCCTTGGTGAGTTCTGTGCGCTGGGGGAGAGCTTGCGTTTTGCTGGCACAGAAAAAGCGCGCATTCTGGGCGATGCTGTTGACGCGGCCACCGAAAAGCTGCTTGCCAACGGAAAATCGCCAGGTCGTAAGGTCGGCCAGGACGATAACCGCGCCAGCCACTTCCACTTCGCGCTCTACTGGGCTGAAGCGCTCGCCGCACAGTCTGAGGATGCGGAACTTGCCGCGGCCTTCAAGCCGGTCTTCGAGGCGCTTTCTTCGAAGGCCGATACGATCCTGGACGAGCTGAAAGCCGGTGCTGGCAAGCCCGTTGATCTGGGTGGCTACTACCATGGCGATGAGGCGAAAACGGCTGCTGTGATGCGCCCATCTGCGACGCTGAATGCGATTATTGGCTAGAAAAACTGGAGTCGGGCGCACCTGGTCATAGGTGCGCTCGCCATACCATTAATTAACATAACTATCCTTACGAGCGGTTTTT
>JBCBAC010000012.1:0-54355 GCA_038532735.1 Pseudomonadota bacterium
GTCGGAGCCGGTCAGATGAGCCGGGTGGACAGCGCCCGGATCGCAGCCCGCAAATCGCAGGATATGGCCGAGGCGATGGGTTTGGATCAGGCGCTGATCCAAGGCTCTGTCGTGGCCTCTGACGCGTTCTTCCCGTTTGCGGATGGCCTGATGGCGGCTGCAGAGGCCGGCGCCACGGCAGTGATCCAACCCGGTGGCTCGATGCGCGATGACGACGTGATCGCGGCAGCGGATGAGGCTGGCCTCGCTATGGTCTTCACCGGCATGCGCCACTTCCGCCACTAGGAGCCCTAAGCGATGCGCCTTCTCACATGGACTGCCTTTTGGGCGTTTCTGGCAGACCAGATGACAAAATATCTGGTCGTCCATGTCATGGCGCTTGAGCAAAACTCCCCCATTGAGGTGTTTCCGCCCTTCCTGACCTTCATCATGGGGCGCAATTACGGGATCAACTTCGGGCTCTTCGCTAATCAAGGCGATGTGATGCGCTGGGTTCTGATCGGCGTGGCGCTTGTGATCTGCGCGCTCGTGATCCACTGGATGCGGTCCGAAACCTCGCGCTGGGCTTTCATTTCTGCCGGTTTGCTGATCGGCGGCGCGCTGGGCAATGTCATCGACCGGGTGCTTTATGGCTATGTGGCCGACTTTTTGAACATGTCGTGCTGCGGCATCCGCAACCCCTACACATTCAATGTCGCGGATATCGCTATTTTTGCAGGTGCGATTGGCCTTGTGATCTTCACGGGCGAAAAGAAAACCGATGATGCAAAGACCCCGTGACGCCGCCTATCGGATCGGCTAACAAAGGGGCAACAAGCAGATGGAGGCTTCAATGCAAGGCAAGATGCGTAGCACAATCGGTGTGATTTGTGTGGCGATGACCTTGTCCGCCTGTGATCGTGACCGGGTGCCGGAGTTGCTCAACATCCGCTCTGATGGCCCGGACGAGTTCGCGATCCTGCCCAATAAGCCGCTGCAAGCCCCGACGGATTATACCAACCTGCCACAGCCCACACCGGGCGGTGTCAATCTGGTGGATCCCACACCGAAGCAGGACGCCGTCGCCGCGTTGGGGGGCAGCCCCGCCCGGATGCAGCGCAACAACGCCTCTGCTGGGGACGGTGCAATCCTTGCGCATACGACACGCTTTGGCCGCGCCGGTGGCATTCGTGAAAGCCTTGCTGCCGCGGACGAGGATTATCGCCGCCAGAACGATGGTCTGTTGCTGGAGCGGTGGTTCAACGTAAACATCTATTACGATGCCTACGCACCCCAATCGCTGGACGCCTACCGCGAGCTTGAGCGGTTCCGCCGTCTGGGCGTGCGAACCCCCTCTGCGCCGCCCCCGGTTGAAGAGTAATCTCACATCCCCGTTGGGATGCTTGAAACCAGGCTGCCGGGACGTAAGTCTTTCACAATGTTTCTTAACGAAAGGACGCCGGATGCGCCGTCTCTTTGCTTGCCTATTGGCTTTGTCTGTCGCCACGCCTGCGTTGGCCGAAGACGAAGTAACCACCTTCACCCTTGATAATGGCCTTGAGATTGTCGTGATCGAAGATCACCGTGCGCCCGTTGTCGTTAATATGGTCTGGTACCGCGTCGGCTCGGCGGATGAGCCTGCGGGCAAGTCCGGCATCGCGCATTACCTCGAGCACCTGATGTTCAAAGGCACGGACGAGCTGGACCGTGGCGAGTTTTCGGCCATCGTCGCGGCCAATGGTGGCACGGACAATGCGTTCACCAGCTACGACTATACCGGCTATTTCCAACGGATCGCAGCAGATCGCCTTGAGTTGATGATGAAGATGGAGGCCGACCGGATGGTCGACCTGCAACTCACCGATGACGACTGGCGGACCGAACGCGATGTGGTGAATGAAGAGCGCAATCAACGGGTTGAGAACAGTCCGGGTGCGCTTTTCGGCGAACAGCGCCGCGCTGCGCAATTCCTGAACCACCGATATGGCGTGCCGATCATTGGCTGGCAGCACGAGATGAACGCGCTGACGCTGGATGATGCGCTTGCCTTCTATGACCGCTTTTACGCCCCGAACAATGCGGTGGTGATCGTAGCAGGTGATGTGGAACCGCAAGAGGTTCTCGCACTTGCCGAAACGCATTTTGGCCCGATCCCGGCCAATCCTGATCTACAGCCCCGTGCCCGCAGTCAGGAGCCGCAGCAACTCTCGGAACGGCGGCTTGTTTTCTCTGATCCGCGTGTGTCCGAACCTTATATGATCCGCACCTATCTCGCGCCTGAGCGCGATTCCGGTGCGCAAGAGGAAGCCGCGGCGCTTGTCATGCTGTCCGAACTTCTGGGCGGGGACAGTGCAACGTCCTACCTCGGGCGTGCGCTTGAGTTCGACACACAGACCGCAGTCTACACCTCAGCCTTTTATGACGGCACATCGCTGGACGATACGACCTTTGGCTTCGTTGTCGTTCCAACCCCCGACGTCTCCTTGCAAGAGGCCGAAGACGCGCTGGATGCAGCCCTTGCCCAGTTCATGGTCGACGGTGTCGATACCGACAAGCTGGAGCGGATCAAGATGCAACAGCGCGCTGCTCTGATCTACGGCAAGGACAATGTGCAATCCTTGGCCAATCGCTACGGCAACGCATTGACCAGCGGTCTGACCGTCGCGGATGTGCAGGCTTGGCCTGATGTTCTGCAAGCCGTGACGCCAGATGACATTATGGCCGCTGCCGAAAACGTGCTTGATCGCCGCCGTGCCGTGACCGGCTGGTTGACCCGATCCGAACCTCAGGAGGTGACGCAATGACCCGGATTTTCCTTGCCCTTTGCGCCGCGATCCTGCTGTCGCTGCCTGCCCGCGCTGCAGTGGATATTCAAGAGGTGACCTCCCCCGGTGGCATCACCGCGTGGCTGGTGGAAGAGCCCTCAATCCCCTTCACCGCATTGGAATTGCGGTTCCGCGGCGGCACCAATCTGGACCGCGACGGCAAGCGTGGCGCGGTCAACCTGATGACCGGGCTTCTGGAGGAAGGGGCCGGTGATTTGGACTCGCGCGGTTTTGCAGTCGCCCGCGACAACCTCGCCGCCAGTTTCGAGTTCGACAGCTATGACGACGCCGTTTCCATCTCGGCGCGGTTTCTGTCGGAAAATCGGGACGAAGCCTTGGCGCTTCTGCGCACTGCTTTGATCGAACCCCGCTTCGATCAAGCCGCTCTCGACCGTGTGCGCGCGCAGGTTCTGGCGGGCATTCGCTCTGATCTGAAAGACCCTGATGAGATTGCCTCTGCCGCCTTTAGTGCGGCGGTCTATGGTGACCACCCTTACGGCAGCAATGAGACCGGCACGATTGAAACTGTCACCGCACTCACCCGCGAAGACATCGTTCAAGCGCATCAGGATGTAATCGCTTTGGACAACCTCTATGTCAGCGCTGTTGGTGATATCACGGCTGATGAGTTGGGTACGATGCTGGACGCGCTCTTGGGCGATCTTCCTGCGGAAGCGGCCCCTCTCCCGCCGCGGGTCGAGATTGAGACCGAAGCTGGCGTGACCGTGGTGCCCTATGACACCCCGCAATCTGTGGCCATCTTTGGCCATCGCGGCATTGATCAGGATCACCCCGATTTCTTCGCGGCCTTTATCCTGAACAACATCTTTGGCGCGTCCGGTTTTGAAAGCCGCCTGATGACCGAAGTGCGCGAGAAACGCGGGCTGACCTATGGTGTCTATTCGTTCCTCGTCTCCAAGGATCTGGCCGAGGTGATGGTGGGGCAACTGGCCTCCAGCAACGAACGCATGGCGGAGGCGATTGAGGTCGTCAAAGATGAATGGGCGCGGATCCAATCCGAAGGTGTGACGCAAGAAGAGGTGGATGCCGCCAAGACTTATCTGACCGGCGCCTATCCACTGCGGTTTGACGGCAATGGACGTATCGCCAACATCCTTGTGGGCATGCAGATGACCGGTCTGCCAATTGACTATGCCGAGACGCGCAATGACCGGATCAATGCCGTTCCGTTGGAAGAAATCAATCGCGTGGCTTCCGAATTGATGCAGCCTGATGCGCTGCGTTTTGTCGTGGTGGGCCAGCCCGAAGGTTTGACCTCCACCAACTGATCTGACCTTTCAGAATCGCGGTTGGGCATGCTACACCTTGTGGCATGCTCGACCGTCACCCCAATATAAAGCCGATTATCCGGCAGCTTGATGAAGCCGCGATCAACCGTATCGCGGCAGGTGAAGTTGTAGAGCGTCCCGCCTCTGCGGTGAAGGAACTCGTTGAAAACGCTCTAGATGCGGGCGCGGGGCGGATCGAGATTTGCTATGCCGAAGGCGGTAAATCCTTGATCCGCGTGACCGATGATGGGTGCGGAGTCGCGGCCTCTGATCTGCCCCTCGCGCTGTCGCGCCACGCGACGTCGAAGATCGACGGATCAGATCTGCTGAACATCCATACCTTCGGGTTCCGGGGGGAGGCGTTGCCATCCCTTGGCGCTGTCGGTCGGCTAACGATCACCTCGCGGGTCGACGGCGAGGACGCCGCGCAGATCCATGTCGCCGGTGGCAAGATGGAGCGGGTGCGCCCCGCAGCCCTCTCCAAAGGTACGGTTGTTGAGCTGCGCGACCTCTTCTACGCGACGCCCGCGCGGTTGAAATTCATGCGCACTGATAGGGCCGAAGCGCAGGCGATCACCGATGTGATCAAGCGCCTCGCCATGGCCGAACCGTTTGTTGCTTTCACGCTGCGCGATGTGACGGGCGGCGGCGAGGGGCGTGTGACCTTCCGGGCCGATGCGGAAACGGGTGACATGTTCGACGCGCTGCATGGTCGTTTGGCCCGCGTGTTGGGCCATGAGTTTGCCGACAATGCGCTTCGCATCGACGCCCAGCGGGAGGCGCTGCACCTGACCGGTTACGCCGCTTTGCCGACCTATTCGCGCGGCTCTGCTGTGGCGCAGTTCCTTTACGTGAACGGTCGCCCGGTGCGGGACAAGCTGTTGATCGGCGCACTGCGTGGCGCTTATTCGGATTTTCTCAGCCGGGATCGCCATCCGGCGGCGTGCCTCTTCATCGACTGTGACCCAACGCTGGTTGACGTGAATGTGCATCCCGCGAAGTCTGAGGTGCGGTTCCGCGAGCCGGGGCAAGCGCGGGGTCTCATCGTGTCGGCTCTGAAACACGCTCTGGCGGAAGCGGGCCATCGCGCCTCCACCACGGTTGCCGATGCGACGCTTGGGGCGATGCGACCGCAATTCTCCGAGCCGCGCGTTTATCAGATGGACCGCCCGTCGCCGTCTGTGATTTCTGCTAGCCATCACGCCCAAGCGCCTGGCTTTGCCGAAACCAGCGCTGTTTTCGCGCGCGTGGAAGAGCCGGTTGTCGACGAGGCGGATCATCCGCTAGGTGCCGCCCGCGCGCAGGTGCATGAGAATTACATCATCGCCCAGACCGCCGATGGGATGGTGATTGTCGATGGTCACGCCGCCCATGAACGGCTGGTCTACGAAAAGCTCAAGCGTCAGATGGCCGAGAACGGCGTCGCCGCGCAGGCGCTTCTGATCCCGGAGATTGTTGAACTCAGCGAAGGCGATGCGGCGCGTCTGATGGAGATTGCAGTCGATCTGTCCAAGCTTGGCCTGACCATTGAACCCTTTGGCGGTGGTGCCGTCGCCGTGCGTGAAACCCCCGCCATTCTGGGTGAGGTGAACGCTGCCAATATGATCCGCGATATCCTGGATGAGCTGGCCGATCTTGGCGATAGCCAAACCGTGCAAGCGCAGATCGAAGCGATCCTGAGCCGGGTGGCTTGCCATGGCTCCATCCGCACGGGCCGCCAGATGCGCGGCGACGAGATGAACGCACTGCTGCGCGAGATGGAGGCGACACCGCATTCCGGGCAGTGCAACCACGGGCGGCCCACCTATGTGGAGCTGAAACTGGCCGATATTGAACGGCTCTTCGGGCGCACATGATCCAGATTGGCGATCAAACCTATGCGTTCAGCGATCCGCTGATCATCGCGGCGCTGGTCGGGGCGGGAGTGGTTCTGCTGATCGTGGTTTTGTTGATCACAGCGGTCCGCGCTGCAGGTCGCTCTGCCCGCCTCGCTGAACCGCTGGCGCAGCAGATTGGTGTGTTGGGTCAACGTGTCCAAATGTTGGGGGACGGTCAGCAGCAACTCTCTGGCGGTCTGACTCATGTGTCAGAAGCGCAGGCGGCGGCGCAGAACAACATGCTGACGCTGATGGAGCAGCGTTTGGCGCAAGTGACGGAAAAGATGAACGAAAACCTGCAAGGCTCTGCCCGTCGCACGGCGCAATCGCTGGGCGATTTGCAGCAGCGTTTGCAGACGATTGATAAGGCGCAGGCGAATATCACCAAGCTCTCAGGCGATGTGCTGAGCCTTCAGGACATCCTCTCGAACAAGCAGACGCGCGGGGCGTTTGGGGAGATTCAGCTCCATGACATCGTCTCGAAGGCTTTGCCGAAAGACAGCTACAGCTTGCAGGCCACGCTCTCGAACGGGCGGCGGGCGGATTGTCTGATCCATCTGCCGAACCCACCGGGGCCGATTGTTGTGGATAGCAAATTCCCGTTGGAAGCCTACGAGGCGCTGCGCAATGCAACGACCGATTGGGAGGTGAACGAGGCCGCTAAGTTCCTGCGGGCGTCCGTGAAAAAGCACATCAAAGATATCGCGGAGAGATACGTGATCGAAGGTGAAACGGCAGATGGCGCGCTGATGTTTTTGCCATCGGAGGCGGTTTATGCAGAATTGCACGCGAACTTCCCGGAGCTTGTTCGTGAAGGGTTCGCCGCCCGTGTCTGGATCGTTTCGCCGACCACTTGCATGGCGACGCTCAACACGATGCGCGCTATTCTGAAAGATGCGCGGATGCGTGAGCAGGCAGGCGCAATCCGCAAGGAACTGGGCCTGCTATACGCGGACGTAGACCGGCTGGGCACGCGCGTCGACAATCTGGACCGGCATTTCGGGCAAGCCAGTAAGGACATCGCGGATATCAAGATCTCTGCCGATAAGGCGGGGCGGCGCGCAAAGCGTCTGGATAACTTCGACTTTGAGGAACTGGCCGCGGATCGTGATAAGGTCGTGCCATTGAAGGGCCCCGCGGAATAGGGCCTTTGCCAAAGGACCAGACCCATGCCGATCATCAAACTCGCGGATGCTCCTATTGAGGAAATGACATCGGAGACGGCCGATGCGCTTGGCCCTTACCGGGCGCATCTTCTGAGCGATGCAGGCAGGCTGACCCAGTTTGGAGCCTTTGTTGAGGTGTTGGAACCGGGCTCGTCCTCTTCTGATCAGCATTATCACATGACCCAAGATGAGTTTGTGTATGTTCTGGACGGGGTCGTCACCTTGCATGAAGGCGATAGCAGCACCGACATGCGCGCGGGGGAGGCCGCCACTTTTAAGGCAGGCACACCGGTTGGTCATTGCTTCGAGAACCGCTCAGACCAGCCGGCCCGCTATCTGGTTGTCGGCACACGGTCGGACAATGACGTCGTCCACTATACGCAGAAAGACAAAGTGCTGACGATCAAAGATGGTGTTCGCCATCTAACAGATCGCAAAGGGAACCCGATCCAGGAATGAAAAAGGGCGGGAAAACCCGCCCTTGCCTGATCCCGTGAGTGGTCTCGTTTTGGGTCAGATGCGCAGGAAAGGCTGCGCGATCCGGGGGATCAAGGAATTGAACTTCAATGGGGCATCCGTCGCGGCCAGACAGATACAATCTTCACCTTCTTCCGCAACAGGGTGGTGGTGCATCTCTTGATCGGCGATCTCGATATCGCCACGCCCAAAGCGACCGTCTTCGTCGCTAAACGCACCTTGCAGTACAAGTGTCATCTCTTTGCCCTTATGGGAATGGTCCGGCATCGCCGCACCCGCCGGGATATAAAGCAACCGAACGGACGCCTCTTTCGACGTCTTCAAAACGGCTTGCTTCACGCCCATCCCGACACTGCGCCATTGCACATCATCCGCATCGCCACCGACATAATCTTGTAGCGGCGCAGGGAAGATACCCGGCTTGCGCGTTGTGATCGTCTTGATCGGGTCTTTCGGCATTTCGCTGATCAGCTTCAGCGTTGCCTTCAGCGCGCCATCCGAAATGGTTGCCTTTTCCTGCTCGTCAAGAACAGTCCCGCCGATTGCATCAAAGCTGTCTGCGGCTGCGCGACATTCATCGCAAAGCGAAAGATGTGTTGCGACGACCAAGTTGAAAGCCTCTGGCAAGGTCCCTGCCGAGTAAGCCATCAGGATGTCATCGGTAAGATGATGCTTGATATTGCTCATTTCACTCACTTCATTGCATGGCGCAACCGTTCGAGCGCCAACCTAATCCGCGATTTGATCGTGCCAAGGGGCAAACCTGTCTCTTCCGCAATTTCGCTATGAGAGAGGTCCCCGTAATAGGCGCGTACAACCAAATCCCTTTGTTTCTCTGGTAGCTCAGACAAGGCCTGAGCCAGTTTTTCCGTCTCCTGTTGCAGCGCCAGAACGTCCTCCTGTTCCGGCTCCGCCTCAGGACCCCATGTCAGCTCCTCTGGCTCAGGCCGCCGCTGCTTGCGGAATGCGTCGATCTTGCGATTCCGGGCAATCGTGAAAATCCACGTTGCCACACTCGCCCGCGAGGGATCGAACATATGGGCCTTATGCCAAAGGGTCGCCATGACCTCCTGAGCTATC
Source organism: Pseudomonadota bacterium (assembly GCA_038532735.1). Lineage (GTDB taxonomy): Bacteria > Pseudomonadota > Alphaproteobacteria > Rhodobacterales > Rhodobacteraceae > JAHTBL01. The sequence continues at coordinate 8,694 of JBCBAC010000012.1, forward strand.
TCTTCTGCAAGGGCGTCACTTGCCCCCGACTTCATCAAAAATGCTTTCACGCGGGGCGCAAAATGCGCGAACAATTCGGCAAAAGCCGACTGGTCCTGCGCGTTCTGGATCCGCTCCATCTGAGCGACCCAAGGCCCTTGATCTAGCATTTCGTTGACAGACACTTGTCCACTTCCAGTGACACGGATAGGTTGACCCGTGTTTACACCATACGGGATAGGGGGCGCGATTGCACCCGATTCCTCAGCAGAGTTTGTGCCTCGTAACATGATGGTTATACGGGGCCGTGAGAGGGATGGATCACTTGCAGGTGATATTTATTTGTCATCCGGTCAGACCTTTACACCGTAGTGCTGCATAACGATTTATGACGACGGAGACATCATTCCATGCCATTTGAGACACCGGCCAGCGCGCCGAAGAAGATCGCTGTCATCGGGGCAGGGATCTCGGGCATGGGGGCTGCGCATATGCTGGCCGAAACCCATCGCGTCGTGCTTTTTGAAGCAGAAACGCGGTTGGGCGGGCATGCGCGCACATTGATCGCGGGACAGCGGGGCGATCAGCCTGTCGATACCGGTTTTCTGGTGTTCAACTACGCCAATTATCCAAACATGGCGAAACTTTTCGATAAGCTCGACGTACCGGTTGTCGAAAGCAACATGAGCTTTGGTGCGTCGATCAATGGCGGCCAGCTGGAATATGCGCTGACCTCGCTTGATGCGTTATTTGCGCAGCGGCGCAACGCGGTGAACCCAAAGTTTATCGGCATGGTGCGCGATATCCTGCGGTTCAACAAACATGCGGTTCGCATCGCGCAGGACCGCAGCCTCACGATTGGCCAGTTCCTAGAAAAGCTGGGCTCAGGCGACTGGTTTCGGGAGCATTATCTGTTGCCCCTGTCCGGTGCGATCTGGTCGACACCGGTCGAGGGCATCATGGATTTCCCGGCCTACGCGTTGATTCAGTTCTTTGAAAACCACGCCTTGCTTGGCGTGTCGGGTCAGCATCAGTGGTATACGGTGCAAGGTGGCTCGATCCAGTATGTCACGCGGCTTGGCACGGCGATGAAGGCGCAAGGCGTAGATATCCGCTTGGGCGCTCCGATTGATGGTGTCAAACGCGACGCGGCTGGCGTGCATGTCAAAGCCAAGGGTGGCGAGTGGGAGCTTTTTGACGAGGTCGTGTTCGCGACCCATTCGGATGACAGCCTCGCCATGCTTGCTGATCCCTCACCCGAGGAAACGGCCAATCTGGGCGCTGTGAAATACCAGCCGAATGATGTCGTTCTGCATTGTGACGAGGCGATCATGCCGCAATCGCGCAAGGTCTGGTCCTCGTGGAACTACACCGAAGGCTATGCCAAGCAGACCGACCGGATTGATCTGACCTATTGGATCAACTCGCTCCAGCCGATACCGAAAGAGGATCCGCATTTCGTGACGCTCAACACCACCCGCACTATTCGGGAGGAATGCATCTACGACCAGACGGTCCTGCGCCATCCAGTCTATGATATGCCCGCGCTGAATGCCCAGAAAGTTATTGCGAAGACCAACGGCACGAACCGCACTTGGTTCTGTGGCGCGTGGATGAAAAACGGCTTCCACGAAGATGGCCTGTCGAGTGCCATAGACGTGGTTGAGGCGCTCAACCGGGCGGCCCCAGCGGCTGTCGCGGCGGAGTGAACAGGGTTGATCATATCCCGGGGGAGACCTTCCACGGTCGGCGCGGCGCGATTGAAAACGCGTTCCGCTACTCGATTGATTACGTCATGCTTGATCCCGAGGCAGAGGCGTCGACGCCTGCGCTTTTCTCTCGCAACAAGGCCAATCTGACCGCGCTGCTGGACCGTGACCATGGCGGGTCGCCCCATGAAGGGCGCGGTGCGGCTTGGGTGCGGGACGTGCTGGAAGCGCATCATCTCGACTTGCCGGGGCGCGTGATCCTGCTCGCGCAACCGCGTGTTATGGGCCATGTCTTCAACCCGGTCAGTTTCTGGCTGTGCCATGATGCAACGGACCGCCTTTGTGCCGTGATTGCAGAGGTGACGAACACGTTCGGGGACCGTCACTCTTACCTCTGTCATCACGACGATCTGCGTGAGATCAGTCGGGAGGATACTCTTCAGGCGACGAAGATTTTCCACGTCTCGCCCTTCCAGCAGATCGAAGGCGGCTACACGTTCCGCTTTGACATCCGCGACGACAAGATCGGGATCTGGATCGATTACACTGCGGGCAATGGCGGGCTGATTGCGACGCTGACTGGCAAGCGGGTGCCGCTGACGAACGCGGGCATCGTGAAAGCCTGCCTGCGCCGTCCTTTCGGGTCGCGCCGCGTGCTGGGGCTGATCCACTGGCAGGCGCTGAAGCTGTGGCTGAAAGGCGCGCGCTATAACGTGCGGCCCGAGCCGCCTGCGCAAGACGTTTCAAAATGAGCACGGCTGCCCTGAAGCCAGTGTCGGAACGTCTTCCGGCCTATTCGCTGTTCGCGATGGTTTTGTCGGGCGCGGGCCTGCCGATCTATATCTACGCACCGAAATTCTACGCGGATAACTTCGGCGTCAGCCTCACGGCGCTGGGCGCTGTGCTGTTTGGCCTTCGCCTGTTTGACGTCGTGCAGGACCCGGTTTTGGGCTGGCTGTCAGAGCGTCTGGGCGACGCGCGCCGTCTCGCGGTCTGGGGCGGTGCAGCGCTCTTGGCGCTTTCGATGATCGGGCTCTTCGCCGTGGCACCTCCGATGCCCCCTCTCGTGTGGTTTGGTATCACGATCACCGGGCTGTTCACGGCTTTCAGCTTTCTTAGCATCAACTTTTATGCCCAAGGTGTCGGTAAGGCCGATACCGTCCGCGGCGGGCATATGCGCCTTGCCGCTTGGCGCGAGACCGGAGCGCTGTTGGGTGTTTGCATTGCAGCTGTGGCGCCGACGCTGCTGGCGGATTACGTGGACAGCCCATTTGCCGTTTTCGCTTACAGCTTCGCGATCATCACCCTTCTTGCGACGATCGCGATGATGCCGGAATGGCGGGGCAGTGTCACGAATGAGCCCTCTCCGATCCGGGATATCCTTGCAGATAAACTGGCGCGCCGCTTGTTGATCCTTGCGCTGGTAAACGCTGCACCACTTGCCGTGTCCTCGACGCTCTTTCTGTTTTACGTGGAAAGCCGCCTCGGAGCGCCGGGGATGGAAGGCCCGCTTCTTGTGCTCTTCTTTTTGGCGGCTGCGGCGTCCAGTCCGTTCTGGTCTTGGCTGGCGGGCAAGATCGGCCCGAAATACGCGCTCTTTTCGGCGATGATCCTCGCGATTGCGTCCTTTGCCGTTGTGCTGACATTGGGCGAGGGCGACACGACGGCCTTTGCGATCATCTGCGTTTTGTCTGGTGCCACGATTGGCGCAGACCTGACCCTGATGCCTGCGCTTTTTGCGAAACGGATGGCGAAAATTTCGCCCAATGGCGGGCAGGGCTTTGGCCTCTGGTCCCTTGTTTCCAAGTTTACGCTCGCTTTTGCGGCAGCAGCGCTACTTCCCATCCTAGAAGCCAATGGATTCAGCGCTGGAGACGCCAACTCAGAAGTAGCGCTGGCCACATTAACGTATCTTTATGCATTGGTGCCTTGTGCACTGAAACTCATCGCCGTGGCATTGCTTGCGGCGACCTCTTTGGAAGAAGGCTAAGACCCATGGATTATGTGCTCTACATCCTCTTTGGCATCGCCCTCGTAATTGCGGTGTTGTGGAGCAAGAACCGTTTCCTGTCCTTCAAGGCGCAAAGCCCGGATGACTATGACGGCAAAGGCCCGCAGTTCGATATTCGCGAACATCTCTCTGGTCCGATCATCTGCGAAGGCGTGATCTATGGCCCCACCGGGCGCGTGTCCTCGCGTTTCGTGGCCGACTTTGATGCCGAGTGGAACGGCAATGTCGGAACGATGAAGGAAGTCTTTCGTTACGATTCAGGAAGCACGCAGGAACGCGAGTGGACGCTGACGCTGGGCAATGATGGCTCCATCAAGGCTGAAGCACCCGATGTGATCGGTGCGGGAACAGGTAAGCAGCAAGGGTCTGCCGTGCAGCTGAATTACCGTATCAAGCTGGGTGAGGATGCGGGTGGGCATGTGTTGGACACGACCGATTGGATGTATCTAGTCGAAAACGGCTCGATCATGAACCGCAGCCAGTTCCGCAAGTTTGGGTTCAAAGTGGCCGAGTTGGTCGCGACGATGAGGAAAAAGGAAACGACGTGAAAGACTGGAATGGGAAGCGCTATTGGTTGGTCGGGGCAAGCGAAGGTCTGGGCCGCGCCGTAGCAGAAGTGATGAGCCGGGCGGGGGTCGAGGTGATCGTCTCTGCCCGCTCGGAAGACCGGCTCAAGGAACTGGTCGCAGAGCTTCCCGGGAAGGCCTCTTACGTGACGGTCGATGTGTCGGACCGCGAAAGCGTCGAAGCTGCCGCAAAAGAGGTGGGCGAGATTGATGGCGTTGTCTTCTTGGCTGGCATCTACTGGCCCATGAAAGTCCACGAATGGGACACCGAGAAGGCCGAGACAATGGCCGATGTGAACTTCACTGGCGCATTCCGCGTCGTCGGGTCTGTCATCGGTGACATGCTTGAGAAAGACAAAGGCCATATCGTTCTGACCGGTAGCTTGTCGGGCTTCCGCGGTTTGCCCGGAACGGTCGGCTATGGCGCGTCAAAAGCAGGTGTCATGTATCTGGCGGAGTCCATGCATGCCGATCTGCGCGGCACGGGCATCAAGATGCAGGTTGTAAATCCCGGCTTCATCAAAACCCGCCTGACGGAGAAGAATGACTTCTCCATGCCCTTCATCATGGAGCCCGAAGACGCCGCCAAGGAATTCTTCGAGCACATGAATGATGATAGCTTCAAAAAGAGCTTCCCGATGGTGTTTTCCTGGCTCTTTCGCGTCAGTCAGTTTCTGCCCGATTGGCTCTATTACCGCATTTTTGCGTAAACGCTTGTCACAGATCAAACGGCGTCGGGCCTGCGCAGGCTAGGGTTTCTCAACAACTCTGGGAGGCGCCAATGCTTGATATCGACACATCCAAAATCGCCCAAGTGATCCTCTACGCGCGTGAAATGGACCGCGCGGAGCCTGAATTGCGCGGGTTCATCGACAATCTCAACGAGGATGAGAAGTCCTCCCTCGTGGCGGTGATGTGGATCGGGCGCGACAGCTTTGACGCTACCGATCTGGAGGAGGCGAAAGAGACTGCCCGTCAGGAGGCGACAACGCCAACAGCCGATTACCTGATGGGCACGCCGCATCTGGCGGATCATCTGGAAAACGGTCTTGATGCGCTGGGGATCAGTGCGACCGACGCAGAGGATGATCTGCTTTAAGTGTGATCCACCACAGCCAGATGTTGCGCCAGCTCATCCACCGCTGAAAGCCATGCATTGAAAAGCGCGGGCTCGCTTGGTGCGGCGGAGACGCCTGTGGGCAGTTGGCCATTCAGCACAGCTTCAACACCCAACGAGACAGGGATTGAGACGAGGCGCGCCATCGCGGTTCCCGCGTCATCGCCCCACGCATCCATCGCATAGGTCTTGTGATAGACCGTCTTGCCGTCCCGCTCCGCCTGCAAGGAAACACACAGCACCACGCGGTCAGGCTCGCCTTCCTCATACGCATTCTCCGCCCAGAATTGATCGGCCATCTCTTTGAGACGGGCCTCCCCTGCCGGGCCTTCCAGCGTTTCGATCTCGCGGAACACGGGCGTCCAGGCGTCTTTCCAGCCGTTCAGGCGCAGGGTGCCGCGCACAAAGTCGCGGACCTTCCAAGCGGGGTCGAATTTGTAGTCCTCCATGAACGGCAGCGAGTCGCGGTTGGGGTAGACCTCAAAGCTCTCGGGCGCTTCAAGCGGGGCCATGTAACTGCTGATCGCGTCCCACGGGCGGGCCACATTGAATTCCTTGAAATCACGCCGGGATTTGGAAGGGGACCGGAGCGCCTTCAGCACACCCAACGGCGCCCAGCTGAATTTGTAGCGGAACGGGTTGGGATGCTTCGGGATACCCCCGCAATAGGAAATGAAAGACAGCACATTCTCGCCGTCATAAGCATCGGAGGCGCGGTAATCGGCAACCAGCCAATGGGCCATTAGATGGTCGATACCGGGGTCCAGCCCCACCTCGTTCACGAGCGATACGCCAGCGGCTTCGGCTTTGGCGTGCAGCGCGCGCATCTCGGGCGCGATATAGCTGGAGCTGACGAAATGAGCGCCTTTGCCAATCGCCATCTCCGCCAGCGGAACATGCCAATCGCCGGGCAGCATCGACACGATCACATCGCCTGGCTGTGTCTCTGCCGCAAGGACATCAAGATCAAACGCCTGAATGCGTTTGGTCAGATCGCCCAACGCGTCCTGTGCCTTCTCGACCGTTCGGTTCCAGACCGTGACCTCATGCCCGGCCTCGACCAGACGCCGCAGGCCAGGGATTGCGGACAGACCTGTCCCACACCAATGGATCGTCATTGCTCAAACCTTTCCAATATGAGTGTCGAACGTCGCCTTCGCGCGGCCCCAGGTGCCTGCGTCGATGGCATCAAGCTGCTGGAGCGTTGGCAAAAGCTGGCCTGCATAATCCTCAGAGCTTTCGACAGGCAGCATTGAAGGCAGGTTGTCGATGGCCGTCACGTCGAGCATGGGGGTGTCATGAACTCGGAGCGCAGGTTCTTCCCAAGTGGTCACGCGGTCGTAGACCTTGATCGGGTTGAAATCGCTGTCCGGATCGCAGGCGATATCGCCGATGACGGACAGTTTGCGTGTCGCCGTTTTGGCCGACGCTGGCACGAAAACCGGGGTGCCGGGCCGTGCAAGAATGCAATTGAAGAATAGCTCATTCCGTAGGATTTCGGGGAAGGGTCCGCCATGGGCGGTCTCGGCCATATCCCAACCGGTGACAGGCACGCCCATATGCGTACAAAGATCCGCCGCACCTGTGCCGACGCGCCCCAAAGCGCCAATGATCAGCGCGGAGGGGCGTGTAAAAGCCCCGCTCAGATCACTTTGCAGATCGGCCAGCAAATGTTTGGAGCTGTCATAGACGCCGACCGGCCCGCAAATCTCGCCGCGCTGTTGGGCGGCCCAGCATTTCAGTGCAACGGCTGCGCCCGCATAGCCCGCCCAATAGCCAAAAGCGGCAACGCGGCGGCTGTCTTCGTCGACAAGGTATTCCAGATCGTAAAGCGTCCCGCCGCCTGCCTTGAAACGCGCGAGCAGCTGTTTGCCAGAGGGCTGCCCTTTGTAAGCATGGCCAAACATGATGTGGCGATGGGTCAGCGGTGTGCCGTCTTCGGGCAGTTCCTTCAGACCGAAGATCACGGTGTCTTGCGGGGCCTGCCGCCACGAATTCTCGGGCGCGATCTCGCATCCGGCCTCTGCATAGCCTTGAAGGGGAATCGCTCTGGCGCTGCTTTCCTCGACCGTGACGCGCAGACCGGCTTGCAAAAGCGCCTTTGCGCCGTCTGGCGTCAGACCGACGCGTTGCTCATGCGCGCGCTCTTCGGCGCGGACCCAAAGATGTGTCATGCATCCCTCCCGATTTCCCAAAGGCTTAGGCAAAAACGACCCTGATGCCAATGCTCCTTACGCGGGCTATGCGCGATAACTGAACAAGCGTTCAAAAAAATCATTTGACGGAACGTCGCAGCCACCGCATCATTCTAATAACCCGCGACGAACGGGAACTGCCAAGTGCAGGTCTGGGAGGACTTCACGATGAACACGACTGCTGCGCCCGAGGGGGCGTTGGTCTCTATTCCGCATCTTCTTGCGCGCAACGTCGCCCAGTTTGGCGACAAGGCCGCGTATCGCGAGAAGGAGTTTGGGATTTGGCAAAGCTGGACATGGGCTGAGGCCGAGGCAGAGATCCGGTCGATTGCGCTTGGCCTGCTGGAACTGGGCGTCGAGAAGGGCGACTTCATCGCCATCATCGGGCGCAATCGTCCGGCGATGTATTGGTCGATGGTAGCCGCGCAAATGTGCGGTGCGGTGCCCGTGCCGCTTTATCAGGACGCTGTCGCCGAAGAGATGGCTTACGTGCTGGAGCATTGCGGCGCGCGCTTTGTGATCGTGGGCGATCAGGAGCAGGTCGACAAGGTCATCGAGGTGCAGGAGACGGTCAAGGGCATCGACCAGATCATCTATCAGGACCGCCGCGGGATGCGGAAGTATGACCACACGCATATGAATGCGCTGGACGATGTGCAGGCCACCGGGCGCGCTGCGCATGAGCGGTTCGATAAGGAGCTGGACGCCCGCTGGCAGAGCCTTGGGTATGATGACACCTGCGTGATGCTTTACACGTCGGGGACGACGGGGCGGCCCAAAGGTGTCGTGTTGTCGAACCGCAATATCATCGAGACCTCGAAGAACTCCGCCGAGTTCGACAATCTGCTGCCGGGCGATGAGGTGCTGGCCTATCTACCGATGGCTTGGGTCGGTGATTTCATCTTCTCCATAGGGCAAGCCTATTGGACCGGGTTCTGCGTGAACTGCCCCGAAAGCGCGGGCACGATGATGACGGACCTGCGCGAGATCGGGCCGTCTTATTACTTCGCCCCGCCGCGGATTTTCGAGACGCAGCTGACAAACGTCATGATCCGGATGGAGGATGCGGGCGCGCTTAAACAGTGGCTGTTCAAGACCTTCATGGCGCATGCCAAGAAGGTGGGGCCAAAGATCCTGGACAGCCAGGATGTCAGCGCGATGGACAAGCTGAAATATGCGCTGGGCAATCTCTTTGTATACGGCCCTTTGAAGAACACGCTAGGCCTGTCGAAGGTCCGTGTGGGCTACACTGCCGGAGAGGCGATTGGCCCGGAACTCTTTGATTTCTATCGCTCTTTAGGGATCAACCTGAAGCAACTTTATGGCCAGACCGAAGCGTCGGTTTTCATCACGCAGCAGAAGGATGGCGAAGTCCGCTCGGACACGGTCGGCACGCCGACGCCGGGTGTGGAGCTGAAGATCGCGGAGAATGGCGAGGTGTTTTATCGCTCTCCGGGCGTGTTTGTGGAGTATTACAAGAACGCCGACAGCACCGCCGACACCAAGGATGGTGAGGGCTGGGTGGCAACCGGGGACGCCGGGTTCATCGAGCCAGAAACAGGTCAGCTCCGGATCATCGACCGGGCCAAGGATGTGGGCAAGATGGCTGACGGGCGGCTTTTCGCGCCGAAATACGTGGAGAACAAGCTGAAGTTCTTCCCCAATATTCTGGAGGCTGTCGTCTTCGGCGCGGACCGTGCGATGTGCACGGCCTTTATTAACATTGACCTGACCGCCGTCGGAAACTGGGCGGAGCGCAACAACATCGCCTATGCCAGCTATCAGGAATTGGCAGGCCACCCGCAGGTTTTGGCGACGATCCAAAGCCATGTGGAAGAGGTCAATGAGAGCATCGCGCAGGATGAAATGCTGTCAGGCTGCCAGATCCACCGCTTTCTGGTCCTCCATAAAGAACTCGACGCCGACGATGGCGAGATGACCCGCACCCGCAAGGTTCGGCGCCGGATTGTGGAGGAGAAATTCTCCGATCTGATTAACGCGCTGTACGATGGGTCTTCGCAGGTCTCGACGGTGACGGAAGTGACCTATGAGGATGGGCGCAAAGGCTCGATCAAGGCGACGCTTGAGCTGCGCGATGTGAAGGTTGTCGACCAGCAACAGCAGATGGCGGCGGAGTGATTTCATGAGCAATTACAGTCAGGTGGCATCATGAAAGATATGGCAGACGGCTACATCACCGAGGACGGGCGCAAGATTGGCGGCGTCATGATGGAGATGAAGAACATCACGCTGCGCTTTGGCGGTGTGGTGGCGATCAAGGACATCTCGTTCGATATTCGCGAGGGTGAAATCCGCGCGATCATCGGGCCGAACGGGGCGGGTAAATCCTCGATGCTGAACGTGATCAGCGGGTTCTATCATCCGCAGGAGGGCGAGGTCTGGTTTCGCGGGTCTAAACGCCCCTCGATGAAGCCGTATCAGGTGGCCCAGCAGGGCATTGCGCGGACCTTCCAGAACATCGCTTTGTTCGAGGGGATGACTGTTCTGGACAACGTCATGACCGGGCGCTTGACACATATGAAAACCAATATGTTCCAGCAGGCAATCTGGTGGGGCAAGGCGCAGGCGGAGGAGACCGCACAGCGCGAAAAAGTCGAGAAAATCATCGACTTCCTGGAAATTCAGCACATCCGCAAGACGCCTGTTGGGCGGTTGCCGTATGGCCTCAAAAAGCGGGTGGAGCTGGCCCGTGCGCTGGCGGCAGAACCCAAGCTGTTGCTACTGGACGAGCCGATGGCGGGGATGAATGTCGAAGAGAAAGAAGACATGTCGCGCTTCATTCTGGACGTGAATGATGAATTCGGCACCACAATCGCCCTGATCGAGCATGATATGGGCGTTGTGATGGACCTGTCGGACCGCGTTGTCGTCATGGATTACGGCAAGAAAATCGGGGACGGCACGCCTGACGAGGTGCGCAACAATCAAGCTGTGATCGACGCCTATCTGGGGGTGGCCCATGACTGAATTTGGCCCGCACACCGCGTACATTTCGCGTGCACCTGACGTACATACCGCGTGCAGACAGCGTCCATACATTTGCCCTGCCTTGAGCAAAGGAGAGGCCCATGCCTGATCAGTTTCTTTTCGGCGTCGAAGTTGTTTTGAACGGCCTGATGGCGGGCGTGCTTTACGCGCTGGTGGCCCTTGGTTTCGTTTTGATTTTCAAGGCGTCCGGTATCTTCAACTATGCGCAAGGTGTGATGGCGCTGTTCGCGGCGCTGACGCTTGTGGGGATCATGGAAGGGCAGGTGCCGTTCGCGCATCTGATCAACGCTATCTTTGGGACTGATATTCACTATTTCGGTTGGAACGTGCCAGCGCTTGCCGCGATACTTTTAACCATGGTCTTGATGGTCTTCTTCGCCTGGGCGGTGAACCATTTCGTGATGCGGCATCTGGTGAACCAGGAGCCAATTATCCTCTTCATGGCGACGATTGGTCTGGCCTACTTCCTCGAAGGGGTGGGCGACCTGATGTGGGGCTCCGAGATCAAAAAGCTGGATGTGGGCTTGCCGCAGGGGGCCTCGATGTGGGTGGAGGAAAACACGGCGTTCCTTGGGTCCGAGAACTTCTTTGGCTTCTTCATCGACAAGCTGGATATGGTGGCGGCTTTGGTCGCGGCAGTGCTGGTGATCGCGCTGGTGGCGTTCGCGCAATACACCAAGCAAGGCCGGGCGATGCGGGCGGTGGCGGATGACCATCAGGCGGCGTTGTCGGTGGGCATCTCGCTCAACTTCATCTGGGTGCTGGTTTGGTCATTGGCTGGCTTCGTGGCGCTTGTCGCGGGCATCATGTGGGGGGCGAAATCGGGTGTGCAGTTCTCGCTGAGCCTGATCGCTTTGAAGGCGCTGCCGGTGTTGATGCTGGGTGGCTTCACCTCAATCCCCGGAGCCATCGTGGGCGGGTTGATCATTGGTGTGGGCGAGAAGCTCTTTGAGTTCACCATCGGCCCCATGATCGGCGGCGCCACGGAAAACTGGTTCGCCTATGTGCTGGCGCTGCTGTTCCTCGTCTTCCGGCCGCAAGGGCTGTTTGGCGAAAAGATCATCGAGAGGGTGTGACCATGAGCAAGCTGATCGCAATTTTGAATGTCGTGGCTTGGTCCGGGTTTTGGGCCTTTGGCTATCTGGCGCTGACGGCTGATCCGGCGGAGACGGGCCAGATGGTCACCGCTCTGATCCTCGCGGCTGCGGGTGCGGGCACCGGTGTTTTCGCCTACTTCTGGCTGGTGCGGCACGCCGAGGCCAAGGGCTACGCCAAGCGGGCCAATCGCGCCCCGCGCTATGATGACGAGGAGGTCGCCTGATGTTTTACCGTGAGGCAGGTGATTTCAAGACTTCCTATGTGGATGACAGCCAGACCTTTCCCATCGCGTTTGATCGCTACCGCTATTACTTCGTGCTGGTCGTGGCCTTCGGGATCATTCCGTTCATCATTAACGACTACTGGGCCAATGCGGTTATGGTGCCCTTCCTGATCTACGCGATTGCGGCGATTGGGTTGAACATCCTGACGGGCTATTGTGGGCAAGTGTCGCTGGGTACCGGTGGCTTCATGGCGGTGGGCGGATACGCTTGCTACAAGCTGATGACGGCGTTTCCGGATGTGTCGATCATGATTCATCTGCTGCTGGCGGGGTTCATCACGGCGGGCGTTGGTGTGCTGTTTGGCCTGCCATCTTTGCGCATCAAAGGGTTCTATCTGGCAGTCGCGACGCTGGCCGCGCAGTTCTTTCTTGTGTGGCTTTTCAATAAGGTGCCGTGGTTCTACAACTACTCGGCTTCGGGCCAGATTTCTGCGCCGGAACGGTTTGTGTTCGGCGTGCCGGTGACGGGGCCGAATGTAGAGGCTTGGGCGAAATACCTCGTCTGTCTGGTCTTCGTGACCTTCTGTGCCTGGCTTGCCCGCAACCTGACACGCGGCACGATTGGGCGGTCTTGGATGGCGATCCGGGATATGGATATCGCGGCAGAGATCATCGGGGTGAACCCACTGAAGGCCAAGCTCACGGCGTTTGCGGTAAGTTCCTTCTTTATCGGGATCGCAGGGGCGTTGCTGTTCGCGGTCTATCTGGGCGCGGTCGAAGTGGGTGAGGCCTACGGGATCAACAAGTCGTTCCTTGTGCTCTTTATGATCATCATTGGTGGGCTGGGGTCGATCTTCGGCAGCTTTGCGGGGGCGGCGTTCATGGTGCTTTTGCCGGTGCTGTTGAAGAACGTGCTTGTGGGCGGTCTGGGATGGGACACGGCGCTGGCGACGCATTTTGAATTTGTGATCGTGGGCGCTTTGATCATCATCTTCCTGATTGCCGAGCCGCACGGGCTGGCGCAGCTTTGGAAGCTGGCAAAGGAGAAGTTACGACTCTGGCCATTCCCGCATTGACGGGGGTGACCGTGTCCCGGGCCTGACCCGGGACCTTGAAGAATTTGGCGCGAGGCCCCGGATCAGGTCCGGGGCGGGCGCGTCACACATCAGATCGGGGCACACCCCGGCGCATATCAACCGAGTTCCTTAGGGAGGAAACAACGATGAAAAAGAGAATAGCTTCAATGGCAGTGGCCGCTGTGATGGCGGCAAGCCCTGTGCTGGCGGATCTTGTGTTCCCGTCGCTCAGCTACCGGACAGGCCCTTACGCGGCGGGCGGTATCCCGTTTGCGGATGGTTATGCCGATTACTTCACGCTGCTCAATGAGCGTGACGGTGGTATCGGCGGCGTGATGACCCGCGTGATCGAATGCGAGACAGGCTATAACACCGAGAAGGGTGTGGAATGCTACGAGGCGACGAAAGGCGAAGGCTCGCTGGTGTATCAGCCGCTCTCCACCGGCATCACCTACCAGCTGATCCCGAAAGTGGAGGCCGACGGTATCCCGCTTCATACGATGGGCTATGGCCGGACCTCGGCTGCGAACGGCAAAGTCTTCAACAACGTCTTCAACTATCCTGCGAACTACTGGGATGGGGCGTCGATTGCGATCAAGCACCTGCTGGATGAGAACGGTGGGGATCTGAGCGGCAAGAAAATCTCGCTCATCTATCACAACTCTGCCTATGGCAAGGAGCCTATTCGCACGCTGGAGGAGCTGTCCTCCAAGCACGGGTATGAGCTGACGACGATTGCTGTGGACCACCCCGGTCAGGAGCAGAAATCGCAGTGGCTGCAAATCCGCCGTGAGCGCCCCGATTACGTGATCATGTGGGGCTGGGGTGTGATGAACCAGGTCGCCATTCAGGAAGCCGCCAATATCCGCTTCCCGATGGAGAACTTCATCGGCGTCTGGTGGTCCGGTTCTGAGAATGACGTGCTGCCTGCGGGTGACGCGGCCAATGGCTACAAGTCGCTGAACATGCACAATATCGGTACGGATTACCCGATCTACGCCGATCTGCAGCAATATGTGATCGACGCGGGCAAGGCTGCCGGTGCAGGCGATCAGGTGGGCACGGTGCTGTATAACCGCGGCTTCTATGCGGCGATGCTGGCGGCTGAGGCTGCTAAGAAAGCGCAGGAAATCCATGGTGAGGCCGAGATTACGCCTGCGATGATGCGCGATGGTATGGCAGCACTTGAGATCACTGAAGAGAAAATGGCCGAGCTGGGTATGCCCAACTTTGGTCCTGCCTTCAGTGTCTCTTGCGAGAACCATGGTGGATCTGGCCAAGGCAAGATTCAGCAGTGGGATGCCTCCGCACAGCAGTGGAACATCATCACTGATTGGATCGATTCTGACAAAGACGTCATCCAGCCGCTGATCATGGAAGACTCGGAGGCTTTTGCTGCCGAGAACAACATCACGCCCGGCTGCGCAGACAGCTAAGATGAGAGCCCCGGTCCGCTTGAGGGCGGGCCGGGGCATTTGGATATTTTCGCAAAGGTGAAAGCCCATGCTGGACGCCGGAAAAACCGAAGAGACGCTTCTTGAGGTCAACAATATCGAGGTGATCTATAATCACGTGATCCTCGTGTTGAAGGGCGTGAGCCTGACTGTACCCAAGGGCGGGATCACCGCGCTTTTGGGGGGCAATGGCGCGGGCAAGACGACGACGTTGAAGGCGGTGTCGAACCTTTTGCATTCGGAGCGGGGCGAGGTCACCAAAGGTTCGATCACTTATCGTGGATCGCCGGTTCAGGACAGCTCTCCGTCTGATCTGGTGAAGCGCGGCGTTATTCAGGTGATGGAAGGCCGCCATTGTTTTGAGCATCTGACCGTTGAAGAAAACCTGCTGACCGGCGCCTATACGCGGCGCGACGGGCGCGGGGCGGTCGATGCGGATCTGGACATGGTCTATACCTATTTCCCGCGCTTGAAAGAACGGCGGAAGTCGCAGGCGGGTTATACCTCGGGCGGGGAACAGCAGATGTGCGCCATTGGCCGCGCGCTGATGAGCCGGCCGGAGACGATCCTGCTTGATGAGCCCTCGATGGGGCTTGCGCCTCAATTGGTGGAGGAGATTTTCGGGATCGTGAAGAGCCTGAATGAGCAGGAGGGTGTGAGTTTTCTTCTGGCCGAGCAGAACACCAATGTGGCGCTGCGCTTTGCCCATTACGGCTACATTCTGGAAAGCGGGCGCGTGGTGATGGACGGCCCGGCGGCAGAGCTGCGTGAGAACCCCGATGTGAAGGAGTTCTATCTGGGCATGAGCGATGAGGGGCGCAAATCGTTCCGCGATGTGCGCTCGTATCGGCGGCGTAAGCGGTGGCTGAGCTGATGGACAAGGTCGCCTGTCGCACCCCGGCTGAGGGGCGCGACGGCGTGACCAATATTCCGAAATGGAAATACGATTTGATCGCGGAGGCCATTCGGGCGGAGTTGGCGGATGGCCCTGTCCGCATGTCAGAGATGAAGGCGCGACTTGAAGCGCGTATTCCGGCGACGGAGCGCGCGGCGCTTGGATCGCTTGGCTGGCATCTGACGACCGTCAAACTGGAGATGGAAGTGCGCGGGGAATTGATCCGCGTTGCAGGCAAAGGGCCGCAAGTGATCTCACTGAGCGAGGATGTTCGATGACCCATTACGACAGTTTGGAAACGCGCAGTGCGGATCAGCGAGAGGCGGATCAGCTTGAGGCGCTGAATGGGCTTCTGGATGCGCCCTTGGGGGCATTGTCGGAGCTGGCGGCGCTGCCTGTGTTTCGCAAGTCTGAGTTGGCCGAGAAGCAGAAGGCGACGCCTCCCTTCGGGGGGATGGTGGTGCGCAATGCGTCCCATGTGTTCCAGTCGCCGGGGCCGATCTATGAGCCCGGTGGCAACAGCCACGACTGGTGGCGGTTCGGGCGGTTTTTGCATGCGCTGGGCGTGGGTCAGGGTGACGTGGTGCAAAACTGCTTCGGCTATCATCTGACGCCTGCGGGTACGATGTTTGAGAACGGCGCTCATGCGGTGGGAGCCACGGTCTTGCCCGCGGGGACGGGTCAGACTGCATTGCAGGTTGAGGCCGCAGCGGCGGTCGGGGCCAGCGTCTATGCAGGCACGCCGGATTACCTGAAGGTGATCCTTGAGAAGGCGGACGAGATGGGCGTGTCATTGGGGATGACCAAAGCTGCTGTTTCGGGTGGGGCGCTGTTTCCGTCGCTCCGTGAAGGCTATGCGGATCGCGGGATCACATGCCGTCAGTGCTACGCGACAGCTGATCTTGGGCATATCGCTTATGAAAGCGAGGCGATGGAGGGCATGATCGTGGATGAGCATGTCATTGTTGAGATCGTGACGCCCGGCACAGGTGATCCGGTGGCTGAAGGCGAAGTGGGCGAGGTTGTGGTAACGGCGCTGAATGCCGATTACCCGCTTATTCGGTTTGCGACCGGCGATATGAGTGCCTTGATGGCAGGGGAAAGCCCCTGTGGGCGCACGAATATGCGCATCAAGGGCTGGATGGGGCGCGCGGATCAGACGACCAAGATCAAAGGGATGTTTGTGCGGCCTGAGCAGGTTGCGGCTTTCGTCAAAGCGCATCCGGAGGTGAGCCGCGCGCGGGTGATTGCCAGCCGGGACGGCGATGCGGATGTGATGACGGTACGGGTGGAAAGCCCCGGTGGGGAGTATGCAAGCGCTGTGCAGGATATGCTGAAGCTGAAAGGTGTGGTGGAGGTCGTTGCCCCGGGCAGCCTGCCTGCGGACGGCGTTCTGATCGAGGATCAACGCAGCTACGACTAGGGCTTGATTTCACGGCGCTTCGCTATCATATTCTTAAAAACGAATATGAATAGAGCTGCAGATGGAAACGAGTTTCACGCCTTTGATGTCTTTAGCCGGTGGCGCGCTGATCGGCCTTTCGGCGGTGCTTTTGATGGCCACGCTTGGGCGGATCATGGGGGCGACTGGTGTCCTGACCGGCGTGATCCTGCCCTATAGCTGGAGCGACTGGAGTTGGCGCGCTGCGGTCCTGGCGGGCGTGATCTCGGCCCCAGTTTTGGCGGCTGTGATCACCGGGTTTCGGCCAGAGATTTCCATGCCAGGAACGCCGCTGATGCTGGTCGTGGGCGGGCTGATCGTGGGCGTGGGCGTCACCTACGGGGCGGGATGCACGTCAGGGCACGGGGTCTGCGGGAACGCGCGGCTCTCCCCCCGATCGTTGGTGGCGACGGGTGTCTTTATGGTGGCAACTGCGGTGACGGTCTTTGTCATCCGCCACGTGGTTGGAGGCTAGGCGATGCGTTTGGTTCTGGGCTATCTGGTCGGGCTGATCTTCGGCACGGGCATCCTGATCTCAGGCATGGCGAACCCGGCGAAGGTGCTGAACTTCTTCGATATCTTCGGCACATGGGATCCAAGCCTTGCCTTTGTGATGGGTGGTGCGCTGGCGGTGACCTTCTTGGGCTATCGCTTTGTCTTGCGCAGAACAGCGCCTGTGGGGGATGCGAAATTCCACTTGCCCAGCAAGCGCGATATCGACCTGCCGCTGGTTGCGGGCTCTGCCACATTTGGTGTGGGTTGGGGCATTGCGGGGTTCTGCCCGGGCGGGGCTTTGCCTGCCTTGGGGACGGGCAATACCGCTGTCCTGATTTTCGTTGCCGCGCTGGTCATGGGCATCTGGGCGGCGCGCTTTGCGCAGCGGCGTGTTCTGGCAACTGCATAAGGGAGAGACGTGATGGACTATCCGGTGAGAATGGATGTGACGCCCAAGGTCACGGGCTTTTTTGACGACGCGACGAACACGATTTCCTACGTGGTTCAAGACCCGGCAAGCACGGCCTGTGCGGTGGTCGATAGCGTGATGGATATCGACTACGCAGCGGGGCGGATCACCTATGAGCACGCCGATCAGATGATCACCTTCATCCGCGAAAACGGGCTGGAGCTGGAGTGGATCATCGAGACCCATGTCCATGCCGACCACCTGTCAGGCGCGCCTTATATTCAGCGGGAGCTGGGCGGCAAGATTGGCATCGGGGATAAGATCACGGTCGTGCAGGATGTCTTTGGCAAGGTCTTTAACGAGGGCACCGAGTTTCAGCGCGACGGCTCGCAGTTTGATGCGCTGTTCAAGGAGGGCGACACATATCAGGTCGGTGAGATGGAGGTGTTCGTCATGGCCACGCCCGGTCATACGCCCGCTTGCATGGTGCATGTGATGGGCGACGCGGCGTTTGTAGGCGATACGCTGTTTATGCCCGATGGCGGCTCGGCCCGGTGCGATTTTCCCGGTGGTTCGGCGGAGGAGCTTTACGACTCAATTCAGAAGATACTGAACCTGCCTGATGCGATGCGGCTTTTCATGTGTCACGACTATGGACCCAATGGTCGGAACATCGCGTGGGAGACGACCGTGGGCGACGAGAAGGCCCATAACATCCATGTCGGGGGCGGAAAGACGAAAGAGGATTTCGTCAAGTTTCGCACCGAACGGGATGCGCAGCTGAGCATGCCCAAGCTGATCATCCCGTCCTTGCAGGTCAATATGCGAGCTGGCGAGGTGCCGACCGATAAGGACGGCAACCCGGTGCTGAAAGTGCCGGTGAACGGGCTTTAATCGACGCACTCCGCCAGAGAGGCGGCCATGGCTTTGAGCAGGTTCGGATAAAATTCCGGGCCTTGCGCAATGGTGCTGCCAAGCGGGTCAATCACGACCGTCTTGGCATCTGTTCCTTCCAGAACAGTGTCGATCATGCTGGTGTTGAATTGCGGCTCGGACATGGCGCAGCTTACGCCACGCTCCGTGATCTCGGCGCGCAGTTCTGCGATGCGGGCGGGGCTGGGATCAACCGCGTCGCCCTGACGGATGGCACCAAGCGGGGTCAGGCCGAACGGAGCTTCGAAATACTGATACGCGTCGTGGAATACGACATAGCTGGCGCTCTGCGCACCGCTTAGCGTTTCGGTAATCTCTGCCTTGGCGGCGGTGATTTCTGTACGTGCGGCTTCTGCATTGGCGGCATAGGCGGCTGCGTTATCTGGGTCCATCTCGGAGAGGGTGGCTGCGATCAGGTCCGTCCAGAGCAGCGCGTTGGCCGGGTCGAGCCAAGCATGCGGGTCAACGCCGTCATGCGCGTGATCGTGGTGATCGTGCCCGGCGTGATCGCCATGGTCATGCCCCGCGTGGTCTTCTTCTTTGGCGTGGTCATGTCCGTGATCGTGATCATGCTCTGCGCTGGCTTCCTCGGCGCCATGATCGTGGTCGTGATCATGTTCGGCGTGCTCTTTCTTTTCGCCATGGTCATGATCCCCATGATCATGGTCTGCATGATCTTCCTTCTCGCCATGGTCATGGCTGTCGTGATCATCGCCGTGCGGCTCGAACGTCACGGTTTCGCGGAAATCATGGAGCACCGTGCCATCCACGCCGATCAACTCGATCTTTGTGGCGTCGCCGGCGAGTGTGTCGAGCGGACCTTCAAGCCATGGCGTCAGCGCTTCGCCGATCCAGATGACGAGGTCGGCGTCATCAAGCGCCTGCGCTTCCGACGGGCGCATGGCGTGGCCATGTGGCGACGCGTTGGCAGGCACGATCAGATCGGGAGTGCCGACGCCTTCCATGACGCGGGCCGTCAAGGCGTGAATGGGGAGAATATCCGTCGCGACGCGTGGGGCGTCAGCGGCAGCAGCGAGCGGGGCCAAAGTCAGAATCAGCGGTGCGATATGTTTCATAAACGTCGTTATGTTATAGTATAACATTACTCGCAAGGCACAAACCTCACGGCTGCGTGCGGGTGCTGGATTTTTACCCGGCACAGTCCCACTTAATAGACAACAAACACACCGAGAGGAGATCGCATGGCACAGGAACGCGCCGTTTTGGCTGGGGGATGCTTTTGGGGGATGCAGGATCTGATCCGCAAGCTGCCCGGAGTGGAGAAAACGCGGGTAGGCTATACGGGCGGCGATGTGCCGAATGCCACCTATCGCAACCATGGGACCCATGCGGAAGGGATTGAAATTCTGTTTGATCCCGAGGTGATTTCCTACCGTCGTCTGCTGGAGTTCTTCTTCCAAATTCATGACCCAACCACCTTGAACCGTCAGGGCAATGACCGAGGTATGTCTTACCGGTCGGCGATTTACTATGTCGATGAAGCTCAGAAGGCGGAAGCGCTGAACACGATTGCCGATGTCGAAGCCACCGGGTTCTGGCCCGGCAAGGTTGTGACTGAAGTCGAACCGGTCGGTGATTTCTGGGAAGCGGAGCCGGAGCATCAGGATTATCTAGAGCGGATCCCGCATGGCTACACGTGCCACTTCATCCGTCCCGACTGGGTGCTGCCGCGCCGGGACGCAGCAGAGTAGTGCAACGGATCGGACTTGGCGGAGGGTGCCATTGGTGCACGGAGGCGGTGGTGCAAGAGCTGGCGGGCGTGACCTCGGCCGCGCAAGGCTTCATCGCCAGCGAGCCACCGCAGGACAGCTATTCAGAGGCGGTCGATGTGATGTTCGACCCGGACGTATTGCCACTGGAGGCGCTGCTTGAGGTGCATTTGCGGACTCATGCCAGCCAATCCAATCACAAGATGCGTGGGAAATACCGGAGCGCTGTGTATGTACATAGCGAAGCGCAAGGGCTTGAGGTTGCCCATGCGCTTGCCCGCCTGCAGCATGGCTTTGATGCGCCGCTGGTGACGCAGGTTCTGAGGTTTGTTTCGTTCAAACCATCAGACGAGCGTTTTCAAAATTACGCGGCCCGTCATAGGGGTGGACCGTTTTGCGCGCGCTATATTGATCCGAAACTGGACATGCTGCGGGCGCAATTCGGCGCGTTTGTGAGAGCCTGAGACCGGCGGTCGTTAAGCATGTCCACTACATAAAACGCCTGTTGAGGTAGTTTCGTTCCATTAAAAACTGTAATTATTTCAATAATTTAGATTTAATTCCGCAATGCCGCTTTTTTCGCATCAAAGCGGGAACAAATATTGCATCTACCCGTTGGCTCCCCATCAGTCGGCCTGTGAGGACGACACCACTAAAATGGGAGTCACACTATGAAACGTTTTATGGCAACTACAGCTGCTGCACTCGTTCTGAGCACCGGTGCCTATGCAGACACCACAATGAACCAGTTCGATGAAGTCACCTTTGATGCAGAGAAAAACCTCAACGCATCCGAGTTCATCGGCATGCGCGTCTATGCATCTGAAGCTGATATCGCCGGAACCATCCCCGAAGGTGGCGAAACCGAGTGGGACGATATCGGTGAGATCAACGAGTTGGTTCTGACCCGTGACGGCAATGTGCAGAATGTCATCGTTGGTGTGGGCGGTTTCCTTGGTATGGGTGAAAAAGACGTCGCGATGTCGATGGATCAGATCAAGTTCGTGGCAGAGGAAGGCGACTCGGGTGAGTTCTTTCTGGTCGTGAACGCCAATGCGGCCGGCGTGGAAGAAGCCCCGGCGTATGAGCGCACATCCATGACCGGCGGCTGGGGTGACACTGTCGAGGCAGAAGCTGAGCAAGCTGAAGCCGAAGTCACTGAAGCTGCAAATGAAGTCGAAGCTGACGCGGAAATGGCCGCCGAAAACGTCGAGCGTGAAATGCTTGAAGCGCCCGAAGTTGAGCGGGACGGCTACACGACCGTGCAGGTCGACGACATGACGACCGAAGATCTGACAGGTGCGCGTGTTTACGGCACGAACGATGAAGATGTTGGCGAAATCGGTGAGCTGCTGCTGACCGACAACGGCAAGATGGACCGCGCCGTGATTGACGTGGGCGGCTTCCTTGGTCTGGGTGAAAAGTCTGTCGCTGTGACCTTTGACGAGTTGCAGATCAAGCGCAGCGATGATGGCGAGGTGCGCGTCTATATCGACAGCACGCAAGAGCGCCTTGAGCAACAGCCGACCTACGAAGGCTAAATCTGTTGAGTTGTGACGAAACGAAGGGCCGCTCCGTGATGGGGCGGCCTTTTTGATTCAAACGATCGTGTGGCCTTCCGCGATCAACGTGTCATGCACGGCTTTAATATGGGCGGGGCTAATCTCGCAACATCCGCCGATAATCGTGGCCCCTTGTGCGACCCAGCTTGACGTGAAGCGTGCGTAGGCGTCCGGGTCCAAATCCTGCCGTTTGCTAAGCGCGTCGACTGTGGGGGCATCTTTCAAAAAGCCTTTTGAGATTTCCGTAAAGCCGTTCGCATAGCCACCGAAGGGGAGCGTGCCCGTGGCAAAGACTTCCATCGCGGCGCCCATCACTTCGGGGGCAGAGCAATTGGCAAGGATTGCAGCAGCGCCGGTCTCGGCAACGGACAGCGCCTCTACCAGCGGCTCGCCAGAGCGCAGCTTTGTGCCGTCGGCATCATCCAGCGTGAAGGCGAGCCAGACCGGGGTGTCGATCCCCTGCATTGCAGCGATGGCACCGCGGGCGGCCTCGATGGAGGGCACCGTTTCGAAACCAATGACATCGACATAGGGTGCGATGGCTTTGGCCAATTCGGCGTAAAGCGGTGCGGCTTCAGCAGCAGGCGGGTGCAGATCCGCGCGGTAGCTGGCGATCAGCGGGCCAATTGAGCCGAGGATCCGCTTGGCCGGGTTGGCGTCACGGGCTGCTTTTGCCTCTGCCAGTGCAGCTGAGATCAGGTCAGGCAGCGGCGTGGTCACGCCCGCCTTCTCAAGACGGTCACGGTGCAGGGCATAGGTGTTCGTGGCGATTACCGTCGCCCCGGCCTCGTAGAAATCGCGGTGAACCTCTTCGACCAGGCCGGGGTGGTCAATCATCACCTGAGTGGACCACAGCGCGGTCGGCTTGTCGCCCGAGCGGTGAACAAGTTCCTGACCCAAGCCGCCGTCGAGAAGAGTAATTTCTGCCATGTGGCCTCCGAAGACAAAAAAGCCGCCCGGAAAGGCGGCCTTTTCAACGATATATCGTGCGGCTTAGCCCTGACGAGCTTTGAACCGACGCTGTGTTTTGTTGATCACATACACACGGCCCTTGCGGCGCACGACGCGACAGTCGCGGTGACGCTGCTTGAGCGAGCGGAGCGAATTTCTGACCTTCATCTGGTCTTCTCCTGTTTCGCGGCGCGTCCCTGCGCCTGGGGTTTCAAAATCATGGTGGGCACTACTGGGATTGAACCAGTGACCCCTTCGATGTCAACGAAGTGCTCTACCGCTGAGCTAAGCGCCCATGATACCGTAAGCCACGCACATCAGGTCCCAAAAACAAAAGGGACGCGAAGTGCATCGCGTCAGGTGTGGGGTCTATAAAAGGAGTCGATCAGGGGATCAAGGGCTTTTGGACTTTCCTTGAATCAGTCTATGTTTAGGGCACCAGAGCAGGAATGAAGATGCCCAAATACGCTTTCACCTTGGACACGCCCGAAGTGCAAACGACATCGCTTGTTTTTGCGTCGCCCCATAGCGGTGCGGACTATCCAGACACGTTCCTGAAAAGCACGGTTCTGGACAAGCGCACGATCCGCTCGTCCGAGGATGCCTTTGTGGACGAGCTTTTCTCAAGCGCGCCCGAGTTTGGCGCACCGTTCTTGAAGGCGGGGGCGCCGCGGGCCTATCTGGATTTGAACCGCTCGTGTGATGAGTTGGACCCGGCCTTGATCGAGGATGTGCGCAAGATCGCCCATAATCCGCGGGTTGCGTCGGGTCTGGGCGTTGTGCCGCGCGTTGTGGCCAATGGGCGCGCGATTTACCGGGGCAAGCTGCCCCGGCACGAGGCGCGTCACCGGATTGAGGCTTATTGGCGGCCGTATCACGAGAAACTGCAAAGCCTTCTAGACGCCACGCAGGCGCAATTTGGCGAGGCCGTGCTGATTGACTGCCATTCGATGCCGCATGAGGCGATTGACACCATTGCGCGCGGAGCCACGGCGCGGCCCGAGGTTGTGCTGGGCGACCGGTTTGGTGCGTCTGCGCGGTCGGATATCGTCGACCGGGTTGAGGCCGCGTTTATTCGTGCCGGGCTACGCGTTGTGCGCAATGCGCCGTTTGCCGGGGCATACATCGCGCAGACCTATGGGCGGCCGTCGCGAGGTCAGCATGTCGTGCAAATCGAAATTGATCGGTCCCTCTACATGAACGAATACGCGGTCACGAAATCTGCCCATTTCGAGGATTTCCGGGCTGTTCTGAGATCGGTGATCGCGGAACTGGTCACGATTGGAGAGCAATCCCTGCCGCTGGCTGCGGAATAGCGCCAATTTGAATAGACGCCCGAAATGGGTGGGCCACCTCACGTGCTGCGCGTTATAGCGCGGTATGTTGTTTCCTCTTCCCTCTGACGATGAACTCTACCGCGCGCTTCTGGAGCGTGATCCGCTTTATGACGGGCAGGCTTATGTGGCTGTCCGCTCTACCGGGATATTCTGTCGGCTGACATGCCCCGCGCGCAAACCAAAGCGCGAGAATTGCCAATTCTTCGAGAATATCGGTGCGTGTCTGGAAGCGGGGTATCGCGCTTGCAAGCGCTGCAAGCCCATGGGGCCGCAAGCCACGCAAGACCCGGTGATCGCCAAATTGATGGGCGCGCTTGAGGCTGCGCCGGACCGGCGATGGTCCGAAGGTGATATCATCGCGATGGGGATTGACCCTTCAACCGCGCGGCGCGCGTTTCAGCGTCAGTTTGGGATGACCTTCCTGAAGATGGCACGGTTAGAGCGGCTTCGGCGGGGCTTTGAGGCGATGCAAGGCGGTGGGCGCGTGATTGATGCGCAGCTTGAGGCGGGGTTTGACAGTCAGGCGGGTTTTGCAAATGCGTTTGCGAAATTGCTGGGCCAGCCCCCCGGTGCGCTGAGCCGTGATCCGATGCTGCGGGCGGATTGGTTGCAGACCCCGCTTGGGCCGATGATCGCGGTGGCGGATAAACGCGCGC
Organism: Pseudomonadota bacterium; assembly: GCA_038532735.1. GTDB lineage: Bacteria > Pseudomonadota > Alphaproteobacteria > Rhodobacterales > Rhodobacteraceae > JAHTBL01. The sequence continues at coordinate 33,540 of JBCBAC010000012.1, forward strand.
TGCATCTGCTCGAATTTGCGGATCGCAAGGCGCTGCCCGGAGAACTCAAGCGGCTTTACAAGGATTGTAAGGGCAATCTCGGGATCGGGCGGTTCGGCGTTCATGCGCAAGTCGAAGAGGAGCAGCGCGCGTATTTTGACGGCAACACGGCGCGCTTTACGGTGCCGCTGGCGCTACACGGAACGGACTACACCCGGCGTGTCTGGGAGGCGCTTCTAACAATTCCGGCAGGCGAGACGCGCAGCTATGGGGATTTGGCAAAGGCGCTTGGCCAGCCGACGGCGACGCGTGCTGTTGCGCGGGCGAATGGGGCCAATCAGATCGCGCTGATTGTGCCATGTCACCGCGTGATTGGCGCGGATGGGTCGCTGACAGGTTATGGTGGTGGTCTGTGGCGCAAGCAGCAGCTTATCGAGATTGAGCGCAAATACTTACCTTAGAGCGCGACCTTTGATGATGGCATCGGCGCCGAACTTCTTGCGGATTTCATCTGCGGCGCGTTCGGCTTCGCTGCGTTTGGCGGCGCCCGGGTCTAAGAGGTCGCCGCTTAGATCAGCCTCCGCGTCCTTGGTCAGGTCGCTGATACCGACGCCGAGCAGGCGGTAAGGACCGCTGTCAGGCGTCTGGTCGAAGAGGTCGCGCGCGGTGCGATAGATGCGGTCGGCCATCTGCGTGGCATCGCGTAGGGACGTGCGGCGGGTCAGCAGCGAGTGGTTCGCCCGCTTGAGCTTGAGCGTCACGACGCGGCCAGCCAGACCTTTGGCCTTAGCGCGGTCGCTGACCTTTTCGGCCATGCGCCAGATATGCCCGTCAAGGATGTCGGGATCGTTGGTGTCGTCGTGAAAGGTCGTCTCGTTGCTGATGGATTTCATTGGGGAATGGGCGGATACGCGGCGGCGGTCTTCGCCGCGCGCGAGATGGTAAAGTCGGTCGCCCATGGAGCCGAACCGCGCATGCAGATCGCGCCGGTCCCAGCGCAGTAGATCAGAGAACGTTCGGATCCCGGCCTTGTCGAGGGAGGCCTGCCCCGCAGGCCCGATCCCCCAGATCATCCGCACGGGCTTGTCGCGTAGAAAGGCGTCGGTTTCGGCTTTGCCGATCACGGAAAACCCGCGTGGTTTGTCCAGATCAGACGCGACCTTGGCCAAAAACTTGTTGTGGCTAAGCCCGATGGAGCCGGTGATCCCGATCTCGTCCTTCATGCGTTTGGTGAGCCGCGCCAGCATTACAGCGGGCGGTGCGCCGTGCAGTTTGGCGGTGCCGGAGAGGTCCATGAACGCCTCATCAAGCGAGAGGGGTTCGATGGCGGGGGTGAGTTCCTCCATGAGGGCGCGGACCTGTTTTGAGACCTCGACATAGGTGCTCATGCGGCCGCGAACGATCACGGCGTCGGGGCAGAGTTTGAGCGCCTTGAACATCGGCATTGCGGATTTCACACCGCGGATGCGCGCGATGTAGCAGGCGGTGGAGACGACACCGCGCCGCCCGCCGCCGATGATGACGGGCTTGTCGCGCAGCTCTGGGTTGTCGCGCTTTTCGACGGAAGCATAGAACGCGTCGCAATCCATATGGGCGATGCTGAGGTCGAACAGTTCGGGATGGCTGCGCACGCGCGGGGAGTTGCAGGACGGGCAGCGTTTTGCGTCCTCAAACTGGGTCAGGCAATCTCGGCATAGCGCGGGCATGAGAGGGTGATACGCCTCTTTCCGGCCCCACACAAACCGGTGGTGTTTGGCCGCTGTCGCAGGCAAGGTTGGGCCTATGAGAGTTCTGATTTTAACGTCCATGCGCAACGAGGCGCCGCATCTGCTGGAATGGATCGCGCATCACCGCGGGATGGGGGCGGATTTTCTGATCTTCTCCAATGATTGCGAGGATGGCACGGATACTTTGCTGGACGCGTTAGACGCGGCCGGGATCATCCGCCATATGCGCACACCGGAGGGTGAGAAGCCGCCGCAATGGCGGGCGTTGAAAGCGGCGGAGGGGTTGGTTGATGCCGATTGGGTGCTGCATCTGGATTGCGATGAATTCATCAATCTGCGTGCTCCGCTTCAGAGTTTCGAGGACCTGATCGGGGCTTTGCCTGAAGGCACGGATGCTATGGCGCTGCGCTGGCGGCTTTTTGGGCATGCAGACCGGATCGTGACGGGCGAAGGCCTGACGGTGGAGCGGTTTACAGAAGCCGCGCCAGAAGACTGCGCCTTGCCCCTGTCGTGGTTTTTCAAGACGCTATATCGGCGCGATGCGTTTCAGAAGGCAGGGGTGCATCGGCCCAAGCAGAAGAAAGGCTCTGCCCCGTCTTGGGTGAATGGGAGCGGTGAAGGATTGCCTGCTGATTTTGCTGGTGATGATGGGCGGATCAATCTTTACGGGACCAAGCATGGGTCAGCTTTGGTGCAGCTCAACCATTACTCCATCCGGTCCACACAGGAGTTCATGATAAAGCGCTATCGCGGTCTACCAAACCGAACGGGGCGCGAGATTGGGTTGGCCTATTGGGCGGAGCGGAACTTCAACACCGTGCATGACGAAAGCATCCTGTGGCGGCTGGAGCAGACGCAGGCGGCTCTGGCTGATCTACGCGCGATCGGTGATGTGGCGCGGATCGAAGAGCAGGGGCGCGCCTGGCACGAGGCGCGGTTTGCGGCGGCGATGACGGACCCAGGAGAGGTCCAGCTTTACTGGCATCTGCAATTGGCGGGCAACAGCACGCCGCCCAGCCCGCAGGCGGTTCAGGCGCATTTGCAGAGGCGTGAGGATAGCGGCGCGTGACCCGCTAGATCCATTCGAGGTTTACCTTGTTGGGCGGATAGCTTTCCGAAACCGCCTGCCGCAGCGCTTTGAAGCGGGGGCGCAAGTCGCGGAATTTGCGCTCATGGGTTTCGGCCACAAGGCAGCGGATTGGCCCGAATTTGTCTTGCGCGTGCATCGCTTCGAGGATGTCCAGCTCGGCCCCTTCGATGTCCATCTTCACGAAGGCGATTTCGCCGCGTTTTTTGACCTCTGTGTCGACGATGTTCAGAAAATCAATCAGTGGCACTTCGACATAATTGCCCGCATCAATGGAGCGCCCGCCGTCGAGGATCGTTGATTTCACAGACGCGCCTTTGGGGTTTTCGTTGAAATTCTCCGCGCGCATTAGTTTGACCGTACCTTCGGAGGCACCCACGGCGGCATTGATCAGGGTCACATTTTGCTTGTCTTTGAAGCGCTTCTTCAGCTTTTCAAAGGCATAGGGGTCAGGCTCAAACGCGATGACATCGGCGCCGGTGTCCGCAAGGATGGTCGTGATTTCGCCCATATTGGCACCCAGATCCATGGCCAGATCACCCGGTTTGAGCTGGCTGCAAATGCCTGCCAGAAAGCCTTCGGCTTTGGCTTTGCGCATGTTCCGGTCATGCCGTTTGATCAGCTTTTCAGCGCGCAACTCGGCTTGGGATTTTGGGGTGTCTTGCGTCTCAGCCGTCATCGGTGGGCTCTTCCACAAGGCGGCGCACGTAAAGCTGCCCTGTCTGCTCATACATCATTTGGCGTGCATATTTCATCTGGTCCACCTCGCGCAGGAATTTGTGCTTGCGGTAGTGGATCGTGAAAATCTCCCGATCTGTGGGCAAGGGTTTGCCGCGGACCTTTCCGCCAAGGATATAGTGCTGCTCCTCGGGGAGGATGTTCCATTTGAGCCCCGCACGCTGGATCGCGACGGGTAGGCTCATCTGATCGAGGTAAGGTCGGCGTTTCTCAAGGGTTTCGATCTTGTCGATCTCGCGCGCGGTTTCGTACCAGACATCCGGGAAACGCCCGCTTTTGCCGGCCTTCTCAGGAAAGATCACGAAACCTGCGCTGAAATAGGGGATCATGGGCTTGGCGGAGCGGCGCATGAGATGCATGCGTTCCTCGGGGATGGGCATGTCGAAGGCGCCGTAGATATCGTCCCAGATGGATTGTTCGGCCCACACCATGGAGGCGGCCATGGAGCAACTCACATGCCCTGCCTTCGCGATATTGGCGACCGCGTTCTTGCGGAGGAAAAGAACGTCACTGTCGACAAAGGCGGAATACTGGCTGTCGCGCGGCTGCATCGCTGCGATGATCTTGTTGCCGTGGGGGTAGGGCGTGTCCCACATGCCTTCGGTTTTCATGGGGCGGATTTCACCGCCCATGATTTCGTGCGCTTTGAAGACCGCCGGATGCACCTCATCCATGCGGTGTTCTGGTACATAACCGATGCAGGCGACGGATTTCGGGAAATGCGTACGGATGGAGGCGAGGAGAGAGCACGCCAGAATTTCGTATTCTGGCGGTTCCACGATGTAGGTGAGGGTGAGGCGCGGGGTGGCCATCAGGCTATTCCAGAGCGTCGGCGGGGTTTACGCCGGTTTGCTGGCACATGCGCCAGGCATAGGAGTTCTCCAGCGGGACATTCTTGCGCCACCATGGTTTCGTGCCGTTGGTATAGAGGTGCACGGAGAGGGTGTTTTCCGTGAAGTGTCCCTCAACCCGGCCGTGGGGGTCATAGAAGATGTCGTTCAACTGGAACGGCACCGGATAGAGGACATCACTTGTCATCGCGTGTTCGATCGCGCCGGTTTCGCGGGCGAAATAGGTGAAGGCTTGTGGGCCGAAGGCGGTGCGTTCGGCTTTGTAGATCTTTACGGCGTGGGGCAGGCTTTCGTCCTGACGACCCAATTTGCGCAACTGGTTCTTGTTGAACCACGGCGGTGCGGGCGGCAGGTTGTCGTAGTAATCCAACAGGCGGTCCATCAGCTCCCCGGTTTGGGGGATCGCGACGACACCGCAGTTCAGTGCACCGCGGAAGCCGTGCCCCGCGAAGATATATTCCATCTCGTCCGGGAAGGGCTTGTGGCAGAAGGCGTCGCAATCAATCCAGATAGCCCCTGTCTTCTGGATCATCTTGTAGCGGAAGACGTTGGACAGGAACGAGGCGGAGGTCTGTTCGACGATATCCATGGGGATATCCATAATCTCTGTCGCTTTGCGGACCTCGACACCTTCGGGGACATTGCTGACCTTATCGGTGCAATAGAGCGTCGTGGGGTGGCCGGCTTGCACATGGCTGAGCAGGCAAATCTGGTTGAGATATTGAAGTTTATCGCCGATCCAGAGAGAGGCGACGGGACGGCGCTGCGGAGTGGTCATATTTTCTGCCCTTTACCTGCCGATGGTTGAGTTTGTGCCATCAGTCGTCATTCGTTGCGCAACAATATGAAGTATGGGTGAATCATTGTCTATAAGTCTGGAACGCTGGAGTGCTTGCACAAAGCGCACTTGAAGGCCATCAAAGGGGTCAAATGAACAAACAGACCCCCTCAGTCGCACGCACGGCGCAGCTTCCCAAAAAGCATGTGAGCCCTCATGGCACGGTTATGGCCGTGTCGATGATGAAGGACGAAGGTCCGTTTGTCTTGGAGTGGATCGCGCATCACATGGCGGTCGGTTTCACGGATCTGCTGGTCTACACCAACGATTGTAGCGACGGCACGGATGACATGCTGATCCGGCTGGAAGAACTTGGCCTCGCCTATCACCGCCGCAATGATATTCCCGAGGGGATCAAGCCGCAGCCCTCTGCGTTGAAATATGCGCAGGATGAGCCGCTGACGAGCGAGGCGGATTGGCTGCTGGTCTTCGATGCGGATGAGTTTTTGTGCATCAAGCACGGCGATGGCTCGCTGGATGGTCTGATCGATGGGATCAAGGCCGAGGGCGGCAATGGGATGGTCATCACGTGGCGCATTTTCGGGTCGGGCGGGGTGCATGACTGGTCCCGCGATCCGGTGACGGAGCAATACCTCTATGCAGCACCCCCGATGTGGAACAAAGGCTGGGGGGTCAAGACGCTGTTCCAGTTTGACCCGGATGTCTGGAAACTGGGCATTCACCGCCCCAAGATGAAAAACAAGGTGCTGGATACGCCGTTTCCCGACAGCGTGAAGTGGCTGAACGGGTCGGGCCGCCCGATGGAGGATTACTTCAAGTTCCGTGGATGGCGGTCGATCGTGCGGACGGTGGGGTATGACTGGGCGCAGATGAACCACTATGCGGTCAAAGGCATCGACAGCTACGCGATGCGCAAGTTTCGCGGCAATGTGAATAACAAGAAAGACAAGTATAACGACGCGTATTGGTCGCTTCAGGACCGCAATGAGGTGCGTGATGACAGCATGTTGCGCTACTCGGATCGGCGGCGGGAGATCTTCGAGGGGCTGCTGAGAGATCCGGAGTTGAACCGCCTGCATCATGCGGCCTTGGAGATGGCTGAAGCGAAGCTGAACAGCTTCAAAGGCACGCCTGAATATGAGGAGTTCGTCACCAATCTGAAGAAGGCCAGCGAGGTGCCGATCACGCAGGTCGAGGCCAAGCCGCCCAAGGCCCGCGATAAGGAAAAGATCGCCGCGCTCATGTCGGATGTGGAAAAGCGCGCGACCTCCAAGCCGAAAGAGCAAAAGAAGAAACCGGTGGAGCAGCAAGACCTGCTGCCCGTCGATGTCTATGTGCGCGGCGAGGTGGATATGTCGGCCACCCCGCCGATGGAGTGGTTTGCCAATCATTCGGTGCAATTGCCCGCCGATCCACGTCTTTTCACGCCGCCTGCGCTGATCCAGATTTCAGACGGCAAATTCGAGCGGCCCTTGGCGCGCAACGTGCCGAAATGGGTGCCGCCCGGCGGGACGTATCTTGATTACGGTGCGGCCTCTGGTTTTGTTGGCACGCATATCGTGCAGGAACGGACGGATGTGACGGTGGTGTTGCAGGAACGCTCGGCCCAGCTGCGGACGTTCATTCGCGGGCTTTGGGCGAAGAATGGTGTTGCTGAGTCCGAGCGGGTTCAGTTGCATGAAGATGCGCCGCTGGTCGACATGTTGGCGACCTATAAACCCGATGTGCTGGCGCTGGGGGATCCTGACATTACGGCTGACATGCTGGGTGCGGCATTCGCTGCATCTGGAAGCCCGCAGACCATTCTACTGATGGGGCGGCTCTGGGCGGACCGGGTGGCGGAGCTGAAAGCCTTTGAAGCGGTTTTCGCGCGCGAGAAATACGTCGAGCGGCTTCAGATTTCACCGTTAGTTGCCGCCGGGTATCGTAAGGCGTGAGCCGGACTGTGGCTGCGCGGCCATAGCAACATCCTCACAATCATCATGCAGCAATTTCAATTGCCGCGACTCATCGTTTCTGCAATGTTTCCGATACGAAACAGCTTGGTCGGGAGAGAGCGTCCCCCGCCGCCGAAGGAGCAACCGCCCCGGTAAACTCTCAGGCAAAAGGACCGGCGAAGCTGCAACACTCCGAAGAGCCGCCTTGAAAGGGCGCACCGAAGGAGCAAGCCGCGTGTGACAGGTGTCGCATTCGGTGAATCTCTCAGGTTCAAGACGGAGGGGGCATGGCCTGTTGGCTTGAGTAACAGACATGACCCATATTGCGATCCTCGGGGCCGGTATCACCGGTGTCACTACCGCTTTTCAACTGCATGCACGGGGCTTTGACGTCACCGTTTTTGACCGCAACCGCTATCCGGCGATGGAGACGAGCTTTGCCAATGGCGGGCAGCTCTCCGCCTCGAATGCGGAAGTGTGGAACACCTGGTCGACCGTCTTTAAGGGGCTGAAATGGCTCGCGAAATCGGATGCGCCTTTGTCGGTGAACCCGATGCCTACATGGCACAAAGCCTCGTGGATGGCGGAGTTTCTGGCGGCGATTCCGCGCTACCGGTCGAACACGGTGAAGACTGCGTCGATGGCCGTCGCATCACGCCGGATCATGTTCGAGATGGCGGAACAGGCCGGGGTGGATTTTGACCACTCCCCTGCCGGCATCCTGCATTTCTACAAGACACAGAAGGATCTGCAGCATGCGCGCAAAGTGACGGCGATGCTGGCCGAGGGCGGGCTGGAACGGCGCGAGTTGAGCGCGGCCGAAACGCTGGAAAAGGAGCCCACGCTGCGCGGTGACGTGGTGGGGGGCTTTTGGACGGAGAGCGACAGCACCGGTGACATTCATAAATTCACCGTGGGTCTGGCGAAATGGCTGGAGGCGCGGGGCGTGACTTTTGCGCTGGGCCATGAGCTGCGCGATGTGACCTCGGCAGATGATGTCGTCACTGTGACCAGCGACCGCGTGCAGCAGCGCTTTGACGGTGTTGTCGTTTGTGCAGGTGTCGGCAGCCGGAAATTTGCCAAAATGGTGGGTGATCGTGTCAACGTGTACCCGGTGAAGGGCTACTCGATCACAGTAAATCTGGAGGATGCGCAGTCGCAGGCCGCCGCGCCAACCGTCTCGCTGCTGGACGATCAGGCGAAAATTGTGACCTCCCGCCTTGGGCTCAACCGCTTCCGGATCGCAGGCACGGCTGAGTTCAACGGCGAAAACCGCGATATCCGCGCGGACCGGATTGCGCCGCTGACACGCTGGTGCGAAACGCATTTCCCGGAGGTGAATACGGAAAGCGTTGTGCCTTGGGCCGGATTGCGCCCGATGATGCCAAATATGATGCCGCGTTTGGGGCGCATTGGGCAGAACCGGGTGTTCTATAACACCGGTCATGGCCATCTTGGCTGGACACTTTCTGCGGTCACGGCAGACATCGTGGCGGGCCAGGTTTCGGAGGCGTTTTCAGAGGCTTCTGCCCCGGTCTCGGGCGGGTTTCGTCTTAAAAACGCCTAAAATCAGCTTATATGAGGGGGTAACAAGGTAAAAATTCCGAGGGACCCCCTTATGAATATCGAGCAGATTTTATTGAATTTTCTGGGCCAGAACCTGTTTTTGCTAGTTCTCGCCGCCTTCATCATCGTCTGTATCGTTCTGGGCGTGCGCATCGTGCCCCAGTCCGAGCAATATGTGGTCGAACGCTTTGGTCGCCTGAAATCGGTTTTGGGGCCGGGCATCAACTTTATCGTCCCGTTTCTGGACCGCGTGGCGCATAAAATCTCGATCCTAGAGCGTCAGCTGCCCAATGCCTCTCAGGACGCGATCACGATGGACAACGTGCTGGTGCAGGTCGAAACCAGCGTTTTCTACCGCATCACCGAGCCTGAGCGCACTGTTTACCGGATCCGCGACGTGGATGCCGCGATTGCCACCACTGTGGCGGGTATCGTGCGGGCCGAAATCGGTAAGATGGAGCTGGATGAGGTTCAGTCGAACCGCGCGCAACTGATTACGCAGATCAAGGCGTTGGTCGAAGATGCCGTCGATGATTGGGGCATCGAAGTCACCCGCGCCGAGATTCTGGACGTGAACCTTGATGCGGCCACGCGCGAGGCGATGTTGCAGCAGCTGAACGCTGAACGCGCGCGTCGTGCGCAGGTGACTGAGGCTGAAGGTGCCAAACGGTCGGTTGAGCTGGCTGCCGATGCAGAGCTTTACGCCGCTGAGCAAACCGCCAAAGCCCGCCGGATTGAGGCAGAGGCGGAGGCCTATGCGACGCAGGTTGTGGCGGCGGCTATTGCGGAGAACGGTCTTGAGGCCGCGCAGTATCAGGTTGCGCTGAAACAGGTGGAATCGCTGAACGCGCTGGGCGGAAGCCAAGGCTCCAACACGATTGTGCTGCCTGCCAATGCGATTGAGGCGTTTGGCAATGCGTTCAACATGTTGAAAGGACGTGGCTGATGGATCTGGTTTTTGAATGGTGGGCCTGGGCGGTCGCGGCGCTTGTCCTTGGAATTCTTGAAGTGATTGCGCCTGCCTTTGTCCTGCTGGGCTTTGCCATCGGTGCAGGCGTCGTGGCGATCCTGCTTTTGATCGGGGGGCCTGCTTTGATCGGCGGCTCCATCCCAATGGCGCTGGTGATTTTTGCGTCAGTCTCGCTGATCGCGTGGCTGATCTTGCGCAAGGTCTTTGCGCTGAAAACCGGTCAGGTCAAAACCTTCGACACGGATATCAATCAGGGATGATTGCCTAGAAGCGCTTGCAGGGTCTTGCCTTTGGCGAGCCAAGCAACACCGAAGGCAAGGATTGCCACGGCTTCCAACCAGAACACGGCGTTCAGCGCGTCCAGTCTTTCGGCGAGCGCTGAGCCTTCTTCGACCCCCAAAAAAATCGCGGCGAGCAGGGCGATCATGGCGAGGATGATCCATCCGCAGAGTCGGTAGATCCGGTTCGAACGACGCTTCTCGGCGTCTATGGGTTGGCCTCCGGTGCGTGTGAAAAGCACCAGACAGAACACCGCAATCGCCACAAAGAAGACGCCAGCACCTGCAAAATGCAGGGCAGAGGCGGGCAGGCCGGTCACGAGGCAGGCAGGCTCGCAGGTGGGCAGATCAACGCCCGTGGTTGGGAAAAGCGCTGTTACAATGGCCGCGACCCCCGCCACTTGGGAAACGCGGCGGTCGGTGATCTTTTCGCCCGGCTCAGGCGCATATCCTTTATAGCTGAACAGAAAGACGCCGATGGCGCAAAGGATGCCGACGAAGACGTCGCCCAAGTCGGTGTAGTAAAATGCGCTTACAGAATCCTCGATCCGGCCATTCACTGTAAGACCGTAGACGGCCAGCAGGATTGGAAGTGCCAGCCCCAAAACCCCAAGCGCGCGGCGCACGGTGAGAAAAGACAAAACCAGTGACTCGTTTTGCGGGGCGGGGGGCATGGCGGGTCTCCTGTTTGGGTGGTTAGTCTCGGAGCCATTTGTGAACAAATCACGTGCCTGGCGACCGCTGGTCGTTAAAGAATGCGCGCGCCGACGAAAACAAGCAATCCAGCGGTTGAGTAGCGGAAGATGCCGAAGACCGCCGGGTGGGTCAGGACCTGTTGGAAAAGCGTGCCGGCGAGCAGGTAGAGGCTGGTACCCGCAATTACGATGGCCATGTAAGACAGCCCGAACGCCGCACTTTGCACGAGCGTTGTGGGTTGCGTCAGAAACATGCCTGCCGCCAGCATCGCGCTAATCGAAGTTTGCGGGTTCAAGAGCGCGAGTACCAGGCCCGATACAGGGCCAGGCTGACGTTCTGTGCAGCCGGTCGGCGGCGGCATTTTTGTTTGAATGATGCCGTAGGCCAGCCACAAAAAGTACGCGAGGGCCGCGTACTTGATCAGATCAAATGTGGCCGGGCTGATGCTGTTGAGAAAATCCGTGCAAGCCGCAGCAACAGCCCAAACCGCGCCAAACCCGGCGGCACCGCCGACAATAAACGGTGCCGCGCGGGCGGCGTTGCAGGAAGCGCCGAACATGAGGGAGATCAAGTTCACTGGCCCGGGAGAAAGCGCAAGCGTCCCCGCAAAAATGAAAAATGGATAAGTCAAATAGTCGAACATAAAGAGGCCCGTAAATGAGCTGTTTCAAAAGGAATTGGGTTCAAAATCGAACGTAAAATCAGGCCGACGAAAAATGCCGGCTGCGGTCTGAATACGCTTAATCAGGGCGTGCAAAGAAGCGCAGTGGGCTGGACCCATGCGTCTTTGACGGAGTTTTCACAGTTTGCGTGAAAAAGGTCAGGCAAGCTCGGCCAGTACGGCCTTTGCAGCGGCTTGCGGGCTTGCGGCTTGCCATATCGGGCGACCGATCACGATATGATCGGCCCCGTCAGCAATCGCTTGTGCTGGGGTCGCGACGCGCTTTTGATCGCCCAGAGCTGCGCCTGCCGGACGAACGCCGGGGGTGACGATCAGCTTACCGTCGGCCTCCGGCAAAGCGCGGATCAGAGCGGCCTCCTGGGGGGAGGCGATCAGACCGTCCGCGCCAGCGTTCAGCGCTTGGCTTGCGCGCTCTAGCACAAGATCCTGCACATCGCCGGGTTTCAGGCAGCTTGCGTCAAGATCATCCCGATCAAGCGACGTCAGGATAGTAACAGCGAGAATCTTGAGGTCTTTGCCGCCCTTACCGTTCTGGGCCGCGCGCACCACATGCGGGTCGCCATGCACGGTCAGAAAGTCGAGATCGAATTGCGCAAGACCGCGCACGGCAGCCTCGACCGTCGCGCCGATATCGAAGAGCTTCATATCCAGAAAGATGCGCTTGCCGTGATCCTGCTTTAGCTCGTTGGCCAGCGCTAAGCCGCCAGTTGTCAGCATTCCCAAGCCGATCTTGTAAAAAGACGCCGCATCGTCCAGCGCTTCTGCAAGCTGCAGCCCCTCGATTGCGGTGGGGACGTCAAGCGCGACAATCAGGCGGTCGTCGGACATGGGGCAGGCTCCTTCTGGCAGATCAGCGCTGTCCTGCCGGAAAGCGCGGGGCGAGGCAAGGAACTCTTGGCTGCCCGACGTGTTGATTTTGCGAACACGAGATAAGGAGGCTGGTATGCCCGACACTGAAAAGAACGCCCGCAAGATGCCGCGCGCCCTTTTTGCCCTCATCCCGATTTCTTTTGTTGCGATGGTTGGGGTGATGGTTCTGCTGGGTGAGAACAACGGCGGCCCGGTGGAAGACCCCGACATTGTGCTGGAGACTGATCCGTTTGAGGCCAGCAGCTCGCCCGTAGATGTCAGCGAAGTGACAGACCCCGATGGTGTCGGTGGTACTGTGACGCCCACACTCTCCGGCCCAGAAGGCCGGGACAACAGTGTTTTCTTCGAAAATTAAGCGGCGCGGGTAACAAGCCCGTCCAGCAAAGTCTTGAGCGGCGCAAGATGCGCGCGCGGAACCGGCAGCACCTCCCCATCAGCCAGAAGGCGCGCCCGGAGGCCGGGCGTCTTGGAGCGGTGCTGCTTTTGTGCGCGTGCGATCATGCCTGCGCTGATCGTCTCAAAGGAGGCGTTCAATGGCGCCTGCAAACTTTCGGCATAACGCGCGGTGACGGGTCCATCATGGACGGTCACAATCGCCTCGAACGCCGCTTCGGCAGGATTATAGATCAGATCGGAAATTTCTGTACGCTTACTGCTCATTATACACCTCTTTGGGTCTTTCTCACTTTGTATAAATGGGGAGGCCCCTTTGGATTAAACGGGGAATTCACGAATTTGTTCCCATGGCGTGGCAGCGCGCCTTGAACGGAGGCTCTTCACCTCCCATTTATCCTGCAAGGTCCTTACTGGGGTATGCCGCAAAGTCGGGTGCGCCAAATCCGGGACGCTTAACGAAGGAGAGAGCTTATGAACTTGGACAAGTTCACCGAGCGGTCGCGCGGCTTTATTCAGGCTGCCCAGACGATCGCAATGCGGGACAGTCATCAGCGGATGACGCCCGAACACCTGTTGAAAGCATTAATGGATGACGATCAGGGGCTTGCGAGCAATCTAATTAAACGTGCAGGCGGCGCGCCTGAGCGCGTTTTGGAAGCCGTCGATCTGGCCTTGGGCAAAATGCCCAAGGTGACGGGGGATGCTGGCCAGACCTATCTGGATCAAAGCACCGCCAAAGTGCTGGCAGAAGCCGAAAAGATCGCCAAGAAAGCGGGCGACAGTTTTGTGCCGGTGGAGCGCATGCTGATGGCGCTGGCTTTGGTGAAATCCAAGGCGAAAGAGGCCTTGGAAGCAGGCGCAGTCTCGGCGCAGTCGCTGAATGAGGCGATCAACGATATTCGTAAGGGCCGCACGGCGGATACGGCGTCGGCCGAGGAAGGCTATGACGCGCTGAAGAAATACGCGCAGGATCTGACCGCGCGCGCTGAGGAAGGCCGGATTGACCCGATCATCGGGCGGGACGAGGAAATTCGTCGCACGATGCAGGTTCTGAGCCGCCGGACCAAGAATAACCCTGTTCTGATTGGTGAGCCAGGCGTGGGTAAGACCGCGATTGCCGAAGGTCTCGCGTTGCGGATCGTCAATGGCGACGTGCCGGAGAGCCTGCGCAACAAACGGTTGATGGCGCTCGATATGGGGGCCTTGATCGCAGGTGCGAAATATCGTGGCGAGTTCGAGGAGCGCTTGAAAGCGATCCTGTCGGAAGTCACCGCTGCGGCTGGTGAGATCATCCTGTTTATCGACGAGATGCACACGCTCGTGGGTGCTGGTAAAACCGACGGCGCGATGGATGCGTCCAACCTGCTGAAACCTGCGCTGGCGCGGGGGGAGTTGCACTGTGTGGGTGCGACCACGCTCGATGAATACCGCAAATATGTGGAGAAAGACGCAGCACTCGCGCGGCGGTTCCAGCCCGTGATGGTGGAAGAGCCGACGGTGGAGGATACGATTTCGATCCTACGGGGTATTAAAGAGAAGTATGAGCTGCACCACGGTGTCCGGATTTCCGACAGCGCGTTGGTTGCGGCTTCGACTTTGAGCCACCGTTACATCACCGACCGGTTCCTGCCGGATAAGGCGATTGACCTTGTGGATGAGGCCGCGTCGCGGTTGCGGATGGAAGTGGACAGCAAGCCGGAAGAGCTGGACGCGCTTGACCGTGAGATTCTGCAAAAGCAGATCGAAGCGGAAGCGCTGCGGCTTGAGGATGATGCGGCCTCGAAGGATCGGTTGGAGACCTTGGAAAAGGATCTGTCCGATCTGCAGCAACGCTCAAGCGAGATGACAGCCCAGTGGCAGGCGGAGCGCGATAAGCTCGCGTCGGCCCGTGATCTGAAAGAGCACTTGGATCGTGCGCGTGCCGAGTTGGATATCGCCAAGCGCGAAGGTAATCTGGCCAAGGCTGGTGAGCTGTCCTACGGCGTGATCCCCGAGCTTGAGAAAAAGCTGGGCGCCGCGGAAGAGCAGGGCGACGAGGTCATGGTCGAAGAGGCCGTGAGGCCTGAGCAAATCGCGAGCGTCGTTGAACGTTGGACGGGTATTCCGACCGCCAAGATGCTGGAAGGTGAGCGCGAGAAGCTACTGCGCATGGAAGAGGAAATCGGCCGCCGTGTGATTGGCCAGAAGCAGGCGGTGACGGCTGTTGCTAATGCCGTGCGCCGTGCGCGGGCTGGTCTCAATGACGAGAACCGCCCGCTGGGTTCGTTCCTGTTCCTTGGGCCGACCGGTGTCGGTAAGACCGAGCTGACCAAGGCCGTAGCTGAGTTCCTATTTGACGATGACAGCGCGATGGTGCGCATCGATATGTCTGAGTTCATGGAGAAACACGCGGTCGCCCGTCTCATCGGCGCGCCTCCGGGTTATGTGGGTTACGATGAAGGCGGTGTGCTGACCGAAGCTGTGCGGCGCAGGCCTTATCAGGTCGTGCTCTTCGACGAGGTCGAGAAGGCGCACCCGGATGTGTTTAACGTGCTGTTGCAGGTGCTGGATGATGGTATGCTGACTGATGGTCAGGGCCGCACGGTCGATTTCAAGCAGACACTGATCGTGCTGACCTCGAACCTTGGCGCGCAGTCGCTGAGCCAGCTGCCCGATGGGGCTGATCCGAGCGATGCCCGCCGTGATGTGATGGACGCGGTGCGCGCGCATTTCCGGCCAGAGTTTCTGAACCGTCTGGACGAGACGATTATCTTTGATCGTCTGGCCCGTGGGGACATGTCCGGGATCGTGGATATTCAGCTATCACGTCTGGTGGCACGGCTGGCAGCCCGCAAGATCACGCTGGATCTGGACGACAGTGCGAAAGTTTGGCTGGCAGAGGAAGGCTATGATCCGGTCTTCGGTGCGCGTCCGTTGAAGCGTGTGATTCAGCGCGCATTGCAGAACCCGTTGGCAGAGATGTTGCTGGCGGGGGATGTGAAGGACGGGGAGGCGGTGACTGTCTCTGCCGGAGCCGATGGCCTTCTGATCGGGGATCGCGTGGCGTCGAGCAACCGCCAACCTCCAGAGGATGCGGTGGTTCATTAACGGCGTTTGCCTCACAAACGCCGAGCAAAGCGTCAGGTGAATTGCGTAGCAAATCATTGAAAGCGTCATCCTTACTAAAGGTATTGCGCCGCGGGCGTTGCCCGCGTCGCCACGCTGGGAGGGGCGCTGCCCCTCCCAGACCCTCCCCGAGGTATTTGGGGACAAAAGAAAAAGGCCCCGGAGCGTGAGCTGCGGGGCCTTCGTTTTGATATTGCGAGAGACTTAGCTTTCCGGCGGCAGGATCACGCTGTCGATCACGTGGATCACGCCGTTGGAGGCTTCGATGTCTGCCGTCACGACGGAGGCTTCCTGCACCTTCACGCCACCTTCGGTCATGATAGTCACCGCAGCGCCGTTGACGGTTTCGGCTTCCATGCCGTTGCTGAGATCGGTCGACATAACCTTACCCGGCACGACGTGGTAGGTCAGGATCGCGGTCAGCTGGTCTTTGTTCTCGGGCTCCAGCAAGGACTCAACGGTGCCTTCGGGCAGGGCTGCAAACGCTTCGTCGGTGGGTGCGAACACGGTGAAGGGACCGTCGCCTTTCAGCGTATCGACCAGCTCGGCTGCGGTGGCCGCGGCGAGCAGCGTCTCGAACGAGCCTGCGCCTGCAGCGGTGTCTACGATGTCTTTCTTCATGGAACCGGCCCATGCGGGGGCGGCGATCAAAGTAGCGGTTGCCAGTGCAACAAAGGTTCTGCGGATCATATTGGTAAACTCCCAAAGTGGAGCGCGAGGGGATCCCGCGCTGACTGGTGTGGAAGTAGGGACACGAGCA
Source organism: Pseudomonadota bacterium (assembly GCA_038532735.1). GTDB lineage: Bacteria > Pseudomonadota > Alphaproteobacteria > Rhodobacterales > Rhodobacteraceae > JAHTBL01. The sequence continues at coordinate 49,981 of JBCBAC010000012.1, forward strand.
GGGAAGAAAATGCGCAGAACTTTGCCATGGGCGAAAACAAGTCGCTTGCCTTTAGGTTAAGCCTGACTAAGCGGGCGCATTTTTTCGTTTCCAGTAAAAAAGTGTTGAGCAGATGTGAGGCCGCTTGTGATTGGCCTGGGCCTCGCCCAAGGTTCGGGGCAGCCAGGGAGGACCACGCGATGATGAGTTGGGCAGGATTTTTGTTGGAGGCGCTTGCGGTTGTCTTCGTTGCCATCATCGGCCTAATCGCCTTTGCCGCGGTCGTTCTGTTCATTATCGACAGCACGCAAACCGGGGACGCGATCCGGCGCAATTATCCAGTGCTGGGGCGGTTCCGTGGTCTTTTCAGCACGTTGGGCGAGTTCTTTCGCCAGTATTTCTTTGCGATGGACAGGGAGGAGCTGCCGTTCAACCGTGCCCAACGGGAATGGGTGAAACGTGCGGGCGAAGGGCATGGCAATACGGTTGCCTTCGGCTCCACCCGCAATCTGAGCGTTGTGGGCACGCCCTTGTTCGTGAACGCTGCCTTTCCTCCGCTGGACAACCAGTATGCATCGACCGAGCCGTTGGTCATCGGCGCGGGCGCGCGGATCCCTTATACGGCGCATTCCATCTTTAACCTGTCAGGCATGTCTTACGGCGCGATCTCCAAACCTGCGGTTCAGGCGCTCAGCCGCGGATGCAAGGAGGCGGGTATCTGGATGAATACGGGCGAGGGGGCGCTGTCGCCATTTCATCTGGAAGGCGGCTGCGACATCGTCTTTCAGATCGGGACGGCGAAATACGGGGTGCGCGATGCTGACGGCAATCTGAGTGATGACAAGCTGCGGGAGGTTGCGGCGCATCAGCAGGTCCGCATGTTCGAGATCAAGCTGGCGCAAGGGGCCAAGCCCGGCAAAGGCGGCATTCTTCCCGGTGAAAAGATCACGCCCGAGATTGCAGCCATTCGCGGGATCAAGCAGGGGGTGGATAGTATCTCTCCCAACCGTCATGCGGAGGTCGATGACTGGGAAGATCTGCTCGATTTCATTGCCCATGTACGGGACGTCACGGGAAAGCCTGTTGGTATAAAGACGGTAGTTGGAGCGGAGGAGCCGTTCCGCGACTTCTTTATGGCGATCAAGGCGCGGGGGGATGAAAGCGCGCCGGACTTTATCACTCTGGACGGGGGCGAGGGTGGTACGGGGGCCGCACCTATGCCTTTGATTGATCTTGTGGGCATGCCGATCCGGGAGGGGCTGCCTCTGGTCACCAACCTGCGTGATGAGTTTGGGCTCAAAGAGCGCATCCGTCTTGTGGCCTCGGGCAAACTGGTGAACCCGGGCGATATTGCATGGGCCATGGCGGCGGGGGCTGATTTCGTCACCTCTGCCCGTGGTTTCATGTTCGCGCTGGGCTGTATTCAGGCGCTGAAGTGCAACAAGAACACCTGCCCCACCGGCATCACCACCCATGACCCGCGGTTTCAGAAGGGTCTGGTTGTGGAAGAGAAATACAAGCGCGTCGCCCGCTACGCCAAAGAGATCACGAAAGAGGTCGAGACGATTGCGCATTCCGTTGGCGTCGCCGAACCTCGTCTGATGCGGCGTCGCCATGTGCGGCTGGTGCAACCCAATGGCCGTTCTGTCCCGATGAACGAGATCTATCCAAGTTACAACGCAACCACAGCTTCGTGAGATGAGTTGGTTTGGCTTGGTTTTGACACACTCTTATTTATCAGTGGACAAAACAAAGGAACGGACCCGATGGCTGGACGCTGGAAAAACGACCTTACCTATAAAGATGTGACGCCCGAAGCGGTGTTCCTGAACCGTCGCCAGTTGATTGCGGGCGCGGCTGCGGCTGGGGTGGCTGGCACCATCGCGAGCCCTGCCATGGCCGAAGAGCTTGTTCCGAACAGCTTTGAAGACATTACCAACTACTGCAACTTTCAGGAGTTTGGTAGTGATAAAGATGATCCGGCCCGCTATGCCGGTGCGCTGACCACGCAGCCTTGGTCGATCAAGATCGACGGCATGGTCGACAACCCCGGCACTTATTCGTTTGAGCAGGTGATGGAGGGGATGCCCGTCGAAGAGCGTATCTACCGCTTCCGCTGTGTCGAAGCGTGGTCGATGGTTGTGCCTTGGAACGGGTTTGAGCTGGCTGATTTGTTGGAAAAGGTTGGCGTCCAGTCTGAGGCCAAATACGTGGCGTTCGAAACTGCCTACCGTCCCGATGAGATGCGCGGCGTGGCGTTTCCGGTTCTCGACTGGCCCTACCGCGAAGGATTGCGTCTGGACGAGGCGATGCACCCGCTGACTATTATGGCGACTGGTCTTTACGGCAAACCGATGCCCAACCAGAACGGCGCGCCGATCCGGTTGGTTGCGCCGTGGAAATACGGGTTCAAGTCGATCAAGTCGATTGTGCGGATCACGCTGACCGATGAGGAACCCTTCGCCAGTTGGAACCAGGCCAACCCACGCGAATATGGCTTCTATAGTAATGTGAACCCGAACGTGGATCATCCGCGCTGGTCTCAGGCGACTGAGCGTGTGATTGGCGGAGGCCTTTTTGCCAAGCGTCAGCCGACGTTGATGTTCAACGGGTATGAAGACGAGGTTGCGTCCCTTTACGAGGGTATGGACCTGACGAAGTTCATTTGACCCTGACCGACCGCATAAACGGAGCCGCGCGTCGGCTCCCAGCGTGGCCTATATACATAGTAGGCCTGATCCCGGCTGTGTGGCTCTTCTATCTGGGGGCCACAAACCAGCTGGGGCCTGAGCCTGTTAAGGTGCTGGAACATGAATACGGGCTGATCGCGTTGCAGCTTTTGGTTGGAGGTCTGGCGATCACGCCGCTGCGCAAATACGCGGGAGTCAACCTGCTGAAGTTTCGCCGTGCGATTGGGGTGCTTTCCTTTCTCTATGTGACGTTTCATCTGCTGGTGTGGCTGGTGCTGGACGTGCAGATCGTGAGCGAGATCCTGAAGGATATCTATAAGCGTCCTTACATTACCATCGGGATGGTGGGCTTTCTGGTGATGCTGCCCTTGGCGCTGACCTCCAACAATTGGTCTGTGCGCAAGCTGGGTGCTGCGGCCTGGCGACGGCTGCATCAGCTGACATATGCAGCCGTTATCCTTGGGGCGGTGCATTTCGTGATGCTGTCGAAGGGATTCCAACTCGAACCGTTGCTTTATTTGGCAGCTGCGCTGGGTTTGGTGGCACTTCGCGTAAAGTGGACTCGCCGTCCGGTGCCGCAAAACGGCTGAATTTCGGGAAACTGAGAGTCGCCAGAGACTGAATCGGACGAGTCGATCGCGATTCAGGCGACTCGTAACAACGATTCAGGGGGTGATTTGCGAGTGAGTCTGTCCTCTCTTGGGGATAGCTCTGTGGATAACCCCATATATAGCGGTCTGGATGTGGTAAACACTTACCTAAAGCATATGAGCCAGCAGATGTTTGCGATAGCACCGTCATATGACATAGGCATAACCATTTGAAATTAAACGAATTTCAAGAAAGATGAAAAAAATACGACGTTTCTCAAAAAAAGGGGTTGCGGGTCTGAGGCTCTATACGTAAATACCCCCTCACCGGCGGCGCTGAGGCGCACAACGGGGCGCCAGACGGGCCACAGGGCAACGAGACGCAAGACTAAAAACAGAGATAATACAGGCGGGGCGCGCCGAACAAGTTAGGGCGCACACTGTCATTTTTGTCTCTACGCTATTTGAAATCGATGGTTTCTGAAGAGATATGTGGGCGGTTTGGTTCATTCGATGAACAAACAACTGCATATCGACTTCCTAGGGTTTCGGCCCGATCATGGAAGGTCAGCTTCACTGTTTGAACGGTTTCCGGTTTCTTATGAAACCTGAAGCACAACAAACAGATGACTGATTGGTTTGAACAACCAATCGATGTGCAGAGGTTCGAACGTCAAGGATAAGCTCGTAAGAGCTTTTCAACTTGAGAGTTTGATCCTGGCTCAGAACGAACGCTGGCGGCACGCCTAACACATGCAAGTCGAGCGCACCTTCGGGTGAGCGGCGGACGGGTTAGTAACGCGTGGGAACATGCCCTTCACTACGGAATAGCCTCGGGAAACTGAGAGTAATACCGTATACGCCCTCCGGGGGAAAGATTTATCGGTGAAGGATTGGCCCGCGTTAGATTAGATAGTTGGTGGGGTAACGGCCTACCAAGTCTACGATCTATAGCTGGTTTGAGAGGATGATCAGCAACACTGGGACTGAGACACGGCCCAGACTCCTACGGGAGGCAGCAGTGGGGAATCTTAGACAATGGGCGAAAGCCTGATCTAGCGATGCCGCGTGAGTGACGAAGGCCCTAGGGTCGTAAAGCTCTTTCGCCAGGGATGA
>JBCBAC010000013.1:0-50346 GCA_038532735.1 Pseudomonadota bacterium
ACGTTGGCGCGGGATGGAGCAGCCCGGTAGCTCGTCAGGCTCATAACCTGAAGGTCGTAGGTTCAAATCCTACTCCCGCAACCAACGTTAAAACAGCCGCCCTTTGGGGCGGTTTTTTTGTGTCTAGGTGTTCCTGCGCGCAGAGCGCATCGCATCTGTGCATAAATCCGGGTTTAGCTTGCTGAACGACCCCTCTACGGTGCGCGCAAGAGGAGAGATCATGACAGCCATTGTTCAGGTCAGCGATGTCGTAAAGCGCTATGATACCGGGTTTGAGGCTCTGAAAGGCGTGAGCCTTGAGATCAAGGAAGGCGAGATCCTTGCCCTGCTTGGCCCCAACGGCGCGGGCAAGACCACGCTGATCTCAACGATTTGTGGTATCAGCCATCCGACAAGGGGCACGATCACCGTGTCTGGCCATGACGTGGTGAAGAATTACCGCAAAGCGCGCGCGCTGATCGGACTGGTCCCACAAGAGATCGCGCTTGAACCTTTTGAGACGGTTTGGAACTCCATTAGTTTCACCCGTGGGCTTTTTGGCAAACCTCGCGATGATGCGCATCTGGAAACCATCCTCCGCCAACTGTCGCTTTGGGATAAGAAAGATGCCCAGACCAAAGAGCTGTCAGGTGGGATGAAACGCCGTGTTCTAATTGCCAAAGCGTTAAGCCACGGGCCGCGTATCCTCTTCCTCGATGAACCGACCGCTGGCGTAGATGTCGAGCTGCGCAAGGATATGTGGGAGATCGTGGGCAAGCTGAAGGAAGACGGCGTCACGATCATCCTGACGACCCACTACATCGAAGAGGCCGAGGCGATTGCAGATCGTGTGGGGGTTATCAATCAAGGTCAAATCCTGTTGGTGGAGGACAAGGATACGCTGATGGCGCAAATGGGTCGCAAGCAATTGCGCATCGCGCTGCAGGAGCCGATTACATCTGTGCCCGCGGCACTCAACGCCTACACGCTGGAGATTGCGCCGGAGGGCGATGCGTTGGTCTATCACTATGACAGCACGATGGAGCGGACCGGTATTACCAAGCTGCTGAATGACTTGCAGACCGCGGGCCTTGTGATGACCGATCTGAAGACGCAGGAAAGCAGTCTTGAGGATATCTTCGTCGATCTTGTGAAAGAAACATCATGAATATTCAGGCGATCAAGGCAATCTATGTCCATGAGATGGTGCGTTTTTTCCGCACGTTGATGCAGTCCTTCCTGTCGCCGGTTCTGTCGACGTCGCTTTACTTTGTTGTCTTTGGTGCAGCGATCGGCAGTCGCATCGATCAGATCGAAGGGGTTAGCTACGGCGCTTTTATTGTGCCCGGCCTGATCATGCTCAGCGTCATGACGCAAAGCATCTCCAATGCATCTTTCGGGATCTATTTTCCGAAATTCATCGGGACGATGTATGAGCTGCTCTCTGCCCCTGTCAGCTTTCTTGAGATCGTCATCGGCTATGTTGGCGCTGCCGCGACGAAGTCGTTCTTCATCGGCTCCATCATTCTTGTGACTGCGCATTTCTTTGTCGATCTCGACATTCAGCACCCCATGGCGATGCTGGCTTTTCTGGTCCTGACCTGTCTCAGTTTCTCGCTCTTTGGGTTCATTATCGGCATCTGGGCGGGCAATTTTGAGCAGTTGCAGATCATCCCGCTCTTGGTGATTACGCCGCTCGTCTTTCTGGGCGGCAGCTTTTACTCCATCTCGATGCTGCCCCCGATTTGGCAGACGATCACCCTGTTCAATCCGGTAGTCTATCTAATCTCGGGCTTCCGCTGGTCCTTCTTTGGAACAGCCGATGTGCCGATCGCGACCTCGCTGATGGCGATCAGTGCGTTTACGGGGCTTTGCCTGCTGATCATCTGGTGGATTTTTCGCACGGGCTACAAGATCCGATCCTGAAAACCGTTGACCTGCCGCAACAGTGATCTGCGCGGGAGCTGGGTCCCTTGTTCCGGGGGCATGTGCACTCTACATGGCAGGGGATGAAACGTTATCTTCCCTTCGTAAAATCCGACCCGCGCGTCGCTGTCGTTCGTTTGCAAGGTGCGATTGCTGCTGGAACGCGTGGCAGCCTGTCCGACCAAGGCCTTGCGCCTCTGATTGAGCGCGCCTTCCGGAAAGGCAAACCCAAAGCGGTTGCTTTAGTTATTAACTCGCCAGGCGGCTCGCCCGTGCAGTCGTCACTGATCGCGGCGCGCATTCGACGCTTGTCGGAGGAAAAAGAGATCCCTGTCTATGCCTTCGTGGAAGATGTCGCGGCCTCTGGTGGCTACTGGCTGGCGTCGGCAGCGGATGAGATCTGGATCGACCCGGCCTCTGTTGTGGGATCCATCGGTGTCATCTCTGCCTCGTTCGGGGCGCATGAGTTTTTGAACCGCTATGGGCTGGAGCGCCGGGTTTACACGGCGGGTAAGTCCAAATCCATGCTGGACCCGTTCAAGCCGGAAAACCCCGAAGATGTGGAGCGTCTGAAGAATATTCTTGAGCACCTGCATGAGGTATTCAAATCGCAGATTACCACGCGGCGTGGCGCCAAGCTGCCCGAAGAACGGGATTTGTTCACTGGGGAAATCTGGGTTGGTGAGAAGGCAATTGAGGTTGGCCTTGCAGATGGCATCGGGCATGTTGTGCCGAAGATGAAAGAGCTCTTTGGAGATAAGGTGCAGTTTCAGGTTTACGGCCAGAAAAAGCCGCTGTTGCAGCGACTTGGTGCCCAGATTGTTGGAGACGGCTTTGCGGCCCTTGAGGAACGGGCGCTTTATGCTCGGTATGGCCTCTAGGTGATCTCCAAGATCGTCTTTCTGTTCCTGATCTTCATCGCGGTTCTGGCGATGTTCGGGCGCTTGAAGTTTCCCGGCCAGGCTCGTTTGGCCTCGAAGAAATGCCGCGCTTGCGGTCGCTTCCGTATTGGTAAGGGCCCGTGCCCCTGTGAGAGGGGCGCCTGATGCTGATGGATTGGGTCTATACGGGGCTGGGTCTTTTGATCCTGCTTCTGGCCGGGGACGCTCTGGTGCGTGGTGCGGTCAACTTCTCCCTCCGGCTGGGAATACCCGCGCTGATCGTCAGTTTGACGATTGTTGCATTCGGGACGTCCGCGCCTGAGCTTTTGATCGCAATTGCGGCGATCAAGGATAATGCTCCTGGCATCGCCATGGGCAATGTTGTCGGTTCAAACACTGCGAATGTGCTGTTGGTGCTGGGGGTGCCCGCCTTGCTGGCGACATTGCACACCAGCGAGTGCGACACGCGGCAGAACTACATTTACATGATCCTCGCGACGCTTTTGTTTATCGCGGTCTGTGCTGTGAGCCCGATCACTTGGGTGCATGGCCTTGTTCTTTTCGGAGCGCTTGTGGCGATCCTGACCAAGGCCTTCTTTGACGCGAAAGCGCATCGGAATGGGGAGGCGGAGGACGATCTGGAAGATCTGGAAGGCGCCGACCCGTCGCTGCCTTGGTGGCGGATTGTGCTCTATCTGGTGCTGGGCCTGATCGGCTTGCCTTTGGGGGCAGACCTGCTGGTGGATGGCGCGGTTTCTATCGCGACGGATTTCGGCGTGTCGGAGACGGTGATTGGCCTCACCCTTGTTGCCATTGGCACGTCACTGCCGGAATTGGCCACAACGGTTATGGCTGCGCTGCGCCGTCAGGCGGATGTCGCCATTGGCAACGTCATTGGCTCGAACATGTTCAACCTGCTCGCGATCATTGGCATTGCGAGCTTCGTTGGGGATATCGACGTGGCCCCGGAGTTTCTGGAGTTCGACCTTTGGGTCATGCTGGCTGCGTCACTGATCCTTCTGCCGTTTGTCTTTTTCAAACAAAATATTACCCGGATGTGGGGTGTCCTGTTGACCGGTCTTTATGGGCTCTACCTTTTCGTCATCTTGATGTGAGGAGGGTATGATGGCTCAGGCTTTGGTGACAGGCGCGGGGAAGCGTCTGGGACAGGCGATGGCGTTATATCTTGCCAACAAGGGTTTTGACGTGGCTGTGCATTATGCGTCCTCCGCAAAGGCCGCGACGGCGCTTGTGGCTCAGATCGAAGCGAAGGGACAGCGGGCCGTTGCGCTTCAGGCCGACCTTCTGGACGAAGATGCGACGCAGGCCCTTGTCCCGCGTGCGGTGGAGGCTTTGGGCGGGCCGCTGACCTGCCTCGTGAACAACGCGTCGATCTTTGAATATGATACGATCGAAAACGCGACCCGCACCACGTGGGATCGCCACATGGAGAGTAATCTGCGTGCCCCATTCGTGCTGAGCCAAGCCTTTGCTGCGCAGGTGCCTCAGGCTATCGCTGATGGGCAGGGGGAGCCGTTGGCGCAAGGCTTGATCGTAAACATGATCGACCAGCGGGTGCGTGCGCTGACGCCGGAGTTTATGACCTACACACTGGCCAAGATGGGGCTTTGGGCTCTAACTCAGACGGCCGCCCAAGCGCTGGCGCCGCATGTGCGGGTCAACGCGATTGGGCCTGGGCCGACCTTGCAAGGCGGCCGCCAAGCGCCAGAGCAGTTCGCGAAGCAGCGCGGTGCGACAATCCTGAAACGTGGTGCGAATGTCGATGATATCACTGCGGCGCTGGGGTATTTCCTGTCCTCACCCGCGATCACGGGGCAATTGCTGTGCGTTGATGGGGGGCAACATCTGGCTTGGGAAACGCCGGATGTGTTGGGGGTCGAGTGAGCGCGGCGCGACAAGTTGTGCACCGCTCACAGCGGCGTTACAATTCCTTTACACTTTTGTTAAGTTTTTCAATGGTTTGGCCTATAGAAAGAAAAGTTTTCTTTAAAAACAGTGCCTTAGAATTGTGCTTAAAAATTGTGCAATTTAACGATTGGCCCGAAAAACAAAGGAAATTTCCAGCTGCCCAAAACATACACACGAACTTATCCACAGATCGCGTGGACAGGTTTCCTCTTGAGCCTCTCGCGATATCATTGCAGCGCAGCACAGAATCGCTCAGCCAAACGTCATGATGGAAGAAACGCAAAAAACTGAGACGCCGTTGAAAGGGCATGAGTGCATTCAGGCCTATCTAAAGACGCTTGATGGCTCTCCCGGTGTGTACCGCATGCTCGATGAGCAGGCGCGCGTTCTTTACGTGGGCAAAGCGCGCAACCTTAAGGCGCGTGTCAGCAACTATGCGCGGCCTTCCGGGCATTCGGGGCGCATCGCGCGGATGATCCGTGAAACGGCGTCGATGATGTTCCTGACAACGAAGACCGAGACGGAAGCGCTTTTGCTTGAGCAGAACCTCATCAAGCAACTCAAGCCGCGCTATAACGTGCTTCTGCGTGATGATAAGAGCTTTCCGAACATCCTGATGACGAAGGATCACCCGTTCCCCGAGATCAAGAAGCATCGTGGGAAGAAATCTCAGAAGGGCAGCTATTACGGGCCTTTTGCAAGCGCGGGGGCTGTGAACCGGACGCTGAACCAGCTGCAAAAGGTATTCTTGCTGCGCAACTGCTCGGACTCGGTGTTTGAGAGCCGGACGCGGCCCTGCCTGCTGTATCAGATCAAGCGCTGCAGCGGGCCTTGCGTTGGCCATATCTCGGAGGAGGATTACGCCGAAAGTGTCCGCGATGCAGAGCGGTTTTTGTCGGGCAAGTCCACCGGGGTGCAGGAGCGTTTGGCAAAGCAGATGGCTGATGCGTCCGAAGCGATGGAGTTCGAGCGCGCAGCGGCTTTGCGCGACCGCATCCGCGCGATGACGCAGGTCCAGACGGCGCAGGGCATCAACCCGCGCGGCGTGACCGAAGCGGACGTGATCGCGCTGCATATGGAAGGCGGGCAGGCCTGTGTGCAGGTCTTCTTCATCCGCGCCAACCAGAACTGGGGCAATCGCGATTACTACCCGCGCGTCGGCAACGAGGTTGATGAAAGCGAGGTGATGGAGGCTTTCGTCGGTCAATTCTATGGCGACAAGCAACCGCCGAAACTGGTGTTGCTGTCTCATCCTGTCGAGAATGAAGATTTGGTCGCCGAAGCGCTGTGTCAAAAGGCAGAGCGCAAGGTCGAGATCGCGGTGCCGCTACGTGGTGAGAAGGCAGAGCTTGTCTCCGGTGCGGCCCGGAATGCGCGCGAAAGCCTGGCCCGGAAAATGTCCGAGACGGCGACGCAAGGAAAGCTGCTGAAAGGCTTGGCTGAGGCATTTGATTTGGACGCGCCGCCGCAGCGGATTGAGGTCTACGATAACTCTCACATCCAGGGCACAAATGCCGTCGGCGGCATGATCGTGGCGGGGCCAGAAGGGTTCGTGAAAAGCCAGTATCGCAAGTTCAACATTAAGGGGGATGAGATCACCCCCGGCGATGATTTCGGCATGATGAAAGAGGTGCTGACCCGACGCTTCAAGCGCTTGCTGAAGGAAGACCCCGACCGCAAGGGCGATACCTGGCCCGATCTGCTGTTGATCGACGGCGGCGCTGGGCAAGTGAGCGCGGTGCGTGAGATCATGACCGAGATGGGCGTCAACGATATCGCGATGGTTGGTGTCGCCAAAGGCATCGATCGGGACGCCGGTAAGGAGGAGTTCTACCGCACCGGCCAGCGCCCCTTTGCGCTCAAGCACAACGATCCGGTGCTTTATTTCGTTCAGCGTCTGCGAGACGAGGCGCACCGCTTTGCCATCGGCACCCACCGTGCCAAACGCGCCAAGGCTATCGGCGCTACGCCTTTGGATGATGTCCCTGGCGTAGGGGCCACTCGCAAACGTGCGCTGCTTGCGCATTTCGGCTCGGCCAAGGCCGTGGGCCGTGCGAACCTTGCCGATCTCAAGGCGGTCGACGGCATTTCCGATGCTATGGCCGAGACGATCTACGACTATTTCCACGAGCGCGGTTAGCCCCTTTCTCAGCCCCGCGAGACAGGCTAGACCAAAGACATGGTTTGGAACCTGCCCAATATCCTGACGGTCCTCCGTCTTCTGGCCGCACCCGGCGTTGCGGTGATGTTTCTTTACTTCACACGCCCTTATGCGGATTGGTTCGCTTTGATCCTGTTTGTAAGCGCGGCTGTGACCGACTGGTTTGACGGCTATCTGGCCCGCGCGTGGAAGCAGCAAACCAAGTTCGGCGCTATGCTGGATCCGATTGCCGACAAGGCGATGGTGGTGATCGCTTTGCTGGTCGTGACCGGCTTTTCGGGAATGAACCCATGGATCCTGTTGCCAGCCACGATCATTCTTTTTCGGGAAGTGTTCGTCTCGGGCTTGCGCGAGTTTTTGGGGGATACGGCTGGCACGCTGAAGGTCACCAATTTGGCGAAGTGGAAGACGACAGCGCAGATGGTCGCGCTGGCTGTGCTCTTTGCTCAGGGTGTGTTTGAGCATTACTTTGGTATGCAGGCCTGGGGCATGGATGAGGCGATGGTCAGCGATATCTTGAGTGGCCGGGAGGAGGACGTTCTGGGCCTGAACTGGAAATATCAGGCGATGAATATCAGCTGGATTGTCGGTGTGATCCTGCTTTGGATCGCGGGACTTTTGACGATGATGACGGGGTGGGACTATTTCACGAAGGCGCGCCCCTATCTGAGGGAAGACTGATGGATGTTTTGTATTTCGCATGGGTCCGGGAGCGGATCGGACTGCCCAAGGAAACGGTGCAGACAGACGCCGCAACCGTGATGGATCTGGTCGAAGAGCTCCGCGCCCGGGAAGATCGCTATGCGGCGGCGTTTGCTGATCTCAGCGCGCTGCGGGTGGCGGTGGATCAGGATCTGACGGAGTTCGATGCGCCCTTGGCTGGCGCCCGGGAAGTTGCGTTTTTCCCGCCCATGACAGGCGGATAAGATGATCGTCCGCGTTCAGGAAGCCGCGTTCGATCTTGGAGCGGAGGCCAATGCCTTTGCCGCGGGTCACTGCGATATGGGCGCGATGGTGACCTTTACGGGTATTGTTCGTGATCTGGCACGGGGAGACCTCGACCGGATGGTGATCGAGCATTATCCGGGCATGACCGAACGCGCTTTGGAGAAGATCGCGGCAGAGGCGCAGGCGCGTTGGAGCCTTGGCGACGTGCTGGTCATTCACCGCTATGGCGATATGGCTCCCGGTGAGCAGATCATGATGGTCGCCACGCTGGCCCCGCACCGCAAGGATGCATTTGAGGCGGCGGAGTTTCTGATGGACTACCTGAAAGCCCGCGCGCCGTTCTGGAAGAAAGAATTCACACCTGATGGGGCTGAATGGGTCGCAAGCACAGCCGCAGATGAAGACGCGCTGACCCGCTGGTAGGTGGGATTGTGCCACTGTCATTTGCGGATGCTTGCCAGCTTCAAGCAGCCTGATATCGGTTTGCGGAAGAGGACCAAGCTCAAGGCGATATGCCATGCCTGCATCATCTGTGGATCGACGAAAACTTCTTGCATTAGGCGGGGCCAGTCTTGTGTCAGCTTGCGCGCCGCGCGGTGCCTTGGGGGTGCGCCCTGATCTGACGCCTGCCCAGTTGCAAAGTGTCTGGGCGCTGGCGATTGGAGAGCAGAAGCCTTTGGCGCTTCATGGTACGACCCGGCTGGAGACAACGGCCCTGTCACGCTACGTGCGCCACGACGTCTCGATCCCGAAGGCCCGTGAGATTGGTGAGGTCAACTGGCCCGGTGACCAGATAAACTCGGACCGCGATTTCTACGTGCATGCGCTTGAGCAGATGGACAGTCTGGAGCAGATGCTTGATCAGGTGGCAGCGCGCCTCAAGCCTGGTCAGGACGTCACCGTTTTTGTGCATGGCTACAACAGTAATTATGCTGAGGCTGTGTATCGCCATGCACAGATGGCGCATGATTACGAAGATGAGGGTGTGCATATCTCCATTGTCTGGCCAAGTGCAGCTTCCGCCACGGGGTACCTGACGGATCGCGATGCGACGCTCATCGCGCGCGATCATCTGGAGCGGATTTTGCCACGCCTCACGCGCCGGTTTCCCGGCCGGGTTGTCCTTGTGGGTCACTCAATGGGCGCTTTTCTGGTGATGGAAACGCTGCGCCAGATGTCGATTGGTGGGACCGGTGTTGCACGCGATCTGGGCGCGTTGGTGCTGGTCTCCCCAGATATTCAGATTGGCGTTTTTCAGGCGCAGGTCGCGCGGATTGAGGAAATGCCAGAGGTCACAATCGTAGTCGTCTCGCAACGGGATCGGGCGTTGCAATTGTCCAGCACCTTGGCGGGAGGCCAACCGCGCCTTGGTTCCCCTGCGGATATCGAGGTTCTGTCGGGAATGGATCTGCTGGTCTTTGATCTGAGTGATTTGCCCAATAGCGGGCGCGGCAATCATCTGGCAGTCACAACATCACCGGCTGCGGTCGCGTTCATTCGGGGGCTGAGTTCTGATGATCCTGCGTTGCAGGACCGGCGCGGTGCGGGCTTGTTGGTGATCCGCGTGCCGCTGCTTATCCCGCGTTGATCCGCTCGATATAGGCGCGCATCTCTTCGGCCTCTTGGCGGGCATCGCGCAAACCGTCCATTGCGGCGCGCAACTCGGCCTCTGTCTGGCTGAGCTGGTTGGTCATCTCGGCCTCGCGCTGTTGCAGATAGGTGATCGCCTGATCGCGCGTTTCTTCCGCCTCGTGCAGCGCTTGCGCCATCTTGTCCAACTCGCCGATGTCGCTGCGCGACACGCGGGTGAAGCGGTGGATCAGCCAGTTGGCGAACCAGCCAAGGCAGAAGGCCACGAAAAGAATGATCGCTGTGACGATGATAAATTCGGTTCTATTCATCGGTGGCCTCGGTCTCGGTCGTCTCGGTATCTGATTGCGCAGCTTCCTCCGCAGAGGTGTCGCTGCGGTTCGGCGCAAGGAAGACGCGTTTGAATTCAATCCGACGGTTGGATTCGCGTCCTTCTTCGGTCTCATTGTCGGCAATTGGGCTGGTCTCACCATAGCCGGCAGCCGTGAGTTTCAACGTGCTGACCCCGCGCTGCAAAAGCTGTTCCAACACCGCTTGTGCGCGTTGTTCAGAGATGCGTTGATTGCCCTCTTCGCTGCCCTGACTGTCGGTGTGACCGCCGATTTCAATCTCAAAATCAAGCACGTCGCATTCCTCAAAAACACTAGCGAGACTGTCGAGGGTCGGACGCGCGGAGACGTCAACTACAGCAGAGCCGGGCTCGAATGTTATCTTTTGCTCGGTGCCGATGCGTTTGATGTCAGCCACGCATTCATCCACCGTAGGGAGGGAGGCGATGGGATCCAGCGCCTCTTTATACTCGACAAAAATCTCGAACCGGGCGCCTTCTTCCAGCTTGTCGGACAGAAGCCGTGCGATGGCGGCGCGGGCGTCGATATTGCCGGTATCGCCACGCACGGTGACCAGATCGGGCTGCACGATGACGGCGCCATTGGCGAGTTCGGACAGCGCCTCCAACCCGGCAAGAACGCGCACGGGCCAGCCTTCGGGCAGGTTGTCGACATTGCGGGTCGCGACATAGACCTTGTCGATGCCAAAGCGGGCTTGCGCAAAGTTTTCCGTCACCCCGCGCACAAGGTCGCTGGGTAAGCGGCCACGCAATTGCACCTGACCTTCCGGGCTGAGCGTCGCGATGAACTCAGGCGGGCCGTCACCATCGTTGGCGTCGGTTTTTGGCAGGACTGCGGTGAGGGAAAAAACCTCTGGCAGGGCAGTTTTCAACTCTCCGGCCACGCGGTCGAAAAGGCCTTCATCTGTGCCTTCGAGAGCGGCCAAGGTCACCTCCGCATCGGCAAAGGTGATGGAGCCGCCACCAAGTTCCGTCACCGCCTCAATCCCACGGGCGACACCTTCGCCCCATTGCGGGCTTGGTACGCCAAGGCCCAGGACGCAGTTGACCTGCCCCTCCAACCCTGCCGAGCGGGCGGCGGCCAAGATGCGGTTGCGCGTGCTTTCATTATCGGCAGAGCAGGCATCAAAACGGGCTCCATCCGCGTCGATCAAAAAACGCGCCGTGAATGGCGTGATCACCGGACGCGGGGCCGAGATATCAAGCGCAAGCCGCAGATCGGTGGGCTTGGCGCGCGCGATCGCAGTCTCCAGCTGACGCTTATCTTCCGTGCTTTCCGAGATGGCGGTGATCGCGACGCTGTCTTCGCTGACGGAAATCTTGGAGCGGGGCAGCTGCGCCAACGCATCGAAGCTGAAGGACAATGCGAGGTCGAAGCCATCCGGCGTCGGGTAGTCCGCGCTTTCCAGCAAATCGGTGACGGCTGTGTCGGGAGCCAATTCTTCGATGGCGAGGGAGATTTCTTCGCGATTGATCTCTGCCGGGATCAACCCGATCAGTGAGATACCGCTTTCATTGCGCAATATCTCAACCGAGAAGCGCGGTGCGGCAAGGGCCGCCATATCCTCCACCTGCATCCGATCAATCACGCGAGCCGCGTCCACGATCCGTCCGGCCGTCGAAATCGCGCGAAAGCGCTGGGCTTCGTCAGGCGCCGTTCCTGTCAGTTCGACGCGCAGACCATTGGACTGCACCTCTGCCCAGCTCAGCTGGTTTTCATCCAGCGCAAAACGCACGTCGATTTCGGAGCGTTGTTCGATGAAGGTTGCGCCCATATTCGCAGCCGCAAATGCGCCTACTCCGGCAGCGCCGAACGTCGCAATCAGGATAAGAGCGGAAGAGACGCGCATCATGGGGGCTTTACTCAGGATCGGTTCGATCTGGTTCTAAGCCTGTTGGGTGCGGGGTGCAATCAAACCAGCAGACAAAGGGCGAAAAACAGCACCGGGATCAGACCCGCATCCCGGTTGGAGCGAAAGGTCAACTTGAGCCCGTCATTATTGCTGGCATCAAAGCGGCGGAGCTGCCACGCTAGGTGCCAGCCTATCGCCCAAGGCGCGGCGAGTGCCAAGACAAGCTGCAAGGCGTTTGCGTTTGGCAGGACGGCCAGCAAGACGGCGAGCGCCATCAGCATCACCGTGATCATCAGAAAGTTGCGCAGCCATTTTGGCGTGTTCTCGGCAAAGAGCCGTGCGGTGGATTTGACGCCGATCAGCGCGTCATCCTCGGTATCCTGATGCGCGTAGATCGTGTCGTAAAAAAGTGTCCACGCGATCCCGGCCAGATACAATAGCACCGCGGGCCAATCGAGGCTGCCTGTATGCGCGACCCATGCCAGCAAAGCCCCCCAGTTATAGGCGATGCCAAGGAAAGCCTGTGGCCACCATGTGAAGCGCTTGGCAAAGGGGTAAATTGCGACCGGTGCGAGGGCCAGAACACCCATCAGGATCGCAGCGGGCGGGAAGGTCAGCAGAATGCCGAAGGCCAGGAGCGCCTGCAGAATCATCCAGACCACAGCTCCTTTGACTGTGACTTGCCCGGCGGGGATCGGTCGGGATTTCGTGCGCTCGACCGACCCGTCGATATCGCGGTCGGTGATATCATTCCACGTACAGCCCGCGCCGCGCATAAGAAAAGCGCCGATGGCACAGCCCAACCCGATCCACGCGTCATAAAGCGTGGCTGTCCCGGTGTGCAACATCGCCAGCAGCAGGCCCCACCAGCAGGGCAGTAGCAAAAGCCAGGTTCCGATGGGCCGATCTGCACGGCTGAGGCGCAGATAGGGCCGCGTGGCCAGCGGGGCGAGCGTGTCGACCCAGTTGCCTTCAACGGCATCGGCCACTTGCCCCTGATCTGGGCCGTTCTGCTCTGGTCTCTGACCGGTGTCAGTCATAAGGTCCGCCCCATGGCATCTATTGTCCGGCTTTATGTAGATCACCCGTTGGGGGAGGGGCAAACGGTTCCTCTGACCCGCGACCATGCGCATTACCTCTTTGGGGTGATGCGGCTTGGGGTTGGTGCCAAAGTACAGCTTTTCAACGGTGCAGATGGGGAGTTCGCGGCAGAGGTCGTTGAGGCTGGCAAGCGGGGCGGTGTGCTGCTGTGCCAACGCCAGACGAAATCGCTTCAGCTGCCCCCCGATCTGTGGCTGCTTTTCGCGCCGATCAAGAAGGCGCGCACGGATTTCATTGTGGAGAAAGCGACTGAGATGGGCGCGGCGCGGATTTGCCCGGTTCAGACGGCCTTCACCAATTCCGAACGCATCCGGCAGGACCGGCTGCAAGCCCATGCGATCGAGGCGGCAGAGCAGTGCGGCGGCACATTCGTGCCCAAGGTTGCTTCGCTGCAAAAGCTGGGTGCTGTATTAGATCACTGGCCCGAGGACCGGCGGTTGATGTTTTGCGATGAAGAAGAGGTGGGCGCTGCGCTGGAATTTCAGGGCAATCCGGGGCCATGGGCCATCCTGATCGGGCCGGAGGGTGGGTTCTCCACGGAAGAGCGCGCACGCCTTAAAGCCTTGCCCTTTGCGACAACGGTGAGTCTGGGGCCACGTATCTTGCGGGCAGATACCGCGGCGGTTGCCGCGCTGACCCTTTGGCAAACAGCGCTGGGAGATTGGCGATGAGCTTCATTCGCCCCGAGGCGCGGCAGACAATCTGGCGGTTCCGCGAGGTGCTTGTCGGGGTTGCGCTCGATCTTGTTGGGCTTTTGCTGATCCTAACTGGACGCGGTTTGGCCGTCTGGATCGGCGTTGCGATCTGCATCGGTGGCAGCATCTTGATCCTTGCCGGTATCCAGCGGGCCCGCTTTCGGAAAGGCGCGGGTGGTGCAGGGGTCGTGAACGTTGTCGAAGGGGCAGTGAGCTATTTCGGCCCGCTCACCGGCGGCGCCGTGTCCATAAGGGAAATGAAGCGCCTCAGCTTCGATCCGCGTCATACGCCACCTCATTGGGTTCTGGAGCAAACGGGCCATGATCCGCTTTTGATCCCGATGAATGCCGAAGGGGCCGAGGCGCTTTTTGATGCGTTTGAAGGGTTCAAAGGGCTGAACACCCAGCATATGTTGCGTGTGATGAATGATCCGCCTGCCGCGCCTGTCGTGATTTGGCAGCGCGAAACCTCCACCGTGCGGAGATTGAGGTGACCTTGTGCGTCAGCCGCGGCCTTGCCCGGATTGACACCTGCCCCATTTGGTCTCACCACTGACCACTCAAGACCCTAACGCCCGGAGCCCCCAGCCATGTCTATTCCCCAATCCGGCGGAGGCCAGATCGAGCATCATGATCAGCTTGTGCAGTATCTCGCAGATGGCTGCAAACCCAAGGAAAATTGGCGGATCGGGACCGAGCATGAGAAGTTCGGCTATTGTAAGGATACGCTGAAATCGCTGCCCTATGAGGGGGAGCGCTCTGTCAGAGCCATGCTGGAAGGCTTGCGCGATGGCTATGACTGGGCCCCCGTGGAAGAGGGGGGCCATATCATCGGGCTGACCAAAGAAGGGGCGAATGTTTCTCTGGAGCCTGGTGGCGCGTTGGAGCTGTCGGGCGCACCGCTGGAGACGATCCACGAGACTTGTGATGAGGTCAATGTCCACCTGCGTGAGGTCAAGGACGTGGCCGACAAGATCGGCGTTGGGTTTATCGGCCTTGGTGCGGCCCCGATCTGGACGCATGACGATGTGCACCAGATGCCCAAAGGGCGCTACAAGCTGATGGACAAATATATGGACCGCGTCGGGACCATGGGAAAATCCATGATGTACCGGACCTGCACGGTTCAGGTGAACCTCGACTTTTCATCCGAGGCCGACATGGTTCAAAAGATGCGGGTGGCGATTGCCATGCAGCCCGTGGCGACGGCGCTTTTCGCCAATTCACCTTTCTTCGAAGGGCAGGTGAATGGTCACAAAAGCTGGCGCTCGCGCATCTGGCGCGATCTGGATGCGGACCGCACCGGCATGGTGCCTTTTGTTTTCGACGACGGTTTTGGGTTTGAACGCTGGGTGGACTATGCGCTCGATGTGCCGATGTATTTTGTCTATCGCGACGGAAAGTATGTTGACGCGTTGGGGATGTCTTTTCGGGATTTCATGAAGGGTGAATTGCCCGCTTTGCCGGGGGAGAAACCTCTGCTCTCCGATTGGGCGGATCATTTGACGACGATCTTCCCCGAAGCGCGTGTGAAACAGTTCATCGAGATGCGTGGCGCGGATGGGGGTCCATGGCGGCGGCTATGCGCGCTGCCTGCGTTCTGGGTCGGTTTGACCTACGACCAGGGTGCGCTGGATGCGGCTTGGGATTTGGTCAAAGGATTTGATGCAGAGACACGCGCAGCGTTGCGCGTTGCGGCCTCCGTTGATGGCTTGCAAGCGGTTGTGGGCGACGTGCATATGCATAATCTGGCGCGTGAAGCGGTTGCGATCGCCGATGCCGGGCTGAAAGCGCGTGCACGCCCTGGTGCAGGTGGCATGGTCCCCGACGAGACACATTTCCTGAATGCGCTCAAGGACAGTATTGAGAGTGGCAAGACTCCTGCCGACGAGCTGCTAGAGCATTATCACGGCGACTGGGACGGTGATCTGACGAAGATTTACGGCGCGTATTCGTACTAATCGCGCGGCACGTTCGGCACGCGTGACGGTGTCAGCGCATCGTCGAAATCTGCGGGATCGAAACGCGGGCCACCTGATCCCCCACCGCCACTGCTGGAGCGGAGCGGGTCAGGACCAAAGCGATTGGGCCCGTCCGTGCCGCGCAGACACATCATGACCAGAAAAGCGATTGGGCCGATAACCGGCACGATGTTGATCCACCACCACCATCCGGACCGATCTTGATCGTGCAGGCGACGCACCGCGACGGACAGCGTCGGAAGCGCCACCGCAAGGCCGACGATTAATTGGATTGGCCCGTCTCCGTCATTGCTGAATGTGATCCCCAGCAGGTTATCGAGGATCGCAGCAGCAACGCATACAAGTATGACGAACAAGATGAACCACCAGTATTCCGAGCGCTGGGCGCGGCCGGAAAAAGTCACGTAATTGGACAGACATTTCTGAACAGCGACGGCGAATGGCATTTGCATGGATGGCTCCTTGGCTATGCTGGCAGGTTTGCGCCAGCGCCGTTCGAAATCAACCCTCTATCGTTACGCCTGTGACAAAGGCGATGACCTTTTCAGCGGGCATTTCACACGGTTTCAGCAATGGCCCACTGGCCGGGTGATAGAGATTGAGGCTGATGTAGCCGGTTCCGCCCAGCTCTTCCGCGACAAGTTTGATGGACTTGCCGCCTGCGTAGTTCGTTTTGCTGATTGCATAAGGTTTGCCTTCGTAGCGCCCCCGCGATGTGCCTGTCGGAATGCTCTCCAGCGCTGTGAGAAAAGGGATCACTTCTGACCGATCTTGGCCTCGGTTCCAGCCCGCAGACGTTTGATATTGCTCCAATGCCGGGCATAGGTCAGCAAGCCCAGAATAAACCCGAGGATCATCATGCTCCCGACCCCTAAAAGGGCGCCCCAGATCGGGGCCATGCCCGCTGTGAGCAAGGCCGACAGGGATGAGTAGCGTGAAATCACGGCGCAGAGCAGCCATGTCGCACAAACGGCAAGACCAAGCGGAAAGTGAAGCGCAAGGTAAATGCCGATCAGCGTTGCGACGCCTTTGCCGCCCTTGAACTTTAGCCAAACCGGAAAGCAATGGCCCAGAAAGGCTGCGAGTGCTGCGACTTGAGCCGCGTCTTCACCGGCGAAGTGACGCGCCAGTAAAAGCGGCACGATGGCTTTGCCTGCATCAAAAAGCAGCGTCAGCGCGGCTGCGGTTTTGTTGCCGGTGCGCAGCACATTCGTGGCCCCGATATTGCCCGACCCGATGTCGCGCAGGTTTCCGAGGTTCATCAGGCGCGCCAAGATCATGCCCGATGGGATCGATCCGAACAGGTAGCCGATCACGGCCCAAAGCAGCAGCGTTGTGGGGTCTGAGACGGTGAATGGCATGTCAGAGGTCTCCGAAGACAGGAAGGCCGCCGACAAAAGTGGCGAGCACGCGGCCCTGCATGCGCTGGCCGTCGAATGGCGTATTTTTGGATTTGGACAGAAGTTTTTCCCGATCCAGCACGAAGGGCGCATCGGGATCAAAAAGGATCAGATCGGCGGGCGCGCCAACCTCCATCCGACCGCTTTTCAGACCAAGACGCTTTGCGGGGTTCAGGGCAAGCGCGCGGAAAAGCTGAGGCAGGCTCAGATCACCAGAATGATAGAGGCGCATTGCGGCGGGCAACAGCGTTTCAAGCGCGACTGCACCGCTCGCAGCTTCTTCAAAGGGTAGGCGTTTGCTTTCCTCGTCCTGCGGCGTGTGAAAGCTGGAAATGCAGTCGATGAGACCACTTGCAACGGCCTCGACCATCGCTTTGCGATCTTCTTCAGACCGTAAAGGCGGTTTGATCTTGAAGAACGTGCGGTAGTCGCCCACGTCGAGTTCATTGAGCGTGAGATGATGGATGTTGACACCCGCAGTGACATCGAGCCCCGCCGCTTTCGCGCGTTCCAAAACGGGCAGGGACTGGGCGGTCGTCAGCCCGTCTGCATGATACCGCGCGCCCGTCATCTCAACGAGCGCCATGTCGCGCTCAAGCCCGATCCGCTCAGCCATGGGCGACACGGCGGGCAATCCGCGCAAGGAAGCAAACTTGCCCGATGTCACAGCGGCTCCTGCGGACATAACCGGTTCTTGCGGATGCGCCATGACCAGCGCGCCGACGCTGCGCGCGTAGGTCAAACAGCGCGACAACACCTTGGTGTTGGTCGTGACGTGATCGCAATCGGTGAAAGCAACTGCCCCTGCATCCTTGAGAAAGCTAATCTCGACCATCTCACGGCCTTCGCGCCCTTTGGTGAGCGCTGCCATGGGCACGACGTTCACGGGCGCCGCCTCTTGCGCGCGGCGGTTCACAAATTCCAAGGTCTCGGGGCTGTCGATGGCCGGAAGGGTGTCGGGCCGTGTGACCATCGTTGTCACGCCCCCCGCTGCTGCAGCGGCGCCTGCGGTGCGGAAACTTTCCTTGTGCCGTTCGCCCGGTTCACAGATTTTCACACCGATGTCGACGATGCCCGGCGCCAGAACCTTGCCGCCGCAATTGGTGCCGTCACGATACCCTTCGCCGATCTCTGCGATGCGCCCGGCCTCTATGCGCAGCCATCCCTCCGTCTCGGTGCCGGCTTCTGGATCAATCAAGCGCAGGTTTGTCAGAGTGCGCGCATTCATGGGACGTCTCCGGGATTAAAGAGGGCGAAGAGCCCGGCCAGCAAGGCGAGTATGAAGAAAGCGATCAGCAGTTTGACGGAAAGCGGCGTGCGCATATCAGGTGGGTCCGCAGGCGTGTTTTTGGTCTCGATCAAGCCTTCGGCACTGGTAACGCTCAGGTCGATGAAGGCCTGATGCGGTTTGTCTTCCTTGAGCAGCCCGATGAAGGATACGGGTCCCGTCGGCACGATGATTTCAGGCCTTTCAAAAGCGGCTGTGGCGATCACGGCGGCTGGGCCATTCAGCGCCTCCAATGCAGGCAGGATCGCGGCGTAGTCTGCCTTTTTCACGCCGAGGCCTTCCGAGAGGTACGTTTCCAGCCCGATGGTCTTCAGTTCCTTGATGTCCACGATCTGCACATGCTGCTCATCAAGGTTGTTCACGCCAAGTGCATCGCGGAGCGGGTAGTCGTCATCGCCGATGGCGTTCACTACGGGCGTCGTGAACGCAGTCACTTCGCCGGGGGAAAGATCAAGTGCGAAGATCCTGTAGAGGCCCACCTCGTTTTCACCAATGGCCAGACTGTCGCTCATCGAGCGGCCTCGCTCGCCGCTGTGATTTGAGCGATCACGGCCTCTTTGTCGGCTTGATATTTGAGCAGGTGCTTGTCCCCCGATGCCGTCACGATCTGCACCGCACTGCCAAGCCCGCGAACCTTTGTGATATCGCGCAGCATAACCGTCCGGCCGGGTGGGCCGAGCAGACGGCTATCTGTCAAAAGCCATGTCACGGACAGCTCCTCTGATTGCAAATACCAGCCCCGCAGGGCGATGGCGGCAAGACCCGCGACGGCACCTGTCCAGACATGGGGATTGCCCATCCACCACAGCACCAGCATTGCACCGCCCATTGCAATCGCAGCCATCACCGAATGATCCCGCAGATAAGTGGCGCGGTCAGCGGGAAACTCTGCGACCAGCCGCTCTCCATCCGCGAGGGCGCGGGGGTCAGCCATTAGCCGCTGCCCAAGACAAGCAAGACAACAAGAGCCGCCATGACAAGCAGTGCAATCATCGCGACGCGGCCAGACATTTTCGGGTCCTTGGGTTCGTTCATGCCATCACCTCTTTTGGAGTTGCGCGTCTGTTGCGAGCCAGCAAATCCATTGCCGCCATACGGACTGCGACGCCCATTTCCACCTGTTCCTGAATGACAGAGCGGTTGATATCGTCAGCCAGTGTTCCGTCAATCTCGACCCCGCGGTTCATCGGGCCGGGATGCATGACGATGGCGTCTTCTTTGGCGTATCCCAGCTTTTCGGCGTCCAGCCCATAGCGGTGGTAATACTCGCGCTCGGACGGGATAAAGCCGCCATCCATCCGCTCTTTCTGAAGGCGCAGCATCATGACGACATCGACGTCCTTGAGACCTTCGCGCATGTCTTCATAGACCTCGACCCCGAACTCGTTGATCTGGCTTGGCATCAATGTGGGCGGACCGATCAGGCGGATGCGGTTCTCCATTTTGCCGAGCAGAAGGATGTTGGAGCGCGCGACGCGGCTGTGCGCGATATCCCCGCAAATTGCGATGTTCAGGCGGTGCAGCCGCCCTTTCTCGCGTCGGATTGTCAGCGCATCGAGAAGCGCTTGTGTCGGGTGTTCGTGCTTGCCGTCGCCTGCATTCAGCACGGCGCAATTCACCTTCTCGGCCAGCAGGTTCACGGCCCCCGAATGGGGGTGACGCACGACCAGAAGATCGGGATGCATCGCATTCAGCGTCATCGCCGTGTCGATCAACGTCTCGCCCTTTTTGATCGAGGAGGCTTGCATCGCCATGTTCATCACGTCTGCCCCCAGACGTTTGCCGGCCAACTCGAAACTGGCTTGGGTGCGTGTCGAATTCTCGAAGAACATGTTGATCTGGGTGAGGCCCGCCAGTGCGTCACCATGCTTGATCTGTTGGCGGTTCAGCCGCACGTAATCATCGGCCAAATCCAGCAGTGTCGTGATTTCATCGGGGCCGAGATGCTCGATCCCCAGAAGATGCTTGGCCCGAAAACTCATGCTGCGCGTCCCGATGATTTTCGGGTTTATATTCAGCGCATGGGCGGGCGGCAAGGCATTTACCTTCGCTATCTGCGCGCTTAGTTTCAGGGCATGACAGACATGAGCGATTTTCATCAGATGAAGGCGCTGCTGGAATGGCAGATCGAACTGGGTGCGGTGGACGCAATCAGTGACACGCCGGTCAATCGCTACGATTTGGAAGCCAAGTCGCCTAAGCTGGAGACAAAGGCAGCCGCGCCTGCACCCGTGCTTCAGATGGCGGAGATTGACCCGGTCGATGTCGCGCGCCAAGCGGCGGAGGCGGCAGGTGATCTGGACGGGCTGCGTGCCGCGCTGGCCGCGTTTGAGCATTGCGAGCTGAAGAAGGGCGCACGCAATCTGGTCTTTTCGGATGGTGTGCCGGGCGCGCGCGTCATGGTGATCGGAGAGGCGCCGGGTCGCGATGAGGATCAGCAGGGTAAGCCGTTTGTGGGCCGTGCGGGTCAGCTTCTGGACAAGATGTTTCAGGCAATTGGCATGGGTCGCACCGCCGAGGCCCCGATTTACATCACCAACATCCTGCCCTGGCGCCCGCCACAAAACCGGGACCCCAAGCCCGATGAGATCGCGATGATGATGCCCTTTGTCGAGCGGCATGTCGCGCTGGCCAACCCCGATCTGATCGTCGTGCTGGGCAACATCGCGTGCCAAGGTGTGTTGGGCCGCAAAGGCATTACGAAGTTACGTGGTACGTGGGACGAGGCGCTGGGCAAGCCCGTGTTGCCGATGTTCCACCCGGCCTATCTGCTGCGCAACCCCGCCGCCAAGCGGGAGGCGTGGGCCGATCTGCTGTCCCTCCAAGCGCGTTTGAAAGGTTGAGCCATGTCGCGGATTGATGAAAGCCTCGAGTTCATTCCCGTCCGGATCGCAGTGTTGACTGTCTCCGACACCCGCGTACTGGACGAGGATCGCTCGGGGCAGGTTCTGGTGGAGCGTCTGCAGAGTGCGGGTCACACGCTTGCTGCGCGCGCGATTATTCAGGACGAGCGCGATCAGATTGCCGATCAACTGCGCCGATGGTCCAAAGATCCCAAGATTGATGTGATCATCTCAACCGGCGGCACCGGGCTGACAGGCCGCGATGTGACCGTGGAAGCGCACCGCGACGTCTATGAAAAAGAGATCGACGCGTTTGGTACGATCTTCACCATCATCTCGATGGAAAAAATCGGCACATCGGCCATTCAAAGCCGCGCCACGGGTGGTGTGGCAAACGGCACCTATCTTTTCGCGCTGCCCGGATCCCCCGGCGCGTGCAAGGATGCGTGGGATGGCATTTTGGCCAAACAGCTCGATTTTCGGCACCGGCCTTGCAACTTTGTCGAGATTTTTCCGCGTCTCGACGAGCATCAGCGACGGAAATAGTGCCCTCGCCCGTATCACAACTGTGATTTGGTAATCAGTCGTGTAAACCTATGTTTACAAGACAACTTACCCATCCGTCGGAAAGGGACTGTTGATGCGATTTCTGGGGCGCAGCCTGATTGGCTTGTTCCTATGGGCAATGACGCTCGGTCTTTTGACTTGGGCGGTTGTCGTGGTGAGCGGGGCTGTCCAAGAGAGCCTGACGCAGGAGGAGCGCTCGTTTCCCGCACGCGAACGTGTTTTCGCTGTAAATGTGCAAGAGATTTCCCCTCAAACGATTGCCCCGACACTGACTGTTTTTGGCGAAGTGCAAAGCCGGCGGACGTTAGAGCTGCGCGCGGTTGAAGGCGGGCGTGTGATCGCTTTGGATACGGCTTTTGAAGATGGCGGAATTGTCACGGCAGGCACCGAACTGGTGCGCATTGATCCGTTTGACGCGGATGCCAGTTTGGCCCGTGCCCGCGCAGATTTGCGGGAAGCTGAAGCAGAAGAGCGCGATGCGAATGTCTCGCTGAATCTGGCGGGAGACGAAGTCACAGCCGCGCAAAGCCAGCTTGATCTGCGCACCCGCGCGTTGCAGCGCCAAAGGGATTTGCAGGCCCGTGGTGTTGGAACCGAAGCCGCGATTGAAACGGCCGAACTGGCCGAGCAGGCCGCTCAGCAGACGCTTTTGAGCCAAAGGCAAGCCGTCGCCGCAGCACAGGCTCGCTTGGATCAAGCCGCCATCCAGTTGGAGCGTCAGCGCATTGCGCTGGATGAGGCTGAGCGCCGCGTCAGCGAAACCGTGGTCACTGCGCCCTTTGACGGCACACTTTTGGACACCGCCCTCGTTGTGGGCGGCGTTGTCGCCGAGAACGAGCAGATTGCGCAACTGATCGACCCCAACGCCTTGGAGGTCGCGTTTCGTGTCTCGACCGGGCAATATGCCCGGCTTTTGAATGACCGGGGCAGTCTGATTGATGCGCCGATCGAAGCGGTGCTTGATGTCTTTGGGGCTGACATCGTGGTGCGCGGGCAAGTGTCGCGCGAAAGCGGTGCGGTGAGCGAAGGGCAGACAGGGCGTCTTCTTTTTGCGCGGCTCGAGCCGAATGCCGCGCTGCGCCCCGGTGATTTTGTGACCGTGCGTGTGCGTGAACAAGAGTTGACGCGCGTTGCCCTTATCCCTGCGACCGCCATCAGTGGCGCGGATACCGTCCTCGTCCTGACTGATGACGAACGGCTGGAGGAACAGCCCGTCACCGTGTTGCGCCAGCAAGGTGATGATACGCTCATTGAGGCGGCTGCACTCGCCGGCCGTGAAGTTGTCACAGCGCGGACGCCTCTACTGGGCGCTGGCCTGAAAGTGCGTCCAATGCGCAATGGGGCCGCGCCTGAGCCGGATATGATCGAGTTGACTGAAGAGCGCCGCGCCAAGCTTATGGCTTTTGTCGAAAATAATGACCGCATGCCCGATGCGGCAAAAGAACGGCTTTTGGCTCAGTTGCAGCAAAGCGCTGTCCCGGCCCGTATTGTCGCGCGGCTTGAACAGCGACTGGGCGGTTAGAGCATGCGCGCGCAGGTGCAGGGGCTGACGGGCGGGCTGCTATCCTACTTTGTGCGCCACAAGACGGCTGCCAACCTGTTGCTTGTCGTTCTGATTTGTATCGGTATCGCAGCCAGCCCACGGATGCGGGCGCAGTTTTTCCCTGATGTGATCGTTGAAAACGTCACGGTCAGCGTCGCCTGGTCAGGTGCCGGTGCCGAGGATGTGGATGCCGCCATTGTGCAGGTTCTAGAGCCTGCCTTGCAGGCCGTAGACGGTGTGGATGAAACAGAGAGCCGGTCAAGCGAAGGCAGCGCTTCTATCACGCTGGAGTTTGAGCCGGGGTGGGATATGGCGCGGGCCACGGATGATGTCCGCGTCGCCGTCGATGGGGTCACAACGCTGCCTGAAGACGCGGAAGAGCCGGACGTTCGCAGGGGCGCTTGGCGTGACCGCGTGACCGATATCGTGATCACTGGGCCAGTCTCGGTCGATCAGCTAGGGCTTTATGCCGATGAACTGGTCGCCCGGCTCTTTGCCGAAGGGGTCACGCGGACGACCATCCGCGGTGTCGCGGCCCCGGAGTTGCTGGTCGAAGTGCCCTCTGTCGCGCTGATCAAGAACGACATCTCGATGAGCGAGATCGCAGATGCCATTGCTGGAGAGGTCGCGACTGATCCAGCAGGCGACATCACTGGCAGCAGTACCCGTGTGCGCACTGGGGTGGAGAAACGCTCTGCCCAGGATATTGCAGCGGTTGTGTTGCGGTCCCAGAACGACGGCACGACGCTGACGGTTGGCGACGTTGCAACGGTCACGGCCTTGGGCATTGATCGGGAGCGCGCGTATTTCGTGGGTGATGCGCCTGCGATGTCGATCCGGGTCGACCGCTCGGACCAAGGCGATGCCATTGGTATTCAGCGCACGGTCGAAGAGGTCGCCGCCCGGATGGAGGCAACGCTGCCCGAAGGCGTCTCGGTCGATCTGATCCGAACGCGGGCGGAGGCTATCACCGGGCGCCTCAACATCCTGCTGGACAATGGATTGATGGGCCTTGGCCTTGTGGTCATGTTGCTCTTTCTGTTTCTGAATGCGCGAACTGCGTTTTGGGTGGCCGCTGGCATCCCCGTGGCAATGCTCACGGCGGTGGGCATCATGTATCTGGCTGGGATCACGCTCAACATGATCTCGCTTTTCGCGCTGATCATTACGCTTGGGATCGTTGTGGATGATGCGATTGTCGTGGGCGAACATGCGGATTTCCGGGCGCGGAGGCTTGGGGAGGACCCCGCGACTGCCGCCGAAATGGCTGCGCGGCGCATGGCGATGCCGGTGGTTGCCGCGACGCTGACGACAATCATTGCCTTCTTTGGTCTTGTCGCAATTGGTGGGCGGTTTGGCGATCTGATCGCGGATATTCCGTTCACCGTGATTGCCGTGCTTGCCGCCTCTCTCATCGAATGTTTCCTGATCCTGCCGCATCACATGAAGGGCGCCTTGGTGCATACGGCGAAAGAGCACTGGTATGATTGGCCCTCCCGGCAGGTGAACAAAGGGTTTCGCTGGGTGAGGGAGGATCTTTTCCGGCCCTTCATGGTGCTTGTCATCAAAGCGCGCTATCCGGTTTTGGCGTTGGCGGTTTTGGCTCTGGCCTCACAAGCTGCGCTCTTTATCAAAGGCGATGTGGATTGGCGCTTTTTCAACGCGCCTGAGCGCGGGTCGGTCACGGGTAACTTTGCAATGGCTCCGGGTGCGACACGCGCAGATGCATTAGAACAGATGCGGATGATGCAAGAGGGTGTTGCGACCCTTGCCGCCGAGTACGAGGCCGAGCATGGGCGAAACCCTGTTGATTTCGTCATGGCTGAGATTGGGGGCAATGCGGGCCGTGGATTATCGGGCAGTGACACCAAGGATATCGACCAGCTAGGTGGTATCTCGATTGAGCTGATCGACGCTGACCTACGGCCCTATTCGTCGTTTGCCTTTGTGGGCGATCTACAAGACGCCGTGCCGCGGCATCCGCTAGTGGAGACGATCAGTTTCCGTGGTTGGCGGTCCGGCCCCGGTGGCGATGCACTTGCAGTGGAGTTTTCGGGCGCCAGTGCGGAAATACTCAAAGCGGCATCTGAGGCGTTACAGGATGCGCTGCGCGCTTATCCCGAAGTCTCTGCCGTTCAAGACAATTTGGCCTATGACAAGGAAGAGCTTGTGCTTGAGTTGACGGCGCAAGGGCAGGCGCTGGGCTTTGATATCGACACGCTTGGACGCGTGCTACGCAACAGGTTGAACGGGATCGAGGCGGCGACCTTCCCCGATGGTCCCCGCTCTGCCGAGATTCGGGTGGAATTGCCTGTGGGCGAGTTGACGGCAGACTTTCTGATCCGCACGCAGATGCGCACTCCCGCCGGGGATTACGTGCCACTGGCCGAAATTGTATCCGTCGAAAGCCGTACTGGTTTCTCGACCGTGCGGCGCGAAAACGGTGTCCGCGTGATCGAGGTAAGCGGGGACATCTCTGAAGATGATCCCGCGCGCGCGACAGAGATCATGACCGCGCTGGAAACGGATATCCTGCCCCGGATCGCATCAGAACAGCAAGTCGACTGGCGGCTGGCGGGCCTCAGCGAGCAGGAGGATGAGTTTCTCAACGATGCGCGTCTTGGTCTGATCTTTTGTTTGCTCGGGATTTACCTGACCTTGGCGTGGATCTTTGCCTCTTGGACACGTCCAGCGGTGGTGATGTCGATCATTCCATTTGGCCTCGTCGGAACAATCTGGGGCCATTACGTTTGGGATGTGCCACTCAGCATGTTTTCGGTCGTGGGGTTGATCGGAATGACGGGCATCATCATCAACGACTCGATTGTCATGGTCACGACCATCGATGAATACGCAAAAACACGCGACCGGATTACGGCCATCATAGATGGCGCGGCGGATCGTTTGCGGGCGGTTTTGCTGACAACGCTGACGACGGTATTGGGCCTGACGCCGTTGCTCTATGAGCAATCCTCGCAAGCGCAGTTCCTCAAGCCAACCGTGATCACGCTGGTCTATGGTCTGGGCTTCGGGATGCTGTTGGTGCTGATCCTCGTGCCAGCCTTGATGGCGATGCAATTGGATGTGTCGCGCCAACTGACAGCGATGCGCCGCAGCCTGCGCGCGCCCCATCCCGCGCGGCGCCTTGTTTGGGCCGCAACTGGTTTGGTCGCGCTCGCGTTTGCGGCTCTCATCGGTCCGGTGGCCTTGCAAGGCAGTCTTGCTGCACCCCTTTTACAGGTCTTGCCTGCTTTGGCGGCGGCACCTGCCTTCCCAACGGCACTTGGACTGCTTGCAGTAGCCGTTCTGATTATTGGTCTGGGGGCATACATGCTCGCCGCTTTGGGCCTGCGGCGCGCGTCTTAACCGGCGTCGCAGCCGCGGATATCGACGGCCTGCCCGGCACTTAATACCGTGATGCGAATATCGCTTCGGTTCAAAGCAAAGGGCTGCCCTGAAGGGCTCACCATCTCTGCGGAGGCCGTGAGCATCTTACCGTTCCGCTCGGTTGCGGCCTCAGAAATCCAGACCGTCGGATCGGCGGTTTCGAACACAGCAACTTCGCCGCGCCCCAAAGGCGGCATCGCGATGGAAGCGGTGACACGCAGCCCATCAGCGATCGGATCAACGGCGCAAGTCACACTCGCGACGCTCGCTTCGGTTTCGTTATGGGGGCGGTCGGACAAAGCCGCGCTGATCGCCCTGTCTGGCGCGCCGCTTGTCGGCAAAGCTTCGTCAAAATTCAGCGTTACAGGCACACAAATCTCTTCGCAGACGCCGATTTGCACCGACCCGCGCATTCTGATTTCGCCAGACGCGTGGGGTGTGACGCGCATCGGGATCACGACCTGATTTTCGTACCCAATCGTGCGCATGCCGTTGGTTATGTAGACGTCCGGCACGGGCCAGTGAAACGCGACAGAGCGCATGTTATCTGCGCCGCGCCAATCGAATTGCGGGGGAATGCCCGCGTCACCTGGTGCGCGCCAGTAGGTCTTCCAACCCGGATCAAGCGTCACACGCAGCGCGGCCATGTGCGTACCGTTGGCTTCCCGCCAGCCGGGAAGCACTTCAAGATCGACCATATCCTGCGCCAGCGTCGCTGCGGGGGCGGCGAGCAGGCAGGACGACAGAAGGACAGCACGCATAGTCATACCGGCAGGATACGGCTCAAGTCGGGGATGGAAAGTCACATCCCCGCGAATTGTCGTGAGCCGCGTCTTTCAAGACACTTGCATGGACCAAAGCCCGCCCCCATCCTTGACGGCATGCAAAGCGAGTCGTCTGATTTCACGGGTAAACTGTTGATCGCGATGCCGGGGATGAGTGATCCACGGTTCGAGAAAAGCGTCATTTTCATGTGTGCCCATTCAGACGAAGGGGCGATGGGCCTGATCGTGAACAAACCTGCCGAAGATCTGGTCTTTGCCGATCTGCTTGAACAGCTTTCAATCAAGCCTGCTCAGATCAGTCGTGACGTGCCGGTGCATTTCGGCGGTCCGGTGGAGCATGGGCGCGGCTTTGTGCTGCATACCTCTGACTATCGCTCGAACACCTCCACACTGGAGGTCGATAATCATTTTGGGATGACCGCGACGCTGGATATTCTGGAGGACATCGCCAGTGGGCAGGGCCCTGCCGCTTTGGTGATGGCTTTGGGCTACGCTGGCTGGGGGCCGGGTCAGCTTGAGAGCGAAATTGTGCGCAATGGTTGGCTAACTTGCGATGCCTCGCCCGAAATTGTTTTCTCCGTCGCTCCTGACAACAAGTGGGAAGCTGCCCTCAAGACAATGGGCGTGGAAGCCTTGACCTTGTCCGCATCAGCCGGACGAGCCTAGCGCTTCAGATCACCTCGGCGCTGCTGCGCGGCGCAGGCGGTCATTGATCGCGCGGCCCAGACCCGTTTCGGGAATTGGCGCGACGTGGATCGTGTCGGCGACCTCGTCCAGTTTCCGCAGATAGGCGAATAGATTGGCCGCAGCTTCTGTCAGGTCCCCGGCGGGAGAGAGGTTGAGCGTGGCTTCCATAGGGCCGAAGCCGAGCAGTGGGCCCTCTGCCGCTGTCACGTTGAGCCGGACTTTGGCGTCGGGCGCGTAATGGGAGGTCAGCTGACCCGGCGCATTCGGAGTTTCCGGCAGATGGGTGCTGATCGGATGACCCAGAGCCGCCTCCAGTGCTTCTTGGGGCAGCCCGCCCGGGCGCAATAGGGTCGGTTCCGGATCGAAGCCAAGGATTGTCGATTCAAGGCCAACCGCGCAGGGGCCGCCATCCAGAATAGCCTCGATCCTTCCGGTCAGGCCTGCTGCAACATGATCTGCCGTGGTCGGGCTGATCGCGCCAGATGGATTTGCAGAGGGGGCTGCGATTGGGCGGTCTGCTGCCCGCAAAAGCTCTTGCGCCAAAGGATGCGCGGGTATGCGGATGGCAAGCGTGCCAAGGCCCGCTGTCACCAGATCGCTGACCGCACCATCTTTGAGCGGTAAAACTAGGGTCAAAGGGCCGGGCCAGAAGGCTTGCGCGATGTCGCGTGCGGTTTGAGGAAACTCCACAAGTTTTTCTGCTGCCGCAAGATCAGGGACATGCACGATCAGCGGATTGAAGCTGGGCCGGTTCTTGGCCGCAAAGATGCGTGCCACCGCTTGCCCATTGGTCGCGTCTGCCCCAAGGCCGTAGACCGTCTCGGTTGGGAAGGCCACACGCGCGCCATCCTGCAGCAAGGCTGCAGCCTTTGCGATCCCATCTGGTGTCGCGGCAAGGTGTTGTGTGGAAACTGGGTTCATGCGGTCTGACGTTGCGTTTTGGTTGCGGGGGGCGTCGGGGCGGTTACCTTCGCGTGTAGAAGATACCTTCGCATAGCGATTTCGCGCGTATATGTGAAGGTCGCGAAACCCGGAGAAAACAATGCCCTATCGTGCCCCCGTCCGAGAGTTCCAGTTCTTGTTCGACAAGGTTGTCGGTCTTGATCAGGTGCGTGCGACGGATCGTTTCGCAGATGCGACGCCCGATCTGACAGAAGCGATTCTGACAGAGGCCGGGCGTATGTGCGAAGAGGTACTGTCGCCCCTCCAGCGTGCGGGCGATTTGACCCCGGCTCGTCTGGAGAATGGCGTCGTGCGCTGCTCGCCCGGGTTTGACGACGGCTACAAGGCGATTGCGGAGGGCGGTTGGATGTCGATTGCAGCGGATCCCGAATATGGCGGCATGGGTCTGCCGATGGCCGTTACGTCTGCCGTGAACGAGATGATGTCGTCGGCCTGTCTTGCGATTCAGCTCAACCCGCTGATGACCCAAGGCCAGATTGAGGCGCTGGAAAATCACGCAAGCGATGCGATCAAAGCGCTTTACCTGCCGAAGCTGATTTCGGGCGAATGGTATGGCACGATGAATTTGACCGAACCGCATGCGGGCAGCGATGTGGGCGCGCTCCGCACCAAGGCGGAACCGAAAGGGGATGGCACCTATGCGATCACCGGGCAGAAGATTTACATCAGCTGGGCGGATAACGATTTCACCGAAAATGTATGCCATCTCGTTTTGGCGCGCTTGCCCGATGGTGGCCCGGGCACGAAGGGGATCAGCCTTTTCATGGTGCCGAAGCGGCTGCCGGATGAGAACGGCCATGCGGGCGTGGCGAATACGCTGAAAGTGGTGAGCCTTGAGCATAAGATGGGGCTGCACGGCTCCCCTACCGCGGTGATGCAATATGATGAAGCCACTGGCTGGCTGGTCGGTGAGCCCCACAAAGGAATGGCCGCGATGTTCACGATGATGAACAACGCGCGTCTGGGCGTTGGTGTCCAAGGTGTTGGCGTGGCCGAAGGGGCGATGCAGCACGCGGTGGCTTATGCGTTGGACCGTAAGCAAGGGGCGACACCGGTCACGGGCGGCACTGGCGCGATTGTCGATCATGCCGATGTACGCCGGATGCTCGCGACAATGAAGGCCGACGTATTTGCGTCTCGTGCAATCGCGCTGGCTTGTGCTGTTGCGATTGATATGGGCCACGCGACAGGCGATGCGGATTGGGAAGCGCGCGCGGCCTTCCTGACACCCATCGCCAAAGCCTTTGGCACTGATGTTGGCGTGGCTGTTGCGCAAACGGGCATGCAAGTGCATGGCGGTATGGGTTTTGTCGAAGAGACGGGTGCCGCGCAATTCGCGCGCGATGTGCGGGTGACGACGATCTACGAGGGCACCAACGGCATTCAGGCGATGGACCTTGTGGCCCGCAAGCTGATGGATGGCGGTGAGGCGGCCTACCGCCTGCTGGACGAGATGGAGGCCGCGGCGGAAGACGCGCGCGGCTCCAACCCCGTTATGGCAGAGGCCGTCTGGCAAGCCTGCGAAAGCCTGCGCGAGACGACCGAATGGTTGGTCGCACAAAGCGATCTGAATGAGCGTTTCGCCGGTGCAGTTCCCTTCCTGCACGCTTTTGCGCGTGTTCTGGGCGGGCATTACCACCTGCAGGCTGCGCAAGCGGACAAGGGCGGCCCGCGCGAGAAGCTGGCGCGCTTCTATATCAAACGGATGCTGCCCGAGCATGCGGGTCTTTTGATCCATGCGCGTGCCGGAGCCTCCGAGCTTTATGATTTAAGTGCTGATGAGCTTGCCGCGTGAGCCACGCAGGGCTGCGCTATCCGTTTGAAGACCCGCCCGCCGAAGGTGAGGTGACCGAGGTTGCGGAAGGTGTGCTCTGGATCAGAATGCCGTTGCCGATGGCGCTTGATCACGTCAATTGCTACGCGCTGGACGAAGGCGATCATTGGAGCATCGTTGACACCGGTTTTGCCTCCCGGCGCAGTCGGGCGATCTGGCAAAGCGTGCTGGATGGGCCCTTGAAGGGTAAGCCGGTGGGGCGCGTGATTGTCACCCATCACCACCCTGATCACATTGGGCTTGCGGGCTGGATGCAATCCGAGATGGGCGCGCCTTTATGGGCGACCCGCACGACTTGGTTATTTGCGCGGATGCTGACGCTGGATGCGCAGGATCGCCCGACGCCCGAGACGCTGGCCTTTTGGCAGGCGGCCGGGATGGATTTGGATATTTTGGAAAAGCGAAAGCAGGAGCGTCCGTTCAATTTTGCGGATGTGGTCGCCCCTTTGCCGCTGGGGTTTCAGCGCATTAAGCAGGATGATGTTCTCCGCGCGGCAGGGCGCGATTGGGACGTGCATATCGGGAACGGGCACTCGCCGGAGCATGCAACGTTCTGGAGCCGCGATGACAATCTGGTTTTGTCGGGCGACCAGATCTTGCCGTCGATCAGCCCGAATATCGGGGTCTATGCGACAGAACCTGAGGCCGACCCGGTGGCTGAATGGCTCGAAGCATGCGAGCGGCTTGCCGGGCTTGCGTGCGAGGATCATCTGGTTTTGGGCGGCCATAAGTTGCCGTTTATGGGTCTGCCGCTTCGTATGAAGCAATTGATCGACAATCATCACGGCGCTTTGGAGCGTCTTGAGGCGTTTTTAGGAGAGCCCAAGACCGCGGGGGAGGTGTTCGCCCCGCTCTTCAAGCGCCGGATTGGGGAAGGTGAATACGGGTTGGCTTTGGTCGAGGCTGTTGCGCATCTCAACCACCTTTATCAAAGCGCTCGCATTACGCGGGAAAAGCGCGATGATGGGGCGTGGATCTGGCAGCGTAAAGGGTAGGCGATGGATGATGAGATCAGAACGACGGCGGAGGCGGTCGAGGGCAACGCGCTGCCACGCCTGAAAGAGGTCCATACCGATCCGGATCGCGAATGTCCTGAGCCGATCAAAGCACCCGTTGCCCAGAAAAGCCCTGCGCAATGGGCCTATGAGCGGATGATCCTCTATATCCATAACTTCGAAAAACAGTTGGATAACACGCATGAGGTTGCGATGGGCTTCACCGGGGGTGACGCAGGAGTGCTGCGCATCGAAGGGATGGGGTATTACGACCCGGATATCGTGACGTTTTATGGCAGTGATGCCAGTGGCGCGAAGACCCAACTGGTCCAGCATGTCAGCCAGCTGAGTGTCCTCTTGCGCGCCTTGCCGAAAGAGGTGGATCAGGCGGAGCCGAACCGTATTGGCTTTCGCTTGGCCAAGGCCTTGGAAGCGGATGAGACGGACCCCTAAGCCGCGCCAATTTGCCCATCGTGCGCCCGTGACATGGCTGTCGGAATCGGCTATCTCGCGAATAACCAGAGTTGGAGGCCATCATGGCAGATCATAAGCACGGCGAGATGGACGTCACCACCCACGAGAAGACGTTCGCAGGCTTTATCAAATTCACGACCTATTCGGTCTATATCATCATCGCAATTCTGATCCTCATGGCGATTTTCGCGCGCTGAGACGCGCCTGACCGGAAGACCTCTGATGCGTCGTATTCTCCTGATTTTGGCGCTGCCACTGATGCTGGCGGCCTGCGGGCCCGAGCAAGTTTGGTCAGAGCAGCATGAGATTGACGCTGTCGCTTACCGCGAGCCGGGACCGGCGACGCTGACACTTGTCACTGTGATGAACAAGCGCTCAGGCAATGGTGCGCATACGGGGCTGATCATCAACGCATCGCAACGTGTGATCTGGGATCCTGCGGGCACGTTCAAGCACGAGGCAATCCCGGAACGGAACGACGTCATTTATGGCGCATCGCCACGTGTCGTGAATTACTATACCGACTACCACGCGCGTGAGACTTATGATGTGATCCTGCAAACGGTTGAGGTCAGCCCTGAAATTGCAGAGCGGATCAAGCGCGCGGTCGAGGCGAATGGCGCCGTCGCTAAGGCGCAATGCGGCACTGTCACGTCGCGTATTCTGCGCGGTATTCCGGGGTTCCAGAGCCTGCGCCAGACACCGTTCCCCAAGAAAATCCGCGATGACTTCGCTCAACTGCCGGGCGTGCGGACGCAGCTCATTCAGGATGATGATCCGGATGACAATTGGCAGAACCTTCTGGATATTCAGCTGTAGGCTGTCTGCTTAGCTGAGCAGATAGAGCATTCCGTAAAGCGCGATTGCCCCGCCGAAGATTGCGGCAAGCACGTCGCGCGTTGTGATGCCCACAATCAATGTCACGGCAGCGGCGGTCAGGCGGGCTGGGTCAAGCTCCCCTCCCGTTGCGGCGGGCCAAAGGACCAGCGGCGCGATCAGACCAGGCAGCACAGCGACAGCTGTATAGCGCAAATGGCGCAGCACCCATTCAGGCAGGGGGCGTTTTCCGATGATCCCTAAAAACGAGAAGCGCAGCGCAAAACTACCTGCGCCAAGGCCAAGGATCACGATCCAAAGCTGGGTGCTGTCGATCATGTTTTCACCCTCTGGCTGAGCATCAGCTCGGCTTGCGCGCCGACCATCATGGCCCCCACCGCCGCGATCAGCAGCCCCAGATTGTAGGGCACCCATGCAAAGCTGAGCGCAAGGATCACCGATGTTGCGCAGGCCAGCACATGGGGCAGGGTGCGCAACAGGGGGGCTATGATCGCCAGAAACGTAATGGGGATCGCGAAATCGAGGGCGAATTCAGGCGGGATTGCTGTGCCAGCATAGGCTCCGATCCATGTCACGACATACCACATCGGGCAGACCGGCGTGACCGCGCCAAAGAAATACGCGATCTTTTGCGAGAGCGTCCAATCCGGCGTCTTCTCGAACTGAGCCGCACTGACCGCATAGCTTTGATCGACGGTGAAATAGGCAATGCACGCGCGTTGCCATAGCGGCGCCGCGCCGAGATGTGGCGTCAATGCTGCAGAATACATCGCCATGCGCAGGTTTACGGCCAACGCCGTGGCAAGCACGATCAGTGTGGGCGCTTCGTCCTGCATCAGTTGGATTGCGGTGAATTGTGCAGCCCCTGCAATGACCATGATCGAGAAGGCCATCGTCTCGGTAATGTTCAAGCCCGCTTCGGTTGCGACAACGCCGAACAGCACGCCAAAAGGTCCCACGACCAAGAGGAACGGCGCGCCATCTTTGAAGCCCTTCCAGAAGGCGGATTTGGAACTGGCAGACGCCATGATTTGCCCCTAGGTTGGTCCAGCTAGACAGATGTAGAGGCTGGGGGAGGCAGACGCAAATGGCGAAATGTGATGATCTGCATGATTATTTGATCGCCCCCAATCCCGGCGCGGCGCGATTGACGCGGCCCGTGTCGGGCTTTGATCAGGATGGTAACAGCCAAGAAATTTCTGTGGTCGAGGAGCGCCCGCTTACGATCTTCCTGAACAGTCAGGAAATTGTCACCGCGATGACTATTGGGGACTACCCGGAGTATCTTGCCCTCGGGTTCTTGCGCAATCAGGGTATGCTGGCTGAGGATGAAAAGATCACAGGCGTCGAGTATGATGATGATCTTGAAGTTGTGATCGTCCGAACCGCCTCAAAGACCACGTTTGAAGAAAAGCTTAAGAAGAAAACCCGCACCAGCGGATGCGCCGTCGGCACTGTTTTCGGGGACATGATGGAAGGGCTCGAAGGGCTTGAGCTGCCCGCGGACGAGGTACGCACCTCATGGCTTTACGCGCTCGCCTCCAAGATCAACCGCACGCCCAGCCTTTATCTGGAAGCTGGTGCGATCCACGGTACCGTTCTGTGTGAAGGCGACCGCCCGCTTGTCTACATGGAGGACGTTGGCCGTCATAATGCCGTTGATAAAATTGCAGGCTGGATGTTGTCGGAAGGCGTTTCTGCCCAAGGAAAGATTCTGTATACGACGGGGCGGCTGACCTCTGAAATGGTGATCAAGACGGCTATGATGGGTATCCCAGTGCTGGCTTCGCGTTCAGGTTTCACCGCTTGGGGCGTCGAAATTGCCCGCGAGGTGGGGCTGACATTGATCGGTCGGATGCGCGGCAAGCGATTTATCTGTCTTGCGGGGGAAGACCGCCTGTTGCGCGATGCGGACCCTGCGCAGATCGCGGATGAGGGCCGCAAGCACGGTCGTAAAGGGGCGGACGCATGAACGCGCTGGGCGTAATCCTTGCCGGTGGACAGGCCCGCCGCATGGGCGGTGGCGACAAGGGGCTTCTGGTGCTCGAAGGTATGACGCTTCTGGACCGCGTGATCGACCGGCTTGGCCCACAGGTGGAGCGTCTGGTGCTCAACGCCAATGGCGATCCCAAGCGGTTTGCGGAGTATGGCCTGCCCGTGATCGCGGACACGCTGGCCGATTATCCCGGTCCTTTGGCAGGGGTTCTGGCAGGTATGGAATATGCGGCGGAGCATGGGTTCGATCATATCGTGACCGCCGCGGCCGATACGCCGTTTTTCCCGCATGATCTTGCAGAACGGCTCGACCGGGCTGCGTACAAGGCGCAGACGCCGATGGCGCTGGCCGCAACGCATGAGGAAGGCCGCCTTGTCCGCCATCCCACATTTGGCTTGTGGCCCGTCAATCTGCGCGCCGATCTGCGCGTCGCGTTGGAAGGCGGCCTGCGAAAGGTCGTCTTGTGGACGGACAAGCACGGGGCTGCATCGACCGCCTTTGACGATGGCGCGTTTTTCAACGTGAATACGCCGGATGACTTGGCGCAAGCGTCCGAGCGGCTCAAAGGGCGTGTGCTATGAGGGTTTACGGCGTTGTTGGCTGGAAGAACGCAGGCAAGACTGGGTTGATGGAGCGTTTGGTGGCAGAAATTACCAGACGTGGCTTCACCGTCTCGACCATCAAACATGCGCATCACTCCTTCGACGTGGATCACCCCGGCAAAGACAGCCACCGCCACCGCGTCGCGGGTGCACGCGAGGTGCTGCTCGCCTCCCGCAATCGCTGGGCGCTGATGCATGAACTAGCTGAGGAGGACGAGCCGCCACTGGCACATCTGCTGACCAAGCTGGAGCCTGTCGATCTGGTACTCATCGAAGGCTATAAGCGAGACGGTCATCCGAAAGTCGAAGCTCATCGGGGCGAGACGGGCAATCCGCTGATTGCGGATGACACGGTCAAGGCGATTGCGAGCGATACACTCACAGAGGCTGATCGGCCCGTGTTCCATCTTGATGATACTGCCGCAATTGCAGATTTCATCCTGGCCGAGGTAGGTCTTTGAGCTTTGACAGCATCATTATGGTGGATTGGTCTGCGTCGAATACGCCGTCCCCGGCCAAGCCCAAAAAGGACACGATCTTTGTCGGGCAGGACGATCAACGACCCGTCTATTGCCGGACCCGTCACGAAGCGATGGCTTTAATCGAAGAACGCTTGCGCCGCACGCCGGGGCGCATCCTGATCGGCTTTGATTTCGCCTTCGGCTTTCCGCCGGGCTTTGCAGAGGCGCTGACTGGCAAGGCTGAGGCGCGTGCCGTCTGGGCAGAGCTTGCGAGCCGTATCCGCGATGGGAAAAATAACGAGAACAACCGGTTTCAGGTGGCAGATGCCATCAATGCGACGACGCCCGGCGAGGGACCTTTCTGGGGGCGACCTGCGGGACTTAACCTGGCCCATCTTGCCGAGAAAAAACATGTAAATGGTGGCTATCCAGAGTTTCGAACGATTGAGAAATTCTCGAAGGGGGCGAAGTCGGTATGGCAACTTGCCTACGCCGGGGCAGTGGGGTCTCAAACGCTGATAGGCCTTGCGCATCTGCACCGTCTCTGCGCGGGCTTCGGCGATGAGATTGCTGTATGGCCGTTGGAAAGCGGTTGGGAAAGGCCTGACGCGCGCATCACGCTTGTCGAGA
The DNA here is from genome assembly GCA_038532735.1 of Pseudomonadota bacterium. Taxonomy (GTDB): domain Bacteria; phylum Pseudomonadota; class Alphaproteobacteria; order Rhodobacterales; family Rhodobacteraceae; genus JAHTBL01. Next base: position 36,687 of record JBCBAC010000013.1, read on the forward strand.
TTTACCCAGCCCTTTTGGACCGTGCGCCCCTAGACGCGCTTGCCGACGGCTGGGATCAAAGCGATCCCATCTATGAGATTCCGGACGCGGTACAGGTCCGCGCCTTGTGCCACGCATTTCAACAAGCGCAAACAACGGGCGCGTTGGATAGCTTCTTCGGCCAGCCCTCCGGCCTCGAAAACCCAGCGCGTATCGCGAAAGAAGAGGGGTGGATTTTCGGCGTCCTCTCCGAAGCCGCTGAGCTACAACCGCCTCCTCTGCGCAACGATTGTTTTGCGTTACCCCCCGGCGTGGATTGGACGCCTGTCGACGATGCGCTTGCCCTTCTGAAAGAGCGGCTGACACCCGTTACACCTGTTGAAACTGCGCCACTTTCGGATGCGCTTGGCCGGGTTTTGGCAGAGTCACTAACCGCCCCACGCCCTCAACCGCCTGCGCCAAACTCGGCGGTCGACGGTTATGGGTTTGCTCATGCCTGTCTGGGGGCAGCGCCACATCGCCTGCCGCTGATCCGGGGGCGCGCAGCTGCTGGTGTGCCGTTTACTGATAAGGTTCCCCAAGGGGCAGCGATCCGTATCTTGACAGGAGCCATTCTGCCGGACGGCGTCGATACCGTGATCCTTGAAGAGGATGTATCCACGGACGGACAGGCGATAGCCTTTCGCGAGGGCGTCAAGTCGGGCGCCAACACGCGCAAGGCTGGGGAGGATGTTGAAGCCGGTGCGACGCTGCTCTCCAAGGGCCACGTGATGCGGCCTGCGGATATCGCGCATTTGGCCTCCGTTGGGATCAATACCGTGAGTTTGCATCAAAGGCTGCGCGTGGCCGTTCTCTCCACCGGGGACGAATTGCGCGACCCACATGAGGATGCGGGGCCAGGGCAAATCTACGACGCCAATAGGCCGATGCTGCTCTCACTGATTGCGGATCTGGGCTATGTGCCAGTCGATATGGGGCGCTTGCCCGATGACCGCGACGCGATCCGCAGCGCTTTGGATGAAGCGGCGCAAAAGGCCGATGTCATTATGACCTCTGGCGGGGCTTCTGCGGGGGACGAAGACCACATCTCAGCACTTCTGACCGAAAGCGGTGCGATGTCGATGTGGCGCATCGCGATCAAACCGGGGCGGCCCTTGGCGCTGGGCATGTGGCACGGAACGCCTGTGTTTGGGCTGCCTGGAAACCCTGTTGCCGCGCTGGTCTGTGCATTGGTTTTCGCGCGGCCTGCAATGGGCGTTCTCAGCGGTGCGGCTTGGAAAACACCGCAGGGCTTCGATTTGCCTGCCGCGTTCAGCAAGCGGAAAAAACCTGGCCGGCGAGAATTTCTGCGCGCGCGCATTGTCGATGGCGCGGTGGAGGTGTTTGCCTCAGAGGGGTCTGGCCGAATCTCGGGTCTGAGTTGGGCTGACGGGCTGGTGGAGATTGGCGATGGCGCGCGGGATATCGTGCCGGGCGACATGGCGCGGTATATCCCTTACGCCAGCTTCCTGGCCTAAAACTCTTTAGAAGAGTTTTCGAAAAGTTTTCTGAAAACTTTTAGTCAAACATTCCTGTCACGCGTCCCAGCAGCATGAACGCGCGCGCGGTTCGGGTGTCGGAAAGTGCGGCGAGTTCGGCGTCGTTGGCATTCGGCTCAAACGCGATCAGCATCTGATCGAAGCGCCGCAGGAAATGATGCGCGGCGTCGCGAAAGATCGTATCTTGCTTCATGCGCCCTGCACTAAGCGCGAGTGATGAGCGATCCCGCACGCCGCCCAGACCAGCGACACCGCGCCCGCGTTCACCCATCGCAAAACGGCGCCACAATTCAGGCCGCGCGCGGTCATAGCGCAGATCGTCCATGTAAATGCCGTCTTGGCTGAGCAGGGTCAGCACGTCTTGAGCGGCCTGAATAAGGCCAGCGGCCTGACGATCCCTTAGTGCGCGGCGCAGCGCCGCAAAGCCGCTTGTATCTTCGGCGTTCTCAGGAAAATGCAAGGCACGTAGGAGGTCTTCGGTAGACAAGGGCGGGCCAAGCTCATCGGCGGGCGTACCAAGCTCTAGTGCGGGTTGATCCTGCGTCGGGGTTTCGGTCTTGGGCGCCAGCGTGGCACGCGCGGGTTCTCGCGTCGTGGTAAAAGTCGCGATCGCGCTCTCGGCTTTCTTGGTCGATTGCGCAATCTCGTCGATCTTCCGCTCGACCGCGGGCTTCAACGCCATGCCTGCAGTCTGCTGTTGCGCGATATAGCTTTTGCGCATCCCGTCCACGGCCGCCTGTAGGCGCGCGGCTTCTTCGCGCATGATCCGGGTGGAGCGTGCCGCGGATGCGGCGATCCAGATCATCGCAACCGGCATGAAAATCGCGAGGAACACGACGATGAACCGCACACCGTCAAAGCCGCCCTGTTCCGACGGTGTCATCCAGAAAAAGATCGCAACGCCCAGTACCCAGATCAGGCTGACCGCAATCGCAATCATCTCGGGCGCGCTAATCACAGGCGGCGCGCTTGGCCGAGAGGCCAGATCTGCAGAGGCGATCTTGTCGGACGGAGGCAGCGCCATCCCTTAGCCCTCAGACATACTCAATGGACAGGATTTCATAGCTCTTTTCGCCGCCGGGGGTCTTTACCTCGACACTGTCGCCGTCTTCTTTTCCGATCAACGCACGGGCGAGGGGCGATTTGATGTTGAGCTTGCCGTTTTGGATATCGGCTTCAGGCTCGCCCACGATCTGGTACGTCTTCTCTTCATCGGTGTCTTCGTCGACCAGCCGCACTGTGGCGCCAAACTTGATCGTGCCGGAAAGTGTTGCTGGATCAATGACATCAGCGAGGCCGAGGATGCCCTCAAGCTCTTTCACGCGGCCTTCGATGAAGCTCTGCTTTTCACGCGCCGCGTGGTATTCGGCGTTTTCCGACAGGTCGCCATGCTCGCGCGCCTCGGCAATTGCCTTGATGACGGCGGGGCGCTGAACGGATTTCAGCTCTTTCAATTCTGCATTCAGCGCGGTGTGGCCCGCGCGGGTCAGTGGGATCTTGTCCATAAAATTACCTTGGAGTTGGCCGAAAATGGGCAATCGCTGCCACGGTGTTAACTCAATCTGAAGGTAGAAAGTCAATGGAGGGGCTGCAAGACCAATGCATGTTTTGCGGCAAGACGTTGCTTTTGAGGGCCGAGCGCAGTGAAACGGCTGGCGATTTTTTCGGGTATTTATCTGGTGATTTCGGTCGCTATCGCTTTCGCGTTCCGCGACGACCTATGGCTGAAATTGCAAAGCACCGTCTATAAATCGCGCAACTTTGCTGAAGCGATGGTTGAGGTGGGGTATCTGTTCGCCGCCGCGCTGTTCCTGATCTTCGCACTTTATGGCGCCACAGAATTGAAACGCCGCGCGGTGGATATCGGATGGGCTGTACTGGCGCTGTTGCTTTTTCAACCTGCTTTTACGCTCTTTAAAACGACATTGCCCGCCATTTTGCCGTTTTTTGCGGATCCGCTTTTTGCCGAACTGGACCGCGCTTTGCATTTCGGGACTGATCCATGGGTCTTCGCCCATGCGCTGGACGAATACTTCAACGTGCAGATCCTGATGGAGTTCTACCTCACCGGTTGGGCAATCCCGGCGTTTTTCCTGCCGATGGTGATGGCGGCGACAGATCGTGACCCCGCGCGGGTCAATCGCACATTGATTGTCTTTATGTTTGCATGGGCGGGCATCGGCAATGTGCTGGCACTGGCCGGCCTGTCTGCGGGGCCCGTCTATTATGACCGTCTTTTGGGAACGGAGCGGTTCACTGAGATGATGGCTGTCCTTGAAGCAAAAGGCATTTTCGCATCTTCCATCGGGGAGACGCAAGAATCGCTGTGGCAATTCTACATCGAAGGCGCGCAGGCGCTTGGTTCCGGCATTAGCGCGTTTCCAAGCGTGCATGTGGCTGTGGCGACTGCGGTTGCGCTTTATATGTACGAACGCCACCCGCTTTTGCTGATCCCCGGCGGGCTTTTCTGGACCGCCGTGATGATCCTTTCAGTCTATACCGGCTATCACTATGCGATTGACGGCTATGCCTCGACCCTTCTGGTGGCAGGCTTGTGGTGGGCGCTGGTGCGTAAGTCCAATCGGCAGGCAAATTTAGCGCCAGCGACGGTATAACGCACCGTCTCGATTGACCTTTCCAAAGCCTTTAAGATACCTCTCTGCGAGTTATTTTTAGGTATGCGCGCAGCCAAACGCCCCGCGACATGAGGAGAGCCAAGATGGCCGAGATTGAACGTGAAGCAATGGAATACGACGTCGTTATTGTTGGTGCAGGTCCTGCGGGCCTCTCAGCAGCGATCCGTCTGAAACAGCTTGATGCAGATCTGAACGTTGTCGTGCTGGAGAAAGGCTCCGAAGTCGGCGCGCATATCCTCTCTGGTGCTGTTCTGGATCCAACAGGCATCGACCGTCTGATTCCCGATTGGAAGGAAAAAGGCGCGCCGATCACGGTGCCTGTAAAAGACGATAGTTTCTACATGCTGGGTGAGGCAGGTAAGGTGCGTCTGCCCAACTTTGCCATGCCGCCGCTGATGAATAACCATGGCAATTATATCGTTTCGATGGGCAATGTGTGCCGCTGGATGGCTGAACAGGCCGAAGAGCTGGGCGTCGAGGTTTTCCCGGGCATGGCGTGTTCCGAGCTGGTGTATGCAGAGGACGGCTCGCTCAAAGGCGTCGTGGCTGGTGAGTTCGGTTTGAACCCCGATGGCACGCAGAGCGATGGTTATGAGCCGGGCATGGAGCTGCATGGCAAATACGTGTTCCTTTCCGAAGGCGTGCGTGGATCGCTTTCGAAAGAGGCGATTGCGAAATTCGGTCTCGATAAGAATTGCGATGTGCCGAAGTTTGGCCTTGGCATGAAAGAGATTTGGGAGATTGATCCCGAAAAGCATAAAGAGGGCTCAGTCACGCATACGATGGGCTGGCCGCTGAACGGCAATGCAGGAGGTGGTTCCTTCATCTACCACCTTGATAACAATCAGGTTTATGTGGGCTTTGTTGTCCACCTGAACTACGAGAACCCCTATCTTTTCCCTTACATGGAGTTTCAGCGCTTCAAGCATCACCCGATGGTGGCAGAGCTGCTGAAAGGCGGGAAGCGCATTGCATATGGGGCGCGCGCAATTTCGGAAGGCGGGTGGCAGTCGATCCCACAAGTCGCGTTCCCGGGTGGCGCGCTGCTGGGCTGTTCCGCCGGTCTGGTCAACGTGCCTCGCATCAAGGGCAACCACAATGCCATGCTGTCCGGTATTCACGCAGCCGAAGCCGCCCACGCGGCGATAAAGGAAGGCCGCGCCTCCGATACGTTGGAAATGTACGAGGAAGAGTTGCGCTCTGGCCCCATTGCGAAAGACCTCAAGCGGGTGCGCAACGTCAAACCGCTGTGGTCCAAATACGGTCTTCTGGGCGGTCTTGTGCTGGGCGCGGTCGATATGTGGACGGCCAACATCACCGGTTGGAACCCGTTTGGAACGATCAAACACGGCAAGAACGATGCCGATGCGACAGGCAAAGCTAAGGATCACAAAGAAATCGTGTATCCGAAACCCGATGGCACGTTGTCCTTTGATCGCCTGACGAATGTCAGCTTCTCGATGACCAATCACGAGGAAAGCCAGCCCGCGCACCTGAAACTGGGTGACGCCACCATCCCGACCGAGATCAATCTGCCCCAATATGCGGGCCCCTCGGCGCGGTATTGTCCGGCAGGCGTCTACGAGTTCGTGGAGGAGGAAAACAAAGACCCGCGCTTTGTGATCAACTTCCAGAACTGCGTGCATTGCAAAACCTGCGACATCAAAGACCCGTCACAGAATATCAACTGGACCACGCCGCAGGGCGGCGATGGGCCTAATTACCCGAATATGTGATTGTAAAAGGGGCGGCCAAACGGTCGCCCCTCATTGCTTTAGGGGGCAGGCACCGCTACCTTTTTAGTTCAGGTCCGACGCGGGCCACTGGCAGGGAGGCACGGAACGTGCGTTTGATAACCACAGGTATTCTTGCAGCGCTGGTGATGGGGCTGACGCCTGCGCTGCCGGCAAAGGCAGATGGCATCGCGGGGGCCTATCTGGCTGGACGCGCCGCGAGCTTTCAAAGCGATTATGAGAATGCAGCGCAGTATTATGCGCAGGCTTTGATTGCCGATCCTTCCAACCCCCGCATTTTGGAGAACGCCACTTCTGCTTTCGTCAACCTGGGCCGTATGCCGCAAGCCCATACGATTGCGCAGAAGATGCAGATGAGCGGGATGGAAAGCCAGATCGCCCATCTTGTGATTACGGCTGAGCAGTTTCAGCAAGGCGAGTTTGATCAGTTGCTTGATGATATCGCGGCTGGGCGCAAGATCGGCCCGCTTGTGGATGGCTTGGCGTCAGCATGGGCCGAGCTGGGCCGTGGCCGCATGACAGAAGCGCTGGCGCGGTTCGACAGCTTGTCGGAACAGAATGGCTTGAAAGGTTTTGCGCTTTATCACAAGGCTCTCGCCCTCGCGATGGTCGGGGATTTCGAGGGGGCCGATGCGCTCATGTCCGGGGAAGAGCAGGGGCCCCTGCGTCAGACCCGGCGCGGTGCCATGGCGCATATCGAGATACTCAGCCAGCTTGATCGCAATGACGATGCGCTCCAGCTGCTTGACTTGCTCTTCAGCAACGACACCGACCCCGGGATCGGCGACATCCGCGAGCGCCTTGTCGCGGGTGAGATGTTGCCTTTCACACATGTGACGAAGGCGAGCGAAGGGGCGGCAGAGATGTTCTTCTCCGTTGCAGGCGTCCTCAGCTCGGATGCAGCCCCCGGATATACGCTGCTCTACTCGCGCTTGGCTGAATACCTGCGCGAAGATCATGTGGATGCAATCCTGCTGTCCGCGGCCATGCTTGAAGATCTCGAGCGGTATGAATTGGCCACCCAAAGCTACAAGCGCGTTCCACGCGATCATCCTGCCTTTCATGCAGCCGAACTGGGCCGTGCCGATACTTTGCGCCGTGCGGGTAAGGAAGACGCTGCCATTGAAGTGCTCGAACAGCTTGCGGAAACCCACGGTGATCTGCCTGCTGTACATACCGCTATGGGCGATTTGAAGCGGGGATTGCAGCGCTTTGACGAAGCAATTCCGGCCTATGATCGCGCCATCGCTTTGACCGATGAAGACGATGCGCAGTGGTTCGTGCATTACGCGCGCGGCATTAGCTATGAGCGCTCTGGCGACTGGGACAGCGCGGAGGCTGACTTCCGCCGCGCGTTAGAGCTGCGCCCGAACCAGCCGCTGGTGCTGAACTATCTTGGCTACTCGCTGGTCGAAAAGAAGATCAAGCTGGATGAAGCTCTTGCCATGATCGAAACCGCCGCGGCTGAGCGGCCTGATAGCGGCTTCATCATCGACAGTCTGGGTTGGGTGCTTTACCGCCTTGGCCGCTATGACGAGGCCGTAGGCCATATGGAGCGTGCGGCTGAGCTGATGCCGGTTGATCCCGTCGTCAATGATCACCTCGGCGATGTCTATTGGGCCGTCGGCCGTGAGACCGAAGCACAGTTCCAGTGGAAGCGTGCGCTGTCCTTTATTGATCCTGAGGACACGGATGGCGAAGCCGATCCAGAGCGGATTCGGCGCAAACTTGATGTAGGTCTGGACGTCGTTTTGGAAGAAGAAGGCGCCCCGCCGCTACAGGTTGCCAATGACGGTTAGCGCCTTTGCGCCTGCCAAGATCAACCTGACGCTTCACGTCACGGGCCAGCGCGCTGACGGGTATCATTTGTTGGATAGCCTTGTGTGTTTTGCCGATGTCGGTGATCTGATCACAGTGGCATCTGACGACGCTTTGTCGCTGACGGTGACGGGCCCCCGCGCACGACATGTGCCGACGGATGGTAGCAATCTGGTGCTCAAAGCGGCCCGGTTTCTTGATCCCGACAGGACCGCCCGCATCACGCTTGAAAAGCAGCTGCCTGCCGCCGCGGGTATTGGTGGCGGGTCATCAGATGCAGCCGCCACACTGCGCGCTTTGTCCGAGTTGTGGGAGGTTCCGATCCCCGAAAATACCGTTGCGCTGGGCGCAGATGTGCCTGTGTGTCTGCACCCGATGGCGCTGCGCATGCAAGATGTTGGTGATGTGCTGACCCCCGCTCCGCCGCTGCCAGAGACCCATGCCGTTCTGGTCAATCCTGGTGTCGATGTACCAACGCCTGCGGTCTTTGCTGCACTGCAGACCAAGGATAATCCGCCGATGGACAGGATCCCGGCGTTTGAGAGTGTCTCGGCTTTGGCCCAATGGCTGGGCGATCAGCGTAACGATTTACAAGCCCCCGCCATTGCTCAAGCCCCGGTCATCCTTGATGTTCTCAAAGACCTCGATGACGGTTTGTTCGCAGCCATGTCAGGGTCTGGGGCCACGTGTTTCGCGCTCTACACCTCATCAGCAGAGGCGCGGGCCAAGGCACTTGATTTGGCGCGCGCGCATCCGGACTGGTGGGTTGCGCCCTGCAGGCTCAGCTGACGCGGGCAACTACGTAATCGGCCAGATCCAGCAGCATGCCGCGCAGCGGAGTCTCTGGCAGTTTGCTAAGTGCAGTCTTGGCCTTTTCTGCCCAATCCAAAGCATCCTGACGGGTGGCCTCAAGCGTGTTGTGCTTCCCCATCAGCGCCATCGCATGCTCAAGATCACCGTATTTCTGATCGCCCTTTTCGATCGTGCGCGCCCAAAATGCGCGCTCTTCCGCATCGGCGAGGGCGACAGCCTTGATGACGGGCAGGGTCAGCTTCCGCTCCCGGAAATCATCGCCAAGGTTCTTCCCCGTTGAAGAGGGATCGCCTGCGTAGTCCAGCAAATCGTCAACGATCTGGAACGACACGCCCAAAGCATCACCATAATCAAACAGCGCCTGAACCTGTTCTTCCTCGACACCGGCAATCACGCCGCCAACCTGCGTTGCTGCCGAGAACAATGCGGCCGTCTTGCCGCGTACGACCTTCAGATAGACATCCTCGTCAGTCGCCAGATCGCGTGCGGCGGTAAGCTGCAGCACTTCGCCTTCGGCGATCGTCGCGGCGGCATTGGCCAGAATATCCAGAACCCGAACCGATCCGGTTTCGACCATCAACTGGAACGACCGCGCGAACAGATAATCGCCCACCAGAACGCTCGACGTATTGTCCCAAAGCAGATTTGCTGTAGGCCGCCCACGCCGCTTGTCGCTTTCATCGACCACATCGTCATGCAGCAGCGTGGCGGTGTGAATGAACTCGACCGTCGCGGCCAGATGGATGTGATAGGGGCCGCCATAGCCACACATTTTTGCCGCGGCGAGCGTCAGCATCGGGCGCAGGCGTTTGCCACCAGCCTCAACCAGATGGGCGGTCACTTCAGGAATGCGAGGGGCGTGTTCTGACGCCATCCGCTCCCGGATCAGGGCGTTTACAGCGGCCATTTCATCGGCCAGATCGGCGCTCAGGCGTTCATGGGGTTTGGTTGCCGCTTGATCCAAGCTCATCACCGCTCCGTCAGTTCGTGTCTCTGCGCCTCGACATAGCCGTGCAGGCCCCTTACGTCTATGGCATGAAAGAGCTTTTGCGCACCAATGACCCGACGATCATCGCCTTTGCGACGGCGCTCCTGTCCGGCGAAGGCATCCAGAGCTTTACGATGGACGCGAATATGAGCGTTCTTGAGGGTTCCATCGGTATCATGCCGCGCCGCCTGATGGTCCGGGAGGCTGATTGGTTCATGGCCTCCAGCGTGATGCGCGACAACGATATCCATATCTCAGAATGAACCTGACGCGGGATGCTTTTCTGGGCGGACGGGTGCAAGCCCTGCAACCAGAGAAGGGCTTTCGCTCTGGCATGGATGCGGTTTTGATGGCGGCTGCTGTGCCCGCCCAGGAAGGCCAAGCCGTGCTGGAACTGGGATGCGGGGCTGGTGTGGCCAGCTTGTGCCTAAAGGCTCGTGTCGCCGTTGAAGTGACGGGGCTAGAGCGTCAGGCCGAGTACGTGGCGCTGGCTCAGCAAAACGGCTTGCACACAATGCATGGCGATCTGGCCCATATGCCTGATCTGCTGCGCCAGCAGAGCTTTGATCATGTCATGGCCAATCCGCCTTATTATCGAGCCTCAGACCGGTCTGCCGCGCGCGATGCCGGGCGGGAGGCAGCTTTGAGTGAAGAGACGCCACTCTTTGCGTGGGTTGATGCGGCCATTCGCAGGCTCAAACCCAAGGGCTATCTGACGATGATCCAGAATGCAGATCGCCTGCCAGATTTGTTGTCCTCGATGGATGCGCGGCTGGGGGCGATCCGGGTGCTGCCGCTTGCCCCCCGCGCTGGGCGGGATGCGCATCTGGTTCTCGTGCAAGCCCGCAAAGGGGGCCGCACGCCGTTTGTTTTGCGCCCCCCACTGATTCTGCATGAGGGCGACAAACATACGCAGGATGGAGAAAGCTACCGACCGGACGTGCGCGGGATCTTGCGAGACGGCGCAGCGCTGCCCATCTGATAAGCATCCATCGGGCAAGCTATGTCATATGCTGCACGTGCGGCGTGACATTAACCTTTTTGCGTGGTGGACTGAAAGCACAACCAACAGAGAGGAGTTTGCCAATGTCCGTAAGTTCGCATGTTCAGGAACTGAGGAAGAAACACCAAAATCTCTCGGAGACAGTTGAACAAGCGCAACGAAGTCCTGGGATCGATGATCTCCAGATCGCGGCTCTCAAGAAAGAAAAGCTTCGGCTCAAAGAACAGATTGAGCGCTTGTCGAGCTAACGCTCAATGACGACTGGCGCGGGCAGCCAGAATTGCCCCGCCAGTGATCAACGCCGCCGCAAGAGCAAGCGACAGGGTTGGCTCTGCCACCCCAGCCAGCACTAAAATCAGCGTCGATAGTAACGGGGCGGCATAAGAGGCAACGCCTAAAAGCTGGATGTTTCCGCGCTTTACGCCGATATCCCAGACGTAGAACGCTAGGCCCACGGGGCCAAGCCCGAGTGCCGCGACAGATAGCCAACTCGTAGCACTATCGGGCCAGATTGTCGGCTCCAGCGCGATGTGAGCCATGCCGGAAAGCACCGCAGTCGCAATGCAGAAGACCGCCACGGTTTCTGTTGGTGTCTTGCCGAGCCTGCGCGAAATCACTGAATAGCCTGACCATGTCAGCGCACAGAGCAGCGCCAATCCATAACCGGGGAGGGCGGCTTGATCGACCGTGCCGATCCCATCAGCAAAAAGGATGGCCGCTGCCCCGCACAACCCGATCAGCGCGCCGATCACATGGCCCGCGCGAAGTGATTCTCCTGGCAGTAGACCGGAAAAGAGAACGATCAGCAGCGGCCAGAGGTAAGCGATCAGCCCTGCTTGGGCCGGTGGCGCCATCCGCAGAGCGGAAAAATAGAGAAAATGGTAGCCAAATAATCCGGCTGTTCCGAAGAGATACACCCGCAGCGGCACGGAACGCAGGCGTTGTGGATCACCTTTGGTAAAAAGCCAGATCAGTCCAATCGCGCCCCCAATCGAAAAGCAAAGCGCGTTTAGTAGTAGCGGTGGCACCGGGCGGGAGCCTTCTGTGAAAAGCGCCAGCATTGACCAAAGGGCGATGGCGCCGAAGCCTAGGACCGTTGCTCTATTCATGGGTTAGGTCAAATCTGCGGCGGGTACGATCTTGTAGCCCTCGCGGAACGCGCCGATCTCATCGGCCTTTGCCATGATCCACGCCCGAAACGCCGCGACTTGCGGGCGTGTTTCAGCACCCTTCGGGCAAATGAACCGGAACCGCGCCTCGGAAGAAATCCCGCATGAAAGGGGCGCCACCAGTCGCCCCGCCTTGATGTCTTGATAGGCGAGGGAGGCACGGGCCAGCACGACGCCCCCGCCCGATAGAGCGGCGTCAATCGCGTGATCCGCCTGACTGAAGCGTGGCCCGCTGGTGACATCGGCTGGCACGCCCGCGGCACGAAACCAAGCGTTCCAGTCACAAGGCGGGCTCAGAAAGGCAACGCTATCATCGTGCAAAAGCGGCATCCGTAACAGATCAGAGGGCTGCAAGACTTCCCGCGCCAGCGCTGGCGTCATGACCGGCGTCATCCATTCCTGCGAAAGGGGTTCTGAATACAGCCCAGTATCGGGGCCGTATCCGAAGCGGATCGCGACGTCGATGTCGTCGCGGTTAAAATCCATGATGCGGAGAGAGGCGGAAAAGCGCAGTTCAATCTCGGGATGGGCCTGCGCGAAGTCGTAAAGCCGTGGGGCCAGCCATTTCGCGGTAAAGGCTGGGCCTGCGGTCACGGTCAGCGAGGTTGCATCAGTCAATCGTTTCGCCCCGCGCCAAGCCGCCGTCAAAGCATTGAACCCGTCGGAGGTGCCTGGCAGCAGGGTGCGCCCAGCCTCGGTCAAGTCAACGGCGCGGTTCAGGCGAATGAACAGCGGTTGGCCCAAGTGCTCTTCTAGCGATTTGATCTGAAAGCTCAGCGCTGCGGGTGTGACGTTCAATTCAGCCGCGGCTTTGGCAAAAGACATATGTCGGGCGGCGGCTTCAAAAGCGCGCAAAGCGGTGAGCGGAGGAAGGCGATCTGACATATACCAGTTCAGTATATCTTAACTGACGCGTTTGGAAGTCTCGTTTGTCAATTATGTTAGCGAAGATCATATTAGGGACAGTTCAGAAATTCAGATGCTCAAAGGAGCTATCCCATGTTTGAAACACCGACAAACGCCCGCACCCGTGATGCTATTCGCGCCGCTCATAAAGAGCGCGCAGATGTTTTTGCCGCTGGCCTGCGCTGGATCACCGGGCGCAAATAAGCACCCTTTGATAGTCGCCTCCCTTACGGCAAACAAAAAGGGCCGGTCGCTGTGACCGGCCCTTTTTATATTCTGCAAGCAGATCGCTTAGACGAAGAACTGCGCACCGTTGGCCGAGATGGTCGAGCCGTTGATGAAGCCTGCATCTTCAGAGGCCAGAAACGCCACGCAGCGCGCGATCTCTTCCGGCTCACCCAGACGACCTGCCGGGATTTGCGGAATGATCTTGGAGTTCAGGACTTCTTCCGGGATCGCACGGACCATTTCGGTGCCGATATAGCCGGGGCAAACCGCGTTGGCGGTGATGCCTTTGGCAGCGCCTTCTTGCGCCAGCGATTTCACGATGCCCAGATCACCGGCCTTGGTGGCGGCATAGTTGACCTGACCAGCCTGACCTTTTTGACCGTTGATCGAAGAGATCACGATGACACGGCCAAAGCCACGCTCGCGCATACCGGGCCAGACGGGGCGCACGGTGTTGAAGACGCCCGTCAGGTTGGTGTCGATGACCTTCTGCCACTGCTCAGGCTTCATCTTGTGAAAGAAGCCGTCCCATGTGATGCCAGCATTGGCGACGACAACGTCAATTGGGCCAAGATCGGCCTCGACCTGGGCGATCCCTTTCTCGGAATCCTCATAGCTGGCCACGTCCCACTTATAGGTCTTGATACCGGTCGCTTCGGTAAAGGCGGCGGCTTTCTCGTCATTGCCGGCATAGGTCGCGGCAACTTTGTAGCCGTCTTCTTTGAGTTTCTTGGAAATGGCTTCGCCGATACCACGGCTTCCGCCGGTCACTAGGGCTACACGGGACATTGGGGTCTCCTCATTCAGTCACGTAATGCCGGGATTTTT
>JBCBAC010000014.1:0-47203 GCA_038532735.1 Pseudomonadota bacterium
ACGTGTCGGCCAAGCTGGGTGTCACCTCGGCTGCTGAGCTGGCTGCACGCTAAGACCCGAAGTCACCTCTTACCAAACGGCTCTCAAGGTTCCTCCCACCTTGAGGGCCGTTTTTGTTAATAAAGGTCCCAGTCATCCTCATGTGGAACAGGCCCGATTGCCGTCCACGTTGCGCGGATGCGCGCGATGCGGGTGTCGCCCCAGGTGCGAAAGACAATCTCGAACCCATCCTCGGCGATATTTTCTGCCTGAATGTCGGCACGCAGATTGGTATTACGGTCCAAGTCCCAGAGGGAAATCGCCACTTGAACCGTGGGCGCCTCAGAAAAGGCGGCATCAAAGACAACTGGCGTGCGGCGTTCGCGCGGGCCAGTGCCGGTCCACATCTCACCACCGTCCTGATAGTCAGAGAACAGCAGTTCGTCACCTTGCTGCACCCCAACGGAATGTCCGCTCAACCGCTTCATGTCCAACCCTTCATGGGGGTATAAATCTTAAAATGTCAGCAAAAATCTAATACAGAAATGAAAAGCCCCGCACGGGTGGCGGGGCTGTTCGGAATGTCAGATGGCCCTAAACGCCCAATTCAGCGCGCAGGGCTTCCATGTCGGCAACCAGCTTGTTGGCCGCGTCTTTTGCGTCGTCTGGCGCGTTAGAGGCGGCTTCGGTCGCGTCAGCGATCAGCTGCGTGATCACATCTACAGTCACCTCATCGGCAGGCATGGCGCGTTCCGCAAGCACCGATGTGGCCGAAGGTGTCACCTCTGCAAAACCACCGGTGACCGCATAGCGGCTCGTGCCGTCTGCGCCGGTCACGGTCAGAACGCCGGGGCGCAGCGTCGTGATGACCGGAGAATGATCGGGCATAGCCGTCATGTCGCCATCTGCGCCCGGAATCTGCACCTCGGTCGCAGTGACCGAGGCGAGCTTGCGTTCCGGTGAGACCAGATCGAATTGCATCGTATCTGCCATGATTTAGGCGGCCTCCGCAGCCATTTTCTCGGCCTTGGCTTTCACTTCCTCGATGCCACCGACCATGTAGAAGGCGCCTTCCGGGAGGTGGTCATATTCACCGGCCACAACGGCTTTGAACGACGCGATGGTTTCTTCCAACGGCACCTGAACACCGTCAGAGCCGGTGAAGACCTTCGCCACGTCGAAGGGCTGGCTGAGGAAGCGCTGGATCTTACGCGCACGTGCCACGGTCAGTTTGTCTTCCTCGCTGAGTTCGTCCATGCCGAGAATGGCGATGATGTCCTGAAGCGACTTGTAGCTTTGCAGGATCCCCTGAACGTCACGGGCGACGGCATAATGCTCTTCACCAACGATCTGCGGGTCCATCAGGCGCGATGTGGAATCGAGCGGGTCCACGGCGGGGTAGATGCCAAGCTCGGAAATCGCACGGTTAAGAACGGTGGTCGCGTCGAGGTGCGCAAAGGTTGTCGCGGGTGCGGGGTCGGTGAGGTCGTCCGCAGGCACGTACACAGCCTGGATCGACGTGATCGAGCCGTTCTTGGTCGAGGTGATCCGCTCCTGCATGTCGCCCATGTCGGTGGCGAGCGTCGGCTGGTAGCCCACAGCAGAAGGAATACGACCCAGCAGAGCGGACATTTCCGAACCGGCCTGTGTGAAGCGGAAGATGTTGTCGACGAAGAACAGAACGTCGGCACCGGTGGCGTCGCGGAACTGCTCTGCCAGGGTCAGACCGGTCAGAGCGATCCGTGCGCGGGCGCCGGGAGGTTCGTTCATCTGACCGAAGCACAGGGCGATCTTGGAGTCGGTCAGGTTGTCCGGTGTCAGAACGCCGGATTCGATCATCTCGTGATAAAGGTCGTTGCCCTCACGGGTCCGCTCACCCACGCCGGCGAACACCGAGAGACCAGAGTGCACCTTGGCGATGTTGTTGATGAGTTCCTGAATAAGAACCGTTTTACCAACGCCAGCACCGCCGAAGAGGCCGATCTTACCGCCTTTGGCGTAAGGCGCCAGCAGGTCGATGACCTTGATGCCGGTGACGAGGATTTCAGATTCCGTTGCCTGCTCGGAGAAGTCCGGTGCGGGGGCGTGGATCGGGCGGCGCTCATCGGTCTCGATGGGGCCTTTTTCGTCGATCGGGTCACCGGTCACGTTGATGATCCGGCCCAGCGTCGCGGTGCCGACGGGCACGGTGATCGCGGTGCCGGTATCGGTGACTTCCTGACCGCGAACCAGACCTTCGGTCGCGTCCATGGCAATCGTGCGAACCGTGTTCTCACCGAGGTGCTGTGCCACCTCAAGAACCAGCGTCTTGCCGTCATTGTCTGTGTTCAGTGCGTTCAGGATCTCCGGCAGGTGATCGTCGAACTGCACGTCGACCACGGCGCCGATAACCTGCGTGATCTTGCCTTTAGCATTCGCCATTTTCGTGTCTCCGGTTCGGTCTTAGAGCGCCTCGGCGCCCGAGATAATTTCAATAAGTTCGCTGGTGATGACGGCCTGACGGGAGCGGTTGAACTCAATCGTCAGCTTGTCGATCATCTCGCCTGCGTTGCGGGTTGCGTTGTCCATGGCGGACATCCGCGCGCCTTGCTCTGATGCGCCATTTTCCAGCAAAGCCGAGAAGATTTGCGTCGCCACACCACGCGGCAGCAGATCGGCCAGGATAGCCTCTTCGCTGGGCTCGTAGTCGTAAAGCGTGCTTTCGCCTGCCTCCTCGCCTTCGACCTCTTCGAAGCTGGCGGGGATGATCTGCGTGGCGGTCGGCACCTGGGTGACGACATTCACAAACTCTGCATAGAAAATCGTGGCGACGTCAAACTCACCGGCATCAAAGCGCGCCAGAATGTCCTTTGCGATCCCTTGCGCATCGGCATAGCCCACGCGCTTGATCTCGGTCAGGTCCACATGGCCCACAAAATGATCGCCCAGATCGCGCTTGATCGCGTCACGGCCTTTCTTGCCGACGGTGAGGATTTTCACTGTCTTGCCCGCAGCCACCAGTTCGGCGGCTTTGGTCTTGGCGAGCTTGGCGATGTTGCTGTTGAAGCCACCGCACAGGCCACGCTCTGCCGTCATGATAACCAGCAGATGCACCTGATCGCTGCCCGTCCCACCCAAAAGGCGGGGCGCGCTGTCAGAGCCACCCACCGATTGCGCGAGCCCAGCCATCACGGCGTTGAACCGTTCGGCATAAGGGCGCGCGGCCTCGGCGCTTTCCTGGGCCCGCCGCAGTTTTGCGGCGGCCACCATCTGCATGGCCTTTGTGATCTTCCGAGTGCTTTTGACACTCTCAATCCTGTTTTTAAGGTCCTTTAGGCTAGGCATTGTCTGCCTCCCTTACGAAAAATCTGCGGCGTATTCGTCGAGAGCGGCCTTGATCTTGTCTTCGGCCTCGCCTTTGATTTTCGGATCCTCGTTTGTGATCATGTCCAGCAGCGCTTTGTGCTTGGAGCGCAGGTGGTTCAGCAGACCTTGCTCAAACCGGCCGACATCAGACACGGCGATCTTGTCGAGGTAGCCTTTGGTGCCCGCATAGATCACGCAGACGATTTCTGCGTTGGTCAGCGGCGAGTATTGCGGCTGCTTCATCAGCTCGGTCAGGCGTGCACCGCGGTTCAGCAGCTGCTGGGTTGCGGCATCAAGGTCAGAGCCGAACTGCGCGAACGCAGCCATCTCGCGATACTGAGCCAGTTCCAGTTTCACCGGACCGGCGACCGACTTCATCGCGTTGGTCTGGGCCGAGGAGCCCACACGCGACACGGACAGACCGGTGTTCACGGCAGGGCGGATGCCTTGGTAGAAGAGTTCCGTCTCAAGGAAGATCTGGCCATCGGTGATCGAGATCACGTTGGTTGGAATAAAGGCCGACACGTCGCCACCTTGAGTTTCGATGATCGGCAGAGCTGTCAGGGAGCCAGCACCGCTGTCCTCGTTCAGCTTCGCGGAACGCTCGAGCAGGCGGGAGTGGAGGTAGAACACGTCACCCGGATAGGCTTCGCGTCCGGGAGGGCGACGCAGCAGCAGCGACATCTGACGGTAGGACACAGCCTGCTTTGACAGATCATCATAGACGATCAGCGCGTGGCGACCATTGTCGCGGAAATGCTCGGCCATGGCGGTCGCGGCGTAAGGGGCCAGGAACTGCATCGGCGCGGGATCCGAAGCGGTCGCAGCCACAACGATCGAATACTCAATCGCGCCGGTCTCTTCGAGCTTCTTCACCAACTGCGCCACGGTGGAGCGCTTCTGGCCAACAGCCACATAGACGCAGTAGAGCTTCTTGCTCTCATCATCGCCTGCGGCATCGTTGTAGGATTTCTGGTTCAGAATGGTGTCGAGCGCGATTGCGGTCTTACCGGTCTGACGGTCGCCGATGATCAGCTCGCGCTGGCCACGGCCAACGGGGATCATGGCGTCAACGGATTTGAGGCCTGTCGCCATCGGCTCGTGCACCGATTTACGCGGGATGATGCCGGGTGCTTTCACGTCCGCAATAGCGCGGTTCTTGGTTTTGATCGGGCCCTTGCCGTCCAGCGGGTTGCCCAGACCGTCGACAACGCGGCCCAGCAGCTCGTCACCGGCGGGCACGTCCACGATGGACTGGGTGCGCTTGACGGTGTCGCCTTCTTTAATCTCGCGGTCAGAGCCGAAGATCACGACGCCGACGTTGTCGCTTTCGAGGTTCAGGGCCATGCCCATGATGCCGCCCGGAAACTCGACCATCTCACCGGCCTGCACGTTGTCCAGACCATAAACGCGGGCGATGCCGTCCCCGACGCTCAGCACACGGCCTACTTCTGCGACTTCTGCTTCCTGACCAAAGTTCTTGATCTGATCCTTGAGGATCGCAGAGATTTCGGCTGCTTGGATACCCATTATCCGACCTCTTTCATTGTGTTCTGGAGTGCTGCAAGTTTCGAGCGGATCGACGTGTCGATCATTTTCGAACCCACTTTTACGATAAGACCGCCAATGAGGCTTTCATCAACGGTCGCATTAATTCTCACATCTTTGCCGACGCTGGCCTTGAGGGACTTCGCAAGCGCCGTTTCCTGCGTCTTGGTCAGGGCCTTCGCGGCCACCACATCTGCGGTCACTTCGCCTTTGTCATCGGCGATCAGCGCACGCAGGCTGGCGACCAGTTGCGGCAGCACAAACAGACGACGATTCTGCGCCATCAGCGCAAGCGTGTTGCTGACGATGGGCGAAAGTTTCATCTTCTTGGCAATCGCGGTGATGGCATCTTCCTGTTGCGACCGGCTGTAGACGGGCGAGTGGACCAGATCACGGAAATCTGCGCTCTCTTCCATCGCGGCGGCCAGCGCGTCGACATCGGTTTCAATGGCTTTGAGTTTCTTGCCCTCTTTGGCAAGTTCAAACACGGCAGTGGCATAGCGCGCGGCAATGCCAGTAGAGATCGAAGCTGGTTCGGACACGTCCACCCTTCCGACTTTATTATGTGACCCCGTTTTTTAACCCGGCTAAGGGCCCGTACGGGCTTGCGTGGCAAGTATTGCGCGTCATGATTTTCATCAGGACTGCAAAATCGTGGTGGATGTAGCAGAGCAATTCTGACCCCGCAACCTCCCACCGAAAAAAGCCCGCATACCCAAAAGCCCTTATTTTCAGGGGCTTCCCGGGCCTGCGACCCTATGTTCCTGTGAATGCCTAATTTTCATGCGCTTATGAGAGCGCAAACAGGCGATTCCTTCGCTCAGGAATTCGTTTCGTCGGTCTAGGGCGCTGCCGCGATCACGCAAATCTCGACCAGCAATTCCTGTCGCGCCATTCGGGCCTCGACACAGGCGCGGGCGGGTTTGCCAACATCGGCGACCCAGGCATTCCAGACCTCGTTCATGGCGGCGAAGTCCTTCATGTCGCGGATAAAGACGGTGCAAGACAGCAAATGCCCCTTGTCACTGCCCGCCTCGGCCAGCAGTGCGTCGATCTTGTCGCAACAGCTTTGCGTCTGGCCCTTGATATCTGCGGTCGTGTCAGCGGCGACCTGGCCCGACAGATAGATGACGCCATTATGCTGCACGATCTTGCTCGCGCGTTCGGATTGACTGGTGCGTGTGATGGTCATGTCTCTCTCTCTCCCCTGTTTGGTTGGACATACGCGGGCGGCGCTACCTCGACAAGCGCCGTCGCACGCTCTAGCGATTGAGACATGACGACCCTGCCCGCCTCTCGCTATCTGGATCGGCTCAGCCCGCCCCATATCACCACGCTGGTGCTGAGCACGGCTGTGGGATCGGTCGCGATCAACATTTTCCTGCCTTCGATGCCAGAGATGGCCACGTTTTTCGGACAGCCTTATGCCGTAATCCAGCTGACGCTAACGGCCTATCTCGCGCTGACGGGTGTGGCGATCCTCGTGCTGGGGCCGCTGTCGGACCTCTACGGGCGCCGCCCAGTGATGATCTGGAGCTTTGTGATCTTCATCCTCGCCTCCATCGGCGCGGCCTTTGCGACATCTTTCGCGGTCTTCATGCTGTTTCGTGCGCTTCAGGCGGCGGTCGTCTCCAGCTTCGTGATCGGGCGCGCCGTGGTGCGCGATCAGGTGGCGCGAGAAAAAGCAGCCAGCCTACTGGGCTATGTCACAATGGGGCAAGCGTTGGCGCCAATGGTGGCCCCGGCGATCGGTGGGGCGCTTGGCGACGCGTTTGGCTGGCAAGCCAGTTTCCATGCCCTCACCATTCTGGGCCTTCTGGCACTGGTGCTCATTTATCTCGATCAGGGGGAGACGAACCGCACCCGCGGCATGGGCCTGCGCGCACAGATGCGCAGCTACCCGGAACTGGTCCGCTCCCGCCGCTTCTGGGGCTATACATTTGTGTCGACCTTCGCCGCGGGCACGTTCTTTGCCTATCTGGGCGGCGCGCCTTACGTGGGGATCAATGTCTATGGGCTAAGCGCGGGGACGGTCGGCCTCTATATGGCGTTCACCCCAACCGGCTATGTGATCGGCAATTTCATCTCGGGCCGTTTTGCCACCCAGATCGGAATGTACCGCATGCTGCTGTTGGGTGCGCTGATCACGCTGGCCTTTATGTCGATGACGCTTGTCACCTACGGCATCGGCATCACCCATCCCTTGGGCTTTTTCTTCTTCACCTTCTCCATCGGGCTCGGCAACGGGATTATCTTGCCCTCTGCCAGCGCGGGCCTGCTGGATGTGCGGCCTGATCTTGCGGGCACGGCGTCTGGCTTGTCCGGGGCGATCGTCACGTTCGGCGGAGCTGCGCTTTCGACGTTGTCGGGCCTGCTGCTCACCGCATTCTCTGGCGTCTTGCCATTGATCTTGTGCGTGCTCGGCGCGTCGCTGCTGTGCATCAGTTCAGCGCTCTATACGATATCTATTGAACGACAGGTCCGCCCGGATCGCTCGCGATAGGCAGGCTTCGGCGCGGGCTGGATCAGCCCGTCGAGCGCGTCCAACGGCTTTTTGACCGCCTCTTTTAAGCCAGAGGTTTGTTTGGGATGGCCTTGCTTGACGACCTCAACCATCAGCACACCACCTGCCATGAACGGGCCACGCCGGCCCACACGCTCACACAAGCCCGCCGTTTTGCGCCAGAACCGGCGATGCGAGGGCGGTTGATAGAGCGCCGAGATGTGCCGCTCTGGCACAAACCCGTGCCGCTTGAGCTGCGCCTCGAACTGACCCAGCGAATAGGGGCGGCCATAACCGAAAGGCGTGCGGTCGTTGCGCGCCCAAAGCCCCGCGCGGTTGGGCACCACAAAGATCGCCTTGCCGCCGGGACCCAGTACACGGGCCGCCTCATCCAGTAGCGACGAGGGGTTCTCGGATGTCTCAAGACCGTGCATTACCACCAACTTGTCGACAAAGCCTGTGGGCAGTGGCCACCACATTTCTTCCGACAGGACCGAGACATTGGGCATCCCCGCAGGCCACGGCATCACACCTTGAGGCGCAGGCATCAGCGCAATGACCCGACGCGCATCCGCCAGATAAGGGCGTAGAAGTGGAGCGGCAAAGCCAAATCCCGCGACCGTCTGCCCTTTGGCCTCGGGCCACATTTCGACCAAGCGATCCCGGATCACCTTCTGCGCCGCGCGCCCGAGCGGCGAGCGATAATAGAAGTTGCGCAAATCGAGCACATCGAGATGCATTGCGCTTGGCTCCTTCTCACGCCAGTTTCATGGCCTACCTTGACCCGACCATAACAAGAGCCAGTTCAATTACCATGGGCATTGAAATCCTCACCATTCCCTGTCTGCAAGACAATTTCTGCTTTCTGATCCACAATGACGAGAGCGGCGAGACAACGTTGATTGACGCCAGCGAAGCAGAGCCGATTGAGGCAGCGCTCAAATCACGCGGATGGGTACTGACGGATGTGCTTTTGACCCATCACCACTGGGACCACATTGACGAACTGCCCGCACTACGCGAACGCTACAATCCGCGCGTCATTGGCGCCGCAGCGGATGCTCATCGCCTGCCCCCGCTTGATCTGGCCGTGGCCGATGGCGATACGTTCACGACCTGCGGGCATGAGGCGCATGTCATGGATGTTTCGGGCCACACGATCGGGCATATCGCGTTTTACATGCCCGCACTGAAAGCGGCCTTTACCGCCGATAGCCTGATGGCACTAGGCTGTGGGCGGCTCACCGAAGGCACGCCCGAAATGATGTGGCCCAGCCTGCTGAAGCTGCGCGCGCTGCCGGACGACACCGCAATTTACAGCGCGCATGAATATAGCGCCTCCAATGCCGCGTTCGCGATCACTCTTGAACCCGAGAACGCAGCGCTTATCTCTCGGATAGAAGCTGATGCGAGCAACCGCGCGGCGGACAAACCCACCGTTCCCAACCCCCTTTCGCTTGAGAAAGAGACCAATCCGTTTCTCAGAGCGGATGATCCCACCTTTCGTGCCGCTGTCGGCATGGAAGATCACACCCCGTTAGAGGTCTTTGCCGCGATCCGAGCGCGCAAGGATCGCTTTTAGGTCAGCAAGTGAGACCTAAACGACTATATTTCCGGCGTTTGCCTGCCGTTCACGCAAAATGTGACAGGAGAGTTGGAAAAAACGCTTGAAGGTTCGGAATAAAAACCGAACTTTAATACATAAGAGGCCACGGTTACGGCGGGGCTCGATCCCCACCACGACCCCGATCAGAGGAGCACTGCACGTGCCTTCATTCTCGAATACCCTTGAGCAAGCCATTCATTCGGCCTTGGCGCTGGCAAACAGCCGTCGCCATGAGTTGGCAACTTTGGAGCATCTTTTGCTGGCGCTGGTCGATGAGCCCGATGCCGCAAAGGTCATGCAGGCTTGCAGTGTTGATCTCGAAGCGCTGAAAAAGACGCTTGAAGACTTCATTGACGACGATCTGTCTACGCTGGTGACGGATGTTGATGGCTCTGAAGCCGTACCCACCGCCGCCTTCCAGCGTGTTATTCAGCGCGCCGCGATCCACGTTCAAAGCTCTGGCCGTACCGAAGTGACGGGTGCAAATGTGCTTGTCGCCATCTTTGCAGAGCGTGAGTCGAACGCAGCCTACTTCCTGCAAGAACAGGACATGACGCGTTATGATGCGGTGAATTTCATCGCGCACGGCGTCGCGAAAGACCCTTCGTTTGGGGAGCCGCGCCCGGTTTCCGGTGCCTCCGAGCTAGAGGAAGAAACAGCTTCCGGCGTCACCGATGGAGAGCAGAAAGAGTCTGCCCTCGCGAAATACTGCGTCGATCTGAACGAAAAGTCGCGCAAAGGCGATGTCGACCCGCTGATCGGTCGCGACAGCGAGGTGGAGCGTTGCGTGCAGGTGCTTTGCCGCCGCCGCAAGAACAATCCGCTTCTCGTGGGTGATCCGGGTGTTGGCAAAACCGCCATCGCCGAAGGTCTTGCCCGCAAGATCGTGCAGGGTGAAACGCCTGCTGTTCTGGCGTCTGCCACGATTTATTCGCTCGATATGGGTGCGCTGCTGGCCGGTACACGCTATCGCGGCGATTTCGAAGAGCGTCTGAAAGCCGTCATGACAGAGCTTGAGGATCACCCCGATGCGGTGCTTTTCATTGACGAAATTCACACCGTGATCGGTGCGGGTGCCACATCGGGTGGCGCGATGGATGCATCGAATTTGCTGAAGCCTGCCCTTCAGGGTGGCAAGCTGCGCTGCATGGGCTCGACAACCTACAAGGAATTCCGTCAGCATTTTGAGAAAGACCGCGCGCTCAGCCGCCGGTTCCAGAAGATCGACGTGGCGGAGCCGTCTGTCGATGATGCGGTGAAGATCCTTAAAGGCCTAAAGCCTTATTTCGAGGATCACCACGCGATCAAATACACCTCCGACGCGATAAAGACCGCGGTGGAGCTTTCAGCCCGCTACATCAATGATCGCAAACTGCCAGATAAGGCCATCGACGTCATAGATGAGGCCGGGGCCGCCCAGCATCTGGTCGCGGAATCCAAGCGTCGCAAAACCATTGGCGCGAAGGAAATCGAAGCCGTCGTCGCCAAGATCGCGCGCATTCCGCCAAAGAACGTCTCCAAGGACGATGCAGAGGTGCTGAAAGATCTGGAGACCAGCCTCAAGCGGGTGGTCTTCGGTCAGGACGCCGCCATCGACGCACTGTCGTCGGCGATCAAGCTGGCCCGTGCAGGGCTGCGCGAGCCTGAGAAGCCCATCGGCAACTACCTCTTCGCCGGTCCGACCGGTGTGGGTAAAACCGAGGTCGCAAAGCAACTGGCCGACACACTCGGTGTGGAACTGCTGCGCTTTGATATGTCTGAATACATGGAGAAACACGCCGTTTCCCGTCTGATTGGTGCCCCTCCGGGCTATGTCGGGTTCGATCAGGGCGGCATGCTCACCGATGGTGTGGACCAGCATCCGCATTGCGTGCTTCTGCTTGATGAGATCGAGAAAGCGCACCCGGATGTCTACAATATCCTGCTGCAGGTCATGGACCACGGCACGCTGACCGATCACAACGGGCGCACGGTGGATTTCCGCAACGTGATCCTGATCATGACGTCGAATGCGGGTGCGTCCGAACAGGCAAAAGCTGCCATCGGCTTTGGCCGCGACCGTCGCGAAGGTGAGGACACCGCCGCGATTGAGCGGACGTTCACGCCGGAATTCCGCAACCGTCTGGATGCCGTGATTTCCTTCGGGGCGCTGCCGAAAGACGTGATCCTGCAGGTGGTTGAGAAGTTCGTGCTTCAGCTTGAAGCCCAACTGATGGACCGCAACGTGACGTTCGAGCTGACGAAAGCCGCGACCGAGTGGCTGGCCGACAAAGGCTACGACGACAAGATGGGCGCCCGCCCGCTGGGTCGCGTGATTCAAGAGCATATCAAGAAGCCGCTCGCCGAAGAGCTGCTGTTTGGCAAGCTCGCGAAAGGCGGCATCGTCAAGGTCGGCGTCAAGGACGGCAAGATCGACCTGCGTCTGGAAGCGCCTGAAAAGGCGCGTATCTCGGGCGACAAGCCGCCGCTTCTCACCGCGGAATGATCACACGCGCACTTGCGCTGATATCGCTCGCAGCCCCCGCGGTTGCGAGCGATTTTTCGTTGCAGCTGCCCATTGACTGCACACTGGGCGAGAATTGCTACATCCAGCAATTCGTGGATCACGACCCAAACACTTCTGCCTCGGATTTCAACTGCGGCCCACTCACCTACGACACCCACAAAGGCACCGACTTTGCGCTCGATGATTTGTCGATCATGGAAGCGGGCGTCGATGTCTTGGCGGCGGCATCTGGCCGCGTCGTTGCCACGCGTGACGGCATGGAAGACGTGCTCTACTCCGCCAACCGCGCTGCAGAAATCGAAGGGCGCGATTGCGGAAACGGGTTGGTCATCGATCACGGTGGTGGGTGGCGCACGCAATATTGCCACCTCAAGCAAGGTTCGTTGATTGTCGAGAAAGGCCAGCGGGTTGAGGTGGGCGATGTGCTCGGCGAGGTTGGCCTCTCAGGCCGTACGCAATTTCCGCATTTGCATATCACCCTACGCAAGGACGATCAGGTAGTTGATCCATTCGCACCAGACGGGCGACGCATGTGCGGTTTGCCAAACAAAACACTTTGGGCAGAGACGCCTGATTTTCAAAACGGCGGCATCATTCGCGCAGGCTTTGCCGATGCCGCGCCGGCCTATGAGGCGATCAAGGCCGGTCAAAAAGGGCTTTCGATCGTCCCACCCAACGCCGACATACTGGCCGTCTGGATGCATGTCTTCGGCGCGCAAGAAGGCGATCTTTACAAGATGAAAGTCATTGGCCCCGACGGGCAATTGATAGACGAGGAAGTCACCCAAACCCGCACTCAAGCGCAGAGCTTTCGTTTCGTGGGCAAGCGCAGGCCACCGGGGGGATGGGACCGCGGCACCTACCGCGCCACGCTTTCGCTGATCCGAGATGGCACCATACTTGATAGCACGCAACTGGTCGCGACGGTCGACTAGCTATTTTTCGGTCAGTTTCAGCTCAATCCGGCGGTTCTGAGCGCGCGCGGCGGGTGTGTCCCCACGGGCGACGGGCTGGTATTGGCCAAAGCCATTGGCGGCAAGCCGATCCGGCGGCAGGCCCAGAAAATCCACCATGTAACGCACGACGGACAGCGCGCGGGCCTGGCTAAGCTCCCAATTGTCGGCAAACGCGCCAAAGCCCGACAGCGGCACATTATCGGTGTGCCCATCCACGCGGATCACCCAATCCAGATGCTCCGGAATGTCCTCTGCCACGTCTCGCAGGATAGCAGCAACCTTCGCGATCTCGCCCTGCCCTTCGGCAGACAGGGTCGCGCTGCCGGGGGCGAAAAGCACCTCAGAGGAGAAGACAAAGCGATCCCCTTCGATGCGCACGCCGTCTTGATTGCCCAAGAGGTCGCGCAATTGACCGAAGAACTCCGACCGGTAGCGCGCGAGGTTCTGGTTCTCCGCCTCCAGGCGAAGACGCTCCGCTTCTTCCAACTCGCGGCGGCGGCGTTCTTCGGCGGCGACCTGTGCGAGCGCGGTGTTGAGTTGCGAGCCAAGCGCATCCAATTGCACTTGCGCGGCCTCATCCCGGGCGCGCGCCTCATCCAGCAGGCTTTGGAGCGATCCGAGCTGGCCGCGCAGCGCGGCGACCTGTTCGTTTAGCAAGGCCAACCGGCGCTGATCTTCCAGCGATTGCGCCTCTTTTTGCGACAGCTCAGCCTCTGCCAGGGCGAGCAAGGCCGCTTGCTCCTCGGCTTCTGTCAAACGGGTCTCCGACGTGGCGGCAAGCTCGTCGCGAGCGGCGCGGGCCGCGGCCAGAAGGGTCAGCGTTTCTTCGGCCGCGCGGCGCTGCTCTTCCAAAGCCAGCGTCATCGCGGTCAACTCTGTCTGCGCGTTTTGCAACCGCTCCCGCAGGGCTTCCGCAGCGGCGGCTTCGGCCAGACGGGCAGCTTCTTCATCCGAAAGCGCCTCCGCCGTGGCGGTGTTTTCAGCCTGCAGATCGGCGATCATCGCTTCCAGCGCTTCACGCTGGGCGGCGGCAAGGCGGGCGGCTTCGGTTTGGGCATCAATCTCGGATCGGGCCTGCGCGATGGCAAGGTTCAACTGCTCTTGCTGGCTGAGCAACTCCGCCTCGGTGCCTTCCAATTCGGTGACCCGGCCCAGCGCCTGATCGCGTTCGGCCAAAATCCCGGCGACCTGTGCCTCAAAGCCAGTGATCCGGGTCTCGGCTTCAGCGAGGGCTGTGTCCCGTTCAGCCAAGGTGCCTTGCAAGGCGGCAATGGTGGCAGCGCGGTCAGCAGATTCGGCGCGGGTGTCCGCAAGGGTGGCGGACAACGCGCCGAGACGGGATTGCAAATCAGCGGTGCGGTCGCGTTCAAGGCCAAGTTGATCGGCCAGCGAAGCCAGTTCTACCGACAGCGCGTCAAGCTCGCTTTCCTGCCCGGTGATCGTCTCGCGCAGGATGAATTGCACGACCATGAAGATCGTCAAAACGAACATCAACACCAGCAATAGCGCTGTCATCGCATCAACAAAGCCCGGCCAGATGGAGGCCTGAAACCGCGCGCCGGTTCTGCGCGACAGCGCCACGGGTTAGCTCCCGTCTTTCGGGGGTTGTGCGGCCAGCGCACGGGTGAGCGAGCCCAGATCGGCGCGCAATTCACTGATCACGTCCTGACGGCCAGCGGCCAGCTCTTCTGAGATTTTCAGCAATTGCACATCAATGGAGCGCAGCCGCATCCGGCTTTCCGCATCCAGCCCATCGCCGTCCATGCGGTCGATCAGCCGTTCTTGCCCTTCGGCCACGCGGGCCAGCATCGCGTTGGGGCTGTCTTGGCCCGCCAATTGCTGGGTCAAGAGCGCCATCGCTTCGGTCATCCGAGTTAACTTGTCATCGACCGCAGCACGGCTCGCATCGCTTTGCAAAAAGACGGTGCGCAGCCCGTCCATCTGCTCGGACATATGATCCAGCACACCGGCCATGAAGTTCTGCTCCGCCCCGCTTTCGCCTTCCGCGGCAGTGAAACCAACCCGCGTGATGGTTGACAGCCAGTCTTCAAGTTCGCGGTAAAAGCGGTTTTGCCCGTGGCCCGCAAAGAGCTCTAGCAGGCCGACAATCAGCGAACCCGCAAGGCCCAGAAGAGACGACGCAAATGCCACGCCCATGCCCGACAATTGGCTTTCCAGACCGCCCATCAGGCGACCAAATATCTCAACCCCGCCTTCGCCTTCCTCGGGGTTGAGCGAGCGGATCGTGTCGACCATGGCGGGCACAGTCGTCGCGAGGCCATAGAATGTGCCCAAAAGACCCAAGAAAATCAAAAGGTTGACGATATAGCGCGTGATCTCACGCGCCTCGTCAATGCGGGTCGCGACCGATTCAAGGATCGACCGGGTGGAGGTCGCGTTCAGCTGACTGCGCGCGCCCTTGGTGCGCAGCATCGCCGCCAAAGTCGCCAAAAGCGCGGGCGGTTGCGGGATGTCAGAGCCCAGGCGCTGTGACGCAAATCCTTCGATCCAGCGCACCGACGAGATCAGTTGCAAGACCTGCCAAAAGCATGCGAGCACGCCGAGCAAGAAAACCAGCACGATGAAGCCGTTCAGATACGGGTTGGCGTAGAAGACCGGGCCGATGCGCGGCAGGGCGAGGTAAACCCCCAAACCCACCAACGCCAGAGAGACCAGCATCAGCATCACCTGACTGCGGGGTCTTGAAAAATACGGCTCGGCCTCGAGGTCGGTGAGGGCCATATGGTCCGCTCCTGACGCTTGTTTTGTTGGGCCAAACTTACGTCAGTCTGGGCAATTGTCCAAGGTTAATCCGTGCGCCCGTTCAGGTGTTTTGACAGCCAGTCGATATCGGGGTCGTGGATGCCAAGTTCGGCCAGATGATCGGCAGTATTGTGCAGATATTCCGTGTTCGGCCCGCGCCCACCCACGGCGCGCGAAATCACTTCGGCTTGCTGCTCAAGCGGCAGCGCGCCGGTATATTGCTCATGCTTGGGGTCGATCACGTAGGCCACCGCGCTCACATCGCGGCCATCGACGAGGCGCAGATCCACCCACTTCTCGAGGTAGGCGGAGGAGATCAACTCGCGCTCCCGCAAGGCTTGCAGGGTCGCTTCCTCATGCCCGTCCGCGGCGCGAAAGGCGACGCCTTCGCAGGTGGCACCAGCCGCCTCATCGAGCGCCAGCACCAGCCCCGGATCGGCATGGGTGCCGCGATGATGCACGGACCACATGCAAAAGCTGCGATGATAACCGTTGAGCGTGGCCAGCGCCTGCTCGCCCACTTCAAAACCGGGGTTCCAAATCAGCGATCCGTAGCCGAACACCCATAGCGTCATCTTGCTGGTCCTCCTGATATCTGCCCTATAAACGAGGGCGAGTTGATGTGAAAGGAGCCTCCATGCGCGTCTTGGGGATCATCGTGGTTTTGGCCGTCGCCGGATGGGGCGGCTATTGGTATCTAGGCAAATCCGCCTATCAGGCAGGGTTGGAACAGTGGTTTGAGGATCGGCGCACTGAAGGCTGGGTCGCCGACTATGCCGCTTTGGAAACCGGCGGGTTCCCGAGTCGGTTCGACACAGAGATCACATCGCTGGAATTGGCGGACCCGGAAACGGGCGTCGCGTGGCAGGCACCACTGTTCCGGGTGGAGGCCGCGAGCGCCAGCCCGACAGAGATTGACGTGGTTTGGCCCGGTGAGCAGACCATCGCCTCGCCCCAGGAGCGGGTGACGATCCTATCGGAGGTGATGCGCGCCGGCGTCCGGTTTGCGCCCAACACATCGCTGGCGCTGGAGGCGATGGATGCGACGCTGGATCAGGTGGTGTTACGGTCATCCGAAGGCTGGGAAAGCGCTGTTCAGAGCGGTATCTTCACGACGCGATTGGACGAAGGCTCGACCACCGCGCACGTGATCAACTTCACCGCGACGGGTGTGACGCCCGGTGCACAGATCGTTGACATCATTGATACATCCGACATCTTACCTGATGCGTTGGAGACGCTGCAGCTCGACATGACCGCAGATTTCGATGCCCCCTGGGACCGCGCGGCCATCGAAGAGCGGCGCCCCCAACCCACGGCGTTGGACCTGCGGTTAGCCAAAGCGCAGTGGGGGCCACTGGAGCTGAGCGCCGTGGGTGCCGTGACCGTGGATGCCGATGGGCGGCCCGAAGGCAGCATCGACATCAAGGCCACTGAATGGCGCGAGATGTTGCGGATGGCGGTTGCGGGTGGGGTGATCCCTGCTGATCTTGCTCCGACGATTGAGCGGGGCCTGCAACTTTTGGCGGGGCTATCGGGCAGCAGCACATCGCTGAACACGACGCTCAACTTCAACCGAGGCTTGATGAGCGTGGGGCCCATTCCGGTTGGCCCAGCGCCCGTTCTCCGCCTGCGTTAACGACAGTAAGGGCCGCTGCGATAGCGGGCCGTGTCGAAGTGGAAGTGGTCCCGGTGGAACCGGTCGGAGTTCGGGCCAAGCACCGTGCCGAACGGTCCGCAGGCCGCACGGTGCATCTTCTTCAAAGCAGTCCCCTTACGCCCACGCCCCCAGTCGTTAAGCACCGAGATTTGGCTGCCATCCTGCAAATTGACCGCTGCGATATCAATCGCGCGGCCCTTGCCATGCTCGCTGATCCGCGCGCCTTTCTGGTTATTGCGGGTGCGACACGCGTAATGCGCCACAACCCGCAGAGACTTGAGGCCGCCGCCCTGATTGCCAACTGCAGGCCGCGCGCCTGTGTCGACCCATTTGCGCAAAGCGATGGCGGTGGGGCAGTCGATGGTGGCTGATTGCGTGAGCGCGACGCCTGAGACGGCGCGCACCCGGACGGCATTCTGCACGCCGCAACCCCGGATGCGGCCCGGAATAGGTGCAATCCGTTCCCCTTGGATCGACGGATCATTGCAAATGCCGCCACCTGCATTGGGCACCCGGCGCGACATGGCCTTATGCAGGTTTGCCGGGCGATTATCAGGCCGGATGGAGATCATCGGCCCTGCCCCGCCACGGGCCAAAATGACGCCCGCCACAATTGTGTTCATCTTCGCGGCATCGGCAGAAATCGGGCGCAGCTCTGGACGGATAGAGCGATCAGGCGCTGCCGCCGCAGCCGAGGCCGCCAACAGCAGAGCCCAAGCCCAACGCATTATGTCTTCACCTTCGAGCGGCCGAAGTCAGGCGCGTCGGTGTCCTGACCAGCCTCGATGATCCCGCGCCGAATGGCACGGGTCCGGGTGAAATAGTCATAAAGGTGATCGCCATCGCCAGTGCGGATGGCGCGTTGCAGGGCGAACAGCTCTTCGGTGAAACGGCCCAGAATTTCCAGCGTGGCGTCCTTGTTGTTGAGGAAGATATCGCGCCACATCGTCGGATCACTCGACGCAATCCGGGTAAAATCGCGAAAGCCTGTGGCGGAGTATTTGATGACTTCGCTGTCCGTCACACGGCGCAGATCATCGGCCACGCCGACCATCGTGTAGGCGATCAGGTGCGGCGCATGGCTGGTGACGGCAAGGACCAGATCATGGTGATCGGGGTCCATTTCTTCGACATTTGCACCCATACCTTCCCAAAGCGCGCGCAGTTTGGCGACCGCGTCAGGCGCGCTGCCTTCGACAGGCACCAGCAAGGTGAAACGGTTGTCGAACAGCTCTGCGAAGCCTGAACGGGGGCCAGAATGCTCGGTTCCCGCAAGGGGGTGGGCGGGGACGAAATGGACGGTGTCAGGCAAATGCGGGCCGATCGCGTCGATCACCTCGCGCTTGACGGAGCCGACATCGGTGATCGTCGCGCCGGGCATCAGGGCCGGTGCGATCTCGGCGGCGACTGCGCCCATCACGCCGACCGGCACACAAAGAACCACCAGATCGGCGTCTTTCACGGCGTCCGCCGCGCTGTCGCAGATTACATCGCACAGGCCAATTTCACGCGCGATGTCGCGCGTCTCGGACGAGCGTGCATAGCCTGTCACGGTGCCTACTAGCCCATGACGTTTCATCGCCCAGAACATCGACGACGCAATATGACCGAGACCAATCAGAGCCACGCGATTGTAGATCGGCGCGCTCATGCGGCTTGCTCGCGAAAAGACTTGATCGAAGCGACCACTCGCTGGCAGGACGGGCCGTCGCCAACGGTGATGCGCAGGCATTTCGGCAGCTTGTAACCCGCCACGCGGCGCACAAGAATGCCTTGGGCTTTCAGGTGGTCGTCGCAAGCGTTTGCTTCGGCCTCGGACCCGAAGCGGGCGAGGATGAAGTTTGCGTCTGACTTGTCCGACGGGATGCCCAATTTATCCAACTCGCCCGCCAGCCACTCACGCCATTTGGCATTCTCGGCCAGACACATCGCGGCATAATCGGTGTCGCGCACGGCAGCCTCTGCCGTCTCCAGCGCGGTGGTCGACAGATTGAACGGGCCGCGGATGCGGTTGAGCACGTCGATGATCGCTTTCGGCGCATAGCCCCAGCCGACGCGCAGCCCGCCCAGGCCGTGCATCTTCGAGAATGTCCGTGTCATCACGACATTCTCGCGCGCCTCGACCAAATCCGCGCCGCCATCGTAATCGGGGACGTATTCCGCATAAGCCCCGTCCAAAACCAGCAGGGCTTGCGGCGGCAATCCATTGGCGAGACGCGTGACCTCCTCCAGTCCGATCATAGTGGCGGTCGGGTTGTTGGGGTTTGCGATGAAGACGAGCTTTGTGCGTGCGTTACAAGCGGCGAGGATCGCATCGACATCAACGCAGCGCGTGTCCTCAGTGACCTCGACGGGCGTACCGCCTGCCGCGAGGGTCGAGATGCGATACATCGCAAAGCCGTGCTCTGTGTGGATCACCTCATCGCCCGCGCCCACGTAGGCCTGGCACAGGAAGTGGATGATCTCGTCCGAGCCGACGCCGCAGATAATCCGTTCCATATCAAGGCCGTAGACCTCGGCAATGGCACTGCGCAACGCGCTGTGATCCGTCGATGGATAGCGGTGCAGCCCAGCGGCGGAGGCCTGACAAGCCGCAATCGCTTTGGGCGATGGCCCAAACGGGTTCTCGTTCGACGACAGTTTGATCACGTCGTCCACACCGTCCACATGGCTCGCACCGCCCTGATAGAGCGCGATGTCCATGATGCCGGGTTGCGGTGTGATGCGGGTCATATCCGTCTCCAGTTTCAGATGTTGTAACGGGGCCAACCCCCTGTGGAAAGCAACAAAAAAGGCCGCGAAGGTCTCCCCTCGCGGCCTTTCGGAAATCTGAGGCTCAGATTAGTTCTGAGCGTAGAATTCGATGACGAGGTTCGGCTCCATCATCACCGGATAAGGCACGTCGGACAGGCCGGGCTTCCGGGTGAAGGTTGCGGTCATCTTGGAATGGTCAGCGTCGATGTAGTCGGGCACGTCACGTTCGGCCAGACCCACAGCTTCCAGCACAACGGCCAGCTGCTTGGAGCGGTCACGCACCTCGATCACGTCGCCTTCTTTGACGCGGTAGGAGGGGATGTTGACCTTCTTGCCGTTCACCTTCACGTGGCCGTGGTTCACGAACTGACGCGCGGCGAACACGGTCGGCACGAACTTGGCGCGGTAGACCACAGCGTCCAGACGGCTTTCCAGCAGACCGATCAGGTTTTCACCGGTGTCGCCCTTGATACGCTCGGCGTCAGCATAGATGCGGCGGAACTGCTTCTCTGTCAGATCGCCGTAGTAGCCTTTCAGCTTCTGCTTGGCGCGCAGCTGCAAACCAAAGTCAGACAGCTTGCCCTTGCGGCGCTGACCGTGCTGGCCGGGGCCGTATTCGCGGCGATTGACGGGGGATTTCGGACGACCCCAGATGTTTTCACCCATCCGGCGGTCAAGTTTATGTTTGGCAGACGTGCGTTTGGTCACGATCTGGATCCTTTCAGCTTATGAAAGGTGCTGTCCTTTGCGTTGCCCCGAGACGGGCGCGGCCGACAGGCATCCCCTCGCGGGGGCCACCAACACCAAATGAAGCCGCGCTTATACAGGCGGATTTGGGGCTGTCAACCACCCGCGACGGGGCTTTAGGCTGCGACGTCCTGCAATAGAACCGCCGTCTCCGCCTTGGAGAGATTGCGTCGCGCATAACTGCCGTAAAGATGCGGGTCGTGCTCCAACTCGGGCAACTGCTCAAAGAGCGCCGCACGCTGGTCATCCGGCACAAGGCTGAGGGAGGTATTTGCGGGGTGAAAGCTCTCTGTCTCGATCCCGTTGGCCCAGACGATCTGATGCTTTTCAAGCAGCAGATGGACATAGGTGACCTCCCGAATGGAGCGATCGCGGATGATCGAATGACCGTTCACCAGTTCCTTGGCGGCCACCAGAACTTCCGGTGTGTTGAAGAGCGCGCGCGCCGCATCGCCTTTCAGCACCATCCGGTGTTCCGGGGAGACGAGCAATTCGCCGTCAGGCACCGAGCCATCAAGCGCGCCGCGCCGCAAACGGATGGGGCGAAACTCCGGCATCGCAAAGAGCCGCGCGCCTGTCATCCGGCGCGATCCTTTCCATAGGATCGGCTGCGCGCCATTATCCTTCGTCAGGATTTTGTCGTCAGGGCGTAGATCTTCGACCAGACGGGGGCCGTCTTCGGTCGCGATCCGCGTGCCCGGTGTGAAACAGATCACGCCACCTGCCAGCTCTGCCGAGCGGGACCGCTGCGTCTCATCAATGCTGCGATGCACGATCCAAAGATCGCGCCCACGCGGTGGCACATGATCAAGGAACATCAACAGCGGCTTCGCGCCGTCCACCTCAACCACAGTGATTGTATATGTCTGGCGCCCGTCGGTGACGACAAAACCGCTATCCATCAGCGGCTGGTCGACCTCGATCTGATCCAATGACACCCCTGTCATTGCTGCGCCCACCAAACGGCGCACTGATCGTGCGGCCCGCCTGCGAAGGTTTGCCTCGTCCTCGCCCCTCTCCAGAAGCATAAGCTCTGCCGGGCCATCGACCCGAACCAGCTCACCGGTCCATTGCCACGTCGCACCCACTGCCAGGGTGTCTATTGGTGCAGCTTTGAGACCGTCTGTTTCTGTTTGCGACCAGGAGATGACAAACGTGCCCCGAAAGCCCGTTTCCATTGCCTGATAACCTGCCTTTTGTTTCTTTTTATAGCATCAGCTTAACAAAAAGCGATTCGCGTGGGAAGAGAAATCTTGCAGAGTCAGGCGCTTAGAACTTGAAGTTAACGTGGAGCGAGCCCGTCAGCTGCCCCTCGTCCTGCTCTTCAAACTCCTCGCCCAGATAGGTCAGCCCGTAAAAGACCGACGGGCCAAGGCCCTGAATGCTCATGCCAGCGCGCAAACGGTGGCGGCTGTCTTTCAGCTCGACCGAGCCGTCATCGGGCAAGTAGGCACTGTCGCCGACATAGGCCAGATCGCCGCCGAGCGTCAGCGCAATGCCGAACGCATCATCGGAATGGGTCGCGCGATACCGCTGCCCGGTGGTCACATCGCGAACATACAGATCGGATTGGCCGACGAGGCCCCAATGCAGATCACCGCC
Organism: Pseudomonadota bacterium; assembly: GCA_038532735.1. Taxonomy (GTDB): domain Bacteria; phylum Pseudomonadota; class Alphaproteobacteria; order Rhodobacterales; family Rhodobacteraceae; genus JAHTBL01. Next base: position 21,970 of record JBCBAC010000014.1, read on the forward strand.
GATGCGGACTAAAGTCTCGACCCCAGCTTGCGCTTCAACGAAGGGGCGCAGGGTCAGATTGTCTTGCAGGCGGAAGGGCTGGCCAATCTCGACCAGACCGGTGAGGTAAACATTATCGTCCAATTGATCGTCGAGAATCTCAACCTCTGGCGCATCGACGCGATCGTGAAAGTCTTTCTGGAACTCGCCCAGCCCGGTCTGCTCGCCCACAAAGACCACATCGGCGCCCAGCGAGAACTCCGTGGCCCCACGCAGGAATTGCGTGTGCATGCCCAACGATGCAGCACCCACATAGCGCCGATCATCCGGCACCGTGCGGTTCAGTTTGTCAGGCGCGATAATCTCGGTCCGGAAGCGGTATTCGATCAGATCGCCAAAACCTGCAGGGAGTTGCCCGTCCCATTCAGGACCGCGCATCCACGAAACCGCGTAAGAGCCCGTGCGCCAGCGGTCCTTGCCATCGCCGAAAAAGTCATTGGTGAACAGACGACCAAAGCCAAGCGTCTCGCGCTGGTCAAAAAAGCCCTCGGCGAAAGCCGGCGTTGTCGAAACCAGAATTGCGGTGAGACCACCCAGGAGCGTGCGACGCATCATAAAAACCCATCCGTTTGCCCCCCGGCACAGGTCTTCTACCGTGAGGCGAATCGGTGCGCTAGTGCCAATCGGCCACAGCGGCTGGATTTTCGAACAGGAAAACTCTTCAAAAGAGTTTTTCAAAAGTTTTCAGAAAGCTTTTGCCTCAGCCGCATTTCGAATGGCCACAAGAGGCGCATGTCATGCAGCCCTCGACCATGCGCATGTCATATTGACCACAAGACGGGCAGGCTTTGCCCCGGCTTTCAGTCAGATTGACCACCGCCGCTTGCGGGTCGGATTTCAGCCCCATGCCTTCGCCTGCGATGAAGCCGATCTCGATCATATGGCGCTCGATCACGCCACCAATGGCCGCAAGGATTGACGGGATATACTTGCCCTGCATCCAAGCGCCACCGCGCGGGTCGAAGACCGCCTTGAGTTCTTCCACAACGAAAGACACGTCCCCACCACGCCGGAACACGGCCGAGATCATGCGCGTCAACGCGACGGTCCACGCAAAGTGCTCCATGTTTTTGGAGTTGATGAACACCTCAAACGGGCGGCGATGCCCGCCGATGGTCACATCGTTGATCGTGATGTAGATCGCATGCTCGCTATCGGGCCATTTCAGCTTATAGGTATTGCCTTCAAGGGTTTGCGGCCGGTCGAGCGGCTCTGCGATATAGACCACATCCGCCCCAGTGTCGGCTTCGGGTGCATCCTCTGACGCCTCCGACACGCTCAAAACCGAGCCGGTTACATCATTGGGGCGGTAGGTCGTGCAGCCTTTGCAGCCGGTGTCCCACGCCTCCATATAGACCTCTTTGAAGGCCTCGAAGCTGATGTCTTCGGGGCAGTTGATCGTTTTCGAAATGCTTGAATCGATCCACTTTTGCGCCGCCGCCTGCATCTTGACGTGATCCAGCGGGGCAAGCGTTTGGGCGTTGACGAAATACTCGGGCAGCTCGGCGTCGCCAAACTTCTCGCGCCAGAGCTGGACGGCATAGTCCACAACCTCTTCTTCCGTGCGAGAGCCGTCTTTTTGCAGTACTTTGCGGGTGTAGGCATAGGCGAAGACGGGCTCGATGCCCGAACTGACATTACCCGCGTAAAGGCTGATCGTGCCCGTGGGCGCGATGGAGGTCAGCAGCGCGTTGCGGATACCATGCTCGGCAATCGCGTCACGCACATCCGCGTCCATTGCCTGCATCGCGCCAGAGGCAAGGAATTTCTCTGCTTCAAAGAGCGGGAACGCCCCCTTTTCCTTCGCCAGATCAACCGAGGCGAGATAGGACCCCCGCGCGATCTGCTTCATCCAGGCTTCGGTCTGGGCCGCCGCCTCGTCAGAGCCATAGCGCAGACCAACCATCAAGAGCGCATCGGCGAGGCCCGTGACCCCCAGCCCGATGCGGCGCTTGGCAGCTGCCTCTTGCGCTTGCGCCTCCAGCGGGAAGCGACTCGCGTCGACAACGTTGTCCATCATGCGCACGGCGGTCGCGACCAGATCGGTCAGCGCAGTTTCATCAAGCTGAGCACAGTCCTCGAACGGATTGCTCACAAGTTTCGCCATGTTGATCGAGCCCAGAAGACACGCGCCGTAGGGCGGCAAGGGCTGCTCTCCGCAGGGGTTGGTCGCGGCAATCGTCTCGCAATAGTTCAGGTTGTTCATCGCGTTGATACGGTCGATGAAAATGACACCCGGTTCGGCATAATCGAAGGTGGAACGCATGATCTTGTTCCAAAGATCGCGTGCCTGAACGGTGTGGTAGACCATCCCATCGAACTGCAAATCCCAAGAGGCATCGGCCTTCACGGCGTCCATGAACGCGTCCGTTACCAGCACCGACACGTTAAACATCCGCAGCCGCGCGGCATCCGATTTGGCGGTGATGAAATCCTCGATATCCGGGTGATCGCAACGCATCGTCGCCATCATTGCGCCCCGGCGCGACCCCGCGGACATGATCGTGCGGCACATCGCGTCCCACACATCCATAAAGCTCAGCGGGCCGGAGGCATCAGCGGCCACACCTTTCACACCCGCTCCTTTGGGCCGGATTGTGCTGAAATCATAGCCGATCCCACCGCCCTGCTGCATTGTCAGCGCGGCCTCTTTCAGCATGTCGAAAATACCGCCCATGCTGTCGGGGATCGTGCCCATAACAAAGCAATTGAACAGCGTCACGGAGCGTTCGGTGCCAGCACCCGCCGTGATCCGGCCTGCGGGCAGGTATTTGAAATCCTCCAACGCGTTGTAAAACTTGTCTTCCCAGACCTTCGGCTCTGCCTCAACCGAGGCGAGTGACCGCGCAATACGACGCCACGTATCTTCGACCGATTGATCAATCGGCGTGCCGTCTGCTTCCTTGAAGCGATACTTCATGTCCCAGATTTGCTCGGCAATGGGGGCAGTAAAACGGCTCATGGCAGCGACCTCATGCAGCGTGGAAGGCTTTTGAAAGTAGACCCTGATCCTGCTTCGGTCAACTTGAACCGAAAAAGAAATCTGCTACCTTTTTCACAACACTTGGGGGTGAATCTGTGGATAAGTCCATAAATCTGGTAAAGCTGTGTGTCGGGGCCGAAAAGGTCGAAGATCTGCTGAATTGGCAGAAAAACCCGCGTGCGAAAGGCCCCGACGGCAAGCCACGCCATGTCACGCGGATGTGGCCCAAGCGCGAGGCCGAGATCCTGAATGGCGGCTCGATCTACTGGGTTTTCAAGGGTGTGATCCTCTGCCGGCAACGCATTTTGCGGCTAGACGAGGTGATTGGCCAGGACGGCATCCGCCGCTGCGGCATCGTGCTGGACAAAGAGGTACACCGCACGGAACACGCCATGCGGCGACCGTTTCAGGGGTGGCGGTACCTGCCCAATGAAGATGCGCCCAGTGATTTGACAGGCGCCCGCGCGCGGGAGGAAAGCCTGCCCACCGCGCTCAGCGCAGCACTTGCAGAGATCGGCGTGCGTTAACCGTTTAGTAAGCTGTTCCCCACGGGGAACACCGCTAAAGGCCCAGCTTTTCGACCAGAATTGGCAGGGCCTGGCGGTCCTCATCTGACCAATGCGCCATCCGCGATTTGAAGAGCGTCGCTTGAGAGCGCAAAAGCGGCCCGTCGCTGAGCACCTTAAGGTGATTGGCCCGCAACGTTTCACCGGTCGAGGTGATGTCCGCCACGGCCTCTGCCGTCAGATTGGCCACTGTGCCCTCGGTTGCGCCTTGGCTGTCAACCAATTGATAGTCTGCAACGCCCGCGTCTTTCAGATGCTCGCGCACCAAGCGGTGGTACTTGGTGGCGATCCGCAAACGAAACCCGTGATCGCGCCGAAACGCAGCAGCGACCGCGTCCAGATCATCCAGCGTGTCCACATCAACCCACGCGCCCGGCACCGCGATGACCAGATCGGCGTGACCAAACCCCATCGGCGCCAATTCGGTCACACGGTCGCTCCATGAGGCCAGCTTCTCGCGCACCATATCCATGCCCGTGACGCCCAGATGAATGCGGCCCGCAGCCAGCTCTCGTGGCACTTCGCCCGCAGAGAGCAACACCAGTTCCACCCCCGAAACGCCCTCAACCGCGCCCGCATATTCGCGGTCAGACCCCGTGCGGGTCAGCGTGATGCCGCGCTTGCCGAACCAGTCAAAGGTCTTCTCCATCAACCGCCCTTTGGAGGGGACACCCAGCTTGATCATGGTGCATCCTCCGCAATCTCAAGCGCGATGCCGGGGCGGATCACACCGCCCACCGCCGGGATTTCACGCCCCTGCCCCAACACTTGGGTCAGCGCGTCATACCGTCCGCCCGTGGCCACGGGAGGCAGATCGGGGCGCGCCTCGGCGTAGAATCCAAAGACGAACCCATCGTAATACTCCAACGCGGTACGCCCATAGCTCGCTTCAAATTCGAGGTGCGCCACGTCCACGCCTTGAGCATCCAGCGCGTCCTGACGGCGGGCCAGCTTGTCAGCAGACGGGCGCAGCGCGGGCATATCGACGGCAATGTCGCGCAGCGCGGTCAACACATTCGGCATCGTCTCGCGCAGGCTCAACACGGTGTCGAGCAGCGCGACCTCTTCTTGTGAGATCGGCGGCAAGGCGGCGTCCTGCTGCAACGCGCTGATCCGCTCGGCAATCTGTACGCGGGTGCGCAGACCGGTGAGTGGCGTCTCGCTCTGCATCGGGTCTGCCGCTTCAAGCAGGGCCGCGCGTGCAGGTGTTAAGTCGGTGCGCCCCCCAAACCGGTCGAGCAACGCGCGGAACCGACGCGGACGCCAGATGTGACGCAAAAGTGCCGCCTTGCGCCGATCAGAGGTTTGCAAGCCAGTAACGGCCGCTTTCAGAATACCAATATCGCCAGTCGCCGCGCGCAGTTTCAGAGGCGCAAGCGCCTTGGCGATCAGTGCGAATACCTCGGCATCAGCGGCTTCAGGAGCCTCCCGATCAAAAACCTCATAGCCCACCTGCAGATATTCAGACGGGCGCCCTGTATCTTCCTCCTGCCGGCGAAACACCTCGCCCAAATAGGTATAGCGCGCAGGCTCCGCCCCTTCGGCCATGTGCATCTGCACAACAGGCACCGTGAAATCCGGACGCAACATCTGCTCGCCCAGAAGCGGGTCTTGCGTGACATAGGCGCGTGCGCGGATGTCTTCGCCGTAGAGATCCAGCAAGGTGCTGGCCGGTTGCAGGATATCGGCCTCCACCACCTCGGCCCCAGCCGCTTTGAAGCGGTCGAGATAGCCCGCCGCAGCGGCCCGGATGCTGGCTTTACTGGGCACGGTCCTAGCCCTGCCCGTCCAGAATTTCGCGAATTTTGGCGACCATCTGATCACGGGGCACTTCGAACTGCGAGGGGCGCTCCCGCCATTCTTCAAGCGTCGCATTCTCGGCAATCTGCGCGCCAAGGATCAGGTCCTTGATCTGCACCTTGCCGCTTGCCTTCTCGTCCGCGCCTTCGATCACAGCAACGGGCGATCCGCGCCGGTCTGCGTACTTCAGCTGATTGCCGAAGTTGCGCGGATTGCCCAGATAGACTTCCGCCCGGATACCAGCCTGCCGCAGTTCAGCGACCATCGTTTGGTAGTCGGCCATGCGGTCGCGGTCCATCACCGTGATCACGACCGGCCCTTGCGCGGCCCTTTCAAGACGGCCCTTTGCGTCAAGGGCCGCCAGCAAGCGATCCACGCCGATGGAGACGCCGGTGGCAGGCACCGTCTGACCCGTAAAGCGTTTGACCAGATCGTCATACCGCCCCCCGCCGGCGACGGAGCCGAACTGGCGTTTGCGGCCCTTGTCATCAAGAATGTCGAAGGTCAGTTCCGCTTCGTAAACTGGGCCGGTGTAATAGCCCAGACCCCGCACGACCGAGGGGTCAAGCTCGATCCGGTCGGGGCCATAACCTTGCGCATCCAGCAAAGCGGCGATCTCTTCCAGCTCATCCACGCCTTCGGTGCCGATCTGCGATCCTTGCACCAACTCGCGCAGCCGCGCGACGGTGTCAGTACCCGTTGCGCGTTTCGCCTCTATAAAACCAATCACGGTATCGGCTTGCGCGGCACTGAGGCCCGCGCCTTTCGTGTAGTCTCCGCTGTCGTCTTCGCGACCTTCGCCCAAAAGCGCGCGCACGCCGTCCAGACCAAGGCGATCCAACTTGTCGATGGCGCGCAGGACGATGCCGCGTTCCTCTTCGAACTTCTCAGGATCGGCGGGGTCCAGAACGCCCGCGACCTCCATCACACCGTTGAGCACTTTGCGGTTGTTCACGCGCACGATGTAATCGCCGCGCTCAATACCGACGGCTTCCAGCGTATCGCTGAGCATCGCGCAAATCTCGGCATCAGCGGCAACGGAACCCGCGCCAACCGTGTCTGCATCACATTGATAAAACTGCCGGAACCGTCCGGGGCCGGGCTTTTCATTGCGCCAAACCGGGCCCATCGCATAGCGGCGATAGGGCGTTGGCAGATCGTTGCGGTGCTGGGCGAAGACACGCGCGAGCGGGGCTGTCATGTCATACCGAAGCGCCAGCCAATCGCCGTCATCCTCCTCCTGCCAAGCAAAGACACCCTCGTTCGGGCGATCCACGTCGGGCAGGAATTTACCTAGCGCCTCGACCGTCTCGACCGCGCTTGTTTCCAACGCGTCAAAGCCATAGCGATGATAGACCTCGGCAATCTGACGCAGCATTGCGGCCCGTGTGGTGACCTCTGCGCCGAAATAGTCGCGAAAGCCTTTGGGCGTCTGCGCCTTGGGGCGCGGCTGTTTCTTTTGTTTGGCCATCGGTATCTCTCAAGGGCTGGCGTTTGCCGGGACGCTTACCCCGCCCGCGCGCGCGGGGCAAGTTGAGCCGAAGCCCACGATATGCCATGAGAGCCCCACCACCACAAAGGATACTGCCATGAGTGTCGCGCTGGAAGAAACCGTCGCCCATCTGACCCGTGTTGTTGACGAACTGTCTGATGTCGTGGCCCGGCAAGAGACCGAGATCACATTGCTCAAGCGGCGCTTGCAGATGGTGATGGAGCGCGAGGCGGAGCGGGAGTTCAGCGAAGGCGGGACCGTCCCGCTCGCGGACCAGAAGCCGCCGCATTATTGAGAGATTGGGGCAAAACTCTTCTGAAGAGTTTTGAGGCAAAAGTTTTTTGAAAACTTTTTGGTGACGAGTGCGCTTGGTGTCTCCGTCCGGGACATGGATTGCTTCACACCGTCGTTTCTAAAATCACGCAAGACCTCGTCACAGGCCTGTGATGTGCGTTGGTGCACATATCACAGGATCACCGTGCGCGTTTTCAGATCGCTCACCCAATGCCATCTCTCTGTCATCGGAAGCGCAAGCCTCCACACACACAACACACATAAAGGACTAATAAAATGAAATTCGCTCTTATCTCCGCCCTCGTCGTCGCTGCTGCTCCGGCCTTTGCTGACGTCACCTCGCCTGCTGAAATCAATGCCGAGCATGGCTTTGAAACCTCCTTCGTTGCATCCAACGATCTGGGTAAGACCTCCCCTGCTGAGATCGCCGGTGAAGGCAGCGTCGGTGGCGATGTAATCTCCACGCAGAACGTGGACGTGTCGGCCAAGCTGGGTGTCACCTCGGCTGCTGAGCTGGCTGCACGCTAAGATCCAAGACACCTCGCGCTGCGGTCCCCTCCCTGCTGCAGCGCGGGCCTGACAACGCGCCTCCTACCCACGAGATTGGTTGCAAGACCGCAAAAGGTGCGTTGTGGAAAACCGGTTCCAGCGAGAAGCTGGGGCCGGTTTTTTACGTCTAGGGGAGGACTAGTCGAAGTCTTTGCTGCCCACGATCCGGTGAATTTCCCGGCGGACCAGTTTGCGGACATTGCGCGTGATGCGCGCACCCAACGCGCCTTGCAGTTCTTGCCGGACGAGTTCAGACACCATCTCTCGCAGCGCCTCTTCATCAAGCCTTGCGTCATCTTCCGTCGCAAAGCCTTCGAAGACATCATCGTCGGCTTGCACATCAATGTCACTGGGCGCGTCTTCCGGTTCCTCCTCTGCCTCAAGAACAGAGTCTGACGCCGGGGCGGAGACGGGAATTTCCTCTGGCTCGACCGTCTCCCAGATATCCGCCACGCTGGAGGATAGCGCAGATGGTGTATTCTCGTCGCTATCGTCAAGCCCGTCCGGGTCCCAGCTTTCCTCTTGCTGAGCGACGGCAGCTTCCAGTTCCGCAATGCGGGATTCGAGAGGGTCTGCGGCAGGTGCGCTGCCCATTTCAACAACCTCAGCCTCTAGCGGATCGACCGGAACATCCTCAAACATCGGTGCATCGGGGGTGTCATCCTCCGACGCGGCCTCTTCTACGGGCGCATGGTCCTGGATCGTGGTGTGATCGTCCTCAAAAAACGCATCGGCCTCTTCAAAAAGGCTGTCTGTCTCTTCGGACGGCGCGGCGCCGTTCTCTGAATCTGTAAGATCATCGTCCGACACTTCCTCCGCATGATCTACAAGGTCTTCGACCGACTCGGCCTCATCCTGATCCAAGTCATCGTCCTGTACGCGGAAATCAGGGGTCAGAACCAAACGATCCGGCGCGGCCGAAGACGCGGATACGCCTTTTTCAGAAGGGCGCGGGTCATCCGATACCAGTTTCCTGATCGACGACAGCACGTCTTCGATTTCCACATTCGTTACCGGATCGGACATTGTTTATCCTGCTTTGGCCTCGGCTCAACTTTAGCCGCAGCGGCAAGCTCAGACAACCGGTGATGAAAATTGTGCAGAGTTTTCCGCACCGACCACCTTAGTCGCGATTGAGCGCCCGCAACACTTTATCAAGCTGCTGTCCCTGCCGGCTGGTAAAGGTCGGCGCATTCTTGACGGCGTTGTAATATGCAGCAGGATCATAGGCTTGCACGTTCAGGTTGAGATGATCGGCCGTCAGCAGCCCCATAGAGGAGAGCACGGTATAGGCCGCCACAGTTTCCTGCGTGGCAGCACTTACGGCGCTGGCACGCGCGTCCAGAAGCTCTTGTTCAGCGTTAAGCACGTCAAGGGTCGTGCGGGCGCCCAATGTAGCCTCTTCGCGCACACCTTCGAAAGCCACCTGAGCGGCACGAATCTGGCGGGCAACAGCCTGACGGTTGGCGCTGGCAGACCGCAACTGAGCAAACGCGTTGCCCACATTCTGGCTGACCTGATCGCTGACTATGTGCACATTGGCGCGGGCCGCAACAGCGCGTTGCTGCGCTTGACGGACGAGAGAACTCAGCTCCCCCCCGCGGTAAATCGGGCCACCGAAGTTCAGCGTCAGCGTTTCATCGCCGTTCCTGTTTTCATCCCACGTCGCAGTGCCTTGCGCGCTGAGTGTGGGCAGCAAGGCCGCCTTCGCCACACCGATATTCAGATCGGCAGCGGAGACCTCGTGCTGGGCTTGCTGCAAATCGGGATGCCCGGTCAGGGCGACCCGCTTTGCTTCGGCCTCGGAACTGGCGGTCTGCGGCAGACCGCGCGGCGGCACAAGGCGGCCCGGCAAACGGCCCACAGCGGTCAGATACTCCTCTCGCGCAATGTCGAGATTGCCGCGCGCCAAGGCCAACTCAGCCCGGGCAGAGGCAAGCCGCGCCTCAGCCTGAGCCACATCTGTGCGCGTCACCTCGCCTACCTCAAAACGGTCGCGGGCGGCGCGCAATTCTTGCGTGATCAGCCGCACGTTGTTTTGACGAAGCGCCAGAATTTCGGAATCGCGGCGCACATTCATGAACGCCTCAACCGCGCGCAGCAAGATGGATTGTTCCGTCGAAACAAGACCTTGGCGTGTCGCCAAAACCAGCTCCTTGCGCGATTCAATCCCCAATTGGCGACGCCCGGAATCCCACAGAACCAATTCGGCGGTCAGCTGGATCGTGCTATTGATGCTATCCTGCATGAAAGGCTGCGGATTTGTGTAGCGGGTGGAATAGACCCAATTGATGATCGGACGCAGCGCCGCGACCGACTGCGCGACATCCTCATCCGCAACACGCAGTAGGGCACGTTGCTGATCCAGCAGACCGCTCGTCTCATAGGCGCCCACCAGCGCATCCGCGAGAGTTTCGGCTTTGACCACTGCGGCAGCCCCCATCGCAGCAATCACGGTAGCACTCATCACGGTTGACCTGATCACTTTGCGCAGCATGCTCTGTCCTCGTTTTTGGTGAGCCGCGTTAATGCGTGCTCTTTACCATTGGGGTGGCAAGGGAGTCGCCGCTCCCGGCCAATCGCCGATAGCATAGATCATTGCATTTTTTTTACTAGAATGATCGGTTCAAAAAAATTGTTTCAGCGCGAATATGCGCGTGGATCACAACTCAAATGCAGTCGCGGCCTCAAACCCGTCCAGAACCGGAGCGCCCGCATTGAAGGTATCGCGCCAGCTGATCGCACCGTCGATCTTATAGCCGACCCGTACCACGCCCAGCGCCCCTTCGGCAAAGAGCGCGCAGATCCGACCGTTTTCCTTGAGCTGATCGCTGAGGCTTTCGGGCAACGTCTCGACAGCGCCTTGCAGGATAATGACGTCGTAGGGACCATGCTCTGCCGCACCATCTGCAAGCGCGCCGACCTCAACCATTGCGTTATCCACGTCGTGGTCACTCAAGGTGGCTTGCGCATCCTCGGCCATACTCGCGTCGCTCTCCAGACCGATCACAGCTTGCGCCATGCGCGCAATTACAGCGGTCGAGTAGCCCAGACCACACCCGATATCGAGCACCAGCTCATCGTTGGCGATGTCCAGCGCATCCAGCATCTTGGCCAAGGTCCGCGGCTCAAAAATGACGCGATTCTGGCCGAGCGGCAGGTTTTCCCCGATATAAGCGGTGTCTCGCAACTGGCGCGGCACATATGCTTCGCGTGGCACTGTGAGCATCGCGTCGATGATGGGAAATTTGGTGACATCAGAGGGCCGAACTTGCGTGTCGACCATCATTGTGCGGCGTGTGGCGTTGTCGGACATGCGGTGTTCCATTCAGACAGATCAGGCTGGACGATCCCTTGCCACACCTGACCGCGCCGGGCAACGCCCAAGCGCCGATAACCACCTTGCACGCCCCTTTGCCTTGCGCTAGTTGAAGCGCACCATTGCGGCGAGTTGGCGGAGTGGTGACGCAGCGGATTGCAAATCCGTGTACACCGGTTCGATTCCGGTACTCGCCTCCACAAACTCAAAAAATTAGTGATTTCAGATATATCCTTTGATATTATGGTGTTGGCCACGCTCTTTGGGCCACATACTGGGACACATTGCGGTACACATGACGAAGTTTCTCACCAAGAGAGGCGACACCTATTACTTCAAAAGGAGGGTTCCGCAGGACCTACATGAAGTAGTCGGCAAGAATGTTTGGAAGGAGAGCCTTAGGACCGGGGATCGGCTGGAGGCAGAAATCCGTTGTCGCAGCACCGCTGTCACTAAAGACAAACTCATTCGAACACTACGGGAAACCGAAAAGTCGAAGCAGCCTGACTCCTCTTCCGAGATGTACATGGATGAAGCAGGAAACTTGATGCTTGCGTCATCTCATCCTTACTTTGTTCACCGGCGATCTGGTCGAAGTCTGTCCGACATGTTTGACGAGTATGTTGAAAACAGTTCACTGGCCACTTCTAGCGAGGAAGCCTTCAGACTAGGCGTTCTCCGCTTCGTCCAAGTGTGTGGAGATAAAGACGTTGTGTTTGTTGATCGCTATGACGCCGAAAAATTCCGCGACATACTCCGCAGGATACCCGTTCGACCACCTGACAACATCAGGTCCATGAAGGTTATCGATCAGGCAGACTGGGCCGATGTCCATGATGTCAAAAGACTTGCCCAAAGCACCGTTACCAGGAACATGCTAGGTGTCAGCCTCACTCTTGACTATGCGTTTGAACAAACAGCGGCGTTCCGTGACAGAAAGTGGACGAACCCATTCGCGGGGTTCCTAACACGAGGCAAAAAGGCGCAACGGGATAAGCGGGTTCGCTTTTCCGAAGAACAAATCAATTTGGTGTTCAGTAAAGCAGTCTACACGACGGCCAACACCGCCGCGCGGTTCTGGATTCCGCTGCTGCTTCTTTATACCGGTGCTCGTCTGGATGAAGTTGCACAGACACTAATAAATGAGGTGAAGTTGAGTCCGATACCACATCTAGACTTCGACAGCAGTGAAGAGCGCACAGGAAAGACCGAAGCAGCCCGCAGGTATATACCGATACATAACGATTTGATCGAACTTGGGTTCATCAAGTATGTTGAGGCAGCAAGACGGCGCGGAGATTTCTGGCTATTTCCTGAGCTAAGTCATGAACGAGGAAAGGAGAGGGCGAGTAAAATATCTCAGCACTTCATGCGATCCTATCGCAAATACGGAACAGACAAGCCTTCAACCGGACTAGCAAACACAAAGATAACAACTCACAGCCTTAGGCATCGGTTCGAACATATCGCACTAAAGTCCGGCGTCCCGCTGTGGCAAGTTGACTTATTCGTGGGTCATCACGTCGGCGAAGTCGGCGTCAGCGTCTACGCAGACGAGCTAAAGCGCGACGCCGAAGCATTGAAAAACATGGTCTTGGATCAGGTCCCTTTCCCAGATGTGATGTGGATGAAGGTCTTGGCTGAGCAGTTTTACAGATAGTGTTATTGACTCTACCAGACTGCTAGTCAGCAAGAAGCAACTCAGCAAGACCATCGAGACTTTGCTTGGTCCGTCGCCAATTGCCACCGTGAGTGTCAACGAGTTTCCAGAACTCGGCCCCATGGTCGTGGTGCTTTAGGTGCGCCATCTCATGGATCAGAACATAGTCGATGCAGTTGCGTGGTGCCTTCACCAGGTGCGGATTGATGATGATCTCACCAGAAGGGGAACAGCTTCCCCATTGACGGGACATTTCTAGGAGGCGGAAAGACGGTGGTGTGTCCACCCAGGGCAAAGTCGTGGTCAGGCCGTCAATGCGTCGGCTCAGATAGTCACGACCTTTCACCCGATACCAGGCCCTCAGACGGCCTCTGACATCATCCTGTGCGCCGTTCGCGGTCTGCACTTCAAGTCGGTTGCCCCGCAGCCGTGCAGGCCCTGGCTTGCCATCAACAGGGATGACCTTGAGCATGTATCGACGGCCTAGGTATAGCACCTGTTCGCCGGATACGTATTCCTTGGGCCGGACATGGGCATATCTCTCTCTGGCTTCGCTCACATGCCCCACCACCCAGCGGGCCCGCTTCTGCACGGCGGCCTTTATGTTGTCATCGGAGAACCCTGGTGGGGCATCGACGGCCACTGAGCCATCAGGGTTGACGTGGATGGCGACACGGGACCGACGGGTTTCATCCACATTGACCTGATAGGGAATGCGATCATCGCCATATGCCAAGACAAAACCTGTCATGACTTGGTTGAACCAGCATGGACAATGGTGACGATCCGGTCGATCAGAGCATTGGCGTTATCCAAGCCGCCGAAGAACTTGAAGTAGCGGGGCAGCAGGGCTTTGCGTATCTCGGCCTCGATGCTCCCAGGGTTGATCGAATGAGCCTGCACAGCGTCATCGACAGTGGTGTCGATATGCATCGCTTCCTCGATCATCACCTCTTCAGGGTGCTTGTTGTCGCCTAGCTGCTCCAGCATGGCACCGTAGTAGGCCGCAGCCCTCGGATGATCCGCAAACTGGTCTGGAACACCAGGTGTCCGCCTTGCAGCAACCTGTTCCTCCAGGTCCTTGAACAGCGTATATTGCTTGCCAGGGTGGTCGAACATCGCCTCTGCCGCCGCAATGGCTTCCTTCAGCAGATCAGAGAACACCCGCTGAGCGTATGGGTCATCGATCAGGTCTTGCTCGATGGTCTTGCGGATGCGGGTCTTGATGACATCCGCCTCGGTGCGGGTCTTTTCGTCCGACCAGCCTTCGGGATCATCGGACTGGCCCAAATTATCGACACGGATGAAGCCTGCGGGGGCCACGATCTCCTGACCGATGACCTGCTTGTCCACCATCCGGCGGATTTGATCTTCGTATTCCGAGAAATCCACGGTCTCTTGCGCGTCGCGCTTTGCCTGCACACGCAGTTCCGTGAAGAACCGCAGATCGCGTTTGTAACCCTGGATAGTCTTCTCGTCGAAGGCCCCATCCTCGAAGAAGGTCCGCGATGACAGCGCCAGCTTGAGGCACATCCCGAACGCGGTGAGGGCATCGTAGAAGTCTTCCCGCACCTTCTGGTTCTGATCAATGCTGTGTCCGGCTTCATCCTCGGAGACCATCGGCACCAGGACACGCCGGAACTGTTCCGTGTCCTGCTTGTTCTTCACGTCTCTGAAAATGGCCCAGAGGGCATCATGCAGCCCTGGTAGGCGCTTATACTCGACGGACACGTTGGAGACGGTTCCGGCCAGGTCATCGATCTCGTACCCGGCCTGGGTCTGGGAGGCGAGGTCATGGTAGTCTTGTATCGACGTGTCAAGCTCGGCCAGGATGCCGCGATAGTCGATCAGATATCCGAACTGCTTCGCCTCATGCAGCCTGTTCACCCGTGCAATCGCCTGGAGCAGGTTGTGTCCCTTCAGGTGCTTGTCGATGTAGAGAACGGCGTTGCGCGGCTCGTCAAAGCCCGTCAGCAACTTGTCCACCACGATCAGGATTTCCGGTGCTCCATCCGTGCCAAACCGCTCGATGATGTCCGTCTCGTAGGCTTCTGGATCGTTGCCCACATTCATCTTCCACCAGGCTTGCACCTCAGGTGTCTTGGCCTCGTCTGTGTCCTCGTGACCCTCACGGGTGTCTGGGGCTGAGATCACGACAGCACTGGTCACCATCCCCGTATCATCCAGCGCCTTCTTGTAGCGGATCGCAGACAGCTTGCTGTCCGTGGCCAGTTGCGCCTTCAGACCAAGGCCGAGCTTTGCGAAGTTCTCAGTGAAGTGGGTAGCAATGTCCCATGCGATCAGGTCGATACGGCCACCCGCACCGTAGACCTGGCCACGGCTGGAATACTTCTGCTTGAGGTCGGACTTCTGGCTGTCGGAAAGCCCAGTGGTAATCTTGTCGAACCAGGCATCAATCGCGGTGTCGTTGATATCGACGATGGGCTTTCGTTCTTCATAAACGAGCGGGGTGACCGCCCCGTCCTCAACTGCATCCTGCATCGTATAAGCGTGAAGGATCGGGCCGAACTTGTTGCGGGTTTTGTCCTCTTTCAGCAGCGGGGTGCCCGTGAACGCGATGAAGGCAGCGTTGGGTAGCACCTGCCGCATTCGTTCGTGGTTCTCACCGCCCTGGCTGCGGTGGCCCTCATCCACCAGGACAATGATCTTGTCTGACGTGTTCTTACACTCCGGCAGTTTGGTGGCCGAGTTGAACTTCTGGAGGAGCGTGAAGATGATCCGTTCCGACCCTGACCCGATCCGCTGTGCCAGATCACGACCGGATTGCACCTTCGATGTCTCACCATCCTTCTTGGTGGCCACGGCAGACCCAAAGGCTCCGCCCGTCATGAAGGTCGCGGAGAGTTGCTTTTCCAGGTCTACGCGGTCGGTGACGATGATGATGCGACATCCGGCAAGATCAGCGTCCAGCAATAGCGCCTTGGCCAGGAACACCATCAGGTTCGACTTGCCTGACCCTGTGGTGTGCCAGATCACACCGCCCTCCCGACTACCATCGGGCTTCTGATTGGCAACCTGCGCGAGGATCGCTTTTGCACCCTGGACCTGCTGATATCGGGCCGCGATCTTGCCCAGCTTCCGGTCGAAGAAAATGAAACGTCTGGTGAAGTCCAAAAGCCTGTCAGAACGCAGCAGGCTGATGATGAGCCTATCCTGCTCTGTGGGCCACACAGGCCCCTCGTGAAGCCTCTCGAAGTCATCCCGCATCCACTTGGGCTTGTCCGTGAACAGGGCCGCTTTCTGGTCCACTGAGAGCGGCATGGACTTCACAGTCTGCATCTCTGCCTCGGTAATCTCCTCTTCGGTCCAAGAGCCCCAGAACTTGGCGGGCGTTCCCGTGGTGGCGTAACGCCCATCGGTGCCGGCGATCGACAGGAGCACTTGGCTGTAGGCGTAGAGGTCCTGGATGCCGTCGGGCTTCTGGTTGCGCAGATGCTGGCTTATGCCCTCAGTCACCATCGCCGCGTCTTTGGTCGAGGACACGGGCCGCTTCGCCTCGATCACCACCAGAGGGATGCCGTTGACATAACAGATCACATCGGGCCGGAACCGTCCCATCCCTGCGGGGCGTTCGACGCTCATTTCCTCGGTCACCTGAAGGCGGTTTGCTGTTGGATCGGTCCAGTCAATCAGTGGCACGGTGACTGATGTGCGTTGTCCATCCACGAACTCGGTCACCGTGATCCCCAGGGTAAGGTGCTTGTAGATAGCCTGGTTGGCAGGGATCAGCCCTTCGTTCAGACCCGTCGCGCTGATCTCTCTGATGACCTGATCAATACCACCAGCAGAGAGCGGATAGGTCTGCCCCTTGAACGCATACCGATGAGCAGCCAGCCGTTCACGCAGCACGGGCTCCAACAACACCGCCCGCTCCGACCCACGCAAAACCAGAGCATCTGCCGCAGACATATAGTCCCACCCCATCGCCATCAGCACATGCAGGGCTGGCAGCTTTGAGGCGGCTTCCTCGCGGGTGTCGGGGGTGCGCGTAACCATTTTTCACAACCTATCAAACACTGAACCAACCCGTGGCTCGAACAGTTGCTGGTATCGCTTTGTCGCGTATTCGTCTGTCATTCCTGCGATGTAGTCGCAGATAACTCTGGGTGTAGGTGTGTCCCCACCACCCCGTATCGTTCGCCTGTAGTCCCTAAGGTCAAGCAACCTCTTTGGATCCGTTGCAAACACGTTAAACAACTCGGCCACGATTTTCTGACCTTTGAACTCAAGCTGTTGGACGGGTGTGCTTTTGATGACCAGTTCGACGACTATCTCTTTGAGAGTTCGCAGCGCCTCTTCAATCTCTCTGTCAAAAACGGCTTGGAACGCAAAGATATCATCTGCAAAAGCAGGTTCTTCCTGCCGCACTAACGTCGAACGTTCTACAAAGAACCCAACCAGATGACCGATCACCCGCTTCCGAGCTTGGGTGCCCTTGTTGAACAGGTTCTTTGCGAAGTCATCGAAATCACCACCGTGGTGAACATCCAAGAAAGGCTGGACCAACGTGTTTCGGGCCTCGCCTGTGTCTTCGTCTGTTTCTTCGTACCATTGGCAAAAGGTTTGATGGCGGATGAGGCCCAGACCGATGGCGTCCTCTAGATCGTGCACCCCATAGGCAATGTCATCAGCCAACTCCATGATCGAAGTGTCGAGGGACTTATGTTTGGTTTTGGGGTGCTTACCTTTCTTCGATGCTGGGCTGACTTTGCTCAGCTTTGGCCAATCATCTAGACCAGAAGCAACCCACCCCATCACAACATCATCGTGTTCCTCATTCAGGTAACACTTCGGCGGCTTGAAAGAACTAGCAACAAAAATCGATGATGGATCGACCATGACCGTGTAGTCTTTGCCCTTAATCTCAGTTGCAGGTGTGTTGGGTTTTCCTTCGGGGTAGTTTTCCCAATCGACGACATCATCGTAGCGGGCTGGGTACTTGATCACGCCCAACACAGCCCGCTTTGTTAAGTCCATGCCGAACTTGTCGCTGTAGGGCTCCAGCTTTGTCACGATCCGCAATGTCTGGCCGTTCCCTTCGAAACCACCATAAGGGAGCATACACCTGTTGAGAGCGACCTCACCACCATGGCCGAATGGAGGGTGCCCTAGGTCATGAGCCAGGCAAATGGTACTCATCAACATGGGGGGAGGTAGGATAGCGCGTTGTGGCGAACTCCTTTCATGTTCACGGTACAGTTTCTTCGTAATTGCTACGCCGATCTGGGCGACTTCCATCGAATGGGTAAGGCGTGTGCGGTTGAAGTCGCTGTCGCCCATGCCGAGCACTTGGGTTTTTGATTGCAATCTCCGGAAAGCGGCGGAGTGGACGACGCGGGCGTAGTCCCGCTCATACTCGGTGCGCTTGCTGTTGGTGCTCCGCTCAGCGCGTCGTTGCTCCCAGAAACCATCCATCCCGTCTTCCTTCAAACAAAGTTTTCGTCACGAAAATTCAAAATACTAGCTTGCGTTGCCGAAGTTTGGCCACCCATCCCGGTGCGTCTCCGGTGAGGTGGCTTCCGTCCTCATGGACGGCACCATCGTCATCACTTGCCGTAATCGGAAAGCCGGTCACCTTCCCCATGAGCCTGACGCATTCGGTGCCAATCCCTTCGTGCAGGTATTTTCCATTGGCACCTTCAAGAAAGGCATGGGTCATCTTGAGGTAGTAGCCATCAGGAGCGTCTGGTGCCTCGATCAAGGTGAAATCAATAGAGCCGATCTGCTGGCCGGTCAGAGTGGTCACGGTGGCGGAGTAGTTGTCTTCGTCGATATCGATGACAACATGCGATGCAGCCTTCGTCGAAAACCTGACCTTCATACCGCCACCCGCCGTTTGCCCGTGAGCAGTTGCTGCATCAGCGCTTTTTTTTCAGAGCGCATTTGGACCGTCAGTGAAAGCAGCTTATCTGCCTCCAAATCCCACGAATGAAGCGCCGCATCGATGGCGGCTTGTTCGTCCAGGCTTGGCAACAGTACCGGCAACGACCGCACATCATCCTTCGTGATATTCTTCATGCTGCCGCTGGTGCCCGTTGCAAGGCTGGACAACCGGTAGCGAACAGGCCGCGAAGACAAGATGTGTCCTAACCAACGTGGAAGAACTAAAGATGGGTCGGACTTCAGCGCCCACAGACGATCTGGCAAGAACAGGTTTGGATAGTCTCGCGAAACATAGCCATTCGCACCAACGAGCGCGGACGTATTCATCCTGCTCATGATCACAGTACCGGCCAAGACAGGCTCTTTTAGGCGCTGTACCTCAGCGGCCTCCAGCACCGCTTTGTTGTTGCGCCATTCAAAGATGCCACCGGAGACACAACTGGTCTTCAATACCCCGCACTCCTCCTCGGCGGCACCACGATCGGAAGAGTTGACGCTACACCCTGCATCCATCGAGGTGAGTAGCTCACCCAAACGCACCTCTTTCCAGGGTTGGTCTTCGAACTCTGGGAAGCGGCGGCGGCCTGTGAGGAGGGATTGCATGAGGGCGCGTTTTTGGGTGCGGGCAGTGGCCAGGAGGGTCTCCGTCTTCTCGATGGCCGCATCCCAGGTCGAGAGGATATCCGCGATCTTCCGTTGTTCGGGGAGTGGGGGCAGCGTGATTGCAACTTTCGACAGTTCGCCTTGTCCGACATTGGATCGGACGGCACCCTGGCTTCTTCGAATGATCTCGCTGCGGACCTGAGGTTGACGCATCGCATAGCGGGCGAACTCTGGAAAGAGACTGCCGTTTCGTGGCCGTCCGCGGATCACAAAGCCACCGAAGATCACAGGTTCTTTGTCGAGATACACCGACGTGAAGCCTACTTCGTCAGTCGTTTCACTTGTTCTGTTGAACAGGATATCGCCACGATTAACGCGGTATGCTTTAGCTGCCGCTTCATTGAGTTTGACGCTCCCAGGGATCAGATCAGCGGTCAGGCTTTCATGCTTGAGGACTTCAGAAACGTTGATGAATGGAACGCCACCACCGTAGTTTGCTTTCTCGGTGTTGTATCCGTTCTTGAACTCCAGCAGATCACCCAAGCTGGTATGCACCCATCCTTCAGGAACCATACCCAAGCTCCCGCAGATATCCCTCCATGCGGGTTTCCAACTCGACCAGGTCGGCCTTCAGCGCCTGCCGCTCGGCCCGCACGGCCATAAGGTCGATCTCTTCCTCCTCCTCGAATGTGTCCACGTAGCGGGGAATGTTGAGGTTGTACTCGTTCTCCTCGATCTCGGCCCGTGTTGCGCGGTAGGCGTATTTGTCCACGGTCTCCCGCGCGGCAAAGGTCGCCACGATCTTGTCGATATAGGTCTGGTCCAGGGCGTTCTGATTGGTGCCGGACACGAACTCTCGTGATGCATCGACGAACATCACGCTGTCGTCGGGTTTGTGTTTGCGGAACACCAGCAGGGCGGCGGGGATGCCCGTGCCGAAGAACAGCTTTTCCGGCAGACCGATGACGGCATCGAGCAGGTTTTCCTCGACCAGCTTCTGCCGGATTTTCCCCTCGGACGACCCACGGAACAGCACACCATGAGGCACGACGACCACGGCGCGTCCAGTCTTGGGCTTCAGCGTCTCGATCATGTGCAGGATGAAAGCGTAGTCGCCCTTGGTCTTGGGCGGAATGCCACGGCGGAAGCGGGCGAACTTGTCTGTCTCGGCAGCCTCGGTGCCCCACTTGTCCAGACTGAACGGCGGGTTGGCGACGACCACATCGAAGTGCCGCAGCGCATCGTCCTGGGTGCGCAATTTGGGGCTGCGGATGGTGTCGCCCCATTCGATCTGGTGGTTCTGTTCACCGTGCAGGAACAGGTTCATCTTGGCCAGCGCCCAGGTGGAGCCGATGGCCTCTTGCCCATAAAGCGCATAACCCTTGCCGCCCTGATTGCGGATCAGTCTGCCGCATTTCATCAGGAGGGACGCAGAGCCGCAGGTGGGATCGCAGATGTGGTCCCCTGGTTGGGGATCGGCCAGACGGGCCATCAGGTCAGAGACCTCGGCTGGCGTATAGAACTCCCCTGCCTTCTTGCCCGCCGTGGCTGCGAAACGGGAGATCAGGTATTCATAGGCCCCACCGATGATGTCCAACTGCCCGACACGGGACGGACGCAGGTCCAACGCGGGTTTGGCGAAGTCTTCCAGCAGGTGGCGGAGGATGTCGTTCTTCTGTTCCTCATCGCCCAGCTTGTTGGAATTGAAGCTGATGTCCTGGAACACGTCCCGCAACTTGTCACCGTTGACCTCTTCAATAGCATGAAGGGCCGTGTCGATGCGCACACCGTTGCCTGCCTCATGCCGCCGTTTGTGGAGTGCATCGAAGCTGGCTCCGTCAGGCAGCTTGAACGCCTCTTGCTGCATCATGGCCTCGACCAGTTCGGGGCTGTCGGGGTGTTCGACCTGGTAGCGGGCGTAGTGGTCCTTCCACACATCGCTGACATATTTGAGGAACAGGAGGGTTAGCACGTAGTCCTTGTAGACCGACGGATCGACCACGCCTCGGAAGGTGTCACATGCGCCCCATGCGGCCTTGTTGATCTCGGACTGGGTAACTGGGGTCATGACTTGGTGGCCTGTTTGATGAGAAGGGCGATGAGGCCCTGGTACTTTTCGAGATCAAGGGGCTCGGTCGGCGGGCTTGTGCGGCCCCGTGTTTCCTGGTGGAGGATTTCGACCACGGCCTCGCCCACGACTTCCGGGGGCGGTTTAGCATCGAGCTTCTGGACTTGAGACTCCACCATAGCCACGACCTCGCCGATGCGGGTGTAGAGAGCGGCAGTGGATTGGGTTGTGGCATTGATGCCCTTGAATAGGGCGTATGGATCGACGCCATAAACCTCCGCGATGACGAACAGACGCTCGGCAGTGATGGTCTCTGTCTTGTTCTCCATGCGCCAGACCTGGACTCTGCTCACGCCCAGCTTCTCAGCCGCTTCATTGACGGTGAGACCGGCACGTTCCCGTGCGTCTTTAATGCGGTCGTATAGGTGTTCCACTGGTTCGCCTGAGTATGATGACGTTTCACGTTATGAAACGGACTGGGCGATTTTGCAACAAACATGAAAGTAACCTATAGCGAATCATTATGTTTCACGATAGGTAACGTCGCGATGACGCTCAAGGAATACCTTACCCATAACCGACTGAGCTTGAAGTGCTTTGCGGATCAGTGCGGGCTGAGTGCACCTACGATTCTCAGGGCACGAGATGGCATCAACATGCCGTCCCGCAGGACCTTGGAAGCAATCGTTCAGGCTACGGGTGGGGCAGTGACGATCAATGACTTGATCCGCGTTGAAATGGAAACTGATAAGGCGAAGAAGCGGAGCGCAGCAGAATGATTGAAGTGCTGATAACGTCATTCACCGGACCGCAGATCATCGTCCTCATGGTTATCACGATCATCGGTGGCTTACTTGTCGGGGCTCTTGCCTACTTGCCGTCAGAGATCACCATCGGCTGTGGTATCATCTTGGTGATCCAGTTCGTTATGTTCTGGTCATCTGCTCATCTTGATATGGTGCTCTACGGGTTCGAGGCTGGCATTCTACGCTTCTCACCGGG
Organism: Pseudomonadota bacterium; assembly: GCA_038532735.1. Classification (GTDB taxonomy): domain Bacteria; phylum Pseudomonadota; class Alphaproteobacteria; order Rhodobacterales; family Rhodobacteraceae; genus JAHTBL01. The sequence goes on from JBCBAC010000014.1 coordinate 44,249, forward strand.
TGGATACATAGCACTGCATCACGGAGTTCAGATCGCTGCTCTATGGGCCAGCTTAGCGGCGGGGCGGGCCTTTGCGTTTCGGAACAGCCGATGAACCGACGCTGCCGTTATCCATACCCACAGCATATCACCGCGATGTGATTGCCCACCTTTCAACCCTACCGACCAAAAAGAAGGAGCCCAAATCTTGTTCAGAGAAGCGCCCATTATAGCGGCCTCATTCGTGGTCACACTGTCCGCCTGTGCCGAAACCCAGACCATTGACCCCATCACACAAGCAGTCTCTGGCCGTACCCTCGTGGCGGGTGATACTCGCCTAACAGCGGGAGCCAACGGAGCACTGGTAGGCACCTTGGCAGGCGGCGACACGTTGTCTGGCACATGGCGCATCTTGAACGGCAGATGGTGCAGAACACTGACCCAGCCTGCTCGGTTCGCAGGGCCAGAAGTCTGCCAGGATGTAGCCCTGACAGAGGGGCAGTTGGTGATCATCGGATCGAACGGTAACCCGACAACTTACATCATCGAATGACGACCCAGCCGCATCGGCCACGACAGGCCGTCTTGGAACGCCTCTGGGCCCGCAACGCGATACGTCGAGAATTGGGACTGCGCCCTATCAACATCTCCAAAGTCTATGAGCAGAAGGTCACAGGCAGGTCCCAAATGAAGGCGGGCTTCATTCCTCACGAACGAAAAGATCGGCAGAGGTAAATATCAGCAGAACCGCGACAAGGCTGGGAGGAATGCGTGATGGCTGAAGTGAACGATGTGATGCTGACCGATGACGAAATCACTGATGCAGTTGCGTTCTTCGATGAGGTGGCCGATGAGGATTTGTTGCGCTTCCTGCGCAGCCTCCCTGTTATTGGCACAAATGATGATGAACCATTCACCATCGAAGACCTGACCTACGAGGCCCTGCTGCAACCATACGTGCTTCAAGCCTGGAAATCCGTTTCTGGGTCACCAGGCATCGCCAACCGCATCTTGCAACTGTCGAAGCTCTACAAGGCCGCAGAAGCGGCAATGGAGCGCGAAACAGGGCGTAAACGACGTGTCCCTAGGGTCATCAGCATTCCGGCGTTCGTGGACGCATATAGAGGCCGTGGGCTGCCACTCTAGTCCTGTTAAGCGGCTACGGTGTTCTCAGCATCCAGGTCGTGCCCATCAGCCTCGTAGGCGTCCCATAGGGCCTCCACAGCGTCATCGAGGAGGCTGCCATATGTCAGTCTTGTATGATCTCGTAGCACGTCGAGGCGCATCTTTGTGACCTCTGAGATTGAACGGACGGTGATGTCTTTCTTGTTTGGAACCATGTTGAAACCTCCTGACCATATTTATGGAGGATCAAGTTCTTGGTCATCATTTGCCCTCCAATCAGCAGCGTCCGGCTCAACAATGGTAACCAGTTTTTCCCACTTGCCCCTACATACTAGGTGAAGCGTGTCCAACACCTAGCCGACCAGTGTTAGACGTGGATGAAGCTTCATGATGAATGGAGCACGACTTGGCCGTCAAAACGGGACACATGCACTCTTACGACTGGAGCGATGGAGAAATCCACGATCCACGAAATCCTATGCGTCCATTGGTTTATAACATCGCCAATATGACCGTAGGTAGGATCGAGTTGGGCAGTCGAGAGTGGTGGCTCAAGATGTGCGATGCACTGCACCATCTGGACTACCCCGACCTTGAGCCGGTTTTTCGTGGGAAACGACTCCCACGCTTTGTCTCAGATCGCCTCGAATCCGGATACAAGGCTTGGGTCAATAGCGCCAAACAGCACCCACATCGCAACAGATGCGGAACACCACCCAAGCACAGCAAACGAGTGAACGAGTTAATTGAAGTTCTTCAACAAGCCCCTCTCGACCGACTCGGCTTCATCACGGCTGTTGAGTGTATTGAAGGCACCGAGCAAGAGGCGATCCAGGCCGCAGAAGATGGAGCCAGGAGGTTGGGCTCCTACATCCGGCGGCGGTTTGATCACCCGGTTTGCCTGATGTTCCCGGAAGTCGATGAGAAGGTTCTGAAAGACGTTGACGCTGCGCTCATCCTTAAGGCGAAGTGGAAACTGGAGTTTGACGAAAACCAAAGGGTATTCAAGGTTCATTACCACGGTGTGATCTATGTCCCAGAACACTACCCAGAGGACATCGAGCAAGCCTTCCGCCTTTGCAAGAACGGGAAACGGAACCGCCGTTATTCAGGTGCCAACCAGGTTCGTGTCATCGCAGTTGAGGAAGCTCCTGGCTATGACGACGAGACTGCCGACATTGACGGGTGCTGCGGATATGCCACCAAGTATCACTATAAGCCGCCAGTGAAAGCCAGGATGCTGGAGGGGTTCGTCAACTGGTTGATCGTCACCGATGCCATTATCCGCAATCCTAAGACCATCGTCACTGTTGGTGTTCGGTATGGCATTCAGACGTTGTGTAAGCGTTGTGAAACATACCATGAGATTGGATCAGAGTGTTCTTGTTCGGTTTCAACCGATCCTGTCTACACACATGACAGCTTCGAAGAGGAGTCCGTCGATAAAGCTTTGGAGGAAGCATTTGATCGTCAGGAGACCGAGTTAAGTCACTCTTCTGAACATCCTTATGACCATACTGATATGGGTCCTAAGGTGGGCATTATTCTAAACTCCGAATCTGCAAGTATCTGGAATAGTGCAGCAAAAGCGGTATCAAAAAAACTTACTCGACTGGTAGCCAGTTTGACGGCCCCTGCGTTAACGCTGCTCCGTTTCTTCAGAAAACCACAGGGACCCTAGGTCTAATCAGGGCCTGGGCAGGCCGTTCATCAACGTAAAACCCACTACTAGATGACCGGGCTTAGCCAGCCCTGTGTTGAGTCGTGCCCGCTTATTCCCTTTTCGATGTGTCAAATGGGTAAGTCCTAGCTACACACTTCATGACGCCTCAGGAATCGTCTCACTGGGTC
>JBCBAC010000015.1:0-43739 GCA_038532735.1 Pseudomonadota bacterium
CTTGGTTGCGCCCCCTTTAGAACGTCCCCCAAAAACACGCAACGAGGATTGAGTTCGCCTACGATTTCCGGCAACAGGGCAAAAGCAGTTTTCAAGGACACCGCCATGACTCGTATCGACGCCAAATTCGCAGAGCTTCAAGCCGCAAACCGCAAAGCGTTTGTGGCCTATGTGATGGCCGGCGATCCCGATTACGACACCTCGCTCGAACTGGTCAAAGGCCTGCCAGCGGCGGGTGTGGACATCATCGAACTGGGCCTGCCCTTCACCGACCCGATGGCCGATGGCTCCACCATCCAGCTGGCCGGTCAGCGCGCTCTGGAAGGGGGCATGACCCTCGACAAGACGCTCCAGATCGCACGCGAGCTGCGCAAGGAAGACGACACAACCCCGATCGTGATGATGGGCTACTACAACCCGATCTATTCACGCGGGGTCGAGACATTCCTCAAGCAAGCCAAAGAGGCCGGCATCGATGGCCTCATCATCGTCGATCTGCCGCCCGAGGAAGACGTTGAACTGTGCATCCCCGCCCAGAAGGCAGGCCTCAACTTCATCCGTCTGGCTACCCCGACGACCGATGACAAACGCCTGCCCACGGTGCTGCAAAACACATCGGGCTTTGTCTACTACGTCTCGATCACCGGCATCACCGGCACCGCTGAAGCGCAAGCCACCGACGTGGCCCCCGAGGTCGCGCGCATCAAGGCGCAGACCGATCTGCCTGTGATTGTCGGCTTCGGGATCAAGACCCCAGATGCCGCCGAAAGCATCGCCGGTGTCGCCGACGGCGCTGTCGTGGGCTCTGCCATTGTCAGTGAGTTGGCGTCCGGCAAACCGGTGTCAGAGGTGCTCGCATTCGTCAAAACCCTCTCCGACGGCGCGCATCGCGCCTGATCGCAAATCCTGTGACGGGGTCCGAAAAAGCCAAGGCACTCTCAACTCCGCATCCCATCCAATTCTTGGCGCAATTCCTGCAAGCCGGGTAGCAATGCCCCCGCATGTTCGGGCGGCACGAGTTCCGCAATCCGTGCAACATCGGGTGCCAGCCGTTCAATCGCATCTTCCCGAAAGGCCCGCCCCTCGTCGGTGATAAACACCAGCTTGCTGCGCTTATCCTCCGGGTTTTGCTCCATCCGTATAAACCCGTGCTTCTCCAGCCCCGCCAGCGTGTGCGTCATCGTCGTTTTGGGTTGCTGAAACGCGCGCGCCAACTGCAGGGGCGTGCGCCCATCTGCAACGCGCACCAGATGGTTCAAGACCGAAAAATGCGACACCATCAAGCCCTTGGGCAGCCGCGCCTCGAATATGGTGCGGCTGAGCTGTTCAATGATCGCAATCTCATTGAACAGCTCAAAGAAAAGGCCGAGGGTCTTGTCAGGCATTCTTCAGTTTCGCCTCCAAAGGCCAACGCGGAGTTTGCGCCGTCTGCGGACCGTAGCCCAACCGGCCCAGCATTTGAACCGTCTCTCCCTCCCCCGCCATGAGGCTTTGAGCACGCGCATAAACGTCCACCATTTCAGGATACTCCTGCAAGCATTGGCTAATCGGATGCAGCGCCAGACCCGACAACGTCGTCGCAAGGTTGAGCCGTAGCCACCGCCGCCCCGCATCCAACTGATCGATCCGCGTGTTCCCGTTCGATGTGATCACGGCATAGGCCCGTGTCGCGTGGAGCATCTCATCATAGATGGCGACACCTGTCTTGAACGATTGGCTCTCCGGGTTCATCTGCGCCTCGGGCGAAATTTGCCCTGCCAGCATCAGCGCCTCAAGAAACGGCCCTCCCAGATCAATCCCGTCAGGGTTTGCGTTGATTTCAGCCTTGCCAAAACGCATCATATCGACGCTCTCCTTCATGGTGCGCGGGGTCATGGCCTCGATCTGCCACGCCTGCCAACTCAGCGCCTTGATCTGCGCAACTTTGGCCGGATCGGTCACGATCTCCGCGTAAGGCATCAGCGCCTCTGCCACCTCGGCCTCCAAGGCGCGATCCTCGAAAGGCTCCTTGCAGGATCGCCGATCCATGATGCCATCAGCCAGAGGGTCCGGCGCAGCCCCTTCCGAAAAGACGATATCTGCAACGATCAGATCGCCACCTTCAGGGAAAGGCGTAATCGCAGCCATATAGCCATCCTGCGCCGCCGCAATCCGCAGCAGTTCCAGAAAGCAGCCCATGCTGATCGTCAGCTGTCGGTCAAACGGGTCCGTCTCAGGCAGGTTCAATGCAGGGTCGCGGTGCAAGCGGATGCGGTCCACCCCGATCAACTCCGCCACCCATGGCTGGCGGTTATGGGCGTTTGGCGCGAGCAGCGCATAAGACAGCGCACGCTGGCGCGGGTCGGCATAGCCACCTGCCAGCCGCCAAGGCTCCAGTGCGCGACGCGGGGTGCGGGTGGCGACAAAACCAGCAGCAGAGGCGCTGGCGGCAAGAACGGTTCCACCCCCGATCAGGGCAATGGCTTTACGGCGGGACAGGGTCATGGGGCTCTCCATTGGATCAATAATAGTGCGATATCGCACCAATATGATACGATATCGCACTATGTCAAGCGCGTCCTGCGCTTTTCTGTCTATTGCCTGAAACTCGCCAAATCGGTAAGCAGACCTAACCAATATCGCCTGTTAGGCCTGTTAGGACTATCGAAATGCCTGTCATTACCGAAATCGAAGACCTTAAACGCATCTACAAACGGCGCGTGCCGAAGATGTTTTACGACTATGCCGAGACGGGCAGTTGGACCGAACAAACCTTCCGCGAGAACTCTTCCGATTTCGACCTGCTGCGTCTGCGTCAGCGGATCGCCGTCGACATGACGGGCCGCAGCACCGCCACCAAAATGGTCGGTCAGGACGTGTCGATGCCGGTGGGGCTCGCCCCCGTAGGTCTCACAGGGATGCAGCATGCCGACGGTGAAATCCTCGCCGCGAAGGCGGCTGAGAAGTTCGGCGTGCCCTTCACCCTCTCCACCATGTCGATCTGCTCGATTGAGGACGTGGCCGACAATACCGAAAAGCCCTTCTGGTTTCAGGTCTACACCCTGAAAGACGATGATTTCATGCGCCGTCTTGTCGACCGCGCCAAGGCTGCAAACTGCGCGGCCCTCGTCATCACGGTCGATCTGCAGATCATGGGCCAGCGACACAAGGACCTGAAAAACGGCCTCTCCGCCCCGCCCAAGCTGACGCTGAAATCCATGGCCAACCTCGCCACGAAAGTGCCATGGGGCCTTGAGATGCTGCAAACCAAGCGTCGTTTCTTCGGCAATATCGTGGGTCATGCGAAAGGCGTCAGCGACCCTGCCTCCCTGTCCTCCTGGACCGCCGAGGCGTTCGATCACTCGCTGGATTGGGAGCGGATCAAGTTCCTGCGTTCGCTTTGGGACGGGCCTGTGATCCTGAAGGGTATCCTTGACGTCGAGGACGCCAAAATGGCCGCCAATGTCGGCGCGGATGCCATCATCGTCTCCAACCACGGCGGTCGCCAGTTGGACGGTGCGCTCAGCTCAATCCGGATGCTGTCATCAATCGTGGAGGCCGTGGGCGACAAGATCGAGGTTCACCTCGACAGCGGCATCCGCTCTGGTCAGGACGTACTGAAAGCAATGGCGATGGGCGCGAAAGGCACATATATCGGCCGTGCTTTCGTCTACGGCCTCGGCGCGATGGGCGAAAAGGGCGTCACCAAAGCGCTCGAGACGATCCACAAGGAACTCGACACGACCATGGCCCTCTGCGGTCGCCGCGACATCCACGATCTGGACCGCAGCAACCTGTTGATTCCGAAAGGGTTCGAGGGCGACTGGGTCGATTAATCCTCAACCTACCGCGCCAGCACCACATCTGACCGCACATCAAGGTCCTGCTCCACCGCGTCGAGGAGATAGACCGCGACATCCGCGCGGGAAATCAAGCCGTTGCGCCATTCCGATGGATCACGCAGAACCTTGAACGTACCCGTCCGCGCGCTGTTACGCAGGATCACCGGCCGCGCGATGGTCCAGTCCACGTCTGCATTCTGTAGCAACGCCTCCTGACGATCTTTATCCTCATAGGGCTTGCCGAGGATCGCCCGATGACCCATGCGCTCCACAAAGCTCATCGCAGATTTACTGCGGCCGGCGCCAAAGCCTGTCACGACGATTAGCCGCTTCACCCCAGCGGCGTCCATCTGCCCCAGCAGCACCCGCGTGCTGTCGGAAAACAGTGTCACCTCTTTCCAGAGCATCGAGACACTTTCCTGAATGCCGAGGCAATAAATCACCGCATCCATACCAGACAACGCACGGGCCACATCCTCTGGTTTCAGCGCGTCGCCGGGACAAAGCTCCAATCCGTCCTGCGGCGTCATCTCGCCCGCACTTCGAGCAAAAGCACGAACCGAATGGCCGCGCGAGAGCGCCTCGTCTACGGCGAGCTTGCCAATGCCAGACGTCGCCCCGAACACAACAATACGTTTACTCAATTCAACATATCCTCGAACAAGGAGTGGTATTTCCGATGGGCAGAGCCATCCCGCTCCAGATTAAGCGCCCCGCGTTGCTCATCGGTTTCCCAGGGCGCGTCGCTGATACGATTGAACATGAATGTCTCGCTCGGTCGGTCAAGACGGTTTGGGGAATGACTGGAGTTCTGCGTCATCGTAATCCTCCGGAAATTGCGGGAAAATTGGGTGTTGAAGAGAAAACGAAACTGCGGGCCTTTCGTTCCTCAGAACGACAGCTGAACGCCCACAAATCCCGATGTCACCGTGTCATCCTCGACAATCGGGCTGTCGCGCACCTCGCCCGGCAGAAACTCCACCTTCACCGATCCAACAAGCTGCGCAGCCTCTGACAGAGGAAACCCCGAAGACAGCGACAGGTAAGGCGTGACAGAGCCGTCTAGATCGTAGGCGGGCCGGTCATCCGTCGCCTCGCCCCCTTCGACACCGTAAAGATAGGTGCCCAGCGCATCGCTCTTCCATGACATGCCACCCGTGACGTTCAACGGAACCGCCCCAAGCAACAGCGCCGTCGAGAGCGACAGATCAACCTCTTGTCCGTCATGCTCACCGGTCAGCTCCTGCAAAACGGTGGCCGACAGGGAGGCCCGATCGCTCAGCGCGTAAGACAGGCTTAAACCGCCATCCAGCGTGGTTTCCCGGTCAATCCCGTCCAGCTCATCATCGTCTGGATCCTGAAGCGCTGTAAACCGTGGCAGCAGCACCGCTTCGGCGCTCAGCGGCGATCCTTGATAAAGATCGACGCCCGCCCCATCGGTGCCAACACGCCACCCCTGCCCTTGATACCGCAGGATCGGCACCACGCCGACAGTCGTGTCATCCTCCCCCACATAGGGGTTCGACGACACAGACGTACCCAGCCCAAAGCTGAATCCCTCTTGCGCCATAGCGCTGCCCGCCGCGCAAACGGCAAAGACGCCAACAAGAGGTGCGACGAAGCGCATGAGATGTCTCGATCTGGTTTCGGGGCCGTGTGGGATTACACCTTACAAGATAGGCGTTTTTCGCGATATGCCTAGCCACGCGCCTCGCGCCGCAATCCTTTGAGCAAAGCAATGGGGACGAGCGAGAGGATCAGCAAGCCCCCCACAACCATGAACGCCACCGACAATCCGGCGAACTCCGACATCAGCCCCATCATCGGCGGCCCCAGAAAGAAGCCCGAAAACCCGATCACCGCAGTGCGCGAAATCGCATGGGTGCGCGGTCCCGGCCCGACGCTTTGCCCGACCATGGCCAGCGCCGTAGGGGCGATGACAGACACGCCGAGGCCAAGGATGCCAAACCCCAGATAAGCCTGCAGCGGCGAGGTCGCAGCCGCGGCCAGAAATGCCCCGCACGAGGACACAATCGCCGCCAGCCCAATCAGCAGGGCATTGTCCATCCGTTCCGAAATCACCTGCCCCGTCAGGCGCCCAACCCCCATGGTCAGCCCCAGCATCGTCGGGCCCAGCGCCCCTTGCAGCGCATTGCCGCCCAAAGAGCGTTCGACATGCAGCGCCGACCAGCTCTCGCTCGCAGCCTCTGTCATGAAAGCGATCATAACGACGATCCCACCCAGAATGACCGCGCGCAGCGGATAGCCCAGCCCCTTGGGATTATCGGCCTCCGCCTGCGCGACGGGCATTCTCATCCCGCGCGTCAGCAGCGCGATCAGCGCCAGAAGGCCCAAGAACATCACAACCGGCGGCAACTCCGCGGCGCGCACCAACCCGGTGACAAAGGCCGCCCCCGCATAGGCAAACGAAAACATCGCGTGGTTGAGGTTCATGAGCGACCGGCGCTCCGCCGCCTCCAACTCGCTCACCCGCGCGTTCATCACGATGTCCAGCAGGCCGGACGCGAACGCGACCCAAAGCATCGCCAGCGCAAAGGTTAAAGGCACTCCGGCAAGCCCCGGAAACAGAAAGCCTACGGCCAGAAAAAGCGCACCTACAGGCATCGCACGTTCGGCCAAGCGGCGGTCCAGTGCCGGGGCCACCAGCATCGCGCTCATCAAGCCGATGGCCGCAACCGACAGGATCATCCCAAACAGCGCATCCGACGCCCCGATCCCCTCTTTCAGATCGGGCACGAACGCCGCAAACGATCCCCAAAGCACCCCCATTGACGCAAAAGCCAAGGCGGGCGCACGGGACAGGGAAAGATCACGACGTAGCGACATGGGAAATCGTTGGCACGGGCCGTCGGCAGCGTCTAGCGAAATCGGCTCGGCGCTACTTTGCCTGCGCGCCCAATTGCGCGACCTTGCGCAACCATCCGTCCACCGCGCCTTCTTTGGGGTGACTGGCAGGCGCAAAATGGCTCACTCGCGCCGGCCGCATCCCGCAGAAGCTGAAGATCTGCCCCCTGATCTGGCGCAATAGCGCTTTGTGATACAGGAGACCGAAATAAACCGTCGGCGTATCCGACGTCACAAATGCGCGGGCGGAGCGGCCCGTGAGCAACGGCAAGGGCATCCCGCTTTTTGTCTGTTGCTGCGGATCAAAGGCCCATCCCGGCAGGAATGTCCGGTCGAAAAGCCCCTTCAGCTTTGCAGGCATCCCGCCCCACCACATCGGGGTGCACAGCACCCAATGCTCCGACCATTCGATATCCGCACGCAGCTTGGCCAGATCAGGCTCCAACGGTTTGACCTTGGTATATCCCGCCGCCCCATGATCTGGATCGAACGCCAGATCGCGCAAATGGGTCAGCCGCACCTCGTGGCCCGCAGCCTGTGCGGCCTTCACATAGGTCTCGGCAATGCTGCGGCTGAGGGACGTCTCTCCCGGATGCCCGTTCAGCACAAAAATACGTTTGCCCGCCATCTGTCGCGCCCCTTACCGCGTTATCCAACCTGCTGATGAACTTCGATGACATTGCCTTCGGGGTCCATGAAAAAGACCTGATGCCACTCCTTCGCGAAGGCTGTGCCGTAATCCGAATAGGGGATGCCGCGCTCGTCCAGTATCGCAAGAAATGCTGCCAGATCGTCCGTGCGAAACGCGATATGGCCCCGGTCCACGGGGTTGATCACCTGCCCGTTCTTGAACGCTACATCCAATGCGCGCTCAGCCAGATGCATCTGCACCTTGCCTTCGGTGGCAAAGCGGATCTTGCCGCTATAGCCTGCCTCCTCGGTCTCCTCGGTACGCGGAAATTGCGAGATCGGGATATCATCAAGCCCCAACACATCCGTGTAGAACGCATGCATCCGCTCCACATCTTCCGAGACGAAATTGATATGGTGAAATTCCAGCTTCATCGCGCGACCTTCCTCCCTGGCATCATGCAATCACCCTAACCGGGCGAAGGCCTACGCATCAAACAAGTCCATCCCCGAGAACGGCAAAGGGAACCAAATCGCCGCCGCACCCGTTTGTCAGTGTTACTTTGAAACACCCGACATCATGTCGTGCAACTGAAAGAGACCCAATGAGAAGCATCATCTACATCATCGGCCTTATCGTCGTCGTTCTTGCCGTCCTGTCGTTCCTCGGCCTGCGATGATCCTCGCTGACTTGCGAAAACATAGCAAAGCTCTTGCCTGCGCTGCGATGTTGCTTCCCGCCACTGCGATGGCGGAAACCGTGGGCAATGTCGATGTGGACTGGCTGGGAAATGATATCGTGATTGAGGCCTTTGCCGATCCCGAGGTTCAAGGTGTCACCTGCCACGTCGCCTATTTTGAGCGCGGGCTTATCGACCGGCTCCAAAACGGCAATTGGTTCGAAGATCCTTCAAATTCATCCATCGCATGCCGTCAAACTGGTCCCATTTCCATCGGCGATATCAACCGGTCGGATGAAGGCGAAAGCGTCTTCTCCGAACGGCGCTCGATCATCTGGAAGTCACTTAACGTGAAGCGCATCTTCGATGAGGGCAATCAGACGCTCATCTACATCGCCCATGCGCGCGAGGTCCAAAACGGATCGGCGAAAATGTCGATCTCGACCGTGCCACTCTTCGATCAGTAACCCCGTCCCGCAAACAGCCGATAAAGCTCTTCCCAAGCCGAAAAGACTCGTCTATACGCGCGGCTTCACGGGACATACACCCTTGGAGGATGTCCCATAACTTGAAAGGAAATACCATGGCTGGTGAGATCCCTGATCTTCACGCCGAGGTACGGACGGGGACAGGCAAGGGGGCCGCTCGTCAAGCTCGCCGTGATGGCGACGTACCTGGCATTGTTTACGGTGGCGGAGTTGACCCGCTGCCCATCAATATCCCCTTCAACGTGCTTCTCAAGCGCCTCAAGGCAGGCCGCTTTTTGTCGACGCTCTTCAACATGAAGGTTGAAGGCCACGACGATGTGCGTGTGATTTGCCGCAACGTGCAGCGCGATGTTGTCAAAGACCTGCCCACGCATGTCGACTTCATGCGCCTGAACCGGAACACGAAGATCAACCTCTTCATCCCGGTCGAGTTCGAAAACGAAGAAGCCGCTCCCGGTATCAAGATGGGTGGCGTTCTGACCGTTGTCCGTCCCGAGGTTGAGCTTGTCGTAACCGCCGGTGACATCCCCGAGAAGCTGGTCGTCGATCTGACCGGTCTGGAAATCGGTGACACCGTGACCATCTCGAACATCACATTGCCGTCGGGCGCCAAGCCCACAATCGACCGCGACTTCGTGATCGCCAACATTCAGGCCCCCTCGGGTCTGCGTGCCGCCGATGATGAGGACGAGGAAGATGGCGATGCAGAAGTGCCGACAGTCGATGAGACCGAGGCCGCCGAAGAGTAATCTTCGATGCTTTGCACAAGATAAAAACGGGGCTCCGGTGGCCCCGTTTTTTGTTGAACACCTGTCAAAGCTCAGTCTTCCTCATCCAGCTCAAAAAGCTGATGCACGCTGACACCCAACTCCTGCGCCAATCGCAAGGCCAACACGGTCGAGGGCACAAAGACCCGGTTCTCAACCGTGTTGATCGTCTTGCGCGAGACGCCCACCGCCTCGGCCAGTTGCGCCTGCGTCAGACCCGCCGCTTTGCGCCGCTCTGCCAGATGGGAGATCAGGCTCACATCCGACCCCGCAGATCAAACCAGACAAACAGCAACAGGAACGTGGCCCCCGTCAGCGTCCCCATCGCGGGGAAAACAACCGCAAGCTCGATCAAATCCAGCGCCAGCGGCACCGAGAACGCGGGATACATAAAGATCGCGACCCAGAACGCGATCTGTTGCGCCCGCGCACTGTCGGCGTAATAGCCTTCATCCATCGCACGCTCGGTGTTGGCGTCCCCAGCCACCGCGCCAGTGGCCCATAGGACAACCCCAGACATGATGCCCAAGCCCCCGGGAATCCATCCAGAAAACGGCTCTGGGTTGCCGGTGATCAACGCCATAATCGCGTAACTCAGGCAAGCAAGGCCCGTCACTCCAAACATAAAGATACGGGTATTCGAAAAGGTTTCTGCGCTCAGCATGTCCATCTCCATGTAACTCTGAGGTTACATTTAGGGAGGGTAAAAAGTAACGTCAAGGTTACTTTTTCAAATTTTTGAACGCCCGCGTTCGCAGGATTCTGCCCTGCGACACCCAAGCGCAGGAAAGAGGGTTGCAATACCATACTAATTTTGTCAGTTATTTGCGCAGCAACCGATATCACCGGCAGCGATTCCGAATTCCCCCTTTCGGGGCGGCCTGTAAGAGCGACATGGCACCGCCATCCCGCCTTACCGTCTCCCCGGAAACGAGCAGAGAGCGCCTGTGATGATCCAGCTTCTTCTTCATCGACTTCTGATCGGATCGACCGCTCTTGGCAGGGTCGGTCTCTCGTGCGGTTCTGGCAGTCTCAGAGGAATGTTCTGATGGCATCGCACGAGAACCGGCCCACCCGCTGCTGCGGCTCCGCAAATGCAAACCCGCGCCTTGCCCGCACAGACCGGTTGAACCCGTTTGAAGGCAAAATCCTGACCATCGCGCGGTGCTACTTTCAGACCTTCGCCTGCCCGGCAGGCCAGACCTGGATCGAAAGTTTCCGCATGGCCGAACAGTTCTTCAAACCCGAAGATGCGTCGCAATATGCGTTGGGCACCCTGAATGTGGTGCAGACAATGCGCAGCGCGCGACGCTCCACCTTCAAGTTCTCAAATCCGCTCTGTCCTGGCTGCTCAAGCCTGCTGACGGAGGCAGAGCGCCAGATGACATCCGCACTGGCAGCCGTGCGCATGGGGCAACGCAGCTCCGCGCATATTCATGCTCTGTTGCTGACCGAAGGCAATGATCCGCAGCCGATGTTGCGGGCTATGCAAGACCTCTGCGATTTCGCCGCGCAGAACCAGAAGATCAGCGACCCCGCCCCAATTCCCGGCGCGGGCTGACCTATTCGCAGGACCTTTGGCGAAAGGGTTCTGCGGTCCCCCCGTGCGTTCAGCGCGCATCTGACACAAAGCCGTGTCAGAGAGTATCGGCTGAACGACACGCCAATACCAAAAGGAAAACGGATGCCATTCTTACGACAGCTGACCGCCGCCACCCTCTGCGCTACGCTCGCCACCTCTGCAGCGGCAGACTACACCCTGACACTGCAAGACACCGGGATGCGGTCCTACTACTGCACAATCACCGTCAGCCTGACCAACACGACCGACGCACCGCTGACCGAAGTAAACGGTCACTTCTTCTCGTTTCTGGGCGATGAACAAGTGGGACGCAGCAAAGGGGCGTCGTTCCTGAACCTCGCCCCCGGCGCAAGCGCGCAAGCGGTGTTCGAAACGCCGAACGCCCCTTGTGACGAGGTCACCTCCTACCGCTTCATCATCGGCGCATGCCGGATCGACAGCAGCTTCATCGACAAAGCCGAATGCGCCACATTGATCGACGCGACCGATCCAATCGCGGGTTCCGAAGGGTTCTAGTTCACCCGTCCGACACATCTTTCTGCATCGTCAACGACGTCGTCCGGCAATAGCCCGGATGGCGCGTTTCTGCGGTGACGACAAACCCCAGCTTTGCGAACGCCGCGTGGTTCTCCGTCAGCTCAACACGGGACTGCAACTCGATCTTGCATAGACCCAGCGCTTGCGCCCGCGTCTCCGCCAGATCGACAAGTCTTCGCGCGAACCCGGTTCCGCGATAGGCCAAGGCAACGGTCAGCTTGCTGAGATAAAGACAGGCGGGCTTTTCCGTCAGAAAGACACACGCGACGGGCTCCGATCCACAAACCCAAACCTCGCCAGAGCGGGCTTGCTCGGCGATATGCTCAACTGTCAGGTTATGCATCGACGAAGGGGGATCAATGCGGCCCTCCATCCCGGCAAAGCCGATCCGGATCAGCGCCAAAATGGCAGGAAGTCGCGGATCATCAGGGCCGCAACGTTCTGGAACAACGCCCATCATCCCGGAAGGCTGGCAGGAAAAACCGGATCGCGCAACTCTGATGAACATGCATATCAAATGCATATTCAATCCATATGCGATCCATATCGAAACCATACGCACTGTCAGACGGGTTTTGTGCCTCTAGACACAAGTGTCTAGACAGCTGTGATCCCCTCCCCTAGCGTTTTGAAAAATGCTCAGGGAGGCTTTCATGGATTCGCATTACCACGTTGTCGTCATTGGTGGGGGCGTCGTCGGCGCATCCGTGCTCTACCACCTTGCAAAAATGGGGTGGAGCGATGCCTGCCTGATCGAACGCTCGGTCCTGACAGCCGGGTCTTCTTGGCATGCCGCGGGCGGCATCCATGCGCTGAACGCCGATCCCAACATCGCGCAGCTTCAGGCTTATACCATTGATTTACTGTCAGAAATCGAGAAAGAGAGCGGTCAGAATATCGGCCTGCACATGACCGGTGGTCTGACCATGGCCGGCACGCCGGAGCGTTGGGAATGGCTTCAATCAGCCTACCGCACATTCCAATCCATTGGTATCGAAGACTGCCGTTTGGTCTCAGTCGAAGAGGCCGTCGCGCTCAACCCGATCATGTCTGGCGATGGTCTTCTCGGCGGCATGTGGGCCGACCGCGAAGGCTATGTCGACACCACCGGAACCGTCCATGCCTATGCGGGCGCTGCGAAGAAACACGGTGCAACCGTGATCGAACACAACCGTGTTATTGAATTAAATCAAACACTTGAAGGCTGGGAAGTCGTCACCGAGAAAGGGACGATCAACTGCGAACATGTGGTCAACGCAGGCGGCCTTTGGGCCAAGCAGCTGGGTCGTATGGCGGGCATCGAACTGCCAGTCTCCCCGCTCAAGCACCACTACCTTGTGTCCGACACGATCCCTGCCCTTGAGGAGATCGACTTCGAGGTTCCCATGACGGTCGACCTCGAAGGCTTCACCTATCTGCGCCAAGACCAGAAAGGTGTCCTGCTCGGCATCTACGAGATCGAACACGAGCATTGGGCGATGGATGGTGCCCCTTGGGATTACGGTATGGAGCTGTTTCAGGAACAGACCGATCGCATTGAAAATGAACTGATTTTAGGCTTTGAGCGCTACCCCGCCCTGCAGGATGTCGGCGTCAAAACATGGGTCAATGGCGCGTTCACCTTCTCCCCTGACGGCAACCCGCTGGTCGGCCCCGCCCCCGGCAAACGCGGCTATTGGAGCGCCTGCGCAGTGATGGCAGGCTTTCTGCAAGGCGGCGGCGTCGGCAAGTCACTGGCCGAATGGATGATCCACGGCGAACCCGAGGCGGACGTCTACGGCATGGATGTCGCCCGCTACGGCGTCTGGGCCGAGAACAAGCAATACATCAAGGAAACCACCGGTCAGTTCTACACCCGCCGCTTCGTGATGACCTATCCCAACGAACAGCTTCCCGCTGGCCGGCCGATCAAAACCGCGCCCGCCCATGCCGACATGACCGCCGCCGGCGCGCTTTGGGGGCAAAGCTGGGATCTGGAAGTACCTTTGTATTTCGCCGAACCGGGATTCGAGGAAACGCCTTCGCTCAAGCGCTCCAACGCGTTCGACATCGTCGCCGCAGAATGCAAAGTCGTCCGTGAGAACGTCGGCCTCCTTGATATCTCTGGATTTTCTCGCTTTGAGGTCAACGGCGAAGGGGCTGAAGACTGGCTCAATCGGATCTTCGCCACCAAGCTGCCCAAGCCGGGTCGCGCGCGGCTTGCCGTCGCCTTGGGCCATGATGCCCGGCTGAAGGGAGACCTGACACTCTTCAATTGGGGTGACGGCACATGGTGGATCATGGGCAGCTACTACTTGCGCGCATGGCACATGCGCTGGTTCAACGACCATATGGGCGAGAATGTGCAGATCCGCGATCTGGGGGATGAGGTCGCTGGCTTCTCGCTCTCCGGTCCGAGATCCCGCGCTGTCATCGAAAGACTGACAGACGGTCCGATCGGCGATCTGCCCTTCATGGGGTGTGGCTCCTTCGACATTGGAAAGCTGCGCTGCAAGGTCGGACGGCTCTCGGTCAGTGGTGAGCTCGGCTATGAAATTCATTGTCGCATGGGCGATCACGCGACCCTCCGGAAGACGCTGCTTGAGGCCGGAGCTGATCAAGGCATGATCGAATACGGCTTCAACGCACTCCTGTCCCTGCGACTTGAGAAAAGCTACGGCATCTGGTCCGCCGAGTTCACCCAAGGCTACACTGCGCGCCAGACCGCGATGGACCGCTGGATCGACTTTGAAAAACAAGGATTCATCGGGCGCGACGCAGCACTAGCCGAGCGTGACGGAGAAGGTCCGGCGCAGGTCCAAGTCACGCTTGAGGTTGATGCGCTTGACGCTGATGCCAGCGGGTACGAACCGATTTGGAAGGATGGCGAGAAGGTTGGCTTCGTCACGTCAGGCGGCTACGGGCACACGCTTGGCAAATCACTTGCCATGGCGCTTGTGAACCGGGACTGCGCGGCCGAGGGCACCGATCTGACGCTCCATGTCGTGGGAGTCGAACGCCCCGCAAAGGTCATCGCCCCCTCCCCCTATGACCCCGCGGGCAAGGCGATGCGCGCATGAGGCGCGCACGGCGCAGCGCGGGTTCTGATCCGGCGCGAAAGCCCGACTACCGCCGCCTGCGCAACCCGTTCCCGCCGATGCGCGCCTTCAGCGATGACCATATCGCTGCGATGCATGCTGCCGCCCTGAATATACTGCAAGAACAGGGTGTTAAGGTCCTTCTGCCCGAGGCCCGCGCCGCCTTTCGAGCCGCTGGCGCCTTGGTCGATGAGGACACCCAAATGGTGCGCATCGGCGCTGATATCATCGAAAGCGCACTTGCCACAGCCCCCAAATCCATTCCCGTTGCAGGCGGTATCCGCGACCGCGATATCGTGCTGGAGCTTGGCAATCTGGTCTTCCAGCCCGGCGCAGGTGCCCCCCATGCAACTGACCGGATCAAGGGCCGCCGTCCCGGCTCTCTAGCTGACTACGACGACCTGATCAGACTGACCCAACATTTCGACGTGCTGCACATGGTGCCCCCGCTGGTGGAGCCTCAGGACGTCCCGACCCATCTGCGCCACTACGCAACCCTCAAGTCACAGTTAACGCTCTCCGACAAAGTGTCCTTCATCTTCTCTCGCGGCACACCACAAGTGGCCCAATCCTTCGAAATGCTGCGCGATTTTCGTGGCCTTTCGGATGACGACTTCACCGCGCAGTCCCATTGCTACACGATTATCAACACCAACTCGCCCCGCACCATCGACATCCCGATGGCACAAGGGCTGATTGATTTTGCCAAGGCCGGGCAGGTCTCCATCGTGACGCCGTTTACGCTGATGGGCGCGATGGCTCCGATCACTGTGGCGGGCGCGATCACGCTCAGTCATACCGAAGCGCTGGCAGCCATTGCCCTTGCCCAGATCACGCGGCCTGGCGCGCCGATCTGCTATGGCACCTTCACCTCCAACGTGGATATGAAATCCGGCGCACCCGTTTTCGGCACGCCCGAGCATTTCCGCGCCTCACTTGCCGCTGGCCAGCTTGCAAGGCTCATCGGCCTGCCGTGGCGCAGCGCGTCGGGAAGCGCCGCGAATGTCAGCGATGTGCAAGCCGCCAACGAGACGCAATTCGGCACTTGGGGCTGCTTGATAGCGGGGGCCACCGTAGTCATTCACGCCGCCGGATGGCTCGAAGGTGGGCTGACGGTGTCCTACGAAAAGCTCATCACTGATATGGAAGTCCTGCAAATGGTGGCCGAGCTATGTATCGCCGGAGAAAATGCGAGCAGCGATCTGGGCCTCGACGCGATCCTTGATGTCCAGCCCGGCGGGCACTTCTTTGGCACCCCTCACACCATGGCGCGCTACCAGACAGAGTTCTATCGACCCCTCGTTGCGGATTATGCAAATTTTGGCACTTGGGAAGAGCGCGGCAGCAGCGATGCAACTGCGCGGGCCACGGGTATCTGGCAAGGTATTCTAGACATGCCCAACCCGATCAACCCTGACCCGGACAAGCTGGGCGCGCTGACAGACTATATCGCCAAGGCCACCGCCAAGGGCGGTGCAGCACCGGTGAGTTGACGATGAATGATCTGTCAGGAAATACAAAAGCGACCAAGGATGATTGGTTGCAAGCCGCGCTTGAGACGCTGATCAGCGATGGGATCGAACAGGTCAAAATTCTGACGCTTGCCAATAAGCTGAAGGTCTCCCGCTCCAGTTTTTACTGGTATTTCAAGGGCCGAAAAGACCTGTTAGACGCGCTGCTTCAGCATTGGCTCGACACGAATACCAAGGCTGTGGTCACCCATGCGAAGATGCCCGCCGCCACCATCCATGAGGCTGTGTGCAACATCTTTGCCGCCTTCATTGATCCTGCGCAGTTCGACACAAAGCTTGATTTCGCGATACGGGATTGGGGGCGCAGATCGACAGAGGTGCGCCGCATCCTTGATCATTCAGACGCGACGCGCATTCAGTCCATTGCCGAAATGTTTGCGCGCCATGATTACGCGCCTCGCGAAAGTCTCGCCCGTGCGCGCACGGTCTATTACATGCAAATCGGGTATAATGATGCCGACCTGCAAGAACCGCCAGAAGACCGCCTTGCCCTTCTGGATTGCTATCTGCTCAGCTTTACGGGCCAACCACCGCGCAGCGCCGATATTGACGCCTCTCGTGCGCGGCTTAAGGCGCTTCTCAGCTCCTAAACCTCGATGGATTGGACGCTTTCAAACGCCTCCAGCTTGGGATGGCCCGCATAGATATCCGAGTGTCCACCCGCCCCCTTATGCGCTTCGCGGAACGCCTCTGACTTGGTCCAGGCGATGAAGTCTGCCTCGCTATCCCAGGCCGTGTGCGAGGCGTAAAGCGTGTAGCCGTCCTCCTCTGGCCCCTTCATTAGATGGAACGCCTTGAACCCGGCTACTTTGGTCAGATGGCTATCGCGCGATTTCCAGACATGCTCGAAATCCGCCTCGCGGCCCTTGGTGACTTTGAAGCGGTTCATCGTCAGATACATTACGTCATCTCCTGCTGAGGTCTGGTAAACGAGGTAAGATCGGGGCATCACTTCGACAAGCATAACGCGGAGACGCATGGCATGAAACTTTTTGTCGGTCTTGGAAACCCGGGCGCGAAATACGCGCGCAATCGGCATAACATTGGCTTTATGGCGATGGACGAAATCGCGTCCGATCATGGTTTTGCGCCATGGCGCGGCAAGTTTCAGGGATCGCTGAGCGAGGGGAAACTGGGCGGTGAGAAGGTGATCCTGCTCAAGCCGGAGACCTTTATGAACAAGTCCGGCCAATCCGTCGGCGAAGCGATGCGTTACTATAAACTGACACCTGCCGATGTGACTGTGTTCCATGATGAGCTTGACCTCGCCCCCGGAAAGGCGCGTGTGAAGCAAGGTGGTGGGCATGCTGGCCATAACGGGCTGCGATCCCTGCACCAGCATATCACCGAAAGCTACCAGCGCGTTCGTCTTGGCATCGGTCACCCCGGCCATAAAGATGCCGTACCCGGCTACGTGCTGCGGGATTTTCCGAAGGCGGATGAGGCGTCGCTTGACAATCTTCTGCGCGGCATCAGCGACGGCGCGCCCGAACTGGCAAAGGGCGACGCGGGTCGCTTTATGAATGCGGTGGCTTTGCGGGTCGCACCCCCGCGGTCCTCGAAGAGCACCCCCAAGCCAGAAGCCCCAAAAACAGAGCCTGAAGCCGAACCTGACACCAGGTCGGCCATGCAAAAGCTGATGGACAAGTTCCGCTAGGTTGCCATTGCCCCGCAGAATGGCCTGCGCCACTCTCCCCCGAAGAGG
The DNA here is from genome assembly GCA_038532735.1 of Pseudomonadota bacterium. Taxonomy (GTDB): domain Bacteria; phylum Pseudomonadota; class Alphaproteobacteria; order Rhodobacterales; family Rhodobacteraceae; genus JAHTBL01. The sequence goes on from JBCBAC010000015.1 coordinate 17,685, forward strand.
AGGGACATCATGCTGAAATGGGTGTTGCGGATTGCGATTGCGCTGATCCTTGCGGTTGCTGCGGTTGGCGTTTGGAAACGCGATGACATCACGCGGCTGATGGCGGTGAACACGCTCTTTGATGAAGAGCGGATCGTCAGCAATTTCTCATCCATGAACGCACTTTTCTTCAACACTTCCCTGCCACGCGGCGATGGTCCTGTCAGCCCGCTGACGCAGGGCGCGCCGGTAACGCTGCCTGCGTCGGTCGACCAATGGATCGAGGATCGCACGGTGACGTCCCTGCTTGTCCTCAAGGATGGTGCGGTTGTGCATGAAAGCTACCACCAAGGCACGGATGCCGAGGATCTGCGCATCTCTTGGTCGGTTGCGAAGAGCTTTTTATCGGCACTGATGGGGCAGGTCATGGCTGATGGGCAGATCGGCTCCCTTGATGATCCGGTCACGCAATATGCGCCGATGCTCGAAGGCTCCGCCTATGACGGCGCGACGATCCGCAATGTCCTGCAGATGTCGAGCGGCGTGACCTTTGACGAGGACTATCTGGATTTCAACAGTGACATCAACAAGATGGGCCGCATCCTTGCCCTTGGTGGCTCGATGGACGGATTTGCGGCGGGCCTGACCGAGACATTCACGAGCGCGGGCGAACAGTGGAAATATGTCTCCATCGACACCCATGTTTTGGGCATGGTGATCCGCGGGGCGACGGGCCGCACGATCCCCGATCTGATGACGGAAAAGCTGATTGAGCCATTGGGGATGGAAGCTGACCCAATTTACGTCACCGACGGCAACGGGGTGGCGTTCGTATTAGGCGGGCTGAACCTGACTACGCGCGATTATGCCCGGTTTGCGCTGATGATTGCGCAAGGCGGCCAGTGGAATGGCGCGCAAATCGTGCCCGCCGATTGGATCAACGTCTCCACCCGACCCAGCGCGAAAACGGCCGTCGGCAAAATTGGATATGGCTATCAATGGTGGATCCCGGTTGGTGCAACGGGGGGAGAATTCCTCGCTCGCGGGATCTATGGCCAATACATCTATTTTGACCTGAACCGGGACGTTGTGATTGTGACCACCGCCGCAGATCGCAAATTTCGGGAGCCCGGTGTCTCGGACCAGAACATCGCCATCTTACGCGAGATCGCCACCACCCTTTGACCCATCAGGCAACAGCCCTAGCTGCTTGGTCAAAGGAGAATGTGATGGAAAAAGACCCTTCAATCAACGTGCTCGGCACCGCACTCGCGCCCTGCTCAACCGACCCGATGACCGGTTTTTTCCGCAATGGCGCGTGCGATACTTGTGATGCAGACAATGGCTCTCACACAGTCTGCGCAGTCATGACGGCAGAGTTTCTGGCCTTCTCAAAATATGTCGGCAATGACCTTTCAACCCCGAGGCCAGAGTTCAATTTCGCGGGGCTGAAACCAGGCGATCAATGGTGTCTGTGCGCCGGACGCTTCATGCAAGCCGCCGACGAAGGCGCAGCGCCGAAAGTGCATCTGGAAGGCACGCATAAACGCGCGTTGGAGGTTGTGCCGATGGACGTTCTAGAGGTTCACGCCATCGGCAAACACTAAGGCGCGCCTTACGCGCCGTTGTTCATGTCCACACCCAGCGCTTTGGCGACGGTGAAGATATCCTTGTCGCCACGCCCGCACATATTCATGACCAGCAGGTGATCCGAAGGCAGTTCGGGCGCGATCTTCATCACGTGGGCCAGCGCGTGAGAGGGTTCCAGTGCGGGAATGATCCCTTCCAGCTCACAGCATTTCTGGAACGCGGCCAGCGCCTCGTTATCGGTGATCGAGACGTATTGCGCGCGCCCGATCTCATGCAGCCACGCATGCTCGGGACCGATTCCGGGGTAATCGAGACCGGCCGAGATGCTGAAACCTTCGAGGATTTGCCCGTCATCGTCCTGCAGCAGATAGGTGCGGTTGCCGTGCAGCACGCCCGGGCGCCCGCCCGTGAGGGAGGCGCAATGCTCCATCTTCTCGTTCACGCCTTTGCCGCCAGCCTCAACGCCGATGATGTTGACGGATTTATCGTCGAGGAACGGGAAAAATAGGCCCATCGCGTTCGAACCACCACCGATGGCGGCAATCACAGTGTCAGGCAAACGCCCTTCGGCGGCCTGCATCTGCTCTTTGGTTTCCTTGCCGATGATCGCCTGAAAATCGCGCACCATCGCCGGATAAGGATGGGGACCCGCGACCGTACCGATGCAGTAAAATGTATCACGAACATTGGTCACCCAATCGCGCAGCGCATCGTTCATCGCATCTTTCAATGTCCCGCGCCCAGAAGTCACCGGAACAACCTCGGCACCCAGCAGTTTCATGCGGAACACGTTAGGAGCCTGACGCTCGACATCATGCGCGCCCATGTAGACCACGCATTTCAAACCGAATTTCGCACAGACGGTTGCCGTCGCCACGCCGTGCTGACCGGCACCTGTTTCTGCGATGATCCGCGTCTTGCCCATGCGGCGCGCCAGAATGATCTGGCCCAGCACGTTGTTGATCTTATGCGCACCGGTGTGGTTCAGCTCGTCCCGCTTCAGATAAATCTTCGCGCCACCCAGATGCTCGGTCAGGCGTTCCGCATAATACAGCGGAGACGGACGGCCCACGTAATGCGTCCACAGATCGTTCATCTCGGCCCAGAAGCTGTCATCGGTCTTGGCGTGCTCGTACTGCGCCTCTAGCTCAAGGATCAGCGGCATCAGGGTCTCCGAGACGAAGCGCCCGCCGAAATCACCAAAACGGCCATTCTCGTCGGGGCCGTTCATGAAGCTGTTAAACAGATCGTCCATCGTCATCCTCCACGCGCGGCTTTCACGAAATCCGCGATCAGGGTTTCATCCTTTGCGCCGGGGCCGTTTTCCACGCCCGAGCTTACATCCACTTGCTTCGCACCCGTCAGGCGCACGGCCTCGGCCACGTTGTCGGGCGTCAGCCCCCCGGCCAGCATCCACGGCACCGACCAGTCGCGATCCGCAATCAATCTCCAGTCAAACGCCAATCCATTGCCGCCCGGCAAATCAGCCCCTTTCGGAGGCTTGGCATCGACCAATAGCTGATCTGCGACAGCGGCGTATCTGTCAAGCGCCGCAAGGTCGCTGGCCTCGCCAACGCCGACGGCTTTCATCACCGGAAGGCCGTAGCGCGCCTTGACCTCGGCCACCCGTTCAGGCGTCTCCGAGCCGTGAAGTTGGAGCATATTCAAAGGCACCTCGGCCACCAATTGATCTAGAAACGCATCATCCGCGTTCACAACAAGTGCCACTTTGCGGATGCCGTCCGGCACAGACGCGGCCAAGACTTTCGCTTGTGCGAAACTCACATTGCGTGGCGACTTCGGAAAGAAGACAAAACCCACGTAATCCGCCCCTGCGGCCGCAGCGGCTTGGACATGCTCGGGCTCAGACAGCCCACAGATCTTGACAAGGGTTTCAGCGTTCATCCGCAGCACTTAGCGCGCGGTGCCGCCATCCTCAAGCAAAGCGAGAACCTCGTCTTTGCCTTCGTGCTTTTCACCCTCAAGACGGCGCACTTTGCGCTTCATCTCATGGGCCTCTTTCTCCGCACGCCGGGCAGCAGCGCGGTGCTTATGTTCGCGCAGCCACTCCCAGATAAAGCCAAGAAGAATGCCGACCACGATAAAGCCGAGGATCACGATGAACAATGGCAGCGTGATCGAGAAGGAGAAGCCGACAAGCGCAGCAATCGGCTCTGGCAGCAGGCTCAGCGTGACCGGACCACGGTTCGCCATAGACACCACTACAAGGGCAACGGCAATCGCGCCCAAAATCAGATACCGAATATACCGCATGGATTACTTTCCGTTAAGCCGATCGCGCAGCAATTTGCCCGTCTTGAAGAATGGCACATGCTTTTCCTCAACCGCAACCGATTCCCCGGTGCGTGGGTTGCGCCCGGTCCGGGCGTCGCGCTTCTTGACCGAGAAGGCACCGAAGCCGCGCAGCTCGACCCGGTCCCCGCGGGACATCGCCTGAATGACTTCTTCGAAAATGGTATTCACGATCTTCTCAACATCGCGCTGATAGAGGTGCGGGTTTTCATCAGCAATCTTCTGAATCAGTTCAGACCGGATCATTCTCGTATCCCTCCCAGGCAGTCGAGCAGATGGCCTCACTATACTCTTCTTGCGCGAAAACGGAACAGACCCATCCTGTGAAAATCGTGGGAAAAGAGGGGCTTCAAAGGCTTTTAATGCAACTTTTAGACAGGCGTCCCGCCTTGCGCTGTTTTCAAAGGCGCAAACAAAAGTGAAATCAGCGGCCGCGATTCGTAGGCCTGCAGTACGGTTCAGTCTTCTGCCGTCAGGTCGTATTTCTTGGAAACCGTCTCGGACGTGGTTTGATAATCCGCGAAGCCGATCTTGCTGTAGAAGGCCCGCCCGCCGGTATTCTCAAGCCGGATGGTCGCGTCTATGGCGGTCAGCTTGGCCTCTACTGCGGCTTCTTTCGTGGCAGCAAAAAGCTGCGCGCCGACGCCTTTGCCATGAGCATCCATTTTCACGAAGGTCGCAATCAAGCCCCACCGCTCCGGAAGCGGAAAGGTTGGTTTCTTTTGCTCCAACGACTGGAACCCAAGGATCGCGCCGTCTTCATCGGCGACAAAGCAACTGACGGCGTAAGGTGAGTTCACATAATCCGCGATCATCCGATTTGTATCGAAAGGCGTGCGGTGCGCCGTGGTGCCGCCTTTTTCGATGATGGCATTTAGAAGCGCGCACATCTGTGGCGCGTCTTCGGGTGTGGCGGGGCGGATGGTAAGGCTCATGTCCCCGTTGAAGCACCAATGATCAGCGCTCGCAATCCCCTAGCGCAGCGCGCTGAGGATGCTCAGCGGATTGGCGTAGTCATCCGTCCAGAGCCGGCCACCATCGGCTTGCAAAGCGCGCCATTTGCCAGTGGCCAGCAGATCACCGACGTCAGCCCCTTTGCGCGCGACCATCACGACCGAACTGGCAGAGGCCCCTTCGAGATATTGCGACGCGGTCAACGGCTCTTCATGCAGCCAGATATCTAGCCCCAACGCCGCTGCCGACCGCGCCAAAGGCACCTCGATATCATAGAAGCGGTTGGACACGTGATAGAGTACGACACCATCCTCCGTCGTGCGATCCAGATAGAGCTGCATCGCCTCGGTCGTGGTCAGATGCACCGGTACCGCGTCAGAGCTATAGGCGTCGACAACAACGACAGACATCTTCAGATCAGTCTGCTGCTCCAGCACCACCCGCGCATCGCCCAGATAGGTCGGCTGATCGCCCGCGCAGGCGGACATGTAGGTGAAGAGCTCAGGGTCACGGGCGACCTGATCGACCATACTGTCGATCTCATAGTAGTGATAGGTCTGCCCGGGCTGGCGGTAGCACGCCAGCGAGCCAATCCCCAAACCGATGATCCCAATATCAGAAGCCCCTTGCGCGAAATCGCTTTGCAGCACCTGCGCCATGGGGAGCTCGGGATGGTAGTAGGAGAGCGGCACAGGACGCTCAGCGTCGAGATCTGCAAGGCGTTGGATACCGTGCACCGTCGTCCCGTTCATATAGAGCCGCAGCCCCCTCTCGGCATCATCGCGCACCATATGCGCGCCGAAGAAGCTGCGATCCACGAAATGCGCATCGTTGTATTGCAAGAAGGTCCCGGAAAGCGTTGCAGCGCTGATGGCGATCGCAAAGCTCACCAGAGGACGGGCAAAGAGCAGGGCGAGGACGAGGGCCGCGCCCGCGACGCCGATCAGGTAAGCGGTGTTCTGCGTAGCTCCGGCCAGTGCAGCACAAGCGACACCCAAGACGACCAACGCGAGTGTAGCCATCCGCGCCCGGCCTGCGTTGAGTTGAGGACGGTTTAGAAACAGCGGAATAATCGCGGCCATCACAACGGTCGCCGACCCTTCCCGCATACTGTCAAAGACAACCGGCGCGATGATGGAGTTGAAGAGCCCACCCAACGCGCCCCCCACCGACATCACCAGATAGAAGATCGTCAAACTGCCCGCATCCGGGCGCACGAGGTAAAGCTGCCGATGCGCGTAAAGGGCGACCGCGAAGAACGATGCGATAAGGCCCGCAACCATCAGCAATTGCCCATGTGTCAATGCGCTGGTCGTGAATGTATAGATCAGGAAGACGACGCCCATCCCGCTCAACGCTTTCAACCAGTCGTCCGTTAGCACCGCTTTGCTGCGGAAGGTCAGCACGAATGTGGCGAGGAACAGCGCCAGAGGCAGGACCCAGACCATCGGAATGGTGCCCATATCGGTCGAAATTTTTGAGGTCACCGCCAGCATCAGCGAGGACGGCACGAAGGCAAGCAACAGCCAGACGGCAACCTGATCGGCATTGATCCGCGTGGCTGGGGCGGAGTGTGATGGTGCTTTAACTGATTGTGCGGGCTTGGCGAACAAAACCCACGCAATCGCCATCAGGCACATACCAAACGCGATGAAGCCTGCGGCCCAACCCTGCCCGATGGTCGCCGCGCCAAAGATTGGCTCCGCCACCAGCGGGAACGCCAAGAGCGCCACCATCGAGCCGAGGTTTGAGGCTCCATACAAGAAATAAGGATCATCGCCCGACGGCGCGCCCGACATCCGGTACCACGCCTGAATAAGCGGCGCATTGGCGGACAGAACTGCAAACGGCACACCCACGCCCAACGCGAAAAGCCCGAGCGTTTGTAGGGTAATCGGCCCATTTGGATCGAAAGACCAGCCTTCAGGAATCGCCAGCGGCAGAAACCACAGACCCAGCGCCCAGAACCCCAAATGCACGCCCAATTGCGCGCGCACCGGCACATGCCGCACCAACAGATGCGCATAAAGATAACCGCCGATCAGCACCGTCTGGAAGAACAGCATCGCCGTGGTCCAAACCGCCGGCGCGCCACCGATGACCGGCAAAACCAGCTTTGCAAACAGCGGCTGCACGAAGAACAGCAGAGACGCGCTCAGGAAAATCGTGAGCGTGAACAGCACGATCAAGCCCCGCCCTTCACGCCCCCGCGCGGTGTTTTCAGCTAGCGATACATCAGACATGGGCCCCACCCTGCGAAACGATCAGTTGACGATTTCGCAACAGAGTGCCGCCCATTCTGGGCCGAATTAGGGCGAATGGGGGGCGATTTTAGTACTGTGGGCAGCGTGGCCAAGGGAAAGCCGTATCGCCGCGTGGCCGGGAACAGGCGGCTCCACGATTGAGCAGTAAAATTAATGATGGATTACTTTCCGCAGCACCTGTCGATATTTTTGCTCTGCTAAATCCACCTGATGCACCGTAAACCACGCCTCTTCTCCATTGGTATTATCCTGTGATCCGACCTGAAGCTTCTGTACATGAAGATTTGGAACGTCTGCCGGAGTATCCTGCAGCCAAGCCAATGAAGCGCGCCATTTGCCGTCGTTTTTGTAGGAGATGTAAACATCGACGTGCTTTCGGCCTGCGATCATATCGCCACCGGTCTTCACACCGTTTTTGACTTGATTTTGTGATAAGTCGAACTCCGAGCAAGTTCGCAGAAATATCTGTTCAAGTATCTCTCGGGCTTCAGAATCTTTTGGACCAAATACTTTTGTTGCTGCACTCGGTGAAACAATCCGCAGCCGTTCTTCAATCAATTGAATGAGATATTCGCGCTGCACGTCATCAATGCCCTCAAACCGCTCGACATTCTCATGAAACCGCAAAAGAGCCTTCGGATCGGATAGCGAAGCGATACGCTCTTTGGCAACCGCGACCTGTTTATCAATTTCTTTCTTTTTTGAAGTCAATTCAATTCTCCCAATAACCGGCGCGCGATCGTAAGTCGTCATATGCAAGGGAGCAACAAGGAAGCTAACGTAGCAATTTTTACACGTTCGCCGCAGCGCAGAAACAAGGTAGAGTGGGCTCCAACCCTCATTCGCCGCTCCCCCCAAATAAAAAGGCCCCGCCCGAAGGCGAGGCCCATCCATCCCGAAGGATAACTCTTACTTCTCGTCGTCGCCTTTCAGCGCCGCACCAAGGATGTCGCCCAGCGATGCACCGGAGTCCGAGGAGCCGAACTGTTCGACGGCCTCTTTCTCTTCGGCGATCTCGCGCGCCTTGATGGAGACACCCAGACGGCGGGTCTTGGCGTCCACGTTGGTGACGCGCACGTCGACCTTGTCGCCTACACCAAAGCGATCCGGGCGCTGCTCTGCGCGATCACGGGACAGGTCCGAGCGGCGGATGAAGGACTTCATGCCCTCATACTCGACCTCGATCCCGCCATCCTCGATCGCCGTCACAGTCACCGTGATGATCGAGCCGCGCTTCACGCCGCCCACAGCCTCGGCGAACTGGTCATTGCCCAGCGCCTTGACCGACAGCGAAATACGCTCTTTCTCGGTGTCGACTTCGGTGACAACGGCCTTGACCACATCGCCCTTGCGGTAGTCGCCAATCACGTCCTCGCCACGGCCTTCCCATGTCAGATCTGACAGGTGAACCATGCCGTCGATGTCGCCTTCCAGACCGATGAACAGACCAAACTCGGTGATGTTCTTGACCTCGCCCTCGACCTCGGTGCCGACAGCGAACTGCTCGGCAAAGACTTCCCAGGGGTTGCGCATGGTCTGCTTGAGGCCCAGCGAAACGCGGCGCTTGGCACCGTCGATTTCCAGAACCATGACCTCCACTTCCTGCGAGGTGGAAACGATCTTGCCGGGATGCACGTTCTTCTTCGTCCAAGACATTTCGGAGACGTGGACCAGACCTTCGACACCGGGCTCCAGCTCAACAAAGGCACCGTAATCGGTGATGTTGGTGACGCGACCGGTATGCACCGACTCCAGCGGGTACTTCGCAGCAACCAGATCCCACGGATCGTCTTGCAGCTGCTTCATACCAAGGCTGATGCGGTGGGTCTCTTTGTTGATCTTGATGACCTGAACCTTGACCGTCTCGCCAATCGCAAGGATTTCGGAGGGGTGGTTCACACGGCGCCATGCCATGTCGGTCACGTGCAGCAGACCGTCGACACCGCCGAGATCCACAAACGCACCGTATTCGGTGATGTTCTTGACGACACCGTCCACAGCCTGGCCTTCGGTCAGGTTGCCGATCACTTCGGCGCGCTGCTCGGCACGGCTTTCTTCCAGAATAGCACGGCGCGAGACAACGATGTTGCCGCGGCGACGGTCCATCTTCAGGATCTGGAACGGCTGCTTCATGCCCATCAGCGGGCCAGCGTCACGCACGGGGCGCACATCCACCTGAGAGCCGGGCAGGAACGCAACAGCGCCGCCCAGATCAACCGTGAAGCCACCTTTGACACGACCGAAGATCGCGCCCTCGACGCGGTTCTCGTCGGCATAGGCCTTCTCAAGACGATCCCAGGCTTCCTCACGGCGGGCCATCTCGCGGCTGATCACAGCCTCGCCACGCGCGTTTTCGACCTGACGGAGGAACACTTCCACCTCGTCGCCAACTTCAATCTCGGGCGCTTCGCCGGGATTTGCGAATTCTTTGAGCTCGACACGGCCTTCCATCTTGTAGCCGACGTCGATGATGGCTTGGCCCGCTTCAATCGCGATGACCTTGCCTTTGACAACAGAGCCCTCGTCGGGCGTGTCAATTTCGAAGCTTTCGTTCAGGAGCGCTTCAAACTCCTCCATGGTTGCATTCGCCATAAGCGTTTGTTTTCCTTACACGTTTTGTTTTCTGGCCGCGCGGTTGGCTCCGCCGGTCTTGGGGTTTGGTCCGGGCGACCTTCGTAAAACAATGAGGGCCGGTGCAATACCGACCCTGCTCAAGGCTCTCGTTTTACGACTGTTCCGCCGTTTGACAGCGGCTCTATAGGCGGGAATCCCCTTGGGATCAAGGGGGATCAGCGAAATCGAGATGTCAGGCGCAAGCGCGACGAATGCTGGCTTTGAAGCTGTGCTCACCGACGCTAAGCACTGCGCGAATAGCCAAAGTGAGGCTGTCGCGGGAGTGTTGCGGCCGCAAGTATCGTCGCGATTTCTGGTGGCTGGTACAAGTGTAAGCCAAGGTCGCAAAGCGCTAGCTCGATGCGAACGATATGTGATCGTGCGTAACACGGTCAACGCATGGACAAGGAAGCGCTCCTCCACCCCCCTGTTTCTTTCGGAGTATGATCCAAGGGCGGCAGGTGGCTTCGCGGCTTCAATGGTTGGGCCGAAGCGTCGGTGAACATGATGCCGAAAGAAAATTCCTGCCCTAGAAGTTCTAAACAGTACCGCAGGACTGGATATTCACGCCCGAAAGCGCCCAAATCTTTTTTTATTAGACACAAAAATAATTATGATTGGAGGCTGCAGCTGGATACATGCATCATCTCCCCATGCATATTTCAGGGAGTGACTCATGAAGAAGATGCTCAAACTTACCACCCTCGCGATTGCGGCCTCCATGCTGGCTCAATCAGCCATGGCAGATACGTGGCGCATGGCAACCAAGATGCCCGTCGACAGTCCTGAAGGTCAGGTCTTTCAGGCCATTGCCGACAAAACCGCCGAGTATTCGGGCGGTACGCTCGAAATTCAGGTCTTTCCGAATGAACAATTGGGCAAGGAAGATGCCGTTCTTGAACAGCTGCAAAGCAATGTTGTGCAGGTCTATGCTGAAGGCTTCGGCTTTCTGAAGAAGTGGGTGCCCGAGACGTCGTGGTTCAACGCCGCCTTCATGTTCGATGACCGCGAGCACTGGTCGCGTTTTGTAAACGGTGAGATGGGGCAAGACTGGTTCCAGCAGGTTGAGGATGCTGCGGGTGTCACAGTCTTGGGCGATCCGACGAAGATCCTGCGCGGGCCCTACCGCGTGATGGTGTCTGGTCCACAGGTGAATGGTCTGGACGATATCGCCGGACTGAAACTGCGGATGCATCCAAATCAATTGGCCATCGCAACATGGTCCCATCTGGGCGCTGAGGTCATCACTTTGCCATGGACGGATGTGTATCAAAGCATCGACACCGGCCTGATCAGCGCTGTGAACAGTCCGATCGCATTGGTTGAATCGATGCGCTTTAACGAAGTCGCCTCCCACATCGCGCGGACGGACGAGTATCATCAGTCCATCGGCCTCATGGTCAATGCCGAGGCGCTTGCGGCTCTCGATGATCAACAGCGCGATGCACTGATGCGCGCTTATGAAGAAGCCGCTGAGTTATCTGTTGAATTGATGAACCAAGCGACAGAAGACAGCATGGCACGTATGACAGCCGCGGGTATCACGTACACTGAGCTTGATACCGCACCCTTCGTCGCCCGCATGACGGAATTTTACGACGACCTCGAAGCCAAGGGTGAGCTGCCTGAAGGGTTCCGCGCTGCGGTTGAGGCGGCCCGTCAATGACACCAGCACCCCGCCCCGCGCCGAAGGCCATTGCCGCGGCTGATACGATCCTTCTGGGGATTGGGCGGGGGTTTTCCTGGCTGTGTTCGTTCTGTCTGCTGGCAATGCTGGTGCTGACTGCCGCGACCATCCTGCTGCGGCCATTTGGCTTGAGCTACTACTGGATTTTTCCGTGGGTGATGGTGCTGTTCGTCTGGCTGAGCTTCTTCGGTTTCTTCCCAGCGATGATCTTTGGTCGCGATATCCGGATCGATTTTATCGCCCGCCTCTTCGGTGACACAGGAATGCTGGTCACACGGATCGTGGGCCAGATTGTCGTGCTCTTTGTGCTCTATTGGCTTTTGCTAGAATTACCAGAAATCGTCGTGCGTCAGTCCGGGAGTATAGACGGCGCTGTCCTACCATGGGGTGGAGAAGCCAAGCGACGCATTCTGTCGTTGCCGCTGCTTCTGTCTTGCATCTGCATAACAGCCGCCTTGCTGGTTGATGTGGCAAAGACATTCCTCGGGTTGCCTGAACGAAATGTCGATCACTTACCCGGCGAAGTTGGAGACGCCTGACCTGTGGCTATCCTTCTCTTCACCGTCTTTATCGCACTCATCCTGCTGCGTGTTCCCGTCAGCTTTGCAATTGGTGCGGCTGTTGTCGCAACCTTTCTCACGTCAGACTTTTCGACAGCGATGCAGGTCATTCCGCAGCAAATTCTGGAAGGCGTGAACAAAGCCTCGCTGACTGCTGTGCCATTCTTCATCATGGCCGGGAACCTGATGAATGCGGCCGGGGTCACAGACCGGATATTCAACTTTGCGAACGCGCTCGTGGGCCATTTCAGGGCTGGTCTTGCTCAGGTCAACGTACTGTCTTCAATGATTTTCGCAGGCATTTCCGGCGCAGCTGTAGCCGATTGCGCCGGTCTTGGCGCGATCGAAATAAAGGCGATGCGCGAACGCGGCTATAAGCCCGAATTCGCTGCCGCCATTACCGTTGCCTCTGCAGTCATCGGTCCGCTCATCCCACCCTCCATCGGGTTGGTCATCTATGCGTTTCTGGCGCAGCAAAGCATTGACCGGATGTTCTTGGCGGGCGTCGTGCCGGGCGTCCTTGTCGGACTATCTTTGATGCTTTGGGTCCGTGCGATTGCGATATTCCGCAAATTCCCTACTCAACCGCGCGCGCCTGTCCGGGAAGTCGCACGTACCGGGGTTGATGGTTTTCTCGCGCTGCTCGCCCCAGCTATTATTTTGGGCTGTATTCTGTCGGGCTTCGTGACCGCCACCGAAGCAGGCGTGCTGGCCTGTATCTACTGCATTGGGCTGGGCCTTTGGTATCGTGAACTGACATGGCAAACGTTTTTCAAAGCCCTTAACGAGACAGCAATGATGACATCCGTCATCATGGTTATCATCGGCTTTTCTATCGCCATGGGTTGGCTGCTTGCCATCGAGCAGGTCCCTCAAGGCGTTGCCGACTGGGTGTTCAGCCTGACCGAAAGCAGGGCCGTCTTTCTTGCGCTGATGATGGTCTTCGTGTTGCTGATCGGTTGTGTGGTCGAAGGCGTTCCAGCCAAGCTGATCCTTGTGCCAACACTGCTTCCGTTGGTTGATCTTTATGGCATTGATCGTGTGCATTTCGGGATCGTTCTGCAACTTGCCTTGCTGATCGGCATTGCGACACCACCGATGGGCATCGGTCTATACATCGTGTCGGAAGTCGGCCGCGTGAAATTCGACAAGGTCGCGCTGGCCACACTTCCGCTGCTGATCCCGCTGATCGTCGTGCTGATTATGCTGGCTTACATTCCCGCGCTTTCGACATTCCTACCCGATTTAATCCTCGGGCCGGATGCCACCACTCTTAGATGACCGGAAAGGCCCCAGATGTATAAAATGCGCCCGCTCCCTGCTGCGGTGGACCCGTCCCAACTTGAACGCCTGTCCCGTCTGGAAACCGCCACTATTGGGCACACGCATCAGTTTGGCTTTGCCGATCCAGCGGTACAATCTGTCTTGCCCGGCAAATCAGTGGTGGGCACCGCAGTGACACTCGCCCTGCCTGGGCAGGATTCGACGCTATTGCATCACATCATTGCGCAGCTGCGACGAGGCGACTTTCTTGTGATCGACCGATTGGGAGACACACGCCACGCGTGCTTTGGCGGTGGTGTCGCCTTAGCCAGCAAACAACAAGGCTTCGTGGGGGCGGCGGTGGACGGCCCTCATACCGACACCGCCGAGATTGCAGAGCACGATTTTCCACTTTGGTCGCGAGGGGCATCGCCAATCACGACACGGCTTTACGATATCGGTGGCGGCTTCAATATTCCCGTCTGTTGTGGCGGTGCCGCTGTTCTGCCGGGCTATGCGGTGCTAGCCGATGAAAGCGGCCTGCTTTTTGTTGATCCGGATGACCTTGAAGAGGTCCTGACGACCGCCGAACTCAAGACCGAACGCGGCATCGCCAACACGCAGCGTCAAAAAACGGGTGAGAAGCTGGGCGAGATCACGGGCGCCAGTGCAAAGGTAAAAACACGGCTGGCCGCCGGTTGACGCATGAGCGATCTGCTCGCCTCTCTCCGACACGTTCTCGGCAATGCGGGTCTGCTGACCGATCCGGTCGAAATGGCACCTTATCTGATTGATTGGCGGCAACAATGGCAGGGGCGCGCTCTGGCGATTGCGCGGCCTGCAACAACCGAGGAAGCGGCCGAAACGATCAGACTTTGCCGTTTGACTGGCGTGCCAATCACACTGCAAGGCGGCAACACGGGTCTGGTTGGCGGGTCAGTGCCGGACAAAAACGACAAAGGGCTGTTGTTGCAAACCGGACGTCTCGTGGATCCGCAACATCTAGATGCCGAGGAAGCCACGCTCACAGTCGGGGCCGGAACGACACTTGCAGCAGCAGAAGAGCACGCTGCGCGGAAAAATCTGCGTATCGGTTTGCGACTTGGATCAGAAGGCACTGCACAAATCGGCGGCCTAATTGCAACGAACGCAGGGGGCAGTCATGCAATGCGTTTCGGCATGATGCGGTCGCAGGTATTGGGGCTTGAAGCTGTGCTGCCCGACGGCACGATCTTCCCCAGCGCACGTGGTCTTCGCAAAAACAACTTTGGCCCGGACATGGCTCAATTGTTTATCGGGTCTGAAGGGGCGTTTGGCCTTATCACGGCGGCAACTTTGGCGCTGCATCCGCGCCCTGCCGCAACAGCGACAGCCTTGTTCGCGCTCTCGGCCATCGATGTCCTGCCCGAGCTGGTTCGCCTTGCCAAGTCCTACGGGCCCGGCGTCGAGCGACTGGAGTTCATGTCCGGCACAGGGATTGAGTTGGCAACACGACATGTGCCGTCAACGCAGACACCTTTCGAGAGGACGCCAGATTGGTGCCTGTTGATTGAGATGACTGGTCGGGACGCCGCGGGTGTTGAATCCGATTTGCTGTCACTCTTCGAAAACGCGGTTGAGAAAGGACACGTCACAGATGGGCATCTGGCCAGCAGCCTATCGCAAGCAGCTAGTTTTTGGCATTTGCGCGAAGCCGTCGTTGAGGGGCAACGACTAATCGGGCCTCAGATCAAACACGACATCGCCGTCCCTGTCGCCCGCATGCCCCGGTTCATCAAGACGTTGACGGCTGCGCTGCAGGAACGGTTCCCGGGGCTGGTGATCAACCCCTTCGGACATGCCGGTGATGGCAATGTCCATTTCAATGTCTCGCCTGCGCAAGCTGACAACCCTGTAGAGATCACGCAGATGGTTTACGACCACGTGCGCAATTATGAAGGTTCGCTTGCTGCGGAACATGGGATTGGCCGCTTGAAGTCAGCCCTCTTTCAAGACAGCCTGTCTGACGCCGCAAGCACTATAATCTATGGCTTGCGCCGGCACCTTGATCCCGACGGCTTGTTCAATCCGCATATTCTGGTGCCACCCGTAAAGGAGCTTTCATGAATCACGACAGCGAACACTGGCAGGTGTCAAAATCCGCGACGCTCCATTCTGATGGAATGGTCAGCGCGCAACATATCCTTGCCGCACGCGCTGGAGCCGCGATGCTGGATCAAGGGGGCAACGCTGTGGATGCTGCGATTGCTGCGGCTCTTGCACTTGGCCCGGCGGAGCCTTGGATGTGCGGTCTAGGGGGCAGCGGTCTGATGGTGATTTGGCTTTCCAAGGAAAAGAAAGCCGTAACGCTTGATTACCAAGGTGTCCTTGCTGGCGCGACAACGTTTAAGGATTACCCCGTCGACCCCGATCTGCCGGAAACTCTGATGGGGTTTCCCACCGTCTGCGACAATGCAAATGTCGAAGGCTACCGCTCTATCACTATTCCCGGTGCCGCAGCGGGCTTTGATCATGCCCTGCGCAAGTGGGGCCGCCTACCGATGACAACTGTGGCCGCGCCCGCAATCGCCTTGGCCGAAAACGGTGTAGAGGCGACATGGTTCACCACTTTGCAAATCGCACTCGCCAGCCCCGTTCTTGCAAAAGACCCTGCTTCACGCGAAATATATTTGCCGGGCGGCCATCCAATTGCGCCGGAAAGACCGATGGTTATTCCGCAGCTTGCGCAGACGCTTGCCCGCTTCGCCGAAGGCGGAGCCGAGGCTTTCTACAAAGGCAGTCTTGCGCGCGATCTAGTCGCCGATCTCAACGCCGGCGGCTCTGTGATCTCGACCGATGATCTTGCGGCATATGAGGTGCTGGAGGCTCCAGCCCACACTCAAGAGCATCGCGGGGCGACGGCGCATGTAATGGGCGATGTCAGCGGTGGCACACGGCTCCATGATTTCCTTGCATTTAGCCAAACGCATATGCCGCACCCCCCCGAACAACCGACGCCACAAACATGGACGCATTATGCGAACGGTTTGAATGAAGCGTTCCGCGCCCACAATATCCGTATCGGACGCGAGACCGAGAAAGGCGGTTGCACATCACATCTTTCCGCCGCCGATAAGGACGGCAACATGGTCGCCTTGACCCACACGCTTCTCAATCGCTTTGGCTCGGGTGTGACTCTGCCCCGCACCGGACTGCTTATGAACAATGCAGTCAGCTACTTTGATCCACGCCCGGATTGGCCCACCTCAATGGCGCCACATAAAAGGATCAACGCCTCGAATATGTGCCCGACAATTGTCACGCGAAATGGCGAAGCAGCGGTCGCGCTTGGGGCCTCTGGCGGCAATCACATCATGCCCGCGGTGGCGCAAGTAACCGCGCTGATGCTCGATTTTGGGCTCTCGTTGGAAGAGGCGATGAACCACCCGCGGCTGGATGCGTCCGACAGGGGATCGGTCCGCGTCGATCCCGCATTGGGACCAGCTGTAATAGACGCATTGGCGACAGACCATGATCTGGAAATCGCTCAGCGCCTTGTCTTTCCAAAGCTATACGCCTGTGTTTCAGCGGTCGCGGCGACGCCCGAGGGATGGGCCGGCCTAAACGATCCCTCGCAACCCTCCGGAGGCTCAAGCGGGCCTGCACCTTTCATTCAGAGACCTGCCACAACCTCCAATCAGGATGTCCGTGCATGACGATTGCCATCTCCGTTCCAAACCCCGAAAAACTTGCTTGGTGGACCGATCATCTCACACAGCTGCTGCCCGAACATGAGGTTCGTCCCGCACCACAGATCGACGCTCCCGCAACCGTCGACTACGCTGTCGTCTGGCAACCACCTGCGGGGCTTCTGGCAAGTTTTCCAAACCTCAAAGCGACAATCTCGATTGGGGCGGGGATCGACCATGTCGCGGCTGATCCGCATTATCCGACAAGTATTCCGGTTATAAAAACCATCGGTCCCGACATGACCCAGCGCATGTGCGAATACGTTGCATTGCATGTGCTGGCTTTGCACCGTCAACTGCCAGATCTGCAAGCCGCACAGCGCGCGGGTAAGTGGCATCAAATCGTGACACCGACCGCCCCCAACCGCAAAGTCGGCATCCTTGGACTGGGTCATCTGGGAAGAAACGCAGCGCTAACGCTGAAAGGCTTGGGCTTCGATGTGGCCGGTTGGTCACGCAGCGGCGCAGCCCCCGACGGTATCGAAGGGTATGATGTCACGCGGCTGGACAGCTTTCTGGCCCGAAGTGACATTCTCGTTTGCCTGCTCCCCTTGACGCCGGAAACCAAAGGACTGCTTTCCAAGAAGACCTTCGACAAAATGCCGAAAGGTGCGTCCCTGATAAATGCTGCGCGCGGCGCGCATCTGGTCGAGCAGGACCTGATCACGGCACTTGATAGCGGGCAGATCTCGCGCGCGACGCTGGATGTGTTCAATACCGAACCGCTTCCCAAGGATCATCCGTTTTGGTCCCGACCGGACGTCCTGATTACGCCGCATATCGCGTCGCTCATTGACCCCGTGTCAGGCGGCGAGGTGATCGCCCGAAATATCCGAACGCTTGCAGCGGGAGGCCAGCCCGATGCATTGACCCATGTCAGCCGCGGCTACTAGACCTATTCGCCTTCGATATACTCACACCATTGGGGATTGGCCGCGCACCAGTTTCGGGCGGCATTTGCGCTGACACGGACGAGCGCATCAACCATTTCGCCCCGCGCCATGTTCGCATAGGCACACCGCACTTTAAGAACCCGTGGCGTTGTCTTGACGGGGATCACTCTCAGCGCACCCGATGCCAGCTCATCTGCCGCCACGACCGCAGGGATCGCAGCGATACCAAGCTTGGCGTCAATCATCTTAGCGATGGTGCCCACAGCATTTGCCGTATGCCGCGGGCCCGCCTTATAGCCTTTCCCGACGAGCGCATCCGAAAGCGGGAAAAGAGGCGAGGTGCGTGGATAGTGGATCAACGGCATCGCAGCCAAGTCGCGATCTGTATAGACGTCTTTAGCAGGGTCCAGAAGGTCAGCGTGGCAAACCCAGCGGACCGCATAATTGACCGTGAACAGGTTGGATATCTGCATTTTCGGCGGTGCATTTGAGAGGAACGCGATGTCTACATCTGCCGCCTCGACATGGCGCGACAACTGGAAGTCTGATGCGCTAATCAGATCGCACTGCGTCCCGGGCATCTCTTCCGCAAGCTGGCGCATCATGTCTGGCACCCATGTCAAAACGGACAACGAGACGGCAGCGACCCGTACCTTTTGCACGGGCGCGCCACCTTCTTCGGCCCGGCGCATCATCGTATCACGAAGATCGAGCAGCCGCTCCGCATAGACCTGCATCTCATGGCCGCGATCGGTCAGGGTGAAGTGGCTTTTGCTCCGGTCTACCAGCTCTGCGTTGAGATAACTTTCCAACGCGAAAATACGTGCTGTTACAGCAGGTTGTGTGATATGCAACTTATCAGCAACCCGCTGATGCGTGCCAAGTTGAGCAAGCCAGTAAAACGCTTCCACATGCTTCAGGTTCATACTGCATCTTATATCAGCGCAGCGTCTTTCAAAAGAATTTCTTATGTAACACAAAAAAATTTCGATTTTGCCAAGACCGGGAGCTTTTGCCCAAGATTGACGTCATGGACACTTCCAATGACCTGCGCAATCGCCTGAAAAAGGGTCAAACCCTTTCCGCCAGTTGGCTGTTTCTGGGCAGCCCGGTGACAACCGAGATTCTATCGACTGCTGGGTTCGATCTGCTTTTGCTTGATCGCGAGCATGCACCTGGCGGGCTGGACACGCTTTACCATCAACTTAGGGCAACGTCTGTTCCCGTGATCGTACGCCTGGACAGCGCTGATCCCTCGCAGATCAAACTCGCACTGGATGCCGGAGCTCAGGGCATCGCTGTGTCCAACCTTTCAACCGGGGATCAAGCCCGCACCCTGATCGCGGCGACACGGTACGTGCCGGACGGCACACGTGGTATTCAGCGGCTCAGCCGCGCTGCCCGTTATGGCACGGATTGGGCAACGTACTGCACCACGACCGGTGCCGCCCCGCTCTCAATGGCCGTGATCGAAACGGTCGCCGGTCTGGAAAACCTGGACGACATCCTAAGCGTCGACGCGCTCGACATCATCTTCATTGGGGCCGTCGATCTGGCCGCTGGGCTGGGCCATCTGAACGATATGACCCATCCAGACGTCAAAGAGGCGATTACGCGGATCGAAACACGCACCCGCGCAGCCGGAAAGATCCTCGGCGGTCTGGCCAATGCACCGCAAGATGCCAGCACAAAGCGGGCACGAGGCTATCAGCTGCTTAGCTTCGGCAGCGATGCGCTGTTTCTGCGCGATGGGGCGCTTGCTGCAGCGCAACACGCCAGGGAGACGATCTCATGAAGCTCCGTCGCCTGTTCAAAGAGCCTGATCTGCTCATCTCAATGGCCTTTCTGCTCGGCTTTTTCGTGATCTGTTCCTTACAGGTTGTTGTACGATTTGTGCTGACCGTGCCGCTTTCGTGGACGGAAGAACTGGTCGCCGCACTTGTCATCTGGATGACGTTCTTCGGTGTCATCGCCGTTGAGCGAAAACGCTCGCAAATCCGCGTTGAACTGCTTGAGGATCTGCTGCCTCCCAAGCCGCTCGCGTTGCTTTACACCGCCTTCGATGTCGCAATTCTCGCCTGTTTGATCGCCATCATCATTGGCGGGTGGCATACGATTTCCGAAACCGGGTATCAGCGCACGCCTGCTCTTGGCATCCCAATCAATTCTTTGGTTGCTATCGTCCCGCTCGCATCCATCGCATTGCTTGTAATCGTTCTGCGCAATGCGTGGCAACGTCTCAGAGAGGCCTGGGCATGAGTGCGGATCCGTTTACCGTCACGCTGATCTTTGCGTCGATCATCGTCATCATCATGGGCTTTCCAATCGCTTATGCAATGATCCTGTGCTCGATGATCTACATCGTTTTTAATGATCTGCCCCTGTCGTTGCTGGTTCACGAACTTGGCCTATCACTGAATTCATTCACCATGATCGCGATCCCGCTTTTCATGTTTGCGGGCAAACTTATGACAGCCTCGGGCATCTCGGATCGAATTTTCGACTTCACGGGCAATCTTGTAGGGCGGGTACCGGGCGGGCTGGGCCATGTTAATGTCACCTCCAGCCTTGTTTTCGCAGGCATGTCGGGTTCCACCCTCGCCGACGTGGCGGGATTGGGCGAGATTGAATACAAGGCAATGACCCGCAAGGGCTATGATCCCGATTTCACCATCGGGGTGACACTCTCATCGGCTGCCATCGGACCGATCCTGCCTCCCTCGCTGCCAATGGTGCTGTATGGCGTGGCCGCGGGCACCTCAATTTCAGGGCTCTTTCTAGGTGGCATACTACCCGGCCTACTGATCGCCTTCAGCCTGATGGTATATGTCTTCTTCGTTGGTCTCGCACGCGGCTACCGCGTTGACGTCTGGGCCGGCTGGCGCGCGCTATGGATATCTTTCCTTCGCGCAGCTCCACCCCTTTTCACGCCCTTCATCATCGTTGGCGGTATGGCTATGGGCTGGTTCTCTCCAACAGAGGCTGCAACTGTGGCAGTCCTCTGGGCGCTCTTTATTTCTGCTATTGTCTACAGAACCCTTACCACCACTGCATTTGCCGAGGTCCTCTACGACGTCGCTCTGTCTTCCTCACGTCTGCTTTTCATTGTCGCGACCGCCTTCCTGTTTGGCTGGGTGTCAACCTTTGGCGAGGTGCCACAAATGTTGGCCGCTGCAATCGAAGGCAACATAACCTCACCGGTGGTCTTTTTGCTGGTTTGCATCGTTGTAAATCTAATCCTCGGCGCGGTGCTGGAGAACGCAATCCCACTTCTGATACTTGCCCCAATGCTCGCACCGATTGCCGAAGCCACCTACGGGCTGGACCCAATACATTTCGGTGTCGTGATGGTCTTCAACATCATGATTGGCCAATTCACCCCCCCGATTGGGCTATCGCTGTTCGTCATGCGCGACATCACAGGCTTTTCGCTGGGACGCGTTTTCATGGCCGTACTCCCGTTTCTTGGCCCGCTCATCATTTCGCTGCTGATAATGGCCTTCGTGCCATCCATCGTAACCGCAATTCCCCGCGCTGCGGGATTCTGAACCACCATAAGGGAGAGATCACAATGACCGTCACAAGACGCCTTTTCGCTAGTATTGTTGCCGCCAGTCTGGCGCTACCGGGCCTTGCCCATGCCGCGGACACCACATTGCGCTTTGCACATGTCGTGCGCGACGGCGACCCAGCCTTTATAGCTGCCGAAGCATTTGCTGAGCGCGTCACAGAGCTGAGCGAGGGCCGTATCGAAATCAAGATGTTCCCCGCGGGCCAACTTGGCGGCAATCGCAAGCTCTTTACCCAGATCCAGTCCGGTGCGGTCGACATGACGTTCACACCTTTCAACATGCTCTCCGATATCGTGCCGGAATTTGCCACGATCACTGGTGGTTATATGTTCGAAAGCCAAGCGCATCAGCGCGCCGTTCTGGATAGTCCCGAAATGGGCGGCGCTTGGGCGGATACGCTGCTCGAAAAGGGTGGCCTGCGCATCTTATCTTCTTTCTTTTATGGCACTCGCAATGTCACGACGAAGGAAACCCCGGTTCGCAGCCCTGAGGATCTGGCCGGTTTGAAACTGCGCGCAGTACCAAATGCGATGTCGCTGGCGACCGTGACGGGTCTTGGTGCCGCCCCGACCCCTGTCGCGTGGCCAGAAACGTTCCAAGCGCTGCGTCAGGGAATTGTAGACGGGCAAGAAAACCCCATTCCAGTCCTGCACGCTGCAAAGTTTTATGAAGTCCAGAAGTACCTCATCAAAACCGGACACCAGATGTCCGCGCTCCCCTTTCTGATCCGGGAAAGCAAATGGCAGGAACTGTCAGAGGCTGACCAGACAGCGCTTATGGATGCCGCGGCACACGGTCAGGCCGTGGCAGAAGAAACCATGATCACCTTTACGGAAACGCTCGAGGCCGATCTGATCGCGCGCGGCATGGAAATCATTGAACTGACTGATGAAGAAATCGAAACCTTCCGCACTTCGGTTCGTGCACAAGTCGCGGCCGACTTTGACGGCAGTGTCTTACCCGCCGGTTTGATAAATCAGATACACATGATGGCTGAGTAAGAAATCGTATCGGCCGACCGCGCGCCTAAAGGGCTAGGTCGATTGTGGCATTGCGTTATGTCTCAATTGCCTGGACGGACCCCTTTGCCCAGACCTAGTCGAAATCTAAGGAACCGCGGTCGGCCTGATGCAAGAGACAGTTTGGTTGCGATTGTTGGTGTAACGACGTCTCGTATTTGCGGCAACACACGCCTTTACGCTTTCCCGTCATTTTTGAGATGAAGCGCAGGCGCTGAGCCGTCTTTATTTTCCCCGAAGTAGATTGTCTGGTGAGGATAGGGGATCTCGATACCGCGCGCGTCAAGGATGCGTTTGCAAAGCTCGTTATACGCCCGTCCAACAACCCATTGTTTGCCCGGGGCGCATTTGATCCGGGCGCGCAGCACGACGGCGCTGTCGCCAAGAGCCTGGACGCCAAACCACTCAAGATCACCATCGATAAACCCGCCCTTATCGCCGACGCGCAAGTGTTCGAACGCTTCCAGCATTGCATCACGGCCATCATCAATGTTCTCACGATAGGCGATCCCAAGATCACACACGTAATATGAGAAATCCTTGACGTAGTTAGAGACCATGTCGACCGAAGAGAACGGGATGAGATGCACGGTCCCGTTCACGTCCCTCAGCGTGATTGAACGAATGGTAAGCTTCTCTGCCGTGCCGGTGGTGCCTCCGAGCGTCACGACGTCTCCGACATTGATGGCGTTCTCGAACTGAATGAACACGCCAGTGATGATGTCCTGCACCAGCTTTTGCGCACCAAAACCGATGGCAAGCCCGAGCACGCCAGCCGAAGCGATCAGGGGCGCAATGTCGATTCCGATCTCGGCAAGGGCGAACATGGCAACAATTACCATCAGGACAATTGTGGCTGCGTTTCGCAGCAAGGTAAAAAGCGTTCTCTCACGCGACGTTGGCATCGACCCGTATTCGGGGTTCAACCGATAATCGACCCACGAGACGAGCGTGAGCCATGCCAAAAAGCCAAAGAGCAGGATCAAACCGACGCTTGCGCTCGTTCCGACAACCCATTTGCCCGGATCGCTCTGCAAGAGGCCACTAAAGTCAATCGCACCTGCGAAATCGAGGGCAAAGCCAAGCACACAGATGGCTATAATGGCGCGTATGATCCCCAAGATGCGCACGAAAAGCACGTTTACCCGGCCCTCGAGCGATGGCATCGGGCTTCTGACCGCGTCCGGCAAACGCAGCCCTCGGCTTCCGAAGCGGGACAGCCCACCGGACACAACGAGGCCAAGCGTGATCACTGCCATCACTTGCCCCGTTGTCAGAAGAACCGGCCAGATCAGCCCATCGGGACGGGCTGCGACGATAATGGCAAGACCAAGCAAGTAAAAAATCACCGGCACATACCAGTTCCGCCCCATGAAGCGAATGACGCTGGGCCTTTCCTGGGGAGTTGCCCCAAGGAACCAAGTTGCGACATCTTTCCTGCTGCGTAGGACAAGGACAAGCGCCATAATGATCGCGACGAAGGCCAGAAGCGTGGATATACCCCGCCCTGCGCTGAACGAGGCTTGTTGGTTCACGATCGGAACGATCAAGAGCTGACCATACCCGATGACAGTAGCGATGCTTCCCAGCCAAAGGGACATGCGTTTCGATGCCGCGTCAGATATCGCGACAAAACGCAGCTCGTTTGTACTGGGTGACAGCACCCCGCGAATGAGCACCTTGGCCAATCCAACAAGCAGAAACGCATTGAGATAGAGCGATTGCCGCACGCCCATCGTGCCGGGATCACCATGAAGATAGAGCGCGGCAAGATAACCAAGACCCCACGCAAAAATAACCACAAAGGCGTCTATGAAGATTGTGGCCACGGCAACAGCCAGTGTGCGCAGGATATCCCAGTCATGGGCGCGTGCCCCCATCCGCTGAAAAATCTTTTTCGCGAAGGACCGTAGGACGACATAGCTTATTGTGGTGGCAATGAAGACAACGGCAAGCGCGATCAATGCGTCGGTCAAGGCGGCAAACTGATCGGCATCTAAATCAGTCAAAGTCGACAGTACGGATGTGACGCCTGCCAGGGCGGATGCAAACGAGCCGGCAGCAGTTTCCACAAAACCAGAAGTAAGCCGTGCAATTTGACGGCCAATCGACACCCTTTCTTCTGCGGCAGGGATCACATCTGCGGATGATGCCACATCCTTGAGACTTGCAATCAAGGCTTCCCGTGCGCTGTCATTCTCGAGAAGTTCGATGAGTTGTTGCGCGTCCGCGGCGGGATCAGCTTCCTGGGCGGTAACCATCCCAGACAAAATGGCCATGAAACAGGCAAACGCAAAAAACGCCAAACGCATTGAAAACAACCCCCGGTCTGCGATGAACGATCAGCTACTTAGCGCTTGGCGTCTCATTGCACAACCGCACCACGATGTTGAATAAGTAGCTAAGACTGACATCAAAAAACGAGAGATTTTTCGGATGACTGTGCCCAACACAATTTGCGCGTTTGATATCACGGACGGCCGTGTCGAGACCGTATCAGATGTCACAACGACATCTCCTACGGGCGGGTATCGTTGGCTTCATTTTGATCTGGCAGAGCCGGGTTTGAATGAATGGCTTGGAAATCAGCTTCCGTCGCTTGTCGCTGGCACGCTAATGCAATCGGAAACGCGGCCGCGCTGCGACGTCGTGGACGGCGGCATTATCTTGAACCTACGAGGCGTCAATCTCAATCCTGGTGCGTCGCCAGAAGACATGGTTTCTTTGCGTCTGTGGGTCACACCTGACCTGATCGTGTCGACGCGCGCACGCAAAGTCTTTGCCGTTGATGCCATGCGCGAAAAGTTGGAAAGCGGATCCTCACCAGAAACCGTCGGCCACTTTATTAGCGTTTTGGCGCAGGGCTTGGCCAAACGCATTGAAACCGTTTCACTTGAGTTGGAGGAAGCGACAGACAGCTTGGAAGACATCGTTCTGAATGATGAAGCTTCATTGGGTGTCGATGTTGCACGCCTCAGACAGACGATCATCAAACTCAGGCGATACCTCGCGCCGCAACGCGAGGCACTGGACACACTTTCCGAAGCACAAGTTGATATTTTAGATGAAAAGAACCGTAAGTATTTGGGAGAAACGGCAAACCGCACGCGCCGCGCCCTTGAGGAACTGGACGCTTGCAGAGACCGGCTGAACGTCTTGAGCGATCACATTGACGCTGCTGCCTCGAATGCATTGAACAAAAACAGTTATGTTTTATCGGTTGTTGCCGCGATTTTCTTGCCCCTGGGATTTCTGACAGGATTGTTTGGTGTCAACGTCGCAGGCATGCCAGGTTTGGACACCCCATTTGCGTTTTGGGCTCTGTCCTTGGCGTCCGTCGCTATGGGGGTTGCTTTGTTCGCTGTGTTTCGAATTTTGAAATGGCTCTGATCATCAAGCCGTTGGCCCAAAAGAGTCATTGCTCGGTATTTTCAGCGCGCTGCGCGGCAAACCGTTATTCAACTCGGTTTGATTTTGGCAATCGTTCAGAGCCGTCGGAGTGGCTGTTCGAAGACGAGCTTAGGTCAACATGACTTATACCATTGTGTCACGTCACCCAGCCTGACAGAGGTGGTCGCAGAATTTCGGGCCAGTTGTTAAGGTGGATCGCATGATGAAAG
>JBCBAC010000016.1:0-43514 GCA_038532735.1 Pseudomonadota bacterium
GCGCGGGGCGATGTAGCCGGCGGCTCCGATCAGGGCGTAATTGGTCATGTGTCGTCCCTCAAGCGCGGCGGATATGATCGCCGCCATCGCGGAATTTCCCGCGTGTATCCACCACGATCCTCGCGTGATCGCGGATCATGTCATAGTCGAAATCCGAATGATCCGTCAGCAGGATGACCGCATCATACGAGGCCAGACTCTCCGGCGTCAGCGCGACCGAACTCAGATCGAAATCATGCTCCCGCATCTCCGGAAAGACCGGCACATTCGGGTCCGAATACGCGACCTCGGCCCCCCAGTCGCGCAGCAGCTCCATCACGAAAACCGAAGGGCTTTCGCGCATGTCATCCACGTCACGTTTATAGGCAATGCCCAAGGCCAGAACTTTGGCGTCTTTCAACGACTTACCGGCCTCATTTAAAGCACGCACGGTCTTGTCGACCACATATTGCGGCATCTTCTGATTGATCTCGCCCGCAAGCTCAATGAACCGCGTATGCAGCCCATATTCCCGCGCTTTCCAGGTCAGGTAAAACGGATCAATCGGAATGCAGTGCCCGCCAATCCCCGGCCCGGGATAGTAAGCGGTAAAGCCAAACGGCTTCGTCTTGGCCGCGTCGATTACCTCGAAAATGTCCAGATCCATCGCATCCGCGACGATCTTCATCTCATTCACGAGACCAATATTGATCGACCGGTGAATGTTCTCCAGCAGCTTGACCATCTCCGCCGCCTCGGTCGAGCTGACCGGCACGACATGGTCGATAAACGCGCCATAGAGCGCGACACCAGCGTCTAGGCAGGCCTTCGTATGCCCGCCCACGATCTTCGGGATCGTCTGCGTGTTGAAGTTCGCGTTCCCCGGATCTTCCCGCTCAGGCGAGTAGACGAGGTAAAAGTCTTTACCGACCTCAAACCCGGCCTTCTCGACATAAGGCAAGAGAACTTCCTTGGTGGTCCCTGGCCATGTCGTGCTCTCTAGGCTCAACAGCTGCCCTTTACGCAAGAACGGCGCGATGGAGTCCATCGTGGCAGTAACAAAACTGAGATCTGGTTCGCGGGTCTTGTCGAGCGGCGTTGGCACACAAATGATCAGCGCATCACATTCAGAGGCGCGGGTAAAATCCGTGGTCGCCTCAAACCCCGCTTTGCGCATCGTGGCGATATCACTCGCCGAAATATGCTTGATCGGGCTTTCACCGGCGTTGAGCTGATCAACGCGGTCCCGCAGGATATCGAAGCCCAAGACTTTGAGGCCAACTTCGGAAATGCGCAGAGCAAGGGGGATACCAACGTAACCAAGGCCCAGAATGCCGATTGTGCGCTTGTCATTTAAGGGTTTGTCTAGGGTTTGGCTCAAAATGCTGGCGTCCTTTATTCTATAAGGATGCGCCTACCTTAAAATATAAGTGCGTTTCAAGCAGCCATACCGCCATACCGCTTTTTAACTACAACCAAGTTCCTCATAAAGCGCGAGCAGTTTTTTGACCTGCACCGGCCAGTCGTATTTTGTGTCGAAAACATCCTGAGCAGAGGTTCCCACGCGGCAAGCGGATGGATCGGATAAAAACTGTCGAATGGCGGTTTCGATACCCTCCGGGCTTGTATGATCCATGACAATCCCGTTGCCCAACTCTTCTACGAAACGCCGCATATCGGGCAGATCGGACACGAGGATCGGCAGTTTCGCAGCTGCCGCCTCAAACAATTTGTTGGGCATCGCGAGTTGATAGCTCAAGGAAACTCCCTGAATTGGGACGATCGCTGCTGTGGCGGACGAAATAACAGGCACCACCATCGAGGACGGCACACTCTCAAACATGTGCAACCGATCTGCCATGTCCGCTGCGGATGCATGCTCACGAAGCCAGTTGTCATTGTCGTGGTGGCGTGGGCCCAGGGTTACCAAATGACACTCTGGAAGTCGGCCCAATGCTGCAACCACCTTGTCGAGACCGCGATGCTCTCGCTGCACGCCGCCTGTATAGACGAAAAGGGGCACATCTTCGGCGAGCCCAACACGGGAGCGTATGTCAATTCCCTGACTTCTGGCCTCTGCTGGTGTCATTGCGATCAAGGGCGCGTTCATGACAACCGTAGGGGGTCGCTTGGGAAAACGCGCTCCGTAAAGAGCCGCTATCGAATCCGACACAGTGACGATTGCATCCGTGTGATCAAAGCAGCGCGCCTCAAACTGTTCGATGACTTCCTGTCCATTGGGTCCCATGTTTGTGGCACGGGCCGTTTCCAATTCATGCGCATCGTAAATGAGCCGTGCCCCAAACCGACACGCGAGCATGACACCGGCGGGAAGCGTGTAGATGTCGTGCGCATGAATGAAGTCCGGGCGGTCTCTCATCTCTTCCTTTGCAATGTTTGCCGCGAAGACCAGAGCGCGCCCCTGATGCATTTCGACAAAGACCCTTCGGGCTTTCAGGTAGTGCCGCTCCATTTCGCGAATGACATCGGCAACGCGCTTGTGCTTGCGCGACACCATGGCGGCAAAGCGCCGCTTGAGTTTGTTCCGGCGATACGATCTGTGCCTTAGCTTTCGCTCAGACGCGGGCATGTCCCGATAGTATGACTTGAAATACTCCGGCCGCGTAAGAAGCTTGCCCAAGTCGGCATTGCTCTCACGAAGGCGACGCAATTCGAGCGAACATTTCACAAGCTCCTCAAAATGGTTCTCAAACGGCTTGTAGCTGTCGCCAAGAAAGCTGAAATCGCGCGCGGATCGGTCGCTGAGTACTTCAAAGTTACGCCAGTTGAAGCGACATATCCTAATACCCTCGACAGTTTCGCGGGAGGCCATGCCACGTGGCTGATCGCAATAAACGCTCACGTCATATCCCGCTTCATTCAGCGCCTCGGCTTGCTTCATGACGCGCGGGTCCGACAACACCTCGTGGTAGTTCAGGCTCCACACTTTCTTTCCGAGGGTGTTCGGGGCATTCACGGTCATAATAAAGACTACCAAAGGCTTATACTTGGCACGCTGCTACCCCCTTATGAAGGCAAAAGCAAACTTGGTAAGGCTTTCAGGCTCCGGCAAAATCTTCGCCCAAGTTCTCGCGTTGCATGATCCGGCAACGGCATAAACGCTGTTTTGCAGCTCAGAGCTTCGAAGAAGCCCCTCGTCCGGGCGCCCGCGTCGCTTGCCGATTAAAAGTGGAACCGTTACAGATGGCGTAATTTACATGAGAACAGCGACCCTTAAATGCCGATCGACATGAATTCAGTGACACGAAAAGGCATTGTTTTGGCGGGTGGGTCTGGCACCCGGTTGCACCCACTTACACTTGCCTGCTCCAAGCAGCTGCTGCCGATTTACGACAAACCTCTGGTCTACTATCCGCTGAGCGTTCTCATGCTTGCCGGGATCAAGGAGATCCTGATCATCACGACACCCGACGATCAGGCGTCTTTCAAAAGACTGCTCGGAGACGGTGGCCCGTGGGGCATCTCAATTGAGTATGCGGTCCAGCCGGAACCCCGGGGATTGGCTGATGCATATATCGTGGCCGATGCGTTTCTGGATGGGTCCCCAAGCGCTATGGTTTTGGGGGACAATCTGTTTTTCGGACACGGCTTCACCGAAATGCTGCACACCGCCTGCATGTCTGATGTCCCAACGATTTTCAGCAGCCATGTCAGCGATCCTCATCGTTTCGGAATTGTCGAGATCGACGGGGACGATAAGGTCGTTTCAATTGAAGAGAAGCCGCAAAATCCCAAGAGCAACAATGCCGTAACCGGTCTTTACTTCTTTAACGCAGAGGCACCGGCTATCGCCCGTCAAGTAGAGCCGTCGCTGCGCGGCGAAATCGAGATCACGTCAATCATCCAACACTACCTCGACCGGCGCCATTTGCGCCTACAGCAATTGCATCGCGGCTTTGCCTGGCTGGATGCCGGAACCCACGCCTCACTCAGCGACGCCGGTGAATTCGTTCAGACATTGCAGCAGCGACAGGGTTTGTTGGTCTGCTCCCCCGATGAGATCGCGTTCAACATGGGCTTCATCACATTGGACGAGCTTGAGACCAACGCCGACAAGCTGTCCAAAAGCTCTTACGGTCTGGCTTTAAAGGCAGTCGTTCAAGACAGAAGGTCCAAGGCCAACCATGACAGACAAAATTGACTTCAGTTCGCTCGCGATCGGCCAAGCCGAGAAGACATATGTCGATGAGGTGCTATCCGGCCGCATGATGTCGGGCGACGGCGCGTTCACAATGCGCTGCCAATCACTTCTGGAAGACGCTCTGTCCGTTCCAAAGGTCTTTCTGACGCATTCATGCACAGCCGCGCTGGAGATGGCGGCACGCCTTGTCGAACTGGGGCCGGGCGACGAGGTAATCGTTCCATCCTACACCTTCTCCTCCACTGCGAATGCGATTGTGCTGACAGGTGCCACGCCGGTTTTTTGCGATGTTCGCGAAGATGACCTGAATATTGATATCAGCAAGGTGGTCGAGCTTATCACACCAAAGACGAAAGCCCTTTTCGTCACGCATTACGCGGGGCGTTCCCCTGATATGGTCTCTCTGAAAGAGCTTACTCAGGCGAAAGGGATTCCCATCGTAGAAGACGCCGCGCAGTCTTTGGGTGCGACCTATCTTGGCCGTCCGGCGGGCCGCTCCGGCGCGATGTCAACTTTCAGCTTTCACGAGACCAAAAATGTCGTCAGCGGAGAAGGCGGCGCCCTTGCCATCGTCGATGACACCTACATCGAGCGTGCGGCGATTATCCGGGAAAAAGGAACAAACCGGTCCGCGTTCCTCGAAGGACATGTCGACAAATACACGTGGGTCGATCTCGGGTCCTCCTATCTGCCCTCAGAACTGATCGCCGCGGTCCTGCACGGCCAGCTTGAAAGAGAAGGGCTCATCACACAAAGACGTCGCCAAATCTATCAGCGATATGCAGATGGGCTTCAGGCCCTCAAAGCACATGGTTTACAATATCCGGCCCTTGATACTGACACCGTTCAAGCCAACGGACATATCTTCTTTATGTTGCTCCCCGAAGCGCGCCAGCGGGCCGAGTTCATGAACAGGATGAAAAGTCGCGGTGTGATCACGACGTTTCATTATCTCCCCTTGCACTCCGCTCCGGCCGGTTTGAAATTTGGCCGGGCTCCGACGGGATGCCCGGTGACCGAAGATGTCGCCTCCAGACTGGTCAGACTGCCGATGCACATGAATTTGTCTGACACCGATTGTGACACCGTGGTGGAGAGCGTTCTGGGCGTTTTTGAGGAGGTTTTTCTATGAACAGCAAACGCGTCGTGGTCACCGGGGGCGCTGGGTTCATCGGATCAGCCCTTGTGCGTCGACTGATACAGGACCGCCACGATGTGTTGAACATCGATAAACTCACCTACGCCGCAAATCTGGCGAATTTGAAAGCGATCGACAACGTTGCGACGTATCGTTTTGCGCAGATTGATATATGCGACAAGGATGCCGTCGATGAAGCTATAAACAGCTTCAAGCCTGATCTTGTCATGCATCTTGCCGCAGAAAGCCATGTCGACAACTCGATCCGTTCGGCCCGTCCGTTTGTGGACGCCAATGTGGTCGGGACTGTAAACCTACTCAACTCGGTTCAGGAATACACAGAGCGCTCAGAGAATGCGGATGTCCGTTTCGTCCATGTTTCTACAGACGAGGTATACGGGGACTTGGAGCCAGACAACCCACCCTTTAATGAGCAAAGTCGTTACAAACCATCCTCGCCCTACTCCGCGTCGAAAGCCGCCAGCGATCACTTCGCCCGCGCCTGGCATAGAACCTACGGCCTCCCCGTCATCGTTACCAATTGTTCGAACAATTACGGTCCCTATCAGTTTCCCGAGAAGTTGATCCCTCACATGATCCTTCAGGCCCTGAAGGACAAACCGCTGCCAGTCTACGGCACCGGCGAGAATGTTCGTGACTGGCTTCATGTGGATGATCATGTCGATGCGCTTGTTGAAATCGCGGAGCGCGGCACAATCGGCGAGACCTACCTGATCGGCACCGAGAACGAATGGACGAACATCGATATCGTAAAGAAGATTTGCGAGATCTTGGACGACTTGAGACCCAGATCGAACAAGGAAAGCTATCGTGATCTGATCACATTTGTCGAAGACCGGAAGGGGCATGACACGAGATACAGCATCGACCCGTCCTTCCTTCGCGAAAGCCTGAACTGGAGCACATCGCGCAAATTCGAGGACGGCCTTTCAGAGACTGTCTCATGGTATCTGCAAAACGAAGAGTGGTGGGCGCCCCTGCTTGAACGACACGCGCCGAGTTGAAGCCCTGCGCCCCCCGGCTCGGTCGTAGCACACCCTTACTTCCGTGCCGCCCTGCATCTTTCAGTCGACATCGCAGGATCATTTGCCTGAAGAATCGTTAAGACGCCATCACCTTCGATTGTGGCGGTCTCTGACACAACACTGAAATGCCGCCCCAAATCGACGCCAACAGTGTCCAACGCAACTTCACCAATTGACCGAGGGCCATCCGTCTCTTGCAAGATGAAAGCCGACCCGATCTGCGCACAGTCGGTTCGCAGAAGTCCTGCGCGAAGAAAATCAATGCTGCCCGGATAGCCCCCCAAAATCCAGCCCGCCACCAAAGGCGTTCCCGCCACATAATGGATCAGACCGGGGCTGCGTCCTGTCAGGTCGATAATGGGATCACCCGGAACATAGCCCGATGCATCCAGAGCGTTATCCAAGGCAATAAGATGCTCAAGACGCGCTTCGTCTACCCTCACCCCCAGCTTGCTTATCGGCGCGTCGTGAAGACTTCGCAGCGAAGCTGGCTGTCGGTAAGGCGTCTCGGCTGAATGCTCCACCGCGAGGACAACAGCAAAGACCCCCGTCGCAAGCAGCACCCTGATCCGGACAGACACGCGCTGCTGATCCGTCCCCCCGGAATTCGCCAGAAGCAAAACACTTCCGGCGAACCAGAAAAACACCGCCGCAATCGACATGGTCCAAAGCGTATTATTGCTCCCGTAGACATATGCGAAAGGAAGCGTTCCAAGCCAAAGCGCGAAACCGAACGTCCTTGTTCGAATGGCATCTCGCGAAAAATTCGGACAAGCCGATAGCAGGAAAAGTACGAAAGAAAGAAATCCAAGCCACGAGGCTCGGACGTCCGTCACGTCAAACCAATTCAGAAGCTCTGCAAGCCCAAGCAGGCTGAAAACCACTGGCACGACAAGGAAAAACCGGCCTTCGAAATATGCACCGACAGCAGCGACAGCCAATAAAGACCAAAAGACCGCCGGAAGCGTGTTTGGCAGGCTCATCTGCGCGAAGGGCCAAAGGGACTGCCCCGCTGCGAGCAGTCCGCTCCAAGCGACAGCCGCCCTTAACCCGTCAACGTAATCACTGATCGAGCCCGCCGCCCAGATGGCACCCATGATCATGAACGCGGTGAAGGCCAATGCAGTGCTCGCGGCCTTGAGCACAACATTTGACGACGTCAGCCAAAAGCAACCCAGCGTGACCGCCGCAAATGCCATCGTCGTCGGCTTCGCCTGAAAGATGAGCCATAAAAAGAGGGCCGCAAGGACAGACGCGACCACGACACCGATCTTGCTTGAGGCACCTTCGCAAACTGCAACCGCCGCACTTAGCCCGATCAATCCAAGTAGGTTTACCGAGTTATAGTTGGGCGTAGGCAGCCAGATGAACAGAAATGCCGAAACCGTGCCGGCAAGACAGATTGCGTATTCCATTCGCAGAAACCGGCCGCGCAATCCAACCAAATTAAAAAAGGCAAGACCCGCGATGAAACCCGCAAGTGACAAAGCGGCAACATTGGCGGCCCGCAGACCTGCAAGCGACATCTGATCAGCGCCCAAGGACCCCAGTAGTCGTCCCGCCTGCGACGTGGAGAGGCCAAAGCTTTCTGCATGATTGATCAGGTTCAGATAAAGCCCCTCGTCCGTAAACTCAAAGCCACGGGGCATCATCAGCAAGACAAAGACGATCAACGCCAATGCCGCGCAGGTCGTCACTGCGCCACACAAGGACGCAAGTCGCTGGGAAAACGTGAGATGACCGAAGGAAGACATCATCTCACAGGGCAAATCTTGTATCTGCCACTGCTTCCGTCCGGCGACGCGCAATCCTCAGCGGAGAGAAAATAATCGAGGGTCCTTCGGTCCAGACTGCCTTGAACAGCAATACTGTAAACCATTGGGCGCCCTTCGATATTGGACGTGGGCAACGCGTAAAGGAGGGGGTTTGAAGAGAGTGAAAACTGCTCATCTTCGATACCGACCGCGACCTTTCCATCCGCGTTCCGATCAGGCAAACGCGCCAACCGCTCTTTGTCTTGGAGCGCTTGCGTAAGCCCTTCTGGCGATGAGATGAACGCGCTTCGATATCCGTCAAACGCGCTGAGTGAAGACCGAATTGTCGTCGGCGCGGCAAACAGCTGTGCTGCAACGAGAAGTGGAACGATACCCTTTGCTCTGGTCGTCAATAGGCACAAACCACCCAGCAGATAGAAGGGGGTCAGGATGCGATGCTCTCGCCAACTCATCGCGTTATACAACGTGAAGAGCAGCAGAAAGACACAAAGATAGATCAGGAAAACGATCAGAAGATCTCGGCGCTTTTCGATAAGGGCCATTGCGCCACAAGCGAGAAGGACAACGATGTAGAGGATCTTCGACACGTCATAGTCAAACCGCGTCTGGAAGCGGAAAAACTGTCCCCAATTCTCTACGAATTGTCCGTGTAAGGCAGAGGCTGCATCAAACCAGGCCCCCGCGAAAAGCATCTGAGTGACGACATCAAAGAACCCTCCTGGATAGGACGCAAAGAAAAGCGAATAGAAAGCCATGTTCGTGGTGAAAAGGGTGAGGCTCAGAAGACCCGCGATAAGTATCTCTCGGACGGAATTTGCGCGCACGAAAACAGCCAGATACCCGACGACCCAGACAATCCGAAACAGGCTGAAGACAAAGACAAGCAGCGCGGTCGCGCAGGCAAGCGCCAGAAATCCGTTCCGGGACAAAGGTCGTGTCACAAGATAGGCCAAAGCCACGCCGCCAAGAATATGAAGCGGCTCGACCATGAAGTGCGTTTGGTATCCAAGGCAGACCAAAGCCGACAGGACAAGAAGTGCCGCCGTTGGTCGCCAGAAACGGTCTTGAGTGACCGGCAGCCGCCACGCAATCAGGGCTGCAAGCGCCAGCATGATCGAGTTTTGCAGCACTATCCACTGATCCCATTCGATCCGGAAGACTGCCGGCACCGCCCCATAAGCCACGGAGTAGAAGGGGCCATGCGCAGAGAACCCACTAACGGAAGACCGCACACCGTCATAATCAAGGACAGCGATCGGCCAAACATGTTCGACAAAAGCCTTCACGTTCAGAAAATAAGAGTATTCATCCGATAGCGTCGGAATGACCGGCACTCTCATGGCGATGACGATATTCACGATCATCCACGAAACGACAGCCCCGAGAAGGACCAGAACGAACCAGTTGATCGAGCGCAGCCTGACAGCATGATCTGACAGACCATGCTTTATGCGCTCAGTCAGCTTCAAAGGATCGACCGGTCCACAAAGAGCTTCGCAATATAGAGAACGCCGAAGAGGACATGCACCGCAAACGCCGACCCGAGTATGATCGTGCTTCGCCTTGAGATCTGTTGATGCGCATTTGCCCAATCAATAAAGGCCGCGACGAACAGGGGGGTCATGGCAAGATAATATCCCCATGCGAAGTTCCCATCATAGCCTATTTCACCGTCATATGTTTCGACGAAGAAGATGTAGGTCACCATCCCGACGAGCAGATTGAGCCATGCCAGACCGTGGAAGCGACTTATCAAAGTTCGATCCGTTCGTAGAAGAAGCGTCATGACAAGGATGGGGAAAAGCAAAGCACGCAAGATGGCAAGCACGACACTTTCGGTATAGTAGGCCCAGATTGTAAACGGCGCGATTGCCAGGCCTGCTTCACGAGAGTTTTCAACACCGTAGAGGTTCTGGATCTGAAACCAAAGCGGGATTGGCACGCACAGGCAGCACAAGACCGGCAACGTCAGTGTCTTCCAGCGGTGCTCCTTCTCAAAAAAGAGCGACCAAAGAAACATTGCAGGCACGACCGAGAAAACGAAGGTTGGCTTCGCCCAAAGGCTTATGATCAACACCGACAGAGCAAGAAAAAGCGGCACGGCCGTTCGTTGCTCATAAAATCGCAGTATAAAGACCAAACCAACAAGCTGCAGAAACTCAATTGGGTAGCTGGATGGATTATGCCAGACACTTGGGCTCCCAACCCCGAGATACATGTGCGCGGTGATGCCCGGAAGAAAGACTGATCCCAATATACTCAGCGCAAAAGCGTACCAGGGAATACGGTTGCGCAGGATGTCGGTATACCTGCGCAAAAGAAACGCCGTGACCAGAAACGTGCCAAGGCACATCATCGTGGTGACGAAAATTGCGGCGTCTTTCAATGCAACGCCGAACAGCTCCACAATAAAAATCAGCGACCAGTGCCATATTGGGTAGGTCAGCTTCACACCATCGGTGATGAACGCAATGTGGTGTGTGAAGTCCGATTGAATGCCTTCATAGACGAACAGATTTATAATGTTCGAAGACAGCAAGATAAAAAGGAGGATCGCACTGGTATACGCTGTTTGTGTCCCGGTCATAAAACCCGCCCGCATGATTATCTGCCTCATTTCGAAGACGACTTCATCTTCGTTGGGGCGGCTTGTTTCATCGCGTCATAGGACGCGCGTTCACGTCCCAGAACTGTCTTGACCACGGCGATCGGGCGGCCATTCACCTGCGCATGAACCGACCCGACATAGCGCGAAAGGATACCAATCATCACGATCTGAACACCGGAGAAAAACAAGATCGTGCAAAGCAACATCGTAAACCCGGGAACGGTCGTGCCTTCCAGCAAAGCGATGCTCACATGATAGAGGGCAAGGATGAGCGAGATAACCAGAACCGCGACGCCAAGGAAAAACGAAAAAAGAAGCGGAAGCTCTGAATAGGCAATGACCATCTTGAAGGCATGGGCCATGAGCTTTGTGTATGTATAGTTCGAGCGCCCAAACTGACGTTGGTGATGCTCGACAGTCAGGTAGTCGACACGTCGGACACCCCAGGACAGGATTGCGTCGATATCAACCAGATGCCCGGAAAACGCGTTCACAGCCTCGACCCCTGTCTTGGAGAACGCCCGAAACGCACTGCTATTCGCTGCATTCGGCATCTTCAGGATTTTCTCGAAGACCCATTTGCTGGTGTGTGACGTGATGCGTCGACCTATGGTCTGCCGGGTCTCCCGCGGGACGCAGTAGACCAGATCAGCACCCGTTTCGAGCCTTTCAAGCATCTTGAGGATGTCGCCCGGGTCGTGCTGCAGATCATCATCCATTGTGACAATGGTGTCGAATGTTGCGGCTCTGATGCCGATAAGAAGGGCGTTATGTTGCCCAACATTGCGGGCCAAACTGAACGCCTTGATGGAAGCGTGCGTCTCCACTGCCGCTTCAATCGCAGCCCAGGTTCCATCTTTACTGTTGTCGTCGACAAGAATGACTTCGCACTCAATCCCCAGTGCGAATATCTTCTCCACCAGCAGGCCTATGCTTTCCTCGGAGTTGTAGCATGGGATAACAATACTGCAGGTCATTCAGCTGCTCACGATATCGTAAATCAGGCAGGGATACCCAAAAACGTCAAAGCGTTTCATGAGGTTCAACTGTTCGAAACGCGCCATCGCCTTCTCATGTACCGGATAGTAGTACACAAGCCTCGCTTCCCGTGGTTTGCGCTTGAGCGACGCCAAAATCTGCCCAACGACGACTTCCATCAATTCAGCATCGAACGGATAGAAGAAGTAGAAGACCGTTTCGTCATCCCTGTATTGGTATTGCATCGCATCGACGCAGATATTCTCAATCGGACAGGTCAGCTTTCCTTTGCTTTCCACAACGGCGACGTTGCGGTCTGCGATGTCGACAAGCTCTTGCGAAAACTCAACGCCGATCACCTTTTCAAAGCGGCCATCCATCGCAGCAAGGATCAATGTCCGCCCCTTCCCGCTCCCGAAATCGATGAGGATCGGGTTTGCGGGCAGATCAAGCCGCTTCATCACATGCTGGAACGCCAAAACGCCGGTTGGCTGATACATCTGGCCCTTCGCGACCGTCGCACCTTCGACATCAAGTTCATCCAGCTCAAGACGCGCGATCGTGTCCAGCCCATGGCGGCGATCAAAAATCTGATCATAAATGCGGCTGTAAGCAAGATAGGCCGACGAAAGCAGGCCAACCCGCCGCAGACTCGCGATAAACTCGGCAAGGGGATTACTATATTTCATTGGGATACGTCTGCCATGAATTGGTTAGCCAGGAAAATCGAGTCCTCGCGGATGCCACGAAGATATCTGCTCCGGAATGTCCGGATCTTATCAACTCCGATAAAGTAAAGACCCGGGACTGTCGGGCTTGCAAACTGTCCATCTGTCGGCATGATCGGGCTGTCATGAGCGCTTTGAAGAGGCTCAA
The DNA here is from genome assembly GCA_038532735.1 of Pseudomonadota bacterium. Classification (GTDB taxonomy): domain Bacteria; phylum Pseudomonadota; class Alphaproteobacteria; order Rhodobacterales; family Rhodobacteraceae; genus JAHTBL01. Next base: position 12,563 of record JBCBAC010000016.1, read on the forward strand.
GGTGCTTTGACACAACATCATACCCCGTACATGCCAGAAGCAGATCATAGTCTGCCGTCTGGCCATCATCGAAATGGACGGTCTTGCCATCAATCTTCGCAATGCAGGGGCGCTTCTTGATTTCACCCTTTTCAATGAGGCGGCGTGTAACGCCCCCTTCCATCGGCGGATTTGTATCTTCCAGCATCTGCGGCTTCGTCTTCGCCCAATGATCTTCAACGAGGTAAAAGATCCAGAATGCCAGTTTCTGCAACCACGGATCCCTCGAAAATCTGAGCGGATGACGAAGACACAAGTCAACGTCAAAGCGTTTTGAAAGCGCAAGCTCGGTGGCCGTTTGCCCCGCAGAAACACGCCCTCCAATAACAAGGAGCCTTTTGATATCCGGAAAGTCTTTGACCAACTTCGCAACGCTTTTGAATTGTTGCGAATGTATCATCGGCAACTGCGCGTCATGGCCCTCGAAACGTGGAAGTTTGGGGTTGAAGAAATAACCGGTCGCGTTCACCACCCGTTTTGCTTTCATCGGACCATTCGATGTCGTCAATGAAAACCGGCCATCATCATCCCTGTCGACCCGCTCGACAGAGCAATCGCAGATGACATCAAGCGCGTTCTGTTCAGCATAAGTCTCAAGGTAAAGCTGGTATTCTCGAACCGGAGGTTGCCTGTGCATGTTGAAAACAGACCAGCGGCTGCCGTTCATCACATTGCGCTTCCAGGGCGACAGCACGGTGATGTTTTCGGCCATATTCGACCAGGACCAGCCCGGATGCGATCCTGCTTCAAGAAGGGTCGCTTTGATGCCGCGACGTTGCAGCTCATAGGCCGTGCAAAGTCCCGCCGGCCCCGCACCAATGATGATCACGTCATGGATCGTTTCGCTCATGATGTTACAAACCGTCCTGCAATATCACTCAATGTCTCTTCTCGTAGGATGAGCTTCGCAATACCGTCCGCATCCACTTCGAGAACAGGGGGGGCCAGCCGTATAAAGGGTGGCTTTAAGACGTTTGTGTAAGCGCCACAATTCTGAAAGACCAAATAGTCTCCGACACTTACAGTCAGTGCTACCTGCGAATGCAAGACATCATCCTCCATGCAAGTGAACCCTGAGATGCGTGCCTCGACGTGAGGCGCGGTTTGAGAATGGCCTACCACGTAAAATGGCATATCCAGCCGACTTTTCCCGGGTTTGACGTTGTAGACGCCGCCTGAAACGATCAACTCGGACTGGCCGCCCTGCACCGGCTTCAGGTCATAGACCGTCGTTACGAAATCCATGGCATCGGCGACAACAACAAGACCCGGCTCAAGGATCAGCTCGATATCGGCGTCGTTCAGGAACTGTGCCAAAGGCGCGCAGATCGCTGCGGCGTAGTCCTCAACCGACGGTAAAGAGCCACCAAACTGCGCCGCCATCTGCTCAGGCATACGGCTAAAGAAGCCCCCACCCATGTTGATATGCTTCAACTCGGCTGCGAGCCCATGCTCCCTGATAACGGACAGTAACACTTCGGCCTGCTGCAGATAAGCCGCCGGAGCTTTGCAGGGATGGCAGTAGTGGCAGTGCAACCCTTCAAGAAGGACAGTGTCGTTCCGGCGACAGAGCGCGATGGACTGTGCAAAAGACGGATCATTGATCGGGATCCCAAATCGTGTTGGCGTCTCGAGCTCCAGGTTGCACCTCAGCGCGATCCGGGCTGGCCGATCAGAAGACGAAAGGGTTGCGATCCGTTCCAACTCGGAAACGGAATCCACATTGATCAGAGAACCAAGCTCGATGGCCTTCGTGATCTCATGATCCATTTTGATCGGACCATTGAAGATAATCCGTGCCCCGTCGATCCCGAGCGAATGCACAAGGTCGTATTCGAACCCCGACACCACTTCATTATACCAGCCCAGCCGATCAGCTTCGCGCAGTATGGAAGGCAAGTAGTTCGTTTTCACCGAATAGGCCGGGCGGGTCTTTGGCACGTAACGCTCAAATGCGTGCTTGAATGCCTTGAAGTTGGTCTCGAGCCGGACGCGGTTCAATAAATAGAAATCTGACCCGTATTCCGCCGAAACAGACTGCAGGAAATCCAGTTCATAACGTCTGTCTTGTCTCCGAAGATCATCCATCATTTCTGTCTATCTTTTTTTGCCATAGGGCCGCTGGTACACCCAACGACCAGAGAACGAAAGCCGTCGGTGGTAAGAACAAAAGTCCGTTTAGAACAATCGTGAACATATATGCCCGCGTCAGAAGGCTGGCGACAAGGGCATCATCTGCATCCGCTCCAAAGAGCATCAGCGCAGCCGTCGTAGACACCTCCGAAACACCGACCGCCCCTGGAATGAGGCTCACGATGGAGATCAAAGTGCTGCCCGCGATTGCGAAAAATGTTTCGAAATATGTGAAGTTCAGGTCATGGGTGGCCCAGACCTCTTTCCAGCCCCAAATCACGGCGAACCAGAACGCAGCAGTCAACGGGATAGCCGCCGGCAAAGCGCCCGGATCGATCAAAGCCTTCAGTCGATAAAAGAGAGCCCGTATGCGGGCCGACATGAAGACAGCGACAGCTGTGCCACCCATCAAGGCTGCGAAGACGGCAAATGCGATAAGGGCATATGTCGCGTTCAACTCCGCAAAGAAATCGAAACCACGCAGTTTAACAGCTATGATCACAACCGCGGACAATGCGATGAGATCAAGTATCTTTTCCTGAACGAAGATCGCATAGAGCCGACCACGATCAATCCGACGCTCGGCGCGAATATACTCCAGTTTGAGGATGTCGCCGATCTGCCCAGGTGTGAAAGACGCGATTGCAAAAATTACATTGGATGTTGAAAAGAGCCGAAAGAAGCCCATCGCGTCTAGCGAAATCTCTTTTCGAAGATAGACCGCAAATCGAGCGGTCTTGAACAGATAACTGACGATGATCGACACCCACGCATAGAAAAGAAACGGCCAGGGTTCGAATGTCTGCACAAAGTCGAGAACGACGGACAGATCAATGATATAATAACCGACGATGGCGACGACAGCGCACACTGCTGCGGCCAGGAAGTACTTACGACCCATGCGCGACCTGATGTGCTACGATCTCGTACTCGATGTGTTCCAAAAGCCAATCCCGCTTACGCAAGCCATCCGCATGATCATCGCAAAGCAGGATAAGTTCACCGATCCGGTCACGACCGTCCTTGAACGCACGGACGTCGTCGCCATCTGCGTAATCCAACTCGATATGTATAAGCCAGTCCGCGACGAAACTCTTCATCTTGGCGTCGTTAAACCTCAGCTTGCCCGGAACCGGAGATGTCAGAAGCAGCGCGGCGGACGGCCTTATCTCGATGGTATTCTGTGCCGGAAGATCGCGATCAAACAGCCAATCCAGATACAGATCCTCTGACGCTTCGCACGTGGCCACTTCGAACAGGCGGCTCAGTGCGTTTCCCCCCAAACGTGGAGAGGCCTCGACAATGGTAAGCCCCTTGTCGTTCAGAATGAAATCGGCATCGACCGGACCCGAACGATAGTCGAACAACGAAAAGAGGGTCACGAGGCTGCTGTGCAGACTGTCCAGATCGGTCTTCGGGAAATCCGACGGAACAACATGACCGACGGTGCCAATTCCGTCCGTGTGCCTGATCCGCTTGGTGACGATATGTGGCCCGATCTTTCCATCAACAAGAAAGCCCTCGAATGTTCCGTGCGCGCCGTCGACGCAGGCTTCCACAAGCACACGGCCATCCAGCGAGTTGGCTTTTGCATACGCCACAGGACCCGCAAGCGGGCTATGCCTGCCAATGATCGAAATCCCTTTCGAGCCAGAGGACTGGTTTGGTTTCACAACCAATCGGTCCGTGTCATCGTTAAATACCTGGTCAAGGTCAGGATCTGCCACGTCGACTTCAAGATGCGGCGGGCAATGCAAGCCGTGGTCAGACTGTAGTCGTCGAAACGCGATCTTGTTGGTAAATTGCTCCACAAGTTGTGCACTCGGAGCTTTGAGACCGAACCGCTCGCCGATCAAGGCCAGCGTTTGCAGGCTTATATCACTGCATGGAACAGCAATTGCGTGAAAGCTGAAATCGGAAAGATACGTAACGACCTGCTCTGCATCTCGCACGTCTATAACGGCAGCATATTCGGCTACCTTATGGCCAGGGTTCTTGGGTTCCCGGTCAAACGTGATGACCTCCAAACCACGTGCCTGTGCCGCCTGAAACAAGGGGATCTGGTACTGCGCAGCCGGGAAAATGACGATTTTATCTTTTTCACCGGACATAAAGGAACCCTATCGGATACGAGGCACCTTCCCTTAGGTCTTTCTCTTGCGATAGTCCAACGTTCTTGACGCGACTTTGGAGCGCATCTGACAGCATTAAACTGAAAAAAGCGGGGGCTTTTGACCCGTTGGTTTGTGTGGCGAGTGCTTGGCGAAGGGATCAACAGAGGACTTGTCCGGCAGACCTTGATCACTCCCGCCCCGTCCACATCTTAACCCCCGTCCGCACCGCAGCCCTGCCGATCATGTGGGCCGCAACGGGGGCCGTCAGCAATAAAAACAGCACCAAAGCGATCAGAAGGAAGGTCACGCTCAACTCCCAGAACCACATCGCAGCGCCGAACATGACAAGGCCTGCTGACAGCGTTCCCGCCTTGGTAGAAGCATGCATACGGACCAAGACGTCCGGGAGGCGTACCACACCCAAGGCTGCAATCACCGCAAAGAAGCTGCCAAGCAAGACCAAGATGCCAATTGCGTATTCCATCACGACTCGCTCCCGCCTTCTTCGCTGATATCGCGGAACTCTTCTTCGAGATCCGTCAAATCAGTGTCGTCTCGCCGCGCAAGGCGCCGCTCAGCAAAGCGCGCCAAAGCGACCGTGGCCAGAAAGCCAATCAACGCCAGGACGATGGCCACGTCCAAAAACGCGCGTTCGTCCGTCGCGATGGCGAAGAGGCCGCAGAAGACCACGATCAGGATGGTCATCATGTCCAGCGCGACCACGCGGTCGGGCAAAGTGGGCCCCTTCACAAGACGATAGAATCCGAGAATGAGGGCGACGGCCATAGTGATAAAGCCAATGCTCAGACTGAGGTCCAGAAACGCGGCACCTGTCATGTCTCCAAGGCCTCCCGCACCCATTTTTCCATCGTGTTTTTCAATTGTGCGACAACCGCGTCAGGATCGTCGGCGAACATCGCGTGCACAAACAGGGTTTTGCGATCCTCACTGACATCAAGGCTCAAGGTGCCCGGCGTGAGCGAAATCAGGTTCGTCACCAGAAGGATACCTGTGTCGCTTCGAATATCCAAAGGCATCTCAATGACGCCCGGACGGCTGAGCTGTGTGGGTGTGATGACATCCCACACCACAGCGAGTGACGAGACAACAAGCTCATAATGAAACATGACCACGAGACGCAGCCAGTAATAGGCCCGCAGGAAGTATGGGCTGGGACCACCGAGCAAAGGTTGCAGCAGCCACAGGACGACAAAGCCCAGCAGGAAGCCCACTGCGAGCGTGGTCAGCGTGAAGCTGCCCGACAACGCCGACCAACTGATCGCGAGAATGAGGTTGAGCAGAAACAGGTTCATGGCTGCTGTCCTAACACGGCCTCGATATAGGCGGCGGGGTTTAGCAATTGTTCGGCAGAGCGTTCGGCAAATTGTACGAACGGTTCCGGGTAAAAGCCAATGATGATCGTCAGCGTCGCAAGAAATGCGATGGGCGACAGGTAGAACCAGCGCTGCTCACGAGTCAGAATGCTCAGCTTGGGCTCAAGATTATAGGGGTGCGGCTCCCAGAAGGCCTGTGCCCAGATTTTCGTCATCGAATAGATCGTGAGAAGACCAACAAAAAGCGCAACACCCGCAATCAACCACATCTCGATGTCCAAAGAGGCTTTCACAAGAATGTACTTCGCCCAGAAGCCCGACAGCGGCGGAAAGCCGGCCAGCGAAAAGGCGGGGATCAGGAAGAGCACACCCAGAAGCGGGGCGGATTTGTAAAGCCCGCCGATCTCTTTCAACTCGGTTGAGCCCGTGAGCTTCTCAGCCACCCCCGCGATCAGGAACAGGTTGGCCTTCACCACGATATGGTGGACCAGATAGAAGACTGCACCGACGATCGCCAAAGGCGTGAAGAGCGCGAGGCCAAGGATCATGTAGCCAATCTGGCTGACGATATGAAACGACAGGATCTTCCGGAAATCGGTTTGCGCCGCGGCGCCCAGAACGCCTGTCACCATGGTGAAGCCGGCAACCCAAAGCAAGATCGTGTGCGTGTAGGCGATGTCATGGTCAAAGACCAAAGTGAACATGCGGATCAGCGCATAGACCCCGACCTTCGTCAGCAGGCCCGCGAAGACCGCCGAGACGCTGAAAGACGGAGTGTGATACGCGGCGGGCAGCCAGAAGAACAACGGAAAGACCGCGGCTTTCACGCCAAACGCGATCATGAACATGATAGACACGACCGTCAGAAGCCCCTGGTTCTCCACCCGCTCCACCGCCAATGCCAAGTCAGCGAGGTTGAGCGTCCCGGTCATGCCGTAAAGCAGGCCGATACCCGACAAAAACAGAATGGTCGAGACGAGGTTCAACGTAACATATTTGATCCCGCCATCAATCTGCGCCTTCGATCCCCCAAGGATCAAGAGCCCGAAGGACGAGATCAGCATGACCTCGAACCAGACATAGAGGTTGAAGAGATCGCCTGTCAGGAACGCGCCGCAGACACCGGCCAGCAGCACTTGGAACAGCGCGTGATAGCCCAAATACTCCTTACGGCGGTTGATCTCGGCCAACGCATAGACCGAGACGGCGAGGCCCGTGATCGCCGTGATCACCACCATCACCGCGCTCAGCAAATCCGCCACGAGCGTGATCCCGAAGGGCGCGGGCCAATTGCCCATCTGGCCCGCGACAACACCCTTATCCAGAACATGCCCCATCAGCAGCGCACTCGCGGCCAGCAGCAGCACGCACCCGATGACACTGATCCAGGCGCCTGCGCGCTGCTCCCTTAGTAGGAAGGCAAGAACGGCAGTCAAAAACGGCAGAATAATCGGAAGGCTTAGCATCCAGCTCACGACTGGTTCTCCTCGCGCGGTTCAGCTACCCGCATCTTGTCGGAATTGAGCGTGCCCAACGTGGTGAACGCCCGAAAGACCAAAACCAGCGCAAACGCAAAGAGCCCAAAGCCGATTACGATCGCCGTGAGCACCAACGCTTGCGGCAGGGCATTGGCGGCATCAGCGACCGGCGCATACTCCCCTTCCGCAATGAGCGGAGGCTGGCCTTGCGTCAAACGCCCACTGACAAAGATCGTCAGGTTCGCCGCGTTCGAGATCAGGATCAGCCCGAAGATGAACCGCAACACATTGCGCGCCAGCATCAGATAAACGGCAGCCGCAACCAGCACACCGATGGCGAGGGCAAGAAGGGTCTCCATTAGATTTCCTCTTCCATCGCGAAAACTAGCGTCAGGATTGCGCCCAGCACGACCAGATAAACGCCAATATCAAAGAAAAGAATTGTCGAGATTGGCAAACCCTTGTCATCCCCCTCCGCGCCAATGAAAAGCCACTGCCCGGTGAACGGCGCGTCGCCAAAAAACATCGAAAAGAGGCCCGACAGAAGCGAAATGGCCAAGCCCACTGCCGCGATATTCTGCGGGCTGACCCGCAGCGCTTGGCGCGCCTCGGACGTGCCGCAGGACACCGCGTAAAGCACAAAGCCGGTTGCCCCGACAAGACCGCCGATAAACCCGCCACCCGGCTCGTTATGACCGCGCAGCAGCATGTAGATCGAGAAGATCAGCAATAGCGACGACAGATAGCGCGTCGCCACCTGAAGGATCAGCGAATTCAAGGCGTATCCTCCTGAATGTTGGTGTCTTTGTTACCCATACCCCGCCGGTGTCGCACGGGCTGGGTTGTCCGCAGCAAAGCATAGGCTGACAGCGCCGCGATCAGCACAACCGCAATCTCGCCAAACGTATCCAGCGCGCGGAAATCCACGAGGATCACATTGACGATGTTGCGCCCAAACGCGTCGGGCCATGCGGTTTCGTTGAAGTAAGCCGTCAGGCGGGTATCCAAGGGTGTCTCCAGAACCAGCAAGATGGTCATGGTGACGACCGCGCCAACACCAATCGCCAAAAGCGCGTCCCATGGGCGATGATCCGACTTACCGCGCTGATCCAGAAGCGGCAGGCGCAGCATGGCAACCGCCACCAGCACAACGACCAGTGTTTCCACCAGAAGCTGTGTGATTGCCACATCCGGCGCGCCGTAGATGATAAAGATGATCGCAACCGCGATGCCTACCACACCCAACGCCGCAATCGCCGTGATCCGAGAGCGTGTCGTCACCGTTACCAGCGTACCTGCCATCAGCAGCGCAATCACCGTCCAGTGCTTCGGCGCAAGCTCACCTTCGAAAACCAGCGGCCAGTGAAATGCCTCTTTCGCCCAAAGCGTGCCACCGATACCTACCAAGAGCGTCGCAAAGATGACGAACATATACTGCCGCAATACGCCGGATTGCAGGAGCCGTGTTTGCCATCCCGCAACCGCCTTCAGGCCATCCAACACATTGTCCCAGCCTTTATCGAACTTCGGCGATGCCGTGTTGATGCGGATCAGCGCAGGCCTCAAGGTCCGGTGGAACGCATAAAGCAAGCCACCAATCACAAAAGTCGCAATCGAGAGGTACAGCGCGAGGTTGACCCCCGCCCACAACTTCAGCTCCTTCGCAGCCTCCATCGAGCCCAAGAAACCCTGCACCGTCGGGTTCACCAGATAGGTTTGCGCGTAACCCGGCAGGATCCCGAAAAGCAGCCCAAGCACCGCTAGAACCACCGGCCCCGCCAGCATCGCCCAGGGCGCCTCGTGCGGCGCGTGAGGCAACTCACCCTCCGGTTTGCTCCAGAACGGGCGCAGCGCGACAATACCTGCCACAGCCACCATCAAAGCGTTTGCTGCCAGCGACATACCCGCCACAAAGGTCACATTGGTCAGCGTTTCTTCTGCGCCCTTGTAAGCCAGCTCTTTCGCGATGAACCCCATGAACGGTGGAATCCCCGCCATGCTCAGCGCCGCCAAAGCCGCAGCGAATGCCGTCACTGGCATGGCCTTGCCCAAGCCTCCAAGAATATTCGCATCCCGCGTGCCGGTGCCATGATCAATGCAGCCCACAACCAAAAACAGCGCCGCCTTGTAAAGCGAATGCACCACGAGGAACGTCACAAACGCCGTGATCGCATAGCCCTCTGCCGAGCCCAGCAACATGGTTAACGTGCCCAGAGCCATCAACGTGGTATAGGCCAGCGCCTGCTTCAGATCGGTCTGCCGAAATGCCAGGATCGACGCAAAAACTGCTGTCACAGCGCCGAACACCGTCAGCGTCCACAACCACAACTCCGTCCCCGACAACCCCGGATGCAGGCGCGCCATTAGGTACACGCCGCCTTTGACCATCGTAGCCGAATGCAGGAACGCCGACACCGGCGTGGGGGCTGCCATCGCATTTGGTAACCAGAAGTGAAACGGCACCTGCGCCGATTTGGTAAACGCGCCCACAAGGATCAGGATGACAATCCCCACATACCAGGGATGCTCCCGGATCGCGTCGCCCTGGGCCAAAATCTCGGAAATCTCGAAGGTGCCTGCGGCCACGCCCAGCAGGATGAAGCCCGCCAACAGTACCAGCGCCCCGGCCCCGGTCAGCAACAACGCCTGCAACGCCGACCGCCGCGATTTCGCCTCCTCATTGTTGAAGCCAATCAGCAGGTAAGACGTGATTGTGGTCAGCTCCCAGAAGACGAAAAGCGCGATCAGGTTGTCCGCCAGGACCAAGCCCAGCATCGCCAGCATGAAGCTGGTCAGATAAAGGGCAAAGCGGTCATATTGTGGATGCCCTGCCAGATAAGCGTTCGAATACAGCATCACCGCCGTACCAATCCCGCTGATCAAAAGCGAGAACGTCAGGCTCAGCCCATCAACGGTAAAAGACAGCGCGATGTCGAGCGATGGCACCCAATTCCACACAAGGCGAATGACCTCGCCTTGGCTAATCGGTCCAAGAAACTGCAGAAAGTAAGCGAAAAGACCGACCGCGATGGCCACTGGCACCCACCCAATAACGCCGTTTGAGGCAGATGCCCCAGGCTCAGATGCTGCCATGTCGTCCCTCATTCGTAGTCACCTGATCCGCATCAGGCGTATTCCAACAACTAAAGTAGGCGAAAAACCCAGAATGTCGACAGCCGGGGCGGGCCCCACCCCCCGTGTGGCCCGCCCCGGCTGACGTCCGTCTCAGTATATCGTTCCGGATGATGCAGAAGTATGACGCCAAGTCGATAGGAAAAGACAACTGTTTACAAAATTTCAATAGCTTTTTTCTATCGACTAACGGATCATGCCCTTATGTCAGACCTCACCCTCCGCCAGCTGCGCTATCTCAGCGCCCTCGCCGACACCCGGCATTTCCGCAAAGCGGCCGAGCGGGAGGGGATCAGCCAGCCTTCCCTCTCCGTGCAGATCAGCAACCTCGAAGAGACGCTGGCCCTGCCCCTTGTCGAACGTGGTCGCGGGCCTGTCACGCTCACCCCCGCCGGGCGCGAAGTGCTCTTGCGGGCACAAGCCATCCTCGACGATGTGCAGCGATTGATGGACGTCTCCACCACACTGAAATCCGGGCTGTCGGGCACCTTGCGTCTTGGCGTCAGTCCGACCCTCGGCCCCTACCTCATGCCCTGGGTCGTCGCCGAGCTGCACGGCGCCTACCCGGACTTGTCGCTTTACATCCGCGAAAGCACGCCAACCGATCTGCGCCACGAGCTTGAGCGGGGCGGCCACGACATCGTGCTCACCCAATTGCCCATGTCCGGTGCTGATCTGACCTCGCGCCGGCTCTTTCGCGAACCGCTCTCGCTTGTGGCCGCCTCCGATCATCCGCTGGCCAACCGTACGCAGATCACCGATCACGATCTTGCCGGTCAAGCCATCCTCTCGCTCGGTCCGGCTTATGCGCTACACGATCAGATCGCAGCGCTCTGCGCCGACACCGGGGCCGAATTGCAGCGCGACTACGAAGGCACCTCCCTGGACGCGCTGCGCCAGATGGTCGGCATGGGCATGGGCGCCACCTTCCTGCCCGCGCTTTATATCGCCTCCGAGATTGGCAAGACCGACCCCTCTCTCACCATCTGCCCGATGAAGCGCCCCGCCCTGCATCGCAGCGTCGGGCTCGTCTGGCGCAAGCGCTCCGGCAACCTCAGCGCCTTTGATCGCATCGCCGACGCCATCACACGCGTCGCCAAAGACCGCTTCGCAGGCCTCATCACCATCGAGACCCGTTAACCTTAACCCGCCCCCCTTTCGCTTTTTCAAAATATCCCCGCCGGAGGCATCCGCCCTGCACCAAAAGCCAGCCTCCAGGGCTGACAAGCGCCCCCGCCACGCTATCTCGCCTCAAATGACCGAGCAGCCAAAAGCGCAACCGCGCGCCATCCCCGCGACACGCCTGTCGCGCTTCAATCAGCTGGCCTCCATGACCGCACGGGTTGGCGGCTCCATGGCGGGTGGCGCTCTGCAGGATCTGGCCCGCGGCCAGCGCCCCAATATGCGCAACCTGCTGCTGACCCCCTCCAATATGCGCCGCATTGCCGATGATCTGGCCAAGATGCGCGGGGCCGCCATGAAGATCGGCCAGCTTGTTTCGATGGACACCGGCGATGTGCTGCCCCCCGAACTTGCTCAAATCTTCGCCCGGCTGCGTGCGGATGCCGATTTCATGCCCCCCGCCCAGCTGAAAAAGGTCCTCAACGCCAATTGGCGCGACGGCTGGCTCAAAGAGTTCAAACGCTTCGACGTGCACCCCATCGCCGCCGCCTCCATCGGGCAGGTCCACCGCGCGCAGCTCAAAGACGGGCGCGACGTAGCGATCAAGGTGCAATACCCCGGCGTCGCCAAGAGCATCGACAGCGATGTCTCCAATGTCGGCGCACTGATGAAGGTCTCTGGCTTGTTGCCTGCGGGGTTTGAACTGAAGCCCTACCTGACCGAAGCCCGCCGCCAGTTGCATGAGGAAACCGATTACGCCCTCGAAGGCCGCCAGCTTCAGGCGTTCCGCAGATATCTTGCGGGGAACGAGGCTTTCACCCTCCCCGAACTACATGAGGATTGGACGACCGAAAACATCCTGACCATGTCCTATGTCGCAGGCGTCCCGATCGAGGACGCCACCCGCGCCCCTCAAGACACTCGAAACCAGATCGCTGAACATCTGCTCCGCCTCATGCTGGACGAGCTTTTCTCCTTCCAGCTCATGCAGACCGACCCGAACTTCGCCAATTACCGCTACGCACCGGATACCGGCAAAATCATTCTGCTCGATTTCGGCGCCACCCGCGCGCTGGACCCGGTGCTGGTCGATCAATACCGCCGCCTGATGCGCGCGGGGTTCACCGGCGATGCGCAGGCCTTACAAGCCGTCGCGACCGAGATCGGCTTTCTCTCCAACGAAACAGCACCGCATCACGCCACCCGCATCCTGCGTATGATGCAACTTGTGTTCGAGGCACTCTCCGAAGAGGCCATCTTCGATTTCACCCGCACCGATCTGTCGGATGCGATGAATGCCGAAGGCCGCGCCCTTGCCGAAGACGGCTTCCTCCCCCCGCCACTGCCGATGGATGTCCTCTATCTGCAACGCAAGTTCGGCGGAATGTTCCTGCTCTGCGCCCGCCTCAAAGCGCACGTGCCCGTCAAGGCGCTGATCGAAACCCACCTATGACGCCAAGAGGTCCCGGATCAAGCCCGTGACAGGCGTGCCGATGCAAGCCGCTAGCACCGCAACGCCCTAAACCCCACCGCTGAGGGAGTTTTTACCAAACTAGCTCCGTGATTTCTTGCATAGGACACAGTTCAGCAGTCGCGCATTAACTGATGTCTTTCCGCCAACTTTCGATCCAGATATACGAGAGCCAAGTAAAATGCCGAAGCAAACCGAAACTTTATGAGTGAAAGAGGAGAAGGCGCTTGGAACGCAAACTTGCATGCGTGACGATGCTTCGGGACGACTACGACTTCCTCAAAAAGTGGATTGCGCATTACGAGACGTTTGTCGACGAGCGAACCGATCTCTACATCGTCGCGCACGGAAAGAACGCCTCAATCGAAGAGATTGCTTCGGGATGTTCGATCATCACGATCCCGCATTTTGAAAACGGAAGCCAATTTGAACCACGCAGGCGCAAGTTATTTTTCGGACTCGTGGCAGCTTTGCGTGCGTATTTTCAACATATTCTGGTCGTCGATGTCGATGAATTCGTTGTGCTCGACCCCGATATAAAGATGTCATTTCCTGACTATCTCACGTCCGTAAAAATGGAAGGGCGCGTGCTCTCTCCTGTCGGTTTTGACATTGTCCACAAATGCTCATTAGAGGTCGACCCTTTTGATTTTAACCGTCCTTTCCTCAATCAGCGAAGCCATGGTTTCCTTGAGGCGGCCTATATGAAGCCTTGCATCTTCCGGGATGCACCAATAGCCGGCGGAAACGCACATTTTGTGAATGGCGAGCCTTGGCAAGTTGATCCGAACTTGATGCTTTTTCACATGAAGTACTTTGATCGTGACTACGGCCTCCACATGGCCAAAAAACGGTTTGAAACGGTCACTGGTTACGACAAACACTCGCAAACCCACCGAATTGGGGGATGGCACAATCGAGCGCAAAAGCTGGAAACCACACTGAAGTCCATCGAAAGTCAAATAGCCGTACCGCTGTCACGGCCTGCTGCCATCGCATTTGCGTCCGATATGCGCGCGGCCTACGAGGAACGTGGTCGGTTCCCATGGAACATCTCGCAACGCGGCCCTTACAGCGTTCCAGACAGATTTCGCGACACTGTTTAGCTTTTGACCGGCGGCTGGATTTGCAAGTGCGTCGCTTGGTAGTTTGAAACGTATCCTCACACCCGTCTTCTAAAGCTCCTTCAGGAAGCCTTCCATATCCGCCTGCTGTGCTCGCCCGCCGCGGTTCTTGCCGCGGTAGGTGCGCACGCGTTTGCGCCCTGTCTCATCGTTCAGATCAGGTGCATAGGCGATGCCATCGGGGAAGATATTGTCTCGCAGGTCTTCGGCCATTTTGATCGCATGACCAAAAGGCGCGATGTAATCGATGAACCAAATCTGATCGCCACAGGTCCACTTATCGAGGCTAAAATCATAGTCCCCCGCCATATAGGCCGCCCCCTCTTCGGCGGTGAACATCGCCCAACTGACAAAACCCACGGGCCGACCACCCACGTGGTAAATGCGGAACTGATCGAAATGGATGGGCGGCAGGATCGACATGGCGAACTCTTGCAAGGTTAGCCGTTCGTGGCGATCCGACGCCAGAAAGAGCTGAAACAGCTCCCCCTGTAACAGTGCCAGCTTTTCATGGGGCATCTTGCTCAGAAGACCATCGAAGTCTTTGGTGGAAACGCGACGCTGTGCCATCACTCCTCCCGGAATGCGCGGTAGGCCGCATCTGTGATCGGCGAGAAAAAGTAATCCGCCAGCGTCCGTTCCCCCGCGATCAGAAACACATCTGCAGGCATGCCGGGCGACAATGCAATATCCTGCGGCAGACCGGCAAGCGCCTCTTCAGCCACCTGCAAACGGGCGGAATAGTACCGCTCCCCGGTCATCTCATCCTGCAAGATATCGGCTGACACATCCAAGACCACGCCATCCAACCGATCCACCTTGCGCGCCTTGAAGGCCGAAAGCTGGATCTTTGCTTCCGTCCCTGCCCCAACCAAATCAATATCCGTGGGGTTCACACGCGCCTCGACGATCAGGCTATCATCATCCGGCACCACATCCATCAGCGGTGTGCCGGGTGCGATTACCGCGCCAATCGTGTGGACCTGCGCGCCCAGAATCTTGCCGCTCACCGGCGCACGAATGACCGACCGCGCGCGCCGATCCGTGAGGGTCCGCAGCTCCTGACGCAGGTTCTCAGCCTGCGTTTCGGCCTCTTGCAACTCCGCCAGAAGCTGGCTTACCCGCTCGTTGCGCATCTGCGTAATCTCGACATCCTGATCCAGAATGGCCTGCTGCAGCTTGGCGACCGCCGCCTCCAACGCGCCAATCTCGCCTTCCAGAACCGCCTCGGACTTGGCCAGCTGCGCCACCTGCACGTCCGAGGCAAAGCCGCGCTCCTGCAACTTCTGTGCCCCCTCAAGCTCGATCTGCACCAGCTCGATCTGACGTTGCTTGGCCGCGATCTGCGCGCGTTGCCCATCAATTTCCCGCGCGATCTGCATCTTGCGGGACGCGGCCAACTCAGTGGCCGACGCAATGGAACGCGACAGGTTCTCCAGCACCGCTTCATTGGTGCGCACGACGTTCTCAACGGCTTCAGAGGTCACATCCAACCCCTCCGCCAGCCCTGCGAAATCAGGCGTCATATCATCGCGTTCCGCCCTCAGCCGAATGATCTGCGCACGCGTGCTCAACAACTGGCTTTCGTAAGCCTCGATCTGCGCTTGCTCGGCCAAATCCTGCACGACCAGAAGCGGCTCATTCGCGGCGACGCTTTGCCCCTCGCGCACCAATATGTCGGTGACCAGACCGCCTTCCAGATGCTGCACCGTCTTGCGTTCCCCAGAGAGCGCGATCTCTCCGGTGGCAATGGCCGCCGCGTTGAGTGGGGCCAGAAAGCTCCACCCGACGACACCAGCAACGAGCGGTACCAGCACGAAAAGACCCCAGCGCAAGGGTCCCGTTCCGGCCCGCTCTGTCGCGTAATCAAAAAGTCGCCAGCGGCCTTTTACATCCGTTTCGTCGCTCATTGCGCTTGCCTTTCCTGCGGCAAAGGCTGTGCCGCCGCATTCTGGCCCGACAGTCTCGCCAACACCGTCTTGGCCTCCTCATACATGACCAACTCGCCCGCTTTCAGCACGGCGATGTGATCCACATGATGCAGCAAAGCCGGGCGGTGCGCGATCAACACCACTGTGATCTCGGCCTCGCGGGCGTTGCGCAGGCATTGCACCAAAGCCTGCTCCCCATCCGTGTCAAGGTTCGAGTTCGGCTCGTCCAGCACCACGAATTTCGGCGTGCCGTAGAAACACCGCGCCAAGGCCACGCGCTGACGTTGCCCGGCCGACAGGTTCACCCCCTGCTCGCCAATATCGGTCTGATAGCCCTCGGGCAGCGTCAGAATAAACTCGTGCACTTCGGCCATCTGGGCGGCACGGATCACCGCTTCTTCATCCGGGTCATCCGACATCCGCGCGATGTTCTCAGCCACCGTGCCGCTGAACAGCTCGATGTCCTGCGGCAGATATCCCAACGCCGCGCTCAACTGATCCATAGGCCATTGATCCAAGGCAGCCCCATCCAGCAGCACTGCCCCCGACGTCGCAGGCTTCACCCCCATCATCAACCGCGCCAGCGTGGTCTTGCCGCTCCCGCTTGGCCCGATCACCCCAAGCGCCTTGCCAGGCTCAATCGCAAGATTGACCCCGCGCAATTGCCAACGCCCCGTGCGCGGGTCCTGATAGGTCAGCTTGTCGATCTGTACTGCACCCACTGGCTCCGGCAGGGCCAAACGATCCTCCTCGACAGCCTCCTGCGCCAACACGGTATCCAGCCGCTTGCGCGCTTTACGCATCGCGACCCACAGCTGGTAAATGCCGACCGAAGCATCAAACGGCGCAAGCGCCTTCCCCGTCAGAATGTTGACCGCAATGATTGCGCCCATCGACATTTCACCGCGGATCACGAACCATGTGCCGATCGCCGTGATGACGACCTGCAGGCTCATCCGGAAGGTGCGGGTGAAATTGCCCAGACCCGCCGTGATCGCCTGCGCGGTGTAGCTGTCTTCCAGATGCTCGGTATTGTGCCGCCGCCAGCGCAACGACGCATTGCGGATCATACCCATCGCGCTGACCACTTCCGCATTGCGCACCACCGTCTCCAGCCCCTGCATTGAGCGGATTTGCGCATCCCCTGCCGCCTCAAGTCGTTTGGCAGGCCAACGCTGGGTGATGACAGCCAAGGTCAGCAGGAACAGCGCGGCCAGCGTGACGACGATGCCGATGGTCACATTGATGATGTAGAGCACGATAAAGAACAGCACGGCCCAAGGCGCATCAAGCGCCTGAAAGAAGTTGGGCGACGAATAGAAGTTCCGCACCGTCGTCAGATCACGCACCGGCTGGGTGCCAATCGTCGGTGTGTAGACCGCCAGCGAGACCGAGCGGGCGACGATCTCTTCGGACAGTTTGTCATCCATCCAGCGCGAGATTTGCGTCAGCATCACCTGCCGGAACAGCTGCAACAGCCCCATCGCCAGCACACAGCCGCCCACGATAATCGTCAGCATCAACAGCGTGTCCAGCGACGCACTGGACAGCACCCGGTCAAAGACCTGCATCGTGTAAAGCGGCACGGCGAGGCTCAGCAGCGCAATGACAAAGCTAAACGCAAGTGCGCCCGCGAAAAGCGGGCGACACTCTTTCAGGGCCTGCGTCAGCAGATCTGTTTCAGGCGCTTTCATCCCTCATCCTCAGAAGTTGAAGTGAGACGCGTTCAGGTCATGGTCCTCGTCCAGCAGGCGGATCACAAAATCGGTCCCATCGATGGCGACCTCCGTATATCCATTCGCGGCCTGAATATCGAGGTCCGAGAACGCCACATCCAGAGCGGCCAGATCAATCTTGTCGCTGTTGCGGTTGAAGTCCGCAACCACGTCGACCGCTGACAAGCTGCTGTCGGTGAGCGCCTCAAAACGGAAGACGTCCGCGCCGCTGCCGCCATGAAGGTAATCCGCACCGGCCCCGCCGATCAGGCGGTCATTGCCATCCCCACCAAAAAGCTGGTCAGCCCCAACGCCACCTTTCATCGTGTCATTGTGGTCACCGCCAAACATCTGGTCGTTGCCGCTACCACCATCCATGACATCGTGACCGTGCTGGCCATACATGCGGTCATGGTTGCTATCGCCATACATGGTGTCGTTGTTCACACCACCATACATCAGGTCCATGCCGCTGCCGCCATGCATGCGGTCGTCACCCTGACCACCCAGCATCCGGTCATTGCCACCACCGCCAGAGAGCGTGTCATTATCCGCGCCCCCGTCGATAAGCTCATGGCCCCGCCCGCCTGAGATCATGTCCGATCCCGTGCCACCGTAAAGCGAATGATCGCCCGTATGGGTGCTGCCGGAATAGATGAAGTCCGCGCCAGAGCCGCCATGAACAAAGTCACGGCCGCCACCGGTGTAGATCACATCCCGACCTGCTCCACCTTCGATGTAGTCGTTGCCACCACCACCATTGATGTAGTCGTGACCCGATTCACCGAACAGACGGTCATTGCCGTTGCCGCCATGCATATGGTCGTTGTGATCGCCACCGTTCAGGTAATCGTTGCCCTCCCCACCTGACAGGTAGTCATGGCCATGCTCGCCGCGCAGCACGTCATTGCCGTCCTGCCCATAAAGGCTGTCATTGTGGTTGCCACCCCGCAGGGAGTCGTCACCCTCCTCGCCATAGAGACGGTCCTCATGGTTGCCGCCGCTCAAAGCGTCATTGCCAATGCCACCGTAAAGGCGGTCATTGCCGTCTTCACCAATCAGCGTGTCATTGCCCGCCACACCATAAACAAGGTCGTTGCCCGACCCGCCATTGGCTACGTCATTGCCGTTGCCGCCATGAACGGTGTCGTTGTGATCGCCGCCATGCAGGTTGTCGTCGCCATCCTCACCATAGAGAAGATCGCTGCCGGCATTGCCGCGGATGACATCGTTATGCGCACCGCCATAAACAGTGTCATTGCCATTGCCACCATGCAGGGAGTCGTTGCCGTTGCCGCCGACGATGCGGTCGTTGCCATCCTCGCCATAAACGGCGTCATTGCCATCCTGACCTGCAAGGTAGTCATGACCATGACCGCCCCACAGTTTGTCATGGCCGATGCCGCCATAGACGCTGTCATTATGGTTGCCACCCCAGAGCTGATCATCTCCGGCATCACCGTTCAGATAGTCGTTCTGATCACCACCGTATAGCTTGTCATTATGGTCGCCGCCCCGCAGATGGTCGGTGCCCGTACGCCCGTAAAGCGTGTCGTGACCATGACCACCGTAAAGCCGGTCATTACCGTCTTGACCGTCTAGCACGTCGTTGTGGTTCTCACCTTCCAACTGATCGTTGCCAGTGCCACCGATCAGATGGTCGTCGTGATCGCCACCGCGCAAACGGTCATGGCCCGAGCCACCGATCAGCTTGTCGGCACCGCTGTCACCCAACAGGTAGTCGTTACCACTGGAGCCATCAATCGTGTCGTTGTTCGCCCCACCCCGCAGCGTGTCATTGCCCGACCCGCCGTTGATGTTGTCGTTGCCAGCACCGCCGTCGATATAGTCGCGACCCGACCCGCCCGTGAGCGTGTCGTGACCCGTGCCGCCAAAGATCTTGTCGTTGCCGTCCTGACCATGAACCTTGTCATTATCGGCATCGCCATAAAGGACGTCATCGCCGCCCTCACCATAGATCGTGTCGTGGCCGTTACCGCCCCGGATCAAGTCATCATCCAGCGCGTTCAGTTCTGCCGTATAAGCCGTCTTTTCAGCATCGGTCATGGACAGCATCGCCAGATCGAAAGAGCAGGGCGCAACCGCAGTTCCCTTGCCATAGATCGTGTCATTGCCATCCTGGCCATAGATCGCGTCCAGACCCAGACCCCCTTGAATGTGGTCATTCCCGGCCCCGGCTTCGATTTTGTCGTTGCCTTCATAGCCGTAAAGGTTCTCGGACCAGTAATTGCCATAAAGCTGGTCATCCAGCTGCGTGCCGCCCTTGGTTTCAGGCCGGACGAGCTTCTTCTTACACCCACTCTTCTTGTAATAGGCGTTATTGTAGATCGACTGGCCGCCGCTGTAGTCCCAGGTGCCCGCATCCGTCTGGATCGTGCCCGCACCATGGCTTGCACCGTTCAGACCGTGGCTGATTGTGCCACTACCATAACCAGTGCCTGCGCCAGCGCCGCTGCCCACAGCATCATCGGCCTTGGCCATCCCGACAATGTTGCCGCGATGGGTGGTCGAGGCGCCATAAGCGCTCGTGCCGCTCAGTGTGGTATTGCCTTCGGGTGTCGCATCGGCCGTCCAATCCACATCAACACGGCCGCCATAACGGGAGACGTCCGTCAGATTCTCAAACCCGTTGAACTTGAAGCCCTGGTGATCCAGCGACGCGCGGGTGACGCCTTCGAGCATCAGATGCTGACCGCCACCGAGTGCGATACCCGTGTCCCCACCAACCTCGCGGAGGTTGAACTGATGCACAGACGAGAAATCGCCAAACGCGCTCAGATCAATCGTGTCTTCCCGCTCTTTGAAGTCGGTAATGGTATCAAACGTGCTCGACCGGTCATCAATGATGAACGTATCACGCCCGGCCCCGCCGGTCATGCGGTCTGACCCACCATTGCCATCGATGACGTCATTACCCGCACCGCCGGTAATAACCTCGTTCAACGCCGTGCCCGTCAGGCCCGAAATCTCGATCAGGTCGAAGTCGAAATCGCTCTGATCGAATTGACTCACGGTGGTGTTCTCGACCGTCAGCACCTGACCGCTACCCAGATTGAAGATGACATCATCCCCCTGCTGGCGCGGCCCGTAGCCCAGATATTTCATCTGCGCGAAGCTCACGAATCTCGACCCGAAATTGCTCAGATCAATCGTGTCCGTGCCATTCTGGAAATCCGCAATCACGTCACGGTCGCCCGCGTTCTGCGTAATGCCAAACGTGTCGCGCCCGGTGCCACCGATCAGCATGTCGCTGCCGATGCCGTCGATCAGGCTGTCATTGCCCGATCCACCATTGATCATGTCATCTTCCGACGAGCCATGCATCGCATCATTGCCCGCATTGCCGAAGATCACGTCCTTGCCGGGACCCCCATCCAGGAAGTCATCGCCGCCCGCGCCAATGACCGTGTCATCACCACCCAGCGCCAGAACGACATCGTCGTCTTCAGTGCCGGTGATGTTGTCATTGCCATCCGTGCCGATGATCGCGTTGACCATATCCAACGTGTAGTTGGTCGCCGCAAAGACGATCGCCTCGATCTTGAGGCTGGAGGTAAACTGCCCAACGATCCGCAGCTGATGCGCGTGATAGGCCGCCGACTTGATCAACAGATCATCGCCTTCGCGCTCAAGGATGATGTCCTTGGGCTCAAGACCACCGGTCAACTCCAGCACGTCGATACCCGACGTGTCGCGCAACGTGCCGTTCAACCCGGTCAGATCGACGATATACTTGTCGTTGCCCGCACCCCCTTCGAGGGTCTGCGTCCCGCGTCCCTGGCTAACCAGCGTGTCATTGCCGTCCTGGCCATAGAGCCGATCATTGCCCGTGCCTGCGATCAACGTATCGTTGCCACCACGACCGAAGATCAGGTCGTTACCGGTGCCCCCATCCAGCACGTCATGGCCGTTACCGGCATAAATCCGGTCGTTGCCGCTGCCCGCATAGACCGTGTCGCCTTCCATGTCGGAGGTGTTGCTGTCGAACCGGTCATCGCCCGAGCCCATATCCACGGTCTCGGCACCGGTCGTGTCCACGATCCGGTCATTGCCGCTGCTGGCCACGTAAACGTCATCGCCCGCACCGCCGCGCAGGTCATCATTGTGACCGCCGCCGTCGAGCAAATCGTCGCCATCACCACCACGCAGAATGTCGTTTTGGTTGCCACCAAACAGCCGGTCATTCCCGTCACCACCGCGCAGAGTATCCACGCCGTCATTGCCCGCGAGCGTGTCGTTGCCGTCCTCACCATGCAGCGCGTCATCACCGTCTTCACCGCGCAGCGTGTCGTTGCCGCCGCCGCCATAGACGACGTCATCACCCTCACCTGCAAAGACGCTGTCATTGCCCTGCGGGCCTGTGCCGTCCTCGTTGTCGCCGTAGATCTCGTCATTGCCAGCGCCGCCTTCCAGACGGTCGTTGCCTTCGGCCCCGATCATCTTGTCGTCGCCATCCTCGCCCAGCAGCCTATCCGCGCCCGAGCCGCCATCCATGGTGTCGTCACCCTCACCACCGGCAAGGAAGTCGTCATCACCACCGCCCAGCATGACGTCATCGCCGCCGCCGCCATAAAGACGATCCGCGCCAATTTCGCCCAACATCAGGTCATCGCCCGCCTGACCGGCCAGCAGATCGTCACCGACGCCACCCTGCAGCACGTCATTGCCCGTGCCGCCTTCCATGTCGTCATTGCCAGCACCACCGACAAGCGTATCGTCGCCACTGCCACCGATCAGTCTGTCGTCGCCCGCGCCTGCGGTCAGAACGTCCCGACCCGATCCACCCGACAGATGGTCATTGCCGGTGCCACCATTGATCTGGTCATCGCCCGAGCCGCCATAAAGACGGTCGTTCCCGGCACCCCCGTCAATGATGTCGATACCCGCTTCACCGTAAACAGTGTCATTGCCATCACCTGCATTGATGATGTCCTGATCTGTACCGTCCTCGTGGGCGGATGCCGAGGCGCCTGCATAGATAACATCGTCCCCGGCACCCGCCAGAATGATATCAGCGCCGTCGCCACCCTCGATCCGGTCATTGCCGCTACCTGCGAAGATACGGTCATCGCCAGCACCGCCTCTCAGCGTGTTGTTGCCGTCACCGCCATTGATCGTGTCGTCACCGTCACCGCCGTCGATCACATCGTTGCCGTTGCCATGATCCTCGACAATGGTCTCGCCTTGGTCATTGACCACGCTGCGCAGACCATCACCGTAGATAACGTCATCGCCGTCGCCACCCATGATCCGGTCATCGCCATGACCCCCGTAAGCCAGGTCATCGCCAGCCCCCAGATCAATCGTGTCATCACCATTCCCGATGGTGATCAGAATACTGCCCGGACCTTCCGGTGCTTCCTCACCTTCGGCCAGCTCCACCGGCGGCATCAGATAGGCATGATCGCCTGCCAGAATATCGTTCTTGAGCGCCCGGTCCGTGCCGTGCAACCAGTCCAGGAAGCTCTGCGCGACCTCGTCTTCGCCACCATTCAGGATGGAGCGCAGTCCGCCCTCAATCGCGCCCAACTTCATCAGCAGCGCAGTCGTCAGGGTATACGCCCCGGAAAACGGCGTGAAATTGGCGCCCGAGTTGTTATGATAGCTATGGTGTAGACCCAGCTTCTCTTTCAGGTCTTTCGAGCCGCGCACCGGCCCGTTCAGCCAAGTGCGAATAGCAGCCGTGACCTCTGTGTCAGCCAGCACCAGCATCTTGTCGCCATGCACAACATCATCGCCCGAGCCTGCAATGATCCGATCATTGCCGCCCTCTCCGTCGATCATGTCATTGCCGCCGCCACCTTCGACATAGTCGTTATGCGCGCCTGCAAAGATGACGTCATGGCCGCCCTGACCATAGATAATGTCATCGCCAAAGCTGCCATCGACAAAGTCGTCGCCGCGCCCTGCAAAGATCTGGTCGTTACCAGCGCCGCCCAGCAGCACGTCTGCATGGGTCTGATCGCTATCGTCCTGATCCTCAATGGCCTCGTCGGCTTCCTCCGAGCCACTACCCTCCGGCCCCTCGTATGAGCCCTGCTCCCCAAGACGCGCAACACCGCCCCGCGCGACAAAATCCGCAAAGCGCTCATCGGCCTCACTGTCACCGAACATGACGTCATTGCCGTCACCCCCGACGACCAGATCATTACCGTCGCCGCCGATCATGCGGTCATGGCCATGCCCGCCGATCAGATCATCATCGCCCGAACCGCCATCAATGATGTCGTTGCCCTTGCCACCGGTCAGCAGATCGTCGCCCCCGCGACCCTCCAGCCGGTCATTGCCCTTGAGCCCGTGGATCGTGTTGTCACCAGACCCGCCCAGCAGCGTGTCATGCCCGTCCGAGCCGATCAGCGTGTCGTCATAACCATCCCGCGCGCCATAGATATAGCCGCCCGAATAAGGCGTAATGGACACGGTCACCGTGCCATCATCATTCCGCTCCACCTGGAACAGCGGCGGCGGCGGCGAGAACCAGCCCCCAAAGAGCCCGCCCAGAATCTTACCGATAATCGCACCAATCACAGTGCCAATGATCGGAACAATCGACCCGGCCAACGAGAACGTGCTGACAATCGTGGATGTCACAATGCTCGAAAGATACGCCGTACCCGCTGCAATCGCCGCCTGCCCAAGCGCGGCGCCCAGGTCCTCGATCCCGCCATCGAGTAGATCGACAAGCAGGCTGACAGCGGCAGCGGCAGCCCCCTGCCCAACGGCAGAAAGCGGCGGAGCCGCCCCTTCCCAACCGAACCAGTCGAACAGCTCTTGCGGAACGGCCCCCTCAATCAGCGCCCAAGGCTGCGTCTGCAGCGCTTGCGTGACAACAAAGCGGACGGAATGGTTGATGGCCAGCTGCTCGTAGGCGTCCGAATCCAGCCCCTCGCCCGAGACGATAGCCATTACCGCACTTGAAATCAGCGCGCCCTTGATCGCAGACCCGATCTCTGTCTCGAAAAACTTGACGTCCGTGCCCGGAAGCAGCTGACCATTCTCGTCGGTGATATCCTGCAGGTTCTCCAGACCGAAGATACGCGCCAGCGTATCAACGCCCATTTCTGCGATGACTTGCGCAGCGTAAGCCTCAGCTGCGTCATCCAGCGACTGACCATTGATCAGCGCCGCCAAGAGCCCAGGAAGCGCCCCGGCAAGGTAATCGCTCGTGTCGTCCAGAACAGAGGCGATTGAATCTCCAATATGATCCACCGCGTCCTGAATCATCTCGACGAAAGCGGCAAAGCCAACGCCTTCGAAATCCTCGATCCCTTGAATTTGTGCATCTTCGTGGTGGAGCAGGATAAACGTGCCGTCGCCTACCGGGATGACCTCGACCCCTGTGCCTGGGCCGACCAGCCCGGCCGCCATCAGCGCATCAAGCGCGTTTTGATGCACCGTCAGCGAGGTACAGTTGTTGTGCACGCGAACGCCGTTAGCGATGTAAGTGTGATGCCCAGTGACCTCGAAGTTATAGGTGGCCCAACCACCCTCTGACTGCGGCTTCAACGCCAGATTACCAGTGCTGACCAGCGCATGCGCTTCTTCAAACAGATGGGCTGTCTCGGCGGAGTACTCCAGAAGATGCGCTTTCGCGAGCACAACCGTACCGTCGTCCAGAACAAGCTCCAGCTGCGACTTCCCGAAGGCCAGCAACTCACGCAGTGACAGGAACTGACCTTCAGGCGTCAGGAACGGGTGACCCGGCGTTGCATGAACGGTGACCTTCTCAGGACCCCGCATGTAAGTGATCTCGTAGAACTCTTCGGTTTTGTTCCGGAAGAGCTTGGTGACAACCTTGGGCTCAAGCGGTGCCGTCGGGCTATCGTCAAACTGGTCAAACGCAGCCACAAGATCGCCCGTCACGATCTCTTCAATAGCTTTCTCAGAGCCGTCGGCCATCAGGATCATTGTACCAGCCGGGAAGCAGTAGTTGATGCCGTCCTCAGCCAAGGACTGACGCATCGCATCGCTTGCATCGTCGCCGTAATCCCCACGCAGGATCACACCCGCCAGAGAGTGAATGAACGCATTCGCAACGCCGCCCTGCTCTGCAATGTAATTCGGGTCCGTCAGTGCCTGAATAACAAGTGTGAAGGCCTCCGGGTTCAGATCGAACAGCGCTTCGCCAACGGCCTCGCCCGCTAGACCACCCCCAATGCCAAGGATCACACCACCCAGTACACCGCCAACAACCGTGCCAAGTCCGGGAATAGCAGAGCCCAATGTGCCGCCAAGCATGGCCCCAACGGCGCCGCCCACAGCACCACCCGCTGTGCCGAAGATAAAGCGGATCCAGATCTCCGCTGCTTCTTGATCTCGTCCCTGTGCGTAAAGCTGGTTCGCCTCGACGATTGTCATACCCAGAGCGACGATATCCCCGGCAATGCCGAGAGTGGCCAGACCGCGCATGACGCCGCTGAAATCGTTAGCGTCAAGTTCGCCGCTCAGCAGGCGACTTCTGGCCTCGGGATGGTCACGGACCAGGTCATAAAGCTCTTCAGTCCACAATCCCGCGCGGTATGTGTCCGCATCAAAATCAGCACCCTGTCGGCTAATAAACGCTTCCGTTTGTTCAAGATAATCATCAATCCCAATATGCCCGCTGGCAAGCAGCCCTGTCAGCACGTCCGGATCGGCAAAGTGATTAAACCTATTGCCCAGATCGAAGTACACTTCGGTCGGCATATCGGAATACCGCAACATATCCGCCAAAAGGTCGGGGTTACCCGAGAAGAGGCGATTGGATTGCGCATTCACATCTAGAACAAGCTGGTCCACACCGCCGTTCAGGATTTCACGGGTAAATCCGGTTTGTGGAAGGTCCTCAAAACGCCCGTCTACAAATGCTTCCAATATCTGCGATTGTTGGGCAGCGCTGCCCGTCATCATGTCCCGCAGGCCCCAGGAAAGCTCTGAAATATCAACACCGTTGATCGACGTGACAATGTCGGTTCCCGCAGCCGCATTGTTTGCAATAATCGTGCGCACTTCCAAAGACATCGCGGAATTGGGGCGGCCAAGGTCATCAAGCGGCATTCCGGCGGACATCGTGATAACAGCGCCCTGTGCCCCACCCGCGAACCGATAAGATGCATTTCCAAAAACACTATATTGGTTCTGCCCGAAGATCGTTTCGTTCAGAGCCCCTGTGAACCGATTTTGATCGTTGATGAAATCATTGTAGTCGACGCCGTATTCCTGACCGAACGCTTCCAGCATTCTGGTCCGCGCATCTCCACTCAAAAGCATCGATCCGAACTGTCCAGCGTCAGTCTGATCCAGCAAGCGATACGTGCCTGTATTGGCTTCCATTTCACCATGAAGCGCCCAGCCATCCGCATCTAGGCCGGAATACAAGACCGTCGTTGCGCCAGGATTGCTTCCAACAGCATCCAGTCGACCAACGATTTGGGGCAGATCCGAAAATTGGAAGGAGTCGCTGTTAAAATAAGCGACTGCATCTTCCAACGTTACGATGTCACTAATGTTCATGGATCATTACCCCGGCTAAAAGGTCACTTGCAAACTGCTTGTCAAAACGAGCATCATATCCCACGCGCCCATTGGCACGATCATGATTGTATTCGCGTTTATTGAACGCTTCCGGCAGCACGGTAAGCATCTGTTTGAATGTATCCAACAAATGCGATTGCTGCTCCAACGACTGAAAACGGTTCGAGGTTGGCTTGTAGGGACCAAGCTCTTTCATGCGATCAAGGATTGGATCAAAACGCACGACATCCGTCAGACCAACGATGGTGACAATGGCTCGACCGTCGTCCGTTCTTTCGTAAACATCCGATGTGTCGGTGACGGCAGACATCACGATGGTCGATGACATCAAGCCGATCGAAAATCCGTTGTCCTGAAAAATGCCGAATTGCTCCGAGCGGACACCGCGGCCATTCATGCCCTCGCGAAACTCCGCACGCCGCAACCACAAACTCCGGTCTGAGTTGCGCACTTCTTGCGCATCCCAATCCCAGAGGAACTCCGAGTTATCCAATAGCAGATCCTCGCACCTACCGCAGTGCTGCGGCCTTCACTGTCACATCGCCGACTCGCTCTTTACGCGAGTCTTGGTATTTAACCATAATCTTTAGGCGACTGCGTTGAGCAGTCTCAAGCTCTATTGTGCCGGATCCGGAAAAAACATGTGGATCGTTTGGCTCTGCGCTCAAACCACTACCACTTCTGTACTCCACTCACGGCATTGTACTGCGAGATCTCCGGGCAGATAGGCATCCGTGAAGAACATGTCGATCTCGCGCAGCGATCCGATGGCTACCGGAGCCGAGCGTTCGAATTTCGACTGATCCGCCACCAGAAAGCTCTGCCGCGCGCGGCGCAGAATCGTTTGACTGACGCCCACCTCCTGCATGTCGAAATCCAGAATGTCGCCCTCCGCATCAAGGGCCGAGCATCCGATAACGGCAATGTCAAACTTGAACGTCTCGACCGAGCGCATGGTGAGCGGCCCAACCAGCCCTCCATCGCTCTTGCGCAGCGCACCGCCAGTGACGATCACCTCGCAATCGGAATTTCCACTCAGAATGTTCGCAACATTAATATTGTTTGTCATCACCATCAGATTGGAATGCCCGCGGAGCGCCCGTGCAACCGCCTCAGTGCTGGTGCCGATGTTCAGAAAGACAGACGCATCGTTGGGGATATGCGCCGCGCAGCCCTGTGCCACCTGATCCTTGGCGGTCATGTTCAGCTGCCGGCGTTCCTCGTAGCGGATATTGTCAACGCCCGAAGGCAGAACGGCGCCGCCATGCACGCGCTCCAGCTTGCCCGCATGGGCCATTTCCGTCAGGTCGCGCCGGATCGTCTGAACGGTCACGTTGAACCGCTCGGCCAGATCCTCGACCATGACTTTGCCCTCCTTGCGGGCGATCTCAAGAATGTCCGGATGCCGGAATGTCTGAGACATGGGGGCTGTCCTCCTCTCGTTCGTTTTTGTTCGATTTGGCCGTTTCGAACAAGACGATTCGCAATGAAACGCGGCGTCTTGGCTAGATTCCACGCTCCTAACCCGCGATTCAAAGCGCTTTGAGTTCGTTTTCTAAATCGAACATTCGATAAAAGAACGAAAACGAACAATTACTTGTTGACGCCTCGGCGCAAGACTGTTTCCCTAAATCTTGCACACCACATCTGGGAGGAGGGGTTTGTGCCCAACGCGACCGTGACATCACCTGTCGATCTGTTCGTCATTGGCGGCGGCATCAACGGGTGCGGGATTGCCCGCGACGCCGCGGGGCGTGGTCTGTCCGTGACGCTGGCCGAGATGAACGATCTCGCCTCCGCAACCTCGTCCGCCTCCACCAAACTCTTCCACGGCGGCCTCCGCTATCTTGAATATTTCGAGGTTCGCCTCGTCCGCGAAGCCCTGATAGAGCGCGAAGTGCTCCTCCGCGCCATGCCCCACATCTCATGGCCCATGCGCTTCGTGCTGCCCTATCACAAGGACATGCGTTTTGAGGGCGAAACGCCCACCTCCAACGTCCTGAAATACATCATGCCATGGATGAAGGGCCGCCGTCCTGCATGGCTGATCCGCCTTGGTCTGTTCATGTATGACAATCTAGGTGGCCGAAAAATCCTGCCCGCGACCTCAACCGTTAACCTTAGTGCCGATCCCGCCGGTCTGCCGCTTCAAGACCGCTTTCAGAAAGCGTTCGAGTATTCCGACTGCTGGATCGAGGATTCCCGCCTCGTCGTTCTCAACGCGCGCGACGCCGAAGCCCGCGGGGCGGAGATCAACACGCGGACCAAGGTTCTGTCGGCGGAGCGCGAGGGCGATCTTTGGAAAGTCACGCTGCAAAACGACCACCGCACGCGCACCGTTTACGCACGCATGCTCGTTAATGCAGGCGGGCCTTGGGTTGAAGACATCATCCGCAACACCGCCCGCATCAACTCCGCCGAGGGCGTTCGCCTTGTGCGCGGCTCCCACATCGTGACCCGCAAACTCTTCGATCACGACAAGTGCTATTTCTTCCAAGGTGAGGATGGCCGCATCATTTTCGCCATTCCGTACGAGACGGATTTCACCCTGATCGGCACCACCGATGCCGACCATCCAGATCCGTCCCTCAAACCCGAATGCACGCCCGAGGAAAACGCCTATCTGCGCGATTTTGCGTCGAAATACTTCAAACAGCCGGTCACCGAAGACGAAGTCGTCTGGACCTATTCCGGCGTCCGCCCGCTTTATGATGACGGGGCCAGCAGTGCCACCGCCGCCACCCGCGACTATGTGCTCAAAGTCGACCAAACCGGCGGCGCGCCTTTGCTCAATGTCTTTGGCGGCAAGATCACGACTTACCGTAAACTCGCCGAACACGCGCTTGAAAAGATCGTGCCCTTCTTTCCGAAGGCCACCGACGCGTGGACCGCTGGCGTTCCCCTGCCCGGCGGCGATTTCCCGGTCGAAGGTGTCCAAGCCCAAGTCGAAAAGCTCCAATTCGAGCGCCCCTTCCTCGATGATCGCTGGGCCCTCCGCCTTATCCGCGCCTATGGCACCGAGGCCCATGACATCGTGCAAAACGCAGCCCGCGCCGAAGACCTCGGCCAGGATTTCGGCGCGACGCTCACGGAAGCCGAAGTGCGCTGGCTCATGGTTAACGAATACGCGACCACCGCCGCCGACATCGTCTGGCGCCGCTCGAAACTGGGCCTTCGGTTAACCAAGAAACAAATCGACACGCTGGACGCCTTCATGGCCGACACGACCCCTCACACCGCTGCGGCAGAATGAAGACCAATGACGCTAGAGCTTAAAAACGTATCCAAGACCGTCGGCGGGCAGACCCATATCTACCCCACCGATCTGACGCTGGAACCCGCCACGATGAACGTGCTGCTGGGGCCGACATCTTCGGGCAAAACCTCGCTGATGCGCATCATGGCCGGCCTCGATGTGCCCGCTACCGGCTCGATCCACTGGCAGGGTCAGGATGTCACCGGCATGCGCGTGCAGGACCGCAAGGTCGCGATGGTCTACCAGCAATTCATCAACTACCCGTCGATGAGCGTTTACGACAACATCGCATCGCCCATGCGCCTGCTTGGTAAATCGAGCGAGGAAATCGACGCTGCCGTCCGCAAGACCGCCGATCTGATGCAGCTGACCCCCATGCTCGACCGCAAACCGTTGGAGCTTTCGGGCGGCCAGCAACAGCGCTGCGCCCTCGCCCGCGCACTGGTCAAGGATGCGGGCCTCGTTTTGCTGGATGAGCCCCTTGCAAACCTCGACTACAAACTGCGCGAGGAACTGCGCGCCGAGATCCCCAAGATCTTCGCCGAAGCTGGCTCCATCTTCGTCTACGC
>JBCBAC010000017.1:0-40068 GCA_038532735.1 Pseudomonadota bacterium
GCGCAGGTCAGGCCGGCCAGCTCTTCCGCGGACACGGTATCCAGACGACGATACATCGAGGGTTCTAGACGTGCCGCACCCAAAGCGTCCTCGGCCAATTCGTCCGCCAGAATATATCGATCACCGATCGTTGCCCAACACTCTTGGGGTCGCCCGGTCACCTCGTAAAGCCCGTAAGAAATCTCTGGCCCAAAACAGATCGCGCGGTTTTGCGGGATCGTCCAGGGGGTCGTCGTCCAGATCACGACCTGTGTCTTCGCCTTTGTAAAAATATCCACATCCGACGCCACCACTGGGAACTTCACCCAGATCGCATCGGTCTGACGGTCGTGGTACTCGACCTCGGCCTCAGCCAGCGCTGTCTTCTCGACCGGAGACCACATCACCGGCTTGGAGCCCTGATAGAGCACACCGCTCATCAGAAACTTCTGGAACTCCTCGGCGATCACGCGCTCGGCGTGGAAATCCATCGTGAGGTACGGCTTGGACCATTTACCGGTCACACCCAGACGCTTGAACTCGTCGCGCTGGATGTCGATCCAACCGGCGGCAAAATCACGGCATTCGCGGCGGAACTCCACGACCGGCACCGCATCCTTGTCGCGGCCCTTTTGGCGGTATTTCTCTTCGATCTTCCACTCGATGGGCAAGCCGTGGCAGTCCCAAC
Organism: Pseudomonadota bacterium; assembly: GCA_038532735.1. Classification (GTDB taxonomy): domain Bacteria; phylum Pseudomonadota; class Alphaproteobacteria; order Rhodobacterales; family Rhodobacteraceae; genus JAHTBL01. The sequence goes on from JBCBAC010000017.1 coordinate 668, forward strand.
CGGGGATATAACGCGCGTCCTTGCCCATCATCTGTTGGGAGCGCACGACCATGTCCTTGAGGATCTTGTTCAGCGCATGACCGATATGCAGATGACCGTTGGCATAGGGCGGGCCGTCGTGGAGCGTGAACGGGGCACGGCCAGATGCTTTCTCCCGCAGCTTGTCGTAAATCCCGATCTTGGCCCAACGCTCAAGCCATTCTGGCTCGCGCTTGGGCAGGCCCGCGCGCATCGGGAAATCGGTTTTGGGCAGGTTCAGCGTGTCTTTGTAGTCGGGGGCGTCGGGCGTCTCGGCGGCCATGTCAGGCGTCCTTTAACGTGGAAAATCAGGGGAGGGGCGGCGCGAGGTCTCGAACGCCTGAAACCCGGCGGCTCAAGAGATCAGAGCGCCGGGGATATAATTCGGATAATGATCGCGAATATCAACATGGAGCTGCTTATAAGAGCCCCAATCGCCCGGCACAAGCGCGACCCAAAAGCCTTCAGAAGGCTTTGTAAAATTCCTTTGAGAAGGAATTTAGTCCCGGTTCACATGCTCCCACACTTTGGAGATCACGACCGACCCTTCGCCCACCGCACTCGCCACACGTTTGACCGAGCCTGCGCGCACGTCGCCTACCGCGAAAATCCCCGGATGCGAGGTTTCATAAGACGACGCCACGCCCACGGACGCGCCTGTTTTCACAAAGCCCTGCTCATCCAGCTCCACCAGCCCCGACAGCCAATCGGTATTCGGCGCGGCCCCGACCATGATGAAAACCGCGCGGGAGTTGATCTCCCAATCCTGCCCGCTCGCCTTGTCGCGGATCGTCACGCGTTCCAGATGATCCTCGCCATGCAGCGCCTTCATCTCGGTGCGATAATGAATCGTGATGCGCGGGTCGGCCTCTAGCCGGGAGAGTAGATAATCCGACATCGAAGCCGCCAGCGACGGCCCCCGCACCAGCACATGCACATGTTTTGCGGTGCGGCTCAGGAACATCGCGGCTTGCCCGGCGGAGTTGCCGCCGCCGATCACCACAACCTCCGTGTCGCGGCAATAGCGCGCTTCGATATCGGTGGCGGCGTAGTAGACACCCGCCCCTTCCAGCGCCTCAAGGTTCTCCAACGGAAGCCGCCGATACTGCACGCCCGTCGCCACGATCACGGCCTTGGCGCAGATGACATCGCCCCGCTCCAGCGTCACGCAGAACACACCGTCCTCGCGCTCTTCCAATTTGGCGGCCCGGCGCGGCACAGCGAACCGCGTGCCGAATTTCATCGCCTGCACTTCGCCGCGCCAGACGAGGTCAGCACCGCTGATGCCCGTGGGAAACCCCATGTAATTCTCGATCCGGCTGGAGGTGCCCGCCTGCCCGCCAATCGTCAGATCCTCAATCACCAGCGCATGGAGGCCCTCTGCCCCGGCATAAACGCCCGCCGCCACTCCGGCAGGGCCGCCGCCAACGATGATGACGTCGAAAACCTCATCCTCGGCAATCTCCAGATCAAGCCCCAAGAGCTTGGCAATGCCCGAGGGCGTCGCATCCTCGACCACCTGCGTCTTGCCAAAAATCACCGCCGGTTCCGCCTTGCCGATGCTGCATTGATGGGCAACGGCCTCCGCCTCGTGCTCATCTAGCGACAATGACCGGAACGGAATGCGGTTGCGCCCGGCAAAAGCCGCAATCCGGCGGATGTTGCGATCCACCTCTGCCCCGATCAGCGTCAGGCTTGCGTCCCCGCTTTCCAGCAAGCGCCTGCGCCGCGCCGCAAAGACCGTCACGATGATATCGCTCATCTCGGGGATGTCGGACATCAACCGCAGCATATCCTCACGCAGCACACAAAGCAGGCGTGACGGTTTGACGACCCGCGCACCCAGCATCGCATTGCCGCCATTGAGAAAACTGATCTCACCGAAGAACTGCGTGGGCCCCAACGTGCCGTTGCCGTAGCGCTCACCGGTGCGGGAGTCGATGGCCTCAACCTCGCCCTCCAGCACATAATAAAACGTCGTGATCGGCTCCCCAAGGACCGAGATCGCCTCCCCCGGCTCGAAATCACGTTCCTCCCCGATCCGCTGCATCGCGCGCACATGCGCGTCGTGAAGCGGTGTGCGGATCATCGTCTGCAGGTCGGGGGCCATGCGGTCCATGGGGCTATCCTTCTTTTTCAGCGCTACCAAATAGGCCGGTCAAAGCCCGTTTCACGAGGTTCGTCACCGACGGGCGGCGCACCGCACGGAACGGCAACGGGCGGCACACTTCCATCGCAGCCACACCAACGCGCGCGGTCAGCGCACCATTGACCACGCCTTCGCCGAACCGGCGGGAGACCTTGGCGAGAACACCACCACCCGCGACTGATCCGATCAGATCATCGCCCACCGCAACAGCACCTGTGGCCACCAGATGGGTCAGCACCGACCGGGTCAACCGCCAATTGCCCAGCGTGCCGGAGCGCCCGCCATAAATCTCGGCGATCCGCCGGATCATCCGCAGGTTCGCCGTAAGCGCCGCAATCAGATCGGCCAGCGCGAGGGGCACAATTGCCGTAACTGTGGCGACCTGCCGGGCGGCGGCTTCCACCTCCCGCCGAGCGGCTTTGTCGAGCGGGTCGAGCAAGTCTGTCTCCACCAGACCCAAAAGGCCATCCGCGTCAAACACATCGCCTTGCCGCTCTGCAATCCGCGCGCGGCCCCATTCGGTTTCGGGCCGCGTTTTGTAAAGCGCCACGATCTCTGCGGTGACCTTGCGCGCGGCCTTTAGATCGTATGAGGCAATGGCCTCCTGCGCATCTGCATGAATGGTGTCGAGCTTTTTCAGTCGCCCGAACGCGGCCAACTCTTTCACCGCAATCGCCAGCAAGATCACGCAGAAGACGCCGATCAGAATGAGCGCGGTCAGGCCCAGAACCGGATTGCGGTCGAGCAAGCCGGTCACAAAATCATAGGCCATGACCGAGGCCACAAAGCCCACCAGCGCCACCAAAGCCGACCAGAACCAGCGCGCCAGTTTCGAAGGCTTGCGCGCGGCCAGCGCCGCCATGGTTTGCATCGCCTGCCCTGTGGGCGCGGACGTGGCCAGATCGGGAACCGGAGGGGCCGCGGCGGGTTCGGCGGCGGCTGCGTCTTCAAGGTCAATCAGAACGGGGCCGTCCTTGCGTGTACTCATCTCAACCGATCCCCGATCAGAAATTCCGCGGCCTTATCCAGCCGGATATGCGGCGGCCCCTCGCCCGGCTTCAATGTCAAGCGCGCAGGGGCGAAGGACATGATCTGGTAATCCTCATCCAGCCATGTCTCGGCGCCGTCGCGCGCAGGACCCAGCAAATGCGCTGGGTCCTCTGGCAACTCGCCGGGGTAGAAGGCGGCTTGCTTGCCCGTCTCCAACAAAGTGCCGCGCACACAATCAAGGCTGCGGCCCTGGTGGTCCAGCGTTTCCTCCACCGTGGCGCGCAAGGCCGCAATCGACATGGCAGCCGTCTGTGCACCCGCAAAATCCGCCCGGCGGCGCGCGTCTGCGGTCAGCGCCTCCATGATGGCCGTGAGCCGCGGGTGTTGGCGGTGATGCAAATGATCGGCCTTGGTGGCGGCAAAGAGGATCTTCTCCACCCGGCGACCCCGGAAGAGCTGGGTCAGAAACGCGTTCCGCCCCGGTTTGAAGGCCCCAAGAATATCGGCCATCGCACCGCGCATATCCTCGACCGCTTGCGGGCCTTTGTGGATCGCGCCCAGCGCGTCGACCAGAACGACCTGCCGGTCGATCCTCGAGAAATGATCCTGAAAGAACGGTTTCACGACGCGGGATTTATACGCCTCAAAGCGCCGCTCCATCTCTCGGTAGAGCGATTTGCGCGGAGCCGTACCCGAAGGCGCGGGCAAGGGCGCGAAGGTCAGCACCGGAGAGCCTGCCATCTCGCCGGGCAGCAGAAAGCGGCCCGGGGTGCAGTCATAAAACCCGGCTGCGCGGGCATCCTGTAAATATTGGGTAAATGTATCGGCCAGCTTCTGGGCCACAAGCTCTTGTAGTTTGGCCGTCGAATCTGTCGATTTTACCAGTGTTTCAAAGGCTTTATGTTCCCCGCGGGGAACACCACGGGCCAAAGTCTCTTCGGACCATTGCGCGTAGGATTTCTCCAGCAGCGCCAGATCGAGCAGCCATTCGCCGGGATAATCGACGATATCCAGATGCACCGTGCGAGGCCCGCTGACCGCGCCCATGATGCCTGTCGGCTGCACTCTCAAAGACAGGCGAAGCTGGCTGACCGCGCGCGTGCTTTCCGGCCAGCTGGGCGTGGTGTTGGTCAAAGCGGCAAGGTGCTTTTCGTATTCAAACCGCGGCACGGTATCATCAGGTTGCGGCTGCAGATAGGCGCTGCGGATACCGCCCCCTGCGGCGGCCAGCAGTTGCGGCATGCGCCCGCGATCCAGCAGATTGGCGACCAGCGAGGTGATGAACACGGTCTTGCCCGCGCGGCTTAATCCGGTGACACCCAGCCGAATGCGCGGGGTCGAAAACGGATCGGTGAACACACTCGTGACCTGCTCCACACTGCGTGTGAGCCCATCTGCGATGGTGGAAATGACCAAAACTGCCCCCAAGCCTTCCTTGTTATCGGCGGTAACATAAGCGCGCGGAGGCCGCTTCGCTAGGGTATTGTCCCCGCGGGGACAGCGGGTTAGGCAAGCGCCATGCCCCGCTTTGCGTTCCAGATCGAATACCACGGCGCGCCTTTTGCCGGTTGGCAGCGGCAGGCCGATCAGCCCTCTGTGCAAGGCGCGGTTGAGGCGGCACTTGCCAAGCTGGAACCTGGCCCCCAAACGATTGCCGCTGCAGGGCGCACAGATGCCGGGGTGCATGGACTGGCACAAGTAGCCCATGCGGATTTGCAGAAAGAGTGGGACCCGTTTCGCCTGTCAGAGGCGCTCAACTTTCATCTCAAACCGAACCCGGTGTCGATCCTGAAGGTTGCCCGCGTGCCGGAGGATTGGCATGCCCGTTTCTCGGCGGTGGAGCGACGCTATCTCTTTCGGCTTTTGTCGCGACGCGCGCCCGCCACCCATGACAAAGGGCTGGTCTGGCAAGTTGGCCATCCATTGGAGTTGGCGCCGATGCAGGAGGCCGCGCAGCATCTGCTGGGGCGGCACGACTTCACAACGTTCCGCTCGTCGATCTGTCAGGCCGATAGCCCTTTGCGGACCCTCGACGCGCTCGAGATCACGCAGCATCCGGTTCCCCACGGGGACGAGTTCCGCTTCCATGTTCGCGCGCGGTCGTTCCTGCACAATCAGGTGCGCAGCTTTGTCGGCACGCTGGAGCGCGTCGGCGCGGGGAGTTGGTCGCCAGAGGATGTGAAAACTGCGTTGGAGGCAAAGGACCGGGCGGCCTGCGGACCTGTTTGTCCGCCGAAAGGGCTATATCTGGCGGGAGTTGGGTATCCGGATGATCCGTTTGAAGAGAGCTGCGGGCAAAACTCTTCAGAAGAGTTTTGAGAGAAAAGTTTTCTGAAAACTTTTTGGTAACCAGTGCGCTTGGTGTCTCCGTCCGGGACATGGATTGCTTCACATTGACGTTTCTCAAATCACGCAAGACCTCGTCACAGGCCTGTGATGTGCGTCGGTGCACATATAACAGGATCACCGTGCGCGTTTTCAGATCCATCCCCCGATGCCATCTCTCTGTCATCGGAAGCGCAAGCCTCCAACACAAACAAACGCAAACACAACACACATAAAGGACTTCCAAAATGAAATTCGCTCTTATCTCCGCCCTCGTCGTCGCTGCTGCTCCGGCTTTTGCTGACGTCACCTCGCCCGCTGAAGCCAATGCACAGTACGGCTTTGAAACCTCCTTCATGGCGTCCAACGATCTGGGTAAGACCTCTCCCGCTGAGATCGCTGGGGAAGGCCGCGTCGGTGGCGACGTGATCTCAACACAGAATGTGGATGTGTCGGCCAAGCTGGGCGTGACCTCTGCTGCTGAGCTGGCGGCTCGCTAAGTCAAGTACCACCCCTTACCAAACGGCTCTCAAGGTTCCTCCCGCCTTGAGGGCCGTTTTTGTGTCAGCGTTCCTTGAGGTCCTTGGCCAGCACGCGGCCATCATGCAAAAGCATGTCGGCCCAGCGCGGGTTGCCTAAAAAACGCTCGTAGACGCTGACAAAAACTGTGTCCTTGTCGAGCGCCGCGCGGCGGCGGTCGGAGCAAGGCTTTCCTTTGCCGACCCGGCAGATGCGGGATTTGAGGTTTTCGTAGGCGGTGTCGGTATCGGTGAAGGCCAGATCGCGGTTGGAGCGGTCGTAACGCACAGCTTCATGGGTTTCTGTTCCGCCAAAAATTGCAAGAGCCGCTGTAAACTGGCGGGCACAGTTGTCGTCGAAGCCCGTCAGGAAATGCGTGCGCAAGCCAGTGCTGGACGGGTTCGTGTCATAAAGCCGATACCCCCGACCCCGTTCAGGATAGCGCGCGACTTCGGTGCCCAGATCAGCGGTGCGCAGACCGCAAACGCGGGCGAGCGTGCCGTAGGGCAGCAAGGTGCCGCGCGGAACCTCGGGGGTCGCATCGACGCTGTCGGGGCCTTGATCGGGCGCGGCCTCACGCGGCATCGCAGTGCGGAAAAGGCTGCCGAGGCCGCGACGTGGGGTGTCCTCGGGGGAAGGCTGCGCGTCGGCAACAGGCGTATCTTCTGCCTCTGGCGAAGGCGCATCCGTCGGCTCTGTGCCGTCTTCGGTAGGTCGTGCAGCGACCTCCGGCTCTGACGGACCACCGCGCAAGCGGCGGAGAAAACCGAACGGGCTTTGAGGGGCGGCGGAGGCCATGGTGACGCTTCCCTCAGCCGTGTCATCGGGTGCGCCTTCGGCTTCTGGCGTTAGAATGGTGCTGAGCGCACCCTCTTCAGTCTCGGTGCTCACCGCCTCGACGGCAGCGCTGTCAGGATCGATGTCCATCTCCGCGATGTTGGGCAAGTCTTCCAACGCTGGCCCGCAGGCCAGAACACAAAAGCACAAGATGATCGATAGATGGCGCAAGACCTCTCCCCCAAGAGATGATCGGGCGCTTTTAGCGATTGGGCGCAGCTGGATCAAGCGGGGGTGGCGCGGGTCCGCCTAGACCTCTTCAACGTCGAGCACACCGTTCAACGATTTGATCGCCCCCTTGATCTGGGGCGAGACGGGATAGGTGCCAGGCAGGTCAATCTCCACCTCGCCGGGCAAACCTTCGGTCATCAGGCAGAGCTGGATCGGGCCTTTGCCCTGCCCCCCTTTAGGCAGATCGCCAAGGACACGGGCGACGGAGTGCACGGCGGTTTCGGCATCCACGAACACCTTGAGCCCCATGGAGCTGGTGTCGATCACCGCCGTATCAAGCGGCGTGACGGAGCGGCCCAGCAGCTTGAGCTGATCGCTTTCCATCGTCGCCTCGACCGTAAGCATCACCTTGGAACCGGTTTCGAGATGATCGCGCGCGGTCTCCAACGTGTCGGAGAACATAGTGACCTCATAGGCGCCGGTCGTGTCGGAGAGCTGCACGAAAGCAAACCGGTTCCCGCGAGCGGATTTGCGTTCCTGACGGCCCGCCACAGTGCCCGCCATCTTGGCCACATGCGGGCCGCGTTCGGCCTTCTGGCCGACCTCGTGCAGGGTCAGCACACCTTTGCGTTTCAGCGGTCCCATATAATCGTCGAGCGGATGGCCGGAGAGGTAGAAGCCGATGGCGGTGAACTCTTCGGTCAGGCGTTCGGCGGGCAGCCAGTCTTCGACAGGGCTGAGGCGCGGTTCAGGCAAGTCATCGCCCGCTTCGCCGAAAAGCGAGACCTGGTTAGAGTTGCGCTGGTCATGGATCGCGGCGGAGTAGCCGACGAGGCCATCAAGGCTGTCAAAAACGCGGCGGCGGTTGGGATCAAGCTGGTCGAATGCGCCGGAGCGGGCGAGCATTTCAAGCGGGCGCTTGCCGACCCGCTTCAGATCAACCCGGCGGGCAAGGTCAAACAGCGTGATGAACGGCTTATCGCCGCGCGCCTCTGTCACCAGTTTCATCGCTTCGACGCCCACGTTTTTCAAAGCGCCCAGCGCATAGACAACGCGGCCTTCCGAGACGCTGAACATCGCTTCGGAGCGGTTCACGCAAGGGGGGATAATCTCGATGCCCAGGCCACCACGGTCCGTGGGTTTGCGCACCTCATCGGCGTAAATGGCCAGCTTGTCGGTGAGGTGCAGATCGCAATTCATGACACCGGCCATGAATTCGACCGGGTGGTTCGCCTTCAGCCATGCGGTCTGATAGCTGACAACCGCATAGGCCGCGGCGTGGGATTTGTTGAAGCCGTAATTGGCGAACTTGTCGAGGAGGTTCCAGACCTCCATCGCTTTGTCCTTGTCGACACCGTTCTTGGCGGCACCTTCCAGAAATTTTGGACGCTCGGCATCCATGGCTTCCTGGATTTTCTTACCCATAGCGCGGCGCAACAGGTCAGCACCACCAAGGGAGTATCCCGCCATCTCCTGCGCGATCTGCATCACCTGTTCCTGGTAAACAATGATGCCTTGTGTCTCGTCGAGGATATGATCGATGGAGGGGTGCAGGCCCTCGCGTTCGCTGAGGCCGTTCTTGACCTCGCAGTATTTCGGGATGTTCTCCATCGGACCGGGTCGGTAGAGGGCGACAAGCGCGATGATGTCCTCGATACAATTGGGTTTCATGCGCTTCAGGGCATCCATCATGCCAGAGCTTTCCACCTGGAATACAGCGACGGTTTTGGCGGCGGAATAGAGCGCGTAGGTCTTTTCGTCATCGAGCGGGATCGCGTTAATGTCGATCTCCACCCCGCGATCTTTGAGCAAATTCAACGCGTTCTGGATGACGGTCAGGGTCTTGAGGCCGAGAAAGTCGAACTTTACCAGACCGGCTTGTTCGACCCATTTCATGTTGAACTGGGTGGCGGGCATGTCGGACCGCGGGTCTTGGTAAAGCGGCACGAGGGCGTCCAGCGGACGGTCGCCGATCACCACACCGGCGGCGTGGGTGGAGGCGTTTCTGAGCAAGCCTTCCACCTGCTGGCCGTAGTCGAGAAGACGCGCGACGACCTCTTCGTTCTTGGCCTCTTCACGCAGGCGCGGCTCGTCGGCGAGCGCTTTTTCGATGGAAACAGGTTTAACGCCTTCCACCGGGATCATCTTCGAGAGGCGGTCCACCTGACCGTAGGGCATCTGCAACACGCGGCCAACGTCACGGACGGCAGCCTTCGACAGCAGCGCGCCGAAGGTGATGATCTGGCCCACCTTGTCGCGACCGTATTTTTCCTGAACATAGCGGATGACCTCCTCCCGCCGGTCCATGCAGAAGTCGATGTCGAAGTCGGGCATGGAGACACGTTCGGGGTTCAAAAATCGCTCAAACAGGAGGCTGTAGCGCAGGGGATCAAGGTCGGTGATCGTGAGTGCGTACGCCACGAGCGATCCAGCACCCGAGCCACGGCCCGGCCCGACGGGGATGTCATTGTCCTTCGCCCATTTGATGAAGTCGGCGACGATCAGGAAGTAGCCAGGAAAGCCCATGCCTTCGATGATGCCAAGCTCAAACTCGAGGCGTTTTTCGTAGTCCTCGACCGGGGCGGCGTGCGGAATCACGGCGAGGCGTTCTTTCAGTCCTTCGATGGACTGACGGCGCAGTTCTTCGACCTCGTCATCGGCAAATCTTGGCAGGATCGGGTCGCGCTTATAGGCTTTAAAGGCGCAGCGGCGCGCGATTTCAACAGTATTTTCAAGCGCTTCCGGCAGATCGGCGAAAAGGGTCGCCATTTCCTGCGGGGTTTTGAAATAATGCTGCGGTGTCAGGCGGCGGCGCGGTTCCTGCTGGTCGACATAGGCACCTTCCGCAATGCAGATCAGCGCGTCATGCGCCTCATACATCTTGGATTTCGGGAAATAGACGTCATTTGTGGCAACAAGCGGGAGATCCATCGCGTAGGCCATTTCGATGAACGGGCGTTCGGTCAGGCGCTCCGCCTCGGGCTGGCCATCCTCAGATGGGTGGCGCTGCAGTTCGACGTAAAGCCGGTTCGGGAAAGCGGCGGCAAGCGTCGTCATAAGCGCCTGTGCCTTGGGACTCTGCCCGGCCTGCAAGAGCTTGCCCAACGCGCCTTCGGGACCGCCGGTCAGACAGATCACGCCGTCTGCGCGGGCGACCAGTTCATCCACGGTGACTTGAGGCAGCTGATCGCCCTTGTCGACATAAAGGCAAGAGTTGAGCTGCATCAGGTTTTCGTAGCCCACCTCATTCTGGGCGAGTAAAACAAGGGGTGCCGGCTCTTTCAGGCGGGCGCCGGGCTCGGCTGGGTCATAAGTCAGATCAACCTGGCAGCCCATGATCGGCTGCACCCCTGCCTTCGCAGCACCCTCGGCAAATTCAAGCGCGCAGAACATGTTGTTCGTGTCCGTGACGGCCACGGCGGGCATACCCATATCGGCGCATAGACCGGGGAGCTTTTTAACCGGAATCGCCCCTTCGAGGAGGGAATATTCAGTGTGGACGCGAAGATGAATGAATCGGGGTTGGCTGCTCATGGCGGAACCGTATCGCCGGGACTAGCGCGATGGAAGCGGTGTGCGCGGGAAAAACGCACTTGCAACGCGGCGGGTCGGCGGTAGCGTGCATTTCAGCTTGGAGCAGCGTCGTTTCGGAGGGCCATGTGACCGATATCATCGTGATTGGCGGCGGGATTGCCGGGGTGTCTGCCGCAGCACAGCTGGCCAAAGGCGCGTCCGTCACGGTGCTGGAGGCGGAGGATGCACTGGCCTATCACGCGTCGGGTCGGTCCGCGGCTATGTTTCTGAAAACATACGGGAATACGACTGTCCGCGCTTTGAATGAAGCGTCTGAAGACGGGCATATCGCGGCAGGCGTTTTGTCTGCGCGGGGAATGCTTTTGCTTGGGAAAGCCGACGAAGCGGAGCCGTTTGAGGCGGAACGGGTGAGCTTCGGGATGGAACGGTTGAGCATCGCGGAGGCCTTGCAGATTTTGCCCATCGTGAACCCAGAAACGACCGCTTATGCGGGATATTTGGGCACGGCGCAGGATCTGGATACGGACCTGCTGGTGCAGACATATCGCAAGGCAGCGCTGGCGGATGATGTGACGTTTGAAACAGGTGTGCGCGTCGATGCGATCGAGCGCAGGGATGGGGTTTGGACTGTCCGGGCGGGCGCGCGGCATTGGCGCGCTGAGATCGTGGTTAATGCGGCGGGGGCCTGGGCCGATCAAGTCGCAGCGATGGCGGATGTTGCACCGTTGGGCATCCAGCCTTATCGCCGGTCGATGGCGCGGGTGCCCGCGCCGGGCGGGCATGACACATCTGACTGGCCCTTTGTCGATGGTGTTGACGAGGCGTGGTATGCCAAGCCGGATGCGGGAAAATGGCTCATCTCCCCTGCTGATGAGGACCCTGTCGCGCCGCAGGATGCCTGGGCGGACGATATGGTTCTGGCCGAGGGGATCGCGCGCTACCAAGAAATGGTGACCGAAGAGGTGACGCGGGTGGAAACGACATGGGCAGGCCTGCGCAGTTTTGCCCCAGACCGGGCGTTGGTTATCGGGCGCGACCCTATAGAACCGGATTTCGTATGGTTAACGGGGCAAGGCGGATATGGTTTTCAGACCGCCCCCGCTGCCGCGCAGCTTTGCACTGATCTGACCCACGGGCAGCCCCCGGAGTTAGGCGCAGATGTCGTTGCCGCTGTGTCGCCGGAGCGGTTTGCGTGACGCGGCTCGTCTCCCCTTCTGCGGCGCGCAATGCGGGGCCGATCCTGGCACTGTTGGAGCAGGTTGCACCCGCAAGCGGACGGGCGTTGGAGATCGCAAGCGGCACAGGAGAACATGTGTTGCATTTTGCTCATGCGTTTCCGGAAGTTGACTGGCAACCAAGCGATGTGGATCCGGAACGGCTTGCCTCTATCGAGGATTGGTCGCGGGATCATTATGGAGACAATCTGCAGCGCCCCGTCTATCTGGACGCAACGGAACCCGGCTGGGAGATGGCGCATGATCCGTTTGATCTGGTTGTTCTGATCAACCTGCTGCATCTGATTTCAGATGACGCAGCGCGGTGTGTTTTGGATGGTATCGCAGAGGCGCTGGAGGATGGCGGCACCGCGATGATTTACGGTCCGTTCTTGCGCGACGGGCGGACGACCAGTGATGGCGATGCGACGTTCCACGCGAAGATTCAGGCAGATGACCCGGCGAACGGGTACAAGGATATCGGCGTCATTTTTGAACATCTTCAGGGCCTTGGGCTTGATGTCGCGCGACATGAGATGCCCGCGAACAATATAGCGCTCATGGCTCAGAAATAACCCAGGCCGAATGGAAGCTCGCGACGGGAGAGCACCGTAATGCCCGTCGCACAAGGCGGCGGTGTTGCGTTTTGCAAGGTCGCAAGCTCTGCCTCGATGATGCGGGCGAGGCACTGGATTGCCTGCGGATCAGGGCTGTCGTCGGCGCGCAAATTTGTGAGGAACTGCGCATTCAGAAGCACCGTCTTGACGCTTCCTGTCGGCTGCAGGGAGATGACGCGCACCAGATCGGGGGCATCTTCGACCTGACAGGCGGTACCGCATTGTTCAACTGCGCCCGGAACGTATTGGAGGTTAAACCACTCTGCCAAACTCACAACGCGTAAGCGTGCTGAATTGATATCGTCTGTATAACTCAACCCGGCGGGCAGAGCGATTTCTGCGCGCAAGGCACCCGCTGCGTCACCGCTCAGATGGACCTGAACGGGATCGGAGCTTCGGACTAGCAGTAGGATGCCGAGGGCCACCACGAGCAGGGCAATGGCACTAAAGAAAATCGCGCGGATCATGGCTCTCTAAAAAGCGTAGAACGTCTCGCAGTCAAGGTTAACCGTCTACGCGGATTGCCGCATTGGTGGGATCGTACGGGCTGTCTTCGACAATCTCGGCGTCCCAGAGCGTGTCGAACATTTTAACCTTCAGCTTGGTGCCCGGCGTAGCCAGATCGGGGGTGACATACCCCATCCCGATGGACTTGCCAAAGGCCACAGAGTAGCCGCCGGAGGTCAAGCGACCGACCCGCGTCTCGCCGTGATAGAGCACTTCACGCCCCCATGGATCGGCATCGTCGGGACCGTCGATCAGGAGCGTGACGCATTGCGAGCGAACACCCGTTTTGACCATCGCGTCCTTGCCGTAGAAGTCTTTTCTCAGATCAATAAACCGCGGTAAATCAGCCTCTTGCGGGGTGGCGTCGCGACCGAGTTCAGTGCCGAACGCGCGGTAGGATTTCTCTTGGCGGAGCCAGTTTTGTGCGCGTCCACCAACCAGTTTCATCCCGTGCTTTTCGCCCGCCTTTTCGAGCAGATCAAAGAGGTAGTTCTGCATCTCAATGGGGTGGTGCAGCTCCCATCCCAGCTCTCCGGTGTAGGCGACGCGGATGGCGCGGACGGGGCACATGCCCAGCTCGATATCGCGGCAGGACAGCCACGGAAACCGCTTGTTGGAGAGCGCAGTTTCCGGGTCGGCGTCCTTGATCACTTCTTTCAGAACGTCGCGTGACTTTGGGCCAGCGATGGCGAAAACACCCCATTTGGTCGTGACATCCTCTTCGTTGATGCGACCAAACTCGGGCTCTTTGTCCATGATCGCTTTATAGAGGTAGTCCTGATCATAGGCGTGCCACGCGCCTGCGGAGACGAGGTAATAATCATTCTCGGCCAGCCGCACGATGGTGTATTCCGTGCGGGTCGTGCCCTTCTCGGTCAACGCGTAAGTGAGGTTAATGCGACGGACTTTCGGCAGCTTGTTCGTGGTAAACCAATCGAGGAACGCGGTCGCGCCCGGACCACTGATCCGGTGCTTGGTGAAAGCGGTGGCGTCCACCAGGCCGACCCCTTCGCGGATCGCTTTGGCCTCTTCGACGGCATACTTCCACCATGCGCCGCGCCGGAAAGAGCGGGCGTCGTGGTCGAAATTATCGGGCGCGTCGAGGGGGCCGAAATAGTTGGGGCGCTCGAACCCGTTCACGCAACCAAACTGCGCGCCGCGGGCCTTCTGGCGCTCATAGGCAGGTGCTGTGCGCAGCGGGCGGCAGGCTTCACGCTCTTCATCCGGGTGGTGCAGGATGTAGACGTGTTCGTAGCACTCCTCGTTCTTGCGGGCGGCGTATTCGGTCGTCATCCAGTCGCCGTATCGCTTGGGATCGAGGGAGGCCATGTCGATCTCTGCCTCGCCCTCGGTCATCATCTGGGCCAGATAATGACCCGCGCCACCCGCGGCGGTGATGCCGAAGCTGAAGCCTTCGGCCAGCCACATGTTGCGCAGACCCGGCGCCGGGCCAATCAGCGGATTGCCATCAGGCGTGTAGCAGATCGGACCGTTGAAATCGTCTTTCAGACCAACCTCTTCCGAGGAAGGGATGCGGTGGATCATCGACATGTACTCCTCCTCGATCCGCTCCAGATCGAGGGGGAAAAGGTCGGCGCGGAAACTGTCGGGGACAGCGTATTCAAAGCGCGCAGGCGCGTTGCGCTCGTAAGGGCCAAGGATCCAGCCGCCGCGTTCTTCGCGCACATACCATTTGGCGTCCGCATCGCGCAGAACCGGGTGCTCGGGGTTGGACTTGCGCCATTCGACGAGCGCGGGATCGGGCTCGGTCACGATGAACTGATGCTCCACCGGGATCGCGGGGATCTTGATGCCCAGCAGTTTGGCGGTGCGCTGCGCGTGGTTGCCCGTCGCGGTTACAACATGCTCGGCGGTGATCACCGATTGCTCGTCTGAGGGGACGAGGTTGCCACCCTTTTCGACCATCTTGGTAATGGTGACGCGCCATGCGTCGCCGGTCCATTCGTAGCCATCAACCTGCCACTTCCGCTCAATCGTGACGCCGTGCTGACGCGCGCCCTTGGCCATCGCCATGGTGACATCGGCAGGGTTAATGTAGCCGTCGGTCGGATGGTAAATCGCGCCCTTCAGATCCTCGGTGCGCACCAGCGGGTAGCGGTCCTTGATCTGCGTGGGCGAGAGCCATTCGTAAGGCACGCCGCATGTCTCAGCTGTAGAGGCGTAGAGCATGTATTCGTCCATACGCGCGTCGGTCTGCGCCATGCGCAGGTTGCCCACGACATAAAAGCCCGCATTCAGGCCCGTCTCTTCCTCAAGCGTTTTGTAAAACCTGATGGAGTAGTCGTGGATATGCGTCGTCGCATAGCTCATGTTAAAGTAAGGCAGCAGACCCGCGGCATGCCAGGTGGAGCCGGAGGTCAGCTCATCCCGCTCCAGCAGCATCGTGTCCCACCCCGCTTTGCCAAGGTGATAGGCAATCGAGGTGCCAACGGCACCGCCGCCAACAACAAGGGCTTTGACATGCGTTTTCATGAGACTCTCCGGGCCATTCGTTAGGCCTGTTTTACCGTGAGGGCGCGGCGTGGGGCACGTTCACCCGACCAATTGCCGCGAAAATGCGACCTTGGTGCGCTTGGCAAGGTGATGCGCGGTGGCTAAACCCAAGCGCAGCACGACGAAGGGACCGCCCGTATGAAGACGACAAGCACCGTGGCTGAGATGCGCGCGCAGGTGGCGCAGTACCGACAAGCGGGAGAAAGCGTGGGGCTGGTGACGACGATGGGCGCCCTGCATGAGGGGCATCTGACGTTGATGCGCGCGGCGCGGGCGGATCATGACCGGGTCATTGCGACGATCTTCGTGAACCCCACGCAATTCGGGCAGATGGCCGATCTGGCGACCTACCCTTCCGATGACAAGCGCGATCTTGAGATACTGACGGGCGAAGGGGTGGATTGCGTCTTTCTGCCCAAAGCACCCACGATCTACCCTGCAGGCGACGAGACGATTGTCGAGACGACGCGCATGGCGAATATGCTGCATGGCAAGGTGCGCCCGGGGCATTTTCGAGGCGTGACGACCGTGGTCGCGCGACTGTTCAACATCGCGCAGCCCGATGCCGCCTACTTTGGCGAAAAGGACTATCAGCAACTGCAGATCATCAAGAAGATGGTCCGCGATTTGCATATGCCATTGGTCATTCATGGCGTGCCGACCGTGCGGGAGGATGACGGTTTGGCCATGTCCTCGCGCAACGTGCGGCTGGGGCCTGAAGACCGCGCGGCGGCCACGGTTCTTTACAAATCGCTCATGGCGGCAGAGGCCGCGGCAGACCAAGGCACGACTGTGGAAGAGATGTGGTCGGTGATCGCTGATCTGATCACCGCAGAGCCGCGCGCGACCCTCAAAGCCGTCGACATCGTCGAGGCGGAGAGCCTTGATCCTGTCTCCGGGCCTTTGACCGGCCCCACGGCGATCATGATCTCTGCCGAGTTTGGCGGGGTCCTTCTGATTGACCAACATGTCGTTACACCGAAAGGCTGACCGATGAGCACGCAAACCCCGATCCGTCGTAATACCGTCCCGCAAATCGCCGGGCGCAAAGGCGGGGAGCCGATCGTTTCGCTCACGTCCTATCACGCCCATACGGCGGCGATCGTCGACAAATATGCAGATTTCATTTTGGTGGGCGACAGTCTGGGCATGGTGATGCATGGGATGGACAGCACGGTGGGTGTGTCGCTCGATATGATGATCACCCATGGTAAAGCAGTGGTGCGCGGCACGCAAAAGGCGCTGATCGTGGTAGATATGCCGTTTGGCACGTATGAGGAATCCCCGGCGATTGCGTTCCGTAATGCCGCGAAGATCATGAAAGAGACGGGCTGCGGGGCCGTGAAGCTGGAAGGCGGCGCGCGCATGGCCGAAACGATCCGCTTTCTGACCGAGCGTGGCATCCCGGTGATGGCGCATATCGGTCTGACCCCGCAATCGAGCCACGTCATGGGTGGCTTCAAGACCCAAGGCCGCGACGAAGACAGCTGGCCGTTGCATGAGGCGGACGCCAAGGCCGTGACGGAGGCAGGCGCCTTTGCGATTGTGTTGGAAGGCATGGTGGAGCCGCTGGCGGCCAAGATCACCAAGCAGATCGCGATCCCGACAATTGGCATCGGCGCATCCGTAGAGTGCGACGGGCAGATCCTTGTGCTGGAGGATATGCTGGGCCTCAACGCTTGGACGCCGAAATTCGTGAAGGTCTACGGCAATCTTGGCCCGCAGATCGAAGAAGCGGTCAGCCAATACGCTGACGAAGTCAAATCGCGCGCATTTCCGACCGAGGATGAGACGTATTCCTAAGACGCTAGCGCTCTTTAAAAAGGATATTCCCAACGCGCCCTGCAGCCTATAAGGCAACGTAACAGTTTTACGACGCTTTTTGGTCAGGAACATTACAATGCGCGAATTGAGCTACTGGACGAGCAAACGGTTGGTGATCACCGTGCTTGTCCTGAATGCCATCATGATCTTTTTGGGATACTTGGACGACAATATCTTCAAGCATTACGGGGAATACATGGCCGGGACTTATATCTCGGTGATCCTTCTGCTTTTGCTGGGCGTGACAAATTTCCGAATTTATCGGCTGCGACGCAGCCATCTGATTTGGTTGCTGATGGCCGTTGGCTTCGTATTTCTGGCGTATGATGACCAGTTTAAGTTCCACGAAGGGCTGGATCGGGATATCCACCGGTTCTTCGGCATGACCCAGACACCGCTGACGGACCGGCTGGATGATTTCATCATCGGGGCCTATGCGATTTTGGGGGCCGGCGCGCTCTACCTCGCGCGGGCTGAGATCATGCGCTACAAAGAGCTCTTCGGCTATTTGGCGATTGGTTTTTCGGTTGTCGCCGTCTCCGTCGTTCTGGACGCTATCACAAATGACAGAGCTGTTCTGGAATGGATGGGGCTCTCGGAACAGGCTGTTTCGACGCTCAAGAAGATGCTCGGCACCATTGAAGAAGTCTGCAAATTGATGGCCGAAGCCTTCTTTCTTGCCGGGTTTTTCGAAGTTCTGCGTCGCGTGAAACGCGAGCAGAATGTTAAAGCCGAAGAGAGCATGTCAGCTGACGTCAGCATGGCGCCCTAGTCCAGCCGTTTCTCCAAGTAATAGAACGCCTGCGAGCCGTTATAGTCCGGCAGCGTGCCGAAGACGCGGTAGCCTAGTTTTTCGTATAGACCACGGGCGGCTTCGCTTCGCGTTTCGAGATGAACGCGGATGCAGTTTTGCGCAAGCGCGTGTTCCTCCGCGCGCGCCAAGAGCGCGCGACCAAGCCCTTTGCCTTGATGCGCTGCGTCCACCCAAAGCTCTGCGACGTGGGCGCTGCGAAAGGCGATGTCGCCTTTGCATCCGCCGATCAGCGCACCGGAGGGATCGTCGATTGTCAGTAGGAAATCCGCCAGTTCCGATGCACGGAGGGTCTGGCCCGCATTGGCTAACCCATCATGCAGGGCACGTGTTCTATCGGTATCCAGCGTGGTGTGCAGCGTGATCGGGTAGTCGGTCATCTACAGCATTGCCGGGACAACTTGATCGGGCGGACGGTGGCCATCATCGAAGGTCTTGATATTGATCAAAACCTTCTCGCCCATCTCCATCCGGCCTTCCTCGGTGGCCGAGCCCATATGGGGCAACAAAACGACATTCCCAAGCTCACGAAGGCGCGGGTTTATATCGACGCCGTGCTCGTAAACATCGAGGCCAGCGCCCGCAATCTCACCTGCGCGCAGCATCCGGGTCAGGGCGTTTTCGTCGATCACCTCACCGCGGGAGGTGTTCACGATCACCGCCGACGGCTTCATCAGCTTGAGCCGGCGCGCGTTCATCAGATGAAAGGTCGAGGGCGTGTGCGGGCAGTTCACGGACATGATGTCCATCCTGCTGACCATCTGATCAAGGCTTTCCCAATAGGTCGCTTCCAGCTCGGTCTCGATCTCAGGGCGCAGGCGCTTGCGATTGTGATAGTGGATCTGCATGCCAAACGCCTTGGCGCGCCGCGCCACGGCCTGTCCAATGCGGCCCATGCCGAGAATGCCGAGGCGGCGACCGCCGACCCGGCCACCCAACAGCGCTGTGGGCGCCCAACCGGTCCAGCGGCCGGTTTGCATCATGGCCAAGCCTTCGGGAATGCGCCGTGTGACGCTGAGGATCAGCGCCATCGTCATGTCGGCTGTGTCCTCGGTCACGACACCCGGCGTGTTGGAGACAAGGATGCCCCGCTGCCGCGCGGTGGAGACATCAATGTGATCCACCCCTGCCCCATAATTCGCAATCAGCTTGAGTTGATCGCCCGCGCCCGCCAGCATCGCCGCATCAATCGTATCGGTCACAGTAGGCACCAGAACATCGGCGCGCTTCATCGCTTCGGACAGCTCTGCCTTTGACATCGGCACATCGTCGCTGCGCAGTTCGACATCGAACAGCTCTTTCATCCGCGTCTCGACCGCCTCCGGCAACCGTCGCGTCACGACAACACTTAGCCTTTTGCTCGGCATCGAGCTCCTCCTGATGCTTCCCTTACGTCCCTGTTGCTGTCAAAGTGGCAGCAATAAACACGCGCCACAAGAGCGCGCGGAAAAAATGGGCAAACGAGCGGTTGGTATGAAAATACTGGGAAAATGTATGGCATTGGCGGTGCTGTGCGTGATGGCTATGCAGGCCGGCGCGTCAGAGCGCGGACCTGTGACGAACCTGCCGATCCCGCGTTATGTGTCGCTGAAAGCGTCGGAAGGGAATGTGCGGCGCGGTCCATCTTTGACCCATCGCATCGATTGGGTGTTCAAGCATCGCGATATGCCACTTCGGATCACCGCAGAGCATGGGCATTGGCGCCGCGTGCAGGACCGCGACGGTGCAGGCGGCTGGGTGCATTATTCCCTGCTGTCGGGCACGCGCACGGTCATCGTGGATCAGGACCTGCTGCAGATCCGACGCCAACCCTCACCCGACGCGCCTGTTGTGGCGCAGCTGGAGCTGGGCGTGGTCGCGCGGCTGGGCGCATGTAACGAGACCTGGTGCCGTTTGAGCGCAGGGGGCCATCGGGGCTGGGCGGATAAATCAAAGCTCTGGGGCGTGGCGCAGGACGAGCTGCGCGATTAGGGCCTGCGGGCCGTACCCATGTAGATGATGGCAGTGCCCGGCAAGCGCCCGAAAGTGAAATCAAGCCGTTTGTTGATGCCGCGTGGGCCAAGCCCGGTAAGCGCGCCGACCTCGAAGCCTGCCTCCGTCAGGGCCGCTTTCAGCTCGGACGGTTTGATGAACATCTCTGGATCGTGGGTGCCTTTGGGCAGCAGGCCCAGCACGTTTTCCGCCATGGTGATCACGGCGAGCCGGGCAATCGGGTTCCGGTTGATTGTATCAAACAGGAACATCCCGCCGGGTTTGAGGACGCGGGCGGTTTCATGCAGGACCTTTTGCAGGTCACTGACATGCTCCAGCACATCGACGCAGACGACCGCGTCAAAGCTTGCATCCTCGTAAGGCAGCGCTTCGCCGACGCCGACATCATAACGGATGTCATGGCCGGATTTCTGCGCATGGGCTTGGGCCGCCGCAATCGCCTCGCCTGCGGGATCGATGCCTGTCACGTGCGCGCCGCGCTCGGCCAATGCCTCGGCCATGAAACCGCCCGCACAGCCTAGATCAAGAACGGTTTTTCCCTGCCAATTTATGAACTTATCGAAATAAGACAGGCGCCCCGGCACCATGTTCTTGAGGGTGCGCACCCAGCGGATTTCGTCGGACCACCAGTCGGCGGCCACAGTGTCATAGATCGTCAGATCGTTGCGTTGCATGTTCATGGAGTCGGACGTAGTGGCCTAGGCTGCCGTGTCGAGCCCACGCCCTTTCAGCAACGCATCCACGCCCGGCAAGCGGCCCCGGAACGCGGTGTAAAGCGCCTCGGGGTCTTGGGAGCCACCGGTCGACAGGATCGTCGCTTCCAGCTTTTTCGCCATGGCCGGATCGAAGGGGCCCTCCGCCTCCTCGAAGGCCGCGAAGGCGTCGGCATCCATCACCTCGGACCACATGTAGCTGTAATAGGCGCTCGCATAGCCGCCACCCGAGAAGACATGCGCGAAATGCGGGGTCGCGTGGCGCATACGGATCGCGGGCGGCATCCCGATGCTTTCCAGCACTTCGGCCTGCTTAGCCATCGTGTCTTGCGGGGCGGGACCGTCGTGGAATTCAAGGTCCACGAGAGCGGAGGCAACATATTCCACCGTCTGGAACCCCATATCGTAATTGGCGGCTTTCAGCAGACGCTCCAGCATGTCGCGCGGCATCGGCTCGCCGGTTTCGGCATGGGTCGCGAACTGCGCTAGAACCTCCGGCACTTCGAGCCAGTGCTCATAAAGCTGGCTGGGCAGTTCGACAAAATCGCGCGGGACGGATGTGCCGCTGACCATCTCATAAGTGACGTCGCTGAGCATCTGATGCAGCGCGTGCCCAAACTCATGAAATAGTGTGCGCGCATCATCATAGGACAGCAATGCAGGCTCATCTTGCGGCGGTTTCGCAAAATTACACACATCTACTACAATAGGGCGGATGTTGCCTTCAAGCCGCTGCTGCGCCCGCATAGCAGAGCACCACGCGCCCGAGCGCTTGCCGCCCCGCGCGAAGTAATCGCCAACGAAAATCGCGATATGCTCGCCGTTGCGAGTGACCTCCCAAGCACGGCAATCGGTGTTGTAGAGCGGGACATCAACCTCTGCGAATTCCAGCCCAAAGAGACGCGAGGCGCAGTCGAATGCCGCTTCGATCATGCGATCAAGCTGAAGGTAGGGCTTCAGAACAGCCTCATCCAGATCGTGGTCCTGCTTGCGGCGTTGTTCAGAGTAATAGCGCCAGTCCCACGGCTCCAGATCGCCGTTTACGCCGTCACTTTGCATCATCTGTTTGAGCACCCAGGCATCGGCATCCGCCTGCGCTTTTGCGGGTTTCCAGACATTCATCAGCAGCTCGCGGACCTTTTCAGGCGTCTTCGCCATCTCCGTCTCAAGGCGGTAAGTCGCGTAATTCTCATAGCCCAAAAGTTGCGCTTGCTCGTGGCGCAGCTCCAACATCTGACGTGTCAGATCGCGGTTGTCGGTTTCACCACCCATCGCCCCGCGGGAGGTCCAGGCCTCATAGGCCTTCTCGCGCAGATCGCGGCGGGAGGAGAACTGCAGAAACGGCACAATCAGGGAGCGGGACAGGGTGATCACATGCCCCTCAACGCCTTTTTCCTCCCCCGCCGACTTGGCCGCCGCTCGCAAGAAGTCGGGCAGACCGTCCAGATCGCTCATCTCAAGCTCCATGAACCAGTTGCGTTCATCGGCCAGAAGGTTTTGCGAGAATTGCGTGCCAAGCTGGGAGAGTTGCGTATTGATCTCTTTCAAACGGTCGCGATCAGCGCCTTGCAGGGCTGCGCCCGCGCGCACGAAATTGCGGTGCTTGAGGTAGAGAACGCGCGCCTGTTCGTCTGTCAGATCAAGGCTGTCCTTGCTCTCCCACAGCGCGTTGATCCGGTCGAAAAGCGCAGCGTTCAACGTCACATCAGTGGAGAACGCGGCCAGCTGGGGCGAGAATGTCCGCATCAGGCCTTCGCGCGTGTCGTTACTGTCAACGCCAGCCACCGTGTAGAAAACCGTCAGCACTTGATCCAGCTTTTTGCCTGCCTTTTCAAGCGCTTCGATTGTGTTTTCGAATGTCGGCGTCTCGGCCTGATTGGCGATATCGTCAATCTCGGACCGGGCCTCGGCCAGTGCTTCGTCAAAGGCAGGCTCGAAATGCGCATCCTCCACCTCTGGGAAAGGGGGCATTTGGAACGGGGTGGTCCAGTCGGCGAGCAGCGGGTTGGTCATGGGCGTCTCCTTTCCCAAATAGGTAGGCGCGCCATGGGGTGTTGTCCATTCAGCCGGTGCCACAAACCGGGCAATCCCGCCTCTTTTTCAGCGCGATCTTGCGGGTCTCACCATAGAGCGCATCATAGATCAGCATCTCGCCACGCAAAGCCGCGCCGGCATCGGTGGCCAGCTTGATCGCCTCGACCGCCATCATCGCGCCCACGACGCCAGGCAAGGGGCCGATAACGCCCGCCTCCGCGCAGCTTGGGGCCAACCCATCAGCGGGCGCTTCGGGGAAAATGCACTGATAACAGGGGCCAGAATGTTCAGGATCGAACACGCTCAACTGGCCTTCCCACTGACTTAAAGCGCCGGAAATCAAAGGCTTGCGCAGCTCGACACAGACCCGATTGACCAAATAGCGCGTGTCGAAATTATCGGAACCGTCAAGGATGATGTCATAGTCGGCAATCAGATCCTTCGCGATGTCGGCGGTGAGGCGACGGTGATATGGGCGCACGTCCGCAAAGGGATTTTGCGCTTTGATCTTGGCCTCGGCGCTGAAAACCTTGGGCGTACCGATATCGGCATCGCGGTGGATGACCTGCCGTTGCAGGTTCGAATTATCGACGACGTCATCGTCAATCACCCCGATCGTGCCAACGCCCGCGGCCCCCAGATACATCAGCGCGGGGGAGCCAAGCCCCCCTGCCCCGATCACAAGAACGCTGGCGGTTTTCAGACGCTTCTGGCCCATCCCACCGATTTCGCGCATGACGATATGGCGGGCGTAGCGCTCCAGCTCGACGGTGGCGAATGTGCCGGGCGCGCTTGGCTCCGGCTCGGCGCTGACCGGGTTTGTGCGCGCACGGATGGCCATCAGGCCGCGCCGATAGAGTATCGCGATGCCGACCGCGGCCCCGATCAGCAGCCAAAGCTGCGGGCTGTAGCCCGTGGCTTCGCGCAAGGGATGGCCGTCTGGCAGGCCGACCTGAATGATCATCACGCCAACATAGAGAAGGCCGATCATGATCCACCGCGCCTGATGCGGCGCGCGCATGAAATGCCCGATCACCCAAAGCGTGATCGCCATCGTGAAAACGACAATCATAGGCCTGACTTCATAGTTAATGCGTTCCCGTCGATCCGAACCCCGAGGCACCGCGCGCTGTCTCGGGCAGTGCGTCAGCACTTTCGAACCTAGCTTGCACCACGGGGGCGACCACCATTTGCGCGATGCGCATGCCATGGGTGATGGTCACGGGCTCTTGACCCGCGTTCATTACGATCACGCCAAGAGGGCCGCGGTAATCGCTGTCGATCGTGCCGGGGCTGTTGGGCAGCGTGATCCCGTGCTTCAGCGCAAGGCCAGAGCGCGGGCGGATTTGCACTTCGAACCCGGTTGGGATTGCAAGGCGGAGCCCCGTCGGGATCAGGAGACGCACGCCAGGCGCCAGTGTGTGGCCCATAGCGCGGTTCTGTGGTTCAAGGTTCGCGCGCAGGTCCGCGCCAGCGGCGCCTTCGGTTTCGTAGGCTGGCAGGCCAAGGGAGGTATCCGCCCCCTCAACCCATTGAAATTGCAGGGTTGGGGTCATTTCAGCGCCTCTGCAATCCGCGCGGCAAGACGTTGGGCGACGGCGGTTTTGCTCATCCGGGGCCAATCCTCTGACCCGTCTGCATGGATCAAGGTCACGTCGTTTTCGCTGCCCCCCATGATCCCCGTTTCGGGGGAGACATCATTCGCCACGATCCAGTCACAACCCTTGCGCTGCCGTTTGGCGGTGGCGTGGGCGATCACATCGTCGGTTTCAGCTGCAAAGCCGATCACCAGTTCCGGGCGACCCGCTTTCATCTGCGACACACCTGCCAGAATGTCGGGGTTTTCGGCGAATTGGAGCGTCGGCAAACCGTCCTTGTCTTTCTTGATCTTGCTGTCAGAGGCGTCCGTCACATGCCAATCCGCGACCGCAGCGGCGAAGATCGCTGCCTTGGCGGGGAGCGCGTTATCAACGGCCTCTTTCATTTCCCGCGCAGAATTAACCTTAACGATCTGCGCACCGCGCGGCATCGGGGCACTGGCGGGGCCAGTGATGAACTGCACATCGGCCCCCAACGCCACAAGCGCCTCGGCGATAGCCGTGCCTTGCGCGCCGGAGGAGCGGTTGGCGATATAGCGCACCGGGTCAATCGGCTCATGCGTGGGGCCAGAGGTGACGATAATGCGGTGTCCTTTCAACGGGCCATCTCCAAGCGCCGCGCTGATTGCATCAACGATTTCAAGTGGTTCGCTCATACGACCGGGGCCAAACTCCCCGCACGCCATATCGCCGTCATTGGGGCCAACTGTCAGAATTCCATCCCCCTGCAGCGTCGCCAGATTGCGCTGGGTGGCAGGATGACCCCACATCCGAACATTCATCGCAGGCGCGATCAGAACGCGTTTGTCAGTCGCCAAAAGCAGGGTCGAGGCCAGATCATTGGCTAGACCAGCCGCCATCTTTGCCATCAGATCGGCACTTGCGGGGGCCACGACGACCAAATCGGCGGCGCGCGACAGCTCGATATGCCCCATCTCGGCCTCATCGGTCAGATCGAAGAGGTCGCGATAAACTTTCGTGCCGGCAAGGGCAGAGACGGAAAGCGGCGTCACGAACTCTTCAGCCGCGCGGGTCAGGACGGGCGTCACCTGGACAGAGCGTTCACGCAACCGGCGGATCAGGTCGAGCGCTTTGAAAGCCGCGATCCCACCGGAGATGATCAGAAGAACGTGTTTGCCAGCCAACATCGCTGCGCCTTTCGCGGTCAGAATGCCTAAGCTCTAGGTAAATGCAGCGCGACTGGCAAGGTTCTCAGCGAAATGCCGCACAGGGGTCCTCGCGCGGGGCGGGTGCGGTAACCTCAATAAAATCAAACTGTTCGGGGCTGCCGGGCAGCGCCTCAAGAAAGCCGACGGACCAAACGGTGACATCGGGGGCAGCGTGCGCGATTGCGGCGGGGATGCCCCAATCCTTGCGCGCATGACCGTGGCCCGTGATCACAACGACCGGCCCACCGGTGTCGCGTAGGGCCTGCAAAGTGGTCTGCGCGAAAGCCGCGTCGCGCAGGCGTTGCGCCTCTACCATACCGCCCAGCATGTCGGCGGGCATCGCGTTGCAATGGGCATCGTCTTGCAGCTGCTTGCGGGCGGTCAGCTCTGCCTCGGGGAGCGGATCGGTCAGGCCGTAAAGCTCTGGATTGCCGGGAAATTGCGCGGCAGCGCCTTCGGTCACGGCCGCCCGGACCGTCCCGCGTGGTAAGGCCGTGCCGTAAATCGCGGCATCGCCAAGAGCCTCGAAAATTGGGTAATACATGGCAAAATCAGGCCAAGCGGAGGCAGTCCAGCCGATGGCCTCTTCCAACGCGGCTTCGTCATCACGCAGATCAATCGTGGCGCTGGCGGCCTGATCCGGTGTTAGCATTTCAAATACAACTGCGGCAGGCGCGATCACGTCCACGGCGTCCGCTTGTTTGTCATGGTGGATTGGGTTGTCGTGAACCTCGCCCAGGATCACGACATCGACCTCGGGCCAGTCGAGAGCCGCAACGGGCGCGGCGGCCAGGAAAAGCGCCGCGCCAATCTGCTTAGTTAAAGAATTCAAAGACTTCTTTGGATTGCGTCTCAAGGCTTTTGCGCATCTTACCAAAGGCAGCTGCCTCCAATTGACGGACACGCTCTTTGGAGAGGCCAAGCTCATTGCCAAGACTTTCCAGTGTCCGCGAGTCGTCGCGCAGCTTGCGTTCCCGAACGATGAACCGCTCCCGCTCGTTGAGACAGGACAACGCTGTCAGTAACCACTCGCGCAGCGTATCGTTGTCGTGATTGTCCTCAACGATATCAGAGCTTTGCGGGCCGTCGTCTTCCAAAGCATCAATCCACTCGCGACCTTCATCTTCGGTCGATTGTGTTGCGTTGAGCGAGTAGTCGGAGCCTGCAAGGCGACCTTCCATCATCTCAACATCATGGAGCGGAACACCAACTTCGGTTGCTATCATCTGACGCATCTGGTGCTTGTCGAGGCGCTCACCTACCGCAGCTGCTTCCCGCTCAAGGCGGGCCTGCACACGGCGCATGTTGAAGAACAGCGACTTCTGCGAGGAGGTGGAGCCTGTGCGCACCATCGACCAGTTGCGCATCACGTAGTCTTGGATGGACGCCTTGATCCACCAAACTGCGTAGGTCGAGAACCGTACGCCGCGATCCGGGTCAAACTTGTCTGCCGCCTTCATCAGGCCCAGACCTGCTTCCTGGATCAGGTCGTTCATGGGGGCGCCGTAACGTTTAAACTTCGACGCCATGGAGATCGCCAGACGCATGTAAGCTGTTACCAGCCGGTGCAGTGCAGCCTCGTCACGCTCATCGCGCCATGCATAGGCGAGGCGTAATTCCGTCTCGGCGTCCAGCAGTTCGGCGCGCATCGCGCGGCGGGAAAGGGATTGATCTGAGTAACCATCAAGTGCCATGAGTTGACCCCCCGGTAATTGGCAGCCACGTGTTGTGGCGTTTATAATGGTTACGGTGCGACAAAGTGGTTGGATCACAACAAGACGGAAAAAAATTGCTGCCGCCCTTGTCTTTTGTCCTCGGCGGCGCAGCGAGCGGGAAATCCGCCTTTGCCGAGGGCCTTGTTCTGGCGGATGGCGGCACGCGTGGTTATCTGGCCACGGCGCAGGTCTGGGACGCGGAGATGGAGGCGAAAGTCGACCGTCACAAAACCATGCGCGGGGCGGGTTGGATCACGGTAGAAGAACCGCTCGATATTGCGGCGGCGTTAACGAAAATGACCGACGCGGAAACCATTTTGCTGGATTGCGCGACGCTGTGGCTCACCAACCAGTTGTTGGCAGAGGCGGATCTTGAGGCGGCGTCTGACGTGTTTGTCGAAACGCTTGTCGCAGCCTCCCAACGCATCGTAGTTGTCAGCAACGAAGTGGGTCAAGGCATTGTGCCAGACAACGCCATGTCGCGCAGATTTCGGGAAGCGCAGGGGCGGTTGAACCAGAAGATCGCCGCCCAATCGGATTTGGCAATAAACGTGATTGCAGGTCTGCCGATGGTTCTGAAAGGCACCCTGCCATGAGCCATTTCTGGATGGTGCGTCATGGTCCAACTCATGCAAAAACGATGGTCGGCTGGTCTGACCTGCCCGCCGATCTGAGCGACACTGCAGCCCTTGCCCGGTTGCGCGACTACCTGCCCGATGCACCAGTCATTTCGTCTGACCTGATCCGGGCGACTGCCACTGCTGATGCCGTGCAGGGAGCGCGCCCCCGCCTTACCCATGACCCTGATCTTCGTGAGATTAATTTCGGCGCCTGGGAACAGCGCAGCTTTGCCGATGTGGAGGCCGAAAGCCCCGATCTGATCCGCGCCTATTGGGAGCAACCCGGCGACATCCGACCGCCCGGCGGTGAAAGCTGGCATGACGTGCAAACGCGTGTGAACCGGGTGATAGACGGGCTCATCGGCACCGCGCCCGACATCATCGTCGTGTGCCATTTCGGCGTGATCCTGACACAAGTGCAACGCGCGCTCGGGATCAGCGCGTATGATGCCTTTGCCAACAAGATCGACAACCTCTCGGTGACCGATCTGAGCTTTGACAACAGCTGGCATATCGGGGCGATCAATCACCGTCCGTGATACAAAACCCAACAATTTCATGCTTTTCAGCGTCTATATGCGGCGATTAACCTTCATTCCATGACATATGACCTCTATATCGGCGACCGCAGCTTTTCATCGTGGTCGTTACGTGGCTGGCTAATGCTCAAGGCGTTTGACCTGCCCCATCGCACCCATTTGGTTGGGCTCTATTCGGGCACCATGGCCGATGATTTGGCCGATCTTGCGCCTGCCCGGCTCGTCCCTGTGCTCAAGACGCCCGAGGGCGATGTGAGCCAGGATACACTGGCCATGGCCGAGACGCTGCACGAGCGTCACCCGGATGCCGGGCTTTGGCCCAGGGACCAATCAGCCCGTGTGCTCGCACGCTGGATCGTGGCAGAGATGCACTCAGGTTTTGGTGCACTGCGCGGGGAATGCCCGATGAATTTGCGTGACAGTTGGGTCGGTTTTCCGGTGAGTGACGCGGTGCGCACGGACCTCGCGCGGATCGAGACGCTTTGGTCCGAGGCACGCTCGAAATTCGGCTCTGGCGGGCCTTGGCTTTTTGGCACTTACTCCCTGGCGGATGTGTTCTATGCCCCGGTCGCCGCACGGATTGCGGGCTATGATCTGCCGGTGAGCGATGCCGCACAGAACTACGTCGCAGCGCATCTGGCGGACCCGCTTTTTCGGCAATGGCGGGCGATGGGGGCGACGGTCGATTATGATCCGATGCCTTACCAGCACGACCTGCAAAAGCGGAATTGGCCCGGCCCTACACCGATCACGGCGCGGGCGGTCGACAGCGGCCCATCTGTGAATGAGACCTGTCCATATTCGGGCGAACCCATCACGGATTTTCTGGAGGCAGGCGGCAAGATCTACGGCTTCTGCAACGCCTTTTGTCGCGACAAGACGGTCCAAGACCCCGAAGCGTGGCCGGACTTCATGGCCATTTACCAATCGTAAACACCTTCTGCGTTAACCATCCCTAACAGCGGTTAACGGAGAAATCATGGTCGCCCACGCCTACACGGTCGCCTTCGAAGGCGTCGAAGCCCGCATGGTCGAGGTGCAATGCGCCGTGACCGCCGGGCTGCCCGCCTTCTCGATTGTCGGTCTGCCAGACAAAGCCGTGTCAGAGGCGCGCGAACGGGTGCGCGCCGCAATGACCGCAATGTCGATTGCCCTTCCATCGAAGCGGATCACGGTTAATTTGTCGCCTGCGGATCTGCCAAAAGAGGGCTCCCATTTCGATCTGCCGATCGCAATAGCATTGCTGGCGGCCCTCGATATTATCCCCAGCGAGGACGTGGAGGGCTGCGTCGCATTGGGCGAATTGGCACTTGATGGCGTTCTTGTCCCCGTGATCGGCGCGCTGCCTGCGGCCATGGCCGCCGCGGAGGAAGAGCGCGGGTTGCTCTGCCCGAAAGCCTGCGGGTCGGAAGCCGCGTGGGTCGGCGCAACCAAGGTCACCGCGGCGAACACGTTGCTTGATGTGGTGCGCCACTTCACCGGTGAACGGGTGATTGACGCGTCCGAGCCTGGCGAGGTTGCATTGTCAGGCTTCGGCAAGGACATGCGCGATGTCAAAGGTCAGGAACGCGCGAAACGCGCGCTCGAAATTGCCGCCGCCGGGCGACATCATCTGTTCATGGTCGGCACACCGGGCTCTGGTAAGTCGATGCTGGCCGCGCGCGTGCCCAGCATTTTGCCGCCCCTCGCACCGGTGGAGGCGTTGGAAACTTCGATGATCCATTCGCTGTCCGGCTTGTTGGACGAAGGCGGGATTTCACGCGCACGCCCCTTTCGGGAACCGCATCACACTGCCTCAATGGCCGCAATTGTTGGCGGCGGGCGCGGCGCAAAGCCGGGAGAGATTTCGCTCGCCCATAACGGCGTGCTCTTCATGGACGAATTTCCCGAGTTTCCCCGCGCCGTTCTTGAGACGCTGCGCCAGCCCATCGAGACAGGCGAGGTCATGGTCGCCCGCGCCAACGCCCACATCCGCTACCCCTGCCAATTCATGCTGATCGCCGCTGCAAACCCTTGTAAATGCGGGTATTTAAGCGACCCAGCCCGTGCCTGCGCCCGCGTTCCGCAATGCGGGGAAGACTATCTGGGGCGCATCTCAGGACCACTGATGGACCGCTTCGATCTTCGGGTGGAAGTGCCACCCGTTGGCTACCAGGACCTTGATTTGCCCCCCTCGGGTGACAGCTCGGCCGAGGTTGCAGCACGCGTCGCGGCAGCACGCGCGATACAAACTGAGCGTTTCGAGGAGACGCCACATGTACGCGTCAATGCAGATGCGGAGGGGCCTTTGCTGGACGAGATCGCGACGCCGGACGCTGAAGGGCGCGCGTTTCTGAACAAGGTTGCGGACCGGTTCGGGCTGTCCGCGCGCGGCTATCACCGGGTGCTGCGCGTGGCGCGCACCATCGCGGATCTGGACGGCGCGGCCGAGGTCCGGCACCCGCATATCGCCGAAGCGGTCAGCTATCGCTTGGTGATGGCGCGCGAGAGTTAGCGTTTGGCTTCGATGGTTTGCCAGATCTTTTCGGCCACGTTGATGCCGTCGAAACGCTCAAGCTCCTGAATGCCCGTGGGGGAGGTCACGTTGATCTCGGTCAGGTAATCGCCGATCACGTCAATGCCGACAAAAACCTGCCCATGGTCGCGCAAGGTGGGGCCGATGGCCTCGCAAATCTCATGCTCGCGTGCGGTCAAGCCAACCTTCTCGGGCTTACCACCGACATGCATATTGGACCGGGTCTCACCAGCTGCGGGCACGCGGTTGATCGCGCCAACGGGCGCCCCATCCACCAAGATGATCCGTTTATCGCCTTTGGAGACGTCGGGCAGGAATTTCTGCGCGATCAGCGGCTCGCGATTGATGCCAGTGAAAAGCTCATGCAGCGAGGCGAGATTGCGGTCATCCGGGCCAAGTCGGAACACACCGGCGCCGCCATTACCATAAAGCGGCTTGAGGATCATATCGCCATGCTGCGCCTTGAAGGCTTTGAGCGTTTCGAGATCGCGCGCGATGGTGGTGGGCGGCGTCAGATCGGGAAAGTCGAGAACCAGCAGCTTCTCCGGGTAATTGCGCACCCAAAACGGATCATTCACGACGAGCGTATCGGGGTGAACGCGGTCAAGAAGATGCGTCGTGGTGATGTAGGACATGTCAAAGGGTGGGTCCTGGCGCAGCCAGATGACGTCGAAATCGGCCAGATCGACAACGCGCTGGCCGCCCAAGGACACATGATCGCCTTGCACGCGCTGCACGGTGAAATCCTGACCCCGCGCGGTGATCTTGCCCGCCTCGTAAGCCAGCTTATCGGGCGCATAGTAAAATAGACTGTGCCCGCGGGCCTGCGCTTCCTCGGCAAGGCGAAAGGAGCTGTCCGCGTTGATGTCGACCTGATCAATCGGGTCCATCTGAAAAGCGACTTTAAGGGGTTTGACGGACATCAGGCACACTCCGTTGCAGTAGTGCCTTTACATGGCCCAGCGCTGCGACGGGTGCAATGCCCTCAAAACTGGCCGAACGCGTTTTCGAGAATTTCCACCGCGCCACTGTCATCGACAAGGGCCACATCAAAGCGCGCATCCGTGTCTTGCCCATTGGGTTGCGTGCCCAGAAATTGTGCGGCAGAGGCCATGATCCGCCCGATCTGACGGGCGGAGACACGCGCGGCGGCGGCAGCAAAATCACGTGCTTTCTTCACTTCGACAAAGATGACGCCGCCGTTCTCTGGATCGCGCAGGATCAGGTCGATTTCACCACCTGCACCGCGCCACCGTTCAGCCAAGGCCGCACATCCGGCAGCACCATATTGGCGCGCGACAGCTTGTTCGGCCGCAAAGCCATTGTGATAAGAGACTGCGCCGCTCATGACGATTTCCCTATTGAGAGCGCCATCTGATAAACCTCGCGGCGGGGCACGGAAAGAGCCCCGGCGACGACAGTTGCAGCGTCTTTGACAGAATGGGTTTTCAATGCGTCTTTCAAAGCGGCCTCAATATCTTTTTCTTCCGTCTCATTCTGCCCCGGTCGATCAATCAACACGACAACTTCGCCTTTGACATTGCGATTGGCGAAGTCATCCGACAGCTCACTCAGCGTGCCACGGGCAACTTCCTGAAACTTCTTTGTCAGTTCCCGGCATATCACGGCCTGTCTTGCGTGCCCAAGGGTATCGCACGCATCGGTTAACAAGCCGCTAAGGCGCTTGGGGCTTTCGTAAAGCACCAGTGTCCCGCTGATCTCGCGCAGTTCAGCCAGCCATGTCTGGCGTTGTGTTTTGGCGGAGGGCGCAAATCCTGCAAAGAAGAACCGGTCGCTGGGCAAGCCCGCGATTGCGAGCGCGGCCAGTACGGCTGAGGGGCCGGGCGTGCTGTCCACGTCCAATCCCGCCTCGATCGCGGCACGGGCGAGTTGGTAGCCGGGGTCGGCAACCAATGGCGTGCCCGCTTCCGATGCATAGGCCAGCGATTTACCCGCGCGCATGTCAGACACAAGACGCTCGCGCACGGCTGGGGTGCTGTGTTCGTGATAAGCCACGACCTGACGTTCGCCCAGCGGAACGCCGTGAATTTCCATTAGTTTTCGCAAGGTCCGCGTATCTTCAGCCGCCAGAATATCGGCGGAGGCCAGCACATCCAGCGCGCGGAGCGTGATGTCGCGCGCGGTACCGATGGGGCTCGCGACAAAGGTCAGACCAGCGGATAATGGCACGATGCGGTGATTCAAGCCTAGACCCCTTGGTTGAGGCGTTTATGCTCCGCCTCAAACGCGGAGAATCCGCTTCGAGGGAGTGTTATGACCATGATTGCCGTTTTCCAAAAGACCCGCAAGTCGGCCACACGCGCTTTGGTGGCGCTATCTTTTGCGCTGCTTGCAGCCTGTGAGCCCATCCAGATGACAGGGCCTGCGGGGGGCGGCAGCGGCCCGGCGATCAACACGGACGCACCTGTCCCGGTGGCCCTTTTGGTGCCGGGTGGTGGCGGTGCCGGAGACGGTCTAGTGGCCCGGGACCTGGAGAACGCGGCCCGGCTTGCCATGGCCGATCTGCGCGATGTGCAGATTGACCTGCGGGTCTACAATACCGGCGGCAATGCGCAGCAAGCCGCCAGTCTGGCCCAGCGCGCCGTAGATGAGGGCGCCAAGATCATCCTTGGCCCGCTTTTCGCGGAAGCTGCCAATGCAGCAGGTGTCGCGGTGGCCGATGACGGTGTGAATGTGCTGTCCTTCTCCAACAACACCTCCATCGCCGGGGGCAATGTTTTCGTTCTGGGCAACACGTTTGACAACTCCGCCGACCGTTTGGTGAATTACGCGAAACGTCAGGGCAAAAAGCGTATTCTGGTGGTGCATGCGCGCAATCTGGCCGGCGAAGTCGGTCGCGATGCGATCCGCAAAGCGCTGGCGCGCCACGGCGTCGCGCAGGCCGGCATCACCGATTACGAGTTCTCGCAAGAAGGCGTTCTAGCCGCGGTGCCGCGCATTGAAGGCTCTGTTACTGCGCAAAACGCAGACGCGATTTTCCTCACATCGGACACTGCAGGCGCTCTTCCGCTTTTCGCGCAAATGCTTCCTGAGGCGGGCGTCAGCCCGGAGAGCACGCAATATATCGGCCTGACCCGCTGGGATATTCCGCAGCAGACCCTTGCGCTGCCCGGTGTGCAGGGGGGGTGGTTCGCGCTTCCCGATCCGACGACATCCGCGCGGTTCCGGTCGCGCTACCAAGCAGCCTACGGTGCCGCGCCGCATCCGCTGGCAGGTCTCGCCTTTGACGGGATCGCAGCCATCGGCGCATTGGTCGGCCAAGGCAACCGCGACGCGCTGCGCGGGCGGGCTTTGACCCAAGCCTCGGGCTTTGTCGGGACGAATGGCGTCTTTCGTTTGCGCGCAGATGGGACTAATCAGAGGGCATTGGCCGTTGCGACGGTCCGCAACAATCAGGTGGTGATCCTTGACCCTGCCCCAACAAGTTTCCGCGGCGCTGGTTTCTAACCCGGACGAGCTGACATTCGAGACAGCCCCGGCGCTGATCTGCCCGGCTGGCGAGATATTTGATGTCGAGGCACGGCAGGCAGAGCTTGACGCGGCGCTGGGCAAACTAACCGATCACGGTGACATTCGTGCTGAAACG
Source organism: Pseudomonadota bacterium (assembly GCA_038532735.1). Taxonomy (GTDB): domain Bacteria; phylum Pseudomonadota; class Alphaproteobacteria; order Rhodobacterales; family Rhodobacteraceae; genus JAHTBL01. Next base: position 35,200 of record JBCBAC010000017.1, read on the forward strand.
GTGCGGCACCTGTCTGAGGCCCGCAAAGCGGGGCGCGACGCCATTGCTGCGGCCTTCAAAGCCGATCCGTTCAATTCGCGCGATGCAACGCGGAGCTATGCGTGGCTGACGGATCAGCTTGTGACAACGGCTTTTCGCGTGGCCACTCAAACCCTGCATCGGCTGCTCAGCCCCACGGAAGGCGAACAGCTTTGCGTCATCGCCGTAGGCGGCTACGGGCGCAACGAGATGGCGCCGCATAGCGATGTCGATCTGCTGTTTCTAACGCCTTACAAGATCACCCCCTGGGCCGAGAGCGTCATTGAATCGATGCTCTACATCCTGTGGGATTTGCGCCTGAAGGTGGGCCATGCGAGCCGAACGGTCAAAGATTGCCTGCGCCTCGCACGCGAAGATTACACGATCCGCACCTCCCTTCTGGAGATGCGCTGGCTGGACGGTGAAAAAGGTCTGGCACGCGCCTTACGGACACGGCTGACCGAAGAGCTTTTTGAGGGCACAGTCAGCGAATTCATCGACGCCAAGCTGGCCGAACGCGATACGCGCCACAATAAGCAAGGCGGGCAGCGCTACGTGGTGGAACCCAACGTCAAAGAAGGCAAAGGGGGCCTGCGCGATCTGCAATCGCTCTTCTGGATTGCGAAATACATGCATGGCGTCACTGACGCCCGCCAGCTTGTCGATCTGGGGATGTTCTCGGACGAGGAGTTCGAGACCTTCGTACAGGCTGAGGATTTCCAATGGGCCGTGCGGTGTCATCTGCATTTGATCACCAATCGCGCGATGGATCAGCTGACCTTTGATCTGCAGGTCGAAGTGGCCGACCGCATGGGCTACAAAGACACCGCAGGGCGCCGCGCGGTTGAGCATTTCATGCAGGATTACTTCCGCCATGCGACCTCGGTGGGTGATCTGACGCGCATCTTCCTGACAGGTCTTGAGGCGATCCACGCCAAGTCCGAGCCGATGCTGGCGCGCATTTTCAAACGCAAGAAGAAGGTGCCCGAGGGATATGAGATCCTGCACAACCGGATCACGATTTCCGATGAGGCGACGTTTCTGGCCGACAAGCTGAACCTGCTGCGCCTTTTTGAGCAGGCTTTACGCACGGGCTACCTGATCCACCCTGACGCGATGCGCCTTGTCGCTGCCAATCTCGATCTGATTGATGACGAGATGCGGGACACGCTCGAGGCGCGGCGCATTTTCCTTGATCTGCTGCTGAAGCATGGCAACCCCGAACGTGCCCTGCGGCGGATGAACGAACTGGGCGTGCTGTCCGCCTTCATCCCCGAGTTTGAGCCCATCGTCGCGATGATGCAGTTTAACATGTATCACAGCTACACGGTGGATGAGCATACGATCCAGTGCATCTCCAACCTCGCGCAGATTGAGCGCAAGGAGTTGGTGGAAGAGCTGCCCGTCGTCTCTGGCATTTTGAAGGATGGCGTGAACCGCAAGGTTCTCTATGTGGCATTGCTGCTGCACGACATCGGCAAGGGCCGGGACGAGGATCACTCGGTTCTGGGGGCGCGCATTGCGCGCAAGGTGGCGCCCCGGCTGGGCCTCAAGAAGAAAGAGGTCGACACGGTCGAATGGCTGGTGCGCTATCACCTGCTGATGTCCGACATGGCGCAGAAACGCGATATCGCCGACCCGCGCACCGTGCGCGACTTCGCCAAAGCGGTGAAGTCAAAAGAACGGCTGGATTTGCTGACGGTTCTGACCGTCTGCGATATCCGCGGGGTTGGTCCGAATACGTGGAATAACTGGAAGGCCGTCCTGATCCGCGCGCTTTACAGGCAGACGCGGCGGGCGCTGGAAACCGGGCTTGAAGACCTCAACCGTGAGAACCGTGGCGCGGAAGCCAAGAAGGCTCTGCGCGAGGCGCTTGACGGCTGGGACAGCAAGGATATCCGGACCGAAACCGCGCGCCATTACGACCCGTATTGGCAAGGTCTGCACGTGACCGCGCATGTGGTCTTTGCCCATATGCTGCGCGATATCGAGCTTGATGAGATCAAGATCGACCTGCATCCCGACGAGGATCGCGACGCCACGCGCGCCTGCTTTGCGATGGCCGATCACCCCGGTATTTTCAGCCGGGTCTGCGGGGCTTTGGCCATTGTCGGTGCCAATATCGTCGATGCGCGGACCTTCACCACGCAAGACGGCTTTGCGACAGCTGCTTTCTGGATCCAGGACGCCTCCGGCGCCCCCTATGAGGCCAGCAAACTGCCGCGCCTGAATCAGATGATCGAAAAGACCCTCAAAGGCGACGTCATCGCACGAGAGGCTCTGGCCCCCAAAGACAAGATCAAAAAGCGCGAGCGGGCCTTCAAAGTGCCCACCTCGATCACGTTCGATAATGAAGGCTCTGATATCTACACGATCATCGAGGTCGACACGCGCGACCGGCCTGGTTTGCTCCATGATCTGACGCAGACGCTTGTCGCCTCCAACATCTATATCGCAAGCGCCGTGATCGCGACCTATGGCGAGCAGGTGGTCGACACGTTCTACGTCAAGGACATGTTCGGTCTGAAATTCCATTCCGATGCCAAGCAGCGCACCATTGAAAAACGCCTCCGCGATGCCATCGCCAAAGGTGTGGAACGGGCCGGCGAATGAAGCCGATCCGGCTGGTCTCGGGGTTTCTGACGGTTGGAGTCTGGACCTTGCTCAGCCGCGTGCTGGGCTTTGTGCGGGATGCGACTATTGTCGCTCTGCTGGGCACGGGGCCGCTCTATGAGGCCTATGTGGTCGCGTTTCGTCTACCCAATATGTTCCGGCGTTTCTTTGCAGAAGGCGCGTTCAACACGGCTTTCGTGCCGATGTTTTCCAAAAAGGTCGAGGCGCAGGACGGCGCGCAGGACTTTGCGCAAGATGCGTTCAGTGGCCTTGCGACAATCCTGATCGTGCTGACACTTCTGGCACAGCTTTTCATGCCATGGCTGATCTACGCGATCGCCAGCGGCTTTGCGGGACAGGAGAAGTTCGACATCGCGGTCGATTTCGCACGTATCGCCTTCCCCTACATCCTGTTCATCTCGCTCGCCGCTCTACTGTCGGGTGTTCTGAACGCGACGGGACGCTTCGCGGCGGCAGCGGCGGCCCCCGTGCTGTTGAACGTCCTCTTTATCTCGGCTGTCGCCATCGCCGTTCTGATAGATGGAAGCGTAGCCGACTGGCTGATCTGGGCAATCCCCGTGGCCGGTGTCGCGCAGCTTGCGCTGGTCTGGGTCGCAGCCTCTCGCGCGGGCTTCCGGCTGACCTTCCGCTGGCCACGCATGACCGCCGATCTCAAGCGCCTTGCCGTGATTGCAGCACCCGCCGCCCTTGCAGGTGGCGTGGTGCAAATCAACCTTGTCGTGGGCCAGCAAGTCGCCAGCTATTACGACCGCGCGGTCAGCTGGCTCTACAACGCAGACCGGCTCTATCAACTGCCCCTCGGCGTCGTAGGCATTGCCATCGGCATCGTGCTGCTGCCCGATTTGTCACGCCGTTTGCGTGCAGGCGATGCAAACGGTGGTCAACAAGCCCTGACCCGCGCCGGGGAGCTGGCATTGGCCCTCACCATCCCTGCCGCTGTCGCGCTGATGGTCGTGCCGATCCCGCTTGTCTCCGTCCTGTTTGAGCGTGGTCTGGTCACGCCGCAAGACACCGCCGCCACAGCCGCAGCGGTTGCGATCTATGGCCTCGGCCTGCCCTCCTTCGTGCTGCAAAAAGTGCTGCAACCGCTGTACTTCGCGCGCGAAGACACCAAGACGCCCTTCTATTTCGCCTTGGTCGGGATGATCGTGAACGCCGCTCTCGCCGTCGGTCTTGCCTATTCCATTGGCTGGCTCGCTTCGGCCATTGCTGCCACAGTCGCGGGCTGGGTCATGGTGCTTTTGCTGCTGATCGGAGCGCGCAAATTGGGCCCGGAGGCGCGTTTCGCCCCAGGGTTCGGCGCGCGTATCTTCAAGATCACGCTGGCCTCTGTCGGGATGGGCGTCGTCTTGTGGATCGGCAACCTGCTGATGACGCCAGGCCTGAACGCGGCAGGCATCCGCTACATTGCGCTCCTCGCGCTCGTCAGCATCGGCATGGCCAGCTACGCGATATTTGGCCAGTTGATCGGCGCGTTTCGCCTGTCAGAGTTTCGCGCGGCGTTGCGCCGCTAATCCCGCCGGATGCGCTGGCGAATATAGCGCCAGCCGCCCGGGCAGACGAAAACTGATGTGACGAACCCGGCCACGAAGCCTGCGATATCTGCGACCCAGTCCATTCCGCCGCCAAAGAGCAGCCCGAAGATCAGCTGAATGAACAGTAAAAACCCGATTAGCGTAAACGCCCGAAACTGATTGGCGCCATCATTCACAAGCCGCACCCAAAGCAGGAAGGTGAACGCGCCGATCAAGCCATATACCGCCGGATAGCCCCCAATCAGCGGAAAGGTTTCATCCAGCAACAGCCCGTACGCCAGCGCGCCTACAACCGCAGAGACCACAAAGACCGCAAGCACGGCCCAGGCGGCAAAGACCTCTCCCACCATCTTGCCGAGCGCGAGCAAAAACACGCAGACGAAAAGCGTGTGGGTGAACGTCAGATGTACGAACGGGTAGCTCAAAAACCGGATCCAGTCGCTCGGCGTGCCCTCGCCACGCGCCAGCATCCGGTCGAAGATCTGGTTGAAGAATGAATAGTCGTTGATCGCCTGATTGCGCCAGCCCACGGCCTCTGGCCCACCAAGGATGCCGCGCTCCCCCAGAAGGAACATCAGCTCGATTCCGGCGATGAATAAAAACAGCGCCACCACAATCGGCGGCAACGGATTGACCGGTGAGATATTGTTCTGCTCGCTCATCTGGCTCTCTTTCTTGACGG
>JBCBAC010000018.1:0-37017 GCA_038532735.1 Pseudomonadota bacterium
ATGGGCCGGACCTTCACGATAAAATCCCTCGGCTGCGTGGCCGCTCTCGCCGTCCTATCCGAGCTGATCCCGATGGGCCTGATGATCGAGCGGTTGGACCCCGCCCTCGGCGCGCTGATCTTCGGGCTGATCACGGGCACCGGTCTACTGGTGATCTTTCGCCACGGCGGCTCCATGGGCGGACTAGGTGTCGTCGCCCTTCTTATCCAGGACCGCACGAATTTCCCTGCAGGCTGGGTGCAACTGGGCGTCGATCTGGTGATCTTCGCGGTGGCCTTCGTGCTCTTTCCAGCCTCTATCGTGCTCTATTCGCTACTGGGGGCTGTCGTGATCAATGTGCTGATCGCCATCAATCACCGCAAGGACCGGTATCTGGGCAGTTAAGCGCACCCTTTCCCCCTAGCCAATGCTGCAAGCGCAGTGTATGGCCCGCGCAACTCCCTTATGAAGGCTGACCCAATGGACCTGCGCAACATCGCAATCATCGCTCACGTGGACCACGGCAAGACGACGCTGGTGGACGAGCTTCTAAAGCAATCCGGCGCGTTTCGCGAAAATCAGGCTGTGGCCGAGCGGGCGATGGACAGTAATGATCTGGAGCGGGAGCGCGGCATCACGATCCTCGCCAAAGCGACCTCGGTCGAGTGGAACGACACGCGGATCAATATCGTCGACACCCCCGGCCACGCGGATTTCGGCGGCGAGGTTGAGCGCATTCTCAGCATGGTCGACGGTGTTGTGCTTCTGGTCGATGCCGCTGAAGGGCCTATGCCCCAGACGAAGTTCGTGACCTCGAAAGCCTTGGCCTTGGGTCTGCGCCCGATTGTGGTGCTCAACAAGGTGGACAAGCCGGACGCTGAGCCGGACCGCGCCTTGGACGAGGTGTTCGACCTTTTCGCCAATCTCGATGCCTCCGAAGAGCAGTTGGATTTCCCCGCGCTCTACGCCTCGGGCCGCAACGGCTGGTGCGATGCAGAGCTGGACGGGCCCCGCAAGGACCTCTCCGCGCTCTTTGACCTGATTGTCGAGCATGTCCCGGCCCCCGCCCAAATCGCCCGCCAGTCCGAGCCTTTCACGATGCTGGCAACCACGCTCGGCTCTGACCCGTTCATCGGCCGTCTGCTGACGGGCCGCGTGGAAAGCGGCACGCTTAAAACGGGTGAAACGGTCAAAGCGCTGTCCCGCGAAGGCGACAAGATCGAGCAGTTCCGTGTGACCAAGATCATGGCGTTCCGCGGTCTGGCCCAATCGCCCATCGACGTGGCTGAGGCCGGTGACATCGTCAGCCTAGCGGGCATGGCCAAGGCCACCGTGGCCGACACGATCTGCGCGCCCGAGGTTGATACACCGCTAGACGCGCAACCCATTGATCCGCCCACCATCACCGTGACCTTCGGCATCAATGATAGCCCCCTGTCGGGCCGGGACGGCAAGAAGGTCCAGTCCCGCGTGATCCGCGAACGCCTGATGAAAGAGGCGGAATCGAATGTCGCCATCCGTGTCACCGACACCCCCGGCGGCGAGGCGTTCGAGGTCGCCGGGCGCGGCGAATTGCAGATGGGTGTTCTGATCGAAAACATGCGCCGCGAGGGGTTTGAGCTGTCGATCTCGCGCCCGCAAGTGCTGTTTCAAGAGATTGACGGGCAACGCCATGAGCCAATCGAGGAAGTCACGATTGACGTCGATGACGAATATTCCGGCACCGTGATCGAAAAGATCACTGGCGCGCGGCGCGGCGATCTGGTCGAGATGAAGCAAGCGGGTGCAGGCAAAACGCGCATCATCGCGCATGTCCCGTCGCGCGGTTTGATCGGCTATCATGGCGAGTTTCTGACCGACACGCGCGGCACAGGTGTCTTGAACCGTGTCTTCCATGACTGGTCCCCTCACAAGGGCCCCATCCCCGGCCGCCGTGCAGGCGTTCTGATCTCGATGGAGAACGGCACATCCGTCGCCTACGCAATCTTCAACCTCGAAGATCGCGGCAAGTTCTTCATCGGTGCGCAGGAAGATGTCTATCAGGGCATGATCATTGGCGAGCATAGCCGCGAGAATGACCTTGAGGTGAACCCGCTGAAAGGCAAGAAACTGACCAACGTGCGCGCGTCAGGTACCGACGAAAACGTGCGTCTGACCACACCCGTCAAGATGTCGCTGGAAGAGGCGATTGCCTATATCGACGATGACGAACTGGTCGAAGTGACGCCTAACGCGATCCGCTTACGCAAACGCTATCTGGACCCGCACGAGCGCAAGCGCCAAGCGCGCGCAAGCTAAAGAAAAGGCGCCCCGCTGATATTTTGGGGGCGCCTTTTTTCATTCCAGCTCTTCGAGGATCATCAAATCCCGTTCCGACGCCCCTTTGGCGTAGCTGAGCGCCTCTTGATAGGCGTCCGAATGGTAGCAATCATGCGCCGCTTGCAGGCTTTTAAACCGCACGACGACATTGCGGGGCCGGTCCCTGCCCTCAAGCTGCTCATACTTGCCGCCACGCGCAAGGAACACCCCGCCATGCTCTGCAATCGCAACCGTCGCGCGCTTGGCGTATTCGCCATAAGCCGCCTCATCCGTGACCGTGACATGTGCAATCCAAAGTGCGCCCATTTTATCCTCCAACCGTCAACAACGAGCCTCGTCTGTTTCTAAAAGCAGGATCTAAAGCGTTCCGGCAAGATATAGGTGCGCCGGTTGGCAATCTTGCCATGCCTATAGAACCCCTCCTCCTCCGAGAAAGTCCAGACCTTCTCAACCCGTCGGCGCTGCCAATCAAATAGAAAATCTGTCTCTTCTGGTGCGCCAGCCTTAATGAAGCTCTCCAGAAACTCTTGCATCTTTGCCGATGGCTTTGACCAACCGTCACCTGCAATCGACCCAGTAATCGCGTTGGTATCTGCGCTCACAACCTGATTTCTTTGCGCCTGACGGGATAATAGCATCTCCCGATCAAAGTAGCGCAAATGGAACAGATAGAGGTTCCGATCAAGGTACAGTTCGGGATGCGAAGAATAGTGACCGCCCAACGACCAGCGCAGCGGTACGGAGGTGATGCAGGGTTTGCAGTACGACGCGTTGATGCGCACATGCGGCCTTTGCGACAAGAGCGGTCGTTCAGCATCAAAAGGGTCCGGCTGCACATCTGTGCGGTGCACAACTTCCAGCGCGAAGGGCGATATGACATCTGCGGGATGATCGAGAATATAGTCGCGCAAGCCGACCGGATGATCGGGGTCAATCACGATCAACTCATCGACGTCGTTCACAACGACCCGATCGTAAACGCGTGTCAAACCACTCGCGATGTCTGAGAGCATGGCCCAACGGTTATCATCCCACCCTTCTGCATGAACAGCTTGCGGCAAACGGATCGTCCTGCAATCTGCCGCAAAATCGGGTATGTCCTGATCCTGACCATCAAAAAGGATAAAGAGGTTCTCCGGCTCCACGATCTGCCGATAATGGTTCACCCAAAGTCGCAGGAAAAAGTCGTCATCTCTCACCATCGTCAGAAAGGCGAGCGACCCGTTTTGCGACAGTGTCATCGGACCGACCCCACCCGTCAGGAGATGGCGCCAATGACGGCTTCAGCCGCTTTGATGGCCGCAGAGGCATTCGCGGCGTCCTTACCGCCCCCTTGCGCCATATCTGGCCGCCCACCACCGCCTTTGCCGCCAAGTTCGACGACAGCCGCTTTCACCAGATCGACGGCCGATACCGTGTCCGTCAGGTCATTCGTAACACCCGCCGCAACAGCCGCTTTGCCATCCGCATCTGCAATCAGCAGCACCGCACCGCTCTCCAACTGCGCTTTGTGCTCGTCCACCAGCGCAGGCAAATCCTTGCCGGTCACACCAGACAGAACTTGAGCTATGAAGGCTACGCCGTTGATATCCTTCGCTTTAACCTCCGCCTGACCGCCGCCCGACATCGCCAGTTCGCGTCGCAACTGCGCAACCTCGTTGGCCAGCGCCTTGCGCTCATCCATCAGCGCTTTAACGCGGGCACCCACTTCTTCCGGGCGCGCTTTCAAGGCAGAAGCCACATCTGCCAAACGATGATCCTGATCGCTGAGATAGCGGAATGCCGCCTCGCCGGTCAGCGCCTCAACCCGGCGCACACCCGCGCTCGACGCGCTGTCGCCAAGCGTCACGAACACACCAATATCGCCGGTCTGGCGCACATGGGTGCCGCCGCACAGCTCCAGCGAGTATGTCTCACCATCGCTGCCCTTGCCCGACCCAGCCTCCCGGCCCATCGACACAACGCGCACCTCATCGCCGTATTTCTCACCAAACAGCGCCTGCGCGCCTAGCTCGCGGGCGTCATCCGGTGTCATGATCCGCGTCTCAACCGGCGCGTTCTGGCGGATATAGGCGTTGACCTCTTCCTCAACACCTTTCAGCTCATCAAGTGTCAAAGCCTTGCCGTGGCTAAAGTCAAACCGCAGCCGATCTTCTGCATTCAGGGACCCGCGCTGCGCCACGTGATCGCCAAGCGCTTTGCGCAAAGCCTCATGCAGCAGATGCGTGGCGGAGTGGTTTGCGCGGATCGCCGTGCGACGCGCATGATCCACTTCCAACTCGGCGCCCTGCCCTTTGGAGACCGCACCTTCAGCGACTTCACCGATATGAATGAAAACACCTGCAACCTTGCGCGTATCCGTGATCGTCACGCGCCCGCTATCGGTTTTCAGCACACCGCTATCACCGACCTGACCGCCGCTTTCTGCATAAAACGGCGTCTGGTTCAGAACGATCTGGACAGCTTGGCCTGCTTTAGCCGTTTTAACCTCGGCACTGTCCTGCACCAAAGCAACGATTTGCCCCTCTGCAGTCTCAGTGTCATAGCCCAGAAAATCCGTGGTGCCCGACATATCCGCGATGTCGAACCAGACCGTCGCATCCGCCGTCTCACCCGAGCCGGACCAGGCCGCGCGCGCTTTCGCCTTTTGCTCGGCCATCGCCGCATCAAAGCCGTCCGTATCAACAGACCGCCCCTTTTCACGCAACGCATCCTGCGTCAGATCGAGCGGAAACCCGTATGTGTCATAGAGCTTGAAGGCAGCTTCACCGGGCAACGCGGCATCTTCTGCCAGCCCCTCCAACTCGTCATCCAACAGCCGCAACCCACGCTCCAGCGTCTGCTTGAACCGGGTTTCTTCCAACTTCAGTGTCTCTTCGATCAACGCCTGTGCTTGCCCCAGTTCAGGATAGGCCGCGCCCATTTGGCTGACCAAAGCGGGCACCAAACGGTACATCAGCGGGTCTTTTACCCCAAGCAAATGCGCATGCCGCATCGCACGGCGCATGATCCGGCGCAGGACATAGCCGCGCCCTTCATTGCTGGGCATGACGCCATCCGCGATCAGGAAAGACGTGGACCGGAGGTGATCCGCAATCACGCGGTGATGGGTTTTGCCTGGCCCGTCCGGATCGGTCGAAGACGCGTTGGCCGACGCCTCGATCAGGCTGCGCATCAGGTCGGTGGCATAGTTGTCGTTAGTCCCCTGCAGCAGCGCCGCAACCCGCTCAATCCCCATGCCCGTATCAATCGACTGGTTCGGAAGCGGCTCTCGACTGCCATCCTCAAACTGTTCATATTGCATGAAGACGAGGTTCCAGATCTCGACAAACCGGTCGCCATCTTCCTCGGGCGAGCCCGGAGGGCCACCCCAAATGTGATCGCCATGATCAAAGAAAATCTCTGAACTGGGTCCACACGGTCCGGTCGGGCCCATCATCCAGAAATTGTCATCCGTCGCGATGCGGATAATCCGGTCATCGCTGAACCCGGCGACCTTCTTCCAGATATCCGCCGCCTCATCATCATCATGGTAAACGGTGACGACCAGCTTTTCCTTTGGGATATCAAGCTCTTTGGTGATGACGTCCCACGCAAACGGGATCGCCTCAGTTTTGAAGTAATCGCCGAAGGAAAAGTTGCCCATCATCTCGAAAAACGTGTGGTGCCGCATCGTGTAGCCCACATTGTCGAGGTCATTATGCTTGCCGCCTGCCCGCACACATTTCTGCGCCGTGGTCGCGCGCGTGTAATCGCGATGCTCAAGACCGGTGAAGAGGTTCTTGAATTGCACCATCCCCGAATTGGCGAACATGAGCGTAGGATCATTGCGCGGCACAAGCGGGCTCGACGGCAAAATGCTATGCCCTTGTTTTTCAAAGTAATTCAGAAAGGTGGAGCGGATATCGTTCAGCGTGGGCATGGGCGTCTTTCGCGGCGTTTCTCAGGCCTTCTTGAAATAGCCCCGCTGGTGGGGAGTGTCCACAACAAGAAAAGGGCCGGCGCATGGCCGACCCTTTCAATTGGATTTGGTGTAGATCAGCTTTCCAGCACGTCGCCGTCGCCATCAAGACCTTCGCCCTTGGCTTCTTCTGGCGGCATCTCAAAATCAAGACCATGGGCGGCGCGGATCTTATCTTCGATCTCCAGCGCGGTGCGCTCGTTCTCTTTCAGGAAAGTCTTTGCATTCTCGCGCCCCTGCCCGATCCGCTCGTCCCCGTAAGAGAACCACGCGCCGGACTTCTCAACAATCCCGGCTTTGACGCCCAGGTCCAGCAGCTCGCCCATCTTCGAAATGCCTTCGCCATACATGATGTCGAACTCGACCTGCTTGAACGGGGGCGCGACCTTATTCTTGACGATCTTCACCCGGGTCGCATTACCGACGACCTCGTCACGGTCTTTCAGGGCACCAATCCGGCGAATGTCCAAACGGACGGAGCTGTAGAATTTCAGCGCGTTACCACCGGTCGTTGTTTCGGGGCTGCCAAACATCACACCGATCTTCATCCGAATCTGGTTGATGAAAATAACCATGCAGTTCGACCGTGCGATCGATCCGGTCAGCTTACGCATCGCCTGGCTCATCAGACGGGCATGCACACCTACGGCGCTATCACCCATATCCCCTTCAAGCTCGGATTTCGGCGTTAGCGCCGCAACCGAGTCGACGACGACCATATTTACAGCACCGGAACGCACCAGCGTGTCGACAATCTCCAACGCCTGCTCGCCTGTGTCGGGTTGAGAAATCAGCAACTCTTCAAGGTTCACGCCCAGCTTCTTGGCGTATTGCGGGTCCAGCGCATGCTCTGCATCGACAAAAGCGCAAACACCGCCTTTTTTCTGCTCTTCTGCAACGCAGTGCAGCGTTAGCGTGGTTTTACCGGAACTCTCCGGGCCGTAAATCTCAACAATGCGACCTTTGGGCAGGCCACCAATGCCAAGCGCGATATCGAGACCAAGCGAGCCCGTCGACGTCGCCTCAATCTCCTGGATGGCCTGACCAGCACCAAGTTTCATGATTGAGCCCTTGCCGAACTGGCGTTCAATCTGGGCCAGCGCACTGTCGAGCGCCTTTTGTTTGTCGGTCGCTTTTTTATCGGTCATGCTGGAAATATCTGCCATTGCCATTGAGTTGCCATCCTTATTTCACACCGCCATGAGAGCGGCAATCACTGCTTTTGTTCGCCTCTTGTTCTCACGGGTTATGAGATCAAAAAGAGAACATTTCAACAATAAATTTACGCAATGACTTTCGCGCGAAGCGGTTAACAGGTAGTTTACAGCGCAGATCAACGCGCAGAAAAACTGTGGAGAGCAGAGTTAAATGCTTGTTTTTTGGAAAGAAAAACTTGCCTTCCTAGCGACACCGAAAACCGGCAGCACGGCTTATCAGGAAGCGTTGAGGGACCGCGCCGATATAGTTGTATCGGATCCGACGACGCTGAAGCATTCAACGATTCAGCGATACAACCGCTTTTTCCGACCTATGTTCAGCGTCGCGGGCGCCGAAGATGTCGAGACATTGGCCGTCATGCGCGAACCGATTGAGTGGCTCGGCAGCTGGTATCGATTTCGCAGCAGGCCTTTTCTCAACGGCAACCCAAACAGCACCGCAGCGATTAGCTTCGATGAATTCGCCCTCGCCTATTGCCAAGGGGATCGCCCCTCGTTTGCAGCTGTCGGATCGCAAGCAAAATTTTTGACAGGTGCAAAAGGCAAAGACCAGGTTGATCATCTATTCCGGTACGACGATCAAGACGCGTTGCAAGCCTTCCTGACCAACCGCTTGCAGATCGACTTTTCTTTGAACAAGCGCAACGTCTCGCCAAAGAAAGAACTCACGCTGGAGCCGAAGACCGAGCGTAAGCTATATCGCAAGCTATCAGCTGAATACGCTATTTGGGAAAGCCTCTCTCGTTGATAGCTTATCACCTCAGTGAAGCTGATGATGCACCGTCGTCGTCAAATCCGTGAGCGAGAATGGCTTTGGCAGAAAGACGGAGTTCGGAATGCTCGCCTGATTGTCCGCGATCGACTCCTCCGCATAGCCTGAAACGAAGACCACGCGCACGTCGGGACGGTCTTCCAAAGCTTTTTTCACCCAGCTCGGCCCGTCCATCCCGGGCATAATGACATCGGTGACGAAGACATCGACCTCAAGATCCTTGTCCGTCAGCAAATCCAAAGCGGCTTCTGCACAATCAGCCTCGATCACAGTGAAGCCCTTCAATTGAAGCGCGCGGGAGGCAAAGGCGCGGACGGGCGCTTCGTCTTCGACCAGCAACACAACGCCATCGGCCCGCGCACGAAGGGGTTCGGTAACCCGCGCTGGCGCTGGTTTCTCTGCCAGCTCTGAATGCTCGCGGACAGGGAAATAGAGACTGAAGGTCGTGCCCACGGACGGGACCGAATCCACGAAGATGAACCCGCCTGTTTGCTTAATAATGCCGTAGACCGTGGATAAGCCAAGCCCTGTTCCCTCGCCCGTCCGCTTGGTCGTGTAGAACGGCTCGAATATACTAGAGAGCTTGTCGGCAGGGATCCCAACGCCTTGATCATGCACACGCACGATGGAGTATCGTCCAGCGGGCACGGTGGCGCGGTCGCGGCTCAGATCTTCGTGAAGCACCACAGCTTCTGTCTCTATCCGTATTTCACCGCCCTGCTCCATCGCATCGCGCGCGTTGACCACGAGGTTCATCATGACCTGCTCCAGCTGGCGCTTGTCAGCCCGGATCGGCATCAGGCTGGGATCATGCGAGAACGACAACGTCGTCTTTTCGCCGACCAAGCGATTCAGCAGATGCGTGAGATCGGCCAAAGTATCTCGGAGATCCATCGTTTGCGGCTGCAAATTCTGTTTGCGTGAGAAGGCAAGCAGTTGTCCCACCAAAGAAGCCGCTCGATTGGCGTTCTGGCTGATCTGCGTCAGATCGCCGAAATCCTCATCCCCTTGATCGTGACGGAGCAGAAGCAGATCGCAATGCCCGGAAATGGCCGTCAGAAGATTGTTGAAATCATGGGCAACACCACCGGCAAGCTGGCCAATCGCCTGCATTTTCTGGCTCTGAACGAATTGCGCTTCCAGTGTCTTAAGCTCTGTCGCATCGGTCAAAATCGCCACAAGCGATGCAACGCCGTCTTCCACGACTTTGGTCAACGTCACCTGCAGATAAACCTCGGGCGAGACGCCCTTGGCACGTAACACGACCGCTTGACGGCGTGTGCGCCCCTCGAATGCTTCCTGAAGCCAATCGCGCACCGACCGGCCCAAACCATCAACAAGGTCCCACGCCATGCGACCAGAGACGTCTTCACCACCAAAAATCTCACGCACCAGACGGTTGCAAGCTGTGACAGCGCCGCTGTCGTTAAGACGCAAAAGCGGCACAGGAATATCTTCAAAGACACTGTCCGCATTGGCCATTGCTGCAGTAGAACCCGCGTGATCGCCCGGCAAAAGATACACTTCTTGCCGGTCAGTCGCGCCAGGAATAACGGCCACGCGGGCATTCAATGTGCCTTTTTCCGTATCAATCTCATGCATCTCACCCGAGATCAAAGGGAGCTCTCGAAAGACACGATCAAGAGATTTGACGCGCCCGCCAAGCAGCTTGCGGCTGGCCTCGTTCATGAACAGAATAGTGCCGGATTTGCTTGCCGTCAGTATTGGCAGATTGATCCCGTCTGCCCCGCGTGCACTGGCGGGGCGATCCGCAATATCTTCAAGACGCCACAGGAAATTCGCCTCGCCAACCCGGTGAACAACCAGACGGATGTGACCGCGGCGGGTTACGATATCTTCGCGCGCGCTGCCAAAGCCATCGGCCTTGGTTTGCATCCGCGAGATGACATTTGCAGGGGTGCTGATCACGTTGGCCAACTGCCCTGCGACCGTGTCAGAGGAGGTTGACAACCGCTCCACCGCGGCGCGGTTCGACACCAGAACCAGCCCTTCGCGATCCGCAAGAATACTGGGGGCTGGGTCTTTATCGATTACCACGGCAAGCCCATCACGTAAGTTACCAACCTTACGAGTATGCTGCCATGCAATCAGCCGGATTCCGATAAAGATGACGATCATTGTCATCCCGGCCCCAAGTGCGATCAGGCCAACCAGATCGCTGAGCACATAAGAGGCCGCCACTGCGATCAAACCCGCAACGCCCAGTAACGCCGCGCGCGGCGACAGCATCACAGCCGTGCGGGAAATCATGCCCGGGGAGATATCGGTCTGACCCACATCGGCCCTCCAAAAAGAATCATGCTCTTGGTTATCGGGCATGAAGTGTTAACGCGGCCTTAAACCACGCATATCAACCCTGGCGAGCATAAACACAATTATAAGATGATCTATCCTAAATGCGCTGCATCAACGCGCAAAAGAAACCATCACCGCGATCTGACAGATCCGCGCCCCATTGGTGGCGCAAGGTCCACTCTGGATGACGCGCTAGAAATGCGGTGATCTGCGCTTCGTTTTCAGCGTCAAAAAGCGCGCAGGTGGCATAGCAAAGCGAACCGCCAGGCGTCACATAATGCGCCGCTTGAGACAGAATTTCGGCCTGCAAAGACACGTAGCGGTCAAGATCGTCTGGCGTCAGACGCCATTTTGCTCCGGGGTTGCGCCGCCACGTGCCGGAGCCTGAACATGGCGCATCCACGAAAACCAGATCGAATGGGCCCTTCGCAGCAATCTGATCAGTTTGGAGCAGTTGAACCCGCGCGCCGGCGCGTTTGGCACGGGCGGGCAAATCTTGCATCCGTCCTGCCGCGGCGTCATGGGCGAATAAGGCCGATGGTTGTGCAGGATGGGCCGCCAAAGCGAGCGTTTTGCCGCCTCCACCCGCGCAATAATCGAGGATGCGCGCCCCCTTTGGCAGATCAAGCTGACTGACAGAAAGTTGGGAGGACAGGTCCTGAAGCTCAACCAGACCCGATTGAAAGGCCTCACTATTTCGTATTCGTCTTTCGTTTTCAATTACTTCAAGCGCGGTTTTTATGTGACTGACTTGCGCGGTTGTGATGCCGTCTTTTGCCAAAGCAGCCTGCGCTTTCTCTGGTGTTGCCTTTAGAGTATTCACTCGCAAAAAAACAGGCGCACGCTGGGTTTGGGTCGCAAGATAGTCCTTTGTTTTCGCACCGAATTGCTGCGCGAGACTGTCGTAAATCCAATCCTCGACATCCAGTCGGATGGGGGCTGGCATCGCCGCAAGAGCCGAAGCCGGATCATCAGGCAAATACGCGCGCTCAGCGTCTGTCAGCTGTGCAGGCGCATGACCTTCCCCGCTGAAGATACTTTCAAGATCAAGGCCTTGCCTTACGCACAGGCCAATGATGATCCCGCGCCCGGTCTCAGCGCCACCTAACGTTGCACAGCTGCGCTGCATGCGAAGAGCATCGAACACATGATCCCGCAAAGCTGCCCGATCTTTCGAGCCCGCAAACCGATGGCTGCGTGCCCAACCCGTCAGCGCCTTTTCGGCAGGCGTGCCAGCAAGGATCTCATCCAGGATGTCTATCGCAGCAGCGTAGCGCGCGGCAGGTTGCATTAGACTGACCGTGTCGCAACTTGAAGGACGGCTCGCAAGACACTGACAATGAACACTTTAAGAGCCTCGGTAATTCGGGCTCTCACGGGTGATCTGCACGTCATGGACGTGGCTTTCCTTAAGGCCAGCCCCGGTGATTTTCACGAACTCGCATTTAGTACGCATCTCTTCGACGGTTGCGCATCCGGTATAGCCCATAGCCGCCCGCAGGCCCCCGACGAGCTGATGGATCACCGCACCCGCAGAGCCTTTATACGGAACCTGCCCCTCGATCCCTTCGGGGACAAGCTTGTCGCTGGCGGCATCTTTCTGAAAGTACCGATCCGCAGAGCCCCGCGCCATGGCACCAAGTGAGCCCATGCCACGATAGGATTTGAATGAACGACCTTGATAAAGGATCACCTCACCAGGGCTTTCATCGGTCCCTGCAATCATGGATCCGACCATGGCGCAATGGGCGCCCGCGGCAATCGCCTTTGCGAAATCGCCTGAGAACTTGATGCCACCATCTGCGATCACGGGCGTTCCGCTTTCCGCCGCCGCCTGTGCGCAATCGGAAATCGCAGTGAGCTGCGGTACGCCAACGCCCGCAACCATACGCGTTGTGCAGATAGAGCCAGGTCCGATTCCTACCTTGATCGCATCGGCCCCTGCGCCGATCAGCGCGCGGGTGGCCTCGCCCGTTGCGACATTGCCCGCCACAATCTGCACCTCGTTAGAAAGCGACTTGGCGCGTTCAACAGCCGCTGCAACACCCTCGGAATGACCATGCGCCGTATCAATCACTAGCAGATCGACGCCTGCGTCCACGAGCGCCTCGGACCGTTCAAAGCCCGCATCCCCAACAGTGGAGGCCGCAGCAACACGCAAACGACCAAGACTGTCCTTGCAGGCTTGCGGGTTCAGTACAGCCTGTTCGATGTCCTTGATCGTCAGCAGACCGGTCAGTTTGCCGTTCGTGTCCGTCACGAGGATCTTCTCGATCCGGCGCTCTTGCATCAGCGATTTGGCATCCTCGAGCGAGGCCGGTTCTTGCAGGATCGCGAGGTTATCGGAAGTCATCATCACCGCAACCGGCGTGTCGTCATTCGTCGCAAACCGCATATCGCGGTTGGTCACGATGCCCAGCACGCGGCCATCGCTGTTCACGACGGGAAAACCGGTGATCTTGTAGCGCTCTTGCAGGGCTTTGGCGTCGGCCAGCGTCTGATCGGGTGTGAGCGTGATCGGATTATAAACGATGCCGGATTCAAACCGTTTCACCCGGCGGACCTGACGGGCTTGTTCTTCGACATCCAGATTGCGGTGGATCACGCCCATGCCACCGGCCTGTGCCATGGCAATCGCCATGCGCCCTTCCGTCACCGTGTCCATCGCCGAGCTGAGCAGCGGGATGTTCATCTGAATGGAGCGGGTGACCATTGTGGCCGTATTGGCGGTCGAGGGCAACACGTTGGAGGCCGCCGGAACCAATAGGACATCATCGAATGTGAGGGCCTCGCGAATGTGCATGGGGGTCTCCTTGGCGCGTTCGTTTGGCAAGGCCATATCTCACGGATGCTGCTCTTGCGAAAGAGCAAAAGCGCGCGCGGCGCTTGCCGAGGGGATTTATTCCGCGCAGAGTTCGCCTATGAGCATGAAAGAGCCGCCGCGCACCCGTCTTGATCTGCCCTTCGTGGGCATCGCCACCTTCGGCAAACGCGCCTACGTCGCGGATTGGGACAGTCTTGACGCCGATGTCGCGATCCTTGGCGCGCCTTTTGATTGCGGCACGCAATACCGCCCCGGCGCGCGCTTTGGACCGCGTGCGATCAGAGAGGCCTCGACGCTTTTCAGCTTTGGCCATGCAGGCGCCTATGACCATGAGGATGACGTCACATATCTGGGCGGTGATGTGCGGATCGTGGATATGGGCGATGCGGACATCGTGCATACCGATACCGAAGCCAGCCACGCCGCGATTGAGGCGGGCGTTCGCGCGATCACGGCTGCTGGCGCGTTGCCGGTGGTGCTGGGCGGCGATCATTCCGTGAATATCCCATGTATCAAGGCGTTGGACGATCAAGGCTCGTTCCACATCCTGCAGATCGACGCGCATCTGGATTTCGTTGATGAACGGTTCGGCGTCCGCAACGGCCACGGTAACCCGATGCGGCGCGCCGTGGAGCAGCCTTATGTCACCGGGATCAGCCAAGTGGGCATTCGCAACGTCTCCTCCACCCACCGAGAGGGGTATGAGGATGCACGGGCGCATGGGACTCATATCTTCTCGGTTCGGCAGATGCGTGCACAAGGGCGCGAGGCGGTTTTGGAGACGATCCCGAAGGGCGCAAAGCTCTACATCACCATTGATATCGACGGGTTTGATCCGTCGATTGCACCGGGCACAGGCACGCCGAGCCATGGCGGATTTCTCTATTACGAGGTGCTGGAGTTGTTGCAGGAAGCTGTGCAACACCACGAGGTCGTGGGGATTGATTTGGTTGAGGTCGCGCCTGATTACGATCCGACGGGCAGCACCGGCATTCTGGCCGCGCAAGTGCTTTTGAATACGCTTGGCTTTATCTTTCATGCCCGTGCGGGTGGCTAAGGGCGGATGCCTCCGGCGGAGGTATTTGGGGACAAAAGAAAGCGGCGCGCCTGATCCCTCAAGCGCGCCGCAGTTTTAAAGCGTTCGATCAGTTCCAGATCATGATCGAGAGCAGATCGGCGAAGTCATCGGTCCAGATGCGTTTGCCATCGCTTTGGAGTGGCTCCCAGCGGGAGTCTTCGGTCAGCGTACCAAAGGCATCCTCGTTGCGGGCCATCATGACGACCAGGGAGCGGGTGTCGCCCGGATCAGGCTCTGCAGCGGGCTTGTAGTCCTGAATATAGGCTTTCAGACCCAGCGCTTCGGCGGCACGACCCAAAGGCAGCGACACATCATAATAGCGGTTGGAGATGTGGAAGACGAGGACACCGTCGTCATCCAGCCGGTCCAGATAGACCTCAAGCGCTTCGAGGGTTGTCAGGTGAACTGGCACCGAGTCCGAGCTGTAGGCGTCAATCACCAGCGTGTCGAAGCTGAGGTCTTGCTGCTCCAGCACGATCCGCGCGTCGCCCAGATGGGTAGGCGCGTTCGGGGTGCAGGTCGTCACGAAGCTGAAAAGCTCCGGCGTGCGCGCGATCTGATCGACGGTGGGGTCGATCTCGTAGAAGTGCCACTCCTGGCTGGGTTGGGCGTAGCATGCCAGCGCGCCGATACCGAGGCCGACAATGCCGACCTTGTGGCCTTCGCCTGCACGCGGTGCTGTCAGCACCTGCGCCATGGGGCCGTTTTTGTGATAGTAGAAGAGCGGACGCGGACGCTCTGCCCCGATATCCTCGACAAATTGCGCGCCATGCACGGTTGTTCCGTTGGCATAAAGGCGCATCTCGTCACCGTTGAAAATGCGGTGTGTGCCGAAGAAAGAGCGATCCCGGTGGATCGCGTCGCCTTGCGTGTGAACCGCGCCGACGATGGTGACGCTGGCCAGTGCGACCGTGATCGCCATCGGCGTGCGGCGCAACAGAACCAAGGTGGCGATCAGCAGGATCACGGTCAGCATGCCCAGCGTTTCGGGCGTCATCTGCACATAGGTTTTCGAGCCGATCAGCGGCAAGAGTACGATCAAGGCGGCGATGAGGCCGATGTAACCTTGTTTCGGGGACAGGCGTGCGCCGCCTGCAAAAAGCAGCGCGGCCGCGATCAGGACAGTCACGCGCCCCTCCTGGATTTGATCGAAAAGCGCGGGGGCGAGGATCGAGTTGAAGAGGCCACCAAGCGCCCCACCAACGGACATGATGACGTAAAAGAGCGTCAGGCCAGAGCTGTCGGGGCGCGTCTCATACAAGGTGCGATGCGCGAAGGTTGCGACGACGAAGAACGCAAGTAGCAGTAGGGCGGAAAGCGTCCAAGTCATGGCGGGGGCCGCGAGGCCCGAGAACGCGGCTGCAATCAAGCCAAGGCTCGCAAGGAATGCGATTTTGAGGATCGCGGGGCTGACGATCATCTTGTCGCGGAAAGCCACGACGAAGGTCACCAGATAAAGCGACAGGGGCAGCACCCAGATCAGCGGGACAGAGCCCAGATCCTGGCTGAGCTTTGTGGTCAGCGCCAGCATCAGCGAGGATGGCACAAAGGCCAGCGCCAGCCACCACGCGATGGATTTCGCGGACGGCGCGGTGAAGGTCTTGGACGACTGCACGGGCACATCGCCTTGCGCGGTCAGGCCAGAGATCAGGAGGCCCGCGCCCAGCACGACAAAGCCCATGGCCCAGCCCCAGCCAATTGTTGTGGCGCCCACAAGAGGCTCAGCCACCAACGGGAAGGCCAGCAAAGCAATAAGCGAGCCGAGGTTTGAGGCGCCGTAAAGGAAATACGGATCATCCGCCGAAGGGCCGCCGGACTTGGCGTACCACGACTGGATCAGCGGCGCGTTGGCCGACAAAACCGCGAAGGGCAGACCGACGCCGAGGGCGAAGAGTATCAGGGTTTGCAAGGCGGGAGAGGCGCTTGGATCATAGCTCCACGTGTCGGGGACTGAGAGCGGCAGGAAGAATAATGCCAGCGCCCAAAGGGCCAGATGCACACCGATTTGCGCCTTAACGGGCAGGTATTTTGTCGACAGATGCGCGTAAAGATAGCCCGCTATCAGTACCGTCTGGAAGAAAAGCATCGCCGTCGTCCACACAGCCGGTGCGCCACCGATATGGGGCAGCACGAGCTTGGCAAACAAGGGCTGCACGAAGAAGAGCAGCGATGCGCTGAGAAAGATCGTGGAGGTGAAAAGAACCGGGATCAGCCAGCGCCACTGTGTGGCTTGTTTGTCGGCCTGTTTTTTATCTGCCTGTGCGAACATTTTTGATCGTCCTGCCTGTCGAAATCTGCTCAGAGTTATTGTCTCTGATCCGTGATCAATCGGGCGGAATTAGGGCGAACTGATGGTCGAAAATGCTCAAATATTGCGCGTTCGGTGTAATTTAAAAAAAAAGAGCGCCCGGTGACGGACGCCCCTTGCGTGAATTTGCCTAAAAATCAGGCGTCTTGCGGGATGCGCAGAACCTGCCCGGGATAGATTTTGTCGGGGTGCGACAGCATCGGTTTGTTGGCCTCGAAGATGGCGTGATATTTGTTGGCCGACCCCATCGTCTTGAGCGCAATCGCTGAGAGCGTGTCGCCTTTTTCGACCGTGTGGAAGACGGCCTCTTCCTCAACCTCGGCCTCAACGGAGGCGACACCGGCGACGTTGCCCACAGCGAGGATGATCTTTTCCTTCATCGACTGTGTAACATCGGCTGCATTCACTTTGACCTTGTCGCCCTCGACCTCGATATCGACGCTGTCAGCCTCAAGACCCAGATCAGCCACTTCCTTTTTCAGCGCATCTGCATCAGGCGCGTCATCGCCGCCGAACAGTTTCTTGCCGCTGTCTTTCATGAAACTCCACAAACCCATAACCAATCTCCTTTTCTGGTTGGGGGTAGCCTTCCTTGCTCCCCCATGTGACGCAAGGGGAAAAATCGCGGGCTAAACGCTGCGCGCCAGATCGCGCAAGGACGCGGCAAGGCTGGTCACGTCGCTGCCCATGCCGAGAAAGCCGATGCCCATGTCGATATAGCGGGGGAAATCGTCGGGGTTGAAAAGGACGATGCCCGCGACTTTTTCAGCGGCCCGGATGCGGGCGATGGCGTGGGCGATGACCTCTTCGACTTCAGGCGCATCCAGTTGGCCGAGATAGCCCATGTCGGCGCTGAGGTCCGCGGGGCCGATGAAGACGACATCCACGCCTTCGGTGCCTGCAATGGCGTCGATGTTGTCGATCGCGGCGCGGCTTTCGGCCTGCACCATGACGCAGATCTGATCGTTCGCGGTGGTGGGATAATCTGGGATCGCATTGTAACCGGAGGCGCGCGCAAGCGCGGAGCCAAGACCCCGCTTGCCGCTGGGTGGATACCGGCAAGCCGCCACAGCATCAGCCGCCTGAGCAGCAGTGTCGATCATCGGGATCAGCACGTTCTGCGCGCCCAGATCAAGGACCTGTTTGAGCATCCAGTCTTCGGCGGCAGGCACGCGCACGACCGCCTCGGCCAAGGCCCCGTTCATGGCCTGAAGCTGGCTTTGGATCGTAATCAGATCGTTCGGCCCGTGCTCGGCATCAATCAAACACCAGTCAAACCCGGCGTTGGACGCCATTTCGGCGACCGTGCCGCTGGCCAAACCCATCCACAGGCCTTTTTGCAAGTGCCCATCAAGAAGCTGTGCTTTGAGACGGTTTATTGGTGCTGGCATTTTCATCTCCCTTTGGCTCCACCCTGCCCTGCAGATGATCCATCCGCAAGAACGGCTGGACACTTTTGTCGCAGGCGTTAGGCTGACGCGAGAGGTCTGATCTGGACCGTCACGAAACGCCTCGATCCGAGGCCATCTGGGAGGATGCTATGAAAAAACTACTGGGCCAAACGGCTGTTGCCGCAATCGCGATTTCCTTTGCAGGCGAAGCACTTGCGACGGAATGGAATGTCTCGCTCTGGGGCAAGCGCCGGGCGTTTACTGAGCATGTAGAGAAACTGGCCGAGCTGGTCGATCAGAAAACCGGCGGTGAGTTCACGCTTAACATCAGCTATGGCGGTCTGTCGAAGAACCGTGAGAACCTTGACGGGATTTCCATCGGCGCGTTTGAGATGGCACAGTTCTGCGCGGGCTACCACCGCGACAAGAACCCGTCGATCACCGTGTTGGAATTGCCCTTTCTCGGCGTGACCTCGCTGGCGCAAGAGCGCGAGATTTCGCAGGCGGTCTATGCGCATCCCGCCGTGCAGGAAGACCTTGCGCGCTGGAATGCGACGCTGCTGATGCCCTCGCCCCTGCCGCAGTATAACCTTGTCGGTGTCGGCGATGCGCCAACGACGCTGGCCGATTTCGAAGGGATGAGCGTGCGCGCGACCGGCGGTATCGGTGCCGCGATGGAAACCGTGGGCGCTGTGCCGACCTCCATGTCGGCGACCGAAGTGCGTCAGGCCATGGACAGCGGCGTGGTGAAAGCGGTGAGCTTTGCCCCCCACGCACATATGTCCTTCGGCACGGTTGAGAACGCGACCTATTGGACAACCAACCTGAACCCCGGAACAGTGAACTGCCCGGTCGTGGCCAACACCGATGCGCTTGAGAGCCTGTCGGATGAGCACCGCGAAGCGCTGCTGGGCTCCATCGACGAGGCGCTCGATTACTACATCGAGTTCTACGAGAACCAGACCATGGCGGCCTGGGGCCCGCTGCTGGAGGAGAAAGGCATCACGCAAGTGACCTTCACCGATGAAGAGATCGCGGCCTTCAAGGAAGCCGCTGCGGCCCCGGCTGCGGCGGCCTGGATCGAGCAGAACAGCGCCGCGGGTCTGCCTGCGCAAGAGCTTTATGATCTTGTGACCGGAATGGTTGCCAAGGGCATGTAAGACGATCTGCCGCTCCGGGATGTCTCGGGGCGGCTCATTCTTTCCAAGGACTGCCTCGCATGGCCGGATCGGCAAGCGTTATTGAAGACGGCTCCACGCTAAGTCGTCTTGACCGCGCACTCTTCAAACTTGAGACGTTTTTCGCCTTGCTCAGCGGCTTGGCGATCTTTGCGCTGATGATCCTGGCGGTGGTCTCAGTCGGGGGGCGCAATTTCTTCGGACAGCCTGTGCCCGGCTATGTCGACTGGATCGAGCAGGCCATGCCGCTGATTGCCTTCATGGGCGTGGCCTACACCCAGCGACTGGGCGGGCATATCCGGATGGATATTCTTGTGGGTCAGTTGAAGGGCCGCGCTTTGTGGCTGGCTGAATTCACGACAGCCTTCTTCATGCTCGCGCTGATGATCTTGCTGGTCTGGGGGACATGGGCGCATTTCGCGCGGTCGTTTGATTTCGATGCGCGGCTCTGGAGCCGTGACAGTTCGATGGATATTGCGTTGCCGATCTGGCCTGCGAAGCTGTTGGCGCCGGTCGCGTTCTCGGTCCTGTGTCTGCGGCTTGTGCTGCAACTGGTGGCCTATGGGCGCGCGATTGTGCTGGGGCTGGAGAAGCCCGTGGCCGTGCCCTTGATCGAGAGCGCGGCCGAGCAAGCCGCGCGCGAGGCCGAGACCTTGCAGGGGGCCGACTAGATGGACCCGATTGATATCGGCCTGTGGGTCTCGGGTGGTTTGCTGATCATGGTCGTGCTGGGCATGCGCGTGGCCTTTGCCGCCGCCTTGGCGGGCATGATCGGGCTGATCTGGATCTTCTGGTCCAAGAAAGGCATGGCAGGCGATGAGTTCTGGTGGGCGCTGACGGTGGCCACAAAGACCGCTGGGCAAGTGCCGCATTCGAAGGTTGCGTCGCAAGCGTTGAGCCTGATCCCGACCTTCATCCTGATCGGCTATCTGGCCTATTACGCCAAGCTCACACAGGCTCTGTTCGAGGCGGCAAAGCGCTGGATTGCCTGGGTGCCGGGAGGCTTGGCAGTCTCAACCGTGTTTGCGACGGCGGGCTTTGCGGCTGTGTCGGGCGCATCTGTGGCGACCGCTGCCGTCTTCGCGCGGATCGCGATCCCGGAGATGCTCAAGATCGGCTATGACAAGCGCTTTGCGGCGGGGGTCGTGGCGGCGGGCGGGACGCTGGCCTCGCTGATCCCACCGTCGGCGATCCTTGTGATCTATGCGATCATCGTGGAGCAGGACGTGGGCAAGCTGCTGTTGGCGGGTTTCATTCCTGGTGTCTTTTCGGCCTTCATATACGGGCTCTTGATCATCGGCATGGCGCTGACGTTCAGGAACTTTGGACCTCCGGTAAGTGGCTTCACTTGGGGGGAGCGGTTTACGTCGCTATTGCCGGCCCTGCCGATCGTGCTGGTGGTCTTGATCATTATCCTCTTCGTCTACAATCCGTTTGGAGGGGACGCATGGGGGACGCCGACCGAGGGCGGGGCCATCGGCGCATTCATCGTTTTCTGCGTCGCGCTGTTCCGCGGGATGCGCTGGACGGAATTGAAATCAGCCCTGCTGGAGACCGCAAAGCTGACCGTGATGATCTTCACGATCATCTGGGGTGTGCTGATCTATGTGCGGTTTCTTGGCTTTGCGGACCTGCCGGGTGCGTTCAGCGACTGGATCACGTCGCTGACGATGTCGCCCATGTTGATCCTTGTGTGCATCCTGCTGGCCTACGCCGTGCTGGGCATGTTCATGGACGCTATTGGGATGCTTCTGCTGACCCTGCCCGTGGTCTACCCGGCGGTTATGGCGCTGAACGGGGGTGAGACAGTTGCAGCTGCGGATTCTGCTTTCGGCATGTCCGGGCCGATGTGTGCGATCTGGTTCGGGATCCTTGTCGTGAAGATGGCGGAGTTCTGCCTGATCACGCCGCCGATCGGGCTCAATTGCTTCGTCGTCGCGGGCGTGCGCGATGATTTGAGCGTACAAGATGTGTTCAAGGGCGTGACGCCGTTTTTCATCGCTGACGGCGTGACTATCGCGCTGCTGGTGGCCTTTCCGATGATTGTGCTTTGGCTGCCTTCGCTGGCATGACGCCGGCCCTATATGACAAGTAGCAGGCCAGAGGAGACCCCAATGCCCATTTTGATTGTTCTGTTTCTTGCAGGCCTCGGCCTTGCGATCTTCGGCAAAGGCTGGATGCGCTATGCCGGGATCGGAGGCAGCGTTGCTGTGGTGGTTTTGGTCGTGCTCTTTCTGGGAATGAGCCCGAGCGACACAGAGCCGCTCTTGAACTAAACGGCGCCCGTATATTCCCCACGCGCGGGATAACTGGCCCTGATCGCGAAATCGAGCGCGCTGACCAGTTCGCTGAAATGCGGGCGCACGAAAGGCATGGTTTGCACCGAGCCATAGTAGAGCGTCTGTTCGGGTGTCACCATGAAAAGGCCGGGTTCCGAGAAGAGTGCAGGCTCTTCGATGCCGATGGAGGTTTTGCCGCGAGAGGTAGAGATGTAGAGCCCCCATTCGCGGGCTTTGACGAGCGGCAGATCATAGCCGAACCGTAAGCTATCCGCACCGATTTTGTCGGCCATGGCGCGGGTGCGCTCTTGGCCGTCTGAGCTGACCGCGATTGTTTTCACACCGCGCTCTGCAAAGTCGGCGACGCGCTTTTGGAACTCGGTCAGATAGGTTGCGCAGATCGGGCAATGCAGGCCGCGATAAAAACAGATGATCGTGCCGCGCTCACCGCCGTCATTGGTCAAATCGAAGGCCCCGTGATCAAGGGTCGGCAGGCTCAAATCAGGGGTCTTCTGGCGGGGCATCAGCATGAGGCGCATCCTTTTGGGATCTTTCAGATGGGGCGAGCCTAGGGGACCACACGCAGATGTCATCCGCATTTCACGCAAAACACGCAGGCGTGAGCGCCCTAAAATACGGAAAGGCCCCGCGTTTCCGCGAGGCCCCGCACTCTTAAACAGGTCTTACCGTTTAACGGTACAAAAGCGATTTACCCTCATGGAAGAGATGCACCTTGTCAGCAGGCGCATTCAGCTTGACGACATTGCCGCGCAGATCGCCGTGGATTCCCGGTAGCTTGCCGATCACCGGATCGACGCCGGTGGCTTCGGGATGGAAGTAGAGGATCGTCACCTCGCCCAAGGCTTCGGTGATATCTACTTTGCCTTCGTAAAGATAATCGCTGGTGGTCTCGACCAGATCCTCGGGCCGCACGCCGACATTGACCTTCATGCCTTTGTCGGCGGTTTGCGTCGGGACGGCAGAGACTGCTGTTCCGCCCCCATCCAGCTTGACGGTGGTTTTCTTGCCGGTTTTCTCGATCACGCCGGGCAGCAGGTTCATGGAAGGGGAACCGATGAATTGCGCGACAAACTCGTTCTCGGGGCGCTCGTAAAGCTCCAGCGGGCTGCCGACCTGCGCGATGCCCTTATTGGCCAGCACGACGATGCGCGAGGCGAGCGTCATCGCTTCGACCTGATCGTGGGTCACGTAGATCATCGTGCTTTCGGGCATCGCCTCTTTCAACTGCGCAATCTCGATCCGGGTGGCGACGCGGAGGGAGGCGTCGAGATTCGAGAGCGGCTCGTCAAAGAGGTAGACCTTCGGGTCGCGCACGATGGCGCGGCCGATGGCGACACGCTGGCGTTGACCGCCTGAGAGCGCTTTGGGCAAGCGGTCGAGATATTCGTCAAGCTGCAGCACCTTGGCGGCGCGGTCGACGGCGGCATCAATCTCGGACTGGGACTTCTTGGCGAGCTTCAGCGCGAAGGCCATGTTATCGCGCACGGTCATGTGCGGATAAAGCGCGTAAGACTGGAACACCATGGCGATGCCGCGCTGCGCAGGCGGCATGTCGTTCATGCGCACACCGTCAATCTCCAGCGTGCCGCCGGTGATCTTTTCCAGACCTGCAATCATCCGCAACAGCGTGGACTTGCCGCAGCCCGACGGGCCGACGAAGACGATCAACTCGCCCTGTTTGATATCGAGGTTGATGTTCTTGAGAACATCCACCGTGCCGCCATAGGTCTTGGCGACATCTGTCAGTTTAAGATCGGCCATTGGGTCCCTCCTCCCTTGGTCTTTTATTGCTTGAGCGCGAGGCAGGGTTGCCACGGCCCAAGATGTATTTTGCCATCCGCCATCGGTCCCGCGCTTCCCAGCTCGGCGCCGATGGGAATCCAGTTGCCATCGGGCAGCGCACAGGTGCTGGGCGTATCGCTAAGATTGAAAGCGCAGAAGATCGTCTGGCCTTCGTGATTGCGTGTGAAGCGGATGATGTCGCCCTCCGCCCGCACATCTTCATGCGCTCCTTTGGTAAGCGCTGGATGGGTGCGGCGGAACGCGATGGCGCGGCGGTAGTGGTGCAGCAGCGCGGCGGGGTCGTCTTCTTGCGCGGCGACCGAGCTTTGCAGATGCTCGTGGCTGACGGGCAGCCACGGGTTGCCAGCGGTGAAGCCGCCGTTTTGGTTGCTGGGTTCCCAGACCATGGGCGTGCGGCACCCGTCACGGCCTTTGAATTCGGGCCAGAACTCGATCCCGTAGGGGTCTTGCAGATCCTCGAACGGCACGTCGGCCTCGTGAAAGCCCAGCTCTTCGCCTTGATAGAGGCAGACAGAGCCGCGCAGGCACAGGATCAGCGTCGCCAGGCAGCGCGTGGCAGCGGGCGTGAGGTTCCAGCGTGTCGTGTGACGCATGACGTCGTGGTTGGAGAAGGCCCAGCAGGCCCAGCCTTCGCCCGCGACGGCGTCGAGCTTGTCCATCACTTCCGAGATTCGCGTGGCGGTGAGTTTGTCTTTGGCGAGGAACTCGAACGCGTAGCACATCTGCACGCCCTCCCCGCCTTTGGTGTATTGGCCCAGCAGTTCGAGCCCGAATTGCGCATCGCCCACCTCACCTACGGCCGCGGCACCGGGGTATTCTTCCAAGAGCGCACGGAAGCGTTTGAGGAAGGCAAGGTTCTCGGGCTGGTTTTTGGAATACAGATGGCGCTGGTGGTTATAGGGGTTCACCGAGGGCGCAATGGTGGCGTTGCGCTCTTCGGGGGGCAGTGCGGGGTTGTCGCGCAGCTGGGCATCGGCGAAGTAGAAGTTGATCGTGTCGAGGCGGAAGCCATCGACGCCGCGATCCAGCCAGAAGCAGGTGACATCGAGCAGTGCGTTCTGAACCGCGTCGCAGTGAAAGTTCAGATCGGGCTGCGAGGTCAGGAAATTGTGCAGGTAATACTGCTCGCGACGCGCATCCCAGTGCCACGCCGGGCCGCCGAAGATCGACAGCCAATTGTTCGGAGGCGTCCCATCGGGCTTGGGGTCCGCCCAGACATACCAATCCGATTTGGCGTTGTCGCGGCTGGAGCGGCTTTCCACAAACCAGGGGTGCTGATCCGAGGTGTGGCTGAGCACCAGATCAATCATCACGCGCACGCCCAACCGGTGCGCGGTATCGATCAGCGCGTCGAAATCAGCCAAGCTGCCGAACATCGGATCGACGTCGCAATAATCGCTTACGTCATAGCCGAAGTCTTTCATGGGCGAGGTGAAGAAAGGCGATATCCAGATCGCATCCACACCGAGCGACGCGATATAGGGCAGCCGCTGGACGATGCCCAGAAGGTCGCCGATCCCGTCGCCGTTGCTGTCTTGAAAGCTGCGCGGGTAGATCTGGTAGATCACCGCACCGCGCCACCAATCCTTATCGGCCTCAAGACCCTTGAGGGTCTGCATATCTGTGACTGCGTTCATCGTAAGCCTTATTTGACGGAGCCGGCCAAGAGACCGCGCACGAGGTAGCGTTGCATTGTGAAGAAGACGACAAGCGGCACCGCGATGGACACGAAAGCCGCTGTCGCAAGGATACCCCAATCGCCGCCGCGCGAGCCCAGAAGGTCGTCGGCGATCTTGACGGTCATCACTTTGGAGGCGTCGTCAGAGGGCAGGAAGACCTTGGCGACCAGCAGGTCGTTCCACGTCCAGAGGAACTGGAAGATCGCGAAGGAGGCGAGCGCCGGGAAGCTGAGCGGAAGAACGATTTTGACAAAAACCTGAAAGTCCGTCGCGCCGTCGACCTTGGCGCTTTCAATGATGTCGCGTGGCAGGCCGACCATGTAATTGCGCAAAAGGTAGATCGCCAACGGTAAGCCGAAGCCGGTATGGGCCAGCCAGATCCCAACGAAACTCTGTCCGATGCCCACTTGGTTGTGCAGATTCAAGAGCGGGACGAGGGCCAGTTGCAGCGGCACGACCAAGAGGCCCACCACAGCGGCGATCAAAAGCCCCCTCCCCGGGAAATCCATCCACGCCAGCGCATAGGCCGCAAAGGCCGCAATCAGGATCGGGATGACCGTTGCCGGGATCGTGACGGTGAGCGTGTTGATAAAGGCCACGTCCATGTTGTCGGAGGTCAGGACCGTCTCGTAATTGTCGAGACTGAAATCAGGCGGCGTCTCGGACGCGAAATAGACGCGCGGGTTGCGGGTGATCTCGTCAGGCGATGTGAAGGTGTAGCTGCCATCCTCAAGCACAGAGAGCGTACGGTCGCGGCTCAGCTCGGCCACGTCGCCGGGTTGGAACGCGGTGGGTGCTGCGCGGGTGCCGCCAAAGGCGGCAATGCGCGGGGTCTCACCTCCAAAGGTCGCGGCGATCTCTTCGTCGTCATAGACGTTGCCTTCGATGACGAACAGATCGCCTTGCTGCACGGCATCATCGCCTGAGGCCCGGATGGAGAAGTTCTGCTCAACCGGGAAAGGCGACAGCCACCATCCGCTTGCCGAAATCTGATCGCGGTCGCGGAAGGAGGACACCAACAAGCCAATCGTCGGGATCAGCCACAGAAGGACCAGCACCACGACGGTGATGTTCATCACCCAAGAGAGGCTCGTTTTGGTTCCAGCAATATTGTCCATCGTCCCCTCCCTCAGCGCATTTCTTTGCGCGCTTGCGCGATGTTCCAGATCATCACCGGCAGCACGATCAGCATGATGACAAAGGCCACGGCGGTCGCCCTCCCGTCATCGCGGAACATGTATGACATCATGTAGCTGGGCAGAATTTCAGTGCCGAAATTGCCGCCTGTCATCGTGTAGACGATGTCGAAGACCTTCAGGACCAGAATGGTGATGGTCGTCCAAACCACCACGATGGTGCCCATGATCTGAGGCACCTTTATCTTGAAGAAAATCTGGAACGGGTTGGCGCCGTCGATGATCGCGGCCTCGACCGTTTCCTCGGGGATGCCGCGCAAGGCAGCCGAGAGGATCACCATGGCAAAGCCGGTCTGGATCCAGATCAGGATCACCATCAGGAAGAAGTTGTTCCAGAACGGGATTTGCAGCACGTCAACCGGCCCCATGCCAAAGAAATCGCGCACGGCGTTAATCATCCCGATATCGGGGTTGTTGGCATAGACGAATTTCCAGATGAGCGACGCGCCGACAAAGGAAATCGCCATCGGCATGAAGATCAGCGATTTGGCGATATTGCCCCATTTCATCCGGTCCGTCAGTTGCGCAACCAGCAGGCCAAAGAACGTGGCAGCGGCAGGCACAACGAGGACCCAGAGGAAGTTGTTGAAGAGCGAGATACGGAACTGATCATCGCCGAACATGGTGATGTAGTTGCCAAACCCGATGAATTCGTCCCCTGCCCGATTGAAGAGCGAGCGCCAGAACGAACCGATCACCGGGTAGACGAGATAGAGCCCGAGCGCGAGAATCGCTGGCAGCAGGAAAAGCCACGGACGCACCATATTGGCGCGGTTGATGTTGCGGCCCGGATTGGCGCCTTTGGGCGGAAAGATCACCTTGTCGAGGATCAGGTTCGACGCGAAGAAATAGCCGATACAGCCGCCGACGCCGATAATGATCGTCAGAACACCTTGGATAAGTGGTGACATGATGGTTCCCCCCTGAAGCTGTTTGCCAGCGTTGTTTTGGGCATTGGCCCCGCGCAGGTGAGTGGGTCTGCGCGAGGCCTTGGTCTCAAGCCGCCACAAAGCGGCTTGTGTCGTCTCCTTACTGGATCGCGTCCCAGCGTTCTTGAATGCCAGCGGCCACTTCGGCAGCGTCTGCGCCGGTGGTGTAATCCACCATGCCAGTCCAGAAAGCACCGGCGCCAATTTCACCGGGCATCAGGTCAGAAGCGTCAAAGCGGAAGGTCGTGGCCCCCAGCAGGACGTCGCCCAGAGCTTTGAGCGTGTCATTGGCATACATATCGGTGTTCACGCCGGTATGCGGTGTCAGGAAGCCCGACTGCGCCATCCACACCTCGTGGGCGATGGGGGTCTTCAGGAACTCCATCAGGCCACGGGCGGCAGGGCTGTCATTGGTGATCGCGAAAAGCGTGCCTGCGCCCAGAACCGGCTTGCCGAGGTCTTTTTCAGCGTAGGCGGGGAAATAGAAGAAATCGACATCCTCCCCCACTTCGGTGCCTTCCGGGAAGAAGGTCGGGATGAAGGACGCCTGACGGTGCATGTAGCATTTGGGCGGAATGTCGAAGAGGCCCGTGGGGCTTTCGCGGAAGTCGGTATTGGCGACTGCCTGAGCGCCACCATCGACATAGGCGTCGTTCAGCGCGAAGTGGCCAAATTCTTCGATCGCGGCGACCACGGCGGGATCGTTGAAGGGCAGCTCATTGGCGACCCATTGGTCATAGACGGCAGGCTCTTGCGTGCGCAGCATCATGTCCTCAACCCAATCGGTTGCGGGCCAGCCTGTCGCAGCACCGGATCCCAGACCGATGCACCACGGGGTGCCGCCATCTTCGACGATCATGTCTGTGAGCGCTTTCAGCTCTTCCATGGTCTCAGGGATGTCGTAGCCTGCCTCGTCAAAGGCTTCGGGGATATACCAGACCAGCGATTTCACATCGACCTTGTAGAAAAAGCCGAAGAGCTCATCGGCGCCGTCGGCATTGGCATAGGTGCCCAGATCAACCCAGGATTGACCGGCCGCGTAGTTGTCGCGGACCCAAGCGGCGGTTTCCTCACCGAGCGGAGACAGAAACCCGCGACCAGCCATATCAGAGGCCAGGCCCGGCTGCGGGAAGACGGCCACGTTGGGAGCCGATCCCGCCTGCGCGGAAATCATGATGTCCTGCTCAAAGCTGTCGGAGCCGGAATAGTTCACCGTCGCCCCTGTCGCCTCGGAGAAATACGCCATGACGGAGTTCACCAGCTCCGCGTCTGCGCCGGTCCAGGGACCTGTGACGCTGATCTCTTCGCCGGAGAAATCATTGGCCTCGGCAAAAGCGGTAAAGCTGTCCCAGTTGAAATCCCCGTCGCCGGGGGCAAAGGGCAGATGGCCTGCGCCTTGCGCGGTTCCAGCCGTCAAGGCAGCTGCGGCCACACCGGCCAACAGATACGTCTTCATAGATTTTCCTCCCATGTCGCGCCATCGTCGGCGCTTACAAGCATCAATGCGCTTGGAATCATTTCCAAAGCGCTTTGGACATCTTTAAAAAACCGTCAAATCCAAAAGCTGTCAATTGATGATCTCTCAACGCGCTTATTTCACGGTGGTTTTGCTGCAGGTGCGAAGAAATCCGCGCGGATGGGATAGTCTTTGACCGAACAAGCGATGCCCGCTACCGTTCTGCAAAATTGAAAGCGCTTTGAAACGAAGAAGACCATGAATCTCAGGGAATTGGCACAGAATCTGGGGTTGTCTCAAACCACGGTCAGCCGGGCTTTGAATGGCTATCCTGAGGTCAACGAGGCCACCCGCGCCCGCGTCGTTCAAGCTGCAGAGCAGCATAACTACCGCCCCAATACGCGGGCCAAAGGGCTGGCGACGGGGCGTGCCATGGCGATTGGTCATGTGATCCCGATGTCCAAACAGCACGAGATGGTGAACCCGGTTTTCGGCGACTTCATTGCCGGCGCGGGGGAGACCTATTCGCGCAACGGCTATGATATGGTTCTTTCGCTGGTGGAGGACGGTCAAGAGGAAAAGACTTACCGCGATCTGCGCGGCAAAGGGGCGGTGGATGGGTTGATCGTGCATGGGCCCAAAAGCGGCGATGCGCGCATTGCGATGCTGGATGATCTGGGGGTGCCGTTTGTGGTGCATGGGCGCGCCAGTTCAGTCACCACGCCATACGCATGGCTTGATGTGAACAACCGCAAGGCGTTTCAGCGCGCAACGGATTTTCTGCTCGATCTGGGCCATCGCCGGATCGCACTGATCAACGGTTTGGAAGAGCTCGACTTCGCCAGCCGCCGCCGCGCGGGCTATGAGGAGGCATTGACCGCCCGCGGGGTAACGGTGAACCCAGCTTACCTGCATAGCGAGGAGATGACCGAACGGTACGGCTATGACACCGTGTGCCGCCTGCTCGATAGCGATGCGGCTCCGACGGCGTTCCTGGTGTCGTCCATGATAACGGCGATCGGCGTACGCCGCGCCATTGAAGAGCGTGGGCTGCGCATGGGGCGCGATATCTCGGTCATCACCCATGATGACGCGCTCAGTTACTTCAAGAACGGTGAAGACGCGCCGATTTTCACGGCGACCTGCTCGTCCGTGCGGGAGGCCGGACGGCAAGCGGCCAAGATGCTGCTGGAGCGGATCGCGCATCCTCATCTGCCGCCCCCCAATCGCCTGCTGGAGGCGCAGCTTGTCGTGGGCGGATCGACGGGCCCTGCCCCAACTTCCAGAACGGACTAAAGATGGATTTCAAACGCTCCGACTTCCCTGAAGGCTTCCTTTGGGGGGCCGCCACATCGTCCTATCAGATCGAAGGCCATGGCTTTGGTGGCGCGGGCCTGACCCATTGGGACAGCTTTGCCGCAACCCCCGGCAATGTCATCCGGGCCGAGCATGGCGCGCGCGCTTGCGATCATTATCATCGGTTCGAGGAGGATCTGGACCTGCTCGCCGCCGCGGGCTTTGACGCCTACCGGTTCTCAACCAGTTGGGCGCGCGTTCTGCCGGAAGGCCGCGGCACGCCCAATGCGGAGGGCTTGGATTTCTATGACCGTCTCACCGACGCGATGCTGGAACGCGGGCTGAAACCCTGCGCGACGCTTTATCATTGGGAACTGCCGCAACCGCTGGCCGATCTGGGCGGATGGCGCAACCGCGATATCGCGGGCTGGTTCGGGGATTTTGCCGAAGTGATCATGGGGCGCATCGGGGATCGGATGCATTCGGTCGCGCCCATTAACGAGCCGTGGTGCGTGGCGTGGCTCAGCCATTTCATGGGCCATCACGCGCCGGGGATGCGTGATATCCGTGCCGCCGCACGCGCGATGCACCACGTTTTGCTGGCCCATGGCACTGCGATTGAGCGGATGCGCGGATTCGGGATGAGCAACCTTGGGGCGGTGTGCAATTTTGAATGGGCCGATCCAGCGGATGACAGTGACGCCGCACATGAAGCTGCGCTGGATTACGACGCGATTTACAATCGGTTCTTTCTGGGTGGGATGTTTCACAAAGCCTATCCGGAGCGCGTTCTGGAAGGTCTTGAGCCGCATCTGCCCGAGGGATGGCAGGATGATTTTGACACCATCGCAGCCCCTGTCGATTGGGTGGGTCTGAACTACTATACCCGCAAGCTGATCGGTCCGACAGACGGCCCATGGCCTGCCCATGAAGAGGTCGACGGACCCTTGCCCAAGACCCAAATGGGTTGGGAGATTTATCCTGAAGGGCTCTATAACTTCCTGACCCGCACCGCGTCGGAATACACGGGCGGCCTGCCGCTCTACGTGACGGAGAACGGCATGGCGAGCGCAACAGCCCATGACGATCAGGACCGTATTGCCTATCTAAACGCCCATGTCGCGAAGGCCCGTCAAGCGCTGGCCGAGGGCGTTCCGCTCAAGGGCTATTTCATCTGGTCGCTTCTCGATAATTACGAATGGGCCTTGGGTTATGAAAAGCGCTTTGGCCTTGTTCATGTGGATTTCGATACCTTGCAGCGCACCCCGAAAGCGTCTTATGAGGCGTTGAAGTTAGCGCTATCACAGTAAGGCATACCCAATGGTCAAACGCATCCTCGTGGCAGATATCGGCGGCACCAATACGCGGGTCGCGATGGCGGATGACCATCTCGTGGACACACGCTCAATCCAACGCTTCCGCAATGCCGATCACCCCGGTATCGCGACTGTGCTGCGGGCCTATCTGGCGACGCAAGACGCAAAACCCGATGCGGTTTGCGTCTGTGTGGCAGGCCCTGTGCGCGACGGCGTGGGCGCGCTGACCAATCTGGATTGGAGCATGGATGGCGACTTGCTGCGTGACGCCACTGGAGCGCCGGAAGCGGCTCTTTTGAACGATCTACAAGCGCAGGGTCACGCGATTGACGCTATCGCGCCTGAGCATCTTGCTGAGGTGACGACAGGCATCACCGCCAAGCCAGATGCCAGCCAATTGGTGATTGGTCTGGGCACGGGCTTCAACGCAGCCCCCATCCATATCACGCGAAACGGTCGACACGTTGCCCCCTCTGAATGTGGTCACGCGAACTTGCCGATCCGCACGGAAGAAGAGCTGCGCCTGTGCCAATTCGTCGAGACCGCGCACGGCTTTCCCGCCATCGAAGACGTCCTGTCAGGCCGCGGGTTGGAGCGGGTCTATCATTGGCTGGCTCATGAGGCCGGGCAAAGCACCGAGAAATCCGCAAAAGACATTATGGAGGGCGCCGCGACAGACCCGCGCGCGCAAGACGCATTGCGGGTTTTCATCCGCATCCTTGGCACCGTCGCGGGCAACCTGTCGCTGGTGCATCTACCCTTTGGCGGGGTCTATCTGGTAGGCGGCGTGGCCCGCGCGATGTTGCCACATCTGGCGCAATACGGCTTTACGGAGGCCTTCCGCGATAAGGGTCGCTTCGCGGGGTTCATGGGCAATTTCCCGGTCTCCATCGTGCTGGATGACTACGCGGCGCTGACCGGCAATGCGGCCTATATGTGTGACCCGGCGTAACCCAAGCGGTCCATCTTGAAGCGGCCATTAGGGCTGCACACATCTCAGGTGTTACTCCAGTGCCCAGCGAAAGGAGGACATCTATGCTGACGTTTGACCGTATCTCTGCCGACCTTCTCGAAATCACCGCGCGTGGAACCATCACTGAGGACGAGGTGCGCAGTTTTTATGCGCAGCTCTGGCCCGAGATTGCCGATGCCAAGAAGATCGGGCTGTTGATCGACCTGAGCGAGTTTGCCGACATGACGGGCCGTGCCATTATCGAGGACCTCACCCATGAGGCGGGCGCCCTGCCCCAGCTGCACCGTTTTCCGAAGATCGCGATCCTGACCGACAAGCAATGGATACGCACGGCAGAACGTCTCGTAGACCCGATCCTCCCGATGACGAAGATGGAATGTTTTGATCCCGCCGACCGGGACGCCGCGCGCGCGTTTGCCCAAGACCTGACGGAGCCGGCGACGCCCAAGGGCAAGGGTCTGCACATGATCGACAGCGAGATCGAAGGTGTTCTGGCGTTTGAGCTGGACGGCTATATGAGCGACGCGCAAGCCGATGAGGTTGCTGCGGCTTTTCGCGCCAAGATTGAGGCAGGCGCACCGTTTGATGCGTTTGCGCGGATCAAACGGTTTGGCGGGTTCGATCCGCAAGTGCTGGTGCAAAAGGACTTCATTCAGATGAAGATGGGTGCCGCGAAGCAATTGCGGCGCTACGCCATCGTCACGGATGAGCGCTGGATCAAGCCGATGGTCGGGATTGCCCGCGCTGTTACCGGGATCGAGATAGAGGTCTTTACGGAAGCCAACGAGCCTGCAGCCTGGCAATGGCTGCGCGGGATTTCAGAGGCTTAACGCCGGCCTTCAAACGGGGCGATGGCGATGCCGTCGCCCTCTAACGCCGCGCGCACGGATTTCGCGATTTTCAATGCACCTGCGGTATCCCCATGCAGGCAGATCGTGTCGATGGGCGTCTCGATCCGCTTGCCGCTTTCCGCGATGATTGCGCCTTCACGCACCATTTGGGCAATGCGTGGCCCGGCGATGGCAGCGTCGTGGATTACAGCGCCCTCCAGCTTGCGGTTCACCAGCGTGGCGTCGTCATTATAGGCGCGGTCGGCGAAAATCTCGGCCGCCCAGAGGCAGCCTAGCTCTTGCACGGCGGTTTGTTGCTGGGTGCCTGCGAGCACCATCACGATGATTTCTGGTGCGACGGCCAGCGCGCCCTCATAGCAAGCACGCGCCATCGCGGCATCGACTGCGCACATATTGGCGAGCGCGCCGTGCAGCTTGAGATGGCGCACCTGCCCGCCTGCAGCCATCGCCATCGCTTGGGCGGCCCCGAGTTGGTAGGCCACCAGATGGCGCAGGCTGTCATGGCTCACGTCCATGTTGCGGCGCCCAAAGCCCTGCAGGTCGGGAAAGCCGGGATGCGCGCCGATGCCCACATCGTTTTGCACGGCAAGCGCCATAGTCTGGGCCATGACGTCAGGGTCCCCCGCATGAAAACCGCAGGCGATGTTGGCGGAGCTGATCACCTCTAGCAAAGCCGCGTCCTGCCCCATGGGCCACGGGCCGAAGCTTTCGCCCATGTCGGCGTTCAGATCGACGGTTGTGCTCATCTAGGCCTCCTCATCCCCGCGGGCGACGCCGCTGATCAGTTGATATGTCAGAAGA
The DNA here is from genome assembly GCA_038532735.1 of Pseudomonadota bacterium. GTDB lineage: Bacteria > Pseudomonadota > Alphaproteobacteria > Rhodobacterales > Rhodobacteraceae > JAHTBL01. The sequence continues at coordinate 33,944 of JBCBAC010000018.1, forward strand.
TCGGTGACGTCACCCGGCGCGCGGATCAAAGGCGCGATCTGCTGCGGGAGCGCCGCAAGATGTGCTTTGAAAGCGCGTTCGGCGTCCAACGCTTCGTCCATCTCGACAAAGGTGAAGCGCAGACCGGCGTCGGGGCGGGCCTGCACCAGTTTGGGCAGATCGCAGGGCAGGATCGTTCCGATGCGCGGGTAGCCCCCGGTTGTCTGCGCTTCAGGCAAAAGCACGAAAGGCGCGCCGTCGCCGGTCATTTGCACATCGCCGATCATGATGATTTCGGACAGGACGGTGAGCCCGCCCTCGGCCTGAAAGCCTGCGCCGTCGGGGTTCAGTTGCACACCCATCCGGTTGCCGCGCATGTCGCGGTGAAAGACGGTGGCCTCAAACCGGGCGAGATCATCTTCTGCGAAAAGCGGCGTCTGAAAAGAGCGGACCATGCGGATGGTGCCACCTTCGTCGCGTGCCGAGTTCTGCAGGACTTGCCCTACCGGGCCGCCCTTGTCCGGGCCGGTGAGCAACAAGTCCCCCTCCGCCACACGTCGCCCGATCTGGGAATTGAGATGCGTTGAACGCGCGCCTATTACGATAGGTGCGTCAATCCCGCCGCCCAGATGCAGATAACCATAGCCGCCCGATGGTGCGGCCCCGATGCGCAGCGTGGCACCTTTCGAGAGCGTGTGGCTCGCGTTCCACGTCAGGGGCACGCCATCCAGATCGGCTTGCATCGCAGCGCCCGTCAAAGCGATACGCAGATCGCATTCTGCGGTAAACGTGCCGCCAAACCCGGCCATTTCAAGCGCGGCGAGGTCATCGCCCTGCCCCAGCAGCGCAGCACCTTCAGACAGCGCCAGCAGATCAACCGCACCGCCGCGGGACAGGCCGCTGGCTACAAAACCCGGTCTCCCCTGATCCTGCACAGTGACCGAGGGGCCGATACTATTTACGCGTAGGCCGCTCAACGGATTGGCTCCACTGTCGCACCACCATCACCGGTTGTGTCGCGCGCGCGGATCGCTTCGTATTCCTCTCGGCTGATGGAGGTGAACTGAACTTCATCACCCGCGCGCAGGGCAAAGGGGGTGTCGCTTTCAGGGCGAAAACAGGTGAAGGCCGTCTGGGCGATGTGACGCCAGCCGGTTGGTGCGGACGTCGCGAAGAGCACGAACTGCCGGATTGCGACGACCAAAGCGCCGACAGGGACTTTTGGGGTTAGGCCGGTTTGTCGGGGTAAATTCCAAGCCTCGGGCAATTCGCCCAAGTAAGGTTGCCCTGCTGCGAAGCCGAGCGTTGTGACCCGCACGCGGGACGAGGACAGCGAATGGACTGCGTCTTCTGCGCACATCCCCGCAGCGGTGGCGGCTTCTTCCAATTGGGGCGCGAGGTCACCGCCGAAGACAGCCGGAATGCGCCAAAAGCGCCGACCCTCTGGAGGCGCGGCGCTGAACCAATCTTCCTCGCTCAGAAGAGCTTCAAGGCGGGTGTGCAATTCGGCATGCGGCAACACGAAAGGATCAAATCGCACGAAGGTTGAGGCTAAGGTGGAGGACGTCTCTAGCACCCCGTCCCAACCCTCGCGCTCTAACCGCGCGCGCATGGCCAAGGCTGCGCGATTGGCAGGCTCGCTCAGCACATCGGCAAAGCTGACCAGCATCCCGTCAATGCCAACGGTTCGGATCTGTGGCCAGTGCTGCGCGGGAGGTTTCGTCATGGCCGCACCCTAGGCGGGCGCGGCCCAGGCTACAATCACGCAGCACCCGGCGCCACCTGTGGCTGGGTGCCGACAAAGTCCCATGCGGCGTCGCTCTCGGAGGCATCAAACGCGCGGGCCTCAACCGGGATGATCTTGTCCATAAACCCGATCATCTTGGCGGCTTTCTCAGGCGCGCCAACCACCGCGTAGCGCTTCACATGGCTCAGCGCCTTGAAGCGCGACGCGATCACGTCGCCGTCCAGCATGCTGTCCCAATCGCTGCCCGTGAACCCTGTCAAATCGAGCAGCATGTTGACCTTGTCGTGCTTTTCAAACGCCGCGAGCATGTATTCGGCCAGCGCCTCAGAAGCGTCATCGTCGATATGACCGGCCACGCTGAATGCGTAGACAGTGGGATCAGATGTGGGGATCTGGTTAATGGGTGGATGCGAGAATTGGGTCATGGGTCTCTCCTTCAAAGCTGATGAAAGACCAACGGCGCAGGGGCCTGCGGGTTCCGGATTTTGGTAGCTGAGGGGGAAATGGCGGAGCGACAGGGATTCAAGGGAAATCGATGGCTTTTGAGGATTCAAAAGTAACACAATGACTTAGCTCATTCCCGATTTCGCTTATCCTCGATAATCATGCGGGATTTTATGCGGGATCAATTTGCCTACCTACCGAGGTTTGGAGCCGAATTAGCAGAAAGGCACAATTCTATTAAGTCCCGCTTGAAATTCCATTATGCTGTTTGTGTAGTGCTGCATTTGTCTTCCACATACCCTGCGACAAAACGAATTACGAGCCAGCTCTCTCGAGAACGAGATAACGCAAGTCTTCCTATAGGAAAAAGTTTTTGGACCATTGAAACACATGAGAAGTAATTCAATGATTTTCAGACAGACAGGATTCTCTTAATTACATCGCGGCTCTTGAGCTCAACTGGTATCGTTTTGCTTTGTGATTTGGGGCAGTTTCAAGATATCCTTTCTCAAGTAGAGATCGGATCGTTCGGTTAAACGTAGGTTGGCTCATTTGCCGAGTAATCGGATGTTCCCTGATATCAGACGCTTCGACGATAGGTTCTTTGTTTTGATCGCTGACAAGACGAACTGCATAGAGTAAATCCAGTTCGTTCGATGACAAAGACGTCAAGCCAAGATCCCGCTCCATAGTTGCGAGAAGCTCGCGAAGTCGAGCAACTGTTGAGAATTGAAACTTGTCGATCATCGATATTCCGGAGTTTTTCTCATTATTTAACGCGCAAACACTTTAACACGAAGCACTGTTTCGCTTCAAAATAGTATCTTTAACCGACCTCCGAACTATTGCTACGCTTTACCACCTACACACATCAAGTTTTTCAAACCTGCAGAGCCCCATATCT
>JBCBAC010000019.1:0-36124 GCA_038532735.1 Pseudomonadota bacterium
TGGGCCGAAAGGTCAATTGCCGAGAGTGTTGAACCATCAACTCCTTACGCTAGGCGCATCACAGAGCTGATGAGGTGGAGGGCTCCGCTCCCGGCGTCTGCAACGATCTCGACTAAGTGATGTTTACAACTTCATCTTAGCCAAGGTTTCAGTCACGCAGCGAAACATGGCTGAGAGCCCGACCCGCCTATTCGTCAATCCGTCGCGCTCATCCATAACTTCGAGCGAAGACTTCTATTAGGAATGCCGTGCTCAACCCGAATGTCAGCAGGCCGTTCACTGCGGCCATAGCGCCAAATAGACGCCATCTCGGTTGCAGTGTGATATCGCCATAACCAAGCGTCGTGCTGGTGACGAGGATGAAGTAAATAGCGTCCTCAAGCGAGGTGATGGCACGGGTCGCAACCAACACTATCGCCCAGATCCAGATCTGTAGCGTGTGACCGACAAGGATGGTGACTAAGGCCACAATGATGAGCAGCCAGTGAGCGACATCTGCATCGCTGACGGTGAAGACGGGCAGAACCTCGATAGCAGTGATAAGCACTGTTATATGGAGTGCTGACGCTACGCCTAAGACGGATGAACCGAGCAGTATCTGTCTCCACATCGGTTAGCCTGTTCTCCGTATCAAAAAAGCCGAAGTTGATCTTGGCTCGCCCTACTGCAAAGTGTTTTCGAGATTGCGGAACCAGCTTCTCTGATCTGCACCCAAGCGAAGACCGACGTTGTACAATGCAGTCATGTAGACAGGATCGAAAAGATCGGATCTCTCGACGTTAAAGGTCTCCGGGATGGTCAACGCAGTCAATTCGAAACCGTCCCGCTCAGCCACTGCGATGATTTCCGCAATGTCCCCGAGGGTCTGACTTTTGATCAGTAGATCGAGGGTGCGCCCTGCTAGAGCTAGCAGTTTCTGACTTTGCGCCTTGTATTTGGGCCACAAGGCTTTGTTCTGGATGAGCCAGATCTGGTTCTGTCGGTTCGCATAGCCAAGATCGCGCAGCATCCGTTTCATTGGCAGATCAACCGGATTAGGCATCGTTCTCTCACTATCGCAGACTTGATCGCAGTCACGATTTCAGTAGCACGGGTGGCAGTTCGTATGTCAGCTTAGAAAGCACCATCTACTCGAACGAGCGATCAACGTACTCCAACGCATGTCGCAATGAGTTTTCAAACTCTTCTGGCTTATCAAGGTTTGTGAAATGCCCAGTATCCGGCAAGTTGATGACGTGAAAGTTCGGTTTTCCGAGAAGAGCTTCTATCGTTGGATCGAGATGTCGGTTGACGTGGTTGTCTTCACTGCCACGCAGCACAACAATAGGACCAGGAAAGGCTTTTGCTGAAGTTTGCCGATCAAAAGTGTATATGTTTTGATCAATCAGATGCATGACTTTTCGGGATGCATTCGCGTACATCTCACGAATAAGCGGCCGCTTTGCAACGTTTGTCGTTGCCTGATTTGCAATGAATCCAGGGAGATACTTTCCCAATAGGTAGTACATGGCGAACTTTACCCAGACGACCAATGGCGACAGTCTGTATCGGTAGGCGGTTCCGCAAGTAATCAAGCTGCGCAGGATGTCAGGCCTTCGATGTATGATTTCAAGGCCAATCATTCCTCCCAATGAGTTGCCCAGAAAGTCGACTTTTTCGAATCCGCAGTGTTCGATGACGCCAACTACATCCTCTGCCATGCGCGTGATTGAGTAGTCCTTTCGTTTGCCGTTTCTGACTTCGGCTGAAGCGCCATGACCCCGCAAATCAATCCTTAACACTGGACGCGTCTTGGAAAAGCTGTGGGCTTCGACCTCCCATTGAATGTGGTAGGCTCCAAGCCCATGGCAGATCACAAGCGGGAAGCCTGTTTTCGGACCGAGCAGATCAAACCCAATGGGTACAAACCGTTCCACTGCAACGTATCGCATATGCGTTGGCCCGTTCGTTCTAGCTTGCCTGGGAAAGTGTCTTATGGCCTGGATCTAGTCCTTTCGTGGCGTCAAATATGCCAACTCGAAAGAACAAAGCATAAAGCGCGGGAACCAAACCCAGACTTATCAACGTGCCTGCGATCAAGCCGCCAACCACGACGACATTAAAGGATCGCCAAAGTGGTTCGGACGCGAGCATTAAAGGAACTAGTCCCAAGATCGTTGTCAATTGCGTTAGCATAATCGGGCGCAACCTTTGTGTGGCTCCGTCAATCAAGGCCTGGCGGGGGCTAAGCCCTTCTGAGCGGAGTTGATCGACCCGCTCAATCACCAAAATCGCATTCGAGACTATGGTACCGATCAGAGCGAAGATCCCAAGAAACGACATGAAGTCAAAGGGCATTCTTGTGAGCAAAAGTGCCGCACTGACCCCAACAAGACAGAACGGCACTGACACAGCGATGATCGCAGCGCGCCGCACCGAGTTAAATTGCAAGATGAACAACCCGAATATAGTAATTAAGCAATGTGGCAGGTACTCCGTGACTGCGGCAGCGGACTCAGACGCCTCACGGATCTCTCCATCAAGGGTAAGCTCGTAGCCATCAGGCATGGAAAGATTTTCAATGTTTGGCTGCAGGTAATCCACCAACTGTTGAGCCGTCATGTCACGGTGTAATCCTGATATAGTAATAGCCCGTCGATGATTATGACGTTGTATGACGCTTGGTTCTCCGACCAGAGCAAAATCTGCGACGGCGGAAAGTGGAATAATCTGCCCGTCGCTTCGTTCTATGTTCAGCGACCTCAGCGCGTCGAAATCTGATCTCTCATGTTCAGGTGCTCGGAAGAAAACGGGCAACTGCGCATCATGCTCTTGATAAACGGTGATGATTGCACCGCGCACCGCGCTCTCGATCGTGCGGGCTATTTTGTCATGCGTGAGACCGGCAGCGAGCATACGCGCGTCATCCATGTTTGCCTTGAGTCGGGGAATAATCGCTTCCCAATCATGATGAACCTCGACGATACCAGGAACTCCCCTTAGGGCATCTTTCAAGGTTTCGCCATATTCACGCAGCTTTGAAGCGTCGTCTCCGGTAATCTTGAGAGCCGCCATTCCAGCGTCTGTCTCTCCCAATGAGAAGAGTTTTGGTCTTGCCTCGACGTTGGGCATTGTCGTTTCGATATGCTGTCGGACACGCTCAACGATGTTCGCAATGTCCGCGCCGGCTTTTGTGTTTACAACCAGAAAGGCGCGATGCGTGGCGGCTGTTGGCGGACTGAGGCCGAGGATGAAACGCGGGCCACCTGAACCGATGTATGCGATATGGCTTGTAACGTCGGGGTTCCTTTCCAGATCATTCAGAAAATCTGACAGGTCCTGAACGGCTCTTAAAGTCTCCTCAGGTGGTGATCCTGGGGAGATCTCAAATGGTATCTGAAACTGATCGCGGTCGGACGGGGGAAGGAAGCTAAAGGGGATGCTTTCAGCAGCAAATAGCGTGACGGTCAAAAGTATGACCATCAGAAAAGAAAACAGGACGCGGATTTTTAGGATTTTACTTAGTAAAGAGCGGTACACCTTTTGATACCAAGGTTCAGATATCTGGCGGCTTGGTGGCCCCGCGGTGTTCTCGTCTATCTGTTCCCTTGCGGATATAAAGTATCTTATCGTCAGTGGTGTGATTGTCACCGCAACCACCCAAGAGATCAGCAATACGATTGCCATCACGAAAGCAAGATCGCGCATGTACTCTGCTGAAAGGCTGTCCGCAAAAACGGGGGGCGAAAACGCTATCGCAGTTGCCAGAGTCGAAATCAGCATCGGAGGCCCGAGTGTAGAGGTCGCCCTCTCAGCGGCAGCGTTACTCGTTTCACCGCAATTGACTCTTCTGGAGATGTCTTCCGCGATGACCGTTGCGTTGTCGACGAGTATTCCAAGCGCGATGATAAACGCTGCAATTGTGACCTGGTTAAGCTCCAGCCCGAGTGGACGCATAACCAACAACGCGCCTAGCATCGTTAACGGTATTGATAGGCCGACAATCAGACCCGTACGCCAGCCCAGAAAAATGATCGTGACAATCAGTACAACAGCAACGGTCAGGTAGAGGGTTCTTTGCATTCCGTTTATGACCTTGGACACGACGTCAGCCTGGAAGCTCACCTCGACCAGTTCGAAGCCAACCGGAAGCTTGTCGGCCAAGACGCGCATCCGGTTCTTGAGTTCTTGTCCAAAAATCTGAACATTCGTGTCTGGCTGCATTTCCACGCCAATGACCACTGCAGGTCTACCGCCGAATCTGACAAGTGTTCGTGGTGGTTGGAGGGCTTCGCGGCTGATATCCGCGATATCCCGCAAAGCGATTGCTCCGCCATCATTCAATGGCAAACGCAGATTTCGAAGTTCCTCCAGATTACGCAGACGCCCGTCAGCGTCAATTTCAATTAGTTGCCCCGCTGTGCGCAGAAAGCCTGAGGGGCCAGCAGATGTATCGGCGTTCAAAAGCTCAGCAATCTGATTTACAGACAGTTCAAGTCGTGCCAATTCCTCTCGCGAGAGGGTGATGACTATGCGCTCGGGCTGCATGCCGGTTACGGTAATGCGTCCAACGTTTGTCAGTGTATCTAAGTCATTGACAAGTTCATTGACCGCCAGTCGCGTGTCGCCCCAGTTATATCCTGGGTCAGGTACAACGGCGTAAGTCGCGACCGCGACGCGACCGAAATCGTCGTCGATAAATGGACCTAAAGACCCTCGCGGTAACTCAGCTGTAGCAATTCTCGCCCTTAGACGGGACCAAGCGGCATCGGTATCTGAATGGTTGTCTGCCAGTTCGACACGTAGTTGCACTTTGCCCGCACGTACCGTTGTGTGGATGTTTGAAACCTCCGGCAGTTGCTCCACGATCATCTCAAGTGGCTTCGCAAGCAGGGCTTCGGTTTCCCAAATTGAAAGACTGTCATTCTCGGAGACGATGATAGCCTGCTTCACCGGAATGGTTGGCTCTTCCTGAGAGGGAAACCGGCTCAACACCAAGAGCCCACCGAGAGTAATAATCAAAGCGCAAAACAAAGTGAGACGGTCGTGGCCTAGCGCGCTGGTTGCTATTCGCATTCCTACTACTCCGATGTTAAGGGCAACGGTCGCACGTGGTCGCCGTCACTCAAGAATCTGACTCCCGCCGAAACGATTAGGGTTCCCGATTCAAGGGACTGTGTCTCGAGCATTTCTCGACCTGTCGGTGTGACGGTTACGTTCACACGCTCGATCAGATCCGTGTAGGGGTCGAATACAAAGACAGAGCCTTCGTTCGCGACATCGCTTGGCAGAAAGGCAGAAAGTGGAAGACTGACCTTGTTCTGGTCTGATGATGGCAGGCTGAAATTCACCTCAACGACGGAGCCCGGATCGAAGTCCGAGTATTCATCGATGATTAATACTTCAACAGTGACCAGCCCACCCGCACGTCTTCGCTCGGCAATGTTGAGGACAACTCCATCTGCGGAAACCCCAGCGTTGGCGAGTGTTACAGTGGCTCCCTTGGCCAGATTGGACGCTAGGCTGGAAGGCACTGTGACCACGGCTTCGAGCGCTCCATCACCGTCTATCTCGAAGACAGTTTGACCAGGGCTCACAAACTCTCCGGGCTCGGTTCTTCGGTGAGCGACACTGCCACTTATTGGAGAAATAATCCGTGCTTCACGGATGGCGCGCTCAGACAGTTCAACTTCAGACTGAGCTGACTGCACGTCTGCTCTTGCCGCTTCGAGTTGAGATTTCGTGGTCTCAAAGGTTAACTTCGGGAAGTATCCTTGCCGGACAAGCTTTTTCTGTGCTGTGTGCCGCTGTTCCAGATCTTCGAATGTTGCTATCGCCCGGTCCAGACCTGCTTTGGCTTGCTCACGACGCCGATCAAACGGCTGTAATTCGAGCGTCGCAAGCTCCACATCTGCTGCTACGTGATCGCCTAGATCAACATTCATCACCGCAATGGCGCCGGGTTGAGCGAATGCAAGCCGTACTCGTTGTGCTGATTGGACAATCCCAACAAAAGATCTTGATGCGAAAGCCCCGCTTGGCATCACTTCCGAAATTGAAACGGTTTTCCGCGTGCTGATCGCAGGTCCTTCATCTTCTGTCTCATAACAGGATCCGAGCAGCAGCAATAGCGCCGAAGCCGCCACTGCCTTTGTCATGCACAGTTTCACAAAGCCGGATGACCTATCGATGCATCGCGAGGTTCGATGTCTCACAGTGCGGTCAGAGTGGAACGTGCGTTCGCCGCGCGCCACCAATCGATGTAAATGCATATTGAGGCTCCGCGTGGATGTAGGTCTTTGACCTAAAATTGGGAAAAGTTTGAGAGGCACGATGCGATTGGACCCAAATCAGACTTTCAGGAGAGCGCTTCGATGAAGCTTTTGAGAGATTGAGCGCACGCCACCACTTTAAGTGGATCGACGCGTTCTATTTTGTCATCAGCCGAATGAGTGAGCAATTGCGTGGCCATGTTTTCCAAAAGCCAATTGGATGTCACAGCAATTGCGGGGCAGCCAGCCTGAACGAACATACTGTGATCTCCTTGCGGCCACTCGATGCCCCGACAAGACCCTGGTTGATTCAGAAGCTCTGCAATAGCAAGCTCGTTCATGTCTGCTGGAAGACCAAAGAAAGAAAACGCTGTCTCGCCCTCGACATATCCAACGCCGTCAATGTTTATGTTCAAAGCAACGTTTTTGAAGGAACCGAACATATCAGAGTTGGCTGCCAAGTAAGCGACTTGGCCTGGGACAGCGTAATGGTCCTCTCCATTAAGCGCCACCAGCTCAATGCAGAAATCCCCAGTGTAGTCGGCGAGCAATTCGCTGAGCAGTAAGAGGGTCGTGATGCCGGTGCCGTTGTCAAGCGCGCCAGGAGTGCCTTTTTTGGCGTCTATATGCGCAGTTACGACGATGCGTTTTGACGCGTTCCCATTAATCTGCGCGATGACATTGGACGCAGTCGAAGACACTCTTTGACTGCGTGAGATGAGGACAAGCCGCTTCCCATCATATGGCAAAAGACGGTGTCCTTCCGCCTCTGTCATAAAGACGGACGGAATGTCAAAATCACCGTCCTCGATCAGGGGAGGTAGCGCCGCTGATGTTGAAGCACCTTCATTGTGTGGCATCGCGCAGATCACGCCGATTGCGCCGGACTGCTCTAGTCGCGCGATTATCCTTTGATGTTCGTCAACGCTGTAGAATGGAAAGTTTTTTGGCATCAGCGGTTCTTGCACAATCTCTCCATGGAGCAGAACAAGTTTCTTGGAAAGATCTGCCGCTTCGAGCTCTTCAAGAGTAGATACCGCGGTAAGGTTTCCAAGCGCTTCGCAACCTGCCGAGTAAGGACTGGCTGATACGTCGAAAACTGCTCCGTCCGTTGCTGTCAGAGTAGTCTTGTTATCCTGCCAATCGAGCGCCTGAAAATCCTGTGTCTGTGTTGTCCAGGCACGAGATCGAAATAATCCAGCAACAAGTGCCGCTGCTTCACGGTTCCCTTCGCTACCGGTACTCCTATCGTGGATGTCGCATGTGAGCCGCTTCAGATAGGAGACGACGTGATCGGTATATGTATTGCTTAGACACAGTTCATGCGTGTTCATTTCGGACCTCGTTCTTGATTGGTTAAGTCAGCGTCTTATCCAAAGCGTTCCTGAGCGATCTGATGCGAGACGCCGAGTGCCGCTCCAATCACACCCCAGCTCAAGCCCCGGTTTCGCAACTCGACAATCTGTAGCTGCAAGTGACTACGCGACTTATCCACGGCAGCTGATGTCGCTGCCATCTGGCTTAAAAGCAATTCGTCGTCAGAACTCGATAACTCTTCGGGCAGAGGCAGCGACTCTTCCAAAGCATCGCGTGTTTCAATAGTGCGGACTCCAACGGCGATACACTTGTCGCAAATATTGACCTCTGGGCCCGCCAGCATTGCGCTAACATCATTGGTATTCGATCCACAGAATGAGCAAATCAGCATTGGGACTTTCCTTTCAATGAGCTTATTGGGGGGTGACTTTGGACAATGTGTTAATCATTACGACGCCTGCTACTATGAGAGCGATGCCACAGATGGCTGGCGTGTCGAGGGATTGCCGCAATACAAGCACGCTCATCCCGGCGACGAGGACAGTGCCCGCGCCTGCCCAGATCGCGTAGGCAATGCCCAATGGCAAAACCCGCAACGACAATGACAAGAAAAAAAGGGCAGTGAGGAAGGCTCCTAGGGCAAGCAGTGTTGCGCCCGGTCGCGTAAACCCGGCTGAAGATTTAAGAGCTGCACTCCCGATTACTTCTGCGACGATAGCGATGCTCAGATAGATCCAGTGCATTTTTATGCCCAAGTCTCGAGAAGGCGCTCAGTCGCCACGGCCACATCATGAGCAAGCGCGTCAATACCTCCGACAGTATCTGACACCCGACCAAACTGGATCTGCAAGGACGCCCCATCAACCAATGCAACCAGAACCCGCGTCAAGCGCGTGCGTTGGTTCGCTTCCAAGTCAGGAACGATCTGCGTGACCAATTCCTCAACATTGCGGAAAACGTAGATATAGCCGCGGAGCTTCAAGCGTGAGTAACGTGGATCATACAAAGCGAGAGCTTCCGCAATTGCATAGAAACGTCCTGCGTCACTCGCATGGTGCCGCAGGAGGGCGCGAGCAGCTGCGCGCAAACAAGGACCAGGATTTTGGAAATCCCAATCGATATCATCAAGAATAGAAAGCGAGACTTGCGTTTCTTTGGTGATGACGGCCTCGACCAAATCATCTTTGGTCGGAAAGTAGTACTGTAAGTTGCCAACAGATATTCCAAGACGTGTAGCAATCTGACGAAGAGATACGCCAGAATATCCCTCTGTGAGTAAGGCGCGTCGCGCTTCGACTAGGATTGCGTCGCGACGCTCTTCGCCCTTAGCGCTGTTTGCGGGACCAACTGACATAGGTTGACACCTTCTGATCTGTTCTTCTGATATAAATAATAGGTCAAAGACCTAATATCAAGACTGTTATCATGTCCAACACGCTCCGCGATCAATCGACGTCCGCCTTTGCGAAGCTGCGGTGCAGGTGAATCTTCGCAATGGGCTGCATTGCGGCGATGGGTGACAACCAACTCAACGGCAGCTTCTCCCGCAACGCAGATTTCTATCTTTCTTTACCGAGATTGAGCAGTTGCAGCGAATGACTGCAAAGCGGGCTGCAGGCGCAGCATCCCTGCCGACTGTCTAAGGTCGGCTTTGGGCCGCAGGCTGTCAGGACGCTTTCTCTGTAAATGGGATTTTGGCGGTGTGAAGTCTCAAATGTCGCATGAAGGAGCGCGCGATGGCGGGGATCGGGCGATGCTCGGGCGTAACGAAATAGCTGCGATAGGTGATGGGCGATGCGAACGCGCGGAACAGGATTTCGCCGGATCGGTATTGGGCAATGGGAAACGGATTGACGACTGTGATGCCCAGTCCCTCTCGCACCAAATCAACGGCCGCGAAGGAGGTGGAGGCCTCGGCGACCAGGTGGGGCTTACTGCGGCAGATTGTCAGCACCTTGTCCAGCTGTGCCCGGCGGGCATGGCGGTGTGTCAGGGCGATCAGGCGCTCCCCATGCAAATCTTCAGGTCGAACCGTTTCGACATCTGCCAGAGGATGGGTCCGGAGCATCGCGCAGACCGCCGAAGAGACCCGATAAGGCGTCAGTGCGACGCCCTCGCGCGAGATTTCGACCCCGGTGAGGCCGATGTCAAATCGTCCTTCCTGAATGCCACGGATTACATCTTCGGAAGGGGAGACTTCGAGGCTAACAAAGAAATGCGGATTGGCTTTCAGAAAGGTTGCGATGTGGTGAACCAAAAAACACTGCGCATAGGTCGGCGGCGCGATAAGCCGCAGCGTTTCCTGCGCCGGTTCAGGTGGGCCATCGATCCTGTCGAGGGCTTCAAATAGCGGGTCGAGGCGCTTGTTGAGCCGCGTTGCCTCGGAGGTCGGACGCAAACGTCCGCTATCCCGTTCGAACAACAGGCGCCCCAAGCGCGCCTCCAGACTGGAGATCGAGCGACTGACAGCGGACTGCGACAGCCCCAGCCGAACAGCAGCCTTTGAGGTCGTGCCGCTTTCCATCAGGGCGCGCAATGCCTCGTACTCCGGGAGGCTGTGCCAGTTTCTTTCTGCCATCGTTCCGTCTGCAAAAGTCTCATAGCTCAATGATGTTTTATCATGGCCTTGGTTGTTTCCTATGAGAATTTCTCGCGTAAGCTGAAATCCTTCCACGGAGGGCGTCTTGGCTTTGAGTTCGAACTTGGATCTCGCAATTCTTGACGGACATAACGATGTTCTGCTCAAGTTGTATCGCGTCGGCGGGTTGACCGCTGCGGAGAGCTTTCTAACGGATCGCGAAGGCGCGATTGATGTCCCTTCAGCCCGCACGGGCGGTTTTGGTGGCGGTTTCTTTGCCGTATATGTGCCATCCCCGATGGATCTCGACGACAAGGTCGCCGAGATGACCAAGGATCGCTACGATCTGCCCCTGCCTGACCCCATCGACTGGGAAGATGCCTTTCCGGTGGTGATGGCGCAGGCAGCGATCCTGTTTGATCTGGAAAAACGCGGTGGCCTGCGGATCTGTCGTAGTGCAAAGGATATTCAGGTGGCGCTTGATGCTGGGGTCATCGCCGCGATTTTTCATATCGAGGGGGCCGAAGCGATCGACCCCGATTTCCATACGCTCGAGGTGCTCTATCAGGCTGGGCTCCGGTCCATCGGTCCGGTGTGGAGCCGTACGACGATCTTTGGCCATGGCGTGCCGTTCCGTTATCCAAGCGACGGCGACATCGGCCCCGGCCTGACCGACCATGGCCTACAACTGGTCAAGCGCTGCAACGAGATGCGCATCATGCTTGATCTGTCGCATCTGAACGAAGCGGGTTTCTGGGATGTCGCACGGCACTCCACTCGACCGCTGGTCGCGACCCATTCGAATGCGCATGCCATTTGTCCGCATGCGCGTAATCTGACCGACAAACAACTGGCTGCCATCCGCGAAAGCGACGGGATGGTGGGACTGAATTTCGCCGTGGCTTTCTTGCGAGAGGACGGCAAAATGTTGGCGGACGTACCGCTGGAGCAGATGCTGAGACATCTGGACCACCTGATCGAACATCTGGGTGAAGACAGGGTGGGCTTTGGCTCTGACTACGACGGGGCGGTTGTGCCGGAGGCGCTGACCTCTTGTGCAGATCTGCCTCAATTGAGGCACGCGATGGCGAAACACGGCTACAACGAAGCGTTGATGTCGAAGCTTTGCAACGAGAACTGGCTACGCGTGCTGGAAAGAACGTGGGGGACATAACCCGACTAGCCAGACCTAACGAAGTTGAACAGGAGAGGTTCTAGAAATGAATGCTTTTAACCGACTACTCACAAGCGCTGCGATTGGTCTTGCGGTCAGCGTGTCGTCACTCGCGGCGCATGCCGAGACGCCGGCCAACATGCTGGTCATTGCCCACCGCATCGATGACGTGACCACGATTGATCCCGCTGAGAGCTTCGAGTTTGCGGGTTCCGACATCAGTCGCAACGTCTACAGCCGTCTGGTCAATCTCGATCCTATGGATCTGGATGCCGGCTACAAGCCTGACCTGGCTGAAAGCTGGGAGGTGTCCGAAGACGGCAGAACGATCACCTTTACCATGCGGGAAGGCGTGACCTTCCATTCCGGCAACCCGGTGCGCGCGGAAGACGCGGCCTTCTCATTGCAGCGGGCGGTGATCCTCAACAAGACACCGGCTTTCATCCTGACGCAGTTTGGCTTCACGCCGGAAAATGCGACCGAGACGATCCGGGCCGAAGGCAACAAGCTGATGATTACGACGGACAAGAAGTATGCCACGTCCTTCGTACTCAACTGCCTAACCGCCACAATTGGTGCCGTGGTCGACAAGGATACTGTCATGGCCAATGAGGTCGATGGCGACATGGGCAACAAATGGCTGAAAACCAACTCTGCAGGTTCCGGTCCTTACATGCTGGACAGCTGGAAACCCAATGAGGCCGTGACCCTGTCTTCCAACCCCGACTATTACGGCGGCGCACCTGCGATGGAACGCGTCATTGTGCGCCACGTGATCGAAAGCGCCTCGCAGCGCTTGCTGCTGGAACGTGGCGACATCGACATCGCGCGGAACCTCAACCCAGAAGACATCGCCGGGGCCTCGGCTGCTGAAGGCGTGAAAATCCAGGATGAGCTGAAGGGCCGCCTGATGTATCTCGCGCTGAACCAGAAGCATCCCGAACTCAGCAAGCCGGAAGTGCGTCAGGCGTTCAAGTATCTGATCGACTACGAAGGCATGCGCGACAGCTTCCTTGCGGGACAGTACACAATCCACCAGAACTTCCTGCCTGCGACATACTTGGGTGCCTCGGACGAAAACCCGTTCTCGTATAACATTGAGAAGGCCAAGGAATTGCTCGCCGCTGCAGGTGTCGAGAATCTGGAGGTCGAGATCGGCGTGCGTGAAGCGCAAGAGCGGATCGAGATCGGACAGTCGTTCCAGAACGCCGCGGCGCAGGCCGGGATCAAGGTCAATATCACCGTGGGCACCGCCAAACAGATCCTTGCCCGCTACCGTGCGCGGGAACTGGATGTCTATCTTGGCGCCTGGGGGCCGGACTATCCCGACCCGCAGACAAATGCCGGCACCTTTGCCTATAACCCCGACAACTCGGATGAGGCCAATGCAACGGGTCTCTTGGCTTGGCGCAACAGCTGGGACACCGGCGGTTTGACCGAAAAGGTCGCGGCGGCGGTGACCGAGGGCGACCGGGACAAGCGGGTGCAGATGTATCTCGATATCCAGTCAGAGTTCCGCGAGACATCGCCTTTCGTCATCATGTTCCAGCAGATCGAGCAGTCGGCGCTGCGCGAGAATGTCACCGACTGGTCTACTGGGCAGGCGGTGACTGCGGCGGCTTATTGGCAAGTGACCAAGTAAGTGGCGCTGAGCAACAACACGAAGGAGGGGCGCAGGCCCCTCCCGCCTTGGATCAAGACCACGCTTTTGACGCTCGGTTCCATTGCCGTGACGATGCTGGGTCTGCTCTTCATTACGTTCATCATTGGCCGGGTCATGCCGATTGATCCGGTTCTGGCGATAGTGGGGGAACGTGCGTCCCAGTCGACCTACGACGCCGTGTTTCAGGAACTGGGCCTCGACAAGCCGCTGATCGTGCAGTTCGGCTACTACATCTGGGATGTGCTGCATCTGGATTTCGGGACCTCGCTTCTGAACGCAAGGCCCGTCTCCGAAGACATTGCCCGTGTTTTTCCGGCAACGCTTGAACTCGCCACGCTCGGCATATTCTTCGGGGTTGTGCTGGGCGTGCCGCTGGGGGTGCTGGCGGCCGTTCGCAAGGGGTCATGGATCGACCAGATCGCGCGGGTCGTTGCTCTTGTGGGCTACTCAATGCCGATCTTCTGGCTGGGGCTGATGGGGCTTCTGATCTTCTACGGCATTCTCGGCTGGGTTGGCGGCCCGGGCCGTGTCGGGATATTCTATGTCGATGTCGTGCCTTCCGTGACCGGGATGATCCTTGTCGATTCAATTCTTGACCGCAACTGGGACGTCTTCAAGGACGCCTTCAGCCATATCATTCTGCCCTCCGCTTTGCTGGGGTATTACTCCTTAGCCTATATCAGCCGCATGACGCGGTCATTCATGCTGGAACAACTGAGCGCCGAGTACGTGACAACCGCGCGCGTAAAGGGCATGTCGGAATGGGACGTGATCTGGAAACACGCCTTCAAGAATATTCGCGTGCAGCTCATTACAGTGATCGCGTTGAGCTATGCCAACCTGCTGGAAGGCTCCGTGCTGACGGAGATCATCTTTTCCTGGCCCGGTATCGGCAGTTACATCACCACAGCTCTTCTGAGTGCGGACATGAACGCAGTCCTTGGCGGCACCGTTGTCGTGGGGCTGATCTTCATCCTGCTCAATATCCTTTCTGACCTGCTCTACAAGGTCTTTGATCCGAGGGCGCGATGATGGCGGAACAGACTTTGCGCCAATGGCTTCTGACCGATACGCCCAGCTCGCGGCGGCACGCAAAGCTGTCTGCACTCTATCAGGGCTGGCTGACGTTCCGGTCAAATACTATGGCAATGGTGGGCCTGGGTATCCTGCTCCTGCTCATGCTGATCGCCGCTGCGGCCCCCATATTGTCGCCGCATGATCCCTTCGTGCAGGATCTGGGCAACCGTCTGGCTCCTCTGGGCACCGAGGGGCATATTCTGGGCACCGACAGTCTGGGCCGCGATATCCTGTCCCGACTAATCTACGGCGCGCGCATCACGCTTTACATTGTGGCCCTTGTGGCGCTGATTGCACCAATCGCCGGGCTGCTGGTGGGCACTGTTTCAGGCTATGCAGGCGGATGGGTCGATGTCGTTCTGATGCGGATTACCGATATCTTTCTGGCCTTCCCGCGACTTGTTCTGGCTCTGGCTTTCGTTGCAGCACTGGGGGCGGGGATCGAAAACGCGGTGCTTGCCATCTCGCTTACGGCTTGGCCGCCCTATGCGCGGATCGCGCGGGCGGAAACGCTGACGATCCGCTCCTCCGACTATATCGCCGCCATCCGGCTGCAAGGCGCAGGCGCGCTGCGGATCATCACGCAGCATATCTGGCCGCTCTGCATCTCCTCACTCATAGTGCGCGTCACTCTGGACATGGCGGGGATCATCCTGGCAGCGGCGGGACTTGGGTTTCTAGGTCTCGGAGCACAACCGCCCAGCCCCGAATGGGGGGCCATGATCTCGGAGGGGCGGCGCTTCATCCTTGATCACTGGTGGGTTGCCACCATGCCGGGGCTGGCTATTTTCACCGTGTCGCTGGCCTTCAACCTGCTCGGCGACGGTCTGCGCGATGTGCTTGATCCAAAGGCGGGCGAGTGATGAGCATGCTTCTTGATATCGAGAACCTCTGGGTCAGGTTCCCCACGCGGCAAGGCATCTTCGATGCGGTGCGCGGTGTTTCATTCTCGCTAGGGCGCGAGCGTCTCGGCATCGTGGGTGAAAGCGGGTCAGGCAAGTCGATGACGGGTCGGGCGATCCTCAGTTTGATCCGACCGCCGGGGATCGTGGAAGCAGACTACATCAAGCTGGAAGGTCACGACCTGCTGGCCAAATCAGAAAAGGAGATGCAGGCGGTCCGGGGTCAGCGCATCTCGATGGTCATGCAGGACCCGAAATTCTCGCTCAACCCGGTGATGACCATTGGCGACCAGATCATCGAGGCTTACCGGCTGCATGCCAACGCATCGAAGGCGCAGGCGCATGCCAAGTCGATTGAGATGCTCGAGGCCGTTTCCATCCGCGATCCTGAACGCGTGATGCGCGCCTATCCGCATGAAATGTCCGGCGGCATGGGCCAGCGGATCATGATCGCGATGATGCTGATCCCGAACCCCGAGATTCTGATCGCGGATGAACCGACATCCGCCCTCGACGTATCGGTGCAGCGGCAGGTGCTGGATATCATGGACCGGCTGGTGAAAGAGCGCGGCATGGGGCTGATCTTCATCAGCCACGACCTAAACCTTGTCGCTGATTTCTGCGACCGTGTGCTGATTATGTATGCAGGCCGTATCGTGGAGGTCTGTGCGGCCGACAAGCTACATGAGGCCACACATCCCTATACCCGCGGGCTGCTCAACTCGCTGCCGCGATTGGACATGCCGAAAGACCGTCTGGAGGTCTTGCAGCGCGACCCAGCCTGGTCGGAGGCACCCAGCGTGAGTGGCCGGTCATGAGCATGCTTGAGATCGAGGGTCTGAACGTCTGGTTTGGCACGGCACGGGACCGGGTGGATGCGGTGAAGGGTGCCGGTTTCAGAGTTGGTGAGGGCGAGAGTTTTGGCCTTGTCGGCGAAAGCGGTTCTGGCAAATCGACGATCCTGCGCGCGATCACCGGGCTTGCGCCGACCTGGTCGGGCAGGATCGCCATCGACGGACAACCCGTTGCCGCACGCCGTCCGAAGGAGTTCTTCAAGACGGTTCAAATGGTGTTTCAGGATCCTTATGCCTCTCTACATCCGCGCCATTCAGTGGATCAGGTGTTGGGTGAAACGCTTTTTCTGCACGGCTTCAAGGACATCGATAGCCGGGTCGTGAAACTGCTCGATGATGTGGGTCTTGGTCAGAAATTCCGCTTTCGCTATCCGCACCAACTGTCCGGGGGGCAAAGGCAACGGGTCGCTATTGCGCGCGCCCTGGCACCGGAGCCGAAGCTCTTGTTGCTGGACGAACCAACCTCCGCCCTCGATGTTTCGGTGCAGGCGGAAATCCTCAACCTGCTGGTTGACCTGCGACAGGAACATAATCTCACCTATCTCATGGTGTCTCACGATCTCTCTGTCGTCGGGCACATGTGTGACCAGCTTGCCGTCATGAAGGACGGCAAGATCGTGGAAATTCTGGATGTCGAGGCACTCCGCCGCATGGAAGCGACGCATCCTTACGCGCAGCATTTGCTGCAAGCCTCCGTCTGAGGGAGGGGGCCTTACTCTGGCGACTTTGAAAGGGACTAGCGATGAAACACATCAAACTCACTCTGACGGCAGGTCTGTTGGCGAGCGCCCTCGCAATTTCGCCCGTGGTTGCGGCAACGCCGGACAACATTCTTGTCGTGGCGCAGAATATCGACGACATCGTCACGATCGATCCGGCCTCGGCCTATGAGTTCAGTTCGGGCGAATATGTCGCCAATACCTATGACACGCTGGTCCGGTATGATGCGACGGACACGACCGTGCTGGCCCCCGCGCTGGCAACCGCGTGGGAGATAGACGCGTCGAACAAGACAGTGACCTTCACGCTGCGCGACAGCGTCACGTTCCACTCCGGCAATCCACTGCGCGGTGAAGATGTTGTGGGCTCATGGACCCGCGTGGTCACGCTGGACAAAGCCCCAGCCTTTATCCTGACCCAACTGGGTTGGACGCCGGACAACATCGCCGAAATGGTCACGACCGATGGCAACACCGTCACCGTTCGATATGAGGGCGATTTCGCGCCGTCTTTTGTGCTGAACGTTCTCGCCGCGAGGCCTGCCTCCATCGTCGATATGCAAACCGTCATGGCCAATGAGGTGGATGGCGATATGGGCCACGCCTGGATGAACAGGAACTCCGCCGGAACAGGGCCGTTTTCACTGCAAACCTATCGCCCCGCCGACATCCTGTCGCTGCAGGCGAACCCGAACTATTATCAGGGTGCCCCCGCGATGGAGCGCGTCGTCATTCAGCACAATCCCGAAGGCGCAACACAACGCCTGCAGCTTGAGGCAGGTGACATCGACATGGCCAAGAACCTTGATCCGGGCCAGATTGCAGGCCTGGAGGGGGCTGACGGCGTGCGCATCGAAACCTATCCGCAGGCCGCCGTGCATTGGGTATCTTTCAACCAGAAAGTCGACGCGCTGACGGACCCGGCGGTCTGGGAAGCCGCGCGCTATCTGGTCGACTACGAGGGCATGGCGGACGGCATGCTCAAAGGCCAGATGGAGGTACATCAAGCGTTCTGGCCCGAAGGTTTCCCCGGCGCCCTGACTGATACGCCTTTCAGCTACGATCCTGAAAAGGCCCGGCAGATTCTTGCGGACGCGGGCGTCGAAACGCCGATTAACGTCACGATGGATGTGATCTCGGCTCCGACTTTCGTGGAGATGGCGCAGGCCATTCAGGCGTCCTTTGCAGAAGGCGGTATCAACCTCGAGATTGTGGCAGGGACCGGCGCACAGGTGATTACCAAGTACCGCGCACGCACCCACGAGGCCATGCTGCTCTACTGGGGTCCGGACTTCATGGATCCGCATTCCAATGCCAAGGCCTTTGCGTTCAACGCCGACAATTCGGACGACAAATACGCCTCAACCACCACATGGCGGAATGCATGGATGCCCCCGGCCGAACTGAACGACAAGACCATGGCCGCCCTGGCTGAACAGGACGCGGAGAAACGCCTTGAGATGTACATGGAGCTGCAAAAGGCCACCCAGGCCGAAGCGCCCTTCGTCATCATGTTCCAGGCCATCAAACAAGTTGCCATGCGCGACAACGTCAAAGGTTTCGTCAACGGCGCGACCTCAGACTACGTGTTCTACAGGTTGGTGACAAAGGAATGAGCACGGAGCCGTCCCCCGATGAAACCTACCACGCCTTGCACGCGGCAACAGGCGGACGGCTTTTTACCGTGACAGTTCTGGATCGCGCGGCAGGTCTTGCACGGCGAGTCTACACCTCCCATCCCGACACCTATCCGGTGTCGGGCACCAAACCCATGCATCGCAACGACTGGACCCGGCAGGTGATTGACAACGGCGAGGTTTTTGTCGCTAACACCGTCGAAGAGTTCGCGAAATACTTCCCCGATCATGCGCTGATCCAAAGCCTTGGATGCAAGTCGGCGATGAATGTTCCGATCATTGAGGATGAGGTCATCGGAACCGTGAATATACTGGACAAGGAGCACCACTTTGATGACCAAAGAATTGCTGAATGCACGGCAGAAATTCGCAACCACCACAGCCGACTTGTTCGGGCATTTGGATGCAACAATCTGTCAGGATGACGGTTCGCTGATTGTGCTTCCTGCAAATACAGGCCCCATGAACATCGCCGAGTGACTTGGACCATTGCTCAAAAGACGAATTCCCAAAAGACTTCAAACATACGTTCAATTGTCACTGATCGCCAATGTCTGCTTCTGGCGGTTTGGTATTCGGAGTTGAAGGGGTCAGCTAAGGTCGGCTTTGGGCCGCCCATGAAGGTTGGCAAGGTCGCACCCGGTGAGATGCTGCATTCACCCCAACGGCGGTAGCGAGCCCGAATTAACCGATGCTGCAAGATGCATAAATGGCAACTAAGCGCAGATAGGGGACTTCGCCGATGACAAGCCCTAATCGCGCCGGTGACCAGTGGTGCTCTCAGCCTCACTCTCATTGGGATTAAACCGACCGGGTGATTCCCCCATCAACCCGGATATTCTGACCGGTGATGTAAGCTCCACCTTCCGAGGCCAAAAAGGCCACGACACTTGCAATCTCACCAAGGGAGTTGCCGTAGCGGCCCATCGGGATCATCGAGCGGAATTCCTCTTTCTCTGGCAGGCTGTCGATAAACCCTGGCAACACGTTGTTTATGCGGATGTTCTCGGCTGCGTATTTGTCAGCAAAGAGTTTTGTGAAGGCCGCGAGCCCGGCGCGCATCACGCCTGACGTTGGAAACACAGAGTTCGGCTCAAACGCGGCAAAGGTCGAAATATTGATGATCGCCCCGCCACCCTGTTTTTGCATGATCGGAGTGACGAGGCGCGTGGGGCGCACGGCGTTCAGGAAGTAGACTTCCATGCCCTCATGCCAGTCCTCATCGGTGAGCTCTAAGACCGGTGCGCGTGGTCCATGACCGGCCGAGTTCACTAAAACGTCGACACGGCCCCAGTGGCTCATGGCCGCATCGACCAGCTTTTGCAGATCTTCGTCAGATTTGTTGGTGCCAGTGATGCCAACACCGCCAAGTTCTTTGGCAAGTGCTTCGCCTTTGCCCGAGGAAGACAAAATCCCAACCTTGAAACCGTCTGCGGCCAAGGCGCGCGCGCTATCTGCGCCCATACCTGATCCGCCCGCTGTAATCAGTGCAACTTTTTCCATGTGCTTATTCCTTTCCGGTATCGTCTGTGCTGAGGTTCAGATGGGCCACGCCGCTATTGCCCAGCTCAACGGCAGCGAATGGGCCACCGTGATGAGTGTTGGCAGGATCATGGGGGTCAAGTGGGGCATCTGAGGCATAGATTTCTGCAGCGAATTGCTCGGCGTTGTCCTTCGGGCGGTATCCCAAGTGTTGCGCCTTGGCGTTATCGACTGGTGCACGATCGTTGTTCGATACGCCGTAGACCACGCTGAAGCCTGTGATGGGCGTGGTGATCGCGCGTTCCACCATGTGGATCAGATCATCATAGCTGAGCCAGGTGCCCACAGCGCGTGAATTGGTCGGCTGTGCGCATGACAAGATGCGCATGCAAACGGATTCAAGCCCGCGCTTGTCCCAGTAGAGAGAAGCAAGGTCTTCGGCGAAACACTTGGCGAGCCCATAGAACGTGTCAGGCTTGTGAGGCGCGTCGATGCCGATGAAGTCCGTTTTCTTATGCATGCCAACCGCGTGGATGGACGAGGCATAGACAACGCGGCGCAGCTTGTTGCGATAGGCGGCCTCCCATACGGTATAGGCGCCGTAGAAGTTCGGCCCCCACAGCACGTCCATCGGGGCTTCGTCGCCGACCGCACCGAAATGCACCACCATGTCCGCGCCTTCCAGAAGCGCGACCATCGCGTCGAGATCGGTGATATCAGCTTTCACATAGGTTTCATTCGTGGCAAGGTTCGTGACGCTGTCCGCAATGTCCGAGGACACGAAATTTTCGCACATCTTGGAAAGGGATTCGCGTAGATAGGAACCAAGGCGACCAGCCGCGCCGGTGAGTACGATCTTTTTCATAAAGTCAGTCCTTTGAGGTCAGAAACAGCGCGTGCGATGCGATCCATCGCATCGCTTAGAACCTCTCCTGAGGCCGCTGTTGAAATTCGGAAAAACGGTGAAAGGTCATAGGCGCTGCCGGGCACGGCGGCGACGCCTGCAGCATTCAGAAGATAGGCTGTGACATCTGTATCGTTTGCGAGCGTTTCGCCCTGAGGGGTTGCGGCACCGATCAGACCAGCGCAGCCGATCAGGCCATAAAACGCGCCGCCCGGCGCGTCGAGCGTCAAGCCCGGGATCTGGGCCACACGCGCGACAACAAGATCACGGCGCGCCTCGAACGCCCGGCAAAAGTTACGGACCTCATCTTGTGGCCCGTTCAATGCGGCCGCGGCAGCCGCTTGGGCGATGGAACATGCACCTGACGAGATCTGGCTTTGTACTTTGGTCATCGCCGCGATCAGTTCCTTGTGCCCAGCACCATAGCCAATGCGCCAACCCGTCATGGCATAGGCTTTGGACACGCCGTCGACCGTCAGAGTGCGGCCTTTCAAACCCGGGCAAAGCGCCGCGAACGATCGGAACACGCGGCCGTCAAACAGGATGTGCTCATAGATTTCGTCCGACAGGACCAACACGCGCTCATGATCGGCCAGCACGTCGCCCAGTGCCGTAATCTCGGCATCCGAATAGACCGCACCCGATGGGTTCGACGGTTGGTTCAAGAGTAGCCATCGGGTCTTGGGCGTGATGGCGCCCTGCAATTGATCAGGCGTCAGAAGAAAGCCAACCTCAGCCGGGCATTCCAAAGGCACCGGCACGCCGCCCAGAATAAGCACAATGTCCTTGTACTGACCGAAATAGGGCGCGCAGAGCAGCACCTCGTCTCCCGGCTCCAACGTGGCCATGAAGGCGTTGAACAACACCTGCTTGGCCCCGTTTGACACGATCACTTCGTCCAGCGCGTAGTCCAGAGCGTTTTCACGTTTGAACTTGTCCACGACGGCCTGCCGCATCGCGAGCGTGCCATTGGTCGGGGGATACTTTGTCTCGCCACGCAAGGCCGCCTGATGCGCGGCCTCTTTAATGTGGTCCGGTGTGTCGAAATCCGGCTCGCCAAGACCGAGGTCGATGACATCTTCGCCGCGCGCCTTGGCCTGTCTTGCAGCCTGGCTGACCCAGGCAGAAGCGGACGGTTTGACCTGAGCAAGACGTGATGAGGCGAAACTCATTGCAGCGCGCCTTTTGTTTGCGCCAGGGCCGCATCTGCGGCCCGTGCCAAAAGCCCCGTATCTGTCGCAATGGCAACAAAGGTGAAGCCCTCGTTCAACAGATCAGCCGCAAAAGTAGGGTCGGTGACCAAGGTGCCAACTGGCATGCCTTTCGCAATCAGTTTTTGCGCCGCCGGTTTAATCAAGGCCCATACATCCGGGTCCATCGGCTTGCCGAGTTTGCCAATATCGGCGGCAATGTCTGCAGGTCCAAAGAAGATACCGCTGACGCCATCAACCGCGCCAATCGCTTCGGCCTGTTCGACGGCAGCACGGGTTTCCAGTTGCAAGAGAACAGCGATTTCGTCCTCTACCCGCGCCACGTAATCGGTGATGCGCCCAAAGGCCGTTGCTCGGGTCGCGCCCGAGACGCCACGAACGCCGTGTGGCGGGTAGCGCGTCGCCGCAACCGCTTGTCTGGCCTCTTCCACCGATTGGATCATCGGAAACAACAGGCCCGGCGCGCCCAGATCCAACAGCCGCTTGACCGCGACCGCGTCGTTCCATTCTACACGCACGAGGGCCGTGGTCGGGGACGCCGCAAACGCCTGAAGCTGACCGAGTACGCTGAAATAGTCGTTGGCGCTGTGCTCCATGTCGATCAACGCCCAGTCGTATCCTGCGGTCGATACCACCTCTGCGGCGAAGTTGCTGCACAGGCTGATCCAAAGGCCGACTTGTTTCTCACCGGCTGCAATGGCGCGGGTGAAGGGATTGGCGGGAAGCTTCATCAAATCACAGCCTTCTCGATGATCGGCCTGTTTGCTGGAATCCGCTCATAGTTGAACGGTGTCAGATCAAGCGCGCGGTATTCGCCGTAGGTCAGCCACTCGGCCGTCCCGCGCCCCATGGCAGGCGATTGCTGCAGCCCGTGGCCGGAGAAGCCATTGAGGAAGATGAAGTTTGAAAGCTCTGTGTGTGGACCCATGATTGCGTTGTGATCAAAGGTGTTCATGGCATAGTGCCCGCCCCATTCGGACTGCACTTTGATCGCCTCGAACTGCGGGATGCGGGTCGCGAGGATGGGCCAAACGTGGTTTTCCCACATGGAATGATCCATCGCATAGTCATCAAAGTCTACGGCAGGATCGTAGTCGGAATGCCCGCCGCACTGATATGTCCCGCTGCCGTTTTCGCGCACGTGCACACCAGAGGGGTCGATGGTCAGCGGCAAGTCCTGATCCAGCGGTTGTTCGGCCTTGAATATCCACGAATAGCGTTTGCGCGGCTCCACCGGAACGTCGATGCCCGCCATCTGGGCGGTGCGTGCCGCGCGCGGGCCGGACGCATTGACGACCTGACCACAGGCGATCACTTCGCCTGAGGCGAGAGTGACGCTTTCGACGCGGGTGCCAGCAGCGTTGCGGGTCATCGCCGCAACTTCGTTCTGGACCCATTCGACACCACGCTCGCGACTTTGACGTCGCCACCAGTCATTGACAGCGGCCCCGTCCCAATAGCCTTCATCCACCAGGTTGATGGACCCCAGCACGATGTCGTCCACATTGTAAAAGGGGTAAGCGGTTTTGATCTCTTCAGGTGTCATAAGCTCGGTTGCCGCACCGGCCGCCAGTTGCACTTTCTGGCTTTCGCGCAGCACATCGGCAAAGCCTTCGTTGTCGGCAAAGTACATGTACCCGAAGGAGCGGATACCAAGCTCCGGCACCCGGTCATCGCCACCCATATAGCTGCGGATGTTCTTGACGAAGTCGGCGGCAAACTGGCTGATCCGCACGTTCAACTCGGTCGAGAATTGCTGCCGCATGCAAGAGTTTGTGTGCGTGGTCGAGCAGTTCTCATAGGTCATGTCCCGTTCGACAACGAGGACCGAGCCGTTGAAATCCTTGTTGTCGGACAGAAACCAAGCGGTCGAGGCGCCCATAATGGCGCCTCCGATGATGATCACGTCATAGCTTTGCCGTGTTGGGCTTTGGTTGCTCATATCTGTTCCCCCCTTGCGACGGCAGATTGAACCGCCGCGATGTCCTCGGGGGATAATCCATAGTCCACTCGAGCTGTTTCTTCAGAAATATATCCCCGCGCCAGGTCGCGTTTCACAAGCTCTTTCGGGCGTTCGGACGGATCGCCGTAACCAGCGCCCCCGGGAAAGGCCATCACAACCTTTCGACCGTGTGGGACGAATTGCTTGCCCTTGACCCGCATCGCCGATCCATCGTCCCGCGCAATCGTCGTTGGTGCGCCATTCTGGCCGCCACGGCGACCCCGCGCCGGGTGCTGGCTGCGGTCAAACATGGCTTGGATGTCAAACTCGTGGCCTTCCTGCGCGCCGACTTCCATGTATTGCCCCAAACCGCCCCGCGTCTTGCCCGCGCCGCCGCTGTCGGGACGCAGTTCCTTTCGCCAGATGATGACGGGGCCAGCGTGTTCCGTGGCCTCGATGGGCATTGTCATGACGCCCGATGGGAAGGCTGTGGCGTTCATGCCATCGTGCTCGGGCCGCGCGCCGGAACCGCCGGAATTAAAGGTCAGAACCTCCGACCGACGCGCATCCGCAGGGGCAGGTGCGTCGCTGCGCGGGCGCAAGCTGACCTGGAAATTGCACAGACATCCCGCGCCTTCGGCAGGCACCAAGCCGGGAACAATCTTGTCAAAGGCGTCGTAAACCGCATCCGGCACGAAATGCCCCACGATGTGACGCAGAGCGACCGGAGCAGGGTGCAGCGCATTCACGATCGTGTTTTCTGGTGCGGTGATTTCAAATGGCGCAAGCGAGGCTGCGTTGTTCGGTATCTCCGGCGCAATCGCCACTTTGAGCGCATAGCAGGCATAGGCCTTGGTGTAGACAAGCGGGCAGTTGATGCCCTTTTTGTCGAGGCCAGACGTTCCCGTGAAGTCGGTGACGATACGGTCTTTATCAACGCTGACCTTCACCTTCAGCGTAATGGGCACATCAAAGCCGTCCATCGTCATCTCGCCGGTGGCGGATGTCTGCGGCAATGCAGCGATCGCCTCGATCGTCGCCCGGCGCGAGTTTTCGAGGATGAAAGCGGCGATGCCGTCCAGATGATCGAGATCAAACTCCTGCATCATGTCGATCAGGCGGCGGTGTCCGATCTCATTGCAGGTTGCCAGCGCGTAGATGTCGCCGATCAGCTGATCCGGTTCCCGCACGTTGCCCCTGATGATGCGGACAAGCGTTTCATCGACCTCACCACGATCAGCGAACTTCATGATCGGGATATACAGACCTTCCTCATAAACGCTCTGCGCGTCAGCGCCAAAACCACGCCCGCCGATATCGACGATATGCGCCGTGCAGGCAAAGAAGCCGACCAAAGTGCCGTTGTGGAAGGAGGGCGTGACCATGGTGATGTCATGCAGGTGCCCCGTGCCCTCCCATGGGTCATTGGTTATATAGACATCGCCTTCAAACATGTTCTGCCGCCCAATCCGGCGGATGAAATGCGCCACGGCGTCGGCCATTGCGTTGACATGGCCTGGCGTGCCCGTGACGGCCTGCGCCAGCATATTGCCGTGGGTGTCGTAGACGCCTGCCGACAGGTCCCCGGCCTCGCGGACCGAGGTTGAGAACGCCGTGCGCACCAGCGCCTGCGCCTGTTCTTCGACGACCGAAATCAGGCGGTTCCACATGACCTGATAGGCGACTTTCGAGTGTTCTTGGGTCATTGGACAGCTCCCTTCGTCACGACATCGATACAGCCGTCAGGCTGGCGGATGGCGTCCCGACTGGCGGGAACAATAATGGTCGTCTCAGCTTCGGTTACGGCGGCAGGTCCATGTGCGCGCTGGCCTGTGTCCATGAGGCTCCTGTCGATGACATGGGCATCAAGGTATTTGCTGGATGCCGCATCAAAGAGCTGCCTCGTACCGTTCAGCACAACAGGCGCGCTGCCGTCTGTGGTTTCAATGCGCGCGACGTCTTCCGGCGGCGTTGTGGCATTCACCGACCAGACGGTAATCTCGATATCCATGCCTGCGACGGGACGACCAAACAGCTTGGTGTAATCCTCTTCGAACCGTGCCTCGAAGGTTGCAGCGTCCGGATTCATCGCCTGTTCTTCGGTCAGATCAATCGGGATTTCCCAGCCCTGACCGGTGTAGCGCATGTAGACCTTGAACTCCGACAGGATCGGGCTGACGTCATCGCAAGTGCGCACAAAGCCCGTCGCCTCAGCTTTGAGATCGGCCAGCAGGCTCTTGATCTTCTCGCCGTCAAAGTCGCTGAGCTTCATGTAGACAGAACGGTTGGCTTCAAAGCTGAACGGTGCGCGCAGGAAGCCGATGGCAGAGCCGACACCCGCCCCAGGCGGCACCAACAGCCGCTCAACCCCAAGCTTTTCGCAAAGACGCCCGGCATGCAGCGGAGCTGCGCCGCCAAAGGCGATCATTGTGTATTCGCTCAGGTCTTCGCCATTCTCGACGGCGTGAACCCGCGCCGCATTGGCCATGTTCTCATCGACGACTTCGGCCACACCAAAGGCGGCTTCGACCGCTTCCATGGTCAGAGTGTCACCGACATGCGCGCTCAACGCTTTCTCCGATTGATCGGGATGAAGGGCAATTGAGCCGCCAGCGAAGTTGTTGGGGTCCAGTTTGCCCAGCACAAGATCAGCATCCGTTACACCCGGTCGCGTGCCGCCACGCCCATAACAAGCGGGTCCAGGTTCGGACCCTGCACTTTCAGGGCCGACACGAATTTGCCGCATGCCGTCCACATGAGCGAGGCTCCCGCCACCCGCACCAATTTCGACCATATCGATCACCGGGATCGAGATCGGCATGCCCGAACCTTTCTTGAACCGATACGTGCGCGCGACCTCGAACACGCGGCTGGTCTTGGGTGTCTGGTTCTTGATCAGGCAAATCTTGGCGGTGGTCCCGCCCATGTCGAACGACAGGACCTTGTCCAGACCATATCGGGCGGCAATATGGGCCGCAAAGACCGCACCGCCCGCTGGGCCGCTTTCCACGAGTCGTACTGGAAAATCCGCTGCGTTCTGGATCGAGATAATTCCACCGCCCGAATGCATCAGGAAAATCCGGCAACTGACGCCCTCGCCGCGAAGCCTGTCCTCTAAACGTCCAAGGTAGGACGCCATCAGCGGTTTGATATAGGCGTTGGCGACCACTGTATTGAACCGCTCGTACTCGCGCATCTGCGGCGAGACTTCGGACGAGATCGACACCGACATATCGGGCAGCTTCTCGGCCAGAACCTTACGCACCAAAAGCTCATGCTTGGGGTTTAGGTATGAGTGGATCAAACCGACCGCGACGCTTTCGAAGCCCGCTTCTGCAATGCGGTCCACAACGGCTTCGACATCCGCGCGATCAAGATCAATCAGGATTTCGCCTTTGGCGTTCACCCGTCCTGGCACAGTGAATCGCATCTGACGCGGCAACAGCGGATCAGGAAGATTGAGGTTCAGATCGTATTGTTCGAACCGACTTTCGGTGCGCATCTCGATCACATCACGGAAACCTTCTGTGGTGATCAAAGCCGTTTTTGCACCGCGCCGTTCAATCAGCGCGTTGGTGGCCAGAGTTGTTCCGTGGATAATCTGTTCGATCTGCCAAGGCTCTACACCCGCCTTGCCGCAGACCTGATGCATCCCGTCGATGATGGCGTTTTCCGGCGCAGCATAGGTCGTCAGGACTTTGATCGAGAACTGCTCACCGCCCTTTTCGAGGACGACATCCGTGAAGGTCCCGCCAATATCGACGCCCATGCGAATAGATTCGGCCTTCATTACGATCTCCACTCCAGCACCTGAATTCAAAGCAGTAGGTCTCGTGCGAGAGTAGAAAGCAAATCAATAGATTTTCTATACCTGATAAATTTGAGTTATCTTATGCTTCCGCTGGCCGAACAGATGCTGCAATCTCACAAGCCTTGGCAACGAAGCGCGGAGCACGATCCGCGTTGAAACGAGCAAAAAATGAAAGCGGCGGCGCAGTCCAATCCGATTTGAGCGACTGCAAACGTCCGTCTTTCATCTCCTCGGAGACCAGCGATCGGGGCAGCAACGCGACCCCCAAGCCTTCATTCACCATCGGAAGACACGCCGACAGAGCGCTTGAGTGAATAATCTTGCCCGCGTCATAGCCCTCCGTTGCAGCAATATCGTGCAGCGCACGCGCGGCACTCGTATGACGGGCATGAGTTAAGACGGCCTTGTCAAAGAAACGCGCGACCGATGTCCCGTCTGCAAGTTCGTCCGCAAGGTCTTTGTTGGCGACCCAAACATAAGGCTCCTCGGCCAACGTCTGTTCACCGTTGGCTTGAAATGCGAAGGGGCCGTTCTGCAGCGCCAGATCGATCTCTCCTTCGCGCAAGCGCTCCTCAATCTGACGGGATAGATCGACCTCCAACTCGACGCGCAGGTTTGGGTACTCTTGTCGCAAAAGCCGCAGGAACGTTTGCAGCCATGTGCAAGCCACAAGTTCTGTGACACCAAGCCGAAGGCGTTCTTCGATCAACTCTTGACGTCCCGCCGCCTCCAACAGGGCTTCTCCCGCGCGTAGAATGTCCCGTGTTAGAACAAGAAGCTCCTGACCCTTTTCGGTCAGGCGTACTGAACCGGCGTCTCGATAAAGGAGCGCAACATCCAAAGCCATTTCCAGAGCAGAAATCCGGGATGAGATATTAGGCTGCGTCGTTCCGAGAGCAGTCGCAGCGGCTCGGAAGGTGCCAGTGTCAACGACAAAGGCGAATGCTTCGAGTTGTTTTAGGGTGATCTGACTTTTTATCATTACGTCCTGCAGGATCAGTTTTCATGATCATGCACAGCACCGAATTTTCAGCAACTTCAATCGGGAAGGCACCACTTTAGGATCACGTGACTTTGTCCGCAAAGCAGGGTGAGCAGACCTTGGTTTTGCCGAGGGCAAAGGCAGGTTTGTCCGCGGACTGTGAGTTCACTGATCCCCAGATTTTGCGCGCGCGGCGAATGGCCGGTAAGTGGGCTGCGACCGCAGCATCCGAGCAGGTTGCCGAATGTCGGCTAAGGGCCGTCCATGAAGTGTTCCAAGGCGTCATCCGGTGAGATGCTGCGTTTGCCCCGACGACCATAAAGAGCCCAAACTATATACACTTCTGCATGACCGCGAATGACGTCTTTGTATCGAGGGAGGCATAATGCAGCTCAAGGAGACTTTGCGTAACTTCGGATGGCGTTTTCAAGCTCATGCGGCTGCATCGGTTTCGGAAGCATGGCCAGCGGTTCTATGGAAAGATGTTCGTCGTCCGTGAGCAGGTGCAAGCTACCACTCAGAAGTATCGAAGGGATTCCAAGTTCGGTCCGCAAATAAATCGCAGCATCTTGGCCACGGCTTCCGTCAGCTAACTGAAGATCCACGATTGCGAGATCGGGTTGCATCGCCTCCGCTATGCTGATCGCCTTGTCCGCCGTGGTGGCTATGCCCACAATCTCATGTTGCAAGTCTTCCATCTGCCCAGACAGATCAAGAGCGATAATGGCGTTATCTTCAACGATCGAAATTCTAAGCGAAGCAAAGTTATTCGGGGAAGAGGATGCGGGTTGTCCAACCATTATTATTAATTTCCTCGACTTCACCGCCTAACTGCAAAGCCATGCCTTTGATCAGGGTTTGACCTAATCCAGAAGACTGGCTCGAAGCCAACACCTGATTAGATGATTCGATTCCGTCATCGGATACACTTAGCGCGATCATCCCATCCGGCTCCCGGGTCAAGAGCACCTTGACCGTACCTTTGCCGCTCTCAAAGGCCGCGTGTTTGAATGAGTTGGTGACCAGCTCATTAACGGCAAGAGACAACGCTATAGCTTTGTCCGTTTCAATGCGGATTGGCTCAGATGAAACCTCCAACGAGATGCTTCTCTGGTCCGAGGACAGAGATGCCTCTAAGTGACTCCGCATTCGCTCAAGATAGGTATCGATTTGAACTGAACTGACATCGTCATCTTCATAGAGCGCGCCGTGGATCGTGGCGATGGCATGCACACGTGCATTTGCCGCGCTCAACGCATCTTTGGCAGCTTGATCCAAAGTGCTACTCGCTTCCATTCGAAGGATACTAGACACCATCTGAAGCGAGTTTTTCACTCGGTGGTTGACTTCAGCAAGAAGGAGCTTTTGCATCGCAAGCGCTTCGCGAAGCTTGGATGCATCTTTTTTCACGCCCGTTACGTCCAGCAAAACACCAACGATGCGAACGGTCTGTGTTACAGGGTCTCGAATTGACTCACCTCTACCAGCAAGCCACCGAACCGAACCATCAGGCCAGATCACTCGGTAGTCCTGATGAATACTTGACCCGGCGGTTCTAGCTGCGCGCTCAAATTCATCCCTTACCGCCGAGATATCCTCAGGATGGATCCGTTCGAGAAACATCTGACTACTTTCATCATCCTCGCCCTCGTGATAGCCGAACATCGCATCTAGTTGCGGCGTCCGATCAAAGCGAACCGCAGCCGGGTCGTATTCAAAATATGTGGTATCCGCATCCTTGATCGCTGCCCGACTTTTCGCTTCACTTACGCGATCACCAAGCACCGTCTTCGTGACATCTTCGACTGAAACGAGTGCGTGGGTTGGCGCGTCCTGTCGCTCTGGCGCAGAAAAGATAGGCGATGTTATCAACCGCCAGTACCGTACACTGTAAACGCCGTCAGCGTTTTGAATGTCGTGTTGGACGATGCCCATATCGTTTGTCTCGCCGGTTTCGAGAACCCGATTGACTGACCGTCGCTGCGCCAACTCATTATCCGCGTCTGGATCGTCCGGGTTCGCCTTGAACACCTCGAACGCATTCCTTCCAATCAGTTCACAGCGATTTTTTCCTGTAATCTGGCAGTACTGATAGTTGGCTGCGACGATCGTCAGGTCTCTCGCCAGCAGTACTTGTGCGATTGGATTCGCATCAAACATTGCTGCAAGAGTGGTCTGCTCTGCGAGATCACTCATGTTTTGTTGTTGAAACATTTGGGTGGCACCCCCTACGGCCTAAAAGT
Organism: Pseudomonadota bacterium; assembly: GCA_038532735.1. Lineage (GTDB taxonomy): Bacteria > Pseudomonadota > Alphaproteobacteria > Rhodobacterales > Rhodobacteraceae > JAHTBL01. Next base: position 30,748 of record JBCBAC010000019.1, read on the forward strand.
TGGGTTATTCCAACGCCGCAAAAGCTCACCTGGCCAAAATAGGAGTAGGTATCGACCATTTGTACTCTCGCCAATTATTCTGGCTCAAACTCAAAGAGGCGAAGTATCCCAAAGAGTGTGTACGACTCACTAAATAGCATACACTGTCTACGTAAGGTGACAACTTGATCGTCGAGCTGGTCGTTCACGACGCGGAGTCTGTTCTTTCGCATCGACTAACGGCGGCAGAGTCCGTTTTAGGCGTTGACCACCGCCCAAATCGTGCAAGCCAGCGAACGGCGGCTAAGCGGGCTGCGAGCGCATAAACCTGAACGTCGATTGAATGGCCGGTATGGGCCGTTGAAGCAACTATACGTATTTCGACAGCATACATCGAAAAGACGTTGGTTTTTTTAGGGTGTACGCGAATGTATAACCGACCCCATGAACTGGAACTCAATATCTTTCGACTGGAACCAAGCCCGGACCTTCCTTGCCGCCGCGGAAGAACGCTCACTGTCCGCTGCCGCTGACGTTCTGGGTGTCACTCAGCCAACGATCACCCGGCAAATTGTAGCTCTTGAGAAAGAGCTGAAAGTTGTCCTGTTCGAGCGAACGGGACGCTCCGTATCGCTCACCCCAGTGGGGCTGACCCTTCTTGAACATGTGCGGACAATGGCAGGTGGTGCGAATATGGTGTCGCTTGCAGCTTCTGGTCAGGCAGAAGACATTGACGGGCTTGTGCGCGTATCGGCAGCGGATATGACGGCCGCTTACCTCTTACCACCTATTCTCGATCGTCTAAAAGACATTGCACCCAATCTCGAGCTTGAAATCCTTGCCGAAAACAAACTCAGCGACCTGCTCCTCCGAGAGGCCGACATGGCCTTGCGGCACGCGCGACCGGAGCAACCGGATCTCTTCGCCAAACTGGTTTGTGAAGATACTGCGAGGTTTTATGCGACGACCAAGTACACTGAAAACTTCGGGCAACCCAAGCGTGACGACAATCCATCGCATCATCAGTTCGTCAGTTTTGGTGATATCGACGGCATGCTCGCCCACCTGACTTCACTTGGCCTGTCACTGACAAAAAAGAACTTCCGTTACGCGTCGCAGTCTCAGATCGTTGAGTGGGAGATTGCGCGCCAAGGTCATGGCATTGCGATCATGACCGACCGGATCGCGGGGAAGTTTCCCGACTTTCAACCCGTCCTCACCGAGATTGAGCCCTTCACGATCCCGACCTGGCTGGTCGCACATCGCGAGTTGCAATCCAGCAAACGGATCAGACTGGTTTTCGACCTCATTGCTGAGAGCTTGTCGCCCTAGCCGCGCAAGCAAACGTTCACACGCGCTTTCATTCCACACAAATTCGAATGGGGTTTTGCCCAATGCATCTTGCCGTCTTTTTGCCTTATCTGATCATTGCTTCCGGTCTTGCCTTCGGCCGGGCACGACTGCGTCCTGCAATGCGTCCTTGGGGCATCTGTATGATCGGTGCGCTGAGCGGTCCGGTCGCCGTCGCTGTGCTTTTTGCCATGAGCCAGATGCCGCCTTGGTATCTGGTCGTAGTGTCGGTTGTTCCTATCGCCGCGGTTCTCGCCATGGTCGTCAGGGACCTCAGCTATCCGGCCATCAATGACGTGACGACGGACATTCAAGATCCGCCCATATTCACTGCTACGCTTCGCCTACCCGAGAACTTGGGGCGCGAAATGACCTATCCAGAAAGCTTCAAGGCGAAGGTTCAGAAAGCCTATCCGCATCTCCAGCCTTTGAAATCAAACGAGCCGTCCAACATTGTCTTCGACAGAGTAATGGAGACTGCAAACCGTCACGGCGGATGGCGTGTGCACTATGCGGACGCCGCGGCAGGAACCGTCGAGGCGGAGGCCGTGACGCCGTTGCTGGGTTTTGTCGATGACGTTGTCATCCGGGTTCGCGAGCAGGACGGTTTTACATACGTCGACATGCGCTCGAAATCACGCGAAGGCCTTGTTGATGCGGGAAAGAATGCCAAGCGCATTGCAAGCTTTTTTGAAGGCTTGAGTGACACCAGTGCGAGGTATCGCGGCCGCGAAGGCTCCAAGCTCACCCACATCTCGCAAGAAGGTGCTCTGTCATGAGCCAGGTATCATCCCACCAAATCGTTGTGCATAGACGCGGCGGTCCTGAGGTTTTATCTTGGGAACCAGTTGAAGTCCGGACACCGGGTGCAGGCGAAGTCCGCATTCGCGTCGAGGCTGCAGGCGTCTCGGGCTATGATTTGATGATCCGTGGCCATTGGTTCTTCGGTTTTACAAAAACACCTTATACACCCGGCGAGAACTTTGTCGGTATTGTGGATGCCGTCGGGCCGCAGGTCACCAAGTTCAGCATTGGCCAAAGGGTTGCTGGATGGACCTTTGGACAGGGTGGGGGCTACGCCGAGATGATCGTCCGTCCGGCTGAAACACTGGTACCTGTGCCGGGTGACGTAGAGCCCGTCACGGCGGCCGCGATCATCACAAACTACCTCACCGCTTCGCTCGTGCTGGAGAAAACGGCCGAGGTCCGTCACGGTGAACGGCTTCTGATCCACGGTGCTGCCGGTGGTCTTGGCTCTGCACTACTCCAGTTGGGTAATCTAGCCGGGTTCGAGATGTTTGGCGCCGGGAGCAGCAGATCCACCGCCTTCATTGCCGACAATGGCGCTGTTCCCATCAACTACAAGACCGAGAACTTTGTTCGCCGCATTCGCGATCTAACCGACGATGGGGTGGACGTCGTCTTCGATGTCGTTGGTGGACCCCGCCAACTCTGGCGGTCAAGACTATGCCTCAAACGCGGAGGACGGTTGGTCATGCTGGGAATGGCATCCATACACAAATCCGGTGTCGCCATCATTCCGCTCAGCCTGTTGACCGCCGGCACTGTGGCGCTTTGGCCAAATGGCGTGAGCGTGCCCTTGTCACCGAGCATGTTGAGCTTTCCGGCGAGGAACCTCGACTGGTATAGGGAGACGCTGACCGACTTGCTGGACAAGGCCGCAGCAGGTCAGCTTAACCCTGCAGTTGCGGCTGAGTTGCCCATGTCCGAGGCATCCAGAGCACACGAGATGCTCGAGGCCGGTGGTCTGGTCGGCAAAGTTGTGTTGACCTGCTCAAAACGAATTTCGGTCCTCAAGCGATGAGTTCACAGCCAATATACCACCATTGGATAACAACCGATGGACGCGAGGACGGCGACAGCCCTGCCGGAGCGTTGTTCCCGTACTGGAGCTTCACAAAGACCGCCATCTCAATCTGCGCACTCAAGCTTGTTGAGGCCGGTTACCTCACGATGGACGCTGTTGTACCGAGTCAACCATTCACTCTGCGCCAGCTGCTGCAACACACGTCGGGCCTGCCGGATTACGAACCGCTGAAGTCGTATCGTGCGGCCGTCGCAGAAAAGAAAGAGCCGTGGTCTCGCCAGAGATTTCTGGAGGCGGCGATGGCCCGAGGCATGCTTTTTGATCCTGACAACGGTTGGTCATACTCCAACATCGGCTACGGTCTCGTTCGCGATCTGATCGAAGAAACCACCGATATGCCAATTGGCAAGGTGATCTCGGACCTGATTTGCCAACCTTTGGGATTGCAGAGCGTGAACTATTGGGAAACGCCCGAGCAAACGGCTTCGCTGATCTGGGATGAAGCTGACGGCTATGATCCACGCTGGGTCTTTCATGGTTGCCTTATCGGCTCTGTTACGGATGCAGCGCATCTTTTGCACGCACTCTTCCGAGGCCAGATCCTCCGTGACCAAACACTTGACGACATGCTCGCGCACCATGTCATCGGCGGCGCAATTGCCGGGCGACCATGGACGTCATGTGGCTATGCACTTGGTCTGATGTCTGGCGCGGTTGGTGACGTTGGACGCGCGATCGGACATTCGGGAGGGGGGCCGTTCAGCGTCAATGCAGTCTATCATTTCCCAGACACAATGGACCCGGTCACAGTGGCTTGCTTCACAAGCGGACAGGACGAAGGCGTCGCGGAGTTCGAAGCTGTCAGTATAGCGAGTGAGATCAAGTGCTGATCCGTTTGGTCACGCATGAAGTCGTCGTTTTGGACCCCCAACGCAGCCCTTGACTTACCAAAATCAAGTGAAGCGACTGGCTGACACATAAGAACAAAGGGCTAAATCATGGCAAAAGAAAAGAAATCCTATGATCTTGAGATCAGCATCGGTGATGAGCTAACCAAGGAGAAAATGATGGGCGTTATTGAGCGTGCGGCGAAGGCGACAGATTTGTATATCTCTCACATCGGAAGCTACTCGCGCGTCAAATACCCCAATTCGGTCCATTGGCATTTCAAACGGCACAAGAAAGAGCCCGGTTTGATTGATGCCACGTTCTGGGAGGAAGGTGCGAAATTCTGGCTCGTCGTCAGGAACAATGAACCACAATGGGTGCATGAGACGGCTCCGTTGCTTCAGAAGTCTCTGGAGATTGAGTTGGCCGGCCATTAGGCGGAGCTCCCCTTTGCATAGTCAAGACGGTTTGGAGAGAGCGCTCGAGTGACAGTTCACCCCGCAAAAGAAGCAAAGACTGAAAGGAGACATTACATTTGCCCGGTTGCGCAAGGTTGACCCAGCCGAGATCGCGGCCCATATGTCGGATCCACGTTTGGCAGAGCATATGCCTCTCCTGTCCATGACTTGGGACACCGATGTTGCGAGGAAATTCATTGCCAGCAAGGAGAAGTGTTGGGCGCGCGACGGCCTCGGGCACTGGGCTTTCCTTCTCGATGGCCGCTACATCGGATGGGGTGGTTTCCAAAAGGAAGTTGACGAATGGGACTTCGGCCTTGTTCTGAGGCATGATGCGTTTGGCTTGGGGTTGCGCATTGCAAGAGAAGCTATCGAATTTGCCATTGCCGACGACCGCATTCCCTTCGTCACGTTCCTATTGCCGCCATCGCGGAAGAACCTGAGCGCTCTCCAAGGACTGAGCACCAAGCAGATCGGCGAGGTCATTTATAGTGGAGCCGCGTTCCTGAAATACCGGCTTGAGACCCAGTAACTGCTTCGCCAACAACTTAGGATTTAATCGATACCGAGATGCAGCGAATGGCGGCAATGCGGACTGCGGTTGCAGCATCTTGGCTGCTTGGTCAACGGCGGCTATGGGCCGAGATCTATCTCAGCTCGTCCTCACGTTCACGCAGCAGGTTCACCAACTCACCAGACGCCTTACTCCTATTCCTTCTTGGCCATGACCATTGCGGCTCTGCTTTGCTCTGTAGTGTATCGCGCAGTTTCTTAAGTCTCGGATCTTCCGCAGCTGTCTGAAGCGGCGCAAATCTGCGCGAGATTTCGTTTTCCAGCCCATCACAGCACAAATGGCCATAGGTTCGGCTAACGG
>JBCBAC010000020.1:0-35805 GCA_038532735.1 Pseudomonadota bacterium
TTGATCTTGGACATGGGATCTCCGGAATGTTTGGCGTGGCTAAGGCAGCATTAGCCTTTTCAGGCGCTGTTGAAAAGCGTTCTGCATGCAAATGTATACCGATTTGCGAAGTGGTGAGCCGCGCAGAGGTATTTTTGGACAAAAAAAGGTCAGGAGGCCTGTGCGAAATAGGCGCTGATGCGGGTTTTCAGATGGGCCCAAAGCGCCGGGGCGCCGCGTGCGACTTTCGTGCCGACCATCTCATCAACCCGCGCCTCAGTCACGTTATACGCGGCCCATGTGCCGCCGTTGGAGGCGAGGTTAAGCACCGGGGGCTGCACGCGGTCGATGGCTTTGGCGAAGATAGCGTCTGGGGTGCTTGCGGCCTCAAACTCGTCCCAGAGGGCGCGGAAGCTGGCGGCCTGATCTGGGGGCAGCATGCCGAAAAGGCGGTCAGCGGCGGCTTGCTCCTGCGCCTCGATGTCGTTCGTGGCACCGACATCAAAGATCGGGTTATCGCCTGCATCAATCTCTACAATGTCGTGGATCAGCAGCATCTGGATGACGCGGGTAATATCGACACCCGGTTCGGCCTGATCGGCCAGCACCATCGCGAAAAGCGCGACATGCCAGCTATGCTCGCCCGTGTTTTCCGGGCGGGACCGGTCTGTCAGGATATTGGCGCGATTGACGGACTTGAGCTTGTCGACCTCTGTCAGGAAGGCCAGTTGCTGCTCAAGCCGTGCGCTCATCGGGTGTTTTCCGTCAGGCGGCGCTGCACGTAGTCGGTCACATTGCCGATCATCGTGTCCATATGCGGGTCCTCAAAGAAGTGCCCGGCGCCTTCAAGCTCCTGATGGGTGATGGTGATGCCCTTTTGCTCGTGCAGTTTGTTCACGAGCGTATGGGTGTCGGCGGGCGGGGCGACACGGTCGCCGGTGCCGTTGATGATCAGGCCAGAGCTGGGGCAGGGCGCCAGAAAGCTGAAATCATACATGTTCGCGGGTGGTGAGACGGAGATGAACCCGGTGATCTCGGGCCGGCGCATCAGCAGTTGCATGCCGATCCACGCGCCGAAGGAAAACCCGGCAACCCAGCAATGCTTTGAGTTGTTGTTCATTGATTGCAGGTAGTCGAGGGCCGAGGCAGCGTCGGAAAGCTCCCCAATGCCCTGGTCGTATTCGCCCTGGCTCCGCCCCACGCCGCGGAAATTGAAGCGCAGCACGGTGAAGCCCATATTGTAGAAGGCGTAATGCAGGTTATAGACGACGCGGTTGTTCATCGTTCCGCCAAACTGCGGATGCGGATGCAGCACGATTGCGATGGGGGCGTCTTTTTCCTTTTGCGGGTGGTAACGGCCTTCAAGTCGACCCTCGGGGCCGGGAAAAATCACTTCGGGCATGGGTGTCCCTTGTTATCTGTTGCGCCTTGCACCCTGTCGCGGCGCTTGACGGGAATTGGCTGTAGACTTAGAATGGTTCTAAGATTGCGGCAGGCGGGCCTTTCGGCGGTGCTGTGCAGTTAATCTCGCAGGTTTGAAACGTCAATGAATTTGCGCATATCAACTTTGGGGGCAGGCCTATGAAACTTGGCACGAAAGGGCGTTACGCCATGGTCGCATTGGCCGATATCGCGCTGCAGCCCGCAGGCGAGTTGGTGACACTGGCCGAGATCAGCAAGCGGCAGGATATCTCGCTTCCGTATCTGGAGCAGCTTTTCGTCAAGCTGCGACGCGCCGAATTGGTCGTGTCTGTGCGCGGGCCAGGTGGTGGCTACCGGTTGAGCCGCGATCCGTCGCAAATCCGCGTCGTCGATATCATGAGCGCAGTCGACGAGTCCGTTGATGCGATGCAGAAAGGGGCGGGTGCCTCTGGTGCGTTGTCGGGCAGCCGCGCGCAATCCATGACGAACCGCCTTTGGGAAGGGCTCAGCGCGCATGTCTATGTGTTTTTGCACCAGACCCGTTTGTCGGACGTCGTTACCAACGATCTGACCCCATGCCCTGCAGTGCCCAATCTGTTTGAAATCGTCGATCACTGACGTGTCGCGGATCTATCTGGATCATAACGCGACGGCCCCGCTTCGGGCCGAGGCGCGCGCGGCGATGATTGCGGCCATGGATGCGGTCGGGAACCCGTCCAGCGTGCATGCGGAAGGGCGTGCGGCCAAAGCGATTGTCGAGAAAGCGCGCGGCCAGATTGCCGAGGCGATGGGCGCGATGGCGGCCGATATCGTCTTTACGTCTGGCGCGACGGAAGCTGCAGCGCTGGCCTGTGCGGGGCGCGACCTTCAAGGTGCTGATATCGAGCATGACGCAGTGGCTGCGTGGATCGAGCCCTCTTTGCCTGTCTCAACAGATGGGGCGGTGGCTATTGATGATCCCGCGCAAAGCGCCGTGCAGATGGCCAATAGCGAAACGGGGGTCATTCAGGACCTACCGCAGGGGCTGGCTGTCAGCGATATGACGCAGGCCTTTGGGAAAATCGCGCTCGCATTTGATTGGGCGCAGGTCGGAATGGGTCTGATTTCAGCCCATAAATTAGGTGGGCCAAAGGGGATTGGAGCGCTTGTCATGCCCCGCGGCACGGATCTGGCGGCGCAGATCAAGGGCGGCGGGCAAGAGATGGGGCGCCGCTCTGGCACAGAAAATGTCATTGCAATCGCGGGGTTCGGGGCCGCAGCTGAAGCAGCAGCGCGCGATCTGGCGGATGGTAAATGGGCCCAAATCGAAGAATTTAGAAATATTCTAGAAATAACTCTAGAAGACTCCGTCAAATCGACTATTTTTGTCGGGAAAGGTGCGCGTCGTCTGCCTAATACCAGTTGCTTTGCTGTCCCCGGTTGGAAGGGGGAAACGCAGGTGATGCAGATGGATCTGGCGGGTGTGGCGATTTCGGCCGGATCGGCTTGCTCAAGCGGCAAGGTTCGGGCGAGCCGGGTGTTGCGCGCCATGGGATATGACGAGGCCACGGCCAGCAGCGCGATCCGCGTGTCGCTGGGGGTGGAGACGACGAAAGATGAGGTGGAGCAGTTCTGCGCGATCTGGCTCCGTCACTATGAAAAGTTTCGCGCACGCGCGGCGTAAAGGAGAACGCGATGACTGCCTTGGACCATGTGGACGTCAAAGAAGGTGTGGATCAGGAAACCGTTGAGGCGGTGAAGGAGCTCTCCGGCACCTATAAGCACGGTTGGAATACCGAGATTGAGATGGAATACGCGCCGAAAGGCCTCTCTGAGGACATCGTGCGCCTGATCTCGGAAAAGAACGACGAGCCTGAGTGGATGACCGAGTGGCGTTTGCAGGCATATGCGCGTTGGTTGAAGCTGTCTGAGCCGAAATGGGCGATGGTCGACTACCCAGAGATCGACTTCCAGGACCAGTATTATTATGCGCGCCCCAAGAGCATGGTCGAAAAGCCCAAGTCGCTGGACGAGGTCGACCCTAAGCTGCTCGCGACCTACGAAAAGCTTGGCATCCCGTTGAAAGAACAGGCTCTGCTGGCAGGTGTCGAAGCGCCCGAAGAAGAGCGCAAGGTGGCCGTGGACGCGGTGTTTGACTCCGTCTCCGTTGGCACGACCTTTCAGGAAGAGCTGAAGAAGGCGGGCGTTATCTTCTGCTCCATCTCGGAAGCGATCAAAGAACATCCTGAGCTGGTCAAGAAATACCTCGGCTCGGTCGTGCCTGTGTCTGATAATTACTATGCGACGCTGAACTCCGCCGTGTTCTCTGACGGTTCGTTCGTTTACGTGCCCCCCGGCGTGCGCTGCCCGATGGAGCTGTCCACCTACTTCCGCATCAACGCGGAAAACACGGGCCAGTTTGAACGGACGCTGATCATCGCCGACAAAGGCTCTTACGTGTCCTACCTCGAAGGCTGCACCGCGCCCCAGCGTGACATCGCGCAGCTGCATGCAGCCGTCGTCGAAATCATCATCGAAGAAGACGCAGAGGTGAAATACTCCACCGTCCAGAACTGGTATCCCGGTGATGAGAACGGCAAAGGCGGCATCTATAACTTCGTGACGAAGCGCGCCGATTGCCGGGGCGACCGTGCCAAGGTGATGTGGACGCAGGTGGAGACCGGCTCTGCCGTGACGTGGAAGTACCCGTCCTGCATTCTGCGTGGGGACGACACGCAGGGCGAGTTTTACTCCATCGCGATTGCCAACAACTATCAGCAGGCCGATACCGGCACGAAGATGGTGCATCTGGGCAAAAACACCAAGTCGCGGATTGTCTCCAAGGGCATTAGCGCGGGCAAGGCGCAGAACACCTATCGTGGGCTTGTGTCCATGCATCCGAAAGCCAAGGACAGCCGCAACTATACCCAGTGCGACAGCTTGCTGATCGGCGACAAATGTGGGGCGCATACGGTGCCTTATATCGAGGTGAAGAACAACTCGTCGCGCGTCGAACATGAGGCGACGACCTCCAAAGTCGATGACGACCAGATGTTCTACTGTCGCTCCCGCGGGATGGATGAGGAAGAGGCCGTGGCGCTGGTGGTGAACGGCTTCTGCAAGGAAGTCCTGCAGGCCCTGCCGATGGAGTTTGCAATGGAAGCCCAGGCGCTGGTCGCCATCTCGCTGGAAGGCTCTGTCGGGTAATGGCTGCTGCGGTCAGCAATAAAAAGCCAAGCGTGCTTCCGCCGCGCTTTGGCCATCCATCGCGGATGGACCCGGATACGAAACGGGTGACGTTGCTGATTCTCGCGCATCTGATCGTGTTCCTGATCGCCATGTCCCATGACGAGATCGTGGCCGAAATGGTGGCGGAGGGTTGGTTTCTGGCCCGTTTTGCCGAGCGCTGCGAGCTGCTGATTGGCTTTGTGCTGTTCCTTTGCTGGGGTGCGTTGACCGTGCGTTTGCTGGACGTCGTCAAAAGCGCCGCGCGCACTTCGGGAGAGGACGAATGAGCCGCCTGCTGCAAGACGGGCTGACGGCACCGCTGGGTTTCAAATTGCTTGGCCTCGCAGTTGCGCTTGTTTTGGGCTTCCTGCTGACTGCGGCAGCCGTGCTGATGCAGATTGTGGGCCAGATCGGCTTTCTTGCGGCCAGCCTCTTCGGCATCGTGATGGGTGTGGTTGGGTTGATGGTGGCAGGGGCTTTGGTGAGACGCCGCAAGGCGGGATGATTTGGGCCGCGCTGCGCTGATATCGGCCCTCACAACCGGGGGATTTTGCGCCGCCTTCGCCTATGGCATCCAGCTGATCGCAGTTGAGTTTTCGGGTTTGGCGGTTTTGGCCGTCAGCGGGATATCGGGATTTATGGGCAGCCTGCTGGCCTCGATCCTTTGGAGTAAGAAATGATCGTCACGACGACAAACACAATCGAAGGGCGGCCCATCGCCACCTATCACGGCATCGTCGTAGGTGAGGCGATCATGGGCGCCAACGTGGTCCGCGATGTCTTCGCGTCGATCACCGATATCGTCGGCGGTCGGTCTGGCGTTTACGAAAGCAAGCTGCAAGACGCCCGAGACACGGCCCTTGCCGAGCTGGAAGATCGCGCCCGTGAGAAGGGTGCCAACGCCGTGGTGGGCGTCGATCTGGATTACGAAGTAGTCGGAAATTCGATGTTGATGGTGTCGGCTTCCGGCACGGCGGTAACGGTGTAAGGGAAGGTCATGTCGACACCTCACTTTGACCCGGCCCGCATTGACGCGCTTGTCGCCCTGTTGTCACCCGATAGGTTGACGCGGATCGTCGACGTCGGTGCAAACCCGATCAATGACAATCCTTATCTGGATCTTCTCCAGCATGGCTATTGCGACGTCGTTGGCTTCGAGCCAGGCGAAGCCGCTTTCTCCAAGCTGACATCGACGGATCGCGAGACCTATTTGCCCTTCGCTATTGGCGATGGTTCCAAAGGTGCGCTTCACGTATGCCAGGGGGGCGATTTCTCCTCTCTGCTGAAACCCGACCAAAAAACGATCGACTTTCTTGGCCGCTTCAACCGTCCGATGCGTGTCCAAGAGGTAGTCGAGGTTCAGACACATCGTCTGGATGATCTTGATGATGTCAAAGAGTTTGACCTTCTGAAAATTGATGTCCAAGGGGCAGAAGTGGCGGTTTACGAGGGCGCCAAACAACACCTCACGCAGGCCGTTGCTGTCATCTCGGAAGTGGCGGCGATCCCGCTTTACGAAGATCAGCCTTTGCTTGATGCACAAATGGCAACCTTGCGAAAGTCTGGCTTTGATCTGCACAAGTTTCTGTTTTTCAAACAGGTCGATTTGCCCAGTCAATCTTCGGTCCGGTTGAAAAAGCGAATGCACAGCAACCAGTTGCTGGATGGCGATGCCGTTTTCATCAAAAGCCTGCGGACGCCTAAAGCAGTATCAGACGAGAAGCTAAAACACCTCGCGATCCTCGCCGACAGCGTATTTTACAGCTTCGATGTTGCGGTGCGCTGCATCGACCTTCTCGTCTCGCGAGGCGCAATTGAGGCCGAAGCGGCGGCAGACTATCTGTCACGACTGCCTTTCCAAAGACCATTGCCCACGCCAGCGACTTCAGAGGCAATCGGATGAATGTCCGTCATGACAGCTAGATGCCAGACCAGGAACAGCCCTTTTGGCAAAGAATAGGAGCGAAAGAAATGTTGGAAATCAAGAACCTGCACGTCAAACTTGAGGAAGAGGAAAAGCAGATCCTCAAAGGCGTCGATCTGACGATTGAGCCCGGTAAGGTCCATGCGATCATGGGGCCCAACGGTTCGGGCAAGTCGACCCTGTCTTACGTTTTGTCTGGGCGCGACGGGTATGAGGTGACTGATGGCTCCGCCACGCTGCAAGGTGAAGATATCCTCGAGCTCGAGCCGGAAGAGCGTGCAGCGGCTGGCCTGTTCCTTGCGTTCCAATACCCGGTTGAAATCCCCGGCGTTGGTAACATGACCTTTCTGCGCACGGCCGTGAACGCACAGCGTAAAGCCCGCGGTGAGGAGGAGTTGTCTGCAGGTGATTTCCTGAAAGTCGTGCGCGAAAAGGCCAAGAGCTTGAAGATCAACGCCGATATGCTGAAGCGCCCGGTCAATGTTGGCTTCTCGGGTGGTGAAAAAAAGCGCAACGAAATTCTGCAGATGGCGATGCTTGAGCCGAAGATGTGCATCCTGGACGAGACCGATTCCGGCCTCGACGTTGACGCAATGAAGCTGGTCTCTGACGGGGTGAACGCTCTGCGCGACGAAGGGCGGTCGTTCCTTGTCATCACGCACTACCAGCGCCTGCTGGACCACATCAAACCCGATGTCGTGCACATCATGGCGGACGGCAAGATCGTGAAATCCGGCGGCCCCGAGTTGGCCCTGGAAGTTGAAAACAACGGCTATGCCGACATTCTGGAGGAGGTTGCCTAATGGCTTTGCCTGCCCCGAAACAAGATGCAACAGATGCACGCCTCGCCGCGATGACGCTGCCGGAAGGCGGCGTTTGGGGCACTGCAGCGCGCGAAGATGCGCTGGCGCGTGTGCGGGCGATGGGCCTGCCCACGGCGCGGGATGAGTATTGGAAATATACCAACCCGGTCACGCTTGTGGCGCCGGTGGTGCAAACGGCTGAGCTCTTCGAGAATGACAAGGTTCCACTTTTCGACGGTATTGATCGGCTAAAGGTGGTCTTTGTCGACGGCGTTTTCGATGCCGAGGCGAGCGATGATCTGACCCTCGAAGGGGTGGAGATTGACCGCCTGTCAGACGCGATGGCCGCCGATATCCACTGGGCCAAAGACCTTTACGGTCTTCTTGAGGCCCGCGGGCAGACCCCGGTAGAGCGGCCGATGGCGGCGCTCAACACTGCGTTTGCGACCGACGGTCTGGTGATCCGCGCAACGGGTAAAGTCAGCAAGCCAATCGCGTTGATCTATAAGCATGAAAACACCTCTTCCGATGCGATCCTTCACCATGTTGTCCGTGTGGAGAAGGGCGCTGACCTGACCATTCTGGAAAACGGTCCCGCAGCGGCCCGCTTCAACAAGGTGATGGAGGTCGATGTCGCCGACACCGGCGCTTTCCATCATGTGCGCGCGCAAGGTCGTGATCATGAGCGGCGTGCAAACACGCATCTCTATGGGCGTCTCGGCACGGAATCGACCTTCAAAAGCTTTACGTTGACGGCCAACGGCCGCCTGACACGCAACGAGGTTGTGTTGGAGCTTTTGGGTGATGATGCGATCGCCCATGTGGCTGGTGCCGCTTTGGGCGATGGCGATTTTCACCATGATGACACAGTGTTCATCACCCATGACGCGGTAAATTGCGAAAGCCGTCAGGTGTTCAAAAAAGTGCTCCGCAACGGGGCGACGGGTGTGTTTCAAGGCAAGATTCTGGTGCAGCCCGACGCGCAGAAAACGGATGGCTATCAGATAAGCCAATCGCTGTTGCTGGACGATGATAGCCAGTTCCTCGCCAAGCCCGAGCTTGAAATCTATGCTGATGATGTGGCCTGTTCCCATGGCTCCACATCCGGCGCGATTGACGAGGATGCGCTTTTCTATCTTCGTTCGCGTGGTGTGCCGGAAGGGCCTGCGACGGACCTTTTGGTGCTGTCGTTTTTGGCCGAGGCCATCGACGAGATCGAGGATGAGGACATCGCCGCAGACATCCTGAGCCGTCTGGAAGCCTGGCTCGCCCGGCGGCGCGGTTAACCATTGCCGGTCACCCGCGATATCCGTGAAAGCTACGGCAAACCGGCGCGTGTCATGCGCCGGTTGCTTGCCGATGGCCAGCGCGAAGATCGCGCGCTCGCGATCCTGATGGCGGGCGCATTCCTCGCGTTCGTCTTTCAATTGCCGCGGCTTTCGCGCCAAGCGCATCTGCAGGGCGAAGATCTGACAGGCCTGATGGCGAACACGCTTTTCGCCTGTCTCTTTTTCCTGCCGCTGATCTTTTACGGCATTGCTGCTGTCTCGCATTTGGTGGCCAAGATATTCGGTGGAAAAGGCACGTGGTATGGCGCGCGCCTTGCGCTTTTTTGGTCATTCCTCGCGGCTAGTCCGTTGATGTTGCTGAATGGTTTGGTCGCGGGCCTGATGGGGCCGGGGGTCGAGCTTCAGATCGCGGGCCTTATCTGGTTCCTCGTTTTCAGCACATTCTGGTTCATCAATTTGCGGGTTGCGGAATCTGCGGTTGAGACAACAACGGCGACGCCCTAAGTCACTGATATGGATTTATCTCTCAACACAATTTCTGCGCTGTTGCGCCTGACTTTCCGCGACGCACGGGAAGGGGCTCATGCCGTGCTGAGCCTCGGCGTTCCCCAATCGGCGCTGATGTTGATGGTCGCCATCGTGGCGGTCCTCAGCGCGCTCTTGGCTGGCATCTTCCAGCTGCTAATCCCAGTGCCAGAGATGGCGGGACCACCTCCGGGCATCGTCGCGTTAACCATTGGCGGCGTGATCTTGGGCACGGCAATCGGGCTTCATTACGCAGGACGCGCCTTTGGCGGCACCGGCCGCTTGCCTGACGCGATCTTGCTGATGGTCTGGCTGCAGGTTGTGCTGCTGTTGATTCAGGCCGCGCAGAACATCATTCTTCTGGTCGCGCCGTCTGCCGTCGGGCTCGTCTTCCTGCTCGCCTTTGGCTACACGCTTTGGCTGATGATCAACTTTATCGACGTGCTCCACAGTTTCGGATCGCGCGCACGTGCGGCAGTCTTGCTGTTGCTGACGCTGGTTGGCCTCTCCGTCGGGTTGGGCATGATCTTTTCGATCTTAGGTATCTCAATTGCCGGAGGTGCAGTATGAGTTTTGACGTCCAGGCGGTCCGCGCCGATTTCCCCATCCTTTCTCGCGAAGTGAATGGTAAGCCGTTGATCTACCTCGACAGCGGCGCCTCTGCGCAGAAGCCTCAAGTGGTGATTGATGCGATCAGTCACGCCTATTCGCATGAATATTCGAATGTTCATAGGGGCTTGCACTACCTTTCTAATGTCGCGACCGAGAAATATGAAAGCGTGCGCGGCATCATCGCCAAGTTCCTGAACGCAGCTTCTGAAGATGAGATCGTTCTGAACTCCGGCACGACTGAAGGCATCAACATGGTGGCCTACGGCTGGGCGATGCCCCGGTTTGAGGCGGGCGATGAGATCGTCCTGTCGATCATGGAGCATCACGCCAACATCGTGCCATGGCATTTCCTGCGCGAACGGCAGGGCGTCGTTTTGAAGTGGGTTGATGTCGACACCAATGGCGATCTTGATGCGCAAAAGGTGATTGATGCGATTGGCCCGAAGACAAAACTCGTTGCAATTTCTCATCTCTCCAATGTGCTAGGTACCAAAGTTGATGTGAAAACGATCGCTGCTGCAGCGCATGAAAAGGGCGTTCCAGTGCTCGTTGATGGCTCCCAAGCGGCGGTGCACATGCCGGTGGATGTCCAAGACCTCGGCGTCGATTTCTACGCGATCACCGGCCACAAGCTCTATGGCCCCAGCGGTTCTGGTGCGATTTACGTGCACAAAGATCGCATGGCCGAAATGCGCCCTTTCATTGGCGGCGGCGATATGATCCGGGACGTCCACAAGGATGAGGTAATCTACAACGATGCGCCGATGAAGTTCGAAGCAGGGACCCCCGGCATCGTACAAACCATCGGTTTGGGCGTTGCGCTTGAATACATGATGGGTCTTGGGATGACGAATATTGCGGCCTATGAAGACAGTCTGCGCGATTATGCCCGCAGCAAACTTGATGGGCTCAACTGGTTGAACGTGCAAGGGCAAAGCGCTGATAAGGCTGCGATTTTTTCCTTCACGATCCAGGGTGCAGCCCATGCGCATGACATCTCAACAGTGCTCGACAAAAAGGGCGTCGCGGTGCGCGCGGGCCAGCATTGCGCCCAACCGTTGATGGAGCATATGGGCATTCCGGCGACCTGCCGTGCATCTTTCGCGATGTATAACACGACCGAAGATGTTGATGCGCTGGTCGACGCGTTAGAACTGTGCCACGATCTTTTCGCGTGATTGGCCGTTGCGGCGTGAAACGCGCGCCGCTATAGACACGTCAACGGTCCCATAGCTCAGCTGGATAGAGCGCTGCCCTCCGAAGGCAGAGGCCAGAGGTTCGAATCCTCTTGGGACCGCCAAAACCAAATTAAAACAATCGGTTAAGATGAAGCGTACGGACCTCTGATCAAGGATCCTTCATCACGCGTCGCCCGATATCGTCCAGCATCGCATCCAGGTCGAGGGGTAGCTCCATCTGTTCCAACTTGCCGTCGATCATCAAAAAGCTGAGCCCGTGCACAAAGCTCCACAGCTGAAACGCGCGGCGTTCGTCGATCTCTTCGACGACGTCGCTGCCACGGCAGGCAGCCACCTCTCCCTTTACAAGATCGAACGTGTCTTCGCCTTTCTGCACAAGTGCGTCGTCGTCGGCATGATCTTTGGACAGCCCAAACATCAGGCGAAAGACTGCCGGCTCAGATCGGGCAAAATTGACATAAACACGTCCCAGCGCCGAGATCCGCGCGAGGCTGCGTTCGGGGAGCGGGCCAATCGCGTCGATCATCGCGGCATATTGGCGTTGCATGCCCTCAAACGCGACAGCACGCAGCAATTCTCCTTTATCTTTGAAGTGCTTGTAGGGCGCCGCAGTCGACACCCCCGCAAGGCGCGATGCCTCAGACACGGAAAGCTGATCGGGGCCCTTTTCTTCAACCAACTGGCGGGTGGCTTCGATCAATTGGGCGCGCAGATCGCCGTGGTGGTAGCTCTCGCGCGGTGTGGGCTCGGTTTGCTTTTTCATGATCCGATTGCTTTCAGACTTCGTAGAACTTGTCAAAGTGAGAGATTCTAACATATGTTAGTGGCACTAACTTTACGAGGTGGCCCATGTCCGAAGAAACAAAGAAACCCACGGCGTTGCGCCGGACAGCCCGGATCGTCCTTGATACGGCGATGACCTTGGGCGTTGTCGGTGCTGCGGGGTTTGCCGTTGTCATGGGCTCGCAAGCGCTCGCCAATCGCGCGGCAGACACCGTCGTGGTCGAGACGGCAGATTTGATGCCGGTGAGTGTTACGGAATTGAAAATATCCGAAGGCTATACGCTGCCCCGGCGCTTCGTCGGGCAGGTGGAGGCTGCCTCCAGCGTCGTGTTGTCGTTTGAGTTTGGTGGGCGCTTGTCCCAGCTGCTGGTCGAAGAGGGAACTGAGGTGGCGGAAGGCGCGCTTCTGGCGCGGCTCGATACGGCGCTGTTGTCGGCAGAGGCCAATCGGCTGGACGCCTCCCGTGCGGCCACTGTGGCTCAACTCGATTTTGCAGAGAGCCGCCTGAAACGCGCCTTGGCTTTACGCAAAGATGGCTTTTCCAGCCAAGAGGCAGTCGATCAGGCGCAGGCCACGCGGGACGAGTTGCAGAACCGTATTCGCGAAACCGATGCGCTGCTTGCCTCCGTAGCGATCAACCTCGAAAAGTCGGAGCTTTTTGCGCCCTTCGCGGGCCGTGTCGGTTTGCGCAATGTCGATGGGGGCGAGACCTTGGCTGCTGGAACACCTGTTCTAACGCTGATCGAAACGGCTGCCCCGCAAGTCCGCGTTGGTCTGCCGTTGTCTGTCAAAATTGAACAGTTGGAGACTGCGCAGATCGAGGTGAACGGCGAAACGCATCCTGCCCACTTGCTTCAGGTCCGCCCTGACATTGATCCCGTCACCCGAACCCGTACCGCGATTTTTGCGATTGAGGCCGAGAATGCCCCGACCTTTGGCCAAACCGCGCGCCTTCTGTTGCAGGAACATGTCGAAGCAGCTGGCACATGGTTGCCGCTTGATGCGCTACAAGAAGGTCTTGGGGGCGGTTGGACGGTTCTCGTCGTGGACGAAGGCGTCGTGCGCTCTGCCATGGTGGAGGTGCTTTATGCCGACGCTGCCCGCGCCTATGTCCGCGGTACGTTTTCCCCCGGTGCCCAGATGATTGCGGCCGGGGCCCACCGCATCGTGCCAGGTCAACAGGTCCGCATTCTGGCGGCGGCGGAGTAGGCCGATGTTGACGCTCCCTTTCCGCCAACCTCGTGTCGTTGCCCTGATCCTGCTTGTGCTGATATCAGCGGGGATGTCGGCTTTTCTGTCCATCGGACGGCAGGAAGACCCGACGATCACCAACCTCTTTGCCACGGTGACCACGACCTTCCCGGGCGCAGACCCCGCCCGCGTTGAAGCCCTTGTCACGACCGAAATCGAAGAAGAACTGCGCGAGATTGCAGAAGTCGACACGGTTACTTCCGTCTCGCGCACTGGTGTCTCCGTTGTCTCGGTCGAGCTATTAGAGACGCTGGATGAGACCACGATTGAGCAGGTTTGGTCCGAGGCCCGCGATGCGGTCGAAGACGCACGCCGCAACTTTCCCGAAGGCGTCTTGGCGCCTGAATTTGATGCGGAAGGTATTTCCGCCTATTCGGCTGTCATCGCGGTCACGGCGGATCATGATGGCGTTCCGCTGACACTCACCCACGCTCATGCAGAAACGCTGGGTGACCGCCTCCGCGCAATTCCATCGACCCGCGCGGTCGATCTTTTTGGTGAGCCGGACGAGGAGGTCGTCGTCGAGATTGACCCTCAAGCCGCTGCGGCCCTTGGGCTGACAGCTGCGGAAATCTCTCAACGGATTTCGGCCGCCGACGGTAAAGTGCAGGCCGGGCGTCTGGACGGCTCGGAAACCGGATTAACCATCAACGTCTCAGGTGAGATTGCCGCGCTTGATCGTTTGGCGCGCGTCGTTGTGCGTGAAGGCGGGCAGGGCGCGACAGTGACCCTTGCCGACATCGCAGAGCTTTCGCGCGGGCCACGGGACCCGTCGACAGAGTTGGCCTTTGCCAATGGACGGCCCGCGGTTCTGGTGGGCGTGCTGGCGCAAGACGGCGTTCAGATCGACCGTTGGATGGGCTTTGTGCGTGACGAGCTGGACGCCGGAGCGCCCTTCGTGCCCCAAGGTTTAAGCGAAGTGCTAATCTTCGATCAATCCACCTACACCGCCGACCGACTGGCCGAGGTGGGCACGAACATGGCTATTGGTGTCGGGCTGGTGGTCGCGGTCCTCTTCATAACGCTTGGCTTGCGGGCCGCTACGATTGTGGCGCTGGTTTTGCCTGTCGTCTCTCTCGCGACGATTGCGACAATGAATTTCATCGGTCTGCCGATCCACCAGATGTCGGTGACAGGCTTGATCGTAGCACTTGGCTTGCTGGTTGATGCGGCCATCGTGATGGTAGACGAAGTGCGCCAGCGTCTGGCGCGCGGCATGTCGCGGGAAGACGCAGTGGGTGACGCGATCAGGCGTTTGGCCGCTCCCTTGCTGGCCTCCACTGTGACGACGGCCTTGTCCTTCACGCCGATGATCCTGCTGCCCGGACCGGCAGGTGATTTCGTAGGCTCCATCGCGATTGCCGTGGTCATCATGCTGATCTGGTCGCTTCTGATCGCTCTGACAGTGACGCCTGCCTTTGCAGGCTGGTTCATCAAACCCGGCGGGAAGGGTGGTGTTTCGATCGGGCGCATGGGCCGCGCCTTCACAGCCTCAATCCGCTGGTCCGTCGCGCACCCGATCAAATCCATCGCGCTCGCGCTGATCCTGCCGGTGATGGGCTTTGCAGCTTTCCCGACCCTCACGGCGCAGTTCTTTCCCGGCGTCGAGCGCGATCAGTTCTACCTTGAGGTAGAGATGCCGCCGGGCACAGCGCTGGAAGAAACGGCCACCGTCACCCGCGCTATTGATGCAGGCTTGCTGGCAGAGGTAGGGATCGATCAAGTTTATTGGTCTGTGGGTAAGTCGGGCCCTGCGTTTTACTACAACATTACCGGCGGTCGCGCGCAGGAGCCGACCTACGCTATCGCCATGATCAAGACCGACACTGCAGCCGATGCGGCACGTCTGGTGCCGCAGCTTCAAGCGGATCTGGATGCGCGCTACCCGCAGGCCAGCATCATCGTGCAAGGTCTCGTCCAAGGCCCGCCCGTCGATGCCCCGGTGGAGGTGCGTCTTGTCGGCCCGGATCTGAACGTTTTGCGCGACTACGGCGATCAGGCGCGCGCGCTCATGGCGGACGTGCCCATCGTGACACAAGTGCGCACCCAGGTTTCTGGCGGCGCGCCGCAAGTGCGTTTCAATATTGATGAGACCGCCGCGCGGCTGCTGGGCCTCAACATCACTGATATCGCCGCGCAGCTGGAGAATGGCATGGTCGGCGTCACGGGTGGCAGCCTTGTGGAAGGGACGGATCAATTGCCCGTGCGCGTCCGGTTTGACCGCGACGCCTATACCGATCTTGGCGCGCTCTCGGACCTGCCGGTTGTGTTGCCGGGGGCCGCGACCGTGTCCGCGTCAGGTGCCTTTCCGGCGGTACCGCTGTCTGAATTGGCAACGGCGGTTCTGGAACCCGCCGAAAGCGTGATCCATCGGCGCAATGGTGAGCGGGTCAACACGGTCCAAGCCTTCATCGTGCCCGATGTCCTGCCCGAAGAGGCGCTTCAATCAGTCCTGACCGCTTTTGACGAGGCGGGCTTCACGCTGCCTGCGGGCTACCGGATTGAGCTGGGCGGCGACAGCGATGCGCGCTCCAACACCGTCGGGAACCTGCTGGCCTCCATCGGTCTGATCGTCACGCTGACGATTGCGACCATCGCGCTGACCTTTAACTCGTTCCGCCTGACAGGCATTGCCCTTGTGGTTTGCGTGCTCTCTGCTGGGCTGTCGATGCTGTCGCTCGCGGTGCTGCAATATCCGTTTGGGATCAATGCGATCATCGGGGTCATCGGCTCTATCGGTGTGTCGATCAACGCTGCGATCATCATCCTGACGGGCCTGAAGGCTGACCCGGACGCTGCGGCCGGGGACACAGAGGCGATGGCCGATGTCGTGACCCGCTCAAGCAGGCACATCTTTTCGACGACGATCACGACCTTCGGGGGCTTCCTGCCGCTGATCCTTGGTGGTGGTGGCTTCTGGCCCCCCTTCGCAGTCGCCATCGCGGGCGGCGTGCTCCTCTCTGCGGTGATTTCGTTCTATTTCACACCGCCGATGTTCCGGCTGCTCTACCGTCAGAAAAAAGTAGCCACGGTGTCCGAGGAAACGCCCCAAGCGACGATCCGGCTCGCGGCGGAGTGACTTTAAAGATGCCGCGCAAACGCCTGCATCGCGGCATGTAGGCCGTCATCGGTGATGTCCTTGTGGAGGACGAGACGGCGGGTCGCATAAGGCCCGCCAATCTCAATCCCGTCGCGGCGCATCTTGGCATCAAGCGTCGGATCATTGCCTGCCAGAAATACCATATTCGTATCCTGCACGACTTCCGTCGCCCCTTGGGAGCGCAGAAATGCGGCGAGTTCCTCCGCGCGGGTGTGATCCTCGGTCAGGCGCGTGATATTCTGCTCCAACGCATACAGGCCAGCGGCGGCCAAAACCCCGGCCTGCCGCATTCCACCACCCAGCATTTTGCGCAGGCGATGCGCTTTGGCGATGAGGTCGCGCTGGCCGACCAGCACGCTGCCAATCGGTGTGCCGAGCCCTTTGGACAGGCAAATCGAAACCGTATCAAACGGCGCTGCTAACATCTCAGGCGCCACGTTAAGGGCTGCCACAGCATTGAAAAACCGCGCACCATCGAGGTGACAGTTCAGCCCATGGGCGCCGGCACGCGCGACCGTCTGCTCCATCACATCGGGTGGGATCACCCGTCCGCTGACCGTGTTCTCGCATGCCAAAAGGCGGCTGACCGCGTGGTGGTTGTCGTCTTCCTTGACCGAGGCTGTCACGGTGTCGGGCGCAACATGGCGACCTTCTTCGACGGGCACGGGATAAAGTGCGATGCCGCCCAGAACAGAAGCACCCGCCGCCTCGTAGACATAGGTGTGATAAGGCGCGCCGACGATGATTTCTTCCCCACGCCCGCAATGGGCCAGCATCGCGGCCAGATTGCTTTGGGTGCCCGACGGAAAGAAGAGGGCTGCGTCCTTGCTCAAAAGCTCCGCCAACCGGTCTTGCAAGCGCTGCACCGTTGGGTCTTCGTCATAGACGTCATCGCCGACCTCGGCCTCCGCCATCGCGGCACGCATGCCCGCGCAGGGCTTGGTGAGGGTATCGCTGCGAAAGTCGCATAGAATGGTGTTGCTCATGGTGCCAACCGCTCAGGACGGCGCGCGGCACGAATTGCGATAGCGGCAAATTGAGGGTCAGCGGGGGCGGGTAGGCGGCACATGTCACGCTCCATTCAATATCTGCGCGCAGGTTCGCCGATTCGGGTGATAGGGAACAGGTGCTTTATGCCCGACATGAAAAAGGCGCCCTGAGAGAGCGCCCGTTTTCGAAAGTCTGGTACAGTTGAGTGACGCTTAGCGACCCCACGTGCGCACAGCACCGCAATCCATATGCACGAAGTTTGACGAGGAATAGCGCCCTACACCACCTGCGCGACACGCCGCTGCGGCCCGTGCGATCTGACCGACCGAGCGGGACTTGAGCCGCAGATCCGCCGCTTGACCCTTCATGTGCAGAGATTTCTTGGCAACACCGCCGGAGCGTGCCCGCAGCATCGCGTTGGTCTTCGCCGTGCGGTATCCCGATAGCAGTAAATAAGGCTCAGAAGTGTTCAGCTGATTATGAGCGGCGGCCATGATGTCGATGGTACGCGTGTCCATATTGGTCGCGCTGTCCTGACGCCAGTCGCGCATGAAGTAATTCACCTCGCGCAAACCGTCTTTGATGTATTTGCCGTCGATCCAGTAGATCATATCGATGCTTTCGCCGGTGCGCCCGGAATACATCTTGATGCGACGAATATCGCCGCTTCCGCGCAGAAAACCTGCTGCATTGGAATAAGTGGGTGCGGCGGTAACCGCTGTCGCTGCAAATGCAGCAAGGATGCCCCTGCGAGTGAAACCCGCGCTCGAAATATCGGTCATGCTCTGCGTCGTCCCGTCGCTGAAACCTGTGTGACCTGTGTTTTCACAGTGCCGTCTGCCTACTTTTTCCCCAGTTGTAACTCTTATGACACATGTCGAATCGTCAACCAAGGCTGTTTTAGTTCAATTGCACTAAGACAAGAAAATTGGGCAAAAATTTGCTTACCGTGATAAAAACGGCAAAATCCCAGATTTTGAGAATAGCTGTCGCATTGCCCCCATATCTGGGCTAATGCGTCGAAATTGTGAGTGGACAGGTCTGAAGCGATCAGGGACTGTTTCACTCGATTAGATAAAAAGACATGCATTTTTGAGGTGCACGATGGCCGTTTTGACACGCAACTCCACATTCTTCGCAGCTTTGCTTTTGGGGCTGGCGGTGCTTTTCAGCACGCCGCAGGCTGCTTCTGCGCAGGTTACGGCGTTCAAACAGGCCGTCGCCGAGGCCGCCGCCCGCGATGAGGCGCTCGCCAAGTTTTACAAGGCACGCGATTATCAGCCGATTTGGACGGGCAAGGGGAATAAAGACCGAAAGCGCCGCACAGCCTTCTTCAAGGCCCTTGATCAAGCGCCTGCGCATGGTCTGCCGATGGGGCAGTACGATCGGAACGCGCTCAAGGCGCAGATGAAAGCGGCCAAGTCCGCGCGGGATCGCGGGCTGGTTGAGGTCGCACTTTCCAAAGCCTTCCTTGCTTATTCCCGCGATATCCAAACGGGGGTCCTGGTGCCCTCCAAGGTTGACAGTGGCATCGTCCGGCAGGTCCCGTATCGCGACCGCCTCGCGCTGATTGACACGTTCTCCCGCTCAACCCCGGCGGCTTGGCTGAAGAAACTGCAGCCGCAAACGCCGGAATATGTCCGCCTGATGAAGGTCAAGATGGATATGGAAAAGCAGCTGGGGCGGGGCGGTTACGGGCCAAACGTGCAGGCCAAGGCGCTCAAACCCGGTCAAAGCGGCGCGGCCGTCGTCCAATTACGCGACCGCCTGCGTGCGATGGGTTTTGCCAAGCGCAGCGCCTCGCAAGCCTATGACGCAGAGCTTCAGAAAGCCGTTCAGCAGTTTCAGCTGGCTCATGGCCTGACCCCTGATGGCGTCGCAGGCCCCGGCACCATTGCCGAGGTGAACAAACCACTTGAGGCACGCCTGCAGGCCATCATGGTCGCGATGGAACGCGAGCGTTGGGTCAACCGCGAGCGCGGCAACCGCCATGTGCTGGTCAACCTCACTGATTTCACCGCCAAGATCATCGACAACGGCAAGGTCACGTTCGAAACCCGGTCTGTTATCGGCAAGAACGACAGCGACCGTCGCAGCCCCGAGTTTTCGGACGTGATGGAGTTTATGGTCATCAATCCCAGCTGGTATGTCCCGCGCTCCATCGCGACCAAGGAATACCTGCCGATGCTGCGCAAGAACCGCAACGCGGTCAGCCATCTGGAGATCACAGACAGCCGTGGCCGCAAGGTGAACCGCGCCAATGTGAACTTCGCGCAATACACCGCGCGGAGCTTCCCGTATAACATGCGTCAGCCGCCTAGCCGCGGCAACGCGCTGGGGTTGGTGAAGTTCATGTTCCCCAACAAATACAACATCTACCTGCATGACACGCCGGCCAAGAATCTCTTCAGCCGCGAAGTGCGCGCCTATAGTCATGGCTGCATCCGCCTGAACGATCCGTTCGACTTCGCTTATGCGCTGCTCGCCAAGGAGGTTTCTAACCCCGAGGCGTTCTTTCAGGGCAAGCTGAAGACCGGTCAGGAAACCTATGTGAACCTGAAAAAACCGGTGCCGGTGCACATCATCTACCGCACGGCCTTTACCTCCGCCAAAGGCCACACCCAGTTCCGTCGCGACATCTACGGACGTGACGCCAAGATCTGGCAGGCTTTGGCCCGCGAAGGGGTGGCGTTGCGCGCCGTTCAGGGGTAATCCTGCCGCAACACGCGGAGGGTGCATGGCCTATTCAGTTCAAGACATTGCAACGGCGCTCGGGGCTCAAGCCTTTGGCGCCGTTGATCTTTTGATCGACGCAGCGTCCGAGCCCGCCGCTGCTGGCCCGCGCGATCTGGCGTTGGCGATGGACCCGAAATATGGCGACGGGTTGGCTCAGGGACAGGCCCGCGCAGCGATCCTATGGCCCCACGCCGATTGGCAGGCGCTGGGGCTGGAGGCCGCAATTTTCGTGCCGCGCCCACGTTATGCGATGAGCGGTTTGACCGCGCTGATGGACCCTGGTCCCGAGATCGAGCCGGGGGTCCATCCCTCAGCCATCGTCCATCCTGAAGCACAGATCGGGGAAGGGGCCGCGATTGGTCCTTTCGTGGCGATCGGAATGGGCGCGCGTATCGGCGCAAACGCCCGTATCGCGTCGCATGTGAGTGTCGCCGAGGGCGCGCAGATCGGTGCGGATGCGCTCCTCTGCCAGGGGGTGCGGATCGGCGCGCGTGTGGTGATCGGCGATCGTTTCATTGCCCAACCCGGCGCGGTTGTGGGCAGTGATGGCTTCTCTTTCGTCACGCCCGAGAAGTCGGGGGTCGAAAGCGTGCGCGAGACCCTTGGCGATCAAGGCGATGCGAAAGCGCAAAGCTGGACCCGCATCCATTCGCTAGGTGCGGTCCGTATAGGCGATGACGTCGAGTTGGGGGCCAATGTCGCCATCGACCGCGGCACGATCCGCGACACATCGATTGGTAATGGTACCAAGCTCGATAACCTTGTGCATATTGGCCATAACGTCGAAATCGGTCAGGATTGCCTGATCTGCGGACAGGTCGGCATGGCGGGCTCGGCGCAGGTCGGCGACCGGGTCGTGCTGGCGGGCCAATGCGGCGTCAACGACAACATCTTTATCGGTGATGACGTGATCGCGGGCGGCGCCACCAAAATCTTCACCAACGCGCCCAAGGGCCGTGTGCTGCTGGGGTATCCTGCAATGAAGATGGACAGCCATGTGGAGGCTTATAAAGGCCTTCGGCGGCTGCCCCGGCTTTTCCGTGACGTCGCTGAGCTGAAGAAAGCTGTTTTAAACCGCGATCAGAGTGACTAAATCATCGGCAACGTCATGATTGGGGGTCAAAAAATGAGCGTCAAGGACACCGTCATTCAGATCATCGCCGAGCAGGCCGTCCTTGATGTGGAGGACGTGACACCCGACAGTACTCTGGAGAGCCTCGGCATCGACTCCATGGGGCTTGTTGAGAGCATTTTCGCGATTGAAGAGGCGTTTGATATCTCTGTCCCGTTCAACGCCAATGACCCGTCTGAAAGCGACTTCGACATCTCTTCGGTGAACAGCATTGTGGCCGCGGTCGAAAAACTGGTCGCAGAGCAGTCGTGAAACGCGTCGTCATTACCGGCGCGGGCACGATCAATGCGTTGGGCCATGATGTGCCGCAGACGCTGGCCGCGATGCGCGACGGGGTCTGCGGGATCGGCCCGTTGGAGATCCGCGATGTCGACCGGCTGGGCGTGCAGATCGGCGGCCAGGTGAACGGCTATGACGAGCACACGCATTTCAACCGCCAGCAAATCGTCCTCTATGACCGTTTCACCCAGTTCACCCTTCTCGCCGCGAAAGAGGCGTTGGGC
Source organism: Pseudomonadota bacterium (assembly GCA_038532735.1). GTDB lineage: Bacteria > Pseudomonadota > Alphaproteobacteria > Rhodobacterales > Rhodobacteraceae > JAHTBL01. Next base: position 21,456 of record JBCBAC010000020.1, read on the forward strand.
CAGTCCGGCCTGACCTTCGCAGGCGAGCTTTCGGCCCGTGCCGGTGTGATCCTTGGCACCGCCGGAGGCGGTGTGAACACGTGGGACGACAATTACCGCTCTGTCTATGAGGACGGCAAAAACCGCGTGCATCCATTTGTCGTGCCAAAGCTGATGAACAACGCCGCCGCCAGCCATGTGTCGATGGAATATAACCTCAAGGGGCCGTCCTTTACCGTCGCCACGGCCTGCGCGTCCTCCAACCATGCGATGGGGCAGGCGTATTGGATGATCCGCTCGGGCATGGGCGATGTGATGGTCACGGGTGGCTCTGAATCGATGCTGTGCTTTGGCGGCGTTAAGGCGTGGGAAGGCCTGCGGGTGATGTCGAAAGACGTCTGCCGCCCGTTCTCGGCCAACCGCAACGGCATGGTGCAAGGTGAGGGGGCGGCGGTCTTCGTGTTCGAGGAATATGAACACGCGCGGGCCCGCGGCGCTGACATTCTGGCCGAAGTGATCGGCTTTGCCATGACCTCTGACGCGTCGGACATCGTGATGCCCTCCAAGCAGGGGGCCGCGCGGGCCATCGAAGGCGCTTTGAAAGACGGCCAGATCGCGAAAGAGCATGTGGGCTATATCAACGCCCATGGCACCGGGACGGCGGCCAATGACAAGACCGAATGCGCTGCCGTGGCCGATGTCTTCGGCGCGCATGCGGACAGCCTGATGATCTCCTCCACCAAGTCGATGCATGGGCATCTGATCGGCGGGACGGGCGCTGTTGAGCTGTTGGCCTGCGTCATGGCGCTGCGCGACGGAGTTATCGCGCCGACCATCGGCTATGACGAGCCGGATCCGGAATGTGCTTTGGATGTGGTGCCCAATGAAGCCCGCGAGGCGGAGGTGGACGTCGTCGTCTCCAACGCCTTTGCCTTTGGCGGGCTCAACGCGGTTCTGGCGCTTGGAAAAGTCTAGGCGCGCACTTTAAAAGCGCGCGCCAAGTGATTGATTTTATTCGGCCTGAACGCCGCCGCCAATCTCAACAATTGTCTCATACCCGTCGGTAAAACCAGTCAGGGACATTGTCAGATTGACGCGTTGATCTGGTGCGCCCAGTGGCACGATGCTGACGACAGCCTCATTGCCCAGCTTGAACGCAGCCACATCCGCGTTGGTCAGACCGATCCGCGACACACACCCAATCGGGGCGCAAAATGTGAACGGGTAGCGGCGCGGGTTGGAGCTGTCGACGCGCAGCGTCATTTGCTCGGTCAGGAGCGTCTCCAGCGGGGTCACGATGTTGGCACCCGCGACGACTTCACCACCGCCTTGCAGGCCAAAAAGGTTCACCTCTGCAACAGAGTTGCCTTCGCTGTCCTGCAACAGCTGATAGAGTTGGCAAGGGTCTGTCTGACCCTCTTCCAGCTTCACACAGCGGATTTCCCAATCGCCATGCTCGGACCGGGTGTACGTGTCGCCGGGCTGTGGGCCTTCGGTCACTTCTTCGCCAAGGGACAGACCCTCGGTCGGTGTGGTCTCCGCCTCTGCGGGGGCCTCCTCAGTCACAGGCGCATCTGCGCTTTCTTCTGTGGGGGTTTCTGTCTCGTCCGTCGCGGTCTCTTGGGCAAATGCAGGACCGGTCAGAGCGAGAAGTGCGATCAGGGGCAGGGTCATAAATTTAGACAACGTATGGCTCCAGAATATGGTTACGTGAGCGGGCAAATATCATGGCCCGTAACTGATGTCAGGTCACAAAAGTGCAGCTTTTCGCAGCGATAATCCCACATCGCCTCGCATAACGCGGCACGGCGTTCAAAGCGCATAAAAAAAGGACCAGCAGCTGCTGATCCTTTTCTTTTTGCTCCCTGTCGGACTGGCCGACTATTTATTGACAAGAAGGCTACGGCGTCCTGTCGCACCCGTCAACAGGCTATTTGGGCGAAAACCTGCGCGTTTTCGCGAAAAAAAGGCCACGCTGCACGCAGCGCGGCCAGTCTGACAGGGAGGAAGTCCGCCCGCACCCGAGGACATCAGGGCCAGCGAACAGGTTTACTCTGGCATGCAGAGGTTAAGAATGTATTTTCATTGCAAAAATGAGTTCGGGAGGGACCCCAGTGAGTGAAACGATCTTTATTGGTGGCGGTGGCGAAAGCTACGCGGCACCCCAGGAATTGCTTTTGAAATATGCCAACCGTCATGGGCTGGTCGCAGGCGCGACGGGCACGGGTAAAACGGTAACGCTGCAGATCCTGGCAGAGAGCTTTTCCGCCCAAGGCGTCCCGGTCTTTCTTTCGGATGTGAAAGGCGATCTGTCGGGGCTTGCCGTCGCAGGCTCGCCTGATTTCAAGCTGCATGACGCGTTCACAAGCCGGGCCAAAACCATTGGCTTTGACAATTATAGCTACGACGCCTTCCCAGTCACCTTCTGGGACCTCTTCGGGGAGGCGGGGCATCCTGTGCGGACCACCGTAGCGGAGATGGGGCCGCTTTTGCTCAGCCGGTTACTTGAGCTCACCGAAGCGCAAGAGGGCGTGCTGAACATCGCTTTCCGCGTCTCGGACGAGCAAGGCCTGCCGCTGCTTGATCTGAAGGACCTGCAAGCGCTGCTTGTCTGGCTGGGCGAGAATGCGGGCGACGTCGCCTTGCGCTACGGCAATATTTCCAAAGCGTCGATTGGGGCGATCCAGCGGCGGTTGCTGGTGATCGAAAACCAGGGCGGGGCGCAGCTTTTTGGTGAGCCGGCCCTCGATCTGGCCGATATCATGCAGACCGATGCCGACGGGCGGGGCCGCATCAACATTCTCGCGGCAGACAAGCTGATGGGGGCGCCGCGGCTTTACGCCACCTTCCTGCTTTGGCTCCTGTCGGAGCTTTTCGAAGAACTGCCAGAGGTGGGCGATCCGGACAAACCCAAGCTGGTGTTCTTCTTTGACGAAGCACATTTGCTCTTTGATGACGCCCCCAAGGCGCTGGTTGATAAGGTCGAACAGGTGGCGCGGTTGATCCGCTCCAAAGGGGTCGGCGTCTACTTCATCACCCAGAATCCCGACGACATCCCAGAGGATATTCTGGGCCAGCTCGGCAACCGCGTGCAGCATGCCCTGCGGGCTTTCACGGCGCGCGACCGTAAAGCCTTGCGTCAGGCCGCAGAAACCTACCGCGAGAACCCGCGCTTCTCGACGGAGGACGCCATCCGCGAAGTTGGCGTAGGTGAGGCCGTGACCTCTATGCTGATCAAGAAAGGCATGCCCGGCGTTGTGGAGCGGACGCTTATTCGCCCGCCCTCGTCGCAACTGGGACCAATTGATGCGGCGACCCGCAAGTCGATCCTGGCAGCCTCACCCATGTCGGGGAAATACGACGCGACGCTGGATCGCAATTCTGCGTTCGAAATGCTGGCCAAGCGTGCTGAGGCCGCTGCCGCGGCGGCTGAAGAGGCCGAAGCGCAGGAAGAGGATCTTTCCGCCGCATTGCAGGAATACTCCGCCGGTCGCCGCTATTCCGGTGCACGCGTCGGGCGCTCAACCGCGCGACCGAAACGGAAATCACCCTCCATCGGGGCGGAAATTGGCAAGGTCGTTTTGAAGGAACTCAAAGGAACGACAGGGCGGCGGATCGTGCGCGGCATCCTTGGGGGGCTTTTCAAAGGCCGCTAACCCTTCGCTTTTTCAAAATATCCCGGGGGTCTGGGGGCTGGCCCCCAGCTATCATTTGTCTGGCGGCTGGCCCCCATCTATCGTTTGTCTGTGGGCTGGCCCCCGGCACCTTATAGCTTGCGGATTTTCAACTCCGTCAGCCGGTTTGCCTCGCGCCCTGCGACCTCAAAACGGAAGCCGTGAAAGCTAAAACATTGACCCGGCGTCGGGATCATCTGTGCTTCGTGGATCACGAGCCCTGCGACGGTGTTGGCCTCTTCATCGGGCAGGGTGCAATCAGTTGCGCGGTTGAAATCGCGGATCGTCATTGCGCCATCGACGACGAAATTCCCGTCTCCGTCGCGCTGCACGTCCTGTTCGTCTTCCGTGTCGAACTCGTCGGCAATTTCGCCTACGATTTCTTCGAGGATATCTTCGAGCGTGATCAGCCCTTGCAGCGCGCCGTATTCATCAACGACCAAAGCAAAGTGCGTCCGGCGGCGCAGAAACTCGCGCATCTGATCGTCCAGCGTTGTGGTCTCCGGCACGAAATACGGCGGCATCGCCACATCGCGCACCTCAAAAGCCGCCAGCGCCTTGTCAGAGGCGTTGGGCCCACGCATCACCTTATCCATCCCGCGCAGCAGGTCTTTGGCGTGGATGACACCGACGATGTTTTCCGGCTCGCCATCATAGACGGGCAGGCGGGTATGAGCGCTTTGCAGACATTGCGACAGGATTGTCTCGGGATCGTCTGCGGCATTGATCATCTCGATACCTGACCGGTGGAGCATGATCTCCTCCACCACGCGGTCGCCCAGATCGAGCGCGCCGAGGATGCGGTCCCGGTCTTCCTTTTCGACCACGCCTTCAGAATGGCCCAGTTGCAGCGCGCCCGCGATTTCCTCGCGCACGGCCAGGATGTGGCTGTCAGGATCAGTCTGCACCCCGAAAAGGCGAAGCATCAAGCGCACGAAGGCACGCACAGCGGCGACAATGGGCGCAAAGATCATGATGACGATGCCAATCACAGGGGCCACGAGGGAGGCGGCGCGTTCGGCATTAGTGATGGCGTAGGTCTTGGGCAGCACCTCGGCAAAGATCAGCACCAGCAGGGTCATCACGAGCGTGGCCAGCGCGACCCCGCTTTCGCCAAAAGCGCGTGTGAAGAGGGCCGTCGCGAGCGAGGCCGCCAGAATATTCACCAGATTGTTGCCCAGCAGGACCGATCCGATCAGCCGCTCGTTATCCTCGGTGATCTTGAGCGCTTTTTCAGCGCCCGCGCTGCCTTTGTCGGCCTGGCTGCGCAGCTTGCCGCGTGACGCAGCGGTCAGCGCGGTTTCTGAGCCGGAAAAGAACCCCGAAAGGATCAAAAGAACCAAAATAGCGCCAGCGGTGATCCAGAAGGCGCTATCAAGAAGAGGTGAAACCGTGTCCATAAGGGCTGTGATTGTCCGAAGTTGAATGCGATAGCTGCAAAGTGGTGCGAATGACGCGAAAGAGCAAGAGATGGTGATCTGCGATTTGGGCGAATTGTCGGGGGATGTGCTGCTCTTTGGGGGGCCATATTCGAATTTGCAGGCGGCAGAGGCGTTGTTCGCCGCGTGTGTGGGCATTCCGCGCGAGAACCGGATTTGCACAGGCGATGTGATTGCCTACTGCGCGGACCCGGTTGCGACATGGGATCTGGTCGCAGCGCAGACGGGGTGCATTGTGGCTGGCAATTGCGAGCAGCAATTGGCCCGCCGCGCCCCCGATTGCGGATGTGGTTTTGACGAGAACACGACTTGCGATCTGCTTTCTCGCGGCTGGTATCCTTACGCCGATGCGCGTGTCACGGAGGCCCAGCGCGCTGCAATGGCGGGCTGCCCTGAGGTCGCGCTGTTCACCCATGCCGGGCGCCGGGTCGCGGTGATCCATGGCGGCGTGACGGATATCGCGCGGTTCATCTTCTCGGAAAGCCCGGAGACGGCTTTCGCGGAAGAGCGCGCCGCGCTTGAGGCGCCGGTCGGTGCGGTCGACATGATTGTCACCGGCCATAGCGGGATCGCGTTCACCCGTGATCTGGACGGCTGTTTGTGGGTCAATGCAGGCGTCATCGGGATGCCGCCTCATGATCACAGCGCGCAGACCGAATATGCGGTTCTAAGCGATGCGGGCATGTCCTTTAAAAAGCTCTGCTATGACGCGGGCGCTGCGCGTGCGGCGATGGAAGCTGCAGGTCTGATCCAAGGTTATCATATCGCGCTTACAACCGGCGTCTGGCCCAGTGAAGACGTGTTGCCCGATAGCATGCGCCACTGATTTCTTTTGTCTAAAAATACCTGAAATCCAGCGCTTAGCCGTCTTTCGCCAACGGATGATTTTCCAGGACAAGCTCCCGCAAGCGCTCATCCAGCACATGCGTGTAGATCTCGGTCGTGGCCACATCAGCGTGGCCCAGCAGGGTCTGGATTGACCGCAAATCCGCGCCATTGGCCAGCAGATGGGTTGCAAAGGCGTGGCGCAAAGTGTGGGGCGTCACCTTTTCCGGGCTCACGCCGCCTGCAACGGCGAGTTCTTTGATCAGCGCGTAGAACCGGTGGCGGGTCAAATGCCCTGCCTTGCCACGGGACGGGAAAAGGTAGCGGGAGGCGGGCTGACCCTTCTCGCGGGCCGCATCTTCTGCCGTGTCGCGCGCGTGCAGCCAAACTGCCAAAGCATCGCGGGCCGGCGGGGAGAGGGGCACCATCCGCTCCTTGCCACCTTTGCCCATGATCAACAGCATCCGCGGATCGCCTCGCGCGGCGGCGACCGGCAGCGAAACAAGCTCGCTCACGCGCATTCCAGTGGCATAAAGCAACTCCATCAGGCAGGTGTTGCGCAGCCGGTCGCTGCCTTCGCGCCCGATCTCACGGGCCGCGGCCAGTAGGCGATCGACTTCCATCACATCGAGGGTCTTGGGCAGATGCTTGTCTCGTCCCGGACCTTTGATCTGGATCGCCGGGTTGTCGGCACGCCAACCTTCTTCAAACGCGAAACGGTAAAGCTGCTTGATCGCCGAAAGCCGCCGAGCGCGGGTGGATTTGGCCAACCCCTGCGCGTCGCAATGAATGAGGTATTTCTCCACATCATCGCGGGAGGCCGTCTCAAAATCCGCACCGCGCCCTTCCAGCCAATCGGCGAAGTCTTTCAGATCGCGCCCGTACGCCAATTGCGTGTTGTTGGCGGCGTCCAGCTCTGCCGCTTGCGCCTCCAGAAAGGCCTGGATGCGGGCGCCCATCATCCGCTGCTGCGTCCCAGCACGAGCGCTTGCAGGGCGGCGCGACGGGCGACGTCTTCCAGACCAACCTGCCGAAAGAGCCGCAGTGCATCGGTCAGTTGCGACGGATCGCCCTGCATACCGGCTTCGAACGTCGTAATTGCACGTAAGATAGCCTCGCCAATCTGCTCTTGCGCAACAAGCTGTGCCAGATCGGCCGGGGGCGGCGCATTGTCAAAGCCGGCCGAGAGGGCCGTTTCCGTGGCGCCGCGCGGGGCTGCAATCGGTGCGCCGCGTGCCAATGCGATCAACGCTGCATCCTGCGCTGGGTCGGCCAGTTTCGGCACCAGCGTTTCATATTGATCTGACATGGCCACAAGTTTTAAGGCGGTGGCCCGTTCTGGCCCACTCAAAGGCAAGGCGCTGAGACGTGGGGCGAAAATCTGGGCAAAGAGCGCCTCCGTTCCGCTGGCCCGCATCGCGCGCCACGCGCCCGGTAGCGCTTCGCCTGCTGCGCTGGGATCGCGCGCGCTCAACGCGGTTTCCAGCACTTGGATGGCATCGACCCGGTCCCACACTCCGCCAGAAGCGGAGGGCAGGCGTTGCGTGTAAATGCCGATCAGCTGATTGGGGTCAACGGCGCCGGTGCGCGCCAAACGCTCGACCGCGTCGAGCTGGGCTTTCCAGCCATTGCGCTGCTCTAGATCGGCGACGGCAAAGGCGCGCGGCAGGGTGGCGGTCGGCAACGGCTCTCCGATGGCCTCGAACATGCGGAAGGTCAGTGGTGTGATACGGTCGGGCGCGGTGATCGGCTCGCCTTCATAAAGCTCGGGGTCCAGAAACCGCGACAGCAGCGCTTCGGTGGCGGTGTCGATCTGGCCCAGCGCGCGGGCTGTTCCCAAGGTCAGCGCCGCTGCGTTCCAGTCGCCGCCCCGCGCAAGGCAGAAGATGCGCGAGGGCAGGGTCAGTGTGATCGCCTTGTTCTCAGAGAGGGCCGCGCACACCCGTGTCTCCGCACCGGTGAGCAATGCGGCATCGAGCCAGCGCTGCACAAGGGCGGGGCTGTCGGGGCCAGCCTGTTCGACCAGCGCCAGTGCTTGTGCGACCCGGCCCGTCTCCAGCAGCGTATCGAGCCGCGCGCGCAGTAGCAGGCCGTCGGGGTCACCGCCGAATGGCGGGTTCAGCTCGGCCAGAACCAACGTCTCCATCAGCTCTTGTAGGGCGGGTGTTTCGACCTTGTTGTTGGCAAGGATCAGGTTGGCCAGCGTCATCGCATCAGAGCTGCCCCACAGGGCGGCAGGAAGCCCGGTCACCGCTTGCGGCAGCAACCCGACTGCGACCGCGTCAGGATCGTCAAGCGGTGTCACGGTGATCGTGCCCACGGCAGCGCTGTCGGTCACCGGCGGCTCGCCCAAGGGGCCGGGCTGGGCGACAGGTGTGCTGATACTGTCAGACAGCCAGTCAATCGCGGAAAGGGGGCCGTCCTGCGCTACCGTTGCCCCGGCCCAAAGGCCACAGACAAGCGTCAGCCCTTTAGTCCACATCCAACGTGACCGGTTCACGGATTTCGGTTTTTGTCGGTGCAAAGTCCGCCCCCAGGATCGGCCCGATATAGGCAAAGCCGATCAATCCAATACCTGCCAATAGAACAAGCATGAATAATAGCTTGAACACCCTAATCATTTGCGCCTCTTTTCGGTCGTCCTGCCCACGTCTTTTGTCTGGCCGTTTTTATATATGGCCTTTCGGCTAAGTTCACGTCATTCAGGGAGAAAGTGCAAGGACTAAGCGGGGGCGCGCCGATATGGGCTACATCGTGAAAAAGACCATTGTGATGGTCGGCATGATGGGCGCTGGCAAAACCGCCGTGGGACGGGCGCTGGCCTCCAAGCTGGGAGTGCCGTTTCTGGACAGTGACGAGCAGATCGTGGCCGCCGCCAACATGTCGATTGCCGAGATTTTCGAGCGGGATGGTGAAGCGTTCTTCCGGGCCCGTGAGCGCGAAGTGATCGAGCGTCTTTTGCGCGATGAACGCGGGGTTCTTTCCACCGGAGGCGGTGCGTTTCTGGCGCAGGCCAACCGTGCGATGATCAGCGAGATCGGTGTGTCTGTCTGGCTGAAGGCGGACCTCAACCTGCTTTGGTCGCGGGTCAAGCACAAGGACACCCGGCCCTTATTGCGCACGGCCGACCCCAAGGCGACCTTGCGCAGCCTTTACGAAGACCGCGTGCCGCTTTATGGCGAGGCTGACCTGACCGTGCAGGCCGAGGCACGCTATTCCATCGACGAGATGACTGATGCTGTGCTTTCGGCGCTCAAGGACCGTCCCGATGTGCTGGAGATCACAGATGAGCCCTGAAACCGTCCATATCCCGCTCCCCGGGCGCGCTTATGACATTCAAATCGGGGCTGGGCTTTTGGCAGAGGCGGGTGCGTATATCGCACCGCTCTTACGCCGCAAACGCGTGGCTGTGGTCACAGATGAGACCGTTGGGGCGTTGCATCTTGATGCGCTGCGAGCGGGGCTGGCCGCGGAAGGCATCGAAATGGTCGCCCTCGCTCTGCCGCCCGGCGAAGGCACCAAGAGCTGGCCGCAGTTTGAGCGGTGCGTCGAGTGGCTTCTGGCCGAGAAGGTCGAGCGCAACGACGTGGTCGTGGCCTTTGGCGGTGGGGTGATCGGCGATCTTGTGGGCTTTGCCGCAGCGGTGCTGCGCCGGGGCGTGCGGTTCGTGCAGATCCCAACCTCGCTTCTGGCGCAGGTCGACAGCTCGGTCGGCGGTAAGACCGGGATCAATGCGCCTCAGGGCAAGAACCTGATCGGTGCGTTTCATCAGCCGTCGCTGGTGCTGGCGGATACGGCGCTGCTGGGCACGCTGACCTCGCGCGATTTCCTCGCGGGATACGGCGAGGTCGTGAAATACGGGCTTCTGGGCGATGCTGCGTTTTTCGACTGGTTGGAGGCGCAGGGCCCCGCTTTGGCCGCGGGCGATATGGACGCGCGCATCGCGGCAGTGAAACGCTCGGTCGAGATGAAGGCCGATATCGTGTTGCGCGACGAGACGGAGCAGGGGGACCGCGCGCTGCTCAATCTGGGGCACACGTTCTGTCATGCACTGGAGGCCGCCACGGGGTATTCCGACCGGCTGCTGCATGGTGAAGGTGTGGCCATTGGCTGCGCGCTTGCGTTTGAGCTGTCCTCTCGCATGGGGCTTTGCGCGCAGGAAGACCCCAGCCGCGTGCGCGCGCATCTGAGTGCGATGGGCATGAAGGTGGATCTGAAGGATATCGAGGCTGATTTGCCGGATGCAGATGGGCTGCTGGCGCTCATGGCGCAGGACAAGAAGGTCGTGGACGGTCAGCTAACCTTTATCCTCGCCCGCGGCATCGGGCAGGCGTTCATCACCTCCGAGGTCGACCCGCAGATGGTCAAGACCCTGCTGAGCGACGCACTAGCAGAACGATAAAAGGGCAGAGCCTGCGCCCCGCCTTTCGCTTTTTCGAGTGAATTCATGGAAGCCGCTTTCGCTTTTTCCAAATATCCGCGCCGCAGGCAAATCCGGCGGCTGCGGTTCCTAGAACGGAATTTCGTCGTCGATATCGCTGCCAGCAGGGGCACCACCTCCGCCGCCACCATAGCCACCGCCCTGATCATTGCCACCGCCGTAGCCGCCACCGGACTGGTCGCTCATATAGCCGCCACCGCCGCCGCCCTGACCGCCATCGCGCCCGTCAAGGAAGGTCATCTCACCGGCATAGGGGCGCAGTACGACCTCGGTTGAATAGCGGTCCTGACCGGATTGGTCCTGCCATTTGCGGGTCTCCAGCTTACCTTCCAGATAAACTTTGGAGCCTTTGCGCAGATATTGCTCGGCCAGACGAGCGAGGTTTTCGTTGAAGATGGCGACCGAATGCCATTCGGTGCGTTCCTTGCGTTCACCCGTGTTGCGGTCTTTCCAGTTCTCAGACGTGGCGATCCGCAGATTGCAAACCTTGCCCCCGTTCTGGAAGGTGCGCACTTCGGGGTCGCGCCCCAGATTGCCGATCAGAATGACCTTGTTTACCGATCCTGCCATTGGGCGTCTCCTCGAATCTTGTAGCGGTTGCGGGCGACGCTACATGACCGCGCCATGGTTAAAAATGGGTTAGTGCAATTAGATGCTGGTGAATTCGGGGATTTTATCTATATTTCGCGTAACGTGGACGGTGGAGAGGCAATAGACAGGATGAAACCTGTAAATCTACTGACGGCTATAGTGTGTTTTTCATTTCCGGTAGGCGCGTTTGCGGAGGGGTTGAATTTCAGCTCCAAGAACCGCTCTTCCCTGTTTAAATCTCAAACCAGCGTGCTGGATAAGCGCGCCGCATCGCAATACGCGGCCTCGATCAAACTGGTGCCGAAAAGCGTGATGGTGCCCTCGAAGTTTTCGAGCCCGCGCTACAATGGCAAATACCGTGGCCAGTATCTGGAGATGGCCAAGGCGGCTGCGCGCAAACATGGCATTCCTGAAGATCTGTTTTTGCGCCTTGTGCAGCAAGAAAGCGCATGGAACCCCAATGCCCGCTCGCACAAAGGCGCGATGGGGCTGGCACAGCTGATGCCTGCAACGGCGCGCTATTTGGGTGTGAACCCACGCGATCCACGTCAGAACCTGGAAGGTGGCGCGCGATATCTGCGTAAGCAATATGACGAGTTCCGGTCCTGGCGGTTGGCCTTGGCGGCGTATAACGCAGGGCCCGGCGCTGTGAAAAAGCACGGGGGCGTACCGCCGTTTCGGGAGACACGGAACTACGTGCGCGTCATTCTGGGCAGCTAGGCCTGAAGGCAGCCGTCTTTTTTAGGTATTTAGAGACAAAAGAAAGCAGGCCGGTTGCGTTGACCCGCCTTGTTTCGTTTTACTCGGCAGCGATCTTGATGACCGGCTCCATTTCGGCCAGATCGGCGTCCGACAGGTGGCATTTGATCTGATGTCCTTCGGCGAGCTTGCGCACAGGCGGCACTTCTTTCTCGCAAAGTCCGCCTGCGACTTTGGACTTCCAGTTGCAGCGCGTCTGGAACGGGCACCCGGGGGGCGGGTTCATCGCGGACGGGATATCGCCTTCGAGGACGATATGCTTTTTCTCCACGGACGTATCGGCGATGGGCACGGCCGAAAGCAGGGCCTCCGTATAGGGGTGATAGGGGGGCGAGAAGACCTGATCGGTTGAGCCCAGTTCCACTACATGGCCCAAATACATCACCATCACTCGGTCGCTGAGATAGCGCACGATCGAGAGGTCGTGGGAGATGAAGAGAAGCGTGGTTTTATGCTCGCGCTGGATTTCCATCAGCAGGTCGGTGACGGCGGCTTGCACCGACACATCAAGCGCCGAGACAGGCTCGTCTGCGACCACGATGCGGGCGTCACCGGCAAAGGCGCGGGCGATGCCGACGCGCTGCTTTTGCCCACCGGAAAGTTGGCGCGGCATGCGGTCAGCGAAGGCGCGGGGCAGTTTCACCAGATCGAGCAGTTGCAACATCCGCTCTCGGCGTTCGTCATCATTGGTGCCAATGCCGAACAACTCAAGCGCGCGCATGATTTGGCGGCCCACAGTCATGGAGGGGTTCAGCGTGTCGAACGGGTTCTGAAAGACCATCTGCACATCCGCGACGGTCTTCGTGTCGCGCTGCTGGATGGGGACGCCTTCGATGGATTTGTTATCGAGCAGGATCGCGCCATCGGTCGCTGTCTCAAGCCCCATTAGCACCTTGGCGAAGGTTGACTTGCCGCAACCGGACTCGCCCACGATGGCGAGTGTCTCGGACTCGCGGGCCTCGAAACTGAGCGTCTCATTGGCTTTGACGACCTTCTTGGAGCCGCCGCCGAAGAGCGCGTTTGCGGCGACCTCATAGTATTTCTTGAGGTTGTCCATTTTCAGGACGACATCGCCGACCTCGCCCTTTTCCTTCGTCGCGGCCAGTTCCATTGGCGCGTTCCAGTCGATCTCCTTGAATTTCACGCAGCGCGAGGCGTGGCGGTCATTGCCGGGAACGGTCTCCATCTTGATATCGCCTTGGTCGCAACGGCCTGCCTCGAAATAGTCGCAGCGGGGGCCGAAATTGCAGCCCTGGGGGCGTTCATGGGGCAGGGGGAAGTTGCCGGGGATCGCGACCAGCGGGCGTGCGTTTTTGTCGGCGCCGGGCAGGGGGATCGAGCGGAAGAGGGCCTGGGTATAGGGGTGCTGCATCTCGTCAAAGACGTCTTCGATGGAGCCCGTTTCGACCGCCTCACCGGAATACATCACGCAAAGCCGGTCGCAGGTTTCCAGCACAAGGCCAAGGTTGTGGCTGATGAACAGCATCGAGGTGCCGTATTTCTTGCCGAGGTCTTTGACGAGTTCGACAACGGCGGCCTCAACCGTCACGTCAAGCGCGGTTGTGGGCTCATCAAGGATCAGCAAGGACGGGTTTGCCATCAGCGCCATGGCGATCACGATGCGCTGTTGCTGACCGCCTGAAAGCTGGTGCGGGTAGCTGTCGAGCATCCGTTTGGGGTCGGGCAGGCGCACGTCGGTGACAACCTCAAGGGCGCGGTCGTAGGCCTCTTTTTCGCCAACGCCTTCGTGGATCATCGGGACTTCCATGAGCTGACGCCCGATCTTCATCGCGGGGTTCAGCGAGGCCATCGGCTCCTGATAGATCATCGCGATTTCAGAGCCGCGGATGTCGCGCAGTTCTTCGGCGCTCATCTCGTTCAGGTCACGGCCTTTGAATTTGATGGAGCCGCCGACGATGCGGCCGTTTACGCCGAGGTCCTGCATCACGCCCAGCGCCACGGTAGATTTGCCGCAACCGGATTCGCCCACAAGGCCCATCGCCTCGCCGGGTTGGACGGTGCAGGAGAAATCCATCACGGCGGGGATTTCGCGCAGACGGGTGAAGAAGGAGATAGAAAGCTGGTCAATCTCAAGGATCGGACCGTCGTATTTTTCTTTTTGTGCCATGTATCAGTGTCCCTTTTGGGGGCTGGAAATCAGGGGGCGGGGCGCGGAACGGCGTCCGCGCCCTCTGGTGTTAGTCGCGCAGGGATTCTTCACGCAGCCCGTCGGCCAGCAGGTTCAGACCCAGCACCAGTGTGAGCAGCGCAAACGCGGGCGGGAGCGCGGGGTGCAGGTAGATCGAGAGGAGCTTGCGGCCCTCGTTGATCGTGCTGCCCCAATCCGGGCTCTCAGGTGAGAGGCCGAGGCCGAAGAAGCCCAAGGTTCCCAGAAGGATCGTGGTGTAGCCGATGCGCAGGCAGAAATCGACGATCAGGGGGCCGCGTGCGTTGGGCAGGATTTCCCACAGCATGATATACCACGGACCTTCGCCGCGGGTTTGGGCGGCGGCCACGTAGTCGCGGGTTTTGATGTCCATCGCGAGGCCGCGCACGATGCGGAAGACCGTGGGCGAGTTCACAAAGACCACCGACACGAAGACCACCAGCAGGTTTGCCGGGAAGCTGATGATGCCCAGCGG
>JBCBAC010000021.1:0-30738 GCA_038532735.1 Pseudomonadota bacterium
GGATTGACCGGTGAGATATTGTTCTGCTCGCTCATCTGGCTCTCTTTCTTGACGGGCCGTTACACCATGGGTAAGCCAACCCGACTTGAAACGCCAGCATGAGAGACCCCATGTCCGACAGCCCCTTCACCCCGCGTGTTTTCTCCGGCATCCAGCCGTCCGGCGGGCTGACGCTGGGCAACTATCTGGGCGCGATCAAGCGTTTTGTGGACATGCAGGAAGACGATTTCGAGACGATCTATTGCATGGTCGACATGCATGCGATCACTGTCTGGCAAGACCCCGAAGCGCTGCGCCACCAGACCCGCGAATTGGCGGCGGGCTACATTGCGGCGGGTCTCGACCCGGCAAAATCCATCATGTTCAACCAAAGCCAGGTGGCCGAACACGCGCAACTGGCGTGGATCTTCAACTGCGTCGCTCGCATGGGCTGGATGAACCGCATGACGCAGTTCAAGGACAAGGCCGGCAAGAACCGCGAGAACGCCTCGGTGGGTCTTTTCACCTACCCGGCGCTGATGGCGGCGGACATCCTGCTTTATCACGCGACGCATGTGCCGGTGGGCGACGACCAGAAACAGCACCTTGAGTTGACACGCGACTTGGCCACCAAGTTCAATCACGATTTCGGCGTGGACTTCTTTCCGCTGACCGAGCCCGTGATCGAAGGCGTTGCCACGCGCGTGATGAGCCTGCGGGATGGATCGAAGAAGATGTCCAAGTCGGACCCCTCGGACATGAGCCGGATCAACATGACCGATGATGCGGACGCGATTGCCAAGAAGATCCGCAAAGCCAAGACGGACCCCGATCCCTTACCCGCAACACTTGACGGCCTGTCCGAGCGGCCCGAGGCGCGCAACCTCATCAATATCTATGCCGCCCTCGCCGAGGAAGATGCGCAAACCGTGCTGAGCCAATTCGAAGGCAAGCAGTTTGGCGATTTCAAACCGCAGCTTGCAGAGTTGGCCGTGGCCAAGCTGTCGCCCATCGCGACGGAGATGGCCCGCCTGATGGCCGATCCCGGCGAGATTGATGCGATCCTTGGCAAAGGGGCAACCCGCGCGCGTGAGATTGCGCAGCCCATTCTGGCGCGCACCTATGACATCGTTGGGATGATCCAGAGCTGATCGCCAGCCTTCGGCGAGGATATTTGGAAAAAGCGAAGGGCAGGTGCGCGTTAGGGGTAATGCCCGCGCCTAGCTTCTTTTGTCTTCAAATACCTGAATCCAACCGCTGCCCGTTGCGCAACGCTGGACGTTTCTGAACCACGACCCTAGCTTGCCCGGCGAGGGAGAGACAATCATGGCCACCGGCATCAACATCCGCACCTATTTCGACGGCACCTGGCATGAGGGCGATATGCCCGTGATGAAAGCAGCCGATCACGCGATGTGGCTCGGGTCGTCTGTCTTTGACGGCGCGCGGTATTTCGAGGGGGTTTGCCCCGACCTGCATGCCCATTGCGCGCGGGTGAACGCCTCGGCAGAGGCGTTGATGATCACGCCCACGGTTTCTGCCAGCGATATGGTCGAGATCGTTTGGGACGGGCTGCGCGCCTACGACAAAGACCGCGCCGTCTATATTCGCCCCATGTATTGGGCGCTGGAGGGTGGCGATCTGGGCGTACTGCCCAAAGAGGGTGCTACGGGTTTTGCCATCTCGCTGGAAGAGATCCCGATGCCCGCACCCGGCACGTCAACCACACTCACCCGCACCCAATTCCGCCGCCCCGTGCTGGAAGACAATGTGTGCAACGCCAAAGCGGGATGCCTTTACCCAAATAATGCGCGGATGCTGCTGGAGGCGAACCGCAAAGGGTTTGGCAATGCGCTTGTGGCCGATGCGATGGGCAATGTCGCGGAAACCGCGACGGCCAACGTGTTCATGGTGCGCGACGGGGTGGTCTTCACGCCGATTCCCAATGGCACATTTCTGGCAGGCATCACCCGGGCGCGTCACATCCACAACCTGCGTGAGGACGGACAGGAGGTTGTCGAGAAAGTCTTGTCTTTCAAAGATTTTCACGAGGCCGATGAAGTTTTCCTGACCGGCAACATGCAAAAGATCACGCCAGTGACGGCCTTTGACGACACCCGGTATCAAGCCGGTCCCGTCGCCAAGCGGGCGCGCCAGATGTATTGGGACTGGGCGCTCTCAACCGGTTGAAAAGAATTGCTACCCGCCGCAGCCTGGGTCATGATGCAAGACGATTTTGGGAGGGTACATGCGCAAGTTTCTGGTCGTTCTTGATGACAGCCGCGAATGTCTCAACGCGATGCGTTTTGCGGCGATGCGGGCCTCTCATACCGGGGGCGGCGTGGAAATCCTGTCAATCATTCCGCCCGACGAGTTCAATCACTGGATTGGTGTCGGTGACATCATGCGCGAAGAAGCCCGCGAACGCATCATCGCGCATTTCGAAGTTTTCGCGAAATGGATGCGCGACAAGCAGGGTGTCGATCCCGAACTGGTGATCCGCGAAGGCGAGCCTGTCCCGGAGATCATGGCGCAGGTGAAAGAGGATCCCGAGATCGGGGTGCTTGTTCTGGGGGCGGCGACCGACAAGAAAGGGCCCGGCCCGTTGATCACTCAGCTCACCAAGAATGCCGGAGAGTTGCCGATCCCGATGACCATCGTTCCGGGTGATTTGTCGAAAGAGCGGCTTGAAGCGATCACCTGAACATCGCAACGCGACGTTTTAGAACAGTTCTAAACCTTGACACGGTCTGCCCTCGCGCGCATATCTGAGGGACAGTTATTGGAGCCCGCGCCATGTTCATCCAAACCGAATCGACCCCGAACCCCGCAACGCTGAAGTTTCTGCCCGGCCAGACTGTTCTGGAGACAGGCACCGCTGATTTTCCGTCCAAGGACACTGCGGAAAAATCGCCCCTCGCCACGCGTATCTACGCGGTCGATGGCGTCGCTGGCGTGTTCTTCGGCAATGATTTCGTGACGGTCACCAAGACGGATGAGACCGATTGGGATCACATCAAACCCTCCATCCTCGGCGCGATTATGGAGCATTATCAGTCCGGTCAGCCCGTCATCGAAGGTGACGCGGCGGGTGCGTCTGGCCATGCCGAGCATACGGGCGAGGACGCCGAGATCGTGGGCCAGATCAAAGAGCTTCTGGACACGCGCGTGCGCCCGGCTGTTGCGCAAGATGGCGGTGATATCACCTTCCACGGCTTTGATCGCGGCATCGTTTATCTGCACATGCAGGGTGCTTGTGCGGGATGTCCGTCGTCCACCCTGACGCTGAAGATGGGCATTGAAAATCTGCTCCGCCATTACATCCCCGAAGTGATCGAGGTGCGCCCGGTTGCCGCCTGACACTCCCAAGTCGGACCCGGTATTGACAGGGCGCTGCTATTGCGGCGCCTTTTCATTGTCTGCGGCACGGCCCCAGACAGTCGCCTATTGCCATTGCGCCGATTGCCGCCGTGTGAGCGGCGCGCCGGTCTCGGCCTTTGCAGCATTTGCCCCGGACGATCTGACAATCATGCCTGCGCCCGAGACATCGGTCAGCGTCGCCCCCGGCGTGACGCGCTGGTTTTGTCCGACCTGTGGCAGCCATCTCAAGGCGCATTACGCCTATCTGCCAGATCAGGTCTATGTGCCCGTGGGGCTTTTCGATCAAGCCGCGTCGCTGGCGCCCGAAAGCCACTCGCATCATGGTGAAAAATTGCCTTGGCTGTGCTTGACTGACACTCTGGCGAAATCTGATGGCTCGGGCCGCGCGCGGCTTGGCGATGCACGCTCGTCATGAGCCAGTTGATCCTCGCGTTTGACACATCCGCAGCCCATTGCGCGGCTGCACTTCTGGCGGGCCACAACGTCTTGGCGCGGGCCCATGAAGATATGGCCAAAGGTCAGGCAGAGCGCTTGATGGGGCTGCTCGAAGAGATCCTGCACGAAGGCGGCGCGAGTTATGCCGATCTGGATGCAATTGCTGTTGGCGTAGGTCCGGGCAATTTCACAGGCATCCGCATTTCTGTATCTGCTGCGCGCGGCTTGGCCCTTGGGCTTGGTATCCCGGCGATCGGCGTCAGCACGCTGGAGGCACAGGCGTTTGGGACAGACGGGCCGGTCCTTTCCACAGTCGATGCGCGGCGCGATCAAGTCTATATGCAAGGCTTTGGTTACGAGAACGCCCCTCAGCCGCAACAATGCGCGATTGATGAGGTCGCCGGGCTGGTCCGCCCTCCCGATCTGACGGTCATTGGCGGTCGCAATGCGGAGGTCAGCCAAAAGCTCGGTGTCCACGCGACCGCCTCGGCCTACCCTTTGGCCGAAGCTCTGGCACGGATCGCAGCGCTCAAAACCGCCGCGCCGCAGCCACGCCCCAAACCGCTCTATATCCGGCCCGCCGATGCCGCACCGTCCCGCACGGCACCGCCAGTCATCCTCACATGACGCCAAACGATCTGGCCACGACCCATGCGCTGTGTTTCACAACCCCGCGCCCGTGGTCAGAGGCTGAATTTACCGATTTGCTGAATAGCCCCCATGTCCGCCTGCTTGGCGATACAAACGCCTTTCTCATGGCGCGCTGCGTGCTGGACGAGACGGAAATCCTGACCCTCGCAACCCATCCCGATCATCAGCGCCAAGGCCATGCGCTACGCCTTCTTGAAGCGCTGCATACCAGCCAGCCGGGCCGCGTTTTTCTCGAAGTGGCCGAGAACAATCAGGCCGCGCAAATGCTCTATCAGCGCGCGGGCTACCGGACCGAGGGCCGACGCAAAGGCTATTACCGGACGCCCGATGGCACCGCGCTGGATGCGCTCATCATGGTGCGGCAGCCCGCAACTGACTAACCAAGCGTCACAATTGCGAAATCGCGCGCATGCAGGCCCGTCAGGCCCCAAAAACCAGTTGACGCTCTCGGCCCCCTGCGGCCTACTCCCTTGCAGGATCGGACAGATCTGTCTGCGGGTGCAAAAGGGTGGGTGAACACTCTGCACCGACAACCAAACCTGGGAGACTACCAAATGAGCCTCATGAAATCGTTCCTCGGCGCAGCCGCCAGCCTTGCACTCAGTGCAGGTGCGACGCTGGCCGACCCGGCCCTTATTTTCGACCTTGGCGGCAAGTTCGACAAATCCTTCAACGAAGCCGCCTTCAACGGCGCGACCCGTTGGGCCGAGGAAACCGGCAATTCCTTCCGGGAAGTTGAGCTGCAATCCGAAGCCCAGCGCGAGCAGGCCCTGCGCCGCTTCGCCGAAGCTGGCCTTAACCCCATCGTGATGGCGGGTTTCGCATTCGCCTCCGCGCTTGAGACGGTCGCACCTGATTTCCCCGACACCAAGTTCGTGATCATCGACATGGTTGTCGATCAGCCCAATGTCCGCTCGGTCGTTTTCAACGAGCATGAAGGCAGCTACTTGGTCGGCATGATGGCCGCCAAAGCCTCCGAGAGCGGCACCGTCGGCTTTATCGGCGGCATGGACATCCCGCTGATCCGCAAGTTCGCCTGTGGCTATGTGCAAGGCGTCAAAGCCGTGAATCCCGAGGCGACCGTGATCCAGAACATGACCGGCACGACACCTGCCGCATGGAACGACCCGGTGAAGGGTGGCGAGCTGACCAAAGCACAGATCAGCCAGGGCGCTGACGTGGTTTACGCAGCCGCTGGCGGCACCGGTGTGGGCGTTCTGCAAACTGCTGCCGACGAAGGCATCCTCTCCATCGGTGTGGACAGCAACCAGAACTACCTGCACCCGGGCAAGGTTCTGACCTCCATGATGAAGCGCGTGGACAACGCCGTCTATGAGGCCTTCTCTGCAGGCGTCGATGTCGAAACCGGCTTCAACGTGATGGGTCTGGCCAATGACGGCGTGGGCGTTGCCGTGGACGAGTTCAACGAAGCGCTCGTCACCGACGAGATGACCGCGGCTGTGGAAGAAGCCACCGCCAAGATCGTGTCGGGTGAGATCACCGTACACGACTATATGTCCGACGATTCCTGCCCGGTGATGTAATCCCAATGGACGGGCACAAGACTGCGGAGCGGCTGGCAACGGCCGCTCCTGCCATTGAGTTACGCGGCATCTCGAAGGCTTTCGGGCCGGTGCAGGCGAACAAGGATATTTCGATCAGCGTCCAGCCTGGTACGATCCACGGGATCATCGGCGAGAATGGCGCTGGCAAATCGACGCTGATGTCGATCCTTTACGGGTTTTACAAAGCCGATAGCGGCACGATCCTGATCAACGGGTCCGAGACCGTGATCCCTGACAGCCAAGCCGCAATTGCGGCAGGCATCGGGATGGTGTTCCAGCACTTCAAACTGGTCGAGAATTTCACCGTGCTTGAGAATGTGGTGCTGGGGGCCGAAGACGGCGCGCGGCTCACGCCCTCGCTCGGCAAAGCGCGCAAGCTGCTGACAGAGCTTGCGACCGAATACCAACTGAATGTCGATCCCGAAGCGCTGATCGAAAACCTCAGCGTCGGGCACCAGCAGCGGGTGGAGATCCTCAAAGCGCTCTACCGCCGCGCCAATATCCTCATTCTGGACGAGCCGACGGGCGTGCTGACACCTGCCGAGGCCGACCACCTCTTCCGCATCCTCAAAGGTCTGCGGGATGAGGGTAAAACCATCATCCTGATCACGCACAAGCTGCGTGAGATCATGGAGATTACCGATACTGTGTCCGTCATGCGGCGCGGGGAAATGACTGCGACCGTCAAGACATCTGAGACCTCTCCCGAGCATCTGGCCGAACTGATGGTCGGGCGTAAGGTCTTGCTCCGCGTGGATAAAAAACCCGCCACCCCGGGTGCGAAAGTGCTGGAAGTCGACAACTTGCGCGTCGTCGATGACAAAGGCGTGGAGCGCGTCAAAGGCATCCATCTGGAAGTCCGCGCGGGCGAAATCCTGGGCATCGCAGGTGTGGCAGGCAACGGGCAATCGGAGCTGCTGGAAGTGCTGGGCGGCTATGCCAACGGTTCTGGCACGATCCGCGTGAACGGCGAAGAGATCGACATCACCGGCTCCGCCTCTGATGCGCAGACCCGCCGTGCACGCGGCATTGCTCATGTACCAGAGGACCGCCAGCGCGAAGGTCTGATCATGGATTTCCACGCGTGGGAAAACACGGCCTTCGGCTATCACAAGGACCCGCGCTATCAGCGTGGCCTGTTGATGGACAATGTTGCGATCCGGCAGGACACCGAAGCCAAGATGGAACGCTTCGACGTGCGCCCGCCCAATTGCAACCTGCATGCCAAGAACTTCTCGGGCGGGAACCAGCAAAAGATCGTTCTGGCGCGAGAAATTGAGCGAAACCCTGATCTGCTTTTGATCGGTCAGCCCACCCGCGGCGTCGATATCGGCGCGATCGAGTTCATTCACCAGCAGATCGTCGCCCTGCGCGATGCAGGCAAAGCGATCCTTCTGGTCTCGGTCGAGCTTGAGGAAATCCTGTCGCTGTCCGACCGCATCGCCGTGATGTTTGACGGTCAGATCATGGGTGAACGCCTGCCTGATCAAACCGACGAGAAAGAGCTGGGCCTTCTGATGGCCGGCATCAACGAAAAGGCCGCGTAAAATGGACCGTATGCCAAAGTGGGCCGACGTGCTGCTGATCCCGCTCATTAACCTGCTGATCGCCTTTGCACTGTCGGCGCTGGTGATCCTCGCCATCGGGAAAGACCCTGTCGTGGCGTTGCGCACGATGGTGCAGGGCTCGTTCGGCTCAACCAATGGTCTGGGCTACACGCTCTACTACACGACCAACTTCATCTTCACCGGACTTGCCGTCGCCATCGCGTTTCATGCGCGGCTCTTCAATATCGGCGGTGAGGGCCAGGCTGCTTTGGGCGGGCTCGGCGTGGCGCTTGTGTGCCTGTCGATCCAATGGCCGCACTGGCTGGTCGCGCTGCCCGCCGCGATGATCGGCGGCGCGCTATTTGGCGCAGCTTGGGCCTTTATACCCGCCTATCTACAGGCCAAGCGCGGCAGCCATATCGTGATCACCACGATCATGTTCAACTTCATCGCGGCCGCTCTGATGGGCTATCTGCTGGTCGAGGTGATCAAGGCCCCAGGCTCCATGGCGTCAGAAACTTCCCCCTTCCCAGAAGGCGCGCATCTGCCGACCTTCCACGAGATGTTCGCCCCGTTCGGCATAAACTTTAACCGCAACACACCCGCCAATGTCAGCTTCCTCGTTGCACTCGCTTGCCTCGTTTTCTTCTGGGTCCTGATCTGGCGCACACGTCTCGGCTATGAAATCCGCGCCTTCGGGCAATCAGAATCCGCGGCGATCTATGCGGGCATCAACCCCGTCAAAATCACCGTCGTCGCCATGCTCATCTCAGGCGCGTTCGCAGGCCTCATGGCGATCAACAACGTCATGGGCGAGGCCGAGCGCCTGATCCTGAACTCCGTCGAAGGCGCGGGCTTCATCGGCATCGCAGTCGCGCTTATGGGCCGCTCGCACCCGGTGGGCATCCTGCTGGCCGCACTGCTCTTCGGGTTCCTCTACCAAGGCGGCGCAGAGCTCGCGCTTTGGGAGAACATCCCACGCGAACTGGTCGTCGTGATCCAGGCCCTCGTGATTCTGCTCACCGGCGCGCTGGACGGCATGGTGCGTGGCCCGGTCGAAAAACTCTTTGCGAAACGAAAGCTCGCCTGATGGATTTCATTACGATCATTCAGATCCTCGACAGCACGATGCGGCTGGCCACGCCGCTACTTCTGGCGTGTCTTGCAGGTCTCTTCTCCGAACGCGCGGGCATTTTTGACATCGGGCTGGAGGGTAAAATGCTGGCGGCGGCCTTTCTGTCCGCTGCTGTTGCCGCCGCGACGGGGTCCGTTTGGCTGGGCTTTCTTGCGGGCGTCGGGGCTTCTATCGCGCTGGCGCTGATCCATGGGCTCGCCTCCATAACCTTCCGCGGCGATCAGCTGATTTCCGGCGTTGCGATCAATTTCCTTGCCGCAGGGCTGACGGTCATTGTCGGACAGACGTGGTTCGGGCTGGGCGGGCGCACCCCCGCTTTGGCGGGAGAGGCCCGGTTCAACCCGCTGGAATGGCCACTCGCGGACGCGTTGCGTGATGTGCCCGTCGCAGGCCCGCTTTATTCCGAGCTGATCTCCGGCCATTCGATCCTTGTCTATATCGCACTGCTCGCGGTTCCGACCTCGTGGTACATCCTCTTTCGGACCCGTTTTGGCCTGCGCTTGCGCGCCGTGGGCGAAAACCCGGGCGCCGTTGACACCGCTGGTATCTCGGTCGTGCGCCTGCGCTTCACCGCCGTGATGATTTGCGGCCTGCTGTGCGGCATTGCAGGGGCATATCTGGCCACAGGCCTTGCCGCTGGCTTTGTCAAAGACATGACCGCAGGGCGCGGCTTTATCGCCCTCGCCGCACTTATCTTCGCGAAATGGCGGCCTTGGTATGCGCTTTATGCATGTTTGCTTTTCGGCTTCCTCGAAGCGATCGGCAACCGCTATCAAAGCATTGAACTTGCAGGCTTTATCGTCCCTGTCCAGTTCATGCAGGCACTGCCTTACATCTTAACGGTCGTGATACTCGCGGGGTTCGTGGGAAAGGCGATTCCCCCACGCGCTGGTGGCGCGCCCTACGTGAAAGAGCGTTAATCTACACAAAAAACGACCGTCGATCCGATTTGTCGCAACAAGGGGGCTACACGCAGCCCAATTCCTTTTGTAAGGCAAGTTAAGGAGTCGATGCCCCATGCAAATCTATCTGCCCATCGCCGAGGTTTCGGTGAATGCATTCCTGCTTTTGGGACTGGGCGGAATTGTGGGCGTGCTGTCGGGCATGTTCGGCGTCGGTGGCGGCTTTCTTATGACGCCACTTTTGTTCTTCATCGGCATCCCGCCCGCTGTCGCTGTGGCGACCGAAGCCAACCAGATCGTGGCCTCCTCTTTCAGCGGTGTGCTGGCGCATCTCAGACGACGCACGGTCGATTTGAGGATGGGCACCGTCTTGCTGATAGGCGGCTTGATCGGAGCTGCGCTGGGTGTCGTGATCTTCAACTACCTCAAGGCGTTGGGTCAGGTCGATCTGCTGGTCAAGCTCTGCTACGTCGTGTTCCTCGGCGTTGTGGGCTCCCTGATGTTCGTCGAAAGCCTGAACGCGATCCGGCGGTCGAAGAACCCGGCCGCCAAACCCAAGCGCAAGAAACACAACTGGATCCACGCCCTGCCCTTCAAGATGAAGTTCCGGGTCTCGGGCCTCTATATCTCGGTCATTCCGCCGATTGTCGTGGGCATCACCGTGGGCATCCTTGCCGCGATCATGGGCGTGGGTGGCGGTTTCATCATGGTGCCCGCGATGATTTACCTGCTGGGGATGCCCACAAAGGTCGTCGTGGGAACCTCCCTCTTCCAGATCATCTTCGTGACTGCATTTACCACGCTGCTGCACGCAACAACGAATTTCACCGTCGATATCATGTTGGCTGTGCTGCTTCTTCTGGGCGGCGTTATTGGTGCGCAGATCGGCACGCAGATCGGCGTCAAGATGAAGGCCGAGCAGCTCCGCATCCTTCTGGCGATCATGGTGCTGGCCGTGTGCGGCAAGCTCGCCTTTGACCTGCTTGTCATGCCGTCCGAGCTTTACTCCATCGGGTTCGAGGGTCACTAGATGCTGCGCCTCGCCCTCGCTCTTTTGCTTATGGTCACGCCTGTCGCCGCCGAGGAGGTTGTCCTTGGCCTTAGCCAGGAAGAAGTCGCGATCACGGCAACCTTCGACGGCGATGACATCCTGATCTTCGGCGCGGTCAAACGCGAAAAGCCGATCCCGGACGGCGACCCGCTTGAGGTCATCGTCGCCGTCGCTGGCCCGTCAGAGCCGCTGACGGTACGCCGCAAAGACAAGCGGCTGGGCATTTGGGTGAATGTCGATGCTGTCATGATCGACCAAGCACCGAGCTTCTATGCCGTTGCCTCCACCGGACCGCTCAGCGAGGTGCTGAGCAACACCGAAGACCTGCGTCACAAGATCAGCATCAACCGTGCCATCCGCTTTGTGGGCGCGCCCGAAGGGATCACCGACAGCGGCAAGTTTACCGAAGCGCTGATCCGTATCCGCAAGAATGCGCAGCTCTATCAGACCCTCGAAAACAATGTCGATCTGGCTCAGCAAACGCTCTTTCGGACGCAGATCGACATGCCCGCCAATCTGGTCGAAGGGGGCTACAAGACCCGCATCTTCCTGACCCGAGGTGGCCAGGTCATCGACACATATGAGCGCGTGATTGACGTGCGTAAGGTGGGCCTTGAACGCTGGCTCTACAACATGGCCCATGACATGCCCCTGCTTTACGGTTTGATGTCGCTGGCCATCGCGATTGCTGCGGGCTGGGGGGCCTCTGCCGTGTTCCGCGCGATCAAGGGTTAACCCCGCCCGACATACGGCATTTTGGTCGCCATCAGCGTCATCGTCTGCACATTCGCATTCAGCGGCAGGTTCGCCATATGCACCACCGCATTGGCCGCATCGTCTGCCGATATCATCGGCGGCAACGGCTCGCCCTTTGCCTGCGCAGCCTCTGCGATATCCTCCAGAATGCCGGTCTTGGCATTGCCGATATCAATCTGCCCGCAGGCGATATCAAAGGGCCGCCCATCGAGCGAGATTTGCCGCGTCAGCCCGGTAATCGCATGTTTTGTGGTGGTGTAGCACACTGCCCCTTCGCGCGGCGCATGCGCCGAGATGGAGCCGTTGTTGACGATCCGCCCACCCTGCGGGTCTTGGTTCCGCATCTGCCGAAACGCCGCCCGCGCCGCATAAAACATCCCGTTGAGGTTCACGCTGACCGAGGCGTGCCAATCCTCCAACGGCACCTCGTCAATTGGGGCTGCGGGGACGAAAATCCCTGCATTATTAAAGAGCAGATCAAGCCGCCCGACCTGCTCTGCAAAATCATCAAATGCGCTTTGCACGGCCTCTGCATCCGCCACATCGCAGGGCAAGACGATACCGCCTTCGATAGCCGCCAGCGCCGCGCGCCGCCGCGCCAGAACGCCCACCGTCCAGCCATCTGCAATCAGCGCCTTTGCAGTCGCCAAGCCGATCCCACTGCTGGCCCCGGTCACAATCGCGGTCTTCATTCGGCTTCTCCTTCAAGCGTGAGCGGCGCAGGGGTCACCGCCAGATCATCCGTCCGCAACGGCCCAGACGGGCGCGACAACCGGTTGCGCACCACCCAGTAAAGCCGGTTCTGCGCCCGCGTGATCGCCACATAAGCCAGCCGTTTCCACAAGGGCTGCCCCGCCTCCGTCCGCCCCATCCGCGCAGCTGCGTAAAGATCAGGCGCAAAGACCTGCACATTCTCCCATTGAGAGCCTTGCGCCTTATGGATCGTCACCGCAGCCCCATGCAAAAACGCCGCCCCCATGCGCGCGGCAAAGGGGATAAACGGCTCTTCCTCATCGGGCATTTCGATCTTGATAATCGACGCCGCACTGACCTGCGGATCCTCCGCCCCGATCACATGCAGGCGCGAAAATCCCGGCTTGCGCCCTTCCTCCAGATAGATGCATTGCGCCCCTTTAATGAGCCCGCGCGCCTCCAGATCAAGCCGCTTCTTGCGATGCTTCAGCGGCAGCTCGATCCCGTCGCAAATCAGCGGCTCGCCTGGCAGCAGTTCCGTCTCCGGCGCGCCATATGCGTTGCGGAAGGCGTGGATCAGCCGAATACGCGTCGCGTTGCGCCAGACCAACACCGGGGAGCGCGCCATCAGGTCCGCCTCCACCCGCTGCGCCCAGACCACACGATCATCGCGGCGCGCGGCGTCCTCCACCATCCGCTCGAACTGCTCAAACCCGATACTGTCATCACTCAGCGCATGAGCCAGATCGAGGATCGGATTGTCCTCGGCCTGCCGAAACACCCGGTTCAATTCGCGTTTGCGCGGGCCCTTGATCTCATCAAAGACCATGCTGCCCGACTGGTTCACCGGGGCCAGCTGCGCCGGGTCCCCAAACAGCAAAAGCGTCGGAAAGATCTCCTGCAAATCCTCGTATTGCTTGGCATCCAGCATCGAACTTTCATCGACAAATCCGATATCGAGCGGCTCCTCCCGCCGCTTCCAACCCGTGATGAAATCCGACCCTCGCAAGCCCGCCGCCGCCAGCGCGCCCGGAATGGATTTGTTGTGCTCGTAAAAGGCCGCCGCCCGGTCCAACGCAATATCCGTCAGGCCCTCAATTGTCGGGCGGGACCCGTTTCCCGCCAGCCATTCGGCGATCTTTTCGTATTCCGGGTCATACACCGGCGTGTAGAGGATGCGGTGGATCGTCGTCGCAGGCACACCGCGATTGCGCAGCACGCTCGCCGCCTTGTTGGTCGGCGCCAAAATCGCAAGCGTCCGCCGATCCTTGCGCTTGCGACCCTCATAATCGCCCGAGACGACCTCAACCCCGGCCTCCGCCAGCGCCTTGTAAAGCTCTGCCAGCAAAAGGGTTTTTCCCGATCCCGCTTTGCCAATCACGGCCATCACACCCGAGGTGCCACTGCCCGGCGGCATCAAGGTACCCTCATGCAGATCAATCCCGGCGCGCGCCATTAGCTCGGCGACAGCGTCATAGGCTTCGGCCTGATCATCGGAAAAAGTCAGCGCAGGAACAGTCATGGCGCGACCCTACAAGGGCCGCGCAGCACGGGCCAGCGCTTATGCAGCCCAGGCGGTCTGATCGCCGTCGCCAAAAGCGCGCTGCGCCCAGAAGCGCGAAACCTCAAGGCTGACGCCTGCGCGTTTCTGCAACCGAAGCAAGGCGGGCTGCGTAAAAGACCACAGCCCCACGCTGATCTGATCGCGCCCTTCACCGACGCTGCCAAGCACCTCAGGGGAGGCGCCGATCCGCTGATAAATCCGCACCATCCGTGCATCAAAAACGCCCACGAAATGGGTCACATGAAACCGCGTCATCAATTCAGACCCCGCGAGCATCAACAAGGCCGAAACATTGGGCGCAGCATCTGCCGCCAGACAGAACCGCGTGCATTCCCAAATCGCAGGGCTCGCAATCCGCGCATCGGTCAAATGCGCAAAATGGTCGTTCACCATCGTGCGCCCGACACTCGGCAAGAACCGCATCGACCCGCCATGCCCGCCGCCGGGCGTTTCCCAGATCACGTAAAGCGGGTTCAGATCATCGTATTCATCGCGCTCAAACCCGTTTTCATCGACGCGCACCTCCCATCCAAGGCGGCGTTTGAACTGATCCGCGCGGTCCCGAAACATCGCATCGCGCAGCTTGGGAAAAGCATCAAGTTGGTCGGCATAAAGAAATCTGATCATGGGGCTCTCCGTCACATTCATGACGATCAGCCTCGGCCAAGTTTGTTAAAAAATCGCTGCGCCCGCTCCGGGTAAGATCCTGTTAACCTTAACGCGGCGCGCGCGGCTTCTTTTGTCCAGAAATACCTGAATCCGGCATCTGCCAACCACGATGTCAGACGACAATCAGTCCCAGAGACGTCGCCCGCGCCACCGCGTGGGTGGTGTTCATCGCCCCCAGCTTGAACCGCGCGCTTTCGATATAGGCGCGCAAGGTATGCTCTGAAATGTCCAGCGTATCGGCGACCTGCGCGCGCGAATATCCCAGTGCCAAATAGGTCATCGCGTCCACCTCGCGCGGCGACAAGGCGCGCGCCGTATCGGGCTGTGCATTTGGCTCGAACTCCAGCGCTTTCTGGTTGAAGAAGTGCGCAATCAGGATCAGATCGCGCAAATGCCGCTCCGTGAAAGAGGCCCATTCCACATCCGTGGCCGTATCGTTCAAGGTGAAAAGCGCAAACTGCCCTTGCGGCCCCCGGATCGGGATCGAAAAACCCTGATTGCCCAGCCCGAACTCAATCGCTTCTTTCATGAAGTTGCGCGCGGCTTTGCTAGACCAATCCAACCGCTTCCAATCGACGGGATGGAACCGCTGGTAACAGCCCTGAATGACAGGATCGATGCGCAGATAATCCTGCTCAAGGTAATGTTGGACCCAACTCATCGGATAAGTCCCGACGCCGTATTGCTCGCCGTCGCTGTTCACCCAATGGTAAACGATATGGGTAACTTCATAGAGATCGCGGAGTTCTACCGAGAGGTCCTGCAGATCCTCACGCGATTGGGCGCGCCAAAGGCGGTCGATGAACGATTCCAAGTTGCGCACCATCTGTGGCACACTCTCCCCTAGTCGCAAGCTCAGCGGCTGCGACAAGGGTCGCGTCATCCAGCTGTTCTGCGAGTGCGTCCATGCCGTTTGCCCCTGCGAAACTCCGCAGATCGGCGAGGACGTCTATTATCCAGTCATTTGCCATTTAACACTCTCTAGAGAAGGTTAACAAAACATTAACACAACTATAGCACGAGAGGTCTTTCAAAAGAATTAGCAAGTTTGTCCAACCCGAATCTGGCGGGAGACAAACTCTCTAACCTCTTGTTTTTGCTGCTCTCGTCACCAGCATAGTGACATGCAGGCACAAAAAAACGGCTGTCAGACCAAGCTGACAGCCGTCAATTTTTGTTAACACTTAACGCGCGGCGAGTGTATCTTCCAGCGTCCGCAGACCCGTCTTCGGCGCCTGAACCAGCACCGACATGTTGCCCGGCTTATGCTCGTTGCGCAGCATCTTCATATGCGCCTCGGGCAGATCATCCCACGGGAAGACTTCAGACATGCAGGGGTCCAGACGACGCTCCACCATCAGGTTGTTCGCGGCAGAGGCCTGCTTGAGATGCGCGAAGTGGCTGCCCTGCAGGCGCTTCTGGTGCATCCACATGTAACGGACGTCGAAGGTCAGGTTGAAGCCGGTGGTGCCCGCACAAATCACGACCATACCGCCCTTCTTGCACACGAAGGTCGAGACCGGGAAGGTTGCCTCGCCGGGGTGCTCAAACACCATATCGACGTTGTTACCCTTGCCAGTAATGTCCCAGATCGCCTTGCCGAACTTCCGGGCTTCCTTGAACCACTCCGCATATTCCGGCGTGTTCACTGTGGGCAGCTGGCCCCAGCAATTGAAGTCCTTGCGGTTCAAAACGCCCTTGGCCCCCAGACCCATGACAAAGTCGCGCTTGTCTTCATCCGAGATCACGCCGATCGCGTTTGCACCCGCCGTATTGATCAACTGGATCGCGTAAGAGCCCAGACCGCCCGACGCCCCCCAGACCAGAACGTTCTGGCCCGGCTTCAGATCATGCGGCTCGTGACCAAACAGCATCCGGTAGGCCGTGGCCAGCGTCAGCGTGTAGCAGGCGGCCTCTTCCCAGCTCAGGTGCTTGGGGCGGGGCATCAGCTGCTGCGCCTGCACATTGGTGAACTGCGCGAAAGAGCCATCAGGCGTCTCATAACCCCAGATGCGCTGGCTGGGCGAATACATCGGGTCACCGCCATTGCAGTGCTCATCATCGCCGTCGTCCTGGTTGCAGTGGATCACGACCTCGTCGCCCACTTTCCAGCGCGTGACCTTGTCACCCACAGCCCAGACGATGCCCGCCGCGTCAGAGCCCGCGATATGGAAAGGCTGACCGTGGCCATCAAACGGGCTGATCGGCTGCCCCAGAGCGGCCCAGACACCGTTATAGTTCACACCGGCGGCCATCACGAGGACGAGCACTTCGTGGCTGTCGATCTCCGGCACATCGACAACCTCTTTCATCATCGCCGTGTCGGGCTCGCCATGACGCTCGCGGCGGATGGCCCAGGCGTGCATCTTCTTGGGCACAAACCCCATCGGAGGCATCTCACCTACGTCGTAAAGCTCCTTCTCGGGCGCGTCATAGGTGAAAACCGGTGTATTGGTGTCGAGAGCCATGAAAACCTCCAGATCAGTGGCGCCGCAGCGCAGAATCGCGTTGTCTTGGAGGATGGGATATGGGTATTTCGGTAATAAAGCAATCCGATTTGAAAGGTTTTTGTAATTTTATAACCTTGCAGTTGCAGAAAACTGCTGAACTATGCCGCATCCGCAGCATCATAATGGGCTATCGAGTTCGCATAATAACGCAAAACATGCGCTTCCTGCGGGGCGATGGCGTAGTGATCATCCTGCACAGTCACCAGACTGCGCTTGCGCAATTGGCGCAGGCCGACCTCAACCGCGTAGGCCAGATCATCACGCGGCATATGAATATGGGCATCATCCATACGCGCCAATTCCGCGGACATCTCCGCCTCGATCTCAGCACGCGACAGCGGTGCATCGGCCTTTAGCAGAATCTGGCTGACCAAAGGCACCGGCAACACCGGCATCACATCTTCGATCCGCTTGATCAGCGCCTTGCCCAGCGCCTTCACATTGCCCTGGCCCATCTCGGCCACGTAATCTTTCAGCGACAACGGCTTGCCAAAGCTCACACTCGCATAGCCCATCCGGTGATAGCGAAACGTCATCCACAGCCACAGCTGTTTCAGCACAAACCCCATCACGACGCTCATCCGCGCGCGAAACTTGCGTTTCCCGGCCTCACCTGCCGCAATCAAGATGCGGTCTTCCAGAACCCGGTCATAGTTAATGGCCACCGGCACGAAGACGACATCGCGCCCGTCGGGTTCAAACCCATCGACAATATAGGTGAGCAACCCCAGCTTCGGCGGTGCAAGTGCGCCATCAAGGCTCAAACCGCCTTCCGGAAACACCGCCTGCGTGACCCCATTGCGCGTGGCCATCTGCACATAGCGCGCCAGAACCTTGCGATACAAAGCATTGCGCGACTTGCGCCGGATGAAATACGCCCCCATCGCCCGGATGAGCCTTGAAAGCGGCCAGACCTGCGCCCACTCGCCCACGGCATAAGACAAGGCCGAGGCGCGCGCGGCCAGATAGGTCACCAGCACATAATCCATATTGCTGCGGTGGTTCATGATGAACACCACGGTCGCATCGCGCGGCACGCCCGTGAGCGTTTCATCATAATGCCCCAGCCGGACACGATAGAGAGCCGTCGCCAGCCACTTGGCCAACCGCGTCCCGATCCCGAAATACGCCGTCGCACTGAAGGACGGCACAATCTCCCGCGCGTAGCGGCGGGCCTGCTCGAACGCCACATCCTCGCGGACGCCATGCTCGCGCGCATGATCGACAATCGCCTGCGTGACCTCCGGGTCATAAGACAGCCGCTGGATCATGTCGGTGCGCCGCGCCAGCTTGAATGGCTCAATTGGCCGCGTCAGTTTTTTGTTCAGCCGATCCACCACCCGCTCTGCCCGTTTGCGGAAGAACCAGCGCACCGATGGGAACAGAAAATGGCTCAACGCCGTCACCGTTGCGAACAGAACCAGCAGCACGAATAGCCACAGCGGAAGGGTGATCGTTGTAAACATTATCCGCTAACCTACGCGACACTCTGGAAAATCCCAATCCCTGCTCTTACCTGCCTGCTATGAAAATCACGCTCTCCCCCGGCTTTTCAGAGGCCGAACGCCCCCAGGCCGCCCGGCTCTACTGGCAGGCCTTCTCGGGCAAATTGGGAAAGCTGATGCGGCCCGACGCCAAGGCGCTGGCATTTCTGGAAGACGTGATGGACCCCGCTTTCGCAATCTCAGCGCGCGATGACACCGGCAGACTGCTGGGCCTGAGCGGGTTCAAAACCGCCCAAGGTGCGCTTGTTGGTGGTGAGCTTGAGGACATGCAGCGCCATTACGGCCTCTGGGGCGGGCTTTGGCGCGGTGTTCTATTGTCAGTGCTAGAGCGCGATCTGGAAGAGGGCATTCTCCTGATGGATGGCATCTGCGTGGACGCAGCCGCACGCGGTCACGGCGTCGGCACCCTGTTGATGGGCACAATCCTTGAAGAAGCGCGCCGCCGCGGTCTCTCTCAAGTGCGTCTTGATGTGATCGACAGCAACCCCCGCGCCCGCGCGCTTTATGAACGGTTGGGCTTTCAGGCTGGGGCCACCGAAAGCTATGCATGGCTCAAGCCGCTCTTCGGGTTCAAAAGTGCGACACGCATGACGCATCCGCTGACGTGACGCAGCAGTGACGCCGCATCGCAGCGAAAACGCTTGATTATAATCTTTCGCGGAATTAGGAATTCACAGAAGATTATTACCCAGATCGAATCGAGGCTTCCATGACCGACGCGCCCAAGAAAGACCGTCCTTGGCTTTTCCGCACCTATGCGGGGCATTCTACGGCCAAAGCCTCCAACGCGCTTTATCGCGGCAACCTCGCCAAGGGTCAGACCGGCCTTTCGGTTGCCTTCGATCTGCCGACACAAACCGGCTATGACAGCGATCATGAGCTCTCACGCGGTGAGGTCGGCAAAGTCGGCGTCCCCGTCGCGCATCTGGGCGACATGCGCGCGCTCTTCGATGATATCCCGCTTGAGAAGATGAACACCTCCATGACGATCAACGCGACCGCCCCTTGGCTGCTGTCGCTCTACATCGCCGTGGCCGAGGAACAGGGTGCCGATGTCTCCAAGCTGCAAGGCACCGTGCAGAACGACATCATTAAAGAATACCTATCGCGCGGCACCTATATCTGCCCGCCCAAGCCGTCGCTGCGGATGATCACCGATGTCGCTGCCTACACCCGCGAACATCTGCCGAAATGGAACCCAATGAACGTGTGTTCCTACCACTTGCAGGAAGCCGGTGCGACGCCCGAGGAAGAGCTGGCCTTCGCACTGGCCACCGCCACCGCCGTTCTGGATGACCTGAAAGGCAAAGTGCCTGAAGAGCATTTCCCCGCCATGGTCGGCCGCATCTCCTTCTTCGTGAACGCAGGCATCCGCTTCGTCACCGAGATGTGCAAAATGCGCGCCTTCGTCGAGCTGTGGGACGAGATTTGCGCCGAGCGTTACGGCGTCGAGGACCCCAAATTCCGCCGCTTCCGCTACGGCGTGCAAGTGAACTCGCTGGGTCTGACCGAACAGCAACCCGAAAACAACGTCTACCGCATCCTGATCGAGATGCTGGCCGTGACGCTGTCGAAAAACGCCCGCGCCCGCGCCGTGCAACTGCCTGCGTGGAACGAGGCTCTCGGTCTGCCCCGCCCGTGGGATCAGCAATGGTCGCTTCGCATGCAACAGATCATGGCGTTTGAGACGGACCTGCTGGAATATGACGACCTCTTCGACGGCAACCCCGCCGTGGACCGCAAAGTCACCGCGCTCAAAGAAGGCGCCCGCGCTGAACTGGCCCAGATCGACTCGATGGGTGGCGCGGTTGAGGCCATCGAATACATGAAGTCCCGGCTGGTCGACTCCAACGCCGAGCGCATCATGGGCATCGAAGGCGGTGAAACCACCGTCGTCGGCGTGAACCGCTACCAAGAGGCTGAGGAAAGCCCGCTCACGGCAGGCGACGAGGCGATCATGGTCGCCGACAAGGACGCCGAAGCCGACCAACTCGCCCGCCTCGCCGCGTGGAAAGAGGCGCGCGATGACGCCGCCGTGCAAAAAGCGCTGGAGGCTGTCCGCCAAGCCGCCGCCACCGGCACCAACATTATGATCCCGTCGATTGAGGCCGCGAAAGTCGGCGTCACCACCGGCGAATGGGGTGACGTCGTGCGCGCCGCTTTCGGCCAGTACCGTGCGCCCACCGGTGTGTCGAAGAACCCCTCCAACCGCACCGAAGGACTGGAAGAGATCCGCGCACAGGTCGACGCCATATCTGATAAACTGGGCCGCCGCCTGAAATTCCTCGTCGGCAAACCCGGCCTCGACGGCCACTCTAACGGCGCCGAACAAATCGCCGCCCGCGCCCGCGATTGCGGCATGGATATCACCTATGAAGGCATCCGCCTTACGCCTGACGAAATCGTCACCGCCGCCAAGGCTGAAGAGGCTCATGTGGTCGGCCTCTCGATCCTGTCGGGTAGCCATATCCCGCTGATCGGCGAGTTGATGGAGAAGATGCGCGCCGAGGGCTTGGGCCACATCCCCGTCGTCGTCGGCGGCATTATCCCCGAAGACGACGCCGACCGCCTGCGCGCCATGGGTGTTGCAAAAGTCTACACGCCTAAGGATTTCGAGCTGAACCGCATCATGATCGACCTTGTCGGTCTGGTGGATGAAGCACCACTCGCCGCAGAGTAATCAAAACCTTTCAGAAAGGTTTTGCAAAAGTCTTCTAAAGACTTTTGCCCACTCCCCCCCTATGGCAGGCTCCCTGAAAACAGGAGCCCGCCATGACACCCCATATCGCAGCCAAACCCGGCGACATCGCCGAAACCGTCCTCATGCCCGGCGACCCCCTGCGCGCCAAATGGGCGGCGGAGACGTTTCTCGACGACCCCGTCTGCGTCAATGAAGTGCGCGGCATGCTCGCCTTCACCGGTACGTGGCGTGGCAACCGGGTGACGATCCACGGCTCCGGCATGGGCATGCCGTCGCTCTCGATCTACGCCAACGAATTGCTCAAGGAATACGGCGCGAAAACCCTGATTCGCATTGGCTCCACCGGTGCGATGCAAGAACACGTCAAGCTCCGCGACGTCATCCTCGCGATGACCTCCACCACGCTTAACACACCCTCCTCCGGCATTTTCAAAGAGCTGAATTTCGCCCCCTGCGCAGACTACAACCTACTCGCCGCCGCAGCGAAAGCGGCAGAAAACAAAAACTGCACCACCCATATCGGTGGTATCTATTCATCCGATGTCTTCTACGACGAACGCCCCGATCTGAACGAACAGATGATGCGACACGGAACGCTCGCGGTCGAAATGGAAGCCGCCGAGCTCTACATCCTCGCCGCCCGCTACAAAGCCCGCGCGCTGGCGGTGCTCACGGTGTCCGATCACCTTATCACGGGCGAAGCGCTGCCCGCCGCCGATCGGCAATCCAGCTTTGGCGACATGGTCGAGATTGCTCTAGAGGCTGCGTTTACGTGATCCGTTGGACTTAGGTATTTTCGGACAAAAGAAGCCAGTATTCACGCATTAACCCTAACGCGCGCCATCCCTCTTCTTTTGTCTACAAATACCTAAATCCCATGGCTGCGATCATACCCGTTCGTTTGGGGGGGCTCCCACCCGTCCGGGGCCTGCGCCAGGTCATAAACCGTGATCTCCAGCGGATAGCATTGCGCTGCGTCGCTGGAATGCGTGGCAGAGCAATCCCCACCCGGACATGCCGACAGTGCACCAAGCAAGTCAATCTCGGCAAAGAATTCGATGTAATCACCGGGCGTCACGGGGCTGGCCTTCATGAAATACTGCTGCGTGTCGCGCGTGAAGCCCGTGCACATGAAGACGTTGAGCACATCATGCACATGGGTCTCTGCCTCACTTAGAGACAGGTTGAGATGGCCGGCCAATGCGCGGGTCAGGTTCGAATGACAACAATGGTGATAATCCTGCCCGCTCAACAGATGATGCGTGTAGGGATCGCAACGCGTGCCGATCACGTCGTGAATACCACCCCCATCTTCATCAAAGCGGTACCAGTTGAGTGTGTCGCGCGTGATCGTCGCCATGGGGCGCAGCGTGGGAAAACTGCTCCAAAGCTGATGGCCCTCGGTCACATGCGTGCCATGCAGCGCACGCGTCTTGCCGGAATAGAACCGCTCGCTCAAATCATGCAGGTTCCACAGGTTCAGATCGCCCACTTGCGGCCCCTCGATCGACGTGATCCGAAAGACCTGTCCCGCCTTCACCTCGAAACACGCAGCCTCGCGCGGGGGCGCGATATATGTCGCCGTTTTCGTCATGCCGTCGCAGACCGCGCGCAGCGCGGGCAGATCCGGGCGCGGCAGGCTTTCGACGGGATAACAGATCACCGGGGGGATGGGTGCACGGCTTGGCATAAAATGCATCTCCTGTGGAACCAAAGGGCGCGACACGTGTTGGACGACATCACATCAATAGGAGACTTACACTATGAAACGCTTTTTCCAACTGACTGCAATTGCTGCCTCTGCTGTTGCTCTGGCAGGCTGCGCCACCCAAGAGCGCGAAGTCGTTGTGACAGAGCCGACGCCGATCTACGCCAAGGATGGCACGATCATCGGCACCACGCAGGTTGTCCGCGCAGAAACCGATGTTTCGCTCGGCGCGAATGAGATGGAAAACCCCGAAGCCATCATGGACACCGATCTGGATCGCGACACGATGATCGAAGGCGACGACATGTAAGCTCCGGCTTTCAGAACATAAAAAAAGCCGCGCTCCATTTCGGGCGCGGCTTTTCTTTTGAGTATCGGGGCGCTTAGACCGTGCGCTCCACCATCATCTGTTTGATATTGGCAATCGCCTCTGCCGGGTTCAGGCCTTTCGGACAGGTCTTGGCGCAGTTCATGATTGTGTGGCACCGGTAGAGCTTGAACGGATCTTCAAGATCATCCAAACGCTCCCCCGTCGCCTCGTCACGGCTGTCAATGATCCAGCGGTAGGCGTGCAGAAGTGCTGCCGGGCCAAGATACCGATCACCATTCCACCAGTAAGACGGGCAGGAGGTCGAGCAGGATGCGCACATCACGCATTCATAAAGCCCGTCGAGCTTCTTGCGATCTTCAATCGACTGCTTCCACTCTTTCGCAGGGCGGTTGGTCTTCGTCTCCAGCCACGGCATGATCGAGGCATGCTGGGCATAGAAATGCGTCAGATCCGGGATCAGGTCTTTTACCACCGGCATATGCGGCAGCGGGTAAATCTTGATGTCGCCCTTCACCTCATCCAGGCCATAGATACAGGCCAGCGTGTTGATCCCGTCGATATTCATCGCGCAGGAGCCGCAAATCCCTTCACGGCAAGAGCGGCGGAAGGTCAGCGTCGGATCAATCTCATTCTTGATCTTGATCAGCGCGTCCAGAACCATCGGCCCGCAGGTGTCCATGTCCACGAAGTACGTGTCCAGCGACGGGTTTTTCCCATCATCCGGGTTCCAGCGGTAAATCTGGACCTTGCGCAGGTTGGTGGCGCCCTCCGGCTTGGGCCAGGTCTTGCCAGCCGTCATTCGGCTGTTCTTTGGAAGCGTCAGTTGGACCATTGTGTCCTCCTATCCGAATTGTCCCAGCACGGCGCTCAGGCCATCGCGGGAAATGCACTCAATCGTTTCCGGGCGGCGGCTGATATCCAGAACCACCTGCACCGTGCTCTCGTCCGGCCCTGTCGCCGCGGCGCGGGCCAATTGTAAAATCTCCGACCCGGAGGCGTTGTCGATCACACAATCGGTGATCGCTTCACCGCCCGGTCCGGGCAAATACTGCGCCACGATAGGCTTCACGACGCTACGCGCAGCCTCCTGCGCCAGTTGATCCCCGGCGCCGGTCTCGCAGCCTGCCAGAGCAAACGCAGCCAACAGCCCCGTCGCGGCACGCATGTCAGCCACCACGGCCCGGACAAATCGACGTTCCACCCTGGAACACGCCGCCACCTGCGCGACAGTTGAACGTATGTTCGTGCACACCGCGGCGGCCAACCGGCGCATTTGAACCATAAGCACCAGAACGGATACAATTTTGGAAGTTAGCCGTGAGAGTGCTGGCGTGCGCAGCAGCCCCAATCCCACCAAGGAGGACCGATGTAGTGGCGCTGATCGCAAAGGATTCGATTCCGCTCCGATTCAGCAGTCTTTGGCACTGGGTTTGTTCGCTACGCCGCACCGGAGTTGCTTTTTTTGTCGCCGGTGCAGCGGGAACCGCTGCAAACTGAATTTGATACTTGTCCAACAGGCAATCATTGATGGCCGCCGCAGATGCTTGCGTCGCACCGGCACCCGGCGCGACAACTGGCATCGAGCCACCGCCAACGATGGAATAAGAGCCGGGCGCCCGTGTTTCATGGATGCAGCTTCGCACCACACCATCGACTGAGTTTGCCGAGGCGATGTTCGACAGACTTGTCACAACACAAATAATTCCAATCAACAGTACCGAACGGCGCATTTAGTAAACCCTTGCTTTTGGTGCGATCTTCTTGAGATCAATACCACCTTCATTGTGGCTCGTCAGCGGGTTCAAATGCACCCCGCGGAAACCAAGGGACACCTTGTTGCCCTTGAACCAGATCAGCGAGTGCTTGCGCCAGTTCTCGTCGTCGCGGTCGGGATAATCCTCATGGGCATGCGCCCCGCGGCTTTCCTTACGCGCCTCTGCGGCCTTGATTGTCGCCAAAGCGTTGGGCATCAGGTTCGTCAGCTCCAGCGTTTCCATCAGATCCGAGTTCCAGACCATCGACGTGTCGGTGACCTGCAAATCATCGAGCTTGCCGCCAACGGCATCCATCTTCTCGCAGCCTTCCGCCAGCGTCTTGTCGGTGCGGAAGACGGCGGCATCGGCCTGCATGGTCTTCTGCATCTCAAGGCGCAGCTCTGCCGTGGGCACGTGGCCTTTTGCATAACGCAGACCATCAAAGCGGCTCATCGCAGCCTCGACCGAGCGGCGGTTTGGCGTCGGCACAGCCGTTTCCGGATCCACGACTTTACCAGCGCGGATCGCGGCGGCCCGGCCAAAGACCACAAGGTCAATCAGCGAGTTCGACCCCAAACGGTTCGCCCCATGAACAGAGGCGCACCCGGCCTCGCCCACGGCCATCAGACCAGGGGCCACACGGTCCGGATCATCCGCTGTCGGGGCCAGAACCTCGCCCCAATAATTCGTCGGAATACCGCCCATGTTGTAATGCACGGTCGGCAGCACCGGGATCGGCTCTTTCGTGACGTCGACACCTGCAAAAATACGCGCGCTTTCCGAAATACCGGGCAGGCGCTCGGCCAAAGTCTCGGGCGGCAGGTGGTTGAGGTGGAGATGGATGTGATCCCCCTCAGCCCCAACACCGCGCCCACCGCGGATTTCCATCGTCATGCAACGGCTGACAACGTCACGTGAGGCGAGGTCTTTGTAGGTCGGCGCATAACGCTCCATAAAGCGCTCGCCTTCGGAGTTGGTCAGATACCCACCTTCCCCGCGCGCGCCTTCTGTGATCAGACAGCCCGCGCCGTAAATGCCGGTCGGGTGAAACTGCACAAACTCCATGTCCTGCAGGGGCAAGCCCTGACGCGCCACCATGCCACCACCGTCGCCGGTGCAGGTATGGGCCGAGGTTGCGCTGAAGTAGGCACGCCCATAACCGCCGGTCGCCAGAACGACCATCTTGGCCGCGAACAGATGCAGCGTACCATCGTCCAGCTTCCACGCCAGAACGCCTTGGCACTCGCCATCATCGCTCATGATCAGATCAATCGCGAAATATTCGATGTAGAATTCCGCATTGTTCTTCAGCGACTGGCCGTAAAGCGTGTGCAGGATCGCGTGACCGGTCCGGTCCGCCGCCGCACACGTGCGCTGCACGGGCGGGCCTTCGCCATACTCGGTCGTGTGACCGCCAAACGGGCGTTGGTAGATCTTGCCCTCTTCGGTGCGCGAGAACGGCACGCCGTAATGCTCCAGCTCATAGACGGCCTTCGGTGCTTCGCGGGCGAGGTATTCCATCGCGTCCGTGTCGCCCAACCAGTCCGAGCCTTTGACCGTGTCATACATATGCCACTGCCAGCTGTCGGGGCCCATATTGCCCAGCGACGCGGCGATACCGCCTTGGGCCGCAACCGTATGAGACCGCGTCGGGAAAACCTTGGTCACACAAGCGGTGCGCAGGCCCTGCTCTGCCATCCCAAGCGTTGCGCGAAGACCGGCGCCACCGGCCCCAACCACCACAACGTCATATTCATGTGTTTCGTAATCGTATGCAGCCATGTTGACGTGCTCCGTTCGTTAAAGCGCCATGCGGGCGATGGCGAAAAGGCCGGTCGCAGCCGCGGCATAAGAAAGACAAGTCGTTGCAATCAGAGTGACTTTGCGTGCCGTTCCGTGAATGTAGTCCTCGATCAAAGCCTGCACACCGTTTTTGAAGTGCAGAAATGTCGCGACAATCATCAGCGCGGACACAATCGCCGGGAAGGGTTGGCTGAAGTAGGCCAGAACCTCGCCATGGGACTTGCCCAACATCGGGGCGAAGGTGAACAGAAAGACCGGCGTCAGCACGGCCAGCCCCGCAGAGCTGACCATCATCCACCAGTGATGATGCGTTCCTTCCTTGGCCGATCCGAGGCCAGAGGCACGTTTACGATCCGTCAAATAAGCCATTACGACAGCACTCCGATAAGGGCGACACAGATCGCAGTCAGCACAAATGAGCCGATGACACAGGCCCAGCCCAGCTTTTCAGCCCACGCAATCTCCATGCTGCCGCCATTATCCCAATAAAGGTGACGCAGCCCGGCCAGTAAGTGATAGCTGAGACCCCACAGCGACAGCACCAGCACCACTTTCCCTAGAACCGATGTCAGAATTCCGTCTGCAAGGGCAAACGCCTCGGGGGACGTGGCAGCCGCCAGAAACCACCACACCACCAGCAAAGAACTGATCAGCAAAGCGTTCCCGGTGATCCGTGTCAGGATAGAGCTGATGGATGTGATCTGCGGTCGGTAGATCGTCAAATGCGGTGAGAGAGGGCGGTTGCCCCTATTCACGTCTGGCATGTTTATTCCCTTCGGCTGTGCGCGCGCGCTGGCTCTTGCGTCAGTGATAGTGATTTTCCGCTCTGAGTCACGCGCTCAGACCTTGATTTGGCGCGGTTATTTGGCGCAACCTCATAGATATCGGCCCTTTGTGATCACAGCATATCTTTGCGTGATCACAAAAAGGAACATCGCTGCGCGCGAGCGCGCTCCTGCCGATCAAGCCATACGACTCAGCGGAAATCAGCTCAAAATAAACTGTTCAGTTTATTTTTTTCAAAGGCACCCTTGATACTCACAGCTGCCTCCCCCAAATGTGAACTTACCGGTTCACTTTTTCGTGCTCCGGTTGAAGCTCCCCAAGGGACCTTTGCGAGGTCCAATCGTTAAGTGAAAGGAAATAAATATGAAATCCTATGTTGTCCCAGTCGCCCTGACAGCTTTCCTTGTCACAGGAACCGCCGCCCTGGCAGGCCCCGCCGATGATTTCGGCAAGGCAATCGCGGCCCAAACGCCAAGCGCACCGCATACCATGCAAATGGCTGCTGAAAAGCTTTCGGGCGATGGTGTTGATGAGCAAATCAACTTCACCTCCGATGTGATCTCGACCCAGAGCGTCGGCATCGGTCAAGGTCATGCGCGTCTGGCAGCCGAGATGGGCGTCGATCCAGCAGATTACACAAATGCCGAACTGGCAAAGATGTATATTGGTGAATACGACTAAACTGATCTTTGGGTAAGGCGGCCTCCCGCCTTACCCGCCCCCTGCTTCACTCAGGGGCGAGCGTTTCGAGATAAGGCTCAAATTCCGTGCACATGATGATCGCCTTGTCTTCCAGATCGTAGAACGCATTGGGTTCATCACAGGGCTCAACCCGCACGGTCAGGGTTTCGGGAAGCTGAAATTCCGCGTTCAGTTCACGCACTTCATCTTCCATCAGAATATGGGTCAGGCTGTCCCCATCCGAGACATACTTGATCGTATTGCCCCCACCGTTTTCCGCCATTTCATCCAGAACCGGACCCCAACTGTCATTGGCGAGGATGAACTCATCTTCACAATATTCCGCACGTTCCTCAGGCAGATCCAGATCGGCGGCCAGATCGTCCCGCTTGTCCGGGTTTGCGCCATAGAAAAGGCAGACTAGGTTGTAATAGCGCTGCTCATCGGGGCCGTGTACACCCCAATAGGCTATTTCTTCATCGCCCCGCTCGGCCACTTCACCCAGGAACCCAAAAGCCGCGTCATAGGCGATGGCTTGCGCGGTTTCCTCGTCATAAAACGCATCAATCAGCAAAACCGACAGCACGTCAGCCGCATCTTCCTCTTGCCCGAAAACAGGCAATTGCATGATGTCGATCAGCGCATGGCCCAGTTCATGGTAAAAGATACTCAGCAGGTTCGATTCCACGAAAAGATCCGTGTCATCGGCCATCACAGGCGCGGCCATCAGGGCAAGAGCAGTCGCGAGCTTTCTCATAGCGGCATCAAAGCCCAGTAATCGAGATCCAGCAAGACCTCGGGCAGGTATTTGCCGTCCTCCCCGCGCAGCTTGAAGGCCTCCCCTTTCGTGGCCACCAGCCGCAAGCGGATCGCGCCCACACCCGGCGCCGACGTCTCCGCCTTATCCAGAACCTCCGACCATGCGCGCACCGTATCCCCCGCAAGGCACGGGTTCGCATGGGCGCCTGCGTTGATCGCCACGATCATCTGCGCATTGGCCAACCCATTGAACGACAGCGCCCGCGCCATCGAGATCACGTGCCCCCCGTAAATCAGCCGCGTCCCATCGGGGCGCGCCGTCGCATCGAAATGCACCTTGGCCGTGTTCTGCCACAGCCGCGTGGCCATCATATGCTCGGCCTCTTCGATGGTCACACCATCGACATGGTCAATCTGCTCACCGATCTCATAATCGCCCCAGCGATGCTCTTCGCCCGCTTGCGTGAAATCGTAACTCGAGAAATCCAACCCCTCCGGGATCGGCAAATCCGCAGGCTCGACAACCTTGCTCAACTCCGGGACCACCGTTTCGGGCGCCGCAGCCTCCACATCGCGCTTGCGCACCATGACCCAGCGCACGAACTCCATCACCGTCTCGCCGCGCTGGTTCGTCCCGCGCGTGCGCACATAAACCACGCCCGTCTTCCCGTTAGAGTTCTGCTTGACCCCGATCACCTCAGACGACGACCGCAGCGTATCGCCCGCATAAACCGGCTTCAGAAACCGGCCCTCTGCATAGCCCAGATTAGCCACCGCATTCAGCGAAATGTCCGGCACCGATTTGCCGAACACCACATGAAACCCCGCCAGATCGTCCAGCGGCGACATAGGCAAACCACACGCCTTCGCAAACTCATCCGACGAATACAAAGCCCCCCGCGCCGGATAAAGCGCATGGTACAAAGCCCGCTCGCCTCCCGACACGGTGCGCGGCACCGCATGCTCAATCACCTGCCCGGGCGCATAATCCTCAAAAAAG
The DNA here is from genome assembly GCA_038532735.1 of Pseudomonadota bacterium. GTDB lineage: Bacteria > Pseudomonadota > Alphaproteobacteria > Rhodobacterales > Rhodobacteraceae > JAHTBL01. Next base: position 29,867 of record JBCBAC010000021.1, read on the forward strand.
CGCCCCGCATTCGTCTTCACCATTTACTGGTCCCCTAATTTCATGTCCGGGCTGTACGCGCCCTCGATCTCTTTCGTCACCGCCTGCCCGCAGCGCATCACACCATTGGCCTCGTCAAACGCATAGGTCGGGTTGCCGTAAAGCTCCCAACCTTTGGCCAAAGCCGCACTAACCTTGTGACAAAAGGCAGACGTGTCATCCGCGCTCAGAAAGCGGTAAATCTTCATGACGGAAACGGCCACACGCCCAGCCAGACGTGAAGGCCCGCAATCAACACGTAAAGCACCAGTGTGATCACAGCCAGCCGGATATGCGCAGCCTTGTCGGCATTGCCCGGCGGCTCCCATGCGGGCTCTGCGCGGTTGATCAAGATGACCGACCCAACAGCCCAGGCGAGAAGCCCGCCAAAAAGCACAATCGAGGCCAGATCCCCATTCACCAGCAAATGCGCTGCGGCCCAGATCTTGAAACCCGTCAGTTGCGGATGCCTGATCTTGTTCGCAGGCCATACTTTGCCGCCCTTCGCGGCACTCGATCCATAGACCCAGAGCGCCAGGATCATCAGCACGTTGTTCAGATGCACCGTCCAGCCAGGCGTGTTCCAGACCGGGATAAACTCCGCATTGCGATAGCCGATCACCATCAGAACAATACTGGCGACGATCCCCAAAGCGACCAGCCCCTTGCCCGGCTCCCCGAACTTGGCGCGCCGTTCCGGCATGAGACGTTTAAAATAATGCGAGATGGTCCAGAGCAGGACACCAGCGGCTAACAGAGCGATCATCAGATCTCCAGTTTGGCTATGGCGTCCGCCTTCGCCAGCGTCGCCTTCGCCGTCACGATATGCAGATTCTCGACAATTTTGCCATCCA
>JBCBAC010000022.1:0-30137 GCA_038532735.1 Pseudomonadota bacterium
TCATATGCGGGAAGAGCGCATAGTTCTGAAACACCATCCCGATGCCGCGCTTATGGGGCGGGATGTTGTTGATCTCGCGCCCATCAAGGCGAATTTCGCCATGCGTCGCCGTTTCAAACCCGGCCAGCATCATCAGGCAAGTCGTTTTGCCCGAGCCGGAGGGCCCGAGCATCGTCAAAAACTCGCCCTTTGGCATGGAAAGGTTCAGATCTTTTACAACGAGGACTTCCCCGTCATAGCTTTTCTGCACGCGGTCGAATTCGACATACGCGTCGCTGGATGTGTCTAAAGCCATGTGGCTCCCTGAGGTTTGAGCGATCTTTTCGTCGCCACGCCCAAAAGTTAATCAAGCGCATCGACGAATGACAATACAATTCTTGATTTTACGGTCCTAGGGTCACGAAAGCCCGGCAGCAATTTCGAGTTGCCTGGATTTTAGTCAGATCGAAACATCGACGATTTAGGGCTGCACGGCTCGGCTCAAGCATGCGCCGGTCAAGTGATCGAAAAGCCCGCGCCTCAGTCGAAAAGCGCCCAATTGTATCCGTTTAGAAACCAACCAATAAGCGTGGTCCTGCCGAACAGGCGAAACCACAGTTGTCCGCTTGGGCCCACTTATGCCTTTCTAGAGCCCGTCTTCGCCCCCCAATGTAGCAGCAGACATGACACCAGATTTTATTATCGGCGGCGCTCCAAAATGTGGGACAACGTCGCTCCACAAGATCCTCGACCAGCATCCCGATGTCTGGATGGCGCCCAATGAGGTGTATTTCTTCGATGCTGATGACCCCATTGCCCATGGCGATTTTCTGGGCGTGAATGGCACTGATCTTGAGTGGCGCGATCCGACGACCGAGCAGGTGAAAGCCTGGTATGAGGCGCGGTTTTCGGCGGCTCCAGAAGGCGCATTTATTGGCGAGGATACGACAACCTACCTGATGTCCGACGTTGCGCCCTTTCGGATTAAGGGGCTGAATCCCCGTGTAAAAATCATCTTTGTCTTGCGCGATCCCGTCCAACGCGCCTTCTCGCAATACTGGCATCTTTTACGAACCGGGCGCACTGTTCTGTCGTTCGAGGCAGCACTCAGCGCGGAGCCGTCCATCATTCTGGGCTCGACCTATACGCCCCGTTTACGACAGTTTCGCGCGGCGATGGGCTCAGGCAATATCCACGTCGTTGTTTTTGAAGCATTCAACACGGATCGTCAGGCACAGATGCATCGCATCACCGATTTCCTGGGCCTCTCACGCATGTCGGTTGAGACAGAAGAGACGTGGCACAACCGCACACGCTACCCCAAAAGGCTGAGCAGCCTCCAACGTTTGAACCGTTTGGGCCGCCATCTGGTGCCTTATCGCTATGCCCGGCACTTGAACCGTGGCGCCTCATTTAAAGCCCGAACGGCACACCGCGCTTACCGCAAATGGTTCCACTACGTTTCCGAACGGGTCCTTACTCAAGACGTGCCACCCGAAGGGATCCGCGCAAAAACTCGCAGCTATCTCTCGCGGCATTTATCGGATCGCAATGCGGGGCTGTCAGACATGTTGGGCTTTGACCTCAGCGACTATTGGGCCGACTTTACAAGTTAAACGTGTGACGCATAAATAGGCAGCTACCGGAAGATGCGCCTGAATTGGCCGATTGAGGCCGAAACTCTCGGCAGGTTGCCGCGTATCCGGCTGATCCGCATTTGTTTGAAACCCATTCTCGACCTAGGCTTTGCCGCAGTGCGGCATTCGCACGGCAACAAGATATCGGAGCATGACATGCGACGCTCAGGTCTCCTTTCCCAGTTACTCGCGGCCAGTTTCATTGGCGCACCCCACGCCTTCGCTCAAAGCGACGCGAGTTTCTTTGAGCCCTTCGACGCGCTTGATCGCGACCGGTGGTTCATCTCCAGCGGATGGGCCAATGGCGATCATCAAAGCTGCTTGTGGCATCGCGACCGCGTGGCGATCAACGATGGCGTCCTCGCGCTATCCCTGACTGCCGACGCCAAGGAAGATCGCGATCTCAGCTGCGCTGAGATTCAGACAAACGCCCGTTTCGGCTACGGGACGTTCGAGGTGCGCATGAATGTGCCCTACGCCACTGGCATGAACGCCAACATGTTCACCTTCATCGGCGCACCCCAGGATCGCCCGCATAACGAAATCGATTTCGAGTTTATCAACCGCCAAAGCCCCACGCTGCAGACGAACTTTCATACTGCCCAAGGCAGCGAAAACACCGATCTGACCGCGATGCCTGATGATGGCGCCTACCGTATCTACTCCTTCATCTGGGAGCCTGACCGCATCCGCTGGTTCATCGATGGCGACCTGATTCGTGAAACGACCGGTGCCGATCTGCCCAATGAGCCGCAAAAGCTCTATCTCAGCCTTTGGTCCACCGAGACGCTCAAGGACTGGATGGGTGTCTTTGAGGCCGCCGATGCCCCGCAAACGCTTGAAGTCGATTGGGTTGCCTTCACCGCCGCGGGAGAGCCGTGTGCGTTTGATCAATCGGTTCTTTGCCAGTCCGACATCGAGGCGCGCCCATGAGCCGTTCCTCTGCCATTTGCAGGGCGAGAACATCCGCCCCATGAAGATTAGCCACGCCAGCCTCATCGATCCGGATCGCAACACGCTCTACGTGGTGCCAGCCATTGTGCTGAGCCTCTTCGTCTTTGCGTATTCCACGCGCTTTGGCCCCATCTCGATCCTGGCCTTCTACGGGGTCTGGCTCTTCCCTTTCGCGCTTGCGCCCCAAACCGTTTTGGCACGCCCAGGTCCGGTGCTGTTCCTTCTTATCGTGCCGACCTTCTTTCTGTTCTCGATGCTCTGGAGCGATGTGCCCGCCACCACATTGCGAGGTTCTATCCAATACGGCATCACCGTCTTTGCCGGACTGATGGCTGCGCGTATCACATCCGTGCCGAACTTGGCTTTAGGAGGCACAATTGGCGGGCTAATCATCTTGCTCTATTCAGCCGCCAACGGCGGGTATTCGTATGACTATATCGACGGTGATTTCGCATTTAACGGCGCCTTTTCCTCGAAGAACCAGCTTGGTTACTACGCCACACTGACGATCCTTTTTGCGCTGTCACTTATCGTAGTTTTCAAAACTCAGCGCCTCCTGATCCCGCTGGCGGCAGCGACGGCAGCGCTTGGCGCCATAATGCTCTGGATGTCGGATTCCGCCACATCGCTTCTCTCTGCCATCGGCGCGTTTGGCGCGATGGGGTTTATGTGGGCCCTGCTTGGGCTCAAGCCCTGGCTTCGTCGCGCAACGGTTTTCTCGGTCCTGACCGGCTGCGTCGCTGCGATCTTCGGCGGCTATCGCGCAGGTGCGTTTGACGCGGTTTTGGGCGCCTTTGGCCGCGACGCCAGCCTCACCGGGCGCACATATCTTTGGAACGAAGCCATCACCTTTGGCGCAGACCGCCCCTTGCTGGGCCTCGGCTATAACGCCTTCTGGACCCATGGCCGCGACGCCGCAGAACAGCTTTGGCAAGAGTTCTACATCACGGCCCGGACCGGATTTCACTTCCACAACCTCTTTATCGAGACCTATGTCGCAGGCGGTCTGATCGGCCTCGCGCTCATCATCGTGCTTAGCGCGCTGCTGATCGCGCTGCCCCTGCGCGCCGCGATCGATCGCGGCAACGTGGCGGCGCTCATCCTTTTTGCGGGCCTGTCGATGCTCTTCCTCATCCGCTCTATTGCGGAGGTCGACTTCATCACCGCTCACACCGCAGGCACCTTCCTTGTGGCCTACATCCTCCTGCGGCTTTTCGATCACCACCGCGACGTGCGCCATGCCACGCACCTCTCGCGCCCCATGCTGCGCCCCAGACACCCGTCTTTGGGCCCGGCCCAAGGCTCCGTGATCTGATGCCAATGACGCCCCACCGTATCCCGCGCCACACGCGCCGCCTCCACGCCGAGAGTGCCCCATGACCAGACCCGTTCAGGAACGCCGCATCACGTGGTCCAAAGACAACGCGCACCCGCTGGCGGGCTTCAAGGATGAGCCACGGCTTGATGTAGGTGCGCTAACCCGCGCCGTGCGCCGCCAAGCCGCCTTGGTCATGATCTGCGCAACTGCAGGGATCGTCATCGCCGTTCTGATGATCCTCGGCTCGATCCCGCGCTACACAGCCGTTGAAACCGTTCTGCTTGATGAAGAACGCGCAGAGCTTCTCAACAACGTCTCGCCGCTGCCTAACGCCGTGCGCTCTGACACCGCCGTGCAAAGCGAGATCGAGATCATCCGCTCCCGCGCCCTCGCTTATGAGGTGGTCGATCTGCTCCGCCTCGATCAGGACGAGGATTTTCTTTCGCCACCCATCGGCGCCACGCAAGCCGTGATGAACACCATCTCGTCCCTCGCCGATCCGCTTGCCGATCTGTTGACGCGCCCGCCACCCGCACCGGTCAGCGACAGCACCGAGACGGGGGCGTCCGAGACGTCGGAAATCGCCGAGGCCCCGCCCGTCGACTTCGATCTGGACGTAACCGATCGCGACCGCGCAGTCGGCATTCTGCGCGACAGGCTCACGGTGAGGCGCTCGGGCCGCAGCCTTGTGATCGAGATGGGCTTCACCGATTTCAACCCGACCCGCGCCGCACAGATCGCACGCGGCTACGGCACCGCCTACGAGAACTTCCAACTCACGACCACAAACGAGGTCGCCGGCAAGGCCGAGCAGTGGCTGCGCGACCGCCTTGTCGTGCTTGAACAAAAAAGCATTGAGGCCTCCACCGCTTTGCAGGAATTCCGTGCGGAGAATGATCTGGTCCAAGTCCGTGGCAACCTGCTGACAGAGCAGCAGCAATCCGAGCTTGCAAGTGAGCTGATGACCGCCGCTGCAGATGCCGCTGAGGCCGAAGCCCAACTTGAAAGCATGGAAAGCCTGCTCGCCCGCGCGCGCGACAGCGATGAGGTCATCATTGTGCCCATGCTCGACTCTCAGGCCAGCAGCGCGCTTGAAGAGCTGCGTCGCGACTATCTGGACACGCGCCTGCGCTATCGCCGTCTGATCACCCAGTTTGGCGAGGACCATCCGCAAGCCGCCCAACTGCGCAATCGGGTCGAAACCTTGCGCGAAGCGATCCAGATCGAGTTGGAACAAGCGACGCAGGCTGCCCGCGTGGCCTACACCACCTCGCGCAGCCGCGAGCAGTCCTTGCGCCGCGATCTGCAAGCGACCACCGACACGACCGAAGGAAATGTCGCGCTGCGCGGCCAGCTTGAACAGCTGCAAGCGATCTCGGAGACCTATGCGCAGGTCTATCGCGATTACCTCGCGCGCCTCGAAGTCACCATGCAGCAGCAGAACTTCCCCATCGCAGCCGTCAAGATCATCTCGCGTGCTGAGGTGCCCAAAGGCGCGTCCAGCCCGCAAAAGAAATCCATGCTCTTTACAGGCATGATGCTGGGCGCATTTCTGGGCATGATCATCGGTGGCGCGCGTGAGCTGATCCCGAAGCCGGTCCGCACCATGGCCACCCTGCGCGATGATGTCGGCCTCAATTGCGCGGGGCTTTTGCCGCCCAGGAAAGCGGCGAAAGACGGCAGCGTAGAGCGCACGACAAGGCGCACCCTCGAACGTCTGGCACAGGCCTGCGAGGCCAGTCTCGACAATACAGGCACCGGACGCCTGATCGCCATCGCACCGCTGACGGACGGCGTAGAGGACGCCCGCGCGCTTCCGCTCGCGCTCGCCCAGCGCCTTGCCCGCCAAGGCACTCGGAAAATTCTGCTGGTGGAAGAAAACCTGCCGAACGGTAAACCGCCCGTGAAAACCCATCCTGGCGTTGAGATCGTAGATCTTTCAACTGTTCTGGGCAGTTATGCTAGCGCCAAAGGTGCCGCCTATGGCACCGATCTGGGCCAGCTTGCCGATGATCTGCGCGACAAGTTCAGCATTGTTCTGGTGTCTATGGCGCCGATCACGAAAGCCCTGCAATCTGATCCCAATGCCTGGGCCTATGACATGACGCTTCTGCGCATCCCGTGGGGCAAAATCCTACCCGGTTTCATCACTGATGCCCTGATGGATCATCCGCACTTTCGCGAGCGGCTCAGCACGACAGTGCTGGAGGATGCCGATCTGAAGATCGCACGCCGGTACATGAGCCCGGGCAGCTACGAGGAACGTGAAAGCCATGCCTAAACCGCACGCCCTCGTCCTTGCCCTATTGCTGACCGGCCTACCTTTGACACAGGCCATCGCCCAAAGCGCACCGGAGGCAGAGCTTCTTGCCCCTCAGCAAACGCTCGACATCCGCGTCGGGCGTTGGGACCCGGTCGAAGAGACGTATTCGTCGTGGGATACCGTCGGCGGCAGTTACATCGTCAGCACGACCGGAACCGTCACCCTCCCGCTTGTCGGTCAGATCGATACGACGGGGCTTAGCCCCGACCAGCTCGGCAACCTGATTTCGGACAGGGCGCAAAGCGCCCTTGGCTTGCGCGGCGATGTGCAGGCAGCTGTCAGCATCGCAGCTTATGCCCCGATCTATGTCTTGGGCGATGTTGGCGCACCCGGCGCCTATCCTTTCACGCCCGACATGACTGTCCTGCAAGCGCTCAGCCTCGCAGGCGGCGTGGATCGCGCAAATCCCGCCTTGGTCCGTGGCGAGCGCGGCGCGCTCACCGCCTTGGGCAGCTACCGTGTCATGGAGCTAGACCTTCTGCGCAGGCTTGCCACCCTCGCCCGGCTTGAGGCACAGGAAGCCGAACGAGATATCATCGCCCCGGCAGAGCTGGCCGATGCGCCCCTTGGCCAAGCCCTGCTCGCTCAAGAAGAACGCATCCTGCAATCCGAGCGGCAAGCGCTCGCCTCCAGCCTCGCTCAACTCGACGAGCTTGAGGTCTTGCTGCAAGAGCGTATCGCCCGCCTCGATACGCAATCCGCGCTCCGTCAGCAGCAGCTTGATCTTCTTGAAGAAGAGCTTGGCGCGGCCGCAAGCCTTGTTGAACGCGGCCTTTCAACCGCGGCGCGCGAGAGCAATCTGCAGCGCCAAGTCGCCGATCAACAGGTCCGCTTGCTCGAGGTCGAAACGGCCCAACTGAACGCCCAGCAGCAGCTGAATGAGACACGTCGCGACCGGCTTGATCTGGTCAACGCACGTGCCCGCGACCGTTTGCAAGGGCTGCAAGACCAACGCCGCGCCATCGGGGAGCTGCGCATCCGGATGCAGACCGAAGCCGCGCTGTTTTCTGAATCCGTCAATCTTGGCACCGGCCTTGTCGCGCTTTCCAGCCTTGAACCACCAGAAATGCAGATCACCCGCCGCACAGCTGATGGCACCGAAACAATTGATGTCGACCGCCTTGATCAGGTCCAAGCTGGCGATGTGCTTGAGGTCCTGCTCGCCCCGCTTGAGCAGCAAGAAGGTTTGCCTATGCAGCAACTCAGTCCGACCCTCGACGGGCTCTCGCTTCCAGTGCTACCGCTAGACGGCACCCGTCAGACCCTTGACCCGCAGCCCGCCTCAGACGAGGGCTAATCGGTCACTCTGGTCACTCGGCATCACCGCGCAAAATCTCCAACAGCCGGTCGATCTGCCGTTCCGGGATCATCTCGGGCCGCTCTGCATGGGCCAGCGCCGCAGCCGAGGCCGCCTCATACGCTTCGTGATCCTCCCAAAGCGTCCGAAGCGCCGCGGCCCATTCACCCACAGGCGCGTCCTTTTCCAAAATGATGCCTCCAGGCCCAATCGCCTCCGGCAAACCGCCTGTGCGCGCGCCGATGACCGGGATGCCACTGATCTGCGCTTCGGCAGCGACGCGGCCAAACGCCTCTTCCCATTGGCTGGGCGCCAGCAGAATGCGCGCCGCCCGATAGACCTCGCGCATATCATTCGTGGAGGGCTGCAACGTAACATTGGGCAAGCGGGCCAGATGCGATTGCAGATGCGCCTCCTGCTCTTCGTTCAGCCCCCATCCGCGCACAAAGATGAAAGGGATCTCCGGGCATTCCGCTGCCGTCGCCAAAGCCACATCGACGCCCTTATGGGGATGCGGATTTATGAACAAAACCGCTTTGCGCTCAGGCGTCACGCGGTAGCGTTCCGGCTCGATCATCGGATGGATCACATCAGCCACAATGCCATCAGTTTTCGCAAACCGCCCCGCCGTGAAATGCGAATTCGCGATGAACCGCGTTTGCGTGAGCCCCTGTATCGATCCGCCCAGATCCTCTGTCTCGACATTGCGCAGGTAGATAAATGTCCGCGTCGTCTTGCGATTGATCGCCTGCGCCAAAGGCACAGGCAAAAGCGATTGAAAGATCGCGACATCAGCCTGAAAATTATCGACAACCTTCGCCACGACATCTTGCGCAAACCACGCGCGAAAGACCGGATAACCGAGCCCGTGATCGATCACATAATCCCGCTGGCCCAGCTTAAGCCGGATGCGCCCGCGCAGCCCGATCCAGCCCTGGCCAGTCAACCCGCCAAGAACAGCCACCTCATGTCCGCGCGCTTTAAGACGCCGGACCAGCTCGTCCGTGCTCGACTGCGCCCCCCCGCGCATCTGGGGCAAATAGGGGTGCGCGCTGCCGAAAAGAATTCGCATGGGGCAATCGTCCATCTGTCTCATGGCGCGACCATGCCCCAAGCCTGCAGAGCCCGGCAATCCAGCCCTTATCCACAATCGGCGGTCGATTGCCGCAATCAAACTTCGCCTCGTTTTTGGGCTGACAGGGCCCTGTCTGGGCAAACCGACCTCACTTTATGCGGCCATACGCGAAAACCAAGCATTTGAGCGCCCGATCATCGGCGATCCCTCGCCACTTTCGACATTCGAGTTTGCATCTGAGCCCGTTGTCTTAGCTCCTTAACAATAGGAGGCAAAATGAGAATCGCGTGAAGAGTGAGTCGGTCTGAAAGACACAACTTAAAGATGCATCACTGATTTGGCATGCGCCCGATGGGAGAGGCGGATCGCAGCATAAGATCAGCGGTACGAACCAGAAGGATGACAGCGATGAAGACGATAGAAACAGACCCAGCCCATGCCAAGCCCTCCCGCCTGCATTTGCCTCAGGTATCACCGTTCACATCACTCACACAGCGCTTTTTGGAAGCGCCAGTGGGCGGTTGGACGAAAAGGACGCTCGATCTCACCGTTTCTTTGACAATGCTGATCGTGTTCTCACCGCTGATCGCGGGTCTTGCCTTGCTTGTCTCCCTCAGCTCGCCCGGCCCGGTCTTCTACGCGCATTGGCGCATCGGATACCGCAATCGCCCCTTCCGCTGTCTCAAACTGCGCACGATGCGCACGGATGGTGACGCGGTGCTGCAAGCGCATCTCGAACGGGATCCAGAGGCGCGACGCGAATGGGAAGAAACCCGCAAGCTTCGCGATGACCCTCGCGTCACAGCTGTGGGCCATGTGCTGCGCAAACTCAGCCTCGATGAACTGCCCCAATTGCTCAATGTCATCCGTGGCGAGATGAGCCTCGTCGGCCCCCGCCCCGTCCCCAGTGACGAGCTGCAGCGCTATGGCCGGTCCCGCCGCTTTTACCTGCGCGCGCGCCCTGGCATCACAGGTCTGTGGCAAGTCAGTGGCCGCAACACAACGAGCTATGCGCGCCGCGTGGCCTATGACCGGTCTTACGTGACACAGTTCAGCACCGCGCGCGACATCGCGATCCTTGCGCAAACTGTCCCGGCTGCCTTGCGATCCAGTGAAACGTCGTGAACCAAATGTCGCCATCTGGCGGCAGCTCGGCACAGGTCGGGCCAGCGCAGATGGCCAACCGCACCCACAGACCGCTCATCTCGGTCGTCATGTCCAACTACAACGGCGCAGCCTATCTTGAGGCCGCTATCGCCTCGCTGCGCATCCAGAGCCACACAAGGCTTGAGATACTCATCTCTGACGATGCCTCGACCGATGAAAGCCCTCAGATTCTGCAGCGCCTTGCAAGTGCAGATCCACGCATAAAGCCGCTCTTTAGCGCGCAGAACAAAGGAGCTGGTGCAGCAAGGAACGCCGCCCTAGATGTCGCCCAAGGTGACTGGATCGCTATCGTTGACGCCGATGATCTGGTGCATCCCAAACGCCTCGCGCGCCTTCTCAAAGTTGCGCAAGACACAGGCGCCCATATGGTCGCTGACGACATGGTCTATTTCGGCGCGCTCGACCGTCAGCGCCCAAATCTTTTGCAGGGCCATCATACGGTGAGGTCCGGTCAGATCAGCCTGATCGACCTAATTGAAAGCGACAGCCATCAGAGCGGTACCGCCTCTCTGGGCTATCTCAAACCTCTGATCCGGGCAGATCGATTGGATGGCCTGCGCTATGATGAAAACCTCCCGATCGGCGAGGATTTTGACTTCTATTTCCGGCTTCTGCGCGCAGGTGCCGATTTTCGCGTGATCCCGGACCCAATGTATCTCTACCGCCGCCATGCCCGTTCGACATCGCACAGGCTCTCATCCCAGGCGCTCAAACAGATGATCCGGGCGCAACAACATCTGCTCTCAGATCCGGACGCAGAACAGGCTTTGAACACCCGCACGCAAACCGCCATGAGATGGCGAGCGGCATCGCTCAAGCAGCTTCTGCGCTACCAGCTACTTGTCGATGCGCTCAAAGCGCGGCGCTGGTGGAGCGCGCTGAAAACGCTCAGCCGCAATCCCGCATTGATCAATGCCTTGTCGCGCAGCCTGTCGGAGCGGCGCGCCTTGCGTAGAACCAGAAAAACACCCGATAGCGAAGGGTCATCGCAAACTGTCCTGCTCGCAGCGCCCGCAGACATCGCAAGCGCTGCAGCAGCAGAAGGTGTCGTATGCCTACCCGTGCCGCCCGTGGATGAAACGGCCTCCGCCCCCCATGCTCATCATGAACTCGCCGTAGCCCTTGCGCGGCTCGCCTCTGAGGGGCCTTTGGACATCCTTGCTATCGGTCCGGCAGGGCTCGATGGGCTTGGCTACGCGCCGTGCTGGCGAAGTGCAGAACTGATGATTGATCCTGCTCTGATCAATGAAAAACGCCTGCCAGATGGCGTCACGCTCAAGCGCCCGCCGCCGAATACTTAGGTCAAAATCACGCAGGCAAGAGCAGCCGAATACCGTCGCCAGCCACCGCATCGCCCGCCTTGGGCACCCGCCGCAACTTGTCCTTCGCAATCTGTAGAGTGATAGGAAACGGGCGGTTGAAGGCTCCTAGAAGATACCGCAGCGCCGCGCGGTTCCCCACCTGTTTTCGCAAATCCAGAAACACCCGGTGATCCCGCTTGCGGCGCACCTCATCGCGGTGCGTTCTCATTGCGCGCGACAACGACGCGGAAAGAGTTCCCGCCCCAAGATGCCCTTCCAGCCGGTCATGCAGCTGGCTCAACTCATCGGCCCCATGCACCGCACTTAATGAATTCGCGCGCACCACCGCGCCGTAGCCCGGACGGCTCGTCAGTCGCATCCGTGCGCCGGCAAGAAACATGCGGGTATACAGATCATAATCCTCTCCCAACCGCAGCGCCGGATCATAGCGCAGTTTGTGGCGATCGAGAAACCGTTGCGACAGCACAGGTTTCAAAAACCCCAACTCGCCCCGCGCAACACCGGGCCGTTTGAGGTTGCCCCGGACAAACTCCGTAGCACTCAGATCCTTGAAGACCGGCTCAATCGCAGACCAATCGCGCGCCACCATGCGCTCCAGATCAGCCTCGTTGGCGAAGGCAATATTGTCGGCCACGATCTCAGCATCCTGCGCGCGCACCAGCCGATTCAGCCGCCCCGGCAGGAACACATCATCGGAATCAAGTATGGCCACGTAAGGCGCAATCGCGACATCCAGCGCGTGATTGCGCGCAGCCCCCGGACCGCCATTGACGTCCAGCGGGATGAGCCGCACCCGCGCGTCCCGCTCCGCCTCGCGCATCGTCACAAGACGCGTATCATCATCTGAGGCATCGTCGACAACAATCACCTCGACCGTTTCCGGCTCCGTCAAAGCCGAGTGGATCGCGCGTGCCAGTGTGTGCTGCGCGTTATGCGCGGCGATGACTACCGACACATGAAGGCTTTCATGAAGGGCCATGATCGAAGGGACTCACATCCGCCAAAAGCTGTCCTTAAAAGCTAGTCGATCCACATGAGCGATCAAAGAAAGGACCGGTTTTTTGCCTATACCGCGAAGGCTTGCGCGCGAAATTTCACCGTTTCTCGCTGCAACCGGCGAGAGACCGCCCACCTGGTCTGACGCCATGCGCCTAAGCGTCGTTCTCCTGTGTGACCGGCGCAGCAGGCCGGGTCTTGTCGGCGCTTGCGCGTTGCCCCGTTTTGCGGTGCCGCGCATAAGCCATCAGCGCCACGAGCCCTACATAAGCCAATTGCACGATGACCAGAACAGCGATGACAAAGACTACCAAAGCCCCGGTCTCAAGCTCAAAGGCGAGACCGAGCAGAACAGAGCCCATCACAGCAAGGATGAGGCCAATCAAGAAGGCCGCAAATCGCATTCTCCCCCCTTTATATCTTGCTCCGCGTGGCAACGACATAAGAGCGTATCATCAAAATAAAGCTTTGAATCTATCGGTGCTCTTTAGCACTTATGCCCACCAAAAGCCCAGAGAAAGGGGGATTGGTTTAAAAGTCCCAACGTCATGCCCCAGTGATGCATTGCTGCACGAAGTAAAGCAGAGAACGACTGTTGGGTCAGATCGCTACGGCGCACGCGTCCCCGACGGCCCGCTTTCACCGTAAATCGCGACCGAACGGAGACCCAGAAGCGAGGCGAGCGTTCCCGCATGCAGCGCCCCTCTCAGCAAGTTGGCGTTGCGCGAGGCTGCGAATGGCGCAGTGAGCAGGGCAAACGTCCCGCAATAAATGACCTTGGCCGAGGCCAGCCCCATCTGGGCAACCGTCGCCCCGGCCGTTTTACCGCGCCGCAAAAGGCTTCCATGGGTTTGCCCCATCCGAAAGCGCCGTTTCAAAAGCCAGTTCAGCCGCGCGCGATCCGCAGGCACATGCTCACGCAGGCGCGCATCGGGCGCATAGGCCAGGCGTGCGCCCGCCTCCATCGCGTCCTTGAAAAACGCCGTGTCCTCGCCGCCGGATACCCCTCGCGCCGGATCGAAGCGACGGCCTTTCAATGCGGGGCTGCCCAAGTCCATGATAACATTGCAGCTGTGCCCCGCAATCGGACGCCCATCAGATCCGACTTCCGGCGTTGTGTCATGCACCCGCAACCGACGCATCCAGCCCGGCGCATCCCGCGGATAGATCGCGAGTGTTGGTCCTAGAACGACTTCAGCGTCGCCGTCTGCTAGCCGATCCAACAATGTGCTCAACCAGTCCTGCGGAGCCAATTCATCGTCATCGATGAAGGCAAAGATCGGCAGATTACGCGCTTCCGCTTCCTCAAGCGCTGCGTTCCGGGCGACCGAAATATTGCCCGCAGGCGCATGACGGTAGACCACCTGATGCCGACTACTTCGCGCGAACTCGGCGACCTCAGCCTCAGCACTTGGGCGTTCATCATTGTCCACAACGATGATCGAAAGCGATACGTTTTCCGGCAAATCCTGCAGCTCAAGCGTGCTCAACGTCTCACCCAATGAGGCGCGCTTATAGGTGCACACCCCCACTGCGACCGACCGGATGTCCCGCCGCCGCGCTATTTCTGGCCGATCTGCCTTGGCAGAGGATAGCCGGGGGGCTCCCAGCACCTCCTGCCAGAAGCCCACGGACCACGAGAGTTGCATCAGCGCCGCAATCGGCCCGCTGGCAAATGCGCGCATCTCACCCTGTTGCCGCGCAACGGCCAAACCGCCCACGCCGCAAGCCGCAGCCCAAACCAGCGCGGGCACTGCAAAGATCACTGAAATTGGCGACAAAAGCGCGAGCGAGACCGAGGGCGCGACACCAATCATCGCAACTTGGCGGATACGCGGGCGCAAATGGTGTTTACGCGTTGTCCGAGCCCGACCGCGGCCAAAATTCAGATATTGCCTTGCGAGCCCTTTCAGATCAGCCCTCGGCAGATAGGTCATCGTTGTCCGGCGCGTGAGCCAGATCCTGTGACCGGCGTTTCTGAGACGGTGATCAAGCTCGGCGTCCTCGTTATGCGAAAACCGCTCGTCATAGCCGCCGATGGCCTCAAACGCTGAACGCCGCATCAGCGCATGATGCCCGTGATCCACAAAACGTCCGCCTAACCCCGTCCGATGGGCTGCGCCGCCATTTCCCAACCGCGAGTTTTGCGTGAGCGCAATCAAACGCTGCAACGGGCGCTCCCCCACTGCATTCATCGCGACCACGACACTCTCGGCACCGCTCTCAGCCGCCTCTTCCAGCAGCACATCGGGATATGTCTCTGGATAGCGGGCATGGGCGTCCAGCCGCATCAGCCAATCATGATCCGCGCCATAGGTGGCACTTGCGAGGTTCACAGCGGCACCCTGCAATCGCCCCGGATTGTGCAGCAACTTGATCTCAACGCCTTCATGCCGCGCCGCCACTTCGCGCACAATGTCCTGCGTTCCATCGTTCGAGCCGCCATCGGCCACGACAATGCAAGCGGCCTCCCCGCACGCGCGCTGTCGCCTTATGAACGGAACAAGCCCTTCAAGAACCCCTTCGATATGCTGCGCCTCATCCAAGGTTGGGATCACGACCAAAACACCACCTGTGACCGGCGCTGGCTGGCGGGTTTCGACTTCTACGCTCACACCTAGAAGCTGCGCGGTTACCGCGTGCGCTTCTTCGGGCGAGACCAGCCACGTCGACCGTGGGATCACCTCTTGCATCTTCTGCAATGCCGTCAGATCATCACCACGTAGCGCCCCTAACCGCGTCGAGACCTCGGCCAGGTCAGCCTGCTCCAACGTCAGACCGACGCCCAACTGAGCCATCCGCTTCGCAATCTGTGTGCCCTTCAACCCAATCGGCGGCACACCATTTAAGCCGCCTTCGTAAAGCCGGTTCGGCAGCAACCAATCTGAGTTCGCGCCCGTATCATAACGGTCCACCAACCAAGCCAGATCAACCGACCCGTAGATCTCGGCCAAGTCATCCGGATACGCATATGGACCCCCAAAATGCAGATCGGGGTTTGCGTTCACCACGTCATGAAACTGCGGCAGCACGTCCAACGCCGGTCGCCCGCGCAGCAAAACCTTATACCGCCCCGGCGCGGCCCGCGTGACCGCATCCAGACAAGCCAGTGAGAATGGACAGCGCAAAATTCCGAACCAACCGATCCGCAAGGGGCCACGCTCTTCGGTCCGGCGCTTCATCGGCGTAAAATTAGCAGGCGCGTCCAGAACGACCTTGTTCTCCACCAAAAGCGGCGTGCCGTCCCATTGGTTGTGGGCATTGAAATGCGCCTCGACAAACGCAGGCGACGAGACGATCAGATGATCCACCTCGCGGCACAAAGCCCGCTCGATCCGGCGCAAGGCGCTGGCCACAAGACCATCCCCAACCATCAGGCGATGCACGTCCAGCACCTCGTAACTCAAAGGAATGTCCGCATTTGAAAACGCGCGCTTCAACGGCACAGCCAAAGCCAACATCTCTAGGTTCCGACAGAGGATGGCATCAGGCGGGCTAACCTCCTTGGTCAACCGCCCCAACCGCAGCCGCTGACGTAAAACCGCCAGCGCACGATGCGTCATCTGACCATTACGCGTCTGCCCCAATATCAGCGCTGGCTCCGGCAAGGTGCCCGACCGCCTTCGAAACCCCGCCAGTTCGACCTCTGCACCACCCAACCGCAACATCTGAACCCGCCGCCAGACCGCCGCATCGTCCAAATCATGAACAAGATACAAGATACGCGAACGCTCCGGCATGACCGGGTCGGCATCTGTGTCTAGGAGCTCGGGATCATGTTCCATTGGGCTCGCATCTCAAAGGGATGTCCCGCGCAGCTTTCGACAAGCTGGAGGCGCTTCTCAACCCAAGGAAACAAGCTATTTCTGCAGTTGCAAAATACAGCCGAGCACACCGCACGGTTTGAGCGGAAAAATGTTCATACCAACGTCTGCAGAGGCAGCTGAGTTTCCTGAGCGATGAATTCTGCCCCAGACCGCCTCTTTGCTGTGCAACCGCAGCATTTCGCCTGTCCACACCCCAGCACTTTGGCAAGAAGCTGCTGAGCGCATGTCGCACCCCTCGAAAGAAGAGGCACCCCATGCGCCATTGTGCTCAGGTCAAAGCAGCAATCGTAGCTGTGCCCGAACCGATACCCAATGACCCAACACCGCCCCGAAGACACGGTCGAGACGACCGCCCTGGACAGCTATGGCAGCACTGTTCTGCGCGGCAGTTTTCACACGGCATTGAGTCAAGCCGTTATCATTGGCTGTCAGTTCGGCTCGGTCATCATCCTCTCCCGTCTTCTAACCGCGCGCGATTTCGGACTTGTCGCGATGATCAGCCCCGTCATCGCCCTTCTCGCGATGTTCAAAGAGATGGGCTTTCTGCAGGCCGTCATCCAAAGGCCAACCCTCACCTACGGCCAGCTCAACGCGCTCTTTTGGATCAACATCGCCCTGAGCGTCAGTCTGACAGCTTTGTTGATGATTGCCGCCCCGTGGATCGCTCTTTTCTACAATGAACCCGATCTCGTCTGGCTCATCCGAGCAATGGGGCTGAACCTGATCATCACTGCACTCGGCGCGCAGCATTTCGCGCTGCTCAACCGTCGCATGGGCTTTGGGAGACTGGCGATCAACACGGGGCTCGTGAGCTTCACATCGCTGATCGTGTCGGTCCTCTGGGCGATGATCTCGCCCTCACCTTGGGCGCTTGTCGGCGGCGCAATCGCGGGCTCCGTTCTGGGGGCCATCCTGGTCTGGGCTTGGATTCCGTGGACCCCTTCACGCCCCGCCCTCGCCGCCGGCACGCGCGAGCTGATTGGGTTTGGTGCAGGCGTCACCATCTTCAAGCTCGCAAACTTCTTCTCGCGCAACCTCGATAACGTCCTGATTGGCCGGGTCTGGGGCGGTGAGGCGTTGGGCTTTTACGACCGCGCTTACAAGCTCTTGCTTTTTCCGCTGAACCGCATCGCACAGCCGCTGTCACAAGTGATGATCCCGGTCCTGTCGCGAATGCAAAACCAACCGCATCGATATGCACACGCGTTCTTTCGGGTCTTTGGCCTCGTCCAGTTGGCGGTTCTGCCGGGCGTCGCTGCACTCAGCGCGATGGCTGACACCGCGATCCCGTTTCTGCTGGGCGCGCAATGGACCGAAAGCGCACCGATCTTCGCTGCCCTCGGCATCGCCGGGCTCGCGCAACCCTTGGCCAACCCCACGGGATGGCTGTTCATCAGCCAAGGCCGCACCACCGAAATGGCGTGGTGGGGCGTGATCTCGGCGCTCATCACATGCTCGGCCTTCGTCTGGGGCGTGCAATATGGGGTGGTCACCCTCGCGATCACCTATGCCGCAAGCAGTTTCGCCAAGCTCATACCGCTTTGGATCCTGATCTGCCGTAAGGGGCCCATCGGCTACGTCTCCATCCGCACACGCATCCTGCCGATCTTCATCGCAGGGCTAGCGACCTATGCGACCATCTATCTGTCCCAAGACATGCTGCCTGGTATCGCCGTCTTCAAACTGCTGATCGGCACCGCCTTATGCTATGCCGTTTTTGCTGCGGCGCTCACCTTCACCGCTTACGGTCGTCAAACCCTCGCAGAAGCGACAGAGCTTTGCGCCAAGGCGCTGCGTCGCCTTCACATGCGTGCCCTGGAACGAAAGGCCTGACATGCGCATCATCGTCGAGAATTGCGTTTTCATGAATGGTGGGGACAGCGCGATCAACGTCGCGCTGAACAAGATCCTGCTTGAGGCCTTCCCTGGCGCACGCATCTCTTTCGCGGATTCAGGCCTGCCCGCCATTGCGCGCTATTATCCCGAGATCGACTTTATCCCGCTGCCGTCTTTCGTCATGGACGAGGCATACCTCATCCGCCGCGCCCGCAAGCGCTTTGGCAATTACCGGAAATTCTATTACACCCGAAGGGCTTACATGTCGCTCAGCGTGCTCGCGACACGGGCTATCGCAGCCCTCCGCCTGCCGCTGCCCACCGCCACAATGCGCGCGATCCGCCCCTATCTCGATGCCGATCTCGTCGTGACAACCGGCGGCACGTATTTGCTCAGCAAATACGATATCACCCGTCGTCTTTTGGAGTTTCACAAAGACAGGCTGCTCGGCAAACCCCTTGTCGCCTTTACCCAATCCTTTGAGCCTTTCACCGATGACTACCGCTCACGCGCGCTTGCACCGATCCTGAACCAGATGGCGCTGATCCTTGTGCGGCACGAGACCTCGCGCAGCCATGTGCACGCGCTCACGGGTCGATCCGATCACGTCACCGCCGTCGCGGACTCGGTGTTCGCATTATGGGAGCCCGGTCCCACAGATCTCCAAGCCCGACGCGCGCGCAGCGGACGCGCCAAAGATGACAGGCTGCGGATTGCCATCGCCGTCCGCAAACTCAAAGCCTACGGAGACCGTAACCCGGAAGAAGGTGCCGAGATCTTCAAGCAATCCATCCGCGCCAGCGTCATCTCTCTGGTTCGCGACAAGGGCGCCGAGGTGACGTTTCTCTCCACCTGCCAAGGCATCCCGGAATACTGGACCGACGATTCGAAGATCGCGTTGGATTTCGCCGCCGACCTCCCCGCCGATGTCGCGCCCCTTGTCCATGTAGACCGCGCGTTTCACACCCCTGCGGATCTAATCAAACGCCTGCAAGGCTTTGACAGTGTGATCGCGTGCCGCCTGCACATGGCGATCCTGTCGATCTGTGCCAACACGCCCGTTTTGCCCGTCTCCTACGAGCCGAAATTCGAAGAAACCTTTGCCGATCTGGGCCGCCCCGATCTGGTCACCAAAATAGGCGAGATCGAACCAGAGCCCTTTACCGCCCGCGCCCTAGACTGGGTAGACAATCTCGATCGGGTCGCAGCCGATCTCAATGCCGCAGCGCCCCGGCTCAAAGCATCCGCGCTCTCTGCAGGGCCATCGCTTGAACAGGCACTCGCGTCCCAAGGGCTTGTGCCGCCCGGCGCGCGCACCCCGCCCAGTACCGGCACCCGCGGATCAATTCAGGAGCTTTGACATGCGCATACTCTTTGCCGGTGGAAATGGCTGGTTGCCCGAGGCCAGCGGGGGCACTCAAAACAGCACCGATCATCTGATCCGCGAAAGCCGCGCCCAAGGTCACGAATGCGCGGTCTATTGTGGCTTTTCAGGCCGCGGTCTTTTCGGCTTTCGGATGAAAGTGCAGCGCAAGATCACAGGCCGCCCGTTCAGCATTGATCACAGCCAAGGCTATGAGGTGATGCGCACATGGGAGCCCCATGACCCCGCCCGCATCAAGGCCGCTGTGGATCACTTCCGCCCCGATATCGTCGTTGTGCAAACCCGCCGCTCGGCCAGCCTGGGCCAGCAGTTTGCCCGCCTTGGCCTACCTGTCTTGCTCTATCTGCGCAATGTCGAGTTTGAGGAAAACGACGGCGATGTCAGCGCCATCCCTGGCGCGCATTTCATCGCCAATTCGGATTTCACTGCCAAAGCCTATCGCGACGCCTACGGGATCACCTGCACCGTGATTACGCCCACCATCGACTTTGAAAAATACCGGACCGAGACGACCCGCGAGTTTGCCACCCTCATCAATATCCACCCTAAAAAAGGCTACGAGATCGCTCGCGACATGGCCCACGCCTGCCCCGAGATCCCCTTTCTTTTTGTTGAGGCTTGGACGCTTTGGGACGAGCTTTTCAAACAGATCATGGCCGAGATCGACGCGCTGCCCAATGTCACCTTCATGCGGCGCACCTCTGATATGTCACAGGTCTATGGGCGCACAAAGGTGCTGCTCGCCCCCAGTCAATGGGAAGAAGCCTGGGGCCGCGTCGCATCCGAGGCCCATTGCAGTGGCATCCCGGTCATCGGCTCGGATCGGGGTGGGCTGCCCCAGGCCATCGGCCCCGGTGGCAAGGTCTTGGCCCATGAAGCGCCTATTGAGGACTGGGTCGCGACCCTGCGCACTCTCTGGTCCGATGAGGCCGCTTACACCGAACTCTCCAACGCCGCCCTCGACTATGCCAAACGGCCCGAGCTTTGCTTTGCCCCCCAGCACCGTGCGTTTCTGACCGCTCTCGAGGCCTGCATCCTCGGCCATCAAACCACGCGCTTGTCCAACACCGGCTAAGGAAAGGAGCGCCCTGATGAAGATATGTTTCTGCGTCTCAGGCTTCCCGCTTCTGTCGCAAACCTTCGTGACGACGCAGGTGCTTTACGCCGTTCGGCAAGGCCACGAGGTCACCGTGGCTTGCAAGTCTTACGACCCGGATTTGCCTTTGGCTGACGACGTAAAAGAGCTTCTCAAGAAAGTTCGGATCGTGATCTGGCCGCGCCCGATACCACGACCCTTCCGCCTTCTTCCAGATCAATTCATCGCTCAGGTCGAGGCGCGATGGGCCCGCCGTATCTGGCGGCAAAACATCGACGCAGATGTCGTTATCGCCCATTTCGGGTTCCGCGGCCGCGCTGTCGCCCGCGCCCAACAAGACTGGGATGAACGCCCACCCTTGATCACCGTCTTCCATGGTCGCGATGTAAGTTTTGAGGATCAACGCAGCAAACTCGCACTCTATCATGAGCTTTTCCGCGAAGGGGATCTGCACCTCACTGTCAATCAACCTTTCGCTGATCTGCTGATTAAGCGCGGCGCCCCAACCGGGCGTGTACAAACCCATCACCTCGGCATCCCAACGGCGCACTACACTTTCGCCCCAAGCCAAAGGGGTCCCGTGCTGCGTCTCATCAGCGTCTGCCGTCTCGTCGAAAAGAAAGGCCTTCGCATCGCTATCGAGGCTTTGGCGCTTCTGCGCCAAAGGCACCCCGATCTTGCGTTTGAATACATCATAGGCGGCGATGGTCCGCTCGAAGAAGACCTGCGCGCGCAAGTGACTGCCGCAGGTCTTGACGCGCAGATCACTTTTGCGGGGCCCCTCGCCCATGAGGACACCTTACGCCAGATCGCGCAAGCTGACGCGCTGCTCTTGCCCAGCGTAACCGCATCCGACGGCGATCAGGAGGGCATCCCCGTCACCTTGATGGAAGCCATGGCGCTTGGCACACCCGTCTGCACCACGCGGCACTCTGGCATCCCGGAGCTGGTGACCCATAATGAAACCGGCCTTCTGTCAGACGAGGCCGACGCAGCCACGCTGTGCACAAACATCGCCGCTCTTGCGCAGGACCCCGATCTTGCACTGCGGCTCAGCAGGGCCGCCCGCCACAAAGTCGAGCAGGCCTTCAACGAAGATATCCAAAACGCCCAACTGCTTGCCCATTGCGAAACCCTGCACGCGGCAACCCGCCACAACCGCGCGCCAGAGCCCTACGTCCAGAACCGAAGCGCGTCGTAAAAAGGCGCTCTTTCCTGCGCAAGACCACAACTGTGAGCCGCGAGCGCCGACAACCTTGGACGAGTGGGCCATCTTGAGCGACTTGGTGGCTTACCTACGAAGTCATAAAACCGCCAGCAGACAACAATAAAGCGGCTTGCCTTGCCACCAAAGCAAATGCCGCCCTTTCGGCGCACCGATTCACATCATCTGACGTGAAAATCATCATTGTCTGAAAATGGTGCGCCCGTTCGAAAGATGGTCGAACTTAATCAGAAAACCGACCGTATCATTCGACGTCAGGAGAATGGTGCGGTCGAGAAGACTCGAACTTCCACGGGTGTTACCCCACAGCGACCTCAACGCTGCGCGTCTACCAATTCCGCCACGACCGCACTGTCTAGGCTTGGTAGCGGCGCGTATAGACCGACCAAACCACCTTGTGAAGGGAAAAATGCGTCTCTTGCACCTCTGGCCGTCGCGCCGCTAAATGATGCCCCAAAGGAGCCCCTTATGGTCGAATGGATCGCCTCCCCTGACCCTGTCGATTACGACCTCGCCGTGCGCGAGATGGAGGCCCGCGCGACCGCCATTGCCAATGGCGAGGCGGATGAGGCGATCTGGCTGCTGGAGCACCCCCCGCTCTACACCGCTGGCACCTCGGCCCGGCGCGAGGACCTGACCGATCCCGACCGGTTTCCGGTGCATGACACCAAACGCGGCGGGCAATACACCTATCACGGGCCCGGCCAACGCGTGGCCTATGTGATGCTCAATGTCGGCAAGCGCGGCCATGACGTGCGCCGCTTTGTGCAGGGGCTGGAGCATTGGGTGATCGCCACGCTCGATCAATTCAACGTCAAGGGCGAGATCCGCGAGGGACGCGTCGGTGTCTGGGTCGCGCGCGACGATAAGCCGGTGACGGTGACCGGCGCAAAACCAGAAGACAAGATCGCCGCCATTGGCGTGCGCTTGCGCAAATGGGTCAGCTTTCATGGCCTGTCGATCAATGTCGAACCTGACCTTGATCATTTCTCAGGCATTGTGCCTTGCGGCATTGCAGAACACGGCGTCACCTCGCTGGTCGATCTGGGCTTGCCGGTCACGCTCGAAGACGTCGATGTCGCCCTAAAAAAGACATTCGCAGATGTCATTGAACTGCAGTTGACTGAGTAACGAGGCACCGATGTCGCGCAAAGACGAGTTGATCGACCAATACCGCCAGATCCACGAGACCAAGACCTATGGTCGCTCGTCCGAGGTCATGGTCGGCTACATCCAACGCCCATTGGACGACATCCCGAAAATCCGCTCGGTCCTGGATTTCGGCTGCGGGCAGTCGCGGCTGGTGGATTGGATGGGCGCAATCAACGACGCGAAAGTCTACCGCTACGACCCAGCGATCCCGGAATTTTCCGAGATGCCAGTGGACAAGGTCGATCTGGTGATTTGCACCGACGTGATGGAGCATATCCCCGAAGAAGACGTCGACGACATCTTCGCCCGCATCCGCAGCCTTTCAAAACACGCATTCTTCAACATCTCCGTGCGCGAGGCCAAGGAGATCCTGCCCAATGGCGAGAACGCCCATTGCACCGTGCAGCCGCCACCCTGGTGGCGCAAACGCCTACTGAAACATTTCCGCGTCGTCCGCCGCACCCGCTCGCCCGACCCGACCGCCGTCAGCTTTCTGACCTGGCCGGAGGCGAAAGACTAGCAAAGCACACCGAAACGCCACGCGAACTTGCCGATTGAACAGGGAACAATCCCGAATAATCCTTTGAAAATATTGATGTTTTAGGCTAGACTCCACAGCATCCGAAACCATTCAGAGAGTAGTCTCTATGAAACGTTTTCTGCTGCTATCCGGAACCCATATCGCGGCCCTCGCCGCAGGCTTTGCACTTGGGGTTTACCTGCTTCCCATTCTCACAGCGCCGCCCTCGCCAGATGAAGCCGTGCTCAGCCAGATGGCCGAGGAAGCGGTATTCTCGGCCGAAATCCAGCAAGACCTGCCCGGCAACGACGCGCTTCATTGGGGTGAGGGTCTGATCAGCTTGACGGCAACGCAAGTGATCCACGAAGGGCGACTTGCGCCTGGACCGGATTACCGCCTTTACCTCGTGCCGGAATTTGTCGCCCATGAAGACGATTTCGAACCCCTCAAGGCGCAATCTGCAATGATTGGAGAGATCGACACATTCGGTGGCTTCATTCTCGATCTGCCAGACAGCGTCAATGTCGAAGATTACACGACCGCCCTGATCTGGTGTGAAGCCTTTGGGGAGTTTATCGCCGCCGCCCAATACCGGACACCCTGATCCCCGAAACAGAAAAGCGCGGGCCGCATCTCGCGGCCCGCGCCTCTCACAACACACACATGCAAGCGTTTTACATCTGACGCTCAAGAACAGCCTGCATCTCGGCTGCGCTGTCGCTGTCACCAAAGATTTGCTTCTTCTTAATCAGCTCCATACGGGTTGCCATATCGGCTTCAAAGAATGTCATCCGCTCAGCTGCACTCATGTTGCCCAGAGCCAGCTTGATCTCGGCAGCCATCACATCATCGCCCATCGAGGTCTCCCGCACGATAATCTCGGCAGCGGAATCGTTGCTCATCGCGAACAACTCCTGCACGGATGTTTCAGCGAAGGCGGGAGCCGAGAAAAGCGTCATTGCCGCGACGCATGACGCAGCAGCAGCTGTTTTCAGGAAAGTTTTCATGTTGCTTTTTATCTCCAGTAAGACAGTTCCGGGAAAATTCCCGTTGATTAAGCAGGTCGTTGTTTCAGGCCAGATTCACACGCTCAAGCCGGGTAATCTGAAGGTAAGTAATTGGTTAACTTCCCATAGGGCAGAAAAACGCTAATCCCTTGCCGATCGTCCGGAACGCCCAGTATCACATTGCTATCACAGGTTTTTTTATAGGAGTTGATCGGAGTTTCGGAGAGGGAGGCTCCATGACAGATCTTATTGTGAACATAGTGGACCGCATGCGGGTCCAATCGACGGCATACCTTACCAAGAACCTTTCTGCGCCGTGGGGCGTGGATGTGGATGCAGCACCCTACGATCGGCTTGCCCGGTTTCACTATGTGGTCGCAGGTCAGACCTGGGTGTCATTGCCTAACGGGCGCGACCCGCAACTTTTGCAACGCGGCGACATCGCGATCATTCCCGATGGCTTGCCGCACAGCTATTTCGACGCGCCGGGGCAAACCGACCCCTATCCTGTGAAGAACTACCCAACGACCGAAGAGCCCCCCGTCTTCGCCCCCTTTGATCCCGAGGGACCCGACACGCATTTCCTCTGCGGCTATTTCGAGATTTCACCTGAAACGCCCAGCATCATCCGTGATCGCATGCCAGCACTGATGATCGGGCGCAACAAAACGGCCGATGCCACCAAACGCACCGACCTTCTTGTCGATCTGGCCGCACAAGAGCTTGCAAATCCATCCACCGGGTTTCAGGTCCGGCTGAACCGTCTGACCGAGATGTTGTGCGTGCAGACCCTGCAAGACTGGCTCGAGACCGCGCTGCGCGAAGACGAATATCTCAAGGCGATGGCGGATCCCAGAACGCTCAGCACGCTCGATGCGATCCATGATGATCCTTATCGCGATTGGACTGTCTGCGATCTAGCCGCGATCTATGGCCAGTCGCGCACAGCGTTCAGCAGCCGGTTCAAATCCGCGACCGGATGCAGCCCGATGCAATATGTGCGTTCCGTGCGGCTCAAGCGCGCCTGCGAGCTGCTGCGCACATCGCAGCTCTCCATTGATGAGATTGCATTCACGTCTGGATATGCCGACACAAACGCGTTCAACCGCGCCTTCAAACGCGCAATTGGCAAATCTCCTGGGGCGTTCCGGCGGTCGAATGCGCAAGAGGCCCCCATGTCGCTTCCAGAATAGACGAATCGTCGGGCGCGCCTCCAGCCTTGGCAAAACGATCTGGAGCGCCCGATGAAAGACCTCTCCCTTCCGCTTACACCGGATTTTGACAGCTGGCCCCTGCGCGCCCAGATCACCGCAGCCGATGTGCTGCCCGGTGGCCACCTCCAGCTGGCGTGGTCTGACGGCCGCATCGCAACCTATCACCGCCTGCTTCTGGCCGAGAACGCGACCGACGCCGAGACGTTGCATCCCCTCTCGCGTGAAACGCTCAAGAGCCCGCTTGATTTCCCCGAAGACCTAAAAGCCATCGAGGCTCAGATCGCTCCTTCCGGCGCTTTGGAGATCACATGGTCCGACGCTGTGCCCCGCGGCGCTTTTCACCCAGGCTGGCTCTACGCGCATGGCTGGACGGGAACGCCTGCGCCCGCAGCCAAACCAATCCTGTGGCGCGCGGCTGATTTGCCCGAACCCGCCACGGTCTCCGGCCCAGACGCCTTGAAGGACGACCAGCTTTTCCTGCATTTCCTGACCCATCTGCGGGACCACGGTGTTGCGCGTCTCGAAGGGCTGCCGCAGCAAGACGGTCTTCTGGTCGCGATTGCCGAACGCGTCGGCACCATCCGCGAGACGAATTTCGGGCGCACCTACACGTTGGCCATTCAGGATGATCCGACCTCAAACGCCTACACACCCGTCGCCCTGCCCCAGCACATGGACCTCTGCACGCGCGAGTGCCCACCCGGTCTACAATTTCTCTATTGCCGGGCCAATGATACCTCGGGCGGCGATGGCCTCTACTGCGATGGCTACCGGATTGCCGAAGATATCCGCGCCGAAGACCCAGACACGTGGGACGCGATGACGACGATCCCATGGACTTACAACAACCGCGCCAAGTCGACCTCTTATAAGGCGACGGGGCCGATGGTTGATCTCGACGCGAACGACCAGATCACCGCTCTGCGCTACGAGACATGGCTGCGCGCGCCGCTCGTCGCCGATCTAGACACGCAAGAGCGCGCCTATTCCGCTTACCGCCGTTTTGCCGAACGCGCGCAGTCAGACCGCTACCTGATGCGCGTGCGCTACCGCCCCGGCGATCTCTTCGCGTTTGATAATCGCCGCGTGCTGCATGGGCGCTCTGCCTATGACGCGGCGGGCGGTGCGCGCTTCATCGAAGGGGTCTACGCAGATCGCGACGATCTTTATTCCGCCATTCGGGTGATCGAACGCACGCTGGAGGCTTAGTACTCCAACTCGATATCCAATAGCCGCGCCGCCAGATCGGCTGCGGCCTGATCCGTGCGCTCGTAATCCGCGCGGTTGATCGCGGCTGCCACCGCAAATCCCGCCTCCGGAACCATGATCAGGATCGCATACCACATCGTGTTTGAACCGTTATGCCATACGACACGCTGGTTTAACGGCTCCGAGAACTGCGTGACCCAGCCATAGCCAAACGTCTCTTGGACCGAGGCCCGCATCTGCTGACAGGACGCTTGCGGCAAAAGCGTCTCGTCCAGCCCGGCGCAGGCTGCGTTATGCGCAGTCCCCCATTTCAGCAAATCCGCGATGCTCATATGCAGCCGCCCCGCAGGGCCCATCCACGCGGGATTGTCAGAGCTGTCATCACCCGGCTCCACCGGAAAGTTCACCCCCAGCCAGCGACGATGCCCATAAGGCGCACCGTCCTGCATTGGCGCCCCAAATCCCAATGACTGCAGGCCAAGCGGTTCCGCGATGCGAGTCTGCACCAAGCTCCGCCAGTCCTGTCCGGTGACCTCTTCAGCGATCACCCCGGCCAAAACATAGCCAAGGTTTGAATATTCCCGCTCCTCCGGCGGGTTTAGCGGCTCCGTCCAAAAGCTCTGCAACACCTCCAGTCGCTGCGCCCTTGGATTATCCGAGCTCAATCGCATCGCGGCATTCGGCGGCACGCCCGCATTATGCGTCAGAAGCGCATCCAGCGTCAGTGCGCCCCAGCTGGGGTCGAGCTGATCCTCAAACGCCGCGAGATACGTCGCAATCGGGGCATCCAGCGCCACGAGACCTTCCGCCTCAAGCTGCATGATCAGGGTGGCCGTGAACGACTTGGTAATCGACCCGATATGCCACAATGTGTCCTCGGCCAGCGGCGTGCGGCTCCACCGATGCACATTGCCGCTCTGCCGAACCTCGGGCGCGCCACCTGTGAACTGATAGCCCATCCCGACGGCATAGGGCGCCACATCCTTGGCCCACAGGTTCAAAGCCGCATCCAGCTTTTCCGGCCTATCCTGCGCCGTCACAGCACTTGTCATTGCGACCATCGCCACCACCGCCCACACAGTTCGCATTCATTTGTCCTTCTTGATTGCAATTGACATCGGGATGCGGCGTTGACCGATCAAGTGCAAGCCGCCAGCTTGGCATGAAAAGATTTGGAAAAGGCGGCAAAGCGATGCGGATCATGTGCCTAAACGGCTGGGGCGGGAAACTGCACGAACCGCTCATTGCTTTTCTTGCCGAACAGGACCCGGATATTTTGTGCCTGCAGGAAGTGGTGCACAGCCCCGCATCGACCAACGACTGGCTGACATATCGCGATGGCGATCACGTCTTGCCGCAACGCGCCAACTTCTTTCGTGATGTCTGCGCTGCACTCCCCCACCACGCCACAACCTTTTGCCCGGCAGCAAAAGGCGTGCTGTGGGACGACGCGACAGAGGTCCCCTCGCAGTGGGGCTTGGCAACGTTTGTGCGCCAAACCATCCCCGTGATCGGTCAGATCCAAGGCTTTGTGCATAAAGAGTTTTCCGCCCATGGCTACGGCGATCACCCCCGCTCTCGTAGTGCCCATGCGATCCGCGTGTTTGATCCGGACAAGGACAGGATTGTGACCGTCACCCAAATGCACGGGCTGCGCGATCTGGCGGGAAAAATGGATACCCATGCGCGCGCTACCCAAGCCAAACGCCTCTTGGCGCTTTCAGAACAAGTCTCAGAGAAAGACGACCTTCGCATCATCTGCGGTGACTTCAATGTGGAGCCGGAAAGCGAGACGCTCGATCTGCTCAAAACCGCAGGCTTCACAGAGCTTGTCACCTCGCGCGGCTTCAAAACCACTCGAAACAGCCAATACAAGAAAGCGGGCCGCTTTGCCGACTACATGCTGATTAACCGCACGGCTGCGGTGCGCCAGTTTGATGTGATCGCCGATCCGGAGGTTTCCGATCACTGTCCACTCGTCTTGGAAATATAGACCGAAAAACAGCGGCTTGCTTCAAGCACCTGACGCTCGGCTCACTTCGAAATGACCTCGATCAACTGCGCCAAAATAACACGGACAAAAGCGCACGCCCCCGTTGCTCTGACCGCTCCGGCGCTCTAGAACGTCTCTCGGAACATATGCGTGATTCAGATTACGTATGTAGGAATACGAAAGAATACTCCGAGCTTAGCCAACAGGAGGCACCCCCTTATGGCAGACGCAGCCATTCACGGCCACGAACACGAAGACACCCGCGGTTTCTTTACCCGCTGGTTTATGTCTACGAACCACAAAGACATCGGTATCCTTTACCTTTTCGCATCCGGCATCGTCGGTTTTATCGCTGTGGCCTTCACGGTCTACATGCGGATGGAGCTTATGGAGCCCGGCGTGCAGTATATGTGCCTCGAAGGCGCGCGCTTCACGGCAGCAGCCGCAGGTGAATGTACGCCCAACGGCCACCTCTGGAACGTCTTGATCACTTATCACGGCGTGCTGATGATGTTCTTCGTGGTTATTCCGGCGCTGTTCGGCGGCTTCGGTAACTACTTCATGCCGCTGCAGATCGGTGCGCCGGATATGGCGTTCCCGCGGATGAACAACCTGTCTTTCTGGATGTTTATCGCCGGTGTGGGCCTTGGTATCGCGTCGATGCTGGCGCCCGGCGGCAATGATCAGCTCGGCTCCGGCGTGGGTTGGGTGCTCTATCCGCCGCTCTCCACTAACGAAGGCGGTATGTCGATGGACCTCGCGATTTTCGCGGTTCACGTCTCGGGTGCATCTTCGATCCTCGGCGCGATCAACATGATCACGACCTTCCTGAACATGCGCGCACCAGGCATGACGCTGCACAAAGTGCCGCTCTTTGCCTGGTCGATCTTCGTCACAAGCTGGCTGATCCTTCTGGCTCTGCCGGTTCTGGCAGGCGCGATCACCATGCTTCTGATGGACCGCAACTTCGGGTTTTCGTTCTTTGATCCTGCCGGCGGTGGTGACCCGGTGCTTTACCAACACATCCTCTGGTTCTTCGGTCACCCTGAGGTCTACATCATCATCCTGCCGGGCTTCGGTCTGATCAGCCACATTATCGCGACCTTCTCGCGCAAGCCCATCTTCGGCTACCTGCCGATGGTCTATGCAATGGTTGCCATCGGTGTTCTGGGCTTCGTCGTTTGGGCGCACCACATGTATACCGTCGGTATGTCGCTGACCCAGCAGTCCTACTTCATGCTGGCTACGATGGTCATCGCGGTGCCGACAGGTGTGAAAATCTTCAGCTGGATCGCCACTATGTGGGGCGGCTCGGTTGAGTTCAAAACCCCGATGCTTTGGGCGTTCGGCTTCCTGTTCCTCTTCACCGTCGGTGGTGTCACCGGTATCGTGCTCAGCCAGGCCGCAGTCGACCGTGCTTATCACGACACCTATTACGTGGTTGCTCACTTCCACTACGTGATGTCCCTCGGTGCCGTGTTCTGTATCTTTGCAGGTATCTACTTCTACATCGGCAAGATGTCGGGTCGTCAGTATCCCGAATGGGCCGGTAAGCTGCACTTCTGGATGATGTTCATCGGCGCAAACCTGACCTTCTTCCCCCAGC
>JBCBAC010000023.1:0-28808 GCA_038532735.1 Pseudomonadota bacterium
CGCTCATATACACCGAGTGCAGCTCTTGCGCTTGCTCGTCAGTGAGGCCTGTAAAGGACAGACCAGTGTTATCAGCCATAATATTCCTCCGGAACGATATGCTGAGCCGCGTCCCCCGCGGCCGGGTTCCCGCAGAACAGTTGCCCTGCGGTCGTCCACCCACCCGGGGGGGATGAGCGGATTTCGTGCGCAGCCTTCATCAGGCCGCAAAGATCATGGGCGTGATGATCCGGGCCTGGGACCAGGCGCGGGCGATCGGCCCTTTTTCGGGAAGCTGCATCTGGCGACCGAACGCCAGCGCCCAGGTCAGGAACGACAGGGGCAATGCGGCCAGAAAGATGATGACGAAATAGGCGTAGAACTCCCGTTTCGGCGGCGCGTGTTTCACGCGGGTCACCGGGGTGTCGGTGGTCATATCAGTCATGCCATCTCTCCTTTTTGAGAATCTGAGCTGTCGTCAAAACCGGCAGGCTTCAACTTCTGCACAGTGTCGATCTGCACCCGCTCGGCACCGCTTTTCAGCGCCTCTTCCTCGGCCTTGTCGCGCAGCGTTTTCGCGGCCGAAATGCGGGTCAGAATGGGGTGTGTCGCCACGATCCGGTCCAGAAGACGCTGGGCGTCCTCGTCCCACGGGAAATCGCGGCGCAGATTGGTTGGGGTGGCTTCCGCCGCGTCCATTTCAGAGGCGAGCGGCAGAATGTGGAAGAGCGCATCGAACAGGCCGTTGCACACTTCCTGCACAAGATATGTGGCCCCCGCATAGCCCATCATCGGCGTGCCAGTGGCCCTGCGGATCGCGGCACCGGGGAAGCTGGCAGGAATAAACGCAGGGCTTGGCCCGTGGCCTGCTTTCAGCTCCGCCAGATACATCTTTTCGTTGATCGAGCCCAAGACGATCAAAGGCCGCTTCTGCCCCATCAGGGCGCGGACTTCCTCGTTATTCGTCTTCTTACCGGCACAGCGCGCAACCGCGAACGCACAAGGCAGACCCATATCCGTCTCAAGGAAATTGCGGATGCCGCGGGCATAGGTTTCATTCGCGACCACAGCAAAAGACGCCGTCGCAAAGAAATCCTGCGTGACGGAGCGCCATAAGTCCCAGACCGGTTTGATCGTCGAATGCTTCTCGCGCTCGATGAACGGCTCGGGGTCCAGCCCCAGCAGCTCACCGAGCTTACGCAGGAATTTCGTCGTGCTTTCAATGCCAATCGGCGCTTGCAGATACGGCTTGCCCAGCACTTCGCACAGACCGCGGCCAAACTCGCGATACATGCAGATGTTCACATCCGCATTCACCAGATTGCGCATCTCGGCAATGTGGGAACCAAGCGGCATCACCATATTCACCTCAGCCCCGATGCCTTCAACAAGGCGTCGGATCTCGGCCAGATCGGATGGCATGTTGAACGTGCCATACATCGGGCCGAGGATATTAACGCGAGGGCGCGCGTCCTCCTCACGCTTTGCCTCGCGTGGCATTCGACCTTTGGTCATGCCAAATTCTGTAAAGATCCACGTCATCGCGCGGTCGGCGCTTTCCCACTGATCCTCATCAATGGTGCGCGGCAGAAAGCGCTGCAGATTGGTGCCCATCGGGGTCACACCGCCGCCGATCATCTCGGCGATGGAGCCGGTCACAACGACCGCAGGCAACACTGGATCAAGCGTTTCCCAAGCGCGCTTCATCGCGCCTTCGGTCCCGTCGCGGCCCAGCTCTTCTTCGGCCAAGCCCGTCACAACGATGGGCAGCTCATGGGGCGGCAGCCCGTCAGTATAATGCAGAACGGAGGTCACCGGCAGGTTCTCGCAGCCCACCGGACCGTCGATCACGCATTGCAGGCCTTTGACAGCGGTGAAGGCGTATACAGCCCCCCAATAGCCCCCGGCGCGGTCATGGTCTTGGATTAACATGACGTTCCTCCAAGACTGGCGCAGGTGTGCGAACGCGATTGGCTTGCGCCATTCGCTGCCTCGCACCCGGCGAGTTTATGGAAATTCGCCGACATCAGATCATCTCCGCCGCTTTACGCGCCCGCTCTTGCTTCGCCAGCTTCTTCTCCTGAACTGCGCGGAAATCCTCGCGGACATTCGGCGCGCCTTCCCAGACGCCTGCCGTGTCGCCTTCGCCCACGCCCTCGAAGAACGCACGCATGTGATCCATGCGGTCCTTGTTGCCGATGGCGGCGTTGATCACTTCGGCCAGCGATCCAGCTCCAGCAGGTCCCATCAGGGGACGCGCGGAAATCAGGTTGGTGAAGTAA
Source organism: Pseudomonadota bacterium (assembly GCA_038532735.1). Classification (GTDB taxonomy): domain Bacteria; phylum Pseudomonadota; class Alphaproteobacteria; order Rhodobacterales; family Rhodobacteraceae; genus JAHTBL01. The sequence continues at coordinate 2,262 of JBCBAC010000023.1, forward strand.
AGCCCGGGAATTCCCAGCTCTTTCGCCTTCTGCACAACAGGCGTCGTGCCAACGGCCAGATCGGGCTTCACAGCCTCCATCGCCGCGCAATCGTCCTCAAGCGAGGCACGGAATTTCACCTTAACGCCCTTCGCCTCAAGCCAGGCCGCATCATCCGCAGACCAAGGCGTTTTCGCGCAAGCGGTGCCGACATACGGCACCTCCGCCCCGCTTTCGATCAGCAGGCGGGCGACCAGCAATTCGCTACCTTCATAGCCCGAAAGCGTGATCGTCCCCTTGATCGGAGCGCCACCAAGCGCCCCATCAATCGCGGGCAGGAACATATTTTGCGCAGCGGCAATCTTCTCGGACGAGACGCCATACGCCTCCCCGATATTCGCGAGCCACGACATCGTGCCGTCACGGCCAACAGGCGCTGAGCCAACCACCTTGCGGCCCGCCGCTTCAAACTCCCGCACAGCGGCGGTGTAGAACGGGTGGATCGCCGCGACGACCTGACTGTCCAGCGCGGCATAGAGCTCACGCCATTCCCGGCAGGGCACAACCGGACCCGCCGCCAACCCCATCGGAGCCAGCATTTGACCGATGATCATCGGATCCGCCGGGAACATCTCCCCCAGCAGTGACACGGTCGGACGGTCCGACTTGCCGCCCACGGGGGCTGCCACCGGACCCGCCTCAATCTCGGCGCGCGCGTAGTTCAGCATCGCGCCCGCCAGCACGTCTTTCGCCTCTGCATGGGTTGGCACGCCGAAGCCCGGCACATCGATCCCAACGACCCTGACACCGTTGATTTCAGAAGGCAGGAGCTTCAGCGGCACACCCGATGCCGTGGGAACGCACAAGTTCGTCACCACGACAGCGTCATACCGGTCCGGGTCGGCCAGCTCATGCACCGCGTCCCGGATATCTTCAAAGAGTTTCCCCGTGACCAAGGTCTCGGAGTTGAACGGAACATAGCCAACAGATCGCCGCGCCCCGTAGAAATGCGTCACAAAGGTCAGCCCATACACACAACAGGCCGAGCCTGACATGACGGTCGCCACCCGGCGCATCCGCATGCCGACGCGCATCGAGCCAAACGCGGGGCACATCGACTGCGGCTTGTCATGGGGGCCTTGCGGATAATCCTTGGCGTATTGATCGAGCACCTCGGATTTGCCCGCAGCACGCGCGGCCTCCTCCATCTTGTCGGCACCGGCGTGACAGCCCATCCCGTCCACGGGGGCAGCAGGCGCGGGAGCAGAGGCCTCACGCCCCTCCCCCATCGTCACCTCAGCCTCGGCGGCGGTATCGTATGTCACTTCATCGGTCATCAAACGTCCTCGTAGACGACTTCAAGGCTCTCTTTCGGAGCCGCGTTCTTGCCGCGCATGTCCTGGTCGGTCGCGGGTTCCAAAACCACGTCGCCCCCGGTTTCCGAGCTGTCGAAGAGACCCAGCAGGCCGTCCTGATCCAGCGGTGTCGGGCGCATGGGCGGGGCTTCGGCGACGTTCTCACCAAGGGCGGCGAACAGGTCGCCCCATTGCGATTGAGCCGTGCCAACAATCTGGTAATTCGCGGATTTCTTGCGCAGGTCGTCGTCCTGCGGGATCGCGGCGAGGATCGGAATGTCGACCGCTTCGGCAAAAGCTGCAGCCTCTCCAGTGCCGTCATCCTTGTTGATGACCAGACCGGCCACGCCAACATTGCCGCCCAGCTTGCGGAAATATTCCACCGCCGAGCACACGTTGTTCGCCACGTACAGCGACTGCAGGTCGTTCGACGCCACAAGGATCACCTTCTGAGCCATATCCCGCGCGATGGGCAGACCGAAACCGCCGCAGACAACATCTCCGAGGAAATCCAGGAGCACATAGTCAAAGTCCCAATCGTGGAACCCGAGTTTTTCCAGCAGTTCAAAGCCATGGATGATCCCCCGTCCGCCGCAGCCGCGCCCAACCTCGGGGCCGCCCAGCTCCATCGCGAAGACGCCGCCGCGCTTGAAGCACACGTCGCCGATCTTCACTTCTTCGCCCGCCAGCTTTTTCTTGGTCGAGGTCTCGATGATCGTGGGGCAGGCTTTGCCGCCGAACAGCAAGGATGTAGTGTCGGATTTTGGATCGCAGCCAATGAGCAGAACGCGCTTGCCCTGCTCGGCCATCATGTGGCTGAGGTTCGCCAGTGTGAACGACTTGCCAATACCGCCCTTGCCGTAGATCGCGATGATCTGCGTCTTGGAGGTCGGCTCCTCCATCGGCACTTCCAGCGTGGCCTCTTCATTAGCCTCGTCACGCAGGCGCTGGTCAAAGTCTTTGAGGTTCGGAACGTCGAGGGTCATGCGACACCTTTCCAATCGAGGATCATTTTCAGGCAGGCCGGATCGGTGAAGGCCTGCTCATAAGCAGCGGTCGCGTCCGCCGCTTTGTTCGTGTGGGTAATCAAACCGCCCAAGCTCAGCGCGCTGCTTTCCACAAGCGCGCGCGTGGCGATCAGGTCATCGGGCTGCCATTCCGCAGCGATGCGCAGACGGGCTTCTTTCATGAAGGCGGGCGGGAAGGCGAATTGAAGCGGCGCGGTATAGAACCCGGCCAGCACGATCTCCCCACCCTTGGCGATGCGGCCGATCAGGCTGTTCAGCAAATCACCGTTGCCAGAGGCGTCATATATAGATGTGTAATCGCGGCGCTCGTCCTCGTCGGGATGGATGCAGGCATAGCCCTCGGCCCCCGCCCGGCGATCCGCGTCAATCTCCCAGACCATCGGCGCAGGCGCACCCGCCGCAATCGTGAGCCGCGCCAGAAGTCGGCCCAGCACGCCATGCCCGACGATCAGATCAGGCACCTGCTTGTTCAGCCCTGCCATCGCGTGCCGCGCCGTTGCGGCCAGGGCAAGCAACGCGCCCTCTGCCCCAAGACCAGCGTCGATCCGGGTCACACGATCCGCAGCCGTGACCAACCGGCGGGTCGCCCCACCAAAGAGGCCGAACGCGTCCTCGTAGCAATTGGCGCCCGGCACGAAAACGCGGTCGCCTATAGTATAATGTGTATCTGCGCCCGCCTCGACGACTTCACCGACGGCCTCGTAGCCCGGCACAAGCGGATAGCCCATGCCCGGGAAGGGCGGCATCTCTCCGGTCCAGAAAAGCTTTTCGGTGCCGGTCGAAATCCCCGAATGAGAAATCTCCACAACAAGGTCATCCGCACCCGGCGCTTTCAGCGCGAGCGTGTCGAGGCCAAGATCCTTTGGGCCCTTCAAGATGACGGATGTGGTTTGCACCGGATAGCTCCCCCTTTTGGCGGTGGCGCGCCCCATGGAGCCGGGAAAAGACTCAGTGAGACGTATTGTCATAGGTGTCAGTTTAACCTGACACTTTTGAGTGTCAATGTAATTAGACAGCAAACGCTGTAATTTTGGTCAGACAACCTTTGTCGCCACAACGGCGCTGGTCACGAAGGGCCGCGGCGCTTTCGGCGTCTCGATCTGTGAAAAGCCTGCGTTTTTGCAGATATCCGCGATTTCGCTTGCAGAGCGCGCACGCCCCGTCCGCATCGCCAATGTGTAGAAAGCGAAATACACATCGCCCGCACGTGACCCGAGCATGGGCTCACTGATGATCAGCCGACCCCCCTCCGGGAGAGTGTCAAAGCATTTGGACACCAATGCCGCGACAGTCTCGTCCGCATGATCATAGAGAACCCGAATCAAGGAGATCGTGTCGACGCCCCCAGGCAGCGGGTCATCGCGGAACGAGCCGGGGGTGATCGTCGCACGCTCCGCCATCCCCGCGGCTTCAAACCGGGCACGGGCAGCGGGGGCCACGGCGGGCAAATCAAAAAGCGTAACCGGCAGATCAGGATACGCGGCCCCAACCTCGGCCAGAAAAGCCCCGGTGCCGCCGCCGACATCCAACAGATGCGCGCTGCCCTGAAACGACACCATGCGCAGGGTGTCTTCGGCAACCAACTGCTGACTTTCGGCCATCAGGTCCGAATACGTCTCAGCGGTGTTGGGATTCTCTGCCGCGCCAGCTCCAAAGACGTAAGGCCAGAACCCGGCCAACTCCGTCTCCGTCTCGCCACGCATAAAGGCGGCGGGGTTTTCCAAATCACGGTAGAGCACCCGGTGGTGCTTGATCATCTGAGCCAGTCCTGGCACCCCGATCAACGCGGCCCCTTTCTGGGTCAGAAAATGGGTGCCACGCTTATTTGCAAGCAGATGAAGCGCGGCACCCGCCCTCAACAGAACACCCATTCTGTTTTCGGGAACGCGGGCTCGGGCGGCCAGTTCAGCGGTGGTCAGCGGACGCTGCAACAGCGCGTCCAACACCCCCAGCTCGACCAGAGCCATCAAGGTTTGCGAGTGCACGAACCCCGCGACCAGATCGAACAGGGCCTCGCCCTCTCGGCGGGCCTTGCCGCGGGTCAGCGGAAACCGTGCCGCCCATTTCTGAAAGCGGCGGGACGCGACCAGCCGGTTGCGCCACCCTGTCAGGGACGCTTTCGGTTTTGGCAACGCGGGCGAATGGGCGATATCCGCCATCGTCTCAGGCGCGGTTCACGGCGGGCGCGACCGGGGTCAAACGCTCTGATTGCGCACGCACCATCTGGGCCAGGGCCGCCTCGCCCGGACAAGATGGGATCGACGCAATCGCGCCGCCCAGAATATCTTTCAAATGACGCACGGCACCCTGCACCCCGTAAGCGCTGACCGCGTTGGGCCGATCATGCAGATCATCCTGCCCCGCAGGCTTGCCCAGCGTATCGGCATCATAAAGCGCGTCGCGTAGATCATCGGCAACCTGAAAGGCCTCGCCAATCCGTGCACCAAGTTCTTCCCATTGCTCGGGATCCTGCCCCGCAGCAATCGCGCCCATCTGGGTCCCCGCAATAAAGAGCGCACCGGTCTTGGCCCGGTGATAGGCGCGCAGATCAACCTCTGCCTCGCTCTCCCACCCTTGGCCTGCACAGATGCCATTGGGCATGCCCGTGCGATGGGCCAGTGTCCGGATCAGCTGCACCGCGCGCATCGGCTCGCTGCCAGCCGCTTTCGCCAGAACCTCAAAGGCCAGCACGATCAGGCTATCCCCCGTGAGCAGCGCAATCGGCTCATCCCATGCGCGGTGCACCGTCGGCTTGCCGCGCCGGATATCGGCATCGTCAAAGCAAGGCATGTCATCATGCACCAGCGACGCGCAATGGATCAGCTCCAACGCAGAGGCCGCGGCATTCGTCAACTCGGGCCGGTCATCGCCACAGGCCAAAGCGACCGACATCAGAATGGTGGGCCGGATGCGCGCGCCACCCGGCGTGACCGCGTAATTCAACGCCTCCGACAGTTTGGGCGGCGCAACGCCCCCCTGCCCCATGCCAATCGCCTGAGAGATCGCGGATTCGATACGAGCGGAAAGCGGCATGACGGCTCCAGTCAAAGACAAAGTGTCTACAAGATAAGACACGCTATGTGTAAACTATACTGGACACTTTACCTGTCAGAGTCAACAATAGCCCTATGGATAGCCCCAAAGAGTCACGCGACTCTGTCCTTGTTGTCGGCGCCGGCATTGCCGGTCTGGCCGCCGCTTTGCGGTTGGCCCATGCGGGGCTACAGGTCACGGTGCTTGACCGCGCAGCCGATGTGGGCGGCAAGATGCGAACGCTTCCGTCTGAGGCAGGCCCCGTCGATGCCGGCCCCACCGTCCTCACCATGCGCCCCGTCTTTGAAGAGCTCTTCGACAGCGTCGGCGAAACACTCTCCGCCCACCTGACCCTGATCCCCGAGACGATCCTCGCGCGCCACTGGTGGCACGATGGCTCCACCCTCGATCTGCACGCCGACCCCGCCGCATCTGAAGCTGCAATTGAAGCCTTCGCAGGCCCCCGTGCCGCGTCTGACTTCCGCCGCTTCTCTGCCAAGATGAAAGCGCTCTACGAGGCGTTCGACGCCCCAATGATGCAAGCCGCGACGCCTTCGCAATTTGATCTGACAATGCGCGTCTTGCGCCAGCCGTCGCTAATCGCCGCGATGCAACCGCATCTCACCCTCGCCCAATCCCTCAAACGTGCATTCAAAGACAAGCGCCTCGCCCAGCTCTTCGGGCGCTACGCCACCTATGTCGGCGGCTCCCCCTTCGCCGCGCCCGCCCTGCTGGGCCTCATCGCCCATTCAGAAGCCCGCGGCGTCTGGCGCGTGCAAGGCGGCATGCACCGACTTGCCCAAACCCTTCGCCAACTCGCCGAAGCGCGCGGGGCAACCTTCGTGACAAACGCCGATGTCGCCCGTTTTGAGGTGCAACAGGGTCGCATTCGGGCTGCACACACCGCGGACGGCCAACGCTTTGCCGCCGACACAATCGTCTTCAACGGCGACCCGCGCGCCTTGCATACAGGCCTTCTAGGCGATGCGGTCACGCAAGCCGTGCCTGCCAAAGCAACCGAACCGCGCAGCCTCTCGGCCTATGTCTACGCCTTCGCCGCCACGCCCAAAGGCGCCGATCTGCATCATCACAACGTCTTCTTCGCCCGCGATCCACGGGCCGAGTTTGACCCGCTCGCCAAAGGCCATATGCCAAGCGACCCCACCCTCTACATCTGCGCACAGGATCGCGGCACCGGCGCCGCCCCGCCGCCTCTTGAGCGCTTTGAAATCATCATGAACGGCCCTCCCCGTTCCCGCACAGATAGCCAGGAGAAACCCCAATGTCAGATCAGGGTATTCGAGACACTCGCCCGATTCGGATTGACCTTCAGCCCGATCCCGCCCCCCGAAACCCTGACGACGCCCGAAGAGTTCAACAGCTTGTTTCCGGCCAGCCAAGGATCGCTTTACGGGCGCAGCCCACATGGGCTGACGGCATCGCTCGCAAGACCGACAGCGCGCTCGAGAATACCCGGCCTTTATCTGGCGGGGGGCGGAGCGCATCCGGGAGCGGGGATCCCCATGGCAACCCTCTCCGCGCGCCATGCGGCCGAGGCGATCTTGACGGACCAAACTTCAACCTCGACGTCGCCGAAAACGGCTACGCCTGGTGGTATGTCGACGGCATCTGCGAGGATGGCTCCCGCGCGATCTCGATCATCGGCTTCATAGGCTCGGTCTTTTCGCCGTGGTATCGCTGGTCGGGCCGCAAATCACCCGACAATCACTGCTGCATCAACGTGGCGACCTATGGCAAAGGCGGTCGCTTCACGATGACCGATCGTGGCCGCGCCGCGCTCAAGCAAACGAATGAGACATTCACCGTGGGCCCGTCGTCGATGCGCTGGGAAGGCGGCAAGCTGATCATCGACATCAACGAGGTCTCCAGCCCGCCCCTGATTTCACGGGTGCGGGGTCGTGTGATCGTGACGCCTTCCGCCGTCACGCAAGTCGAGCTTCCGCTGACCGAAGACGGCACCCATGTCTGGCGCCCCTTCGCACCCTCCTCCCACATCCGGGTGGAGCTGGACCGCGAAGGCTGGTCCTGGGAGGGCCACGGCTATTTCGACGCCAATTTCGGCACCCGCGCGCTGGAACAGGATTTCAACTACTGGACCTGGGGCCGCTACCCGGTCGAGGATGGATCGGTCTGCTTTTACGATGCCGAGCGTCGCGATGGCAGCGAGCTTGCAATCGGTGTGCATTTTGATCACGACGGCAACGCCCGCGTGATGAACGCGCCGCCCAAAGTGCGTTTCCGCCGCTCCCTCTGGGGCGTCAAACGCGAAACCCGTGCCGATGCGGGGTATAAGCCGCGCCAGGTAAAAAACATGCTGGACGCGCCGTTCTATTCCCGCTCCGCCGTCAAGATCCAATACGCAGGCGAGGAAACGGTCGGCGTGCACGAAGCGCTCGATCTCAACCGCTTCCGCGGCCCGTGGCTGATGCCCATGCTGGCCGTCCGCGTACCCCGCCGCAAAGGCTGGCGCTTTTGAGGCATCCTTGACCAGAGCGGGCCCGATGCGCATATTCATGTGCATAGGAGGCCCCCATGTCCGTTGCCCGCAAAGCCACCAATGTCACGCTTGATTCGTCTCTGATCACCGAGGCGAAGGCCCATGGCATCAATATCAGCCGCGCCGCCGAATCCGGATTGCGCGCCGCAGTCAAAGCCGCCCGCACCCGCGACTGGCAGCGCGACAACGCCAAAGCCATCGCCAGCACAAACGACTGGGTCACCCAGAACGGCCTGCCACTGGCCAAACACCGCCCGTTTTGAATGGCGCGTTTCGACATCTACAAACGCGATGACGGTCCGGGCTTTCTGGTCGATCTGCAATCCGACTTGCTCGCGCCCATGAACACCCGCGTGGTCGCCCCGCTTTTGCCGCAAGACGCAGCGCCGTCCCCCGCAGCCTATCTAAATCCACTCTTTGATATTGACGGCACAGCGCATGTTCTTGTGACGCAATTCCTGTCAGCAGTCCCAGTGACCCTGACCAAAACACCCTATGGCAGCCTCAGCGATCACGCCGATACGATCACGCGCGCCATCGACATGGTGTTTCAAGGCATCTGATCCCTCGGCATCCCGATTGCTCCTGAGATCGGACAAAGAAAACAATTAACCTTAACGCGCTCTGCGGGCTTCTTTTGTCTCTAAATACCTAAAATGCTATCAGGCTGTTTGAGTGACCTGCCCTGGGTTCATCTTCCAAACGGCAGCATTCAGCGCCCCAGCAACCGTGACCCACAAAAGATACGGTGCCATCAACCAGGCCGCCAAGGCGCTCACGGTTGAGAAGGCAACCAGCGTGCCCAGCACCGAAATCCACAAGCACACCAGCACGATCATTCCGGTCCTGATGCGTTTCAACCCAAAGAAAACCGGTGTCCAAAGCGCGTTCAATGCGATTTGCAGCGCCCAGAAGGCCATGCCCATCGCGCTGCCTTCCATCACCGAGACGACCGTCGCCGCATAGGCGCTCATCACATAAAGCGTGGTCCAGGCCACCGGGAACATCCAATCCTTCGGGGTCCACACGGGCTTATTCAGCTTGCGATACCACTTGTCGGGCGGGAACATGGATCCCGTCGCAGCTGCCGCACAGCATGCGGCCAGAAAAACGATGAAAATGGACCAATCCATAGGGCATTCCAATCCGTGGCGTACCCAAGAGGTAGCGCTTTTTTCTAAGGTTCCAACATCCGCCGCTGCGCGTCCTGCGCTTTGAGTGTGGCGAAGATGCCGACCAGATCGCCGGCCCGTCCGTCGCCCCAGACCCCTTGGGCCGCATCACGGCGCGCCGCCGCGTCGACCAGAAAACTGACCTCCGGCAAGGGGGCGGCGTGGATCACTGCCGAATTGGGTAAGAGCATACTAGCCCCCGTGCTCAGCCCCGCCTGAGCAATCCAGCCCAGCTTTTGCGCCTTCGACGTATGCGCCCGCGTTGAAATGCTGTCGCATCCGGCGCGCCGCACTTCGCGGCCAATACCCGCGTAGATAAAGCGCGCCGCAAAAATCCCCAAGCGCGCGCTGCGCGGCAACGCCCCAACCCCAGCCTCGGCGCGCATATAAAGCCTGTCGGCCGCGTTCAGCAGCTTACGCACGACACCGCGCAAAGCGTCCGTCGGCACCGGGTCGCGCAGCAGCAGGTCCAGATCGACACCCGCTTCGTCCAGCCAATCCAGCGGCAGGTACACCCGGCCCGCGCGCGCATCCTCGCCCACGTCCCGCGCGATATTCGTCAGCTGCATGGCCACGCCCAGATCGCAGGCCCGTGCCAGCGCATCGGGGTCACGCACGCGCATCAGCACGCACATCATCGCCCCCACCGCTGAGGCCACACGCGCCGAATAAGAATAAACGCCCGAGAGCGTCTGATACCGCCGCTCTACAGCGTCCCAAGCGAGGCCTTCCAGCAACGCCTCCGGCAGCTCGCGCGGCATCTCGAAATCTTCGATGATCGCCGCAAAGGCCCTGTCCGCAGGCGCATTCCGCGGCGCGCCCGCATAACATTTCTCCAGCCGTTCATTCAGCGACAGAACGGCACCGCCTTTGTCCTGATGCAAGTCGACCGCATCATCGGCAAGCCTGCAAAACGCATAAAGCGCTAGCGCCGGATCGCGGACCTTGGCGGGCAACAGGCGAGACGCCGCATGAAACGACAGCGACCCATGCCGGATCGCCCGTTCGCAATGGGCCAGATCGTCAGGATCAATCATTCTGCAGCCACTTTCAGGGCAGTTTCCGCCAGAACAGTGTCGATATCAGGCACCAGCTTGGCCAAAACCTCCGCACTCGACACCACGCCCGGAACGCCCGCCCCCGGGTGCGTCCCTGCGCCGACAAGGAACAGCCCCTTCGCCTCTTCACTCACGTTGTGCGGCCGGAACCACGCGCTTTGCAGAATGCGCGGCTCAAGCGAGAAGCCCGAGCCGTTGGGCGACAGATACCGATCGCGGAACTGCTCTGGCGTGAACACAACCTCAGTGCTGAGATGCTCCCGGAAACCGGGGATCGTCTTGTCGACCTCGGCTGCAACCTTGTCCTTGTAACGCGCCATCTCAACCGACCAATCCACCGGATCGTCATGCCCCAGATGCGGCACGGGGGAGAGAACGTAGAACGTGTCATCCCCCTCCGGCGCGACGCTGGGGTCCGTGACCGAGGGCCGGTGGATGTAAAGGCTCATATCGTCCGCCAGCTTGCCCTTGATGAATATGTCCTTCAGCAAGCCCTCATAACGCGGCGCGTTGGTGATCGTGTGATGCCCTACATCGGCCCATTTGCCGCGTGTGCCCTTCGTCCCGAAATACCAAACGAACAGCCCCATCGACCACCGCTTGCGCTTCAACTTCGCGTCGGTCCACCGCTTGCGCCCGTGGTTCCGCATCAACCGCGTATAGGTGTGGCCCGCATCGGCATTGCTGACGACCAACGGCGCAATCAACTGCTCCCCACCGACCAGACGCACGCCTTGCACAGCGCCGCCTTTCACCTCGATCTCATCGACCTCGACCCCCAGCCGAACCGTGCCGCCCTGCGCGCGGATCACCTTCGCCATCGCATTGGCAATCGCCTGCACGCCGCCCATCGCGTAATGCACGCCGTAGGTCTTCTCCAGATGCGCGACCAGCGCATACATGGAGGTCACATGCATCGGATCGCCCCCGATAAAAAGCGGGTGAAACGACATCGCCATGCGCAGCCGCTCATCCTTGAAGCGCCGCTTCGCCAGACCCAGAATCGACTGATCCGCGCGCAGCATCGCGAAGGTGGGCAGCACTTTGATCGTCTCCCACAGACGGTGCATCGGCTTGGCCACCATACCCTCGAAGCCCACGACATAGCGTTTCCGCGAATCCTCCAGAAACTTGTGGTAGCCCTTCACGTCACCTGGGCTCAGCCGCGCCACTTCCGCCTCCATCGCCGCCGTGTCCTGCCGCGCGGTGAAGGTCGATCCATCAGGCCAGCGCACCTCGTAGAACGGATCCATCGGGCGCAGGTCGATATCGTCGCGGAAATTCCGCCCGCAGGCCTTCCACAAATCCTCATAGACCTGCGGCACCGTGATGATCGTCGGCCCCAGATCGAACCGGTGCCCGTCCTGGCTTATCGACGATCCGCGCCCGCCCACCTGATCCAGCCGGTCCAGCACCGTCACGCGGTAGCCCTTCGCCCCCAGCCGCATCGCCGAAGCAAGGCCGCCCAGACCGGCACCGATCACGATGGCATGGGAAGACGGCGAGGCAGGTGAAAGTGAGGTCATGGCGAAGGCCTTTGGCAAAAGTGTCCACTTTTCTTTACATATGACTCTAGGCCACACGGTGCAAAGGGCAAAGACCTCTTTTCTATTTCGCAGAATAATGTAAGCTAAAGTTGACACTCTTTGTGGAGAAAGAGGCAAATATGACCCAAACCGTAAGCCTGAGCTTCTTCCGATTCGCCTCGCCCGCGTCTCGGATCTGGGCATTTACCATGATGGGGGCCGCTCGATTCGCGCTTCCCAAGGTGCCTGACCTGCATTTCTGGAAGCTCTGCGGCTCTGGCACGGGGGAAGGCTTCACGCCGATCCCGAACACCGCCGTCTATGCGATCTTGTGCACCTGGCCCGACCATGACACCGCGAAAAAGCGGCTCGAATCCGAACGGATTTTCCAGCGCTACCGCAACCGCGCGTCAGAATCCTGGTCGGTCTATCTCACCCCCACATCCGCGCGCGGAGAATGGGCAGGTGTTGCCCCTTTTCGCCCGTCACCTGACCCAAAGACCGGCCCTTTGGCCGCGCTCACAAGGGCGACCGTGAAGCCTTTGGTCGCCGCCAAATTCTGGCGTCAGGTGCCCAATATCTCGACCGTGATCGGCAATGATCCCAACGTCGCCTTCAAGATCGGCATTGGGGAGGTTCCCTTGCTGCATCAGGTGACCTTCTCGATCTGGCCCGATGCGTCCACTATGGCCGACTTTGCCCGCAAAGACGGCCCCCATGCCCGCGCCATCAAAGCCGTCCGCGACGGCGATTGGTTCCGCGAAGAACTTTACGCCCGCTTCCGCGTCACAGGCGAAAGCGGCAGCTGGGGCGGTCAAAGCCCCCTTTCACGACTGGAAACCCCATGAAACAGCCTTTCCCGTTCAGCGCCATCGTCGGTCAGGAAGACATGAAACTGGCCATGATCCTCACCGCCGTGGACCCGTCCATCGGCGGCGTTCTGGTGTTTGGCGACCGCGGCACCGGCAAGTCCACCGCCGTGCGCGCACTGGCCGCCTTGCTGCCGCCGATCAAGGCGGTTGAGGGCTGCCCGGTGAACGCGGAAAAGGTCGCGGATTGCCCGGAATGGGCCGAAATAGGGTCGAAAAAGCTGGTGACCAAGCCGACCCCTGTAATCGACCTGCCCCTTGGCGCAACCGAGGACCGTGTCGTCGGCGCATTGGACATCGAAAAGGCTCTCACCCGTGGTGAAAAAGCCTTTGAGCCCGGTCTGCTGGCGCGCGCCAACCGCGGATATCTCTATATCGACGAGGTCAACCTGCTTGAAGATCACATCGTCGATCTGCTGCTCGACGTCGCCCAATCCGGCGAGAACGTGATTGAGCGCGAGGGCCTCTCCATCCGCCACACCGCCCGTTTCGTGCTGGTCGGCTCCGGCAACCCCGAAGAAGGCGAGCTGCGCCCGCAACTCCTCGACCGGTTCGGCCTGTCCGTCGACGTGACAACCCCCATCGACATTGACGACCGGATCGAAGTGATCCGCCGCCGCGATGCGTTTGAGGCCGATCACACCGCTTTCATGCTCCGCTGGCAGGCCGAGGATGCGATCATCCGCGATGACATTCTCAAAGCCCGTAAGCTCTTGAAAAAGATGAAAACTCCTGACGCAGCCCTACGCGATTGCGCCGAGCTTTGCGTGGCCCTCGGCTCTGACGGTCTGCGCGGCGAACTGACCCTGCTCAAAACCGCCCGCGCGCTGGCCGCCTACCAAGGCGACAAGACCGTCACGCGCGCCCATGTCAAAGCCATCGCGCCCGCCTCCCTGCGCCACCGCCTACGCCGCGATCCGCTCGACGAGGCAGGCTCCGGCACCCGCGTCACACGCATCGTCGAAGAAGTCCTTGCGTGAGCACCAGCGAAGATACCTGGCTGCGCGCCGCCACCGCGCTGAACCTGCTGGCCGTTGATCCCGTTGGCCTCGGCGGCCTCTGGCTGCGCGCCCGCTCCGGCCCTGTCCGCGACCGCCTGATCGAGGGTCTCAGCGCCCTTTCCCTGCCCTTGCGCAAGATCCATCCGACCATCGCGGATGAGCAGCTTTTCGGCGGCGTTGACGTCTCCGCTACGCTTGCCGCCGGCAGTGTTGTTCAGACGAAAGGCCTGATCGGACAACCCGCCGCGCTGATCCTCACCATGGCCGAACGGGCCGAGCCAAACCTTGCCGGTAAACTCACCCTCGCGCTGGACGATCACGACTGCCACAGCCTGATTTTACTCGATGAAGGCGACGGCGACGACGAACAGGCCCCCCCTGCCCTGCTCGACCGTGTTGCCCTACATATCGACGCCACGGGCATCGCATGGCGGGACACCACCGACCCCACGCTTGGCACCGCCGATATCAAGGCTGCGCGGGCCAGGTTAGAGACAATTCAAGCGGATGATACGGTATTAAAATACCTCACCACTTTCGCCAAAGACCTCGGCATCGACAGCCTCCGCGCGCCCCTTCTGGCGGTGCGCGTGGCCCGCGTCCACTGCGCGCTGTTCGGGGATGGAGAGATCGACGAAGACGATCTGCGCGCCGCTGTCCAGCTCGTCTACGCCCCCCGTGCCACGCAGATGCCCGAGCCGGAGGTTGAGGCCCCAGACGACACGCCTCCCCCGCCCCCCGATCAAAGCGAAGGCGAGCAAGGCGATAGCGAAACCCCTGACGATTTCCAGATCCCGGAGGAGGTCCTGCTAGAGGCGGTCAAAGCCTCCCTTCCCGCCGATCTGCTCGCCCATCTCGCCAAGCAGGAAGCCCGCGCCAAAACGCCGTCGGGCGCAGGCTCGGGCGACAAGAAGAAGGGCAACCGTCGCGGCAGGCCCCTGCCCTCGCGCCCCGGGCAGATCGACGGCACCTCGAAGGTGGACCTTGTCGCCACTCTGCGCGCCGCGGCCCCTTGGCAGCCGATCCGCCGAAAATGTTCCCCGCGGGGAACAAATCTGCATATCCGCGCCGAGGATATCCGCCTCAAACGGTTCGAGGAAAAGTCAGACCGCCTGCTGATCTTCGCCGTCGACGCCTCCGGCTCCGCCGCGTTTTCCCGTTTGAACGAGGCCAAAGGTGCTATCGAGCTGCTCCTCGCAGAAGCCTACGCCCGCCGCGATCACGTCGCCCTTGTGGCGTTCCGGGGCGACAGTGCCGAGATCCTTCTGCCCCCCACCCGCTCGCTCGTGCAAACCAAGCGTCGCCTGGCCGCCCTGCCTGGCGGCGGTGGCACCCCCCTTGCCGCTGGCCTTAAATCCGCGCTTGATCTGGCGCTTCAAGCCCGCAAGCGCGGTATGACCCCCACCGTCGCAATCCTGACCGACGGTCGCGCCAATATCGCGCTGGATGGCACCGCCAATCGCAGTGCCGCTGGGGAGGATGCGGACAAGATGGCCAAGTCCCTCCGTAGCCATGCCATCGACTGCCTTGTAATTGATATGTCAAACCGCCCCCAACAGGCTCTAAAACAGCTGTCAGAGACGCTTTTGGCCCCATACGTCCCCTTGCCACGCGCAGACGCGCAACGCCTCTCGAGCGCCGTCTCAGCGGTATTGAGCGACTGATGGACTGGGAGAGCGTGAAAGACCGTTGGCCCCACGCGGCGACCTCGCGCTTTGTCGCGTGTCGGCCCCATATCTGGCACGTGCAGGAGATGGGCAAAGGCCCCACGATCCTGCTGCTCCATGGCGCAGGCGGCGCGACCCATTCCTGGCGCGATCTGATGCCGATCCTTGCGCAGGATTTCCATTGCGTCGCGATTGACCTGCCAGGCCACGGCTTCACCAATATCGGCCGCAAACAGCGCTGCGGTATCGAGCCGATGTCGGAAGACGTGATGGCGCTGGCCAAACAGGAGGGTTGGGAGATTGACGCGATCCTCGGCCACTCCGCCGGTGCGGCTTTGGGCTTTCGCATGATGCAGATGGGATGTTCCCCGCGGGGAACAATTGTCGGGCTGAACGCCGCGCTGGGGAATTTCCCCGGCCTTGCGGGCGTGATCTTTCCGATGATGGCGAAGATGCTGACCTTCAACCCGCTGACCGCGAATATCGTGTCCTCTGCCACGACCCCGCAAAGCATCAAGCGGCTGATTGAGGGCACTGGCAGCACTTTAGATGAGGCGGGGCTTGCGCTTTATCACCAGCTGGTTTCGACCCGCAGCCATGTGGACGGCGCGCTGACGATGATGTCGCAATGGCGGCTGGACGGCGTTCTGACACGGCTGAAGGAAACCGCTCAGAACGCGCTGTTAATTGTCGGAGAGAATGACAAAGCCGTGCCGCCAATCACATCGGAATCAGCGGCGGCGCGTTTGCCGAATGCAAAGGTGATGCGTTTGGAAAAGCTGGGGCATTTGGCGCATGAAGAAGCGCCAAGCACCATCGCGCCGATTATTCAGCGCTTCCTTCAGACTTAATCGCTGCAAAAAAAGCCTGCGTCGCACGCTCCAACGCCGCGCGATCAAGGGCGGAAAAGTCCTGCGCCATCCGGATTTCAAACCGGCCATCGGCGGCAGTGCATTTCGCTTCAGACACACCGGTCCTGATCCGAAAGGTCGTCTTGGCAGATTTGGGCGATTTGCCCGTGGCGCTTTCCGGTTTGGACTTCAGAAACTGAGTGATGATCTCCAGCTCGTCTTGCTCCGTCCGGTCGGGCTGCGCGGTCAAGGCGGCCCGCAACGCGCGGGTGCCTTCAGGGTTGTCCTCCAGCCGCTTGTAAAGCGCCAGACCCTGCGCGCGCGACAGAACGCGGACGTGCTTTAGATCACCATTCAACCGTCGCAGCAGACGCGCGAACTGCTTGATGTAGGTCCGGCGCTGACGATTGCTGACCGGATAAAGCGCATTCACAGCGGCGTCGATATCCTCAACGCCAAGGGGTGCCGTCGCCAGATAGGCCCAGGCCAGCGCCGCCATTTCACCGAAAGAGATATCCTTGCGGACGATATTCTCGTCGATCATCCGGCGATAGAGTTTGGTCAAATGTTCCCCGCGGGGAACAATCGTCGCGGGGATCTTTGCGTATTCGTCGCCGCAAGACTCCTGCAGGATCTTGAACGCCTGCAAACGCCGGAAGCCCTGGATCAACTCGTAGCCGTCGTCGGCTTCTTCGACCTGGATCGGGTTCGACAATCCAATCTCTTGAATGGACATTGTCAGATCAAGCGCATCCCGCTCATCGGCGGGCGCACGGTCACGGATCAGCTTGGTTGTCTTCACCTCCGATAGTGGCACTAACGTGGTCATTAGACCCTGCTTTTTCAGTGCAACGAACTCATGGGCAAGGCGATCATTCTCCGCCCTGATCGCGGCTTCGGCGCTCTGGCGCTGCTCCATCGCGTCGGCATTTTCGGCAATGGCAGAGGCCATGGGACCACGACGCTCCGACCCGATGGATTTCGTCTCCAGCTCGGGCGTGTCGGCCTCAAAGTCGATGTCGAATACGCGACGTTTCTTGCTCATGTCCGATCCTCCAGATCATCCCAGGCGGCCAGCAGGTTGCCTTTGAATTCATCGTATGCCCGATCAAAGGATCCGCGCGCGCGCCGCCAGGTTTCCCGCGTCATATCGCGGTAGTCGATTTCATAGATCGAGCTGAGAAAGCGGCCAGACTGTTCAACCGCGCGCGTCATCTCGATCGGGTGTTCGGCAACTCTGTCGCCAAAAACCTTAACGAAAGCATCCTGCATCGCGCGGTGCAGTTCGTTATTGGGCTCAAACCGGGTCAGCAGAAACCGCAGATCGGCAAAGGCTTTCGGCAGGTTCATCGTCCCCGCGGGGACAACGTTGGAGAACCGGCTGAGATCTTCCAGCGCCTCAGACAGCTGGCCGATAAAACTGGTCGTGCTGTCATATTCCCAGTAGCCGGGACCGGACGGGATATAGAGGACATCCGCCGCGAAAACCGCGTTCATGGACTGGTAGCCAATGGCGGGCGGGCAGTCGAAAATGATCATGTCATAGACGTCGTCAGACAGCTGATCGAGATAGCGAGAGACGGCAGCGAAAAAGGACCATTCGGGGTTCAGATGTCGGTACTGGGCGGAGGCGAACTCGACAAAGGCCGCGTTGGCGCAGCTGGGCACCAGATCAATCGTGGGCCAGCTGGTCGGCTTGATAAAATCGGTCACGCGCAGATCGGCCAGACCCATATCGGTGATCGCTGTTGGCAGACGGCGCTGGGGCAGGGTGGTGCCGCTTTCGGCGCCCTGAATGGTGGCGTTCATCCGCTCCGTCTCGTTAATGAGATCGCGGGCCATGATGCCCCAGACGGTGAACTCCTCCGCGACGTCAGAAAGGCCCATGGAGTGGCTAAGCGTCGCCTGCGGATCGAAGTCGACGCAGAGGAGACGGTAGCCATCGAGGGCAGCAGCGTGGGCGAAATGAAGCGCGACGGTGGACTTGCCGGCACCGCCCTTAAAATTGGCAATCGCCGCACGAATGGCCCGTTTGCCGGAGGGGCGGGGCGGCTGCAGGGATTGGCGATTAATTTTTAGGCGGCGACGCAGCTCGTTGATTTCCTCCAGCGTATACCAGCGCTGTCGGCCGTCCTCCTCGACCAGCCCTTGGGGCAGCGAGGGGTCGGCGGCCAGACGCCCGCGCATCGTGGACTGGTTCACGCGGAAGATCAGCTCGGCCACCTCCCAACTGGAAAAACGGCGGAGCGTCTTTTCCATCTCGGGGGAATAGGTCTGCTGCCGGATATAGCCCTGCATCTTGAGAGAGCGGGCCTGCAGCGCGCTGAGATCGGTATGAGTGAACATCTTGCCTGTCTTCTTTTCGAATACGTCTTTGCCGAATTGTTCCCCGCGGGGAACAACTCCGGAGGGACGCTAATTTTTGCTCAAAATGAATTTACGCGGGATTTGTGAAAAACGCAAAAGCGAATAAGCTGGTTTTTGAGATCAGCGCAGATCACCACGAAGCCTTGAATAAGAAGCGTGCAGAGGGTCCAGCTAACGATTCGGAATGATTGGGAAATTTGAGCAGGACGCACAAAATCTAGGGGGACAGGTTGGGGCAATCTACCGCCTATTGGGGGACAAAACTTGGATAATAGGGGACATACAGGGCGTCCCCCAATACCAGAGATACCTGTTTTTTCGATTTGATTGAGATCAAGATGGGCGATCAGTTGGATCACCGCTTGACAGAATCGGCGTTTCGGACGCAAATCGTTCTTAATGAAAAAATAACGCTGAGTTTGATCGGCGCAGTGGTTCGTAAACCGCTTTGAGGCATCACCGCATCCGGTGACATGATGAGGGCAGGCCATGCTTGCAATGAAACCCGTCGGGCGCAATGCGTCTGCGCGGAAATACGATATCCTTACCGCGCTTGGAGCTTACGCTTTGGCGCGCGGAAAGCATGAGCAGCGATTGGTGCTTCGGTTCGTGACGCTGATGACGGCGCGCTACAATTGGGCGCGTGATGAGCTTGCCGTGGGGCAACGCGAAATCGCGGCTTTGTGGTCAGTCGATGAACGCACGGTGAAGCGCGAGATGGCGAAGCTGCGCGGGCTGGGGTGGCTGGTGGTCAAACGCCAGGGCGCCCGTGGGCGGGTCACGCAATACGGAATCGCATTGGAGACGGTGCTGCAGGCCACGCGCCCGCAATGGGAGGCCGTGGGCCCCGACTTCGCGCTGCGCATGCAAGGCGCGCCAGAGCCGTCGCGTGTGGTGCCGTTGCCGGTTTCTGGCAAGGTCAGCGCGCCGGATCTGAGTGATGGGAGCGAATGGGCGCTGGCTCAGGCAATTCTTTATCAGGAAGATCAAAGCAGCTTTGGCGCGTGGCTCAGCGCATTACAGCGGTCCGACAGGGCAGGGGGGCGGCTGACGCTGAAAGCGCCGTCGCGTTTTCATGCAGCTTACGTCAGCACGCATCTAATGGGCCGGGTTGAGGCGGCGTGTCAGGCGGTGGACGAGACCGTGTCAGAGGTGGTTCTTGTCGTCTGACGGAACGCGATCAGCGCGTTTAACGGAAACGGCATCAAAAAAGGCCGCCCTGCTTGCAGCAGCGCGGCCTAAATTCTTTCTGAGAAAGACTTAGTTCGTCGCGGCTTCGGTTTCTTCCGCGGATTCGTCTTTCATCATCTCGGCCCCCTCTTCAGCGCCTTCCTCTGCCTCTGGCAGAGGGGCGAGGGAGGCCAGATAGGCGTAGAGGTTCGTTGCATCCTCTTCCGAGCGGACCTTATAGGCCATCTTGCCGCGCGCGCGTCTGTCATCGAGCGTCTCGCGCAGCCAGCCAGTGGGATCTTGGACGTAGCCTACAAAATTGGCCTCATCCCAGACAGTGTCAGCTTCACCAAGCTCCATGATGGCGTCACTGTAGCGGAAATCCTCAATCGCACCCAAGGTGCGGCCTGCGACGGCATAGAGGTTGGGACCGGTTCTTGCGGCGCGTCCGGCGAGTGTTTCACCATTATCATCAACAACCACATGGCAGGCGACACATTGTCTGTTGAACGCCTCTTCACCGGCGGCGGCGTCCCCGGACGCGTGGCCATCGGCGAATACGGGAGTGGCTGCGATTGCGGCAATCGTGGCTCCGTATAGGAATTTCATGGGGGGCTTCTCCTCTCAGCTTAGTTTACATGTATGTATTGAGGTCGGTTTTCGCGCGTATCAAGACCCGACATTTTCGTGATGTGATCGTGAGCGCGCCCACGCCTTGAAAAACAGGCCAAACGGCCTGTTCGAGGGGGAAATCTTGCAAGATTTTCCCGTACTTTCAGCGTGTTTCCGCTGAAAAAGATGATCAAGCGACAGCGTGTGCGACAGCGCATTGCACCCAGAGTTGCTTCAAGGCGCTGACCAGATGGTCGATATCCTCGTTTGTGTGCAAAGGCGACGGGGTGAAGCGCAACCGCTCCGTGCCTTTGGGGACGGTGGGGTAGTTGATGGGCTGCACGTAGATGCCAAAATCGTTCATCAGGATGTCGCTCAGCTGGCGGCATTTGACGGGGTCTTTGATCATCACCGGCACGATATGGCTGTCGTTTTCCATATGCGGGATGCCTTCGCGGTCGAGGGCGGCGCGCAGGCGGGCGACCTGGCGGCGCTGCTGGGCGCGCTCCATCTCTGACTGTTTGAGATGCGCGATGGAGGCTTTCGCGGCCGCAGCCACAGCCGGGGGCAGGGCGGTCGTGAAGATGAAGCCCGAGGCAAAGCTGCGGATGAAATCGCAGAGCGCGGCTGACCCGGTGATATAGCCGCCGACGCAGCCATAGGCCTTGCCCAACGTGCCTTCGATCAGGTCGATGCGGTGGGCGAGGCCTTCACGTTCTGAGATACCGCCACCGCGAGGCCCGTAAAGGCCGACCGCGTGGACCTCGTCCAGATAGCTCATCGCGCCGTGCTTTTCGCAGACCTCAACGATCTCCTTGATGGGCGCGATGTCGCCGTCCATCGAATAGACGCTCTCAAAGGCGACGATCTTGGGTCGGTCGCCACAGGCGGCCAGCTTGCGGTCCAGATCTTCGACATCGTTGTGCTTCCAGATCACCTTGTCGGCGCGCGAATGGCGGATGCCTTCGATCATGGAGGCGTGGTTTTCGCTGTCAGACAGGATCACCGCGTTGGGGATCCGGCTGCCCAGCGTCGAGAGCGCGGCCCAGTTCGAGACATAGCCCGAGGTGAAGAGGAGGGCGGCTTCCTTGCCATGCAGATCGGCCAATTCGTCCTCAAGCGCGAGGTGATGGATGTTGGTGCCCGAGATATTGCGCGTGCCGCCAGCGCCGGTGCCGCAAGCCTCAACCGTGCGGGTCATCGCCTCGATCACCGCCGGGTGGTGGCCCATGCCGAGATAGTCGTTGGAGCACCAGACGGTCACATCGCGCTTCTCGCCGTCATTGTGGTTGGCGGCTTTGGGGAACTTGCCACATTGGCGCTCTAGCTCGGCAAAGTAGCGGTAGTTGCCTTCCTCTTTCAGAGTGTCGAGCTGGTCTTGGAAGATGGCGTCGAAATTCATGTGGCTGTCTTTCTTGGTCGTTTATTCGGGTTTGGGCGCGGGAAGCATCCAACGCCAGAGTTTTGCATCGGGCAGGGGTAGGACCATCAGCAGATGCTCCAACAGCGCCAGCCCCAGAAGGGAGGTGAGAAGGGCAAGTGCGACGCGGTCGGTCGCGGCCTCAGCCGTCAGCGTGCCTTGCAGGAAAATCGCGGTCACAAAGCCGAGGCTCATGATCGAGAAGGGCAAAAGACCGTTGGTGATATCATCGCGGAAATAGCTGGGCATATGAGCCAGCGGTTTCGGCAGAAATTCGGTGTTGATGCGCGGCACCCCGTAAAAGAGGTTCAGCTTGGCCGAGATGCGCGCGACGAAGAGGACGGTGAAGGTCCAAGCGGTGATCATGTTCTCGGAGCCTGCGGTGGCGACCCAGATCGCGATCAGCGCGACGAGCAAGGCAATTTCGTGATAGGCGACGGTGCCAAAGGCGGGCCAGAAGCGGCTGTTGCCGAGAAGCGCCGCAGGGCAGGGGGATTTCACTGGGCCGGTGATGATGCCGGTTAGAAACGCCAGTTCGATCCAGCCCCAGATCGCGAGGGCCGCGACAAAGCCGATATAGATGTTGAGGACGGTTGCCCCTTCGATGGATGCAGCGGTGGCGGCGACGCCCAGCACCAGAAAGGGCAGGCCCCAAAGGGTTGCGTTCACATGGGCGCTTTTATCGCCCCGGTCGGCGCGTTTCACGACCATCAGGATCGCGCCCGTGGAGAACCACCACAGGAACAGCGCGCCGATTGCGGCGATCCAGGGGGAGGCCATCATTGGCCTGCCCCTTTATTTTGGAGACGGATCAATAGGCCGGCTCAAGGCGTGTGCTGGCGGGCACGGTGTGTTTCTTGGCCGGGATCGTATAGAGCGCGATGAACGCCCGCGTGGCTTGCGCCATGCCGATGCCGCGCTTGATCAGACCGCCGAGGCCGCCTTCGGCTTTGCCTTCCGCCACTTTGACCGATGCGCGCTGCATCCGCTCAAGGTTGGGCTGCCAGCGGGGATGCTCGATATCCAGCGTGATCGGGAAGATCTGCTCCGACAGTTTGGAGGTCTTGGTGAAGACCTCATGGGCATACCAATCGGGATCAACGCCAAGCGCGTCGTGGAAGGCCGGGCGCTGGTGATCGCGCACATACATCGTCGAATAGACCGCCGTTAGGAAGAACTTGATCCAGAGCACATTGTGCCCCTGGGTCAGTTTCGGGTCGGTCTTCATCAGCAACGCGAAGGCTTCACCATGGCTGAACTCATCGTTGCACCATTCCTCGAACCACTTGAAGATCGGGTGGAAGCGATGCTCCGGGTTTTCCTGCAGGTGGCGGAAGATCGTGATGTAGCGGGCATAGCCGATCTTTTCCGACAGATAGGTGGCGTAGTAGATGAACTTGGGCCGGAAATAAGTGTATTTCTTCTGCTGTGTCAGAAAGCCAAGGTTCACGGCGATACCAGCCTCACGCAGGGCGTCGTTGATGAAGCCAGCATGGCGGGCCTCATCTCGCGCCATCAGTTGAAAGAGCTGCGTGATATCGTCGTTGGAGCCGCGGCGCTTCATTTCCTTATACAGCACACAGCCCGAGAATTCGGCGGTGCAGGAGGAAATGAGGAAGTCGATGAACTCTTTCTTCAGCTGCGGCTCCATATTGTCCCAATCGACATGGTCCCAGTCTTCATTCTTCTTGAAGTGGCCCTTGTTGGGGTCAGAGACCATTTGCGCGATCAGCTTGTCCCAGTCCTCGCGGACAGAGGAGACATCAATCGCGTCCATCTCGTCGAAATCAGTGGTGTAGAAGCGCGGCGTGAGCAGCGTGTCCTGCATCGCGACATCGGTCGCCTTCTCGCTCGTCATATCCTCGTTCGTGCCATGCACGGAAACGGGAGAGCTGTGGCCGTTCATATGCTTGCGGGGTTCGGTCTGGACGTTCATAGCATCACCTCTTCGCTGAAGGAGAACTCGCAAAGCTCCATGAACTCAAGATCACCGGTCATCCGGGTCCACATACGCTCAAGGCCAGAGGCGCGGGTGATCGTGGCGGTGCGATCCTCGGTGACGATCTCACCGTAGGGGGCCATGATTTCAGCGCCATGTACCAACACGCTGTCGCCGGGATAAACGACAGCACCGTTATTAAAGCGCACATGGGCGTGCAGGCTTTCAAACTTGTGGCTTATTTCGACCGTGCAGGGCGCGGTTTCTTTCTCTCGGGTGAATAGTCCCATCTTTCGGTTCCTCTCTGAAGTTACTGCAGCAGGCTGGCGAAGGCTGCTACATTGTCGGCGCCATAGCCCGACAGTTCGATTTGCTTTTCGGTGGCAGTGTCGATGATGGCGATGCGGCCTGTGTCAAAGCGTACGACCTTCACGGGGGCATCACCTTGATATGCCGCAAGCATCCGCGAACGGTCCTGTACGCGCCAGACCACCTCGATGAAGCCGGAGCGGTCATCGCGGGACGAGGCCAGCACGCTGCCGTCTGTGCCGATCACCTGCACTTCGCCCGAGGGGAAATGCTCGAACGTGAAGACGGTTTCGGCAACCACCTGGCCAGAAGGCGGAACGCCCACCAAAGGCCGGTCGGTGATGCGCGCATAGGCCACCAGCGCGAGGGAAAACAGCGCCAGCGCGAACATCGCGCGGATCAGGACGAGCGGGATCATTTCCTTGTCGCGCTCGGCCAGTTTTTGTTCGGGGGTCAAAGCAGTCATGGCAGTCACTCCGCTGCAACGGCCGCCGCATCTGCGGGCGCGTTGCGTGTAACCTGCGGGATAGACACCCGCGTCTCCGCTGCGTCAGCCAGGATCTTGGCGACATTGGCTGCGTCAGGGATGCAGCGGAGAGCGGGTTCCGTCCTGGTCATCCGCCAAGGGCGGACATGCGGCCAGGTCATGGTGTAGGACAGGCGGTCATCGCCCATCAGTTGAAGGGCAATCGTGCCCGTCCCGTCGCGCCGCAGATCAAGATTGGCATTGCCGATCTGCGTAAACGGCAGGTTGTAGTAAAGGATCAGCGCCGCCCCGATCCGCATCGACACACGCCGGGACGTGATGATGTAGACGGTGGCACGTGCCTGCATGAAGGCGATCCCCAGAAGGATCGCGCAGCACAAGGCGCCGAGGACCAGGTAAGGCACGCCGTTCGAGAGCGCCTCACCCGTGGAGGTATCCGCGAGGGACACGACGATCCGCCATCCTGCCAGCAGGACAAAATAACCGGCCACCCAATACAGCGCGAGCGCGTCTCGGGCGAGCGCCCAGGTCTTCGGGCGCCCTTGCCAAAGGATGTCTTCGCCTTCGGGCGGCCTCTCGGGCAGTCCTTTTACAGGCTCGGTGGCAAAATCGTCGTGCATCACGACCTCCTTACGGTTTTAAAGCTGCGGCGCCTGGCGCATCTCGGAGGCGTAAAGGGTTCCGCCGGCCACGTAGCCGCAGATCTTTTCCTCTTCGAGCATGGTCACTTGCGTCGCAGATTTGGTTTGAGGGATGTCGGCGAACTGGCCGCCGAACAGGGCGCGGATTTTCACGCGGTCCCAGCGAATTTTCGTCAGTTGGATCGGCACAAGACGCTTGCCGCCGCCGTTTTCGGCGTTCAGCTCGATCTCAAGATAGCGGACGAACTGCTCTGGCTCGTCGATCCACATGTCCGACACGGTGCCAACAACGCTGCCGTCGCCTGCCTGAACGGTCAGACCGCGCGGGTCCTTACCGGCGGACACGCTGAACGTATCAAGGCTGGCCATCGGCACGATCTTGGGGTGACCCTTGCCGTCAAGCTCCGGCAGATCGCGGCGCGGGGCCCAGCTGGCCGGGCCGACGCCGTCCAACATCGGATTGCCCGTCGGCTCAAACGGGGAGCCAGCGGTCTTGCTGGTCTGTTCAAGCGCAACTTCGCGGTTTTCCGGCTGATAGTTCGGATATGTCATCTCGCCGCGCCCATGGGGCAGCTTGAAGGTCTTCGGCGCGGGCAGGGGGAACGGACCCTGGTTCGGCGCGGGGCCGCCTTCGTCCTTCTCCAGCGGATAGCCTTCGCGCATGTTTTCGGTTTGCAGGTAGTAGATCAGCAGCGCGAAGAAGACCCAAAAGCCCCAAATCGCAACGCTCGCCAAATCGACACGCCCAAAAAATTCAACTCCAACCATTGTGTTTCTCCTGGTTTAGGTCGGGAAGTCAGCAAGCCCGAGTTTGCTGATTTCCCGCGGTTGGTGAGACAGCCCCCGGACGCGCACGAGCGGTCCAAGAGCCACGAGGGTGACAAACAGCAGCCCGATTTCGACGTGATAGACGACCGAGTAGCTGGTTGCGGGGTCGGACAGCGCATCGGGCAAAGACCCGTTGGCGGCGGCTGCCTGCATGAGGTCCCGTATCAAGCCGCCAAGCGCGATCGAGATGCCGGCGGCGGTGGCTTGCGCCGCCCCCCAGGCACCCAGCGCCAGACCCCGGCCTGCCAATCCTTGGGCAGGCATGGTCATCGCAGCGGTCAGGGTTGAGACCGAAAAGAGGCCGCCACCGAACCCGATGGCGGTTGCGCCCACAAAGAACAGCGCGGCGCTGTCCAGGGGGGCGGCAAAAATAACGGCGGAGAACGCAGCCAGCCCGACCAGCAGCCCGCGCGCGCACATGCGGTGCGGATCGAGGCCGCCGGTGAGCCATTTCGCGGCCAGCGCAAAGGCGACAATCGCGCCACCGGCCCAAGCGGCGGTGAGCAGCGTTGTGGCGCTGACGCTCAGGCCCAGGATTTCGCCGCCGTAGGGCTCCAGCAGGACGTCCTGCATGTTGAAGGCCATGGTGCCGAGGAAGACGACGACCAGAAGGCGACCGGCTTGGCCACCGGACGCAAAATCGCGCCACGCGTCTTTGAACTGCGGGCGCGGGGCCTCGCGTTCGGCTTTGGTCATGGGCGACATCTTTTCCTGCTT
>JBCBAC010000024.1:0-28421 GCA_038532735.1 Pseudomonadota bacterium
CGGACAGCATCAGCTGGTCGCCGCGCAAAGGGGCGGAACCGCTGGTGCATCCAACGAGTTTCCGCGTCGAGGCTGGGCAGATACTGGGCGTTGTGGGCCCGAATGGGGCGGGCAAATCGACCTTGCTCCGTATGCTTTATCGCTATCAAGCACCGCTGACCGGTCATATCCACATCGGTGGAGAGGATATCTGGGCGATGCCCCCACGGGCTGCGGCGCGCAAAGTGGCGGCTGTGTTGCAAGAGCAGCCCTCCTCTTTTGGCCTGACAGTGCGCGAGATTGTCATGCTGGGGCGCACGCCGCACCGGCTGGGCTTTTCAACGGCAGGGGCCAATGACGGCGAGATTGTGGAGAATGCGCTGATGCGGCTGGGGCTGCAAGACTTTGCTGACCGCGATCTGCTGACGCTTTCGGGTGGTGAGCGGCAGCGCGTCATGGTCGCCCGGGCACTTGCGCAAGAGCCGCAGGTGCTGGTGCTGGATGAGCCGACGAACCACCTGGATATCCGGCATCAGCTTGAGGTTCTGGCCCTGATCCGCGGGCTCGATCTGACGATCATCGTCTCGCTCCACGATCTGAACATGGCCGCGGAGGTCTGCGACTCTGTGCTTGTCCTAGAGCATGGCCATCTGCGCGGCAGCGGCCCGCCCCAAGAGGTGCTAACCGAGCGGCTTG
Source organism: Pseudomonadota bacterium (assembly GCA_038532735.1). Classification (GTDB taxonomy): domain Bacteria; phylum Pseudomonadota; class Alphaproteobacteria; order Rhodobacterales; family Rhodobacteraceae; genus JAHTBL01. The sequence continues at coordinate 676 of JBCBAC010000024.1, forward strand.
TGTCGGATGCCTTCCGCGTGGACGCGCGGCGCGAGACACTGCGCTCAAGCGACGCGTCTCATTTCTCTTTCCATCTCCCCCACTCTGGATGACTTCTATGAAACAACTCTTCTCCGCCCTCGCCCTGAGTTTTGCGGCCACTGGTGCTTTGGCGCAAACCACTGTGCAAAGCTGTGACCGCGAGGTGACGTTTGACGCGCCGCCCAAGGCTGCAATCTCAAACGATGTGAACCTGACCGAGATGATGCTGGTGTTGGGTCTTGCAGACCGGATGGTCGGCTATACCGGCATCTCCGGCTGGAAAACGTTGGATGAAGGTATGCGCGAAGGTGTCGCGCAACTGCCTGAATTATCTGAAAAATACCCAAGCAAGGAAGTGCTGATCGGCGCGGATGCGGACTTCTTCTTTGCCGGTTGGAATTACGGCATGAAAGTCGGGGGTGAGGTCACGCCCGAGACGCTGGAGCCCTTTGGCATCAAGGTCTATGAACTGACCGAAAGCTGCATCCATATCGGCGAGAAAGCCGCCGCCAGCATGGAGGACATGTATAACGATCTGCTGAACCTCGGCGCGATCTTTGGCGAAAGCGCCAAGGCGGAAGAGCTGGTCGCAGGCTACAAGGCCGAGCTTGAGGCGTTTACCTCCGCGCTGGCCCCTTTGGAAACCGCGCCCCGCGTCTTTGTCTATGACAGCGGCGAGGACACGCCCTTCACCGCCGGGCGCTACGCGATGCCCAACGCCCTGATCGAGGCGGCAGGCGGCACCAACATCATGAACGATTTCGAGAAAAGCTGGGCCACCGTCGGCTGGGAAGCGGTGGTAGAGCGCAATCCGGAAGTCATCGTGATCGTCAACTACGGCACCGTCACGGCTGAGGAAAAGCGTGCGTTCATGATGAACAACCCCGCTTTTGCCGATCTGGACGCGGTCAAGAATGACCGTTTCGTGACGCTGGAATATGTCGAAGCCACGCCGGGTCCTCGCAATATTCAGGCGGTCAAGACGCTGGCTGAAGCCTTCCGGGCTGAATAGCCAGATGGACAGGACCCTGCCCGATACCGATACCAAGCCCGCGCGCACCAGCTCTTTCGCGGTAGCAATGGGCGTGGGGCTTATCGGGTTGGTGCTGTCCATTTCCGCAGCTGTCAGCGTTGGCGCGATTGGCATCCCGGCGGGCACGGTGTGGGGCGTTCTGGCCAACAAGCTGGTGCCCGACATGGTCGCGGTGGACTGGTCAGCCGGACGCGAAGCAATTGTCTGGGACATTCGCTTTCCGCGTGCGCTCTTGGCCTGTCTCGTAGGTGCTGGGCTGGCCATGGTCGGCGCGAGCCTGCAGGCGGTGACCCGCAATCCGCTGGCTGATCCGCACTTACTGGGCATCTCAGCCGGTGGAGCGTTCGGCGCGATCCTGGCACTTTTGCACACCGGGCTCTTTCTGGGGCTACTGACGGTGCCACTTTTCGCCTTTATGGGGGCGCTCGCGGCCACGTTGCTGGTGCTGGCGGTGTCGCAATTTGCATCCGCCACCACCGCGGATCGGTTGGTGCTGGCGGGGGTCGCGGTATCGTTCATCGTGATGGCGCTGGCCAATGTGCTGATCTTTCTGGGCGATCCGCGTGCGACGCATACAGTGGTCTTCTGGATGCTTGGCGGGCTTGGATTGGCGCAGTGGAGTCAACTGGCCTATCCGCTGGTCATTCTGATCGGATGCGGGCTGTACCTGTGGCTGAACGCGCGCAACCTGAATGCGATGACCATCGGGGATGAGACCGCGGCCACGCTGGGTATTCCCGTCGCGCGGTTCCGCCTTTCGGTCTTTGTCATCGGTGCGCTGATCACGGGTGTGATGGTCGCGTTTTCCGGGATTATCGGCTTTGTCGGGCTGATGGTGCCCCATATCGTGCGGATGATCGTCGGCGGAGATTACGCGCGTGTTTTGCCTGCCTCGGCGCTGGTGGGCGCGATATTTCTGCTTTGGGCGGATATCATCGCGCGCACGATCATGGCGCCGGATGATATGCCCATCGGGATCGTCACCGGTTTGATCGGCGGAGTGTTCTTTGTGTGGCTGTTGCGCCGTCGGTTCGCTTAAACCACTACTCTCAAAAGAAAAAACCCAAGCCATGCCGCATTGCAGAAAATGCATAACGGCTTGGCGTTTCTGTCAGTTGTGCGGGAAACAAGCTCTCCTTATCTCGTGAGATGTAGCGGTTAGCGCTATCATGAGACACTCGAAAGGAGCCTGAAATGAGCACCCTCTTCACCCGCCTGAACTCTGCCGTGCAGAAACGTATTGCGTATCACCGCACCGTGGCCGAGCTGGAAAACCTGCCGCTGGATACGCGTCTGGATCTGGACATCTATTCCGGCGATATCCCGAAAATCGCGACGCAAGCGGTCTACGGCCGTTAAGCGCGAAACTTTCCGATCAGCGCGGAATTGACGGCGGACGGCACGAAATGGCTGACATCGCCGCCAAGCCGCGCGATCTCTTTCACCAGCTTGGACGCGATAGCCTGATGGCGGGCTTCTGCCATCAGAAACACCGTCTCGATCTCATCATTGAGAACACGGTTCATGCCAACCATCTGGTATTCATACTCAAAATCCGCAACGGCGCGCAGTCCACGCACAATAACATTGGCGCCCACGTCCTGTGCGCAATCAATCAGCAAGTTTTCAAAGGGATGGGCGACAATTTCGGTCCCAGTCTGATCTGAGAGGGTGGCACATTCCGTCTCGATCATAGCGACGCGGTCTTCGAGTGTGAAAAGCGGACCCTTGTCGCGATTGATGGCCACGCCAATGACCAGCCGGTCCACCAATGCGCTGGCGCGCCGTATGATATCCATATGGCCCAGCGTGATCGGGTCAAAGGTGCCGGGATAAAGGCCGATGCGCATAGGCGTGCTCCGTCGTCAATCGTGGAGGCCACGCAACAATATTGCGCCCATGAATGCAAGCGACGGGTTGCCTCAGTTGCCCATAATCATCCCGGTAAGGGCTTCTTTTTCCATGGAAAGCTCGCTCAGGCGGGCTTTGACCACATCCCCTAACGTAATCAGGCCAACCATCTTGCCGTCTTCCATCACGGGCATGTGGCGAAAGCGGCCTTCGGTCATGCGGGCCAGCACGTCATCGGCGCGTTCGGTGCGGGTGCAGGTTTGCACGCGCTTGGTCATCATGTCCTCGACCTTGTCATTCAGACAGGATGGTCCGCGCTTTCCGATCTCGCGGACGATGTCACGCTCTGACAGGATGCCAAGCGGAGTCATGCCGTCTTGCGTCACCACCAGCGAGCCGATCCGCTTGTTGGAGAGCACCCCTGCTGCATCCGCCACGGTTACCCCCGGCTGGATGGTTATCACGTCGTCAGTTGCCTTGGACTTCAGAATGCGTTGAACGGTCATGGCGTCCTCCCTTACCTGTCGACCTTGGTATACGGACCAATGAGACCCGGAAGGGGCTGCCCCGTCAAGCCAGCCCCTCCAGACGCGCGACCTCTTGGCGCAAGCCCGCTATCAGCGCGGTCGCGAAGCGGTTGAGCCGGTCAAGGCGGCGATCATCGGCGTGACGGACGAGATAAAAGCTGCGAGTCAGACTGATCTGATCGGTCAGGATGCGTGTCACGCCGGGGGCCGCTGCGAGCGAGAAATCATGCACAATGCCGACCCCTGCCCCTTGCCGGATCGCGTTGAGTTGCACCGCGACGGAGTTCGACGAGAGCGGCACGCGTGGCGCGCCCAGTTCGGACAGGTAGTCGAGTTCCTTGTCGAAAATCATGTCGGGGATATAGCCGATAATGCGGTGCGCTTTGAGGTCCGCGCGGGTCGTGATCGCGGTGCTTTGGGCCAGATAGCTCTCTGCTGCGGCGAGGTGCAGGCGATAGTCGGTGATCTTCTGCACGCTCAGCCGCCCCGCTGTAGGCGGGCTGACGGTGACGGCCATATCCGCCTCGCGCCGGGACAGGTTGAAGACGCGCGCAAGCGCCACGATCTGGATGTCGAGCGCAGGGTTCTCGGCCCCGATCCGGGCGCAAACCTGTGGCAGAAGGAAGTTCGCCACACCGTCAGGCGCGCCGATGCGGATTTGGCCAGAGAGCGTCGCGGTCGTCCCTGTCAGCGCGTCTTGCGCGCCCTGCATCGCTTGTTCTGCGCGCTCGGCGTGGGTTTGCAGCCGCTGGCCCGCATCGGTCAGGGCGTAGCCCTGCGGGGATTTCGCGAAAAGCGGCGTGCCCAGGGTCTGCTCCAACCGGGCGATACGTCGCCCGACGGTAGCCGGGTCCACCTGCAAGAGCCGCCCTGCCCCCGACAGGCTTTCAGTGCGCGCAACCGCGAGGAAAATGCGCATGTCGTTCCAGTCGAGGTTCATCGTTTACCTTCGCCGATACGCTTTGCAAAAATGCAAAACTCTTTTGCCATCTTTCCTCTTTTATCTGTGTTTTTGCAATTCTATCGTGGCCCAAAGCTGGAGGAGCGAAAGAATGCAGGACCTGACCCATTATCTGAACGGCGCCCATGCGGCAGGCACTTCGGGCCGCTTTGCCGATGTCTACAACCCCGCCACAGGCGAAGTGCAGGCCCGCGTGCCGCTGGCCTCAAGCGATGAGGTCGCGCAGGCGGTGGCTTTTGCTGAGGCCGCTCAACCCGCCTGGGGCGCGACCAACCCGCAACGTCGGGCGCGGGTTCTGATGAAATTCGTCGATCTGCTGAACCGCGATATGGACAAGCTGGCCGAAGCGCTGAGCCGCGAGCATGGCAAAACGCTGCCTGATGCCGCTGGTGACGTGCAGCGCGGGTTGGAAGTGGTCGAATACTGCATCGGTGCGCCGCAGATGCTGAAAGGAGAGTTCACCGACAGCGCTGGCCCCGGGATCGACATGTATTCGATGCGGCAAGCGTTGGGTGTGACGGCGGGTATCACGCCCTTCAACTTCCCGGCGATGATCCCGATGTGGATGTTTGCCCCCGCGATTGCTTGCGGCAATGCGTTCATTCTGAAACCGTCGGAGCGCGATCCCTCTGTGCCGCTGATGCTGGCGGAGTTGATTGAGGAAGCCGGTCTGCCAAAGGGTATCCTGCAGGTCGTCAACGGCGATAAAGAGGCCGTGGATGCGCTGCTGGATCATGAGGTGATCCAATCCATCGGGTTTGTCGGCTCCACCCCGATTGCAGAGTATATCTACGGGCGCGGCTGTTCCAACGGCAAGCGCGTGCAGTGTTTTGGTGGCGCGAAAAACCACATGATCATCATGCCCGATGCCGACATGGATCAGGCGGCGGATGCGCTGATCGGTGCAGGATATGGTGCGGCGGGCGAGCGGTGCATGGCCATCTCCGTCGCGGTGCCTGTGGGCGATGAGACGGCGGACCGGCTGATCGAGAAGCTCGTCCCGCGGATCGAGGCGCTCAAGGTCGGGCCCTATACGTCTGGCACTGACGTAGACTACGGGCCGGTGGTGACCGCTGCGGCCAAGCAAAATATCCTTGGGCTTGTGCAAAGCGGCGTGGATCAGGGCGCGAAACTGGTCGTCGATGGGCGCGATTTCAGCCTGCAAGGCTATGAGGACGGCTTTTTCGTCGGACCGCATCTGTTTGATCACGTGACGCCCGATATGGACATCTACCGGAAAGAGATCTTCGGCCCGGTCCTCTCGACCGTACGCGCGAAAAGCTATGACGAGGCCGTGGGTCTTGCGATGGATCATGAATACGGCAACGGCACTGCGATCTTCACGCGCGACGGCGACGCGGCGCGTGATTTCGCAAACCGGATCAATGTGGGCATGGTTGGGATCAACGTGCCGATCCCAGTGCCACTGGCCTATCACACGTTCGGCGGTTGGAAGAAGTCGGTCTTTGGCGATCTAAACCAGCACGGGCCGGACGCGTTCAAGTTCTACACGCGCACCAAAACGGTGACGGCGCGCTGGCCATCGGGCATCAAGGAAGGCGGCGAGTTCTCTATTCCCGTAATGGAATAACGGCTTAGCCTTCGATCTTATCCGGGGCGTAGAGCTGGCTTTTGAGGCCAAGCGCCCCGCGAATGCGCCCGTCCGTCAGCCCTGTCTTGTAGACCGCCTTGACGAGGGAGCGCTTGCCGGTGAGCGGGCTGGAGAGGGCAAGAACCAGAGCCTCCAACAGGCGGGGCAGTACGAGGGAGGCGACCTTCAGGCCGGACTTCTGGTGGATTTGCACCCCGTTCCTCGCCTGATCGCGAGTGCGGCGATAAAGGTAGCGCAGGCTCAGGCGATGGGCCGGGATACGGTCATGCACGACAGCATCGGGCGCATAGCCATTGCGCCCGCCCGCAGCGCGCACTGCTTTGCTGAACGCAGTGTCAGAGCCGCCGGTATAGCGCAGCGCCTTGTCAAATCGCAGACCGGTTTTTCTTGCGAAATCAAGGCGTAACGCCCAGTTGTTCGTGTACGCATTCAACTCGTGATCGGTTCCGTTGGCGACCATCGCGCTGCGGGTGCGCCGGTTTTTGTCGGCGCGCTCCTGCAGGTAACTCAGCACGGCCTTTTGCCAGGGCGAGGTCTCAGCCACCGCCGCTTCGATCTTGAGAGGGCCGCCCACCAGATCCAGATTGCGCTCCAATAACGAGGCCGTCAGATGAACCAACCAATCCTCCGCCACGCGCTCGTCATCATCGACGAAGGTCAAAATATCAGCCCCACGCTCCAGCGCGATCTCAAGGACACGGTTGCGGGCGAAGGGAATGCCCGGCTCTGGCTCGGTTTCGTAGATCACGGGCTCCGGAACGGCCTCGCCGAAGGTCTTGAGCAGATCGGTCAGGCTTCTGGTCGTATCATTCTCGACAAAAATAAATTCGAGCTGCGCATTGTCCGGCCGCGTCATCGCCTCGTAGGATGCCAGCAAGGTGCCAAGCATTTCAGGGCGGTCTTTGGTAATGACACCAACGGCAATTTTGACGGTCTCCATGGGGCCAAGGGCTTACCGTGCCCCTTGCAAAAGGCAACCGAAAAGAGGAAATTAAACGAACGTTCAATTCACCGCTTTGGGAGGAGCCGGCATGGATTTTGCACTCAGCGAAGAGCAAACCGCGATCTTCGACATGGCGCGCGCCTTCGGGCAGGAGCACATCGCCCCGAACGCGCGGCAATGGGAGCAGGATGGCACCATCCCGAAAGAGCTTTGGCCGCAATTGGCCGAACTGGGCTTCGGCGGGCTTTATGTCTCAGAGGCCGGGGGCGGTGCAGGATTAACACGTCTTGATGCCACGTTAGTGTTTGAGGCACTGTCGATGGCCTGCCCTTCGGTGTCGGCGTTCCTGTCCATCCACAACATGTGCGCGGCCATGATCGACCGCTTCGGCAGCGACGATCTGAAGGCTCGTTACCTGTCCAAGGCGATCAGCATGGAGACCGTGTTTTCCTACTGCCTGACCGAGCCCGGATCAGGCTCAGACGCGGCGGCTTTGAAGACCAGTGCGGCGCGCACTAATGACGGGTTCGAGGTGACGGGGACCAAGGCGTTCATCTCGGGCGGCGGGTATTCGGACGCCTATATCGTGATGGCGCGCACTGGGGAGGATGGACCCAAGGGCGTGTCGGCCCTGATCATTGAAGACGGGGCCGAAGGGCTTTCATTCGGCGGGCTTGAAGACAAGATGGGGTGGCGGTCGCAACCCACGCGTCAGGTCCAGATGGATCAGTGTAAAGTGCGTGCGGATCAGTTACTTGGCGTCGAAGGTGACGGTTTCAAATACGCCATGTCGGGGCTGGATGGCGGCCGATTGAACATCGCCGCATGCTCGCTGGGTGCGGCGCAGCAAGCGCTGTCGGCGACGCTTGATTACATGGGGGAGCGCAAAGCCTTTGGCAAACCGATCGACCAGTTTCAGGCCCTTCAATTCCGCCTAGCCGATATGGAGATCAACCTGCAAGCCGCGCGCACGTTTTTGCGCCAAGCCGCATGGAAATATGACACAGGCGCACCTGATACCACGCAGTTTTGCGCGATGGCCAAAAAGCTTGTGACAGAGACCGGCAGTGAAGTCGTGGATCAATGCCTGCAATTGCATGGCGGCTATGGGTACCTGGCTGATTACGGCATCGAAAAGCTGGTGCGCGATCTGCGGGTGCACCAGATTTTGGAAGGCACGAACGAGATCATGCGCCTTATCGTGGCGCGGCAGATGTTAACGAAATGACAAGCGATATTCATCTTCGTAAAGAAGGCGCTGTAGGTTGGATCACGTTGGACCGCCCGAAAGCGCTGAATGCGTTAACCTATCAGATGTGCCTTGAGATCGAGAAGGCGCTCGATCTATGGGCCGATGATCCGGATGTCGCGATGCTTATGATTGATGCGGTGGGCGAAAAAGCCTTCTGCGCGGGCGGCGATATTGCCGAAATGTATGCCACCGGGACGGCAGGCAATTTCAGCTATGGGCGGCAGTTCTGGCGCGATGAATACCGCATGAATGCCAAGCTGTTTCGGTTCCCGAAACCGGTGGTCAGCTTCCTGCAGGGTTTCACGATGGGGGGCGGTGTGGGCGTTGGGTGCCACGCGTCGCACCGGATTGTGTGCGAGAGCAGCCAAATCTCGATGCCGGAAGTAAGCATCGGTTTGGTCCCGGATGTGGGTGGGTCGTTCATACTTGCGAACGCGCCCGGACGGCTGGGCGAATACCTGGGAACGACCGCTGCGCGGATGGGTCCAGGCGATGCGATCCTTGCAGGGTTTGCGGATTACTACATTCCGGAGGCAGAGTGGGCGGCGTTGAAAACCACCCTTGCCCAGACGGGCGATTGGGCCCGCGTCGATGCGTGTGCAAAGCCTGCACCAGAGGGGCCATTGCGCGCATTGCAGTCGCAGATTGATGCACATTTCGCGGGGGAGACCCTCGCGGATATCTTACGATCTCTGAAGGCAGAGGAGACTGAATTTACAGCGAAAGCCTTGAAGCAACTTGGACGCAATGCGCCGCTATCAATGGCCTGTGCCGTGGAAATGGTGCACCGGCTGCGCGGAACCGAAAGTATCGAGCGCGCTTTGGAACTTGAGTACCGTTTCACCCATCGCGCGATAGCGCAGGGCGACTTCCTTGAAGGGATACGCGCAGCGATCATCGACAAGGATCGCACGCCAAAATGGCGCCATGCATTGGGCGATCCGATGGATGTCGATATGTCGAAAATGCTGCAGCCTCTTGGGGCGGATGCGTTAACTCTCTGAAAGGACTTTTTATGAAAATTGGCTTCATCGGATTGGGGAATATGGGCGCGCCGATGGCTGCGAATCTGGTCACGGCAGGCCACGACGTCACGGGGTTTGACGTGACTGCACAACCAGAGGGCTTGGCATTGGCCGACAGTGCTGCGGCTGTGGCGGAGGGGGCCGATGTGGTGGTCACGATGCTGCCGAATGGTCACATCTTACGCGCGGTCGCGGCGGAGGTGATCCCGGCTATGCAGGCAAACGCGGTGCTGCTCGATTGCTCTACCGTGGATGTGCAAAGCGCGCGGGATGTGGCCGAGCTGACAACGGCAAAAGGGTTAATGGCGGTGGATGCACCGGTGTCCGGCGGGATCGGCGGCGCGTCTGCCGGGACATTAACCTTTATGGCAGGTGGCACGCAAGAGGCGTTCGATAAGGTTAATCCGCTTTTCGATGTCATGGGGCAAAAGGCCGTGCATTGCGGTGATGCAGGCGCGGGGCAAGCGGCGAAAATCTGCAACAACATGATCCTTGGTGTCACGATGATCGGGACCTGCGAAGCCTTTGCTTTGGCTGATAAATTGGGGCTCGACAGGCAAAAGATGTTTGACGTTGTCAGCACCTCTTCGGGCTATAGCTGGAGCATGAATGCCTACTGCCCTGCCCCTGGCATCGGGCCACAATCGCCTGCCGATAATGGTTACCAACCCGGCTTTGCCGCGGAGTTGATGCTGAAGGATCTACGCTTGTCGCAGCAGGCTGCAGAGAGTGCGGAAGCCGACACGCCTATGGGGCAGTTAGCGGAAGCGCTTTATGCCCAGTTTGTTGAAGAAGAAGACGGCCACGGACGTGATTTCAGCGCGATGTTGCCCCGGTTCGAAACCCGCAGACGTGGTTAACGGAAGTCGTTGAAGTCGATACCCAGATGAGCAGAGAACTTTCGGCAATAGGCCATCCAATCTTTGAACTCGTCTGAGAAAACGAACGAGACACCCTTGGCATCCCAATGGGTGACCTTGTCTGATTTCAGCTGTTCCAGATAAGCGCCGGGATTATCGCGCCCTTCGTCAAGAGACTGATTATAAGCCGCTTTTTCTAATGCCTCGGCAATGCGCGACAGCACGAGACCGTTGCCATGATTTGCCCTCTCCGAGTTCATCCGGTTGGACATATCCATCAGCGCGGCACAATCCATCAGGCTTTCGCTATAGGGTTGGCCGGCCTCTGCAACATGCGGCGTTAAGGTTAACGCCGAGAGCGTGGCAAGAAATGAAATACGTTTGAACATCCTCACGCTATGGCCAGTGTTTTCGACATTCAAAAGGCTGATCAAGGGCCATTTCTTGATCTAAATCATATTCACAAATTTATATATTTATAAACTGAAGGCGAAACTACAGGAGATATGAGATGTTGAAAAAGAATATTGGTGGCTTTGACCGAGTTGCGCGGGTGGCAGTCGGACTTGCCTTGATCGCCGCCTTCTTTATCGGACCCGCAGGCAGCTATAGCTGGTTGTTTTTACTCGGCATTGTGCCGCTTGCCACGGGGTTGCTGAGCAGATGCCCAGTGTATTCACTGATCGGCGTTTCAACCTGCCCAACCAAACAGAGTTAACAATAACGCGCGCGGCAGATCACTCTGCCGCGACGCGTTTTTGCTTGGGCGCAAGCATAGGTTTCAGATAGTGGCCCGTGTGACTTTCCGGGACATCCGCCACCTCTTCCGGGGTGCCTTCAGCGACAACGCGGCCACCACCATCGCCACCCTCGGGGCCGATATCAATAATATGATCCGCGGTTTTCACCACGTCGAGATTGTGCTCGATCACGACGACCGTGTTGCCTGCGTCAACCAATTCATGCAGCACTTCCAAGAGCTTACGCACATCCTCGAAATGGAGACCGGTTGTTGGTTCGTCCAAAATGTAAAGCGTCCGCCCGGTGGAGCGTTTGGCGAGCTCTTTGGAAAGCTTGACGCGCTGCGCCTCGCCGCCCGACAAGGTCGTGGCCTGCTGGCCGACCTTGATGTAGCCAAGCCCAACGCGGACCAACGCGTCCATCTTTTCGCGAATGGAAGGCACGGCTTTGAAAAATTCCTGCGCGTCTTCGACCGTCATATCGAGGACATCGGCGATGGATTTACCTTTGAATTTGATCTCTAACGTCTCGCGATTGTAGCGTGCGCCGTTGCAGGTTTCACATGTCACATAAACGTCGGGCAAAAAGTGCATTTCGATCTTGATGACGCCGTCGCCCTGGCAGGCCTCACAGCGCCCACCTTTGACGTTGAAGCTGAAACGACCGGGTTTGTAGCCCCGCGCCTTCGCCTCTGGCAGACCGGCAAACCAATCGCGGATCGGCGTGAAGGCGCCGGTATATGTGGCCGGATTCGACCGAGGCGTGCGCCCAATGGGCCGTTGGTCGATATCGATCACCTTGTCGAGATGTTCGAGCCCCTTGATCGTTTCGCAGGGCGCTGGCGTCTGCCGCGCACCGTTGAGCTGCATGGAGGCGGTTTTGAACAGCGTCTCGATGGTTAACGTCGACTTGCCGCCACCGGAGACGCCCGTCACGCAGACAAACTTGCCAAGTGGAAAATCAACGGTGACATTCTGCAGATTGTTACCGGAGGCTTTGACAACCTTGATTTTCTTGCGATTACCCTTGCGCCTATCCGTAGGAACGCTGATCTCGCGCGTGCCGGTAAGGTACTGACCCGTAATAGATTTTTTATTCGCGGCGATATCAGCAGGCGTTCCATGTGCGATGACCTGGCCACCATGCACACCTGCCCCCGGCCCGATATCGAAAACGTAATCTGCCTCGCGAATAGCCTCTTCATCATGCTCCACCACGATGACGGTATTGCCTTGGTCGCGCAGATTTTTGAGCGTGGTCAAAAGACGGTCATTGTCGCGTTGATGCAGACCAATAGATGGTTCATCGAGGACGTAAAGCACGCCCGTTAACCCCGATCCAATCTGGCTGGCAAGGCGAATGCGTTGGCTTTCACCGCCCGACAACGTGCCGGCATTACGGCTGAGCGTGAGATATTCGAGGCCGACATTGTTCAGAAAGCCGAGCCGCTCACGGATCTCTTTGAGGATCGCGCGAGCGATCTCGTTCTTCTGCGCGGTCAGGCTTTCCGGGACCGTTTCGCACCACGCAAACGCGTCCTTGATTGACATTTGGACGACCTGGCCGACATGCAAGCCTGCTATTTTGACAGCGAGTGCTTCCGGGCGCAGACGATAGCCCTCGCAGGTGCCGCAGGGTCTGTTATTTTGATACCGCTCAAACTCTTCGCGGATCCAGTTGCTGTCTGTTTCGCGGTAGCGCCGCTCCATATTCGGAATGACGCCCTCGAAACTGCGGGTCACTTGGTATACGCGGCCGCCTTCGTCATAGCGAAACGGGATTTCTTCGTCGCCTGAGCCGTAAAGGAAGACTTGCTGGACGTAAGCAGGCAACTTTTTCCACGGGCTCTTTTTGTCAAACTCGTAATGCTTTGCAATCGCATCGATGGTTTGCAGAAAATACGGTGATTTGCCTTTGCGCCAGGGCGCCAGAGCGCCGTCTTCCAGTTTCAGCGTTGCGTCAGGAACGACGAGGCGTTCGTCGAAGAACAGCTCCATCCCCAGACCATCGCAACTGGGGCACGCCCCAAACGGTGCGTTGAACGAGAAAAGACGCGGCTCAATCTCGGGGATGGTGAAGCCGCTAACAGGGCAGGCAAAGTTTTCCGAGAACGTGATCCGCTCCGGTTCCCCTTCGCTGGGCGCGGTTTCGAGGATCGTGATGCCGTCGGCCAGATCGAGCGCTGTGCGAAAGCTATCCGCAAGGCGCGTTTCCAGTCCTTCGCGGACAACGATGCGGTCCACGACGACGTCGATGTCATGGCGAAATTTCTTGTCGAGCGTGGGCGGCTCATCCAGTTCGTAGAACTCGCCATCAACCTTAACGCGTTGGAAACCTTGCTTACGAAGTTCCAAGAATTCCTTACGATATTCACCCTTTCGATCACGGATGATCGGGGCCAGAAGGTAGCCGCGCGTCCCCTCCTCCAGCGCCATGACGCGGTCGACCATGTCTTGCACCTGCTGCGCTTCAATTGGCAGACCTGTGGCGGGGCTGTAAGGGGTGCCGACGCGCGCAAAAAGCAGGCGCATATAGTCGTAAATCTCCGTGACCGTGCCAACAGTCGAGCGCGGGTTCTTCGACGTCGTCTTCTGCTCAATCGAGATCGCGGGGCTGAGGCCCGAGATATGATCGACGTCAGGTTTTTCCATCATATCAAGGAATTGGCGCGCATAGGCTGACAGCGACTCGACATAACGGCGCTGACCTTCAGCATAGATCGTATCAAAAGCCAGCGATGACTTACCTGATCCGGAGAGCCCGGTGATCACCACCAGCTCATCGCGCGGAATATCCACGTCAATCGATTTGAGATTATGCTCGCGCGCGCCGCGCACTTCGATCTTTTTCAGCTCAGGCATTCTGCCCCCCACATCTTGAGCTTCTACAGATAGCGGACCAACGGGATTGGGCCAATAGATTAATGGAACATTATAAGAACATTAAGCATTTTCTTGCGAGGTCTGCTGCATGAGGCGGCGAATCGCAATCAGGCTCACCACACCGCAGATTGACAGTGCGATGGTTAACGGTGCCAACCCGATGCCGGTCAACGCCAAAGCAAAAAGCGGCGTCCCGCTCGCCGTGCCAACATTGCCAAGCTGAGCGATCGCCCCCTGCGCGCGTGCAATGTCTTGGGAGCCCTCGTTGAAATGCGGCACGGCGGCGAAACTTGCGCCCGGAACGAAGCCAATAAAAACAAACATCAACATCGTCGGCACAGTCTCACCAAAGCCGATGGCCGCGCATGACGCAGTGAGCACAAAGCCAAAAATCGCGATCCGGTCGGGCGCGATCCGGCGCGCGAGGAATCCGGCGCCAAATGTGCCGATGAGCGATAAAAGCGGCAGCAGCGCCGACACCCAGAGCGGCACCTCGGCAGGCAGAAATGTGAGCAGGGCCACGAACATAAGCGTGTGCCAGAAAAAGCCCAAGGCAGGCGCAAGGATGCGCGGGCTGGTGTAGATCAAGCGGTGCTCGGCGCACCAGTTCATCGCAGCCGGATGGCGCGCCCCACGCGGCAAGACCGGCAGCAACCCCGCGGCCAGACCGAGCATCGCAACGCCGTGCAGCGCCCAGACAAGACGCGCGCCCCCCGCTTGCACGATTGGCGGAAAAAGCAGCGCGCAGAGCGCAAAACTCACCCCGAAAAAAGTGGCCCAAAGGCCCATGACAACCGATTGATCCCGCGCGCGGCTGACGCGGATCATCAGCGTCGGAGCTGCCACGACCAACGCCAAATGCGACACACCTTCGAGCATCCGCAAGCCCAGCATCACTCCATATGGCAAGCCAATGGCCTGGATCAGCGAAAGGACACCGCCCCCCAGAAGCGCGGCAAGGATCACGCGCCGTGCGCCCATCCGGCTGACCAACGCCCCGGCCATGACGCCGCCAATTATTCCAACGATGCCGACCACCGACACGATGGGCGCTACAGCTGCAAGATCACTCTGAAAAAATGCCGCGACCTGGGGCAAAATGAGAGAGATTTTGGCAAACTGCGCCGCTGCCAAAAGGCCCGCGCCCCAGAGCAAAATCACCAACCGCCAATCTGTGCGCTGCGCATCCATAGCTGTCGAGTGACCGGTTCGGACCGGCGCGTCAACGCCCTGTCTTCTTTTGTCTCAAAATACCTGAAATGAAACGGCCACCGCGAAGGTCTCCCTCCGCAGCGGCGCGCCAGAATCATAGAAAGGAATGCGCGTCAGCGCGCTATTGGATCAGAAATGGATGGCCCGGTCATAAGCGTCCAGTACTGATTCATGCATCATTTCCGACAAGGTCGGGTGCGGGAACACCGTCTCCATCAGGTCTTCTTCGGTTGTCTCCAGCTTCTGGCCAACCACGTAACCCTGGATCATTTCTGTCACCTCCGCGCCGATCATATGTGCGCCCAGAAGTTCACCGGTTTTGGCGTCAAAGACGGTTTTGACCATGCCTTCCGGCTCACCCAACGCAATCGCCTTGCCATTACCGATGAAGGGGAAATGGCCGACTTTGATTTCAAAACCACGCTCTTTCGCCTTGGCCTCGGAAAGACCGACCGAGGCGACTTGCGGATGGCAGTAGGTGCAGCCCGCGATGCTTTCAGGTTTGATCGGGTGGACGTTGTTTTTCCCCGCGATCAGTTCGGCAACCATGACACCCTCGTGGGAGGCTTTGTGCGCAAGCCACGGCGCACCAGCGATATCACCAATCGCATAGAGGCCCTCGACACCGGTCCGGCAGAACTCGTCTGTGACGACATGGGTGCGGTCAATCGTGACGCCAAGCGCTTCGAGGCCCAGATCTTCAGTGTTGCCCACGATGCCCACGGCGGAGATGACCGTGTCGAAATCTTCTTTCGTCACTTTGCCGTCTTGTTCGATATGAGCGGTGACCTTCCCGACAGCGCGGTCCAGTTGCTTGACCATCGTCTTCTCGCGGATTTTCATGCCTTGTTTTTCAAAGGCTTTCTTGGCGAAGCCACTGATCTCTTCGTCCTCGACGGGCAGGATGCGGTCCATCACTTCGACCACAGTCGTGTCGGCGCCGAGCGTGTTATAGAAACTCGCAAACTCAATCCCAATCGCGCCAGAACCAATGACGAGCAGTTTCTTGGGCATCCGCGACGGGGTCAGCGCATGTTTGTACGTCCAGACCAGTTCGCCATCAGCCTCAAGTCCCGGCAACTCGCGGGCCCGCGCGCCCGTCGCGAGGATGATGTTTTTGGAGGTCAGCTCTTCGGTACCTTTCTCTGTCGTGACCGTCACCTTGCCTTTGGACGGGATTGTGGCGGTGCCCATGATCGTCGTCACTTTGTTTTTCTTCAGCAGGTGCCCCACACCACCGTTCAGCTGCTTGGCCACGCCACGAGAGCGCGCGACCACGGCGTCGAGATCATAATCGATGCCATCGGCTTTCAGGCCAAATTCCTTGGCGCGATGCATCAGATGGAACACTTCGGAAGAACGCAGCATCGCTTTCGTCGGGATACAGCCCCAGTTCAGGCAGATGCCGCCCATGTGCTCGCGTTCGACAATGGCGACGTTCAGACCCAGCTGCGCGCCGCGAATAGCGGCGACATAGCCGCCCGGGCCCGCACCGATAACGATCATATCAAAGGATTTGGCAGCCATCTGGGCCTCCGATCTAAAACAAGTTTAATGCTAAACTATATAGCCGGATATCGCGATACGACAGGGGAAAGTGTCGCAGCCAGGCCTCGGCTTCAGGCGCGCAGTGCCTCAACCGTCGCGCCGTAGCCGCCATCTGCGATGAAGGCGGCCTCGGGCTCCGTCGCACGGCGGTCCAGCGCTTTGTTGCGAAACGGAAAGCGGCCGAACTGGCGGATGACTTCGCGGTGCGCTTTGGCGTGCAGCAGATTGCTCTCGCCCGTCTCGGGCATGCGCGTCACCATCAGGCGCACACAGCGGTCCTGATCACAGAGGTTTTCCGAATGCATCAGCGGCATGTAGAAGAACTGCCGCGCGGGCTCATCGATCCGCATGTCCCAGCCCTTGTCGATCGCCGCTTTCGCCGCTGCCAAGGCGACATAATCCGAGGCACAGGCCTGCGCAGTATCCCGAAACATATTGCGGGAGAACTGATCGGTCAGAATGATGTAGGCCAGCGCGCCACTTGGATAGGTCAGCCAGAGCGCGCAACGCCCTTCCATCGCACCGCTCCACGTCTCTTCAAAGCGTTCGCGGATGTCGGCGTCCAAGGCCGGATCGCTTTTGTACCAACCGTCCGGCCCGATCTCATCGAGCCAGTAGTTCAAAACGTCGTCCGGACCCCGCATGGCTTGCTCCTTGATCTCGCCCCGCTTCGTTGGTCCAACTGTTACAAAACCGTTAACAAGCGGCAACTTATTAATTTTGCCGCCTCACCTTCGGTAACAGACCGTAACATCACAGTCGGGTGTCGGCGTCCTCAGCTTCGTCCTCAAGCGCGGTTTCGATGTAGTATTCCTGCGCCACTTCGACCGCCACCGGGGAGGCCGATGGGAAGATCGGCGCGTAGGAGGTCGTCTCCTCCACCTCGGTCGAGACCGCGCGCTGGGTCATGCGGTAAAGCGCATAGGCCGCGAGGGCAAAAAGCAGGACGCCAACGAACAGGAAAAAGCCGCGCGGGCCGATGACGCCCATCATCCAACCGGTGATCAGCGGGCCCGCAATCGCCCCGATCCCGTTGATGAAAATCAGCCCGCCAGAGGCGGCGGCCATGTCCTCATGCTGAAGAAAGTCGTTCGTATAGGCGATGAGCAACGCGTAAAGCGGGTTGGACATGCCCCCGATGATGAAAGCTGCCAGAAGCAGTGCGGGGAAGAAATTCATCAGCAAAAAGCCGATCATCGCCCCGATGCCACCGATCACGCAAACCGCAAGGATCAAGGTACGCCGATCCATCCGGTCGCTGATCCAGCCGATGGGGTATTGCAGCACCAGCGCGCCGATGTAGATCGTGGAGATAAAGATCGAGATCTGTCCAAGGCTGAGCCCTGCCAGATTGGCAAACACCGCCGCCATACCAAACTGAGCAGAGAACACGCCGCCCAGCAGGAACATCCCGACACAGCCCAGCGGCGAGGTGTCGAAAAGCTCTTTCAAGGTCATCGGTTTGGTCGCGTCAAAAGCGGGCGTCGGGCTGATCGACAGCAAGATGGGCGCAAAGGCCAGCGACACAAGGATTGACGGCAGGATGAACAGCAAAAAGCCACTGGGATCCGGGATCAGCAGTAGCCCCTGCGCCACCACGATTCCCGTCATTTGCACCAGCATATAAGCCGATAGCGCCTGACCGCGGTTCTCGTTATCGGCAGAGTTGTTCAACCAGCTTTCCGCCGTCACATAAACGCCCGAAAAGCAGAACCCGATGATGACACGACCCACCGTCCAAGAGATTGGATCAACAAGGACCGGATAGAGGATCAGGACCGCGGAAATCAGCGATCCGAGGGCTGCAAAGACCCGCACATGACCCACCCTGCGGATCATATCGGGCGCAAGGCGGGAGCCGCCCAGAAAACCCACGAAATAGGCTGACATCACCACAGACATCTGGAAGGTCGAGAAATCCGCATCACCACCGCGAATGCCCAGAAGCGTGCCCTGCAGGCCGTTTCCGACCATCAAAAGCATCATTCCCAGTAGCAACGCCCATGAAGAGGCAAGCACTTGTTTCATAATCGCGGCCCTTCGCCTTGGCGTGCGTGTTCAAACTGACTGAGTCGCCGTTTCTGCGATAGCGCAGGCACGACTTTTCAGCGTCGTTTCCGGCGTGTGCCGGGTTCAGGTCAGGGGATCAAGAGCGAGCTGTCTCCGTAGGAAAAAAAGCGATACCGCTCGGCGATTGCATGCGCATAGACCGCGCGCATTTTGTCTGACCCCATAAGGGCAGAGACAAGCATCATCAGCGTCGATTTGGGTAGGTGGAAATTGGTCATCAGCCCTTGGGTCACGCGGAATTGGTAGCCCGGCGTGATGAAGATATCCGTATCGCCTTGCCACGGACGCATCGTGCCATCTTTCTCGGCTGCACTTTCGATGAGGCGTAGGGCCGTTGTGCCCACGGGGATGACGCGCCCACCAGCAGCGCGCGTTGCATTGATGCGGGCCGCAGCCTCTGGACTGACGGAGCCCCATTCGGAATGCATTTTGTGTTGTGTGATGTCGTCGACCTTCACGGGCAGGAACGTCCCGGCCCCGACATGGAGTGTGACCTCGGCGAAATCGACGCCCCGCTCTGCGATCTGCGCCAAAAGGGCATCGTCAAAATGCAGCGATGCTGTTGGGGCGGCAACGGCGCCCTGCTCTTTCGCGAAGACGGTTTGATAATCCGTGCGGTCGCGGTCATCCGCTTTGCGCTTGGCCTCGATATAGGGTGGCAGCGGCATCGCGCCTGCCTCAGCCAGCGCAGTATCAAACGCATCCCCCTTGAGGTTGAAACTCAGCACGCCCTGCCCGTCCTGCTTGCCAATCAGCGTCGCAACAAGGCCTGCGTCAAAGCTGATCTGCTCCCCTTCTACGACCTTGCGCAGGGGTTTGATCAGCGCTGTCCAATCGCCATCAGGCGTGGGCGAGAGCAGCGTCACTTCGATCTTTGCAGAAACCAGGCCTTGCCCGCTGTCGCGCTCGCGTCGGCCCGTAAGGCGCGCGGGGATCACCTTGGTGTTGTTGAGCACCAGCAAATCGCCTTTGCGCAGGATGTTTGGCAGATCAAAGACATGCGCGTCGTGCATTCCGTCTTCGACATGCAGCAACCGCGCGGCGGTGCGAGGCTGTGCGGGGCGCGTGGCAATCAAATCCTCAGGGAGGTCGAAATCAAAATCAGACAGTTTCACGGGAGCAAGCCTTATTGCGAGACGCGGGGGGCGGGGCGGCGGAAAATCTCGCGGAACATGCCGGGGGTCAAGGCGGAAAGCGGGTTCACAGCGACCTGTGGCGCGCTCGGATCACCCGACAGGGTGAAATTGAACCCGATCAGCCCTTCGCCGCGCCGTGTCAGGAAGCTGCCAATCCCGTTGAGCAGATAGAGCGGGGAAAACACGCCCTGCATATCCATCTGGCTGGTGGCGGGGCGATACGTGCCGTCCATCGAAATCCCCAACGACGGCCCAGTGGCAGAGCTTTCCGTGACGGCGATGACGTTGGGGGTCAGCACAAATTTGGCGTCCACATTGGTAAAGAGGACCCCTTGATTGGTCATCTGATCCAACAAACCCACGACAGAGACCGCGCTGAGTAGATTGGCCAGCGCAGGTGCGTTTTGCACGCGGGTTTCGGTAATGGTGAGCGTGCCATCATACTGCCCATCTGCCGCGCGCGGGCGCAGCACCAGGTTCAGATCGCCCCCGCGGGCAGAACGGATCAGCCGTGCATTGCCCATCACGCGGCCTGCATCCTCGGCCGTGATGCGCACAGCGGTGCCGTTGCGATCCGGAATGACCGTGCCAAAAATCGGCGTTGAACCATCATTCACATTGGCGCGGAAATTACCATTGAAGCCACCCGCCGCATCGAACTGCCCGCGCAGATTGGTGAGGCTGATCCCATCGGAAACGACAAGCTCGTCCAGCGCAAGATCTATCGGGCCGCCTTGTCCTGTGCCCTGTCCTAGCTTGGCGCGGCGCAAGTCCAGTGTACCGGCAGTGATCTGGACAGCAGGCGCCGCCCCGGGCCCGCGCCCAATCAGAGTGACCGGTGCGTTCAGCCAATCCCCCACGCGGACCCGGTCGAAGCTGGCCCGCTGAAACGCGCCCGCCTCGTTCAGCGCGATCCGGCCAGAGGCGTTAAGCCCAGGTGCAGAAAGGCTAAGCGTGTCAATCTCGATCGGGGTGCCGAGGCGACCATTGATGGCAAGTTCACCGCGCGCGGCGGCGGGCTTCGCCCAGTCCAGCGCCGCAAAACGCAAACTCGCCCCCCGCAGATCGCTGGTCAGCCGAAAGGTAGGGGGTGCGCCTTTGGGCAGGCTCAGTGCCAGATCGCCGCTTGCCCGTCCCGACAAGCTGCCGGGGGGCAGATCAACGCGGAACTCGTCCAGAAATTGCTGCGACAGCTCGACCGTCGCTGTGACTGTTGGCGCCGCGGCATCCGCGCCCAAAGGCAAGCGGAATGTGCCAGATAACGGCACTTCGCCAAGGCGCGCCTCCCCATCAATCACGACGGCCTTGGACGTCACACTGATGCCCAAAAGCGGGGCGGCGAGCGTACGGTCCTTGACCAATTGCGTGCTGCGTAGGTTCGACGCCGTGCCCGTCGCCGCATAGGAAACCTGCGATACTTGCAGGTCCTTCTTCAGCGGCAACGCCAAATCAATCGTCGCACGCGCGCGACCATCGGCCAGATCCACAGGCAGGTTGGCCTTCGTCAAAAAGCCAAACGGCTCTTCATCGAGCAGCGACAAGGTGGCTGTGATCGTGGCATCGGTTTTCAACTGGATCTCTGCCTGGGCAGGCTTTTGCGAGGTGTTGGCTACCTCAAAACGTGAGCCTGCGATCTGGATCGCCCCACCGCGCGGCGCTTGGACCTGCCCCTGATCGACGCTCACCAGAAAGCGGTTGTCGGCCAACAGCGCGCGGCCCACGCCGCCTGTGATCGGTGGGAGGGTCTTCATGAATTTGACAGTAGCGTCTTCGAACTCCCAACCTACGCGGAAGTGCGGGCGCTTGCCCGCGGTGGCGCGCAACACGGCTTGAACGTTGTGGAGCCGGCCCTCCTGCACATTCTGCGCCACCCACGCGCGGGTGCGCTCGACCTGCGTGGACGGCCAGATCGACGTGACGGCTTGCGGCGTGATCTCATCCCCAAATGCATTGAGCGCGACCGACCAGCCATCCGGATCCGCTGTCACGCGCGCGTCCCCGGTCAGACGCGTGCCTTCGGCTTGCAGCATGAATTGCCCAACCTCGATCGAGAACGGATCGAGCTTGAGGCGGAAATCAATTGCGCTTTGGCTGAACGACAGCGGCGCGTCGAAGAAATTGTCGGGATTGGCTTGCAGGTCAGTAAGCTGGAATTGGCCCAGCAAGGTCTGCGGCAGGCCGTTTCGAAACTCCCGCATATAAGCGCGGCCTGTGCCAGTCACGTTGACCATCTCGCTGCGCACAGAGACAGTGTCGAAAGACAGCGTGTTTTCGACCGGGTCGAAGGTGAAATAGGTCTGCGCGCTGTCGAATTTGACGGGGCGCGTGGCTTCGGTTGGTTGCAAGGCCCCTGCCCCGAAATCCAGCGTGCCGAAGAGCGGACCGGTCAAACCGTCTTCGTCCAGAGAAAGGCGCATCGCACCGGAAATTGGCGCCTCCAAGGCGCTGAGCCATGTCAGCGCGGGCACCTGCGTGGCGATGTCCTGCGCGGGCAGCGTATTGATGTTGACCGAGATATCAGAGGCCACGCTATCAAGCCGCGTGTCATAGCTCAGCTCAACAGTGGAGGCGTATTCGCGCCCCGTCAGAAGCGCCAGATCAGCGCGCAAGCGCAGCTCTGCGCCGTCGCGCTCAAGCTCTGCACGGCCGCCATCGACCACCCAGAACTGTCCTGATAGCGCATCTTCATAGCTCAGCGTCAGCCCGTCGAGTTGGACCCGCTCAAGGTTGGCAGCCGCATCGGTGAGGAAAATCTGCTCCACACTTTCAAGCGTTTGTAGCAAGCCGCCCGCTTCACCCAAAGGCGCGTCGCCCTCGCCAAAGGCAAAAGCAAACTGACCGTCTGCAAAGCGCCGCAAGGTCAGCCGCCCTCCCGTCAGCGTGACATTCGTGACGCGCAACTGACGCGACAAAAGCGGACGCGCGGCAATCTGGATATCGGCATCCGCCAGCGCCACCATCGGGCGCGCGGCATCGTCGCGCACAAGCATATCCTCAAGCCGCAAATAGGGCTCCAGGTTGTCATTTACGCCAATCAGAATGCGGCCAAATGCAATGTCGGCATTGGCGATCTGGTCGCTCAAAAGCCGCTCCACCCGGTCGCGCACCCAGTCAGGTGCCGTAATCGGTCGCCCGATCATCGCAAAGGCAGTCGCGGCGATCCCCGCAAAAAACACCATGAAGGCAATCAGCACGATCAGACCGCCCCGTCCGCGACGACGGGCTTTCTTTTCAGGTGTCGGGTCCGGTTCAGACCCGTTATCTTCGGGTGTACTGCTCATGCCTTTATCTTCGCGCGGCTGGCCCTAAAACAAAACCCATAACTGACGGACAAAGGATCACGCTCTCATGACCGATATTGGCTCTGCCGCCCCGGATTTCACGCTGCCCCGCGATGGCGGAGGGGAGATCACGCTTTCCGACCTTCAGCCCAAAGCCGTCGTTTTGTACTTCTACCCCAAGGACGACACCCCCGGCTGCACCAAGGAAGCCATCGCCTTTACCGAGTATCTGGCGGAGTTTGAAGCCGCAGGTGCGGTGATCCTTGGCATCTCGAAAGACCCCGTGGCCAAGCATGACAAGTTCGTCGCCAAGCACGACCTGAAAGTGGCGCTTGTGTCGGACGAGGACAGCGACGTTTGCGAGCGCTATGGCGTCTGGGTCGAGAAGAACATGTATGGCAAGAAATACATGGGGATCGAGCGCGCAACCTATCTGATCGACGGCACGGGCAAGATCGCGCAGGTCTGGCGCAAGGTCAAAGTGCCGGGCCATGCAGAGGCGGTTCTGGACGCGGTCAAAGCTCTTTGATCCCTCTGGCGCACATGGCCTGCGAGGTGTTGCAGACCGCTGATGGCGCGGAAAAGACCGCGCTGTCACGGCGCTATGCGGCGCAGTGGTTTGCCGCGCGTGAAGCAGGCGACCCGGTTGAGATTGGCAAGGGCGCGCCCCCCCTGCGCCCTGCACGCCCTGCAAAGCCCGCGCTTTTGGACCCACGCGACGTGCCGCGCCGCAAGCCCGGTTCGGTCGAAGGTCGGCAAGCAATCCTGCACGCTGTCGCTCATATTGAGCTGAACGCGGTTGATCTGCACTGGGACCTGATTGCGCGGTTTGGCCATGTCGAGATGCCGCTTGGCTTTTACGATGATTGGGTGAAAGCCGCTGACGAAGAATCTAAGCATTTCAATCTGATATGCGCCTGTCTTGAAGCCCAAGGCAGTCATTACGGGGCGTTGCCCGCCCATGCTGGCATGTGGCGCGCCGCGGAAGACACGGCCGAAGACATCATGGGCCGCCTCGCGGTTGTTCCGATGGTTCTAGAGGCGCGCGGTCTGGATGTGACACCCGGCATGATCCAGATTTTCAAAAGCGCGAAAGATAGCGAAACGGTCGCCGCGTTGAATGTTATCTACGCTGAAGAGGTGGCCCATGTTGCCTATGGCTCAAAATGGTTTCACTTCCTGTGCGGGCGGGAAAATCTCGATCCGAAACCGGTCTTTCATGACCTCGTGCGTCGCTACTTTCACGGGCCGCTAAAACCGCCCTTTAATGAAGAAAAACGGGCCGATGCAGGCTTGCCGCCAGACTTCTACTGGCCTTTGGCCGACGCACCGGCCTAGCCCGGCCCGCTGAACGCCCGTTCAGATCGGCAAAAACCCGCCGATTACACGGGCTTATGGCGATGAATTGCCGTCAACTGCCCGTTTTTGTTGCAGCAGAGTCACTGACCAATTATCACGCGTGGAGCAACGCGCCCTGGGGAGCGGTTCGTTGCAAAAATGGGATGGGTCACGGGACAGACATTTTGAAAACGCGACTGATACACAAATTGCACCGCGCACTTGAACGCCGGCTGCCCGAGAAACGCTTGTTTCTCAGATCAGATACCGAAACGCGATTTATTCGCCTTAAGCCGGAAACGCAGTTGATTGGCCTGATGGGAAGCTCTCTTCTCGTCGCATGGACGATCATCGCCACGGCGATTTTGCTGATGGACAGCATCGGTGCGGGCAACTTCCGCGATCAGGCCAAACGCGACCAGATGGTCTATCAGGAACGCCTGAACGCGCTGTCCAGCGAACGCCACATGCGCGCCGAAGAGGCGCTGGCAGCGCAGGAACGATTTAACTCGGCGCTCCAGCAGATCTCGGTCATGCAGTCTGAGCTGCTGGCCTCGGAAGATCGCCGCCGCGAAGTAGAGACCGGGCTTGAGGTCGTGCAAAGCACATTGCGCGACGTGATGTTGGAGCGGGACCGCTACCGCGATGAAGCGGAAACTCTGCTGGCTGCGATGGAGAACGGCGAAGGCGGCGTGAGCAACGTCGGCAGCTCCGAGATGGAGGCGACTGTCGCCCTGCTCTCTTCGGTTTTGCAAGACACAGCGAGCGAGCGTGATACGACGATTAGCGATGCCGCCGATGCGCTGAAACAGGCCGAAGTGCTGACTGACAAGCTGGCCGAGATGGAAAAGCGCAACGATGAGATCTTCCGCCAGCTCGAAGAGGCGATGACCGTGTCGGTCAAGCCGCTCGACAAGATGTTCCGCGCAGCGGGCATGAACACCGACAGCATGCTCAATCAAGTGCGCCGCGGTTATTCGGGTCAAGGCGGTCCGCTGACCCCGCTCAACTTTTCGTCCATGGGGTTTGAGCCTGATGCTGACAGCGCGCGTGCGAACCGCATCATCGAACAGATGGATCAGTTGAACCTGTATCGCATCGCAGCCCAAAAAGCGCCTTTCGCCACGCCTGTGAAATCAGCGTTCCGCTTTACCAGCGGCTTCGGCTATCGCCGCGACCCCAAAACGGGTGGACGCCGGATGCATAACGGCGTCGACTTCGCCGCCGCCAGCGGTACCCCGCTTTATGCAACCGCCGATGGCGTCGTCGTGCATGCAGGTTGGCAGTCGGGCTATGGGCGTCTTGTGAAGATCCAGCACGAGTTCGGAATTGAGACAAGATACGCTCATCTGTCCAGACTTCGCGTAAAAGTGGGCCAAAGGGTCTCGCGCGGGGATCGCATCGGTGATATGGGAGCCTCTGGACGTGTGACGGGCGTGCACCTGCATTACGAAGTGCGTGTGGGCGGCAAGCCGGTCAACCCGATGACATATATCAAGGCAGCGAACGATGTTTTCTAAAAGCAAAATCAACGACCCCGCCCCAGGCGCTTCTGCAGATGCAGCGGCCCCTGCAAAAGCGGACGCCCCTGCGGCGCCCAAGAAAGAGTTTCAGGCCTCTGCCCCGAAGGCCAAGCCACCCGCATCTGTCTTGTCGTCTGACCTGGCCGTGACCGGGAACCTGAAAACCTCGGGCGATATTCAGATCGAAGGTCAGGTCGATGGCGATATCCGCGCGCATCTGCTGACCGTCGGTGAAGGTGCGACCGTGCGCGGCGAGTGCATCGCAGATGATGTGGTGGTCAACGGCCGCGTCGTTGGCCGTGTGCGCGGCTTGAAAGTGCGTCTGACCTCGACCGCCCGTGTCGAAGGCGACATCATCCACAAGACCATCGCAATCGAAAGCGGCGCGCATTTCGAAGGCTCCGTACAGCGTCAGGACGATCCGCTGAACGCCGGTGCCAAGCCTGCCCCGAAAGCAGAAGCCAAAGCCTAAGGGCTTGGTTCACGCAAGACATTAACGCCGTCTCCTGCATCGGAGGCGGCGTTTTCTTTTGTCCATAAATACCTAACCACTCGGTCGCTCCCAGCGCATTCCGCTGGGCAGTCTCACCAAATCAGCACGAAAAATGCGCGCGTTGCGCGCTCAATTGGATGAGATCTGTCGGTACAGATGCCATGTGGCGTGCCCAAAAAGTGGCAGCGTCAGAAGCAGTCCCAAAAAGAGCGGCACCATCGAGATCAGGGTGATAACCGCGATCATCATGCCCCAGAGCAGCAGCGCAATGGGGCTGGTTTGCACGACGCCAAAGCTGGTGATCATCGCGGTCACGAAGTCGACCTCCCGGTCCAGCAGCAAGGGCAGTGAGATGACCGTGATTGCAAAGAGCAAGGCCGCAAGTGCCGCGCCGACGGCTGTGCCAACGGCCAGCATCATCAAGCCGTTTGGGGTGAGATAAACTTCAAACGACGACGAGATATTTGTCATCGTCGACAGCCCCAGAAACAGCGCAAAGATCATATGGGCAATGAAGAACCAGAACAGGAACACCATGATGATGATCGCGCAGATGGACGGCAGTTGACGATTGCGCTGATAAGCCACGACCCCCAGAATACCGCGCCAGTCTAGTGGGCGGCCTTCCTCGAGCCTTCGACTGACCTCATAAAGACCCACGGCGGCAAAGGGCCCGATCAGGGGAAAGCCAATCGCGGCGAAGATCAGCCAATAGGCCTGCCCGGTGATCCGTGTGACATAGAGCATGATGAGCCCCGCCAGCACATAGATGCTTGCAAAGAACAGTCCAAAGACAGGGGCCGCCAGGAAATCCCGCCAGCCGCGCCGCAAGGCGGTGCCGAGCATCGCTGTCGTCACCGGGCGCAAGTCTGGCACCCCAAGGGGCGGGCTTTTGTAGATGGCATCTGGCATGGCGCGCTCCGTCGTCTTTAACAAAGCCTAGGCGACGCAGGCGCTTTCCAGCAAGGGGCTGCTTGTCGCGCTACTCGTCCGCGTTGGCCTCGGCCCGGCTTTTGCCAGCGACGTCTTGCGCCAAGGTGGCCGCCATGAAGCGGTCCAAGTCGCCGTCCAGAACCCCGCTCGTGTCGGAGGTTTCCTCGTTCGTGCGGAGGTCTTTGACCATTTGGTAGGGCTGCAAGACATAAGACCGGATCTGGTTGCCCCAGCCCGCATCGCCTTTGCTTTCATGCGCCTCGTTGATCGCTGCATTCCGGCGATCAAGCTCCATCTGATAAAGCCGCGATTTCAGCGCCTTCATCGCGATGTCGCGGTTCTGGTGCTGGGACTTTTCGGAACTGGTCACCACAATCCCTGTCGGCTCGTGGGTGATCCGCACGGCGGAGTCCGTTGTGTTCACGTGCTGACCCCCGGCCCCGGACGAGCGATAGGTGTCGATGCGGATATCGGCGGGGTTCACCTCGATCTCGATATTGTCGT
>JBCBAC010000025.1:0-24705 GCA_038532735.1 Pseudomonadota bacterium
TGGCTCGACAGCCTTGGCAAAGTCACCTTCCACAACAAACTCGGCACCGTCGCCGACCAGATCGACCGTATCGCCGCGCTCTCGCGTGAGATCGCCCCCGTAGTCGGTGCGGACCCCGATCAGGCTGAAAAAGCCGCCCGCCTCGCCAAAGCCGATCTGGCGTCCGAGATGGTCTACGAATTCCCCGAACTCCAAGGCATCATGGGCCGCTACTATATCGAGCGGGCAGGGGAGGCGCCCGAGATCGCCGCCGTCGCCGAAGACCACTACGCGCCGCTCGGGCCTTCGGATGATGTGCCGACCGCGCCGGTGTCCGTGGCCGTGGCGTTGGCAGAGAAGATCGACAAGTTAGCTCTTTTTTGGTGGATAAACGAGAAGCCGACTGGAAGCAAAGACCCCTTCGCCCTTCGCCGTGCAGCGCTTGGGGTGATACGTTTAATAATTGAAAGCCAACTAGATGAGTACCTACGAGAGCTGTTTGCGCATCACTTGGTGACGTCGCTGGGGCTAAGGCAACGACTAGAGACGGCCGCATCTGAGATAAAGATGTCGAATAGCGACTTTGGTGAGTTGGGAAGTGTTTTTGCCGAAATCCGCGAAGCAGGCTTGGATAGGTCTTCAGCGCCGTTAACCTTCAAAAAGCTGCTATCAGATTGGTCAAGACATGAAGACCTCTCTTCGGGTAATATGGGGGCTTTGAGACAGCTTGAAAAAGAAATCGAAGAAATAGAGCCCAAAGCCCAAGACCTCCTCTCCTTCTTCCACGACCGCCTCAAGGTCTATCTCCGCGACCAAGGCATCCGCCATGACGTCATCGACGCTTGCCTCGCCATGCCCGGCAACGACGATCTCACCCTCCTCGTCAAACGCGCCAACGCCCTGTCGGATTTCCTGAAAACCGACGACGGCGAGAACCTGCTCCAAGGCTTCAAGCGCGCCAACAATATCCTTTCTCAAGCCGAGGAAAAAGACGGCGTCGAGTACTCCTTCGGGGCCGATATCAAGTTCGCCGAAACCGACGAGGAATGCGCGCTTTTCAAAGCGCTGGATGACGCGGACGCCCACATCACCCCCGCGATGAATGACGAGGACTTCGCCAAAGCCATGACCGCCATGGCCGCCCTGCGCGCCCCCATTGATGCGTTTTTCGAAGCTGTGCAGGTCAACGCCGACAGCGCTACGATCCGGCGCAATCGCCTGAACCTGCTGCACCGGATCCGCACGATCTGCCTGAGCGTGGCGGATTTGACGCGTGTCGAAGGGTAGCGCAAACAAACCTTGTTAAGAATCGCGTCAGGCGTATGCTGCGAGCACGAAAGGATTGTGCCGCAGTGCAGAAACATGCTGATTTCAAAGACTTTACGCTGATCACGCCCACTGCGGCGATCACAGCGAACAAGCATGGTGGGCGGGCGAAATGCCTCCAGCGGCTGATCCGGCTTGATCTGCCGGTCCCGCGCACCGTCGCGTTGTCTTTTGCGGTTGTTCACGCGGTTGCGGCTGGCCAACTCCCTGATACGAAAGAGCTATTGGCGCTTTTCCCCGAAGATGCGCTCGTTTCTGTGCGGCCAAGCAGTCAGGATCCCGATTGGGGAGGGCCAGGGGCGGTGTTGAACATCGGCATGAATGACGCGCGCTATGTCGATTTGTGCGAAACGATGGGCAAACCGGCCGCCGCAGCGCTTTATGCGCGCTTCGTGCGGGCCTTTGCGATCCATGTCGCACGCCTTGATCCTGATGAATTCGACTTGCCTGCGCATCCGACTTATGAAGACCTGACCGGAGCGCTTGCCGCCTATGAGGCCGAAACAGAAAGCGCCTTCCCACAGGACCCGGCCAAGCAGTTGGGCGAGGTACTGCGCTCGATGGCGCGCACTTGGGAAAGCACCACGGCGCGG
This sequence comes from Pseudomonadota bacterium, assembly GCA_038532735.1. Lineage (GTDB taxonomy): Bacteria > Pseudomonadota > Alphaproteobacteria > Rhodobacterales > Rhodobacteraceae > JAHTBL01. Next base: position 1,899 of record JBCBAC010000025.1, read on the forward strand.
CTTCTGCGCCAGGCCAAGGGCGCGCCTGCAGATGCCGGTCTGGGCCTTGTCGTGCAGGAAATGGCGATGGGTGTGGGGGCCGCCGAAAGTGGATCGGGCGTCATTCAGTTTGTCTCCTCTGACACGGGCGAGCCCGGTGTGACGGGTCGTTATCTCAGCCAAAGTCAGGGGCGGGAAGCGCTCTCCCCCGACGCGCAGGCCAGCTACCTGACCCGCGATCCCCGCGGCGCGTCCCTGCAAGAGCTTTGCCCCGAAGTTTTCGCCCAGCTTATGAGCTATGGCGATGTCGTCCGCACGCGCCTGCGCGAGGAAATGCAGATCGAATTCACCATTGATAACGGTATGTTGCACGTCTTGGACGCAGTTCGCGTGACCCGCTCGGCAAGGGCTGGTGTGCGCATCGCTGTTGATCTGGCGCGCGACAACGTGATCGAAAAGGGCGATGCCCTGATCCGTGTGGAACCCCGCGCCCTGAACGAGTTGTTGCACCGTCAGGTGGACGAAAAAGCGGTGCGCGATCCGATTGCGACCGGCATCGCCGCCTCCCCCGGCGCGGCGAGCGGGCGGATCGTTTTTACTGCGAATGACGCACAAGCCAGTGCTGCGCGGGGCGAGGCCTGCGTGCTGGTGCGCCGCGAAACCACGCCCGAGGATATTCGCGGCATGCATGCCGCTGCCGCTGTGCTGACCGAACGCGGCGGCATGACCTCCCACGCCGCCGTGATCGGCCGCGGCCTTGGCCTGCCTTGTGTGGTTGGCGCTTCCGAGATTCAGCTTGATGCCCGTCAGAAAACCCTCACAACGCCCGATGGCCGCGTGTTCCGCGAAGGGGACATGATCACCATCGACGGCACTGCCGGCGAAGCGCTGGCCGGGGAGCCCAAGATGCGCGAAGCCGCTTTGGATGATGTGTTTCAAACCCTGCTTGGCTGGGCGGATGACGTGCGCGATATCGGCGTGCGCGCCAACGCCGACACCCCTGCCGACGCCCAGACCGCGCGCAATTTCGAGGCCGAAGGCATCGGCCTTTGCCGCACCGAACATATGTTCTTTGAGGGCGATCGCCTGACCGTGATGCGCGAGATGATCTTCGCAGACAGTTCCAAGGATCGCCGGGCCGCGCTGGACCGTCTGCTGCCTATGCAGCGTGATGATTTCAAACAGCTGTTCGACATCATGCGCGGCATGCCGGTCTGCATTCGCCTCTTCGATCCGCCCCTGCACGAGTTTCTTCCCAGCTCCCGCGACGGCATGCGCGATCTCGCCGAGGCGCTGGGGCTTGCTTTGGCCGACGTTACCCACCGGGTCGAGGCGCTGAGCGAATTTAACCCGATGCTTGGTATGCGTGGCGTGCGATTGGGCATCACGGTGCCTGAAATCTACGATATGCAGGTCCGCGCGATCTTTGAGGCGACGGTCGAAGTTGCTGAACAGGGCATTGATATTACGCCGGAAATTATGATCCCCCTCGTCTCTGCCGCGCGCGAGGTGGAGCTTGTCCGCTCGCGCATTGATGCCGTCGCTGCCGCCGTGCGGGCCGAGCGTGGCGTGAACTTCGATTTCAAGCTAGGCGTCATGGTCGAAACTCCTCGCGCCGCCCTGCGCGCCGGTGACATCGCCGAGACGGCAGGTTTCTTGAGCTTCGGCACCAATGACCTCACGCAGATGTCTTACGGCCTCTCGCGTGATGATGCGGGCCGTTTCATGTCAAACTATGTCCAGCAAGAAGTCTTCCACGAAGACCCCTTTCACCGCCTCGATATCCACGGCGTCGGAGAACTGCTCAGCATCGGCGCCGAACGCGGCCGTTTCGTGCGGCCGGACGTCGTTTTGTCGATCTGCGGGGAACATGGCGGCGACGCACTTGCGATAGAATTCTGCCGAAAGGCGGGGTTCAACTACGTCTCCTGCTCACCTTTCCGTGTGCCAGTCGCGCGGCTCGCTGCGGCACAACTGACCTTGCAGGATCATGCCGAAACTAAGGCAAAGCCCAGCTAAGCGGCTGAAAAAGCGCCATTCTTTTCCGGCAATTTCAAGGCAACTCGACTGGCAAACTGTTGCCTATTTGCCACGCGACAGGCTGCACGACTCGACCTTTTGCGAAATTCAGCCTACATGACGCGCTGGCTGCCAACCGCCCCTCCGATTTCGGAGCGGCTGCCACCTGATGGGAAACTGCCTGAAAAGGACAACATAATGTTAGTGAAGAGGATCGCATTTTCATGCGCCCTGTTGCTTTGCGCCATCGTTGCACCTGCTGTAGCAGACGCCGCCGATGTTGAGATGCAAAGCCAGGAGGCTCTGGGAAAGAGCGTTAAGCAATTACTCGATAACGAACGCCGCATCATGCTGAACGGCGGGGCAGACCGCCTCGCAATGATCGCATCGACCGCGCCGCGCAGCTCGATCACCCCAACAAAACGCCCCGCCTATGCCGGTATTACATATGACCGCGCCTGGCTGGCCTCTCAACCCGAAGCCAAAGGTGGCGCCCAATGGCGTTGTCTGGCGGAAGCGCTCTATTTTGAAGCGCGCGGCGAGAGTGTGAAGGGGCAGTTTGCCGTGGCTGAGGTGATTATGAACCGCGTGGCCTCCTCGCGCTTTCCAGACAATATTTGCGGGGTGATCAATCAAGGGACCGGCAAGAAATACGCTTGCCAGTTCACCTATACCTGCGACGGCAAGGCCGAAGTGATCAATGAACCGCGCGCCTTCCGCAATGTCGGCAAAATCGCCAAGGTCATGGTCGATGGTGCCCCGCTGCGCCTGACCAAGGGCGCCACGCATTATCACACAAAGTCGGTCCGGCCCCGCTGGTCGCGCACCTATCCGCGCACTGCGACAATCGGATATCATCACTTCTACCGTCACACGTATCGCACTGCGTCCAAATAGGTCGCATAAGCAGAACACTGCGACGCGGGCGCCTCTTTTCGGAGGCGCCCGCTTTGCGTATCACAGGTCGTGACTTAAGCGCTGAAGGCCAAACGATATGACGAACGACATCCATCTGGCCTTCGCCCACCCGTCTGAGCGCGCTGCCGCCACAGCCGACGGCCCGCGCGACCGCATCTCCGTGCGCGATTACATCGTGGAGGTGGAGATCGGCGCCTTTCAGCAAGAACGGGGCACGACCCAGCGCGTGCAGTTCAACATTGTAGTCGAAGTGCAGCCGGTCGAAGGCCCGATTGATGATGATGTGGATCGGATCCTTTCTTACGACCGTGTGACAGAAGCGATCACGCTGGAGCTGTCAGAGGAACGCCTAAACCTGCTCGAGACCCTTGCTGAACGTGTGGCCGACCGCATCCTGCTGGAGCCGCAAGCAATGCGCTGTTTCGTGCGCATTGAAAAGCTTGATCGTGGTTCCGGCGCCCTCGGCGTCGAAATCGTCCGCGCGCGGCCCCTGAAAGTGGTCGACCCGACCGAGTCGCTGCTCATCCCGCCGCGTGTTGTGATGCTGTCGAACGCCGCTATCGGCTCTGCGCACCTGACAGGTTGGCTCGATCAACTGGCCGCAGGCGAGGCGCCCGTGATCCTCTGCGTTGGCTTGCCGGACGGCACGCCGCCCGTGTCACAAGTCGCACCCGCCCAACGCCGTATCGACCTGCTGGCCATCGAGCAAAACGCATGGGTTCTCGCCGGCCGCGATCCGCGTTGTGTCGTCGTCGCAACCCGAACGGAACTTGATTGGGCCATGAAGAACGACCAGATTTGCGTCTGGGCGCCCTCAAAGATCGTCTTGGACGCCGTTGAAGGCCCCGGCACCCAGCCGCGCGAGGCCGCAAGCCTTAACGCATGGTTTGCGCAGGAAATGGACGCCGCCGCATTCTGGACCATCGACATCGAAACGCCGCATGCGACACATGTCGTGCCCGCAACCAAAGCAGCACTATGACGCTGTACCGCCCTCTGGCCCAGACCGGGCCTGCGCCAAAGGGCGCGCAATGCCTCGCAGGCGGTTGGTGCTGGTTCACGCAGGCCGAAAAGCTCGAACCGGGCATGACTTCTCAGATCGTGCCGGTTGATGATGTGCCGTCGGATGTTCTGGCGCGCCTCACCGCACTGCGCACACCACAAGCAGGGCTCAGCTGGGCCACGCCCCATGTGATGGGTATTCTCAATGTCACGCCCGACAGCTTCTCTGATGGGGGCCAGTTCATCGGCGCAGAGGCCGCGATTGCCCATGCCAGCGAAATGGCAACCTGCGGTGCGGACATTCTGGATGTGGGCGGCGAAAGCACGCGTCCGGGGGCATCCCTCGTCCCGGTCGAGGAAGAAGTGGCCCGCATTAAGCCCGTTATTGAAGCGACCGCTCAGGCCGTCGAAACACCGATCTCGGTGGACACGCGGAAGGCCGCGGTTGCGCAGGCGGCCTTGCAGGCGGGCGCTGCTCTGGTCAACGACGTCTCTGCGTTTAACTTCGATCCGCAAATGTCTGAAACCGTAGCAAAATCGGGTGCGCCGGTCTGCCTGATGCACGCGCAGGGTCAACCCGAAACGATGCAGAAGGATCCGCGCTACACGGATGTTCTGCACGACGTTTACAGCTTCTTGGAAGAGCGCATCACCGCCGCCGAAGCCGCGGGCATCGACCGCGCGCGCATTCTTGTCGATCCCGGCATTGGCTTTGGCAAAACGCTGGAGCATAATCTGACGCTGTTGCGTCATATCGGTGTGTTTCATGGGCTCGGCTGCCCGATCCTGCTAGGTGCCTCCCGCAAGCGCTTCATCGACACGATCACCGACGCCCCATTGCCCGCCGACCGCTTGCCCGGCACCCTCGCGATTACGCTCATCGCGGCCATGCAGGGTGTTCAGCTGCACCGCGTCCATGATATCACCCCCGCAGTTAAAGCGCTGAAAATGGCGCAAGCGGTATTAGGGGCAAAGAAATGACACGGAAACTTTTTGGTACAGACGGCGTGCGTGGCACCGCAAATACCTATCCGATGACCGCTGAAATGGCGCTGAAATTGGGTGCCGCCGCAGGCCGTTATTTTCGCCGAGACGGTCATAACGGCCACCGTGTCGTGATCGGCAAGGACACGCGCCTGTCGTGCTACATGCTCGAGAACGCGCTGACCGCGGGCCTCACCTCCACCGGCATGAACGTGCTGCTGCTGGGCCCCGTGCCAACCCCCGCCGTGGGCTATCTCACCCGCTCGATGCGTGCGGATTTGGGCATTATGATCTCGGCCAGCCACAACCCGCACCACGACAACGGTATCAAATTCTTTGGTCCTGACGGCTTCAAATTGTCTGACGAGGCCGAGATGGAGATCGAAGCCCTCGTTGCTGCTGAGATTGAGCCCGCTCAGCCCCAAAATATCGGCCGCGCCAAGCGGATTGATGATGGCCGCGGCCGCTATGTCGAATACGCCAAGACGACCTTTCCCCGCGAACAGCGCCTTTCGGGCCTCAAGGTCGTCGTCGATTGCGCCAATGGGGCTGCTTACAAAGCCGCCCCTGAAGTCCTCTGGGAACTCGGCGCTGACGTCATTCCCGTCGGCACCGCCCCCAATGGGTACAACATTAACGAGGGTTGCGGTTCCACCAACACCAAAACTGCCGCCGAAATGGTCGTTGCCCATGGCGCGGATGTGGGTATCTGCCTTGATGGTGACGCCGACCGCGTAATGATCCTCGATGAGACTGGAACGGTGGCCGATGGTGATCAGCTCATGGCCCTGATGGCGCGCCGTTGGTCTGATCTCGGCCAGCTGCGCGACGACACGCTTGTCGCGACCGTCATGTCCAACCTCGGCCTGGAGCGCTATCTGCAAACCCATGGCCTGCGCCTTGAGCGTACCAAGGTTGGCGACCGTTATGTCGTTGAAGCCATGCGCAAAGGCGGCTGGAACCTGGGCGGCGAACAATCGGGTCACATCGTCATGACCGACTACGCCACGACCGGCGACGGCTTGATCGCGGGCCTTCAGTTCCTCGCTGAAATGGTTCGCTCGGAAAAGCCCGCCAGCACCCTCGTCAAAAGTTTCGAGCCGGTGCCGCAACTGCTCAAGAACGTGCGCTACGCCGCCGGTCAGGATCCGCTGGAAGCCGCAACCGTCCTCAAACGCATCGCCGAGGCCGAGGGCCAACTCACCGGCAAGGGCCGCCTCCTGATCCGCAAATCCGGCACCGAACCGCTTGTGCGTGTAATGGCCGAATGCGAGGATGACACGCTTCTGCACGAAGTGGTCGACGGCATTGTGGCCGAGGTCGAAGCCGCCCTTTAGGCGAAAAGCCTCCGCAACGTTCCTGCCTGTGACACCGCGATCCCTGCTAGGATCAAGGCCAATGCGCCGAAGAGTTGCGCGGGCAGGGCTTCGGCCAGAAAAAGCGCGCCGAAAAGCACCGACCACACCGGCACCATATAATTGACCAGCGTCATGAAGCTGGGCCCTGCGGACCGGATTACGGCGACCTTGATGATGAAGGCGACGGCCGTAGGCACCAACCCGAGATACGCAATCGCCGCCCATCCGCGCGCGCCGATGCCCGACGGCACCCCGTCGATCACCAAGGCCAGCGGCACCAAAAGCACCATCGCCACGATCAACGCCGCCGTCGACAGCGCCAACTGGTTCACCGGCGGGCACAACCGCGTCACGATCGACCCTACGGCATAGCACACCGCCGCCGACACGCAGGCCATGCGCGCCAGGGCTTCGGTATCGCTGGACATCTGGGTGATGCTGCCAGGACCAATCAGCCAGACCGTGCCAACAAACCCGATGCCAAACCCAATCGTTTTACGCAAAGACATCCGGTCCCCCGGTACCAGAAAATGCGCCATGGGCAGCACGAAAATCGGCAACGCCGCCATGCTCATGCCGGCAAACGCCGACGGCACATGCTGTTGCCCCCAGCTCAACAACATAAACGGAACAGCGCTCGACAGCAGCCCAATCGCTACCGCAAAGCCCCAGATGCGCCGCTCGGACAAGGCGGGCAACGACCCTCCACGCAGCTTCAGCAGCGCATACAAAGCCCCCGCGCCAATCACGACCCGGCCCGCCGCGAGCGTCAGCGGATCGAAATCCCGCAGCGCGATGGATACCGTCATAAACGCACTGCCCCAGATCATCGCAACAACGATGATCCGCAGCCAATTGATGCCGCCCGGCTTGTCCATGCATCCTCCCAAAGCAAAAGGCGCGCCCCGAAGAACGCGCCTTTCTTCAAGCACTTAAAGGCGCTTAGTTCTTCTCTTTGTCAACCATCTTGCCTGCGGAAATCCACGGCATCATTTCGCGCAGTTTCGCACCGACCTGCTCGATCTGGTGCTCGTCGTTCAGACGGCGTGTGCCTTTGAAGAAGGGCTGACCCACGGCGTTTTCCTGCATGAAGTCACGCACAAACGCACCTTTCTGGATGTCCGTCAGAACCGCTTTCATCCGCGCCTTGGTCTCGTCGTAAGGCAGGATGCGCGGGCCGGAGACATATTCGCCGTATTCAGCCGTGTTCGAGATCGAGTAGTTCATGTTCGCAATGCCGCCTTCGTAGATCAGGTCCACGATCAGCTTCACCTCGTGCAAGCACTCGAAGTAGGCCATCTCGGGCGCGTAACCCGCCTCGACCAGCGTCTCAAAGCCCATGCGGATCAGCTCAACAAGACCGCCACACAGAACCGCCTGCTCACCGAACAAATCGGTTTCGCATTCCTCGCGGAAGTTCGTCTCGATGATGCCCGAGCGCCCGCCACCGATGGCGGAGCAATAGGAGAGACCGATTTCCAGCGCCTTACCCGACGCGTCATTGTCCACCGCCACAAGACAGGGCACACCGCCGCCCTTGGTGTATTCGCCGCGCACCGTGTGGCCGGGGCCTTTGGGCGCCATCATGATCACATCCACGCCTTCTTTCGGCTCAATCAGGCCGAAATGCACGTTCAGACCATGGGCGAATGCGATGGCAGCGCCTTCGCGGATGTTGTCATGCACGTATTTCTTGTAGGTCTCTGCCTGAAGTTCATCGGGCATGGTGAACATGATGACGTCACACCAGGCAGCCGCTTCGGCGATGCCCATGACCTTCAGGCCTTCGCCTTCGGCTTTCTTGGCAGAAGCCGAGCCTTCGCGCAGGGCCACGACAAGGTTCTTCGCACCAGAATCGCGCAGGTTCAGCGCGTGGGCGTGGCCTTGCGAGCCGTAGCCGAGAATGGCCACCTTCTTGTCTTTGATCAGGTTAATGTCGCAATCGCGGTCATAGTAAACGCGCATGGGGAGTCCTCCAGTCCGGGGTTACATTGCCGCGCAACATAGGGGCGTTTCGCTTCGGATACTTGTATCGTTTAGGTATTTTTGGACAAAAGAAGACATATAGTTATTCGTAAATTTTGATGATATGTGCCTATTCATGCAGATTGATGATCTCGACCGCCGATTGCTGCGCCTCACGCAAGCCGACCCTACAGCTTCCGTTCCCGCTTTGGCGAAAGATGCGCGTGTGTCTGTCGCTGTGGCCCGCCGCAAGCTCGACCGATTGGAGGCGGCGGGCGTTCTGAAGGGCCGGCAGGCCGTGATCGATTGGGCGGCCCTTGGCTATGCGGTCGAAGTGTCGTTGCGCATCACCATCGACAAGACACAGCCACAAGGCTTCGATCAGTTCCTCTTGGCGGCGCGCGAGATCCCCGAAGTGATCGAGATTCAGACCTTTCTGGGCCGCGTTGATCTACGCCTTTCGGTGCTCGCCCGCGACATGGCCCATTATCAAGAGCTCTATCGTGACCGCATTTTAACCCTTCCTCATATCGCCGATATCGAAGCGTTGATGCAGGTCGCTTCCGTCAAGTCAGACGAGGGGTTGCCGATATGATCGACCTTGACCAAACCGACCGCGCGCTTTTGAAGGCCTTGGTTAACGATGCCGGTGTATCAACAGCCGCCTTGGGTAAACGCCTCGGCCTCAGCCAGCCCGCCACTTGGCGTCGCATCCGCAGGCTGGAGCAGGCCGGTGTCATAACGGGCTACCGTGCCGTGTTTGATCTGGAGAAATTAGGCTTTGGCGTCTCGGTTTTCTTGGGTGTCAAACTGGCCCGCAAGGGTCGTGTGAGTCTGGAGGATTTTGAACGCGCCGTCACTGCCATCCCCGAAGTGCAATCGGTGCAGCACGTGCTGGGGCTCTTTGACTACCGCCTCCGGATCGTTGCCCGCGATCTGGCGGATTTCGAAAGGGTTTTGCGCCGTCGGATCATGACCTTGCCGGGCGTCGGGGACGTGGAAGCCAACGTGTTGCTGTCCGAGGAACGCCGTCCGGGGCCTATTGGATAACGGGGTTTCCGATCTGCGTCAGGCACCGCTGCGATGCGGCGAATGTATACCGAAATAGACTTTGCGCATCGGGGTTTCGCTGCGATACCACCTCTCCAAACATGGAGAGATAACGATGGCCGCTTTGCTCGACACGATTGACCCCGATGGGCTCGAAGAATTCTCGGTTGTGTTCACCGACCGCTCGCTGAACCATATGTCCGCCGCCTTTGGCGAGGTGATGCGCGACATCTCCGGCATGCTGAAAGACGTCTACAAGGCCGAGGCCACCGCGATTGTGCCGGGCGGCGGCACCTACGCGATGGAGGCTGTGGCCCGCCAATTCGCCACCGGCACCCACGCTTTGGTGGTCCGCAATGGCTGGTTCTCCTACCGCTGGAGCCAGATTTTCGAAGCAGGCGGTTTCGCGCGCGAAACGACAGTGGTTAAGGCAAGGTTAACGGGCAACGACCCGCAATCGGCCTTCATGCCCGCCCCCATCGAGGACGTCACAGCCCGCATTCTGGAGGCCAAACCCGATGTCGTCTTCGCCCCCCATGTGGAGACATCAGCGGGGATCATTCTGCCCGATGATTATGTCGCCGAACTGGCGAAAGCCGCCCATGAGGTCGGCGCGATCATGGTGCTGGATTGCATTGCCTCAGGCTGCGCCTGGGTCGATATGGAAGCGACCGGCGTCGATGTCCTGATCTCGGCCCCGCAGAAGGGGTGGTCCTCGACACCCTCTGCCGGTCTTGTGATGATGAGCGCGCGCGCGAAAGAGCGGCTGGGCAACACGCAGTCCAACTCCTTTGCCATTGATCTGGCGAAATGGGCAGCGATTATGGACACTTACGAGGCAGGCGGGCATGCCTACCACGCCACAATGCCCACCGATGGTCTGCGCGCGTTCCGCGATACGATGCTGGAAACACGCGATTATGGCTTCGAGAATCTGAAGGAAAATCAGTGGGCCTTGGGTAATGCGGTTCGTACGTATCTGAAGGAAAAAGGTGTGAAATCTGTCGCCGCTGAAGGCTACGGTGCGCCCGGCGTCGTAGTCAGCTACACCACCGATCCCGACATCCAGAACGGCAAGAAATTTGCAGCCCAAGGCATGCAAATCGCGGCTGGTGTGCCGCTCCAATGCGACGAGCCAGAGGATTTTCGCACCTTCCGTCTGGGCCTTTTCGGGCTCGATAAGCTCTATGATGTGGACGGCACGGTGGCGCGCCTGACCCGGGTGTTAGATCAGGTCCTCTGACCTAATGACTTAACATAATACCGGCTTCTTTTGTCTGAAAATACCTCGGGGGTCGCCATTGATGCGCCATTGGTTCAAGCACAATGGCGACGGGCAGAGCCCTCGGCCAGGTTTTTGGCGAAGCCAAAAAGACGACTAACGGCCGCGCGCCCCAAGGCCGAGCTGCATCATTGTCTTGCGAACGGGCGCCACTGAATAGAGCGCATTCAGCCCCATCGCGCGGGCGTCACGCAGGGACTGCGCCTCTATCTGCGAAGTGCGATTGAGCAAATCTACACCGGCCACGCGGGCACGAACCTCGGTGTGGCGGGTTTTGTGATACGCTTGCAGCATCGTGGTCTCGCCGATCAGATGTGGCTCTTTCTCGGCCAGATCGAGCAACACCCGCAAATCGCCCAAACTCATGTTGAGCCCCTGCGCGCCGATGGGGGGCACGACGTGGGCGGCCTCGGCCACCAAAGCGGTGCGTTCGCCATACATCTGCTCGGCCATCTGGCTTATGATCGGCCAGACTGTGCGGCGGGAGACCAGTGCTAGAGGCCCGTAAAGCCCGCAAGAGCGGGTTGTCATCTCGGCGTTGAACGCATCTTCGTCCAAAGCAGCGAGGCGGGCGACTTCGGGGCCGTCTTCCATCCACACGATGGCGGAGGAGGGCAGGCCATCCCGATCAGGCAAAGGCACTAAGGTGAACGGACCGCCGGAACGGTGCACCTCGGTCGAGACGTTCTCATGCGGGATCGGATGCGTCACCGCGAAGGCCAGCGCTTTTTGACCGTAGCGCGTGGTTTTCACAGGGATATCAAGGGCTTCGCGCACGGGGGAGTTGCGACCATCGGCAGCGATGATCATCTTCGCTTCGACCTTGGTGCCGTCAGACAGCGTGATTAAAGCCTGCCGGGAGCGGGTGAAGACCCGGGCGGTCCCGGTGCCGGGGCGGAAGTCGACATTGGGCAATTCGGCCAGACGCGCGCTCATCTCCCGGCGCAACAGCCAGTTGGGCAGGTTCCAGCCAAAGGGCAGGTCGCCAATATCGGCGGCATTGAAGTCCTTGGTCAGGCGCGGCTCTGGCGTCTCTCCACCGGCATCGACGATACGCATGATCTGCAGCGGGCTTGCATGGGGGGCGAGCTTGTCCCAAATGCCCGCACGATCCAGAAAGTCGCGCGCCGGTTGCAGAAACGCGGTAGAGCGCAGATCGGCACCCTCTGCGTCACGTTCGGTGATGGGCGGCGCGGGATCAACGCAGATCACGTTGAAGCCAGCAGTGCCGAAAGCGGCGGCTGCGGTCAGGCCAGCGACGCCCCCGCCGGAGATCAGAATATCGGTTTTGATACGTTCCATGTCGCTCAACTTAGGCGGCGCTTCGCCCGCGTCCAAGCGTCATTCCGCCCCACGCAGTCGCTTCAGAAAACCGGTCAGGTCTGCGGTGTGGTGGTGGATGTGATCGGCTTGCTGGGCGTCATCGGCCACATGGACCGTGCGCATGCCCATCGCATGCGGGGCTTTGAGATTACGAGGATCATCCTCGAACATGGCTGCATTTGTAGGGATTACGCCATCCTGACTGAAGATCGTCTCGAACGCGGCGCGATCGGGTTTGGGGCGATAGGCAGCATGTTCTACCCCGTAGACAGCATCGAACAGGTCTTCGAGCCCACGCGCGTGCAGCACGCGCCTTGCGTAAGGCTCCGACCCGTTGGTGTAGACGATCTTGCGGCCGGGCAGTGCTGTGATCTCTGCGGCCAGTGCCTGGTCTTTTTCCAGATGGCTCAGGTCAATCTCGTGCACAGCGTGTAGATAAGGGTCGGGGTCGACATCATGTTCGGCCATCAGACCGGCGAGCGTGGTGCCATAGGTTTGCCAATAATGGTGGCGCAGATGGTTAGCGCGGTCTTTGTCAACCCCCAGCGCTTGCTGCACCCAGTCGGTCATACGCACCTCGATCTGATCGAAAAGCCGCGCGGACGGGTGGTAGAGCGTGTTGTCGAGGTCAAAAACCCATTGGCTGACATGATCGAAATGTTGGCGCGGCATAGGCTGAGACCTAGGTCTTTCAGAAGACGGGGGCAAGTTGTTGTGCTTGCCTGACGGGCGAGCGCCTGTGTAAGTTGACACATCGACCCGCGGAGGACGCCAATGAAAGACCCCAGAACCGACAATAAGGACGCGTATTCCCTTATCCTTGAGGCGATTGATGTGGGCGTTTACCGCCCCGGTGATCGTCTGGTCGAATCGGAATTGGCCGAGCGGTTCGGTGTCTCTCGCACGCCTATTCGCGAGGCATTACAACGGCTTGAGACGCAATCGCTTTTGACGCGGGACGGTCGGTCGCTGATTGTTGCGTCACTGGATCATTCGCAATTGGCTGAACTTTACGTGGTTCGTGCCGAGTTGGAGGGGCTGGCGGCACGGCTGGCCGCACAGCACGCGTCGGTGGAAGAAGTGCGGGTTTTGCGTCAAATGGTCGAGGATGATCGCGCTTTGATCGGGGCGCCCGACAAGATGAGCCGGGCAAACCGGCGCTTTCATAAGCAGATTCACTTGGCCTCCCATAACCGCTATCTGGTGCAGCAACTGGATCTTGTGCACCGCTCCATGGCGCTGATGGCGAACACGTCGATTGCGGCAGAGGGGCGTGGGGAGAGCACGATTGCAGAGCATGACCGGATCGTCTCCGCCATTGAAGCGCGGGACGGGGATGCGGCCTTCACGGCGCTTCGTGATCACATCTCGGTTGCGTTTGAAGTGCGTCTGAAGCTGGACGCGGGCGAAGTGGAAGCGGCGGAGTAGGCGCTTTCGGAAGTGGAAGCTGAGGTGTCTGCCCGTTGACGGGCTGGATTGCGGCATCATCCTCGAACACGCCGTGATCGGTTTTATCCCAATAGAACGGCTTTTGGATCAGCTCCCACAGGCCTTTGTAGGCGGCCGCCGTCGCGAGCGGGAAGTAGAGCGGCAGGGTGAGGACCCAGCCGCGCAGATGGCGGTGTTTGCGCGATCTGACCCCGATCAGCGACACAGCGATGGTTGCGAGGCCGGAGAGCGCAAAGACGATCTGCAGCGCGATAAGGGCCGGGAACGGCATCACCGGGCTCAGCGGGTGCCAAAGGCCGAAGAGCATGAGCCAGAAGCTCCACAAAACGGGGGAAAGGGCGGCTTGGATCAGACTGCCCAGAAACAGCAGTTGAAAGCCCCAGAATTTGCGCGCGCCGAGGTCCTGCCAGAGCTGGCGAGGCTCGCGCATATGCACGGCATAGGTCGCCGCATAGCCTTTGATCCAGCGGGAGCGCTGCTTGACCCAGGGCCAGGGGCGGCAGTTCGCTTCTTCCTCGGTGACGGTGTCGACAAGGTCGGTGCGGTAGCCGTAGCGAGCCAGGCGCATGCCCAGATCGGCGTCCTCGGTCACGTTATGAGCGTCCCATCCGCCAAGTTCCTCAAGGGCGGTGCGGCGAAAAAAGAGTGTCGTGCCCCCTAGCGGGATGGCGCAGCCCAGCTTTGCAAGGCCGGGGAGGATCACGCCAAACCATGTGGCGTATTCGATGGTGAAGCAGCGCGACATCCAGTTTGAGCGCGAGTTGTAGAAATCGAGCCGGCCTTGCAGGCAGGCGACTTCGGGTCCGCGGTCGTGGAAGGCGCGGGCCACGGTGATCATGGCGCGGGGGGCGGGCGCGTCTTCGGCGTCAAATACCCCGATGATGGAGCCGCGTGCGAAATCCATCGCGTAGTTCAGCGCGCGCGGTTTGGTTTTGACGGCGCCAGGGGGAACCTGAATGACGCGCATCCACTTGGGCAGTTTCGTTTTGGTTAACGTGGCACGCGTGCAGGCGTCGTCTTCCTCGACAATCAGGCAAATATCGAGGCATTCGCGGGGGTATTCCAGCCGCTCTAGACGCTGAACGAGACGGGTCGCGATCTCTGCCTCCTCGAAGAGCGGCACGAGGATTGAGATGACCGGAAGCTGCATCGGCACCGCGTGGGGCGGGACGGGATCGGCGGGCGGTGGGTCGGCCTGTTTGCGCAGTGCGATGACGCCAGCGGCCAGTTTCAGCGCGATATTGGCGACGAGCGTGATCAATGCGACGGTGACAAGGGCACCGAAGCTGAGCAGGGGGGCGAGGGTAAACAGGGCAGCCAGAAAAAGCAGGCCAGCGGTGATCTTGAGAAGCGGATAGCGCGCTTGCCAGACGCGGCAGCTTTCCTCGGCCCGGACGCGGGTTTCGGCTTGCTGGGTCAACGTAGTGACCTCGTGCACGGCGAGCACGTTCTGCAGCGCGTCCTCATCGGCTAACACGATTGGCAGGTCCGCGAGGGCCTTGGGCAGATGGCGGCGCGTACGCTCCATCGCTTCGGCGCGGTCGGTGGCGAGCCAGAGCTTGTGATCAAGATCGAGGACCGGCAGCAGTCCGAGCTTGAGGCAGCGCGCAGGGCCGATCATCGCAATGGCTTGGGGGCAGGGGTGCAGATCTTCGGCGGGGACCGTGCGCGTGCCGTGGATCGCTTCCCGCGCGGCTTGCAGGGCAGCAGGTGTGACCATGCCGCGCGCGCGCAAGATGTGCCATAGCGGCACATCCTGGCGGCGTTGGAGGGCGCGGGCGTGAAAGAGGTCTTGTGGCGTAATCTCCCCCCGTTCCAGTAGCAACGTCCCCAGAGAGCGGTGCACGGGTGCACGGCTTGGAACCGCGGGGGGCGGTGTCGGGACGAGCCTGAGAGCCGGGCGGGGCGGGGCCACACTGTTTCCTTTCGCTACCGATCTCAGGGGTAGCGCGGGACGGTTAACGGGCGGTTAAGTGAAGGTTAACAGTGGGTAAATTTTTGAGGGCTACACGGCGCGGCCCCGGATCAGATCTGGGGCGCGGGACTTAGCCTCTGTTGCTCATGGCGTCGGCGAAACGCTCGAACAGGTAAAAGCTGTCTTGCGGGCCGGGGCTGGCTTCGGGGTGGTATTGCACGGAAAAGACTGGGCGATCTGTCACGCGGATACCGCAATTGGAGCCGTCAAAGAGCGAGATATGGGTCTCTTTCACATTGGCGGGCAGGGTCTGGCTGTCGACAGTGAAGCCGTGGTTCATCGACGTGATTTCAACTTTGCCGGTCTCTTGATCTTTCACGGGGTGGTTCGCGCCGTGGTGGCCGTGGTTCATCTTGATCGTCTTGGCGCCAAGGGCGAGGGCAAGCATCTGATGCCCTAGACAAATTCCGAAAACCGGCATGTCGGTTTTGTCGAGGACTTCGCGGATCATTGGCACCGCATAGACGCCGGTTGCTGCCGGATCGCCGGGGCCGTTTGACAGGAACAGCCCGTCCGGGTTCTGGGCCATCACGTCTTCTGCTGTGGCCGTGGCGGGCAGCACTGTCACCTCACATCCGGCGGAGGCAAGGCAACGCAGGATGTTGCGTTTGGCACCGTAATCAATCGCGACGACCTTGTGGCCTTTGCCCTCCCGCTTGGGGAAGCCGTCGGGCCAGGCCCACCGCATTTCGTCCCATTTGTAGGATTGCGCGCAGGTCACATCTTTGGCCAGATCAAGGCCTTCAAGGCCCGAAAAGGCGCGCGCGGCTTTGACCAGCGCCTCAATATCGAAATTGCCTTCGGGATCATGGGCCAACGCCACATGCGGCGCGCCTTGCTGGCGGATGGCGCGGGTGAGCCGCCGTGTGTCGACGCCGCCAATGCCGATGCGCCCGCGCCGGGTCAGCCAATCGACCATGGGCTCGGCAGCGCGCCAGTTGGAGGGCTCCGTCGGGTCCCATTTCACGACCATACCCGCAGCCACAGGGTCGGCGGTTTCGTCGTCATCCGGGTTTACGCCAACATTGCCGATATGCGGGAAGGTGAAGGTCACGATCTGGCCCGCATAAGAGGGGTCGGTCATGATCTCCTGATAACCGGTCATGGCGGTGTTGAAGCACAACTCGGCCTCTGTCTGACCAATGGCGCCGAAGCCCATACCGTAAAAAAGCGTTCCATCAGCGAGAGCGAGGCAGGCGGTGGGTTTGGCGGGCATGGCAGTCTCCGGAGCGCAAATTATCGGGGTGATATTGGCTGCGGGCTGCCGGGTCAAGGGGGCTTCGGCCCTTGAAAACAAGGGCTTGGACCCTGGCCGAGGAATGGATTGAACCCAAGGACGGTTGCGCCTATGTGTTAAGGCTCTTGAACCGTTGGGATGGGATCAAAGATGGATTTACGCAGCCGGATTTCCGCAAGTGTGAAAGAAGCGATGCGAAACAAGGAGGTAGGGCGTCTGTCGACCCTGCGTCTGATCAATGCCGCCATCAAGGACCGCGATATCGCGGCGCGCGGTGAAGGCAACGAGGACGGCGTCTCGGACGCGGATGTGCTGGGGATTCTCGGCAAGATGGTCAAGCAGCGACAGGAAAGCGCGCGCGCCTATGAAGAGGGCGGGCGGCTGGAGTTGGCTGAGAAAGAGCGCGAGGAGATCGTGTTCATCGAGGAGTTCCTGCCGCGTCAGTTGTCGGACGACGAGGCCTTGAAGGCGGTGGATGCGGCGATTGCAGATACCGGGGCCGAGAGCATCCGCGATATGGGCAAGGTGATGGGCGTGCTGAAGGGCAAATACACGGGCCAGATGGATTTTGGCGCTGTGGGTCCGATGGTGAAGGATCGGCTGGGCTAGGGGGGAAAACTCTTTTCAAGAGTTTTACGAAGAGTTTTTTTTAAAAACTCTTATGCCTCCGGCGGGGATATTTTTTCAAAAGCGAAAGCGGTGCGAATGTTGGCGATCTGGTCTGGGTCGGTGATGGCGTAGCGTTGGGTGAAGCGGGTCTTTGAGGAGACGCGACCCCGGCGTGCGCCGAAATTGTCGCCGTGGTTCAGCACATAGAGTGCTGCGGGCTGCGCGAGCGGTGTGAGCGGGCGACCAGCGAGGGCCGCAAGGTAGGGAAACATCCGGTGCTCGTGCTGGGTGAGTTCAGCGAGGAATCTGGGGCCGTCTTCTGGACGGTAGCGGAGGGCGGCGCAGGAGCCGCAGAGCTTCCAGAAGGGTTTGCGGCGGAGTTTGGCGAGCGTCGGGGGACCGGCGAGGGCAATGCGATCGTTTTGCTGATCGGCGACATAGCCGAGAGAGATGAGGCTGCCTCCGATAGAGCCGCTGTTCAGTATTGCCGTGATTTGGCCGGGGGCGAGCAGATCGTCAGCGTCAAAGGGCATCACGTAGCCATCTTGCTGAGTGTGTTCGGGGAGCGCGTCGCAGAGGTGGCGCAGCTTGGCCCATTTATCGTTCCCCTCGATGGGCATGGTGAAGGGAAGGAACGTGATGCGTGGGTCTTTTGCGAGCGCCGCGGGCAGGTCGGGGGTATTTTGCCCACAGATAAGCGCGCGCCAGTTTTGCGTGTCTTGCCGAGTGAAGCTGGTGAGCGTCGCGGCGAGCCGCTGACTGACCCCGGCCCAATCGTTGACGTGATGCTTGCCCACGAGGGGGATGAGGAACGTCAGCGTTGGGTCTTGCGGCGCGTTCGGGGTGCCTTGGCGGCGCAAGGTCAGCGCCGCGCGTTCGGAGGCTTGGAGGTCTGCGGTTTCCGCCAGCCATTCAGGGCCAATCAGGCGAGCCCAAAGCGAGAGTGCCCAGCGGCGGGTTTTGGGCGTGGCGGGGGTTTGGGCCATGAAGGGCGACCTTGCGAAGCTGCGTTGGACGCGTTCTAGGTGCAGGCTGCGTGCGTGTCGAGAGTGTGGCTCTATGAGCCAGCGTCGGCCCCTTGCGTGATCGTGGTGCTAGCGGAGATGCGCTCGCCATTCACCAGATAGTAGGAATGGTCGTTGCTGCTGAGGCTGACCGTCACTTCATATTCGCCCTCTGGCAGATCGGGGATGTGGAAATCGGGCCCGTAGAGGCGCGTGACTTTCACCTCGTTCAGGTAGAGATGAGCGTGGCCGGTATTGGCGACATTCTCGCTGTTGACCGTGTCAGGGGTGAAGGTGAAATCCGTCGTCTCAACGCGCAGGTTCCAGCCATCCATCGGGTCTTTGGTGACGGTGATGTCAACCTCGGGCGCGGTGTCGGCGTCGACCTCTATGCTGCCATGCATCATCTCATGTTCGCGCATGTCTTCGGTCATCTCGAAGGTGGGGGTCTGCAGATCGGGCAAATCTCGGAAGGCGGGCGCGATGAGGACGCCTACGAGGATCGAGGCGATGCTGAGATAGATCAGATAGGGAAAGCGGAGCGAGATGTTACGCATCTTTGGGCACCCGGATCGTTTTGACGTTGGAATTGACCTGTCGGCTTGGCAACAGGTTCGTGATTTTCAAGCGCTGCCCGTAGCCCAGAAGGATCAGGATCAGCGCAACGCCGATCACCGGCATGTGGCCGACAAATTCGACCAAGGCGGCCTCGTTATTGCCTTCGATGATGAAGAGGACGTTGGAGGCGAAGAGTACGATGGAAAGCGCGATGACGTTTAGGCGGGTTGTTGTGCCCAGTACGAGGATGACGCCGAAGATGACCTCGGTGAAGCCGGCGGAGAGTACAAAGAGGCGGTCGGTGAAGAACTCGAACCCGAGCGCGGCGACGAAATTCCACTGATAAGCGGCGAGAAAGCTCTCGGCCATGACCGCGCCAAAGAGCTTTTCCGAGAAGCCCAGCGTGATGAGCGAAATGCCCGTGAAGATGCGCAGGAGTGCCACCGAATAGGGTTTGAAGCGCGCGCGCAGTTCTTCCGTGGGCAGATCGTTGATGAGCAGGAAGATCGCGATGCCGATGACGATCAGATACTCCATGGCCGACAGAATACCGAACTGAATGGCGAGACCCAGTTGCAGAAAGACCATGAAGATCGCGGCGTGGCGGATGAAGCGATTGGCCATCAGCAGAATGCCGATCACGACTTGGAGGGTGATCAGGACGGTTCCGAAGCTGCCATAGGCTGTAAGATGCGGGGCCACGATTGCGCCTTCATAGGCGGTCAGAAGCAGCGACATGCCGGTGAAAATGCGCAAAAGCTCGATAAAGTCATGCCGGGTCTTGCTGTCGACAATGCGCACTGTGGGCAAAACCGTGTCGAGGAAGACAGACGAGCCGACAATGATTACTGAGATCGCGATCCATATGAGTACTTCGGGATCTGTCAGGTTGTAGGCTTCGAAGTTTTCGACCGTGACGCCGCTATCGACAAACCAACGGACATGGGCTGTCGCCGCGAACGCGGAGAAGAGCCAAATCGCAAGTCCGACCAAGGCCAGATATGGCCAGGAGCGCCAGGGTGATGTCGTAAGAGGTTTGATGATCGTTACCCGTTTCTTCCTTTGTCGAAAGAGGTAGCGTGATACTTGCGTTTTCAACTGGTGGAGGCGGTGGGTCCGCATTCAAAGGCCAGATTTGGCTTTGCAGCATATGCGGGATGTCGGGAATGTGTGAGCCCCGGAACATGTCCGGGGCTCTGAAATGGTTACTTCATCAGATAGACGCCCGCATCACCCGCCCCGCGGTTTCGGGTGAAGCGCACCTGATTGCCAGCGCGTTCGACCGTCTGGCAATCACGCGGACGTGCCGTCCCGCCCGCTTTAAACTCACGGCACCAGAAGCCATCGCTGAATTCCCATGTCCCGGTCACCGTTCCGCCTTTGAGCTCACCCGTCATCGTGCCGTTCGATTTGAGTTCGAACCAAATCTCTGGATTATCGGGAAATTCGAGGCGGCGGTCCGCAATCTGTTTGTTGAAGGTGGCTGTGTCTGTGATCGGCGCAAAGGACATGCTGTCCTCGACAGGTGCATTGGGTGCGGTATTGCAGGCCGCGAGTGAAACTGCGAGCGCGGCGATGTAGACGGTTTTCATATCAGTTACCCCTTTTCGTCATCCCTGCGCTGTCTGCGCAGAACATAGCGCAGCCTGTGGGGTAAAGATCTGATGAGAAAGAGTGAATTCCGTCGCTTTACCTCATTTGAGGTAGGCCGCTGCAAGCTGTCTGAAGATGGTGCGGAGGGCAGTGCCTTGGGTCAGGTGGCCCATCTGCGGCAGGATTTGTGGGTCTTGATCGCAGATGCTCTGAGCCAAAGCCTTCAGGTCTGCAGGATCATGAACGGTGTCTTCAGCGCCATGCCAAAATTGCAGGGGCACGCTGAGCTGGCGCGCAGATGCCCAGTTGAAATGGAGCTGTGCAAAGTAATCCTGACGCATCGATTCAACCGAATGCTTAAGTGCGAAGGTCGTGCGGGCCGCCCGCTCCGGCGATCGAAAATCCTCCGCTATTAACGCCTGATCTGCAGGGCTTCCGCGAAAGATCCGGCGCATGGTTGGCTCAAGCCGGTCTTGTTTAAAGGCTGCTCCGGCAAGGTGCTGCATCGCAACCAGTGCCATGCGTCCGTTCCGGCGCAAGCTGCGCAAAAGAAAGTCACCGAAATAAACGTCGCGCGATTTGCTTTTACCCGCGGAGAAGCAGGTGGAGACGTAGTCAATCCGCGCAACGCAGTCGGGATGCTTAAGGGCAAACCGGGTGGCGTAGGCGCCAGAGGAGACGAGCGCGACAAGGGGCACAGGGGCGTCGGAACACATGCTGTGGATGGTGCGCAGGTCGGACACAGTCTGCGCGCAATGGGTGGACCAATCGCGGGATGTGACGCGCTGCGCTTCAAGGCAGCCAGTGCGGATGGGCCAGATGGTTCGCAAGTTTAATTGCGCAAGCTGGGCGATATCGGCCGGTTCAATATGTGGAAACAGCATCGGATGCAGAACGATGACAGGCTTGCCTGATGGCGGGCCAACCTCCAGATAGCGCACCGAGCGGTCATGATCCCCTTCGATGCGACCGCAGCGAACGCCCGAGGGCAGATAGCTGCGATATGCACCCCAATCGGACTGGTGCAGTTTGAATTGTGCGTCCAGTTGCGCCGCAAGTTGTCCCAGAACGCGGTTTGCGAGGCTCACAAGCTCGGCCTGACTGCTGACATTCAGTTTGCGGAATAAGGTTTGCAATTGTTTGCGCCGGGTGCTGCGCGCGATGCTGGCTCGGGCGGCGCTGGCTTCTGTCGAAAGGCCTGCGGCGAGGTCGCAGAACAGGGTAAACTCAGCGACGGTTAGGGATGGGGCCAGACCGTCATCACAGGCCTGCCGCAGGGTGGGGCCAAGGAGTTTGTATTGGTGATCGCCCTGTGGGCTGATGAGGGCGAAGCTGTCGCCGTCAAGTAGGTCGAGGGGCCAGGGGCTAAGCGGAGGGGCTGGACGGACCCAAATTGGGTGATCATCCCACCAGAAGCTCGGCAGTTCGCCTGTTTGTTTGAGCTTGTCAGTAAAGGCGGCGAGACCGTCGTGGTTCTCGTTTACCGCAGAGGCGATTGTGGCCAGAGCCTCATCGGTTTCGATCTGGGACATCCTGCGCCTTTTATCGCCTCACTCCGGTGAAGTGTTACAGCAATCGCGGTTTCAGGCAAATTATGTGTGCTTCTGCACTCGGATCAGGTGGTCACCTTCCGCGCCACGCGCAGACTGGCCAGTAAATCGCGGTAAAGCGTTTTGCGTTCTTCCTCTGACAGGAACGCGCCGATTTCGACCTCGCGGTCATTGCCGCGCAGGGTGATGTAATGAGGCACAGGGCCTTTGGTTTCGTGCATCTGCACATCGGCCCAATAGGCGTTGGCGCTCCATTCCTGCATGGCTTTGCGGGGGTTGTGGCGCACAAGGGCGATGTGGTCGGACCAGACGCGAAGTTCTTCAACGATTGCGCCGTCTTTGTAGCTGCGCTCAATCGCCCACCAGACGCCGCCTACGGTGACGGCGAGGAAGGGCAGGACACCCCAGAGCACCGGGGTGCCAAGGACCGAGATCAGCGGAACGGAGATGAGCGCGACCGTGATGGCAATGAACAAAACAAAACCACGGCGCGGCAGGGAACGATAGGGCCACAGATGCGCCTCTGCCAGCGGTGCATCGCCCGCTTCAAATGAAGCGGCCCCGGAAATCTCCGAGGCCGTTTCTGGTTTTATGAGCCATTCAACCGGCATCAGTGTGCGTGCTGCTTGTCCCAGTCTTCCTGCTTGGGAAGTTGCTCGAACGTGTGTTCGGGCGGGGGCGAGGGCAGCGTCCACTCCAGCGTGTCAGCATATTCGTTCCAGTAGTTGTTCTCGGTCACGCGGCGGCCTGCAAGCAGGGTGTAGGCGATAATGCCGATGAAGAACAGGAACGATGCGAAGGACAGGAAGGCACCGATCGACGAGACATAGTTCCAGTAGGCAAACGCCTCCGGGTAGTCGATGTAGCGACGGGGCATGCCCTGACGGCCCAGGAAGTGCTGGGGGAAGAAGGTCAGGTTTGCGCCGATGAACATCATCCAGAAGTGCAGCTT
>JBCBAC010000026.1:0-24000 GCA_038532735.1 Pseudomonadota bacterium
GCTACCCAGGCACCGGGGAAGGTTTTCACCTTCGGGTTTGCGCGTTTTAGGGCAGCGGTTCGGGGGTGTCCAGTGGGAAATCGCGGCAATTTCAGTGTGGGCGCTTCGGGGTGCTTTCGACCTCACGCGCGGCGTCTTCAAGGTCTTCGGGATCCTCGGACGGGATCGCGTAGCTGCCAGACAACCACTTGGCCAAATCCAGATCGGCGCAGCGTTTGGAACAGAAAGGGCGATACTTCTGATCGGGCTCTTTTTCACAGATCGGGCAACTCATGTCAGAACCTCGCTAAGCGGAACACGTTCGCGTTTGCGTTGCAGTTCAAAATGGCCCAGCGGGGTCCAGCCGACAAGGGTGGTATCCACCGGATCGGCTTTGAAAGCCGCGCGGAGGGCCACCTCGAACGGTTTGCGGTCGCGTTTGGTCATGGGGGCAAGATCCATCGTGATTTGCCCCCCCAAACCACGCAGTCGAAGCTGCGCGGGCAGTGCTTTGGCTGCGGCGATGTTCGCTTTCAGACCGGCCGCGGGGGAGGTGTCGCCGCCGGTGTTCACATCGACGGCCACAAGCGCACGCGTGGGCTCAACAAACATCGTTGCACCGCCGGACAAGCCCACATGTGCGCGGGCAAGCGCATCGATTTGATCCAGGATATCAAGCTCTTCAAAGCAACCTGCCCCGGTTTCGACCTGCGCAGGTGCCGTCCATTCGCGCCATGCGATCAGATGCGGGCCGTCGCCTTCGTGGATCAGCGCTGGCTCGCCATCTGACTTGGACAAGACGTCTTCGGCCAGCGCGCGCATCGCCTCAATATCTTCGGCAATCGCCTCGGCCTCGGCCCCTGCGGCGGAGGAGCGGACGATCAGCCCATAGCCCCTCTCACCCATCACCTCATGGGCGGTCAGCAGCAGCGCGTCGCGGATATCCTCATCCCGGATACTGCGGCTGATATTGATGCCGGGCGCGTCAGGCGTGACGATTGCATAGCGGCTTTTGAACAGCAGTTTCGGGGTGACAGGTGTGGCTTTGCCTGCCTCGGCATGACCGGTGACCTGCACCAGAAGACGGTCGCCCGGTGCGGCCCCTTTGACGCCGCGCAAAAAGCCTTTCAGGCCGCCCGCCAGCGACACGATCACGCCGCCTTGGCCTTTCATCTGCCGCCCCACCTCGGCGCGGTAGATGGAGCCAGGGATCGGCCCTGCGGCTTGCGCAACAATCAGATCATCCAGCTTACCATCGACCATCAGCGCCGCGGCCTCCCGGTCGCCAAGATGATCCAACGCGATCAGACGGCCCTTCATCGGCGCGTTCCGTAAACGGGGTAACCAGCGGCGGTCAGCAACTGCGCGGTCTCGGCAACAGGTAGCCCCATGATCGCGCTGTAGGAGCCCGAAATCCACGGGATAAACGCCCCGGCAGGCCCCTGGATCGCATAGCCACCCGCCTTGCCTTGCCAGTCACCACTTCGCAGATAGCTGTTGAGTTCCACATCGCTGAGGCGCTTCATCTTCACGGCAGAGACGACATCCCGCTCCCACACTTGCCCCCCCGCCTTCACCGCAATCGCCGTAATCACGCGATGGCGTCGCCCACCGAGCAACGTCAGAAACTCAGCGGCCTCGCCCGCATCCCGCGGTTTTCCCAGAATGCGCCGCCCCAAAGCGACCGTCGTATCGGCGCACAGCACGACCTCATCGGCGGCAGCTTTCACAGCTTGCGCTTTTTCTCGCGCCATCCGCGCGCAATAAGGGCGCGGCAGCTCGGCCTTCATAGGATCTTCGTTGATATCAGGGGCGCGCACGTCATCGGGCACCAGCCCAAGCTGCGCCAGCAATTCCAACCGGCGCGGGCTGCCAGAGCCGAGAACCAAGCGCATGGGCTTATTTGAAGCGATAGTTAATCCGACCCTTGGTCAGATCGTAAGGCGTCATCTCAACTTGGACTTTGTCGCCTGCCAGAACACGGATGCGGTTCTTGCGCATCTTGCCTGCCGTATGTGCGATGATCTCATGGCCGTTTTCCAGCTCGACCCGAAACGTCGCATTAGGCAGGAGTTCCTTAACGACACCGGGAAATTCGAGCAGTTCTTCCTTGGCCATGGTCTCTCCTTCATAAAAAGCCCCGCAACCGGGGCCGACGCCGCACTAAATGCGGTGGGAGCCGCCCTTTTTCAAGTCAAATCGTGAGGATACGCGGCGGCAAACGCACTATTCCTGGGCCGCAGGACCCCATTTCCCTAGAATGTGGCCCTTGATCTGGTCGCGCGCCTGCCGGTAGGCCTCCAGTTTCGCCTCGCGGGTTTCGCCGAGACCTGTCGGATCGAGGATCGGCCAATATTGCACGTCCAGATGGTAAAGCCGGGTCAGTTCCAACGCGCGGCGTTGGCTGGCGGGGGACAATGCGATGATCAGATCAAAGGACGACAGATCATCGCCCCACTCCTCCATCTCGTCGAAAGAGCGTGTCCGGTGGCGCGAAAGCTCAATCCCCAGCTCGTCACAGACGGCGACGGAAAAGCCGTCAATCTCCATCTCGCCGCGCACACCGGCGGATTGGACATAGGTCGTGTGGCCATAGAACTTCTTCATCATGCCTTCAGCCATGGGCGAGCGCACCGCGTTGTGATCGCAGCAAAACAGCACCGATTGGGGAAGGCTGTCGGACAAGTCGCTCAGGCTCCGAAATGCAGAACGCAAATCAGGGTGAAGAGGCGGCGCGCCGTGTCGATATCGATCTCCGCCTTGCCGTCCAGCCGCTCTTGCAGCACCCGCGCGCCTTCGTTGTGAATACCGCGCCGGGCCATATCAATCGTTTCGATCTGGCTGGGGGGCATGGTCTTCACAGCCTCGAAATAGCTTTCGCAGATCGCGAAATAGTCCTTTACCACCTGTCGGAACGGCCCGAGGGACAGATGAAATTCCGCCGCCTTTTCATGGCCTTCCGTGGTCACGTCAAAGACCAGACGCTTCTCCCGGATCGAGAGGCCCACATGATACGGCCCATCTGGGACCGCGCGATCATCTCGGCTGGGCAGCTTGAAAGAATTGTCTTCCAGCAGATCAAACATCGCGACCTTGCGCTCTTGCTCGATCTCGGGCGTGGGCGGCGGCAGGTTGCCGTCATCCAGTTCGATATGGGCGATACGGGTCATGGCATCAGCTTTCGTTCAAACGATCAAGGCGGGCCCGCACGGAGAGCCCATGCGCCTCAAGGCTTTCCGACTGTGCCAGACGTTCCGCCGCAGGTCCAATGGCACGCAGGGACGCAGGGGTCATTTTCGCCAAGGTCGTGCGCTTCATGAAATCAAGCACCGATAACCCACTGGAGAACCGTGCGGATCGGGCCGTGGGCAACACATGGTTTGGCCCACCGATGTAATCGCCAATGGCCTCCGGCGTCCAAGCACCGAGGAAGATCGCACCGGCGTGGGTGATCTTGGCGCTGAGCGCATCGGGGTCTTCGACGCAAAGCTCAAGATGTTCGGGCGCGATGCGATCTGACAGCGTAGCCGCTTCGTCCAGATCACGGACCACAATCACCGCACCATAATCGCGCCAGCTGGGGCCAGCGATGGCGCGCCGCTCCAAGGTTTGGAGCTGCGCCTCGACAGAGGCCGCAACCGCCTGCCCGAACGTCGCATCATCCGTAATCAGCAGCGACTGCGCGCTTTCGTCATGCTCGGCCTGAGACAGTAGGTCAGTCGCGATCCAGTCGGGATCATTGTGCTTGTCGGCGATCACAAGGATCTCCGAAGGCCCGGCGATCATGTCGATACCGACCTTGCCAAAAACCCGACGCTTGGCAGCCGCAACAAACGCATTCCCAGGCCCGGTGATCTTGTCCACCGGCGGGATCGTCTTGGTGCCGTAAGCCAACGCGGCCACAGCTTGCGCACCACCGATGCGGTAGATCTCATCCACGCCTGCAATCTTTGCGGCCATCAGAACCAGCGGATTGACCACGTCATCCGGCGTCGGCACGCAAATCGCCAAGCGGCCCACGCCCGCCACTTTCGCCGGGATTGCGTTCATCAAGACCGAAGACGGATAGCTCGCCAGCCCGCCCGGCACATAGAGCCCAGCAGCAGAAACGGGCGTCCACCGCCACCCCAAGGTTGCGCCCGTGTCATCAACCCAGCTTTCATCGCTGGGCTTTTGGCGTTCGTGATAGGCGCGGATCCGCTCTGCCGCCAATTCCAATGCGGCGCGGTCCTGCGGATCGACCTTCGCGCATTCGGCGTCAATCTCTTCCGCCGAAAACGCGATCTGCGGGGCCGTCAGCTCCAACCGATCAAACTTCGCTGTCAGCTCCAAAACCGCCGCATCGCCCCGCGCGCGCACATCCGCGATGATCGCCGCAACGGTGTCATCGACATCGGGGCTGTCTTCGCGCTTGGCCGTCAGCAGCGCGGCAAAGGATGTCTCGAAATCAGCGTCCGAGCTGTTGAGAAATACGGGCATGGCCCCTCCGAATATTCAGTCTTTACGCGTCGGAATGATCCGGCGCTTTCTTTGAGGGGGCCACGTAAGGCCGCGTGACATCTTTCAAGAGCACATCAAGGCTTTCCACCTCCAGCGCGATGGCCCCGTCACCCGCAAGGGTCAACTCAAGCCGGCCCATGCCATCCTCGGACGGTGTGAAAGATAGCGACAAAACCGATAGGATCGTGTCTGCATCGCCTTTGATAATGCCCTGACTTTGGACTTTTACGACATCGCCAATCAACAGCACCGCCTGCACGCGCTCAAAGTCGCGCCCACGTCGTTCGGCCTGCGGAACATCCTCCCAGCGAAAGCGGTTGAGCAGGATCGCAAAACGGCGCTCAGCAGCGCGCCACTGGATTTCCGACGCCGGAAAGACAGCGTCCTGCACCAGCGAGGAGACAACCTGCAGATCTTCCGCATCGACCGCCATCAGGCGCAGGGGGCGTTCGCCCCCTTCTTCAAATGTCGCGTCTTGGGTCATTGGCCTTTGATCCGTTCGATTTTGGCCCCGCAGGCCCCTAGCTTTTCCTCGACCCGCTCATAGCCGCGATCGAGATGGTAGACGCGGTTCACGACCGTCTCTCCTTCTGCGGCGAGCCCCGCAAGGATCAGCGAGACGGAGGCGCGCAGGTCTGTCGCCATCACCGGCGCGCCTTTGAGCCGGTCCACGCCCGTCACCGTCGCGGTGCCGCCTTGGACGTCGATCTGTGCGCCCATGCGGATCAGTTCGGGTGCGTGCATGAAGCGGTTCTCGAAGATCTTTTCTTCCAACACGCTGGTACCATCAGCGGTGCAAAGAAGCGCCATGATCTGGGCCTGAAGATCGGTCGGAAAGCCCGGGAACGGCTCGGTCGTGACGTCCACGGCCCGCACCCGCCCGTTCTTTTGGGACACTTTCAGGCCCTTCGGCGTTTCCTCAACCGAAATGCCTGCTGCGTCCAGCTTCTCGCAAAACGCGCCCAGCAGGTCGATCTTGCCGCCCAGACAGGTGACCTCGCCCCCACAAATGGCTGGGGCCAGCATGTAGGTGCCAAGCTCGATCCGGTCAGTCACCACCGGATGGGTCGCGCCGTGCAGACGGTCGACGCCCTGAATGGTGATCTCGGAGGTCCCCTCGCCCTCGATCTGCGCGCCCATCTTGCGCAGGCATTGGGCCAGATCGACGATCTCAGGCTCGCGCGCTGCGTTTTTCAGCACGGTCGTGCCCTTGGCCAACGTCGCGGCCATCAGCGCATTTTCGGTTGCCCCTACGGTGACAAAGGGAAACTCCACGACGCCGCCTTTCAGACCGCCTTGCGCCTTGGCATGCACATAGCCGTCTTTGAGCTCAAGCTCCGCCCCCATCGCCTCCAGCGCTTTCAGGTGCAAATCCACGGGCCGCGCGCCAATCGCGCAACCACCGGGCAGCGATACAATCGCATGCCCATCCCGCGCCAACATCGGCCCCAGCACAAGGATCGACGCACGCATCTTGCGCACGATGTCATAATCGGCTGTGTGATTGTCGATGTCGTG
Organism: Pseudomonadota bacterium; assembly: GCA_038532735.1. Classification (GTDB taxonomy): domain Bacteria; phylum Pseudomonadota; class Alphaproteobacteria; order Rhodobacterales; family Rhodobacteraceae; genus JAHTBL01. The sequence goes on from JBCBAC010000026.1 coordinate 5,998, forward strand.
CGAGGACATTGCCAGAACCTGCCCGCCCTGCATCGACGTCACTTCCGCCCCCAGAGACTGCAACAAAGCCGTCATTGTCTTGATATCGCTTAGCCGCGGCGCGTTGGTCAGCGTCAGCGGCTCTTCACTGAGCAACGTGGCCGGCATCAGGGTCAGACAGGCGTTTTTGGCCCCCGCGATGGGGATATCCCCGTTCAGCGGGCCATTCCCCGTCACCACAATCGAATCCATCTAGCTGCCCTTTTCGCCTGTCTTGCCCTTGTCCGACATCGCTCTGGCCCGCGCCTGCGCCTTGCGCCGCCCCATATTCGCCTTGAGCGCCGCTTTGAGCCTGTCTTCACGGGTTTCAGCGGGCTTTGCAGGTGTCGGTTTGTCGGATTTCCGCTCCATGAAGGGTCTTTATCGCAAGGCTCAATCAGGGTCCAGATTGCGCTTGCACCAATTGCACGAAGGCGCTAATCAGCCGCCCACGGCGCTGTGGTAGCTCAGTGGTAGAGCACACCCTTGGTAAGGGTGAGGTCGAGAGTTCAATCCTCTCTCACAGCACCATCCCTTCCTCTTCCCGCTTTGCTGTCGCGACCTCGGCTAGCGTTCGGTCTCGACTGTCGCGTTTGGCTGCGCCAAGCCTCTGAGACGAGAGTTCAATCCTCTCTCACAGCACCATCCTCCCCCCATCGCGCGACCCAAAAGTTTTCAGAAAACTTTTACCAAGACTTTTCAGAAAAGTCTTCACCCCACGGGTTCAAGCCAACCCTGATAATGCACGATCAGCGCCCCGGTCACCGGCGCCTCGATCCGCACATCGAAGACAAAGCGCCCCTCACGCTCTGTTTCCAGCGCGATGGAGCGGGGCAAGAACGCCGCCGGCAACGGCAGCCATCCCAGCTTTGCGCCGGTCACCGGGAAGTGTAGCGCATCTTTGCGGATAAACAGACCCAGCCGAAAGGTGATCCAGCCAAAACGCTCTGTCATCAGGCCATCCTTGATGCGCAGCTGCGAGCGGAACGCGGCCCCATCGAAGATCCGCTCCCACTGTTCGGTCTCGCCGACCCGGCGCATAGTCACTTGAACAGGCGCATTGTCATTGGCTTTGGGAAATCGAAACAGCCACGCGATCATCCGTGCGACGGGCCGTGTTCCGCGCGTGATCCGGGCATAGCCCTGATAGCGATGTTCATCGCGCAGATCATGTGCGGCCCGCACCCGCTCTGGCAGGGTGACATAGGAAGCCCCCAGAACCTGCGCGAAAAGCGGTGTCATCCGATCAACCGCGCCCGCAGGCTTTCGCTCGGCACATCGCACATCCGCTGGCGGCCAAACATGCGGTAGCGGTTGCGCGCGACCCAGCTGTAAAGCGCATCCCGCACGGGCCTCGGCAAAAGCGCCAAAACGCGCAAACCATGCGCAACACCGCCTATGCGCCATCCGATGCGCATCGCTGCATCAAAACCCTGATACGCCACGCCGTCTTCGATGAAGAGCCAGCTTTCCGGCGACGTCACCTGAAGCCCGTAATGCGCCAGCAGCGCGCCGCCCAGATCGGTCTCAATCGTTGTGATGCGGATTTCGCGGTCCCGGTCGAACCGGTCAATCATGCGCGCCCCGAACGAACACAGCGCACAATCGCCATCCATAACCGCCAGCGGCGCATCACTGTCAAAAGCGGGAACAGCCGGATCATCCAGGAAAGAGAAAGCGCGTGTCATACAAAACGAGATAGAGCGCACACCCCCCGCCGACCATGGCACACGCGTTGATCTGCGACGCCCTTACGCAGCCCACTGCCAGGGCCGGGTGAAATTGCCCAGCGCTTCGTTCAGCGCGGCCTCATCCACATCCCCTGTTTTCTCAAGACACGCCACCAAGCCGCGCTTTTTATCCTCGACCACCTCGCGCACACGGGCGTTCACGCCTGCCTCGGCAAGTGCGGCATCATAGACCCGCGAAATCGCACGTTTGCGCAAATCTGGCTTGAAGACTTTGCCCACGGCAGTCTTTGGCAATTCGTCCAGCACCTCGATATGGCGCGGCAAGGCGGCGCGCTCGTGCACATGCGTCTCGGCATGAGCCTTAAGTTCAGCTTCGGTGACCGTCGCCCCTGCAACCAACTCAACATAGGCGCAAGGTATTTCACCCGCATAGGCATCTGGCTGGCCAATTGCGCCCGCCATGGCGACAGCATCGTGACCGGCCAGAGCCTCCTCGATCTCGGCGGGGTCGATGTTATGGCCACCACGAATGATCAGATCCTTCGCGCGACCCGTGATGAAGATATAGCCATCCGCATCAATGCGCCCCAGATCGCCCGTGCGCAGGAACACCTCGTTGTGGAACAGGTCCTTGTTCTTGGCCGCCTCCGTATAGGTCGAGCCCTCATAGACCCCCGGGTTATCAATGCAGATCTCGCCAATCTCGTCGACGCCGCATTCCACGGGGCCGTCGGCGGTATCCTGCAAAATCTTCACAGTCGTATGTGGGAAGGCAAACCCGACAGAGCCGATCTTCTTGTCACCCGAAGGCGGGTTGCAGGACACAAGGCACGTCGCCTCCGTCAGACCGTAGCCTTCCACGACGCTGACGCCCGTCGCCTCCTCAAAGCGCCGGAACAGTTCCAAAGGCAACGGCGCGGAGCCTGAAAACGCTGTTTGAAGACTGTCGACATTCGCATCCACCGGACGCTGCATCAGCGCGGCCATCGCAGTCGGCACAGTAATCATAAACGTGACCTGCCACCGCTCGATCAGCTTCCAGAAATTGTCGAACACCCCGTCCCCGCGGTAGCCTTGCGGCGTCGGGAAAACCACATGTCCACCCGAGGCGATCATGCTCATCAGGATCGGATGGCATGCAAAGACGTGAAACAGCGGCAGCGGGCACATGACCACGTCTTTCTCGGTGAAGAGAAGGCGGTGCCCGATCCAGCCATTATAGATCATGCCCGAATACTTGTGCTGCGCCACTTTGGGCATACCCGTGGTGCCGCCCGTATGGAAATACGCGGCAACCCGGTCGCCCGCACTGTCGGCAAAGTCGAGCACCTTGTTCTGCGCATCCACCGCCTTGGTGAAATCATGCACCTTGGCGTTGTGGCGCACCGGGTTCTTGGGCCGGATCAGCGGCACGATGAAGCGCTTCAATCCCGTCAGATAACGCAGCAGATCAACCTCGATCACATGTTCCACATTCGGGGCCATCGCCACAGCTTCGGCAGCCTTCTGTGCCACATCCGTTTTGGGAAACGCCTTAAGCGTGACCAGAACCTTTGCGTTCGTCTCACGCAGGATAGATCCGATCTGCTCGGCCTCCAGCAACGGATTGATGGGGTTCACGATCCCCGCAATCATGCCCCCGATCAGGGTGCATGCGGTCTCGTTCGCGTTGGGGAGCATATAGGCGACCGTGTCACCCTCCCCCACACCCAGCGCGCGGAAGAGGTTCGCACATTGCACAGAGCGGGCGTGAAATTCCGACCACGTCAACGTCTCAGCCGGGTCACTTGCCCCTGACATCAGCTGAAAGGTGATCGCGGGGCGCGCGCCGTGCGCATCCTTAGTGGCCGTGAGAAACTGATACATCGTCGCCGGCACATCCCGCGCGGCCCACGGAATTTCCGCTTCTATTGCGTCCAAATCCTCGCGTGATGTGAACATCCCAATTCTCCTCCCTGACGCCCTTTTCGGACCTTGTTGCCAAGAAGGTGACGATTGAAACCCGCACGCGCAACCCGTGACGCTGCGAAAAAGATCAAAGTCGGAAGAGGTATTTGAGGACAAAAGAAGCCCCTGCCCAAACGTAACCCCGCATTAAGGTTAACGCGCGCGCCTGCTTCTTTTGTCTCCAAATACCTGAAAACCTGACTGAGCCGAAAAGAGATGCGGATTATTCGGCGGCCAGCCCTTCGGTAAACTGCAATCGGGCCAGACGCGCATAGAGCCCGCCTTGCGCCACCAGCTCGTCATGGGTGCCTGTCGCCACAATGCGCCCGCCTTCAAAGACGATGATCCGGTCCGCGGTTTTCACCGTCGCCAATCGATGCGCCACCACCAAGGTCGTCCGATCCTTCGACAGCCGCTCCACCGCGGCCTGCACGGCCGCTTCGCTTTCGGCATCCAGCGCGCTTGTCGCCTCATCCAGAAGCAGCACGGGCGCGTCGCGTAGAATCGCCCGCGCGATGGCGATGCGCTGCTTTTGCCCGCCGGACAGCATCACGCCGCGCTCACCAACGAAGGTGTCATAGCCCTCTGGGAGAGCTGTCAGAAACTCATGCGCAGCAGCCGCTTTCGCCGCCGCCTCCACCTCGGCATCCGTGGCATCGGGGCGGCCAAAGCGGATATTGGCCCGCGCGGTATCACCGAAGATAATCGGCTCCTGCGGCACCATCGCGATGGATTTGCGGAACTCGGTCCGGGTCATCTCTTTCAGGTCAATGCCGCCCAGCATGACCCGCCCCGATTGCGGATCGAAAAAGCGCAGCAGCAATTGCATGACGGTCGATTTGCCGGCACCCGATGGGCCGACCAGCGCCACCGTTTCGCCTGCCGCAACTGTGAATGACACATCCTGCATCGCGGCCTGTCCGGGGCGCGCAGGATAGCTGAAGGTCACGTCCTCAAAAACAATCTCGGTCGCGGAGGCAGGCGGCAAGACTTGCGGCGATGTCGGGTCCTGAACGGAATCCACAGCCGCCAGAAGCTCCATCAAACGCTCCGTCGCACCGGCGGCGCGTTGCAGCTCTGACCACAGCTCAGACAAAGCCGCGGTCGAGCTTGCAACGATCCCTGCATAGATCAGGAACTGCACCAACTCACCTGCGGTTGTCACGCCGGCGCGCACGTCTCGCGCGCCGATCCAGAGCACACCTAGAATACCCGAGAAGACCACAAAGATGATGATCATCGTGATCAAGGCGCGGACCGAGATGCGCTTTTTGGCGGACCGGTAGCTGTCTTCCGTGATCTCGGCAAACTGCGCGCGGCTGGGCGCCTCATGGGTGAAGGCCTGCACAGTCTGCACGGCCTGCAACGCCTCCGACGCATTGGCCGAGGAACTGGCGACCAAATCCTGGTTCTCGCGGCTCAGGCTGCGCAGGCGGCGCCCCAGAAAGAGGATCGGCAGAATGATCACCGGTACAATCAGCAGCACCAGCCCCGTCAGCTTGGCAGAGGTCCAAAACATCAACGCCAGGCCACCGACAAAAAGCAAGATATTGCGCAAAAACCACGACACGGATGAGGACACGACCGTCAGGATCAACGTCGTGTCGGTGGTGATCCGCGACAGCACCTCCCCCGTCATGAGCTTTTCGTAATAAGCCGGGCTCATCCCGATCATCCGGTCAAAGACCGCCTTGCGGATATCAGCAACCACACGCTCACCCAGCCGGGTGACGATGTAATAGCGCAGCGCCGTGCCCAGCGCGAAAACCGCCGCAATACCGATGGCGCCCAGGAAATACGTATCAAGGATTTCGACGTCACCTGCACCAAACCCGTCCACGACACGGCGCGCCGCAATCGGCAGCACCAGCGAGACGCCGGCGGTCAGCAGCAAGGCCAAAACCGCGAGGATCAGATAGCGGCGATACGGCGCAAAGAATGGTAGCAGGCTCTTGAGAACACCGACCTTCTTGGAACTCGCGCGCTCTTCATTCTCGGAAGTTGGTTTGTTCGCCACGGATCATCCCTGTTTCGTTGGTCCGCCGAAAATGTCGGCTTTCGCAGTCGGGGGTCAAGGGACGCACTGACGCGGTTGGCTTGACTGGAGCGGGTAGCGGGAATCGAACCCGCACCTTAAGCTTGGAAGGCTCTTATGATACCATTTCACCATACCCGCTCGTCCGATCAGCGAGGTATGACATCGCCTTGGGGCCGTCAAGACGCACCCGCCGCCAAGGGTTCATAATTCTGCCCTTTTGTTTTTGTTTCCGTTGCCTCGTGACACGTTCGACCCTAGTCTGGCGAGCAACAGGTCACGGTAAGATGACGGGCAGGTAATGAGCATTGATTTTGAGAAAGCGCCCGAGGCGTTTTTTTTCGCACCGGGCGTAGATCCCGGTTTTTACGTCATAAATTCCCCCGACTGGACCTGGCGCGAGATGCCGAAGGGCAATATCGTGGGCTACCCGATCAGCGCCTATGATCACCTCAACGAGATGATCGCGACCCATATCCGCAATCATGACCGGCTGCGCAAATTCCGTGTTCCAGTGTCATTTAATACGATCCCAGTCGTGGCCGATGACGTGGAGTTTTCGCACTCCTACACCTCAATCGGTGGCAAGTGGTTTCTCAACGGCGCGTCGGGCACACGGCTGCGCAATCGCTATGTCTGGCGGCACAAGGACGACAATCCGCAGATCGACGACGATGTGATCGCTTATCTCAAATCGATCCATGAAGACCCTCGCATGACAGCCCCCTTACCGGTCTTTGAAGGCGAGATCAGCGACCTGGATTTCGCGATTGATTGCCGCAACACGTTCAACTTCTATCACTTTCTGACCGAAACGCTGTGCCAGCTTTGCCTGCTCGATGATCTTGACTTTCGGGGCGATGTCCTGATTCATTCGCCCAGTCAGGGGGTGCGCGGCTTTATTGAAGATTGGGTTGAAGCGCTCTTTCCCGAATATGAGGGACGGATCAAATTCCGCCGCAGCCCCAAACGCTATGCCCGGGTTCTGACTGCGTTCAACTTGCGTCATTTCTATCATCAATCCTCGGAAGAGATGATGCCATCGCTGGATCATCTGGCCCCGCGCGGCTGGGTCTGGCGGCGACGCGATGCAGATCGCAACAGCCAGGCGCTTCTTGCCATGAACTCGTATGACGTGATGCTGACCCGGCTTCGGGCTCGCGCGTTGGACAAGATCAAGGATATGCCCACCGACCACTTGCCAAAACGGTTCTGGGTGGCGCGCGCCGCACAAGGCAACCGCAACCGCGAAATGCGCAACGAGGATAAGCTGATTGATGCCCTTCGCCCCAACGGCTTTCAGACCATCTATTTCGAGCATCTCAAACCATTGGAACAAGTGGCCATCATGGCCAATGCCGAGATCATGATGTCTTATCACGGTGCGGGCTTTGCCAACATGCTCTTTGCAAGCCCAGACACCCACTGCATCGAGGTTGGGAACCTGCAATCGGCGCTGCATCGCTGGGGCGATTTCATGCCTCATGCGCTGGTCTCAGGCTGCACCTACCGAAACTTCTTTGCAGATTTCAACACCGATACGCCCGATGTTGTGCCCAGCATTTTGACCGAAGGTCTGGTGCCCGTCGCGCTCTCGCTTGACGGCGTGATGCGCATGGCCCGCTATGTGGAGCTTTTAACCTCTGCAGCCGCACTGCCAATGTCCGATGCAGAACTGATCGAGACGACGAGGATGCTGAACAAGCTCAAGGAATGGCATGCCCTCCGGGTTCTGCTGGAGCCCAACCAGCACCGCTTTGCGCTTGATCCTGATATCTGGGCCGCCTGGGCCGCGTGTTGCGAAGAGGCCGACGATTTCGCAGGTGTATTCGACGCCCTGTCCGAGGTCTTCGCCCTCGCGCCACAACGTTTCTGGGTGTTGGAGCGTCTGATCTGGCTCACCAAACGTTTGGAGCGCGTCCATCTTGTGCCCGAGCTTTTGTCAAAGCACGCAACGCTCTTTCCCGATCGGCATGACGCGTTTCGCGCCAAGCTGCGTTGGTATCAAGACGCCCAAAGCGCCTGATCCGGGCTAGCCTTGCGCCTTAATCGACCGCAGGAAAAGCCCGATCCCACCGACCAACAGCACAAGGATCACGATCAGATCAAACGCGCTGATCCGCGCAAATTGCAGCGTGATGTTCGAGATCACGCCGAAAATCATCGCCAGCAACGCACCCCCTGCCAGCAACCAGCCCAGCCAATTGCGCGCATTGTAAAATATCATGCCAATGCCGAACATGAACGGGATCAGCACCATCCCGGTGGTCACGCCAATTCCGCCGACAGAGAACGCGACCATCCCAAAGCCAAACACCGGCTGAACCACGATATTCTCCAGCAGCAGATAGCCGCCCCCGATCATCATCGCGACCGCGATCAGAAACTGCCCCGTACCGCCTTGCGTTCCACCTGCACCCATTGCCCGATTACTCCATTTTTTGCTTGGGGCCGCGTTATAGGCCCCCATTGCGGCATAAATTGGTCCGTCAGAGCGGCGCAATCAAGTCCGGCCCTTCTGCCCGGTTCGAATTGACCGCCGGATCGACCCGGTGAAAGGCAAAGCGGTCCTCGGGGGCTGCCGTCATCAAACGGGCCGCGCCCTTGCCCTCTTCGCCCAGCCAGAGCGCCCATTCATGCGGGCTCAGCGTGACAGGCATCCGGTGATGAATGGCCGACATGGCCTTGTTGGCCCCCGTAGTGACAATCGCACAGGTCACGTGGCGCGTCCCCTCACGTTCCCAGACTTGCCAGACACCCGCAAAGGTCAGCGGGCCATCCATAGGCGCGATATACCAAGGCAGTCGGTTTCCCTCGGAATCCTTGGTCCATTCGTAAAACCCCGTCGCCGGGATCAGGCACCGCCGCGTGCGGCACGCCTCCCGGAAAGCGGGCTTTTCGGCAATCGTCTCAGCGCGCGCATTGATCAGCAGCGGGCCATCCGACGGTGTCTTATACCAGCTTGGAATAAAGCCCCAGCGCATCGAGACCAGCTTGCGCCCGGCCACCACAACCGCCACCGGATCGGTCGGGCAGATGTTGTAATTGGGGCGCGCAGGCAGATCGTTGGCAGGCGTCGCTTTATACAGCTGCGCCATCGCGTCATGGGGCAAGGTCATGGCCATTCGTCCGCACATAATCCCCCTATAGCGGTCCAGCAGACGTGGTGAAACCTTGACCTCGTGCGCGGGCCAAGGCATCCCCACCCCATGCTGATTTACAAGATTTTCCGTGCCGACGAATGGGCCGCGCTTGAGACCACCGGCACCACGACCGGCGCGCCGATTGATGTGGCCGATGGCTATATCCATTTCTCCACCGCGGAGCAGGTGCGGGAGACCGCAACCAAGCATTTCGCAGGCGAGGACGGCCTCGTGCTGGCAGCCCTTGAAGCGGACCTGCTGGAGCCTCTGAAGTGGGAGCCGTCTCGTGGCGGCGCCCTGTTCCCGCATCTCTACCGCGAGCTTTCGACGGCGGACATCCTCTGGACAGCCCCCCTGCCGTTAGAAGACGGCACCCATGTCTTCCCCGATCTCATCCCATGAGCCTGATCGAACAAATCGGCCTGCGCGCCCTGCGCCGTATGGATCCCGAGGCCGCCCACGGCATGGCGCTCAAAGCGCTGAGTGCGGGGCTTGGCCCCAAGACCGGCCCTATAACCAGCCCGCGATTGCGGACGACATTGGCCGGTCTGGACCTGCCCAACCCGATTGGCCTTGCCGCCGGGTTTGACAAGAACGCCGAAGCGCTCGGGCCCCTGTCGCGGGCAGGTTTCGGCTTTCTGGAAGTCGGCGCCGCCACCCCGCGCCCGCAACCCGGCAACCCCAAGCCGCGCCTCTTTCGCCTGACGGAGGACCGCGCCGCGATCAATCGCTTTGGCTTCAACAATGACGGGATGGAGGCGATCTGCACCCGGCTCGCCGCAGGCCCAAAAGACGCCGTGATCGGCTTGAACCTTGGGGCCAACAAAGACAGCGCCGACCGCGCCGCAGACTTTGCCACGGTGCTGCAGCACTGCGCGGGTCACATCGCATTCGCGACAGTCAACGTGTCCTCGCCCAACACCGAAAAGCTGCGAGACCTGCAGGGGAAGGCGGCATTGGCAGCACTCTTGAACGGCGTGATGCAAGCGCGCGGTGACGCCCCCTGCCCCGTCTTTCTGAAAATCGCCCCCGATCTCAGCGACGCTGAACTGGCCGAGATTGCAGAGGTCGCGACGGAGGCCCAAATCGACGCGATCATCGCAACCAACACCACCCTGTCGCGCGACGGTCTGCACAGCGCCCAGCGCGACGAGACAGGTGGCCTTTCCGGCGCGCCGCTTTTCGAGAAGTCGACCCGCGTTCTGGCGCGTCTTGCGACGCTCACAGACTTGCCGCTGATGGGCGTGGGTGGCGTCAGCTCCGCCGAAGACGCCTATGCCAAAATCAAGGCCGGTGCCTCTGCGGTGCAGCTTTACACGGCCATGGTCTATCACGGCATCAGCCTTGCCGGCGACATCGCGCGCGGGCTTGATGCGTTGCTGGCGCGCGATGGGTTCGACACTGTGGCCGCTGCGGTCGGCACCGAAAAGGAGCGGTGGACATGATCACGATCTGGCACAATCCGCGCTGTTCAAAGTCACGCCAAACGCTGGCTTTGCTGGAAGAGCGCGGCGAAGAAGTCAACGTGCGCAATTACCTTGAAGACGCCCCCTCCGTGGCCGAGCTGACCCTGACCCGCGACACACTGGGCTTGCGCGCAATTGAGATGATGCGCACCGGAGAGAAGCTCTTCAAGGAGCTTGAGACCAGCAAGACCGCCCCGGACGACGCGCTGATCGGCATGATGGCCGCGCACCCGATCCTGATCGAGCGCCCGATTGTCTTTGCCAAAGGCCTTGCCGTGATCGCCCGGCCACCTGAACGCGTGTTTGATATCCTCTGACAGGAGCCTCCGGCGGGGATATTTCCAAAAAGCGAAGCGGCTTCGGGTAAAGACGCGAAAAAGCAAAGCGGCCTCAGTAAACGATCCGAAAGCGAAGGGGCTTTGGGTAAAGTCTCTCAACGGCAAAGGGTAAAGCGCGCGTCAGGGTTAACGGGCGATGGATGTTCCCTTCACCTTTGCGGCAAATACGCATGGTGAAACCGCAAAACCGAGTGCATCCGTTAAGTCTTTGTTTACAAAGTGTTCCCCGCGGGGAACATCAGACAGCGGCACGCTCCAACGCGGGGTAGCGCAAGCCGAGCGTGACCCCACGCGCCACAAAGCTGATCAGCAACGCCGCCCAAAGACCGTGATTGCCGAAGGCTGGAACCAGTGTCAGCAGAGCGGCCAAGTAAAGAGCCGCAGACAGCACCATCATGTTGCGCATATCACCCGTCCGGGTCGCGCCTATGAAAATGCCGTCAAGCATCCAAGCCGCGACCCCCAGAAAGGGCGCAAGGACCATGTAGATCAGATAAGCGCGCGCGGCCTCGCGGACCTCCGGCGCGGTTGTCATGATGTCAATCACGAGCCCCCCAAACAGCGCAAAGCCGAGCCCGAGAAAAGCGCACACGATCAGCCCCCAGACCGAGCTGAGCAATGACGCGCGCCGAACCCGCAGCGGGGCGTTCGCGCCCATGGCGGCGCCCACCAAAGCCTCTGCCGCGAAGGCAAAGCCATCCATGGCGTAGGCGGTGATATAAAGGAACTGCAGCAGGATCTGGTTCGCGGCAAGCGCCACATTGCCAAGGTCCGAGCCCATGAAGAGGAACGAAACAAAGATCGCCTGCAGCAAGACAGAGCGGATCAGGATGTCGCTATTGACCTTGGCCATGCGGATCAGGCGCACCCGGTCGAAGACCTTTTGCGCTGCGCGCCATGCAGTGCCAGCGAAGGCATCGCGGCAGAGCCACAGGCCAAGGGCCAGCGCGCTCCATTCCGCAAGAAACGTGGCCAGCGCCACGCCTTCGACACCCCAGCCAAGGCCCAGCACAAACCAGATGCTGAGCACGATGTTCAGCCCATTCATCCAAAGCTGCAAAATCAGCACCGCGCCCGTGCGCTCCTGCGCGATGAGCCAGCCGGTGATCCCGTAAAGCGCAATCGCCGCCGGGGCGGAGAAGACCCGAATTTGCATATAGTCGCGGGCCAGCGCCTCAACCTCTGGCGTGGCCGGGGAAATCGCGAAAGCCCCTGCGAAGATCGGTATTTGAAACACGATCAACAGAGCTCCGGCCGAGAAGGCGATGATCAGCGCGCGGGACAGAAGGGCCGCGACCTCGTCTTCATCGCGGGCGCCACGAGCCTGAGCGGCCAACCCGGCTGTGCCCATCCGCAGGAAGCCGAAAATCCAGTAGATCCCGGTCATGATGATCGCGCCGATGCCAACGGCACCAATCGGCACCGGGTCCCCCATCTGGCCGACGACGCCCGTATCCACCGCACCAAGGATCGGCACGGTGGCGTTCGACAACACGATGGGAAGCGCGATTTTCAAAACCCGCCGATGTGTGAGCGGGCCGTCCGTGTCCGTGGTCATTCTGAAGCGTCACTGCGCGCTGGCATCAGGAAATGACAGGTTGCCTGCGCGAAGAGCTTGTCGCGGTTGTCCTGCCAAGCCTCCACCTGCACTGAGGCGTAGCGCCGTCCCGAACGGGTGACCTTAGCGCGCGCATACGCATCGCGCGGCAGGCCGGAGCGCAGATAGTCCACGGTGAAATCAATCGTCTTCGGCAGGCGCGGCAGATTACCCGCGACCAACGCTTCAACGTCGATGGCCCCGCTTTCGATATCGCTCCACAGCATGGCCCAGCTGATCTCGATCAGGGCCGTGACTTCCAAAAAGGCGGCAGTGGCCCCGCCATGAAGCGCGGGCAACAACGGATTGCCGATCAGCTTTTCGTCATAGGTCATGGTCGCAGTCAGCTCGTCTCCGCGGCGGTCGACACCGATCCCCATGAACTGCATATAAGGCACGCCGCTGACCAAGGCGGCCAAGGCTGCATCGCGGCGTTGCTTGACGACCTGCACCGGTTCGGGCTTGCGACGGCTCATTTGGCGCGCTCCACCGTGAAGGCGCCGGAAGCGGTGGCGACGGGCTTGTCCGCATCCTCGTCAAAGGCCGTGGCCCGCACAAAAGCGACTGAGCGGGTGACGTGGTAGCACTCGGCCCGCGCCCGGATCGACTGACCGGGGGTCGCGCCGCGCATGTAATCAATGCGCAGATCAATCGTGGCTGTCCCCGCGGGGGCGTCGGGGTGGCTCATCACCGCAGCCCCGCCGCAGGTGTCCATCAGCGCCGAGACCGCACCGCCATGAATGACGCCCGTTTGCGGATCACCGATCAGGGCTGGGTTGTAGGCCATCTCGATCTCGGCCACGCCATCGCCGATCTCTGTCAGGACCATGCCCAGCGCTTTGGAATGGGGGATCGCCTCGATGAACTGGCGGGCGATGGTGGCTTTATCGACCATGGGGGGTGCCTTGTCTTTCGCTGCAGGCATATTTGCCGCGCGCTGTCTTCGGCACAAGCGCAAACTGGCGGACCCCGCCGCGCAGGGCCTTGTGCGTTCCGGCACAGGCCAGTAGCCTTACCCCAAGGAGGAGCTTCATGTCAGACACCCGCATTTCATTCAAAGAGATGTGCGCCAAGTTCGACGTGACGCCGCGGACGCTGCGCTATTACGAGTATATCGAGCTGTTGCAGCCCGAACGCGAAGGCCGCTCTCGGTTCTATGGACCACGCGAATGTGCGCGCATGACGCTGATCCTGCGCGGCAGGCGGTTCGGCTTCTCGCTGGAGGATATCCGGCAATGGCTGTTGATCTACGAGCATGAAGGCACCGAAGCACAGATGCGCGCGTGGATCGAGCTGGCAGACGGGCAATTGGCTGAACTGGCCGATCAACGCACGCAGCTGGATGAAACCATTGCCGAGCTGGAACGGCTCCGCGATGATGTGAAGACCGAGCTGAAATAGGCCGGTCGACCGCGCGCAAACCTGCCCTCCGCCAAGGCACTGACTGAATCGGTCCTTTCTGAAACGCCCATTTGCATGCGCCCAAAGCGCTTTGAGCGCCTCAGATTGTTGCGCCTGACCCTAGGGAAAGAGACCTAACCTTTCGTCAAGCAAAAAGTGACGTGGCGTTACGGTTACGTCAACGTCAACTAAACTTGTAAGTTCAGTTCCAAAGACAGACATCCGGCTCAACTGATGCAGCCACCGGAGTGTTGAGATGACCGACGATATCATGACGATCCGTCAAATGTGTGACGCCTATAATGTCACGCCCCGCACGTTGCGGTTCTACGAGGCGAAGGAACTTCTGTTCCCAATCCGCGAAGGCCAGAAACGTCTGTTCACCCGCCGCGACCGCGCGCGGCTCAAGCTGATCCTGCGCGGCAAGCGCTTTGGGTTCAGCCTCGAAGAGATCCGGCAATTGCTGGATTTGTATGACCGCGGGGATCAGCAGCTTACGCAGCTGACACAAACCTATGACATCGCCCGTCAGCGTCTGGCCGATATGGAAAGCCAGCGCGCCGAGCTGGACGAAGCCATTGAGGATCTCAAGGAACAACTGAGCTGGGGGGCCGAGATGATCGCGCAACTTCAGCGCAAAGCCGCAAGTTAAGACAGGTCTTAAAAGGGAGTAAGACATGCCGCATTACACCGCCCCGACGAAAGACATGCAGTATCTTCTGCACGATGTTCTGAAAGTCTCGGATGCCGATATTCCGGGCTATGACGAGCTTGAGCCGGATTTCACCAGTGCTGTGCTGGAAGAGGCCGGCAAGCTGTCGGTCGAAGTTCTGGCGCCGCTGAACACAGTGGGCGACGAGGAAGGCTGCACGTTGGAGAACGGCGTGGTGCGCACGCCCAAAGGGTTCAAGGACGCGTATGACCAGATGCGTGCAGGCGGCTGGATGGGGCTGGATGCGGACCCCGAGTATGGCGGGCAAGGCATGCCCTACCTGCTGCACTCGGCTGTGGGTGAGATGTTTGTGTCCTCGAACATGGCGTTCAACATGTATCAGGGCCTGACCCATGGGGCCTATGCGGCGATCCACGCCCATGGTTCGGACCAGCAGAAAGCAACCTATCTGCCGAAGATGGTCGAAGGCTCGTGGTCCGGCACCATGAACCTGACCGAGCCGCAATGCGGCACCGATCTGGGGCTGATCCGCACGAAGGCGGAGCCTCAAGACGACGGCACGTACAAGATTTCCGGCCAGAAAATCTGGATTTCCGCCGGTGAGCATGACTTGACCGACAACATCATCCACCTCGTGCTGGCGAAAATCCCCGGTGGCCCCGAGGGCGTGAAGGGGATTTCGCTTTTTATCGTGCCGAAGTTTCTGGTCAACGAGGACGGCTCGCTGGGCGAGCGGAATTCGCTGTCCTGTGGTGGTCTGGAAAAGAAGATGGGCATCCACGGCAACGCCACTTGCGTCATGAACTATGACGGCGCGACCGGTTACCTGATCGGCGAGATGCACAAGGGCATGCGTGCGATGTTCACCATGATGAACGAGGCGCGTTTGGGTGTGGGCCTGCAAGGCTATGCCCAAGGCGTCGTCGCCTATCAGAACGCGCTAGCCTTCGCGCAGGACCGTCTGCAGGGTCGTGCTGTGACTGGAACGGAAGCGGCAGACAAGCCCGCCGATCCGATCATCGTGCATCCAGATGTGCGCCGTAACCTCTTGCACCAAAAGAGCTTTATCGAAGGCGCACGCGCGTTCACCTTCTGGGGCGCGTCGCTCATCGACCGCGCGCACCGCAACGAGGACAAAGAGGCGGATGATCTGATCTCGCTGATGACGCCGGTGCTGAAGGGTTTCCTCACCGACAAAGGGTTCGAGACGACCGTTCTGGCCCAGCAAACCCTTGGCGGGTCGGGCTTCACGAAGGAATGGGGGCTTGAGCAGTTCGTCCGCGATGCCCGCATCACCATGATCTATGAAGGCACCAACGGCATCCAGTCGCTTGATCTGGTGGGCCGCAAGCTGGGCCTGAATGGCGGCAAAACCGTGATGGGGTTTTTCGAGATGATCAAAGGCTACATCAAGGAAAACGCGAGCCATGAGGCGCTGAATGCGGAGTTCCTGGAGCCTTTGAAGAAGGCATCGAAAGATCTGCAACAGGCGGCGATGTATTTCATGCAGAACGGCATGAAGAACCCCAACAATGCGCTCTCGGGATCGTATGACTTCATGCACCTGATGGGCCATGTCTGCGTGGGCTATATGTGGGCGCAGATGGCGAAGGCCTCGTATGAGGCGCTGGAGAACGGCACCTCTGACGAGGAATTCCACCAGACGAAACTGGCCACCGGGCGCTACTACATGGCGCGGCAATTGCCCGCCACGTCGATGCATCTGGCACGCGTGGAAAGTGGCGCAGAGACGGTCATGGAACTGGAGGCTGCAAACTTCTAGGGTGCTGGGGAGCATCTCGAAAGGACCCGCCTCATGCCAAAACGCCTCCGCCTGACCCGCCGCTTCCCTGTCGCCATGACAGAGGACGGCTACCGCAGGCTCAAGAGGTTCGCGCGTGAGGCGGGTCTGGACGAAGGCGAAGCACTTTCGTTCCTGTTCGAGAATTTCGACAGCATTCTGGATGAAGACACGTTTGGCCACCGGCTTCGGATCTTTAATTCCGAGCTGGAGGCGCGCAAGAAATGAGGACAGGAGCCTCCGGCGGGAGTTTTTGGGCCAAGATGAAGAAGGCGGTGTCCACCCCGATCCGCCTCACCGTCTGGCTAACGGACTTATCGGACCGGGGCTTCACCTTGGACGCCGGGTCGGTCTCCACCTACCGGCGCAAAACCACACTGGCACGTTAACCTTAACGGCGCCTTACCAGGAGAGAGGGTTACCCTTTCATCTTGGCAGAAAAACTCAAAAGTCCTGACGGTCACGTCAGGCGCGTGGCCCGACGGGAGGCGGGGCATTTGATGCTAAAACTCTACTGCTTCGGCGAAAGCGGCAATTCCTACAAGGCGGCTCTGACGTTGGAATTGTCGGGGCTCAATTGGGAACCGGTCTTTGTGGATTTCTTCAAGGGCGAGGCGCGGAGTGAGGAATTCCGTACGATCAACCCAATGGGCGAGGTGCCGGTGCTGGTGGACACCGATCACGACTACACGCTGACCCAATCAGGGGCCATTCAAGACTATGTCGTGCATCTGTCAGGCAAGCTGACCGGGACGAGCCCGGAAGCGCGGCGCGAGGTGTTGCGCTGGGTGCTTTGGGACAATCACAAGCTCAGCTCGCAGGCTGGCATGGCCCGGTTCTTGATGAATTTTCTGCCCGAAGAGAAGCGGCCAGCGGAAGTGATAGCTTTCACCCAAGGCCGTTTGAAAGCGGCTTATAGCGTGCTGAACGCCCATCTTGAGGGCCGCGACTGGATCGTGGGCGACGCGCTGACGGTCGCCGATATCTCGTGCTGTTCGTATCTGTTTTACCCCGAACCTTTCGGGTTCGACCGGGCCGACTGGCCCCATATTGACGCCTGGCTAACCCGGATCGAGGGCACGCAAGGCTGGAAACATCCCTATGATCTGATGCCCCGCTCTGCTGCGGGGGGGCAATAAAGGAAAGGCAAACCTATGACCGAAGCCTATATCTACGACGCTGTGCGCACGCCGCGCGGCAAGGGCCGCAAGGACGGCAGCCTGCATGAGGTGACGAGTGCGCGGCTCTCTGCGCAGGTGCTCAACGCTGTGAAGGACCGCAACAATCTGGAGGGTCACGCGGTTGAAGACGTGATATGGGGCAATGTCACGCAGGTGGGCGAGCAAGGTGGTTGTCTGGCGCGCACGGCGGTCTTGGCGTCCGAGTTGGATCAGTCCATTCCGGGGCTCGCCATTAACCGCTTTTGCGCGTCCGGCATGGAAGCCGTGAACCTTGCCGCGAACCAGGTGAAGGGTGGCGCGGGCGAGGCTTACATCGCTGGCGGGGTCGAGATGATGGGCCGCGTGGCCATGGGCAGCGATGGTGCGGCGATTGCGGTCGATCCGTCGATTGCGATGGACACCTATTTCGTTCCACAGGGTATTTCGGCGGATATCATCGCGACTGAGTATGGCTTTTCGCGCGACGATGCGGATGCGCTGGCCGTTGAATCGCAGAACCGCGCGAAGGCGGCTTGGGATGACAACCGGTTCGAGAAATCCATCATCACCGTGCGTGACCAGAACGGTATCGCGATCCTGGATCACGACGAATACATGCGCCCCGGCACGGATATGCAGAGCCTTGGTGCGCTGAAAGCATCCTTCAAGGATATGGGTGAGGTCATGCCCGGCTTTGATAAGGTCGCGCTGATGAAATACCCGCATCTGGAGC
>JBCBAC010000027.1:0-19831 GCA_038532735.1 Pseudomonadota bacterium
ATCCGCGAAGGCGGCCGCACCGTCGGTGCCGGTGTGGTTTCGAAAATCCACGAGTGATCTAGCGTTGCTTTAGACCAACAAAGGCCGCCCTGACCGGGGCGGCCTTTTTCTTTTGCCCTGACTGCACGGCTTTGGCATGCTCCGGCCAAAAGCAAGACCAAGGGCAGTGCCATGCAAACCGAGATCAGCCGCGCGCGGATGACGAGCGTGCTCTTGGGCGTTTTCGCCCTTATGGCGCTGGCCAAGATCAAGCCGCCCAATGAA
Source organism: Pseudomonadota bacterium (assembly GCA_038532735.1). Classification (GTDB taxonomy): domain Bacteria; phylum Pseudomonadota; class Alphaproteobacteria; order Rhodobacterales; family Rhodobacteraceae; genus JAHTBL01. The sequence goes on from JBCBAC010000027.1 coordinate 265, forward strand.
TGGGCCCAGACCCACTACCTGTTCTCCTATGATCTGGGTCTCACCCGGCGCGCTTTGCTGGGTGAATTAGTCCAATGGGCTGGCTTTGACGCTCTCAGCAATGCCCAGGCCCATGTTATCGCGATCATGGTGTCGGTGCTGGGCGGCACGGCCTTTGCCCTTTGGATGGCGCGTCATCTGCCGCAGACGGTGACGGGGCTTGGTCTGGGGCTTGTCGCGATCACATCCTTTGCGCTGGCCACCTTTCTGGGGAACACTGGCTATCTTGATGGGGTCCTGATGCTGATTGCAGTTGGTGCCCTGTGGGTGCCGGGCACGGGTGTTGGCGCAATCGTGGTGAAATGTGTGCTCTGCTGTGTCGGAGTTCTTGTCCATGAAGCGATGGCCGGAACGCTTGCTGTCCTCGTCGCCGGGCAGCTTTGGCTTCAAGGCGCACGTCTTGCAGCACCATTACCGGTGATTGCCGCGGGTGGCCTTGCTGTCATGTTGATGCTGTGGACCCCGTTTGCGGACGAGGCGTTGGCGCCGATCACGGCCGAGGTCGAAGCGCGCGCGGTTGACTTCAACCCGCGCGTTTTCGCGCTCGACGCGGTTGTCGCTTTTCGCAACGGGGATGTCCCGCGCTATGCGGTGGGGTGGGAAGATGTGACCTATCTTTTCGAGAGAAGCTGGGTCCTGCCTGTTGCTTTGATCTATGTCGGGGTCTTGTTGCGGTGGCTGTTGACGCTGACAGATCACCGACCAACCCTCGATCGTCTTGCACTGGCGATCGTCGTGCTGGGGCCCTTGGCCGTTATCCTGATTGCCTATGATCTCTCGCGATTTGCATCGCTGGCGATCCTGCAAGCCTATATGATGTTTGCGCTGTTGTGCCGGATCGACGCGCGAAGTGCAGAGCGATGCACCCAAGTCTTCACACCGCTTGTCCTCATGGCGCTGCTGGCGGCCAATACGCTTATCGCATTCCCGACGCTGAACCCCTTGCCAAACTACTATGATCGCCTGCCGGGGGCGTTGCTGGATTTTGGAGAATGGGCCAACTAACCAGCCTCTGCCGGTCGTTTCGCATCAAGCACCACGGTTATGCCGCGCAAACCCCTTGCCAACCTCTGCAAACCGCCCTATCCAACGCTCGGCTTTAGGGGTTTAGCTCAGTTGGTAGAGCATCGGTCTCCAAAACCGAGGGTCGTGGGTTCGAGTCCCTCAGCCCCTGCCAAAGCCACCTTCCCGCAAGATGTTTCGACCAGAAAAGACAAGGGCCAGCCTTTCCCTTTGCGGCGGGCATTGCCATAGTTGGGGCGTTGAGAGACCTGTATGCGGAACGCAAGCTATGGCCGATAAAGATGTCCAAGAGGTTGTTGATGTGCCCAAAGCGGCGCCGCTCGCCCTGACCGAAGACCAGGTCGACCAGATCGACATCGTGATCGCCATGCGGTTTGCGTTTTTTGGTAAATCGGGCTGGAAAAGCGACACCTCTCGCGACAAGGAATTGCTGTTCGACAAAGAGCGCCTGTCGATGCGGTTGCACCTGTTGAAAACGGTGGCTCTGGCCTCTCTTGCCGCGCAGGACGATCAGAACTTCCACCTCTTCATTCTCACCAGCGAGGATTTGCCCGAAGACGCGTTCGCGCAACTGCGTGCGGTTTGTGAAGAGATGTTGCAGCCAGCGCAATACACGATCCACGCGCGCCCCCCGGCCTATGCGCGCAAATTTCTGCGGCTTTTCATGCAGCAGAAATACAAAAGTGGCCCGATCATGCAGGTGGTTCTGGATGACGATGATGGCCTTTCAAGCGACTATATCAGCCGCCTGCGCAAGGATATGCGCAGCTATCTGCCAGAGGTCACGAAAACCAACACAGGGCCGCAGTATATTTCATATTCTCATGGCTATGGGCTGGCGATCGGAGAGGACCCCTCCAGCGTGCCAGAGCTCTATCAACACGCGTATCCCTACATCAATCTGGGCCTCGCGATGCTGTCGACGCTGAGCGAAAAGAATATCTTCGCCATTGATCACCAGGGCGCGCCGAAGCGGGCGGGTTGCCATATGGTGAAACGTGTCGCGATGTGGGTTCGATCGGTGCATTTCACCAACGATTCTCGGGTGGAGGTTGGGGATCGCTGGCGCAAGCTCGACGATTGGCCAGAGCATCCAGATGTCAAAGCGCGGTTCAGCTATCTTGATCCCAAGCAGATCGCATCGCTGGAGTAAGCTCCGCGCAATTCACGCGCGATCAACCGACCGACACCGCGTCTTGCAATCAACATCCCGCTTGCGTATGTGAACCCAAACCCCGTAACGCGCCCCCGCGCAGGAGAGATCATGGCAATGGCCAACCCCCTTCAGTTCATCCAGCAGGTGCGCGCAGAAGTCGCCAAAGTCGTTTGGCCGACCCGTCGTGAGGTTCTGCTGACCACGGTGATGGTCTTCATCATGGCGACACTGACGGCGATCTTTTTCTTTCTGGTCGACCTTTTGATCCGCAGCGGGTTGCAGTTCGTTCTGACGACCTTCGGCTCGTAGCCGAAAACCCCGACACCCCCTTGATCTGTCCGGGTGCGGGATGTAAACGCAGCCCACTTCCCTGACGGCGCGCTTCGATTCGAGTGGCGCGCCGCATTTAATTCGGGAAGCCGCAGGGGCCGCGCCTCTGCCGGGAAACAAGAATTCCGGGGCGCAAGTCCCAACTGACAAAGGTGCACTAGCATGGCCAAACGGTGGTATTCGGTGAGCGTTCTGTCGAACTTCGAAAAGAAGATCGCTGAGCAAATCCGCACGTCTGTCGTGGAAGCCGAGTTGGAAGACCAGATCGAAGAAGTTCTGGTTCCCACAGAAGAAGTCATCGAAGTGCGTCGGGGCAAGAAGGTCACGACAGAGCGCCGTTTCATGCCCGGCTATGTGCTTGTGCGCATGGAAATGACCGATGAAGGCTATCACCTGATCAACTCGATCAACCGCGTCACGGGCTTTCTTGGCCCGCAGGGCCGCCCGATGCCGATGCGCGACGCTGAAGTGCAGGCCATCTTGGGCCGCGTCGAAGAAGGCGAAGCCGCGCCACGCACGCTGATCCATTTCGAGGTCGGCGAGAAGGTGAAAGTAAACGACGGCCCGTTCGAGGATTTCGACGGTCTGGTCGAGGAAGTCGACGACGAGAACCAGCGCCTGAAGGTGACGGTCTCGATCTTTGGCCGGGCGACCCCGGTCGAGCTGGAATACACGCAGGTCTCCAAACAGGCCTGACGTGCATATCGTGGGAGGCGGCGCGCACGCGTGCGTAATGCCGGACCACGCAACCCAAAGCCCCGCGGTCGCGACCAAAGGGTGTTGAAAGAAGGAGAGGCCTCATGGCCAAGAAAGTCGCTGGCACGATGAAATTGCAAGTGCCCGCCGGACAAGCAAACCCGTCGCCGCCCGTTGGTCCGGCACTGGGTCAGCGCGGCATCAACATCATGGAATTCTGCAAGGCGTTTAATGCCAAGACGCAGGAGCTTGATCCGGGCGCACCTTGCCCGACCGTGATCACCTATTATCAGGACAAGTCCTTCACGATGGACATCAAGACGCCGCCTGCGTCTTACTTCCTGAAGAAAGCCGCCAAGCTAAAGTCGGGTGCGAACAACCCGTCGCGCGAAGTGGTCGGCACCGTTACCACCAAGCAGGTCAAGGAAATCGCGGAAGCGAAGATGAAAGACCTCAACGCCAACGACATCGAAGGCGCAATGCAGATCATCCTTGGCTCCGCCAAGTCGATGGGTATCGAGGTGAAATAATCATGGGTAAGCTCGGAAAACGCACAACCGCCGCCCGCGAAGCATTCGCCGGCAAAGACAACGTCACCGTTGAAGAAGCCGTGGCTCTGGTCAAAGGCAACGCAAACGCGAAGTTCGACGAAACCGTCGAGATCGCGATGAACCTCGGTGTTGATCCGCGCCACGCAGACCAGATGGTCCGCGGTGTGGTCAGCCTGCCCAATGGCACCGGCAAGGACGTCCGCGTCGCTGTCTTCGCTCGCGGCCCCAAGGCTGATGAGGCGAAAGCGGCAGGTGCTGACATCGTTGGCGCAGAAGACCTGATGGAGATAGTTCAGGGCGGCAAGATCGACTTTGATCGCTGCATTGCCACCCCCGACATGATGCCCATCGTTGGTCGTCTGGGTAAGGTCCTTGGCCCCCGCAACCTGATGCCGAACCCCAAAGTGGGCACGGTCACCATGGATGTGGAAGCTGCTGTCAAAGCTGCCAAAGGCGGTGAAGTGCAGTTCAAAGCCGAAAAAGCAGGCGTGGTGCATGCAGGCGTCGGCAAAGCGTCCTTCGATGAGGCCAAGCTGGTCGAAAACATCCGCGCGTTCGTGGATGCGGTCGCCAAAGCCAAGCCCACAGGTGCCAAAGGCGCTTACATGAAAAAGATTGCCGTCAGCTCCACCATGGGCCCTGGCGTCTCGATCAACGTGGACAACGCTGCAGGCAACTAAGCCTTCATTGCGGTGAGATAGAAAAGCCCCGGTGGAAACGCCGGGGCTTTTTGTTTGCAGCTATAGAGTTTTACATCGCCCGCGCTGTCCTCTAACTCTGAGGGAAATTTTGCGAGGGGCATATATTATGAAGATCAGGATTTGGGTGATGGGCTGTGCTGTGATGGGGCTGACGGCCTGTAACGGTGTGTCGATGAACGGCAGCGGATCCTCTGCAGGGTTCATGACCAACGTCCCCGAGCGCGTCATTGAGATCGCCGCCCCTAATCAAGACCTCACACGGATCAAGATTGATCCGGTCGATGGTTGCTACGTCTATCGCTATGTTGGCCCGGTGGAGACAACGCTTCTGCCTCTGCGAACACGCGAAGGGCGGCCGATTTGCAGCCGCCCTGCCGAGGCTCCTGTCGAAAGCTAGGGCTTAGCTTTGCGCTGTGACCAGTTCCTCTGGCGGATAGAGGAATGCGGTTACGCCTGTGTCCACATTGTCGTAAAGCCCGTTGATATGCGCCATGATCATGCGCACGCAGCCCGAGCTGGCCCGCCCCCCGATAGAGCGTGGGCTGGGCGAGCCGTGGATGCGCAGATACGTGTCGCGATTGCCGACATAGAGATAAAGCGCCCGCGACCCCAACGGGTTCTTTAGGCCTGCATCCATCCCGTCGGCATGCTGTTCATAAAGCTCCGGATCGCGCTTGATCATCGCGGCGGTCGGCGTCCAAGTGGGCCATTTCGCCTTGCGCCGGATCGTATATGTGCCGGGCTCGTAAAGATCGCCACGAGCAATCGCCACGCCGTAGCGCATGGCCATGCCGCCCTCGCGGATATGGTAGAGGTAGCGTGCGACCGCATCCACATGGATATCGCCTGGGGTCAGGTTCGCATTGGCTTCCACCATCTGCGGCAGGAAGCGGCGATGCACGCCCCAGGGATTCGACGTCGCTGGATCGTAATTCGCAGGCGTCACCTGCGCATCCCACTTGGCCCATTTGGAGCGGTCAGAGACCGGACGCCGGGGTGCTTCCTGCGCGACAGACGCAATCGGCGCCGAAAAAAGCGCGACGCTCGACATAATGAAATGGCGTTTGGTCAGCATTCACAGGTCTCCTTTTATATGCGCAAACGGCATGTTACGGCATATTTACCCGCAAGTGCCGCGGCGTGCGAGTCACAACGTGGTTGGCGCGACGTTTCGCGATGGATCTGGCCGGGATCACGCCGGTTTACGGCTCAAAGGGAAAACCCCATTGACACTTTGCCAATCACGGCCTATTTCGCGCGTCTGTCGCATTGCGGCATCGTCCGAGACGGCGGGTCAGATTCGCATCTGATAAATCCTGCCTGAGACGGGAAAGACCAATTCTCGAAGAGGCTCCTCCGGAGCTTGTAAGAGCGTTGCCCGTTCGGACTAACCGACATCAAACCTGATGTCGTTACGAGAGCCGGAGGGGGAACCCTTCCAAATTTGGAGTAAAACTGTGGATAGAGCCCAGAAAGAGAAAGTGGTCGAGGAACTCGGCCAGATCTTCGAAAGCTCTGGCGTCGTTGTGGTCTCTCACTACGAAGGTCTCACGGTTGCTGAAATGCAGGACCTGCGCGCGCAAATGCGTGAAGCTGGCGGGTCCGTTCGCGTTGCCAAAAACAGGCTCGCCAAGATCGCCCTTGAGGGTCAGCCCTGCGCAAGCATTGCTGACCTTCTGTCGGGTATGACCGTTCTTGCCTATTCCGAAGACCCTGTGGCTGCGGCCAAGGTCGTGGAAGCCTATGCCAAGGAAAACTCCAAGCTGGAGATCCTCGGCGGTGCCATGGGCGAGAATGCGTTGGACGTCGCTGGTGTGAAAGCCGTCGCCGCCATGCCGTCGCGTGAGGAGCTTATCGCTTCGATCGTGGGCTGCATCGGTGCGCCTGCTTCCAACATCGCCGGCGCGATCGGGGCACCTGCTTCGAACATCGCAAGCATCATTTCGACGGTCGAGGACAAAGCGGCCGCGTAAAGCAACCAAGGATCTGCGTAGGGTTGATTGCCTGACGTTGGAACACACTTAGAAAACGGAAAGAGTCTAAAATGGCTGATCTGAAGAAACTTGCTGAAGAGATCGTTGGTCTGACGCTTCTCGAAGCCCAAGAACTGAAAACCATCCTCAAGGACGAGTATGGCATCGAGCCCGCAGCTGGCGGCGCTGTGATGGTGGCTGGTGCAGCTGGCGGCGACGCTGGCGGTGCAGCTGAAGAGAAGACCGAATTTGACGTGATCCTGAAAGCCGCTGGCGCTCAGAAGATCAACGTCATCAAAGAGGTTCGCGGCATCACCGGTCTCGGCCTCAAAGAAGCAAAAGAGCTGGTCGAAGCTGGCGGCAAAGCCGTCAAAGAAGGCGTCGACAAAGCAGAAGCAGAAGACATCAAAGCCAAGCTGGAAGCAGCTGGCGCGGAAGTCGAGCTCAAGTAATCGGGCATTTGCCTGGTTTTTCGGCTGGAGTGGGAGAAATCCCGCTCCAGCCAAACCTGTCTTAACGGGGGCCTTTTGAAAGACCCCTCTTAAGGAAGGTTCAATGGTCGGGAGCGAAGCGGTGGGACGCCTCGCATGAATTGGCCGGATTTTCCTGTCTCAACTGGGCGCATCGCGGGGGCCCGACCGCTGATACGCCCGATGAGAATTGAAAGGTGACGACGCACATGGCTCAGTCCTTCCTAGGTCAGAAACGCTTGCGCAAATATTACGGCAAAATCCGCGAAGTTCTGGAGATGCCGAACCTCATCGAGGTCCAGAAAAGTTCCTACGATTTGTTCCTGAAATCCGGCGACCAGCCAGAGCCGCTTGACGGCGAAGGCATCAAGGGCGTCTTCCAGTCGGTCTTCCCGATCAAGGATTTCAACGAAACCTCTGTGCTCGAGTTCGTCAAATACGAGCTGGAGAAGCCCAAATACGATGTTGAGGAATGTCAGCAACGTGACATGACCTACAGCGCGCCCTTGAAGGTGACGCTGCGCCTCATCGTGTTTGATGTGGACGAAGACACTGGCGCGAAGTCGGTCAAGGACATCAAGGAACAGGACGTGTTCATGGGCGATATGCCCTTGATGACACCGAACGGCACCTTTGTCGTGAACGGCACCGAGCGCGTGATCGTCTCGCAAATGCACCGTTCGCCCGGCGTGTTCTTTGACCACGACAAGGGCAAGACGCATTCCTCCGGCAAACTGCTTTTTGCCTGCCGCATCATCCCCTATCGCGGCAGCTGGCTGGACTTCGAGTTCGACGCGAAAGACCTTGTCTTCTCGCGCATCGACCGTCGCCGGAAACTGCCGGTCACGACCCTGCTCTATGCGCTGGGTCTGGATCAGGAAGGCATCATGGATGCCTATTACGACACTGTGTCCTACAAGCTGAAGAAGAACAAAGGTTGGGTCACCAAGTTCTTCCCCGAGCGTGTGCGCGGCACCCGTCCCACCTTTGATCTGGTCGACGCCAAGTCCGGCGAAGTGATCGCCGAGGCGGGCAAGAAGGTCACGCCCCGCGCGGTCAAGAAACTGATCGACGAAGGCGAAGTGACCGAACTGCTTGTCCCGTTCGAGCACATTCAGGGCAAGTTTGTCGCCAAAGACATCATCAACGAAGAAACCGGTGCGATCTATGTCGAAGCCGGTGATGAGCTGACGTGGGAGCTGGATAAAGACGGCGACGTCATCGGCGGCTCCATCAAAGAGCTGATGGATGCGGGCATCACGGACATTCCGGTTCTCGACATCGATAACGTCAATGTCGGCCCCTACATGCGCAACACCATGGCCGCGGACAAGAACATGAGCCGCGAAAGCGCGCTGATGGACATCTACCGCGTCATGCGTCCGGGTGAGCCGCCCACCGTTGAAGCTGCTGATACGCTCTTCAACTCGCTCTTCTTCGACAGTGAGCGTTATGATCTGTCCGCCGTTGGTCGCGTGAAGATGAACATGCGTCTGGCACTGGATGCCGAAGACACCCAGCGCACCCTGCGCAAGGAAGACATCGTCGCCTGCATCAAGGCGCTGGTGGAACTGCGTGACGGCAAAGGCGACGTGGACGATATCGACCACCTCGGCAACCGTCGCGTCCGTTCCGTTGGTGAGTTGATGGAGAACCAGTACCGGGTCGGTCTGCTCCGTATGGAGCGCGCGATCAAAGAGCGTATGTCGTCTGTTGAGATCGACACGGTCATGCCGCAGGATCTGATCAACGCCAAGCCCGCAGCCGCGGCGGTGCGCGAATTCTTCGGTTCCTCGCAGCTGTCGCAGTTTATGGACCAGACCAACCCGCTGTCGGAAGTCACGCATAAGCGTCGTCTGTCGGCACTTGGGCCGGGCGGTCTGACCCGCGAACGCGCTGGTTTTGAGGTGCGCGACGTGCACCCGACCCACTATGGCCGGATGTGCCCGATTGAAACGCCGGAAGGCCCGAATATCGGTCTTATTAACTCGCTGGCCACCTTTGCCCGTGTGAACAAGTACGGCTTTATTGAGACGCCTTATCGCAAGGTCGAAAACGGTCAGGTCACGGACGAAGTCCACTACATGTCCGCGACTGAAGAGATGCGTCATGTGGTTGCGCAAGCCAACGCCAAGCTCGATGAGGGCGGCAAGTTCGTCAACGATCTGGTCAGCACGCGCCAAGCGGGCGAATACATGCTGCAAAGCAACGAACACGTTGACCTGATCGACGTGTCACCGAAGCAGCTGGTCTCCGTCGCGGCCTCGCTCATTCCGTTCCTTGAGAATGACGACGCCAACCGCGCTTTGATGGGCTCGAACATGCAGCGTCAGGCGGTTCCGCTTCTGCAAGCCGAGGCGCCGCTGGTCGGCACCGGCATCGAAGAAGTTGTGGCCCGCGATTCTGGTGCGGCTATCATGGCGAAACGTGCCGGTATCATCGACCAGGTCGATGCGACCCGTATCGTTGTGCGCGCTACGGAAGATTTCGAACCGGGCGATCCCGGCGTCGACATCTACCGGATGCGCAAGTTCCAGCGTAGCAACCAGAACACCTGCATCAACCAGCGTCCGCTGGTGAAAGTGGGCGACAAGGTCTCCAAGGGTGAAGTCATCGCCGACGGCCCCAGCACCGATATCGGTGAACTGGCGCTGGGCAAGAACGTGGTCGTCGCGTTCATGCCGTGGAATGGCTACAACTACGAGGACTCGATCCTGATCTCCGAGCGTATCGTGCGCGATGACGTCTTCACCTCGGTCCATATCGAGGAGTTTGAAGTCGCCGCCCGTGACACCAAACTCGGCCCTGAGGAAATCACCCGCGACATCCCCAATGTCGGTGAGGAAGCCCTGCGCAACCTCGACGAAGCAGGCATCGTCTATATCGGTGCCGATGTCGGCCCTGCGGATATCCTTGTCGGTAAGATCACACCGAAGGGCGAAAGCCCGATGACGCCGGAAGAGAAACTTCTACGCGCCATCTTCGGTGAGAAAGCGTCCGATGTGCGCGACACCTCCCTGCGCCTGCCGCCGGGTGATTTCGGCACGGTCGTTGAGGTCCGCGTCTTCAACCGTCACGGCGTCGAAAAAGACGAACGTGCGGTGCAGATCGAGCGTGAGGAAGTTGAACGCCTTGCTCGTGACCGCGACGACGAGCTGGCCATTCTGGACCGCAACATCTACGCGCGTCTGAAAGGTATGCTGCTGGGTAAAACAGCCGTGAAGGGCCCCAAAGGCGTCAAGGCGAACTCGGAAATCACCGAAGAGCTTCTTGAAACCCTGACCCGTGGTCAGTGGTGGCAGCTGGCTCTTGGTGAAGAAGACGAGGCCAAAGGCGTGGAAGCCCTGAACGAGCAATATGAGGCGCAGAAACGTGCCTTGGATGCCCGTTTCGAGGACAAGGTCGAAAAGGTCCGCCGCGGTGACGATCTGCCCCCGGGCGTGATGAAGATGGTCAAGGTCTTCGTGGCTGTGAAGCGCAAACTGCAGCCCGGCGACAAGATGGCCGGTCGTCACGGCAACAAGGGTGTGATCTCGAAAGTGGTCCCGATGGAGGACATGCCGTTCCTCGCAGACGGTACCCCTGTCGACTTCGTGCTGAACCCGCTGGGTGTGCCCTCGCGTATGAACGTCGGTCAGATCCTCGAGACGCATATGGGTTGGGCCGCACGCGGTCTGGGCATCCAGATCGACGAGGCTCTGGGTGAGTATCGCCGCTCTGGCGATCTGACCCCGGTTCGGGATGCGATGAAAATTGCCTATGGCGACGATGTCTACCAAGAAGGCATCGCCGACATGGACGAGGATCACCTGCTGGAAGCCGCCGGGAACGTCACCCGTGGTGTGCCGATCGCAACGCCCGTCTTCGACGGTGCCAAGGAAGCCGATGTGAACGACGCGCTCGTCCGCGCTGGCTTCTCGGAAAGCGGTCAGTCGGTGCTTTATGATGGCCGGACAGGGGAGCAGTTTGCCCGCCCCGTCACGGTTGGCATCAAGTATCTGCTGAAGCTGCATCACCTTGTCGACGACAAGATTCACGCACGCTCGACCGGCCCGTACAGCCTTGTCACGCAGCAGCCTCTGGGTGGTAAAGCCCAGTTTGGCGGCCAGCGTTTCGGAGAGATGGAGGTCTGGGCCTTGGAAGCATACGGCGCGGCTTACACGCTGCAGGAAATGCTCACGGTCAAGTCGGACGACGTTGCCGGACGGACGAAAGTCTACGAAAGCATCGTCAAAGGCGAAGACAACTTCGAAGCCGGTGTGCCTGAATCGTTCAACGTTCTGGTCAAAGAGGTCCGTGGCCTCGGCCTGAACATGGAACTCCTGGACGCGGAGGACGGTGAATAAGGGGCCGCAAGCCCCTCCACCTTTCCTCTGCCCGAATTCAAGGATTTGAAAATGAACCAGGAACTGACAAACAACCCGTTCAACCCGCTGACCCCGCCGAAAGTGTTCGACGAGATCAAGGTGTCGCTCGCCTCGCCCGAGCGTATCCTCAGCTGGTCCTTCGGGGAGATCAAAAAGCCCGAAACTATCAACTACCGGACGTTCAAGCCCGAGCGTGACGGCCTCTTCTGCGCGCGTATCTTTGGCCCGATCAAAGACTACGAATGCCTCTGCGGTAAATATAAGCGCATGAAGTATCGCGGCGTTGTCTGCGAGAAATGCGGTGTGGAAGTCACGCTGCAAAAAGTCCGTCGTGAGCGGATGGGCCATATCGAACTGGCCGCCCCCGTAGCACACATCTGGTTCCTCAAGTCGCTGCCGTCCCGCATCGGCCTGATGCTGGACATGACCCTGCGCGATCTGGAGCGCATCCTCTACTTTGAGAACTACGTCGTGATCGAACCCGGTCTGACGGATCTCACCTACGGTCAGCTGATGACCGAAGAAGAGTATATGGACGCGCAAGACGCTTATGGCATGGACGCTTTCACCGCCAATATCGGTGCTGAGGCCATCCGCGAAATGCTGCAGGCGATTGATCTGGAAGCCGAAGCTGCCCAGCTGCGTGAGGACCTGAAAGAGGCGACAGGCGAACTGAAGCCCAAGAAAATCATCAAGCGTCTGAAGATCGTCGAGAACTTCATCGAATCCGGCAACCGCCCGGAGTGGATGATCCTGACTGTCGTTCCGGTCATTCCGCCCGAACTGCGCCCGCTGGTGCCGCTGGATGGGGGCCGTTTCGCAACCTCCGATCTGAACGACCTTTACCGTCGCGTGATCAACCGGAACAACCGTCTGAAGCGTCTGATCGAGCTTCGCGCGCCCGACATCATCGTGCGCAACGAAAAGCGGATGCTGCAGGAATCTGTCGATGCCTTGTTCGACAACGGCCGTCGCGGCCGCGTCATCACCGGTGCCAACAAGCGCCCGCTGAAGTCGCTGTCGGACATGCTGAAAGGCAAGCAGGGCCGCTTCCGTCAGAACCTTCTGGGGAAACGCGTCGACTTCTCGGGTCGTTCGGTCATCGTGACTGGTCCCGAGCTGAAGCTGCACCAGTGCGGTCTGCCCAAGAAGATGGCGTTGGAGCTGTTCAAGCCGTTCATCTACTCACGGCTTGAGGCGAAAGGTCTGTCCTCCACCGTGAAGCAGGCCAAGAAGCTGGTCGAGAAAGAGCGTCCCGAAGTTTGGGACATTCTGGATGAGGTCATTCGCGAACACCCCGTGATGCTGAACCGTGCGCCCACGCTGCACCGTCTTGGCATTCAGGCGTTCGAGCCCGTCCTGATCGAAGGTAAAGCGATCCAGCTGCACCCGCTTGTCTGTTCGGCGTTCAACGCTGACTTCGACGGGGACCAGATGGCCGTTCACGTGCCGCTGTCGCTGGAAGCGCAGCTTGAAGCCCGTGTTCTGATGATGTCCACGAACAACGTTCTGTCGCCTGCAAACGGTGCTCCGATCATCGTGCCGTCGCAGGACATGATCCTTGGCCTCTACTACACCTCGCTGGAACGCGCGGGTATGAAGGGCGAAGGCATGGCGTTCGCGTCCGTGGAAGAGGTTCACCACGCGCTGGACGCTGGCGAAGTGCACCTGCACGCCAAGATCCACGCCCGCATCAAGCAAATCGACGACGAAGGCAACGAGGTGTTCCAACGCTTCGAGACCACGCCGGGCCGTGTCCGTCTGGGCGCGCTTCTGCCGCTCAACGCCAAAGCGCCGTTCGAGCTGGTCAACCGCCTGCTCAAGAAGGGCGAAGTGCAGCAAGTGATCGACACCGTCTATCGCTACTGCGGCCAGAAAGAGTCCGTCATCTTCTGTGACCAGATCATGACCATGGGCTTCCGCGAAGCCTTCCGCGCCGGCATCAGCTTCGGCAAGGACGACATGGTTATTCCCGATACCAAGTGGGAGATCGTCGATGGCGTGCGCGAGCAGGTCAAAGAGTTCGAACAGCAGTATATGGACGGTCTGATCACTCAGGGCGAGAAATACAACAAGGTCATCGACGCATGGTCCAAGTGTTCCGACACTGTGGCTGACGCAATGATGGCTGATATCTCCGCCATGCGTGTCGAGGACGGCGTCGAGCAAGAGCCGAACTCGGTCTACATGATGGCCCACTCCAAGGCCCGTGGTTCCCCCGCTCAGATGAAGCAGCTGGGTGGTATGCGCGGTCTGATGGCGCGTCCCGATGGCTCGATCATCGAAACGCCGATCATCTCGAACTTTAAAGAAGGTCTGACTGTGTCGGAGTATTTTAACTCCACCCACGGTGCCCGTAAGGGTCTGGCAGATACCGCTTTGAAAACGGCGAACTCGGGTTACTTGACCCGTCGTCTGGTCGACGTCGCGCAGGACTGCATCGTGCGCGAGAAAGACTGCGGCACCGACAAGGCGATCACCGCCGAAGCGGCTGTCAACGATGGTGAAGTCGTGTCCTCCCTGTCGGAGCGTATCCTGGGCCGTGTTTCGGCTGATGATGTGTTGGTTCCGGGCGGCGACGAGGTTCTCGTCACCGCTGGTGAGCTGATCGACGAGCGCAAAGCCGATGCCATTGAGGCAGCCGGTGTTGCCTCCATGCGCATCCGGTCGCCGCTGACCTGTGAAGCCGAAGACGGTGTCTGCGCCATGTGCTATGGCCGTGACCTCGCCCGCGGTACGCTGGTCAACCAGGGTGAAGCTGTCGGCATCATCGCCGCACAGTCCATCGGTGAGCCTGGCACGCAGCTGACGATGCGGACCTTCCACATCGGCGGCATCGCGCAGGGTGGTCAGCAGTCCTTCCTTGAGGCGAGCCAGCCCGGCAAGGTCGAGTTCCGCAATGCCAACGTGTTGGAAAACGCGGCGGGCGAGCGGATCGTCATGGCCCGTTCCATGTCGATGGTCATCATCGACGAGAACGGTCAGGAACGCGCCAGCCACAAGCTGGGTTACGGCTCCAAGCTGCATGTCGAAGACGGTGCCGATGTGGCCCGCGGCGACAAGCTGTTCGAGTGGGATCCCTACACCCTGCCGATCATCGCTGAAAAGGCCGGTACCGTGAAATGGGTCGACCTTGTGTCGGGCATCGCCATCCGTGAGGAGACCGATGATGCCACAGGCATGACCCAGCGGATCGTGTCCGACTGGCGCGCAGCGCCGAAGGGCAACGAGCTGAAGCCCGAGGTTCTGATCGTCGGTGCCGATGGGGAGCCTGTGCGCAACGAGGCGGGCAATCCTGTCACCTATCCGATGTCTGTGGATGCGATCCTCTCGGTCGAAGACGGCCAAGAGATCAAAGCCGGTGACGTCGTCGCGCGTATCCCGCGTGAAGGTGCCAAGACCAAGGACATCACCGGTGGTCTGCCGCGTGTGGCCGAACTCTTTGAGGCACGTCGCCCCAAAGACCACGCCATCATTGCGGAGATCGACGGCTATGTCCGCTTTGGCCGCGACTACAAGAACAAGCGTCGCATCGCCATCGACCCGTCGGACGAAAGCATGGAGCCCGTCGAATACATGGTGCCCAAGGGCAAGCACATTCCGGTTCAGGAAGGTGATTTCGTCCAGAAGGGGGATTACATCATGGATGGCAACCCCGCGCCGCATGACATCCTGTCCATCATGGGTGTCGAAGCGCTGGCCGATTACATGATCGACGAGGTGCAGGACGTCTACCGTCTGCAGGGCGTGAAGATCAACGATAAGCATATCGAAGTGATCGTGCGCCAGATGCTCCAGAAGTGGGAGATCCTCGACAGTGGGGAAACCACGCTTCTGAAGGGTGAGCATGTCGACAAGATCGAGTTCGACACCGCGAATGCGAAGGCAGAAGCCGAAGGCCGCCGCCCCGCATCGGGCGAGCCGATCCTGCTGGGCATCACCAAGGCATCGCTGCAGACGCGCTCGTTCATCTCGGCGGCGTCCTTCCAGGAGACCACGCGTGTGCTGACCGAGGCTTCGGTTCAGGGCAAGCGCGACAAGCTGGTCGGCCTGAAAGAGAACGTCATCGTGGGTCGTCTGATTCCGGCAGGCACCGGTGGGGCCACGCAGCGCGTGCGCCGCATCGCGTCCGAGCGCGACAATGTCGTCATCGAAGCGCGTCGCGAAGAGGCGGAAGCCGCGGCGGCTTTGGCCGCTCCTGCGGAAGGTGCAGATGTCTTCACGTCCGAACCGGTGGAAACGCCGGAGAGCCGCGACGAGTAAGCGACACCGCATCACAATCTTCGAAAGGGCCCGTGTTTCTGACGTGGGCCCTTTTTGTTACCTCACAAAAGGTTCCATCCTTTCTACCGATTGTGATGTGCACATCTGCACAGCAGCCCTGCGCCCCGAAATGCGAACTTTTCGGGTCGACGCCCGTTGTATCTGCATCGGGCGGCGCAAAAGCGTCTGCCAAAAAAGAGAAGAGAGAAAGGAAGAAACCATGAAACGCACAGCACTGATTTCTGCACTCGCACTGACCTTTGCGGCACCCGCATTTGCAGACATGAACACCGACGAAGCGGAGCTGGACAACCTCGGTAAAACCTCGCCCGCAGCCATCGCTGACGAACACAATGACGAAGGTGGTTTTGTCGCAGACGGCACGCTGGGCCTGACCTCCCCCGCCGAGCAGTTCGGTGAAAAGAATGACGACATCGTCTCGACCATGAGCGACGAGGAAATCAAGCGCCTCGAAGACCTCGGTGAGACCTCGCCTGCCGAGCTGGCCGACTAATACGGCCCCAGGCGTAAAAACGCACTGTCACCAAGATTGCCAACAGACTGTTTAGGGTGCGTTGTGGAGACCGGTTCTGCCCTCAAGGGCGGGCCGGTTTTCTCGTGGGTGAAGGTCGTTTCACCGCGGCCAAAGCTGCGGGAACATCGGCCCGTCAATCCGGTCACCTTCGCCATAGCCTGCCGCCTCAAACATGGCGCGTTCATCTTTTGCCCAATCGCCGCGATAGCGGATCATGCCGTCCGGTGCTGTCATCCGCAGGGTAAAGCGCCGCACGGTTTCGGTGGGTGTCACCGAAGACAGCCCCCCATGCAGCGTCCGCATGTCGAAAAAGATGCAATCGCCCAGATCAAGATCCCACTGAAGCAGTTCATACGCATCCGGGTCCGCATTCACATCGGGCGGCGGATGATAGGTCTGCCCCGCCACCTCCTGCGGTTCCGAGGTTGCGTGCCCATCCGCAAACCGCACCCGCATGAACAGCTTGTCCCACAGGTGGGAGCCTTTCACGAAGGCGATGCCGTTTTCCTTCGTCACGGGTTCCAACGGCAACCAAAGCACGCACATCGTGCCTTCGAAATCGAAATAGGCGAGGTCCTGATGGAAGGGCGGGCGCGACGTGGAGCCAGCCTCGCGCATGAACCAGTTGTCCATCACCAGATTGATGCTGGGCGCATCCAGCAGTTCGGCGGCCAAAGGCGCGCAAGGCGATTGGCGCACGAACTCCTCAAATTCCGGGATTTTGTCCCACGCCCAGAAGTCTTCCAGATAGGCAGGCGCATCCGGGTCCTTCGTGTGCCGCGCGAAATGCGCCGTCGGATCGGCGATATCCTTGTCGATGCCTGCGCGCAGTTTCTCAATCCACTCCGTCCCGAATTGCGCCTTCAGATGCACCGCCCCGTCCCGGTGAAACGCCGCTTTCTCTACATCTGTCAGAAGATTTGTCATGATCTGTGCCCCATCATTCCTCTACATGCTAAGCCGCAGATCGCGCCCCTGCCAAGCGCCCTGATTTGCCTTTGGGCTTGCCCCGCATCACGCCGCCGATAAGGTGCTGTTATGACAGCGACAAATCAGATCATCGGCCTTTTGCGCTTTTCCTATCCCTCCATCGGCGGCTTTCGCAAAAAGCATGATACGGCCGAAGAGGCGGAGGCGTTTCTCTATGATAGCGCCCGTCTAGCGCGCCGGATCGCCCTTTTTGAGCGCTTTACCCTGCCATGTCTGAAAACCCAGACCGACCCGGATTTCACGATGCTGATCCTCGTCGGAGAAACCATGCCAGCGCCTGCACAATCGCGCCTTGCAGACCTTGTGCAAGATATCCCCCAGGTCCGTATTCTGGCTTATCCGTCGCTGCCCCATTACCGCGCGATGCGCCGAGCTTATGACGAGGTCGCGCGCAGCGACGCAACCCACCGCACGACCTTTCGCCTCGATGATGATGACGCGGTCGACCACGATTTCATCAAACGCCTGCGCCATTGGGCCGACAAGCTGGCCGATGATGTGCCCACCGCGATTGCGTTCAACAAAGGGCTCTACGTGGACTACACGCAGGACCCGCCCGAGATTTTTGACGCCACCGAAAAAACCCCTCTGGCCGTGGGCACTGCGCTGACCGTTCCGATGGATCACCCCGAGAATATCTACCGCCGCAATCACCGCATTCTGGCGCAGTTCTACAATACGTTCTCAGAGGCTGAGACCCCGTGCTACATCCGCACGGTCCATCAGGACAACGGCTCGGAACCTGCTTTCAGCGGACGCACGCGCGAGATGTCCGATGAAGAGATCGCCCAAGTGCTGGAAACCCAGTTCAGCCTGACCCCGGACGAACTGCGTCAGCGATGACGGCCTCCCTTGCCGATAACACCCGCGGCGCGCTTTTGATGACGGCGAGCATGGCGGGTTTCACCTTCAACGACGTCTTCATGAAGGCCGCCGCCGATGAGGTCCCGCTGATGCAGGCGCTCTTCCTGCGCGGGGTGGTCACGACGCTTTTGATAATGGCAGTGGCCGTGGCGCTGGGCCAGCTTCGCTTGGGTTTGCCGCGCCGTGACTGGGGCCTGATCGCCTTGCGCACCGGATCCGAAGTTGCGGCGGCCTATTTCTTTCTGACAGCGCTTTTCAACATGCCCATCGCCAATGTCACGGCCATCCTTCAGGCTTTGCCGCTGACAGTCACGCTCGCCGGGGCCGTCTTGCTGGGCGAGGCCGTTGGATGGCGTCGCATGGCGGCGATCATGATCGGCCTTGTCGGCGTGATGCTGATTGTCCGCCCCGGTCCGGACGGGTTCAACATCTACGCTCTTTATGCGTTGATCGCCGTCGCAGCCGTGACCTTGCGCGACATCGTCACCCGCAAACTGACCCGCGATGTGCCATCACTTACCGTGGCGCTTGCCGGGGCCGCAGCCATCGGGCTTTTTGGCTTTATCGGCACGCTCACCCAACCCTGGGCCCCCATGAGCATGCTCGCGTACGGTCAGCTTTTTGCCGCCGCGCTCTGTATCATTGTGGGCTATCTGGCCAGCGTCATGGTCATGCGCGTGGGCGAGATTGGCTTTATCGCGCCGTTTCGCTACACGGGCCTGATCTGGGCGCTCATCCTTGGGTTTCTCGTCTTCGGTGAGTGGCCCGATTGGCTGACCTTACTGGGGGCCGCCATTGTCGTGGCCACCGGCATCTTCACCTATTGGCGGGAACGTCAGCTGGCCTTGAAGATGCGCCGCACATCCGCCTGACGGATGTTGAACTTGCTCGCCAGCGCGTCCTTGGTGTCCTTGTCCATCTTGCTGGGCTCATGGAACTTGTTGACCATCGGATCGCCGTTATAGTCATTCACCCCGCGAATAAACATCGGCTCACCCGGATAGCTCAGGACAACCATCTGCTTGTTCAGGACGTGATGGGGGTAGTGCATCACTGTTTCCTTCGAATATCCCCGCTGGATCACAGCAAGGGCAGGGGTCCAAAGCGTTGTGGAAACGCGTGTGACCTTCATTCCACTCTTGTCGAGCGTCGCTGTGTAGCCTTGGGTGAAATCAATCGCGACCTTGTTCTTGTCTTCAAAGATCGGCTGCGCGTGCCTCCGCGCGATCCGAAGCTTTTCGACAAAGCGGACGTTCACGCCGTCATCATCATCCAGCCGAAACTGGATGGATGGCCCGCGCTTCAGATCAACCTCCGGCAGGATCGCCGTCGCCATCGCTTCGCGGTGCGCCATGGGTTCAAGCTGCAACAGCTTTGCCTGTGGAATGTCGTCCAGCAGCATCTTCAGCCGGAGGTAATGGTGATCAGGCAGGCTCGTGCCGGTCAGCACGACAAAGGTGAAATCAGGATCGGTCTGGGCGCGGATGCCGGGCAGGGTGATCGCCTCGAAAAAGCGAAACCGCTCTTCGATGCGGTCGTCCTGATACAGGAACGCGCAGCGCTCTTCGATGCTGTCATGGCTGCGGCGATAGCCCCCGAACCCCGGATA
>JBCBAC010000028.1:0-19050 GCA_038532735.1 Pseudomonadota bacterium
ATAGGTGCGCTCGCCATACCATTAATTAACATAACTATCCTTACGAGCGGTTTTTCGCCAAACCGGGCACATTCTAAACTGGGTTGCGACAATTCCCCTATCTTGCTGAAAAGCAAGGAGAACGGACAATGGCCCACATGGAGTTGGATTTGCGTGAGAGACGCGCAATTGAAGACATGTTGCACGCAAAGGTGCCTGTGAACGAGATCGCAGCGGCAATCGGCAGGCATCGCTCGACGGTGTATCGCGAGATCAAGCGGAACTATTTCACCGATGAGGAACTGCCGTACCTGAGTGGTTACTACGGAATAAATGCTCAGAGATACGCATCAGATCGGCGTGCACGAAGGCGCAAGTTGATCCGGCTGGAGGATCTGCGTTCCCATGTCATCGCTCAGTTGAAGATCGGCTGGACGCCGGAACAGATTGCGGGCCGTCTTGGATATGACGGTCAGCCTGTGCGCGTCAGCCATGAGACGATTTATGCCTATGTCTACAGCGCCGAAGGACAGTCCGAACAACTGGCCCGCCATTTGCCCAGTCGGCGCAAGAAGCGGAAGCCGCGCTATGCCAGACGCCCCAGAGGCCAGGTATTTCCGCAGGATCGGTCCATCCATGAACGCCCTGACTACGTGAAGACGCGTGAGACTTTCGGCGAATGGGAAGGTGATTTGATGATCTTCGAGCGCTCGCAGGGCACCATGAATGTCGCCTCACTGGTCGAACGGAAGACCCGGTTTGCCGTCTTGTTTCGCAACAACGACCGCAGCTCTACGCACCTCATCAACAAGCTCATGGACGTAATGGAACCCCTTCCCCAGCCAGCTCGCAAATCGATCACTTTTGACCGCGGCTTCGAGTTTCGCGCCTGGCGCAAGCTGAAGTCTGGCATCGGCACCGAAAGCTGGTTCTGTGATCCGCAAGCGCCCTGGCAGAAAGGTTCGGTTGAAAACCTCAACAAACGAGCGCGCCGATACTTGCCACGTGACACCCAACTCGCGGCGCTCTCAAATCGCAATATGAAGGCGATTTGCGACCGCCTCAACGGCACACCCAGAAAGTGCCTCGGATGGCGCACCCCAACCGAGGCGTTCAGAGAAGAGATGATGAAACTGAGATAGCGGAAAATGTCGCAACGAGTCTTGAGCCATCACCGATAAACGGTCGTTCCAACACAAAGCCATTGAGGCCAAAGGCAGAACCGCGCTATCCCCTTAAGAAAGGTTCACCGGGGCTTCCCCAGGAATAAAGAACGATGGATCGGGCGAGGATTGAGTGATGGCGACGCGGCAGAAAAACGTTGTTCTGATCTCGTTTGACGATGCGACAGCGCCATGGCGCTATAAAACTGCCTTCAACGAGCCGCTGCAAACACCAAACCTCGACCGGATCTGCGCGCAATCGACTGTCTTTCATTCGGCCTATTGTCAGGCCCCGATCTGCGGGCCGTCGCGGGCCAGTTTCATGTCGGCCAAGACCCCGCATCAGCTGGGTATTTTTGGCAACTCCGAGGAGCTTTTCGACAAGATCACACCGCAAGAGGTTTGGTCCTACAAGTTGAAAGAGGCCGGGTTCTTCTGCTCCTCCGGGGGTAAGGTCCATCACCGCTACAAGCCGCTTCGTCGGCGCTTTCACAACGTGATCTATTCCGACAATCAGAAGCGGTTCCGCGATGATATGCACTTTCCCGATGTTTCGGAAAAGAAGCGCTATGGTGGCAATCGCGGCGGTTGGGCCAGTGTCGATCCGAAGGATGACGACCTCTTTTACGACGCCAATTCCGGTAACTCCGCGATCGAGTTTTTCGAAGGCTATGACCGGGATGCCCCTTTTTACCGCGAGGTCGGCTTTTATAGCCCTCACGGCCCTCACTACACCCCTGCGCGCTTCAAAGACATGTATGATGTCGACAATTTCAAACCACCCGAAGACTGGGCAAACGGATTTGATTTCAATGCCTTCTCGGACGAACTGAATGCGGAGAATGAGCAGATCAAGAAAGGCGATATGCAATGGTGGCGCGAGAGCGTGCGCAACTATTTCTCGGCCTTCAGCCACGGGGATTATCACCTAGGGCGCGTCTGGGATGCGCTACAAGCCTCGCCCCATGCCAAGGATACCGTCGTTGTCATCTTGTCCGATCACGGCTTTCATCTGGGCAACCGCAACCTCTACCGCAAGACGACGCTTTATGAGCAGGTCGCATCGGTGCCGATGGTGATCTACGATCCCGACAACCCCACAGGACTGGATATCCACGACCCCGTTGCCCTGCTCGATGTCGGCCCGACGGTTCTTGACATCGCTGGGTTGCGCCCGCTCGAGGATTGCGTCGGTCAATCGCTTTTGCCTTATCTGAATGGGCATTGTGACCCTGACCGCGCGGTCCCGACTTTTCGGCACGGGAACGCGGCGATTCGAAAGGGGCCTTATCGGATCATTCGGTATGAAGACGGCACGACCCAGATGTATGACTTGCGCGATGATTTCTGGCAGCTGAACAGTCTGGGCCCGGATCATCCGGATTACGCAGAGATGTATGCAGCGCTGGTCGAGTGTAGCGCGCAATACGGGTTCGAGGTCCCGGCGGCTTAACGCTTCACTTTGGCCAAACGATCCGAAACCCGTGATGCGGCGTCGCGCTGTCGGGCGAGGAACCAGACCGCGCGGCGATGCGATACCTGTAGCAGTAACTCCTGTGGCAGAGGTACGAGCCACCCTTGGAGAGCCGGTAGCCCTTCATCGCTTCAAGCCGTTGGCGAACATGCTTTTTCATTGACTTGATCCGAAACGGATCAGCCGTCCATTCCCAGACATTACCGACCATGTTGTAAAGCCCGATAGGATTTGGCGCGAAAGACCGCACCGGAGCGGTGCGGGCATATCCGTCAGCACCCGTGTTGGTGCGCGGGAAATCCCCTTGCCAGATGTTGCAAGGAAAGGTGCTTTCATCATCGGGCTCCGCATCGCCCCACGGAAAGCGCACATCCCCCTGCCCGCCACGCGCGGCCGCTTCCCATTCGGCCTCCGTCGGTAAGCGCCCACCGACCCAGCGCGCATAGGCCTGCGCGTCATGCCATGAGACCTGCACGACCGGATGATCTGGATGCCAAGCCGTGCTGGCGGTCCCTGCCCCGTTAATGTCGCGCCAATTGGCGTGATCCACGCGGCACCACCATTCTGCCCCGGCGTATCTTTCGGTCGCGCCATAGCCTTCTGGCACGTCGCTCCAGAAGACGAAGGACCATCCGAACCGCTCTGCCTCTGTCACGTAGCCTGTGGCGGCAACGAAGGCCTCAAATTCAGCGTTGGCGACAGCGGTGGTCGCGATCCGAAACGCCTTATGGCGGGCCTTGCGCAACGGGCTTTCGCCATCATCGGGGATTTGCGGGGCATTGGTGCCGACAAGAGACCGGCCTTCAGGGATCAGAACCGTGTCAAAATCCTGCGCGTCGCGGGCTTGGCATATCTCCGGCGAAGTGGCCCCTTCGCCCGCCTCCCGTGAAGGACCGCAACAGGTCTTTGTCTCATTCATCGCGTCGTGATCCCTCTGCCGGACCAGAGGCCGTTTGGCACAACCCGCCCCGGACCTGATCCGGAGCCTCGCGACACTTGTGACCGTCAGAGGTCCCGGGTCAAGCCCGGGACAGTGTGAAAGAGGGCCAGAGCGGCCCACTTCCTTTTCCAAAGTCAGTTCAGAGCGGCGTCTGTGATGACGCTGGTCCATGCGCCTTCCGGCTCGGTGGTGATCACCGGATCGGAGCCGCCTGCCAGCAGCGACGCTACCGTGCGCTCGTAATCGGCCGGATCAAGCGTGCCGTCCGACCCAGCGGTCAGCTTGGCCACTTCGCCCATCATGCGCACCTGATGCGCTTCGGTCTGCGCGCCGGTCTCGTCATATTCCAGCACGATCATGGCTGCTTCTTCGGGGTTCTCTTCGGCCCATTTCCAGCCTTTCATGGAGGCGCGCACAAAGCGGGCCATCTTGTCCTGAAACGCGGGATCCTCAAGGTTTTCCTCAAGCACATAGAGCCCGTCTTCCAGCGTCGCGACGCCCTGCTCTTCATATTTGAAGAGCACCAGTTCTTCCGGGGTCAGGCCCGCGTCGATGATCTGCCAGTACTCATTGTAGGTCATCGTCGAGACGCAAGCCGCCTGGCCGTTCAGGATTGGATCGACGTTAAAGCCCTGCTTTAGCACCTCCACCCCTTCGGCGGAGCCATCGGTGGGCAGGCCCAGCTGGCTCATCCAGCTCAGGAACGGGAACTCGTTACCGAAGAACCAGACGCCCAGCGTTTTGCCGGCGAAATCTTCGGTCGTCTCAATGCCTGCATCCTTCCGGCACGTCAGCATCATGCCCGACGATTTAAAGGGCTGCGCTATGTTGACCATCGGCAGGCCTTTCTCGCGCGCGGCCAAGGCGGCGGGCATCCACTCCACCGTCACATCCGCGCCGCCACCGGCCAGCACCTGCGTCGGCGCGATATCCGGGCCACCCGGATTGATCGTCACGTCGAGGTCTTCTTCGGTGTAATAGCCATTCTCCAAAGCGACGTAGTAGCCTGCGAACTGTGCCTGGGTGACCCACTTCAGCTGAAGCGTCACTTCGTTTGCTGCCATCGCGCCCGTCGCCAAAAGGCTGAGGGCGGCAGCGCCTAGGGAAGTCCTTATGTTCATGGTCTCTCTCCTTGTTGATAACGTATTTTATGAATTTCTTTGCGACGGGTGCCAGAAAGTCACCCGTTTTTCGATCCATGCGACCGCGCCGTAGAGGCAAGTGCCTACCAAAGCGGCAACGACAATCTCGGCCCAAACCAGATCAATCGAGAGCGCACCAACCCCGGTGGAAATGCGGAAGCCCATCCCGCGCGTGGGCGAGCCGAAATACTCCGCCACAATCGCGCCGATTAGCGCCAGTGTGGTCGCGATCTTGAGCCCGTTGAAGATGAAGGGCATCGCCGCCGGTAGGCGCAGTTTGAGCAGCGTTTGCCAGTAGCTGGCCCCATAAGTCCGCATCAGATCACGCTGCATCGCGTCGGTGTCGCGCAAGCCTTGCACCGTGTTCACAAGGATCGGGAAGAAGACCATTACGACGACGACCGCCGCTTTCGACTGCCAATCAAAACCGAACCAGTTCACCATGATCGGGGCGACGCCGACGATGGGCAGGGCGGCGAAGAAATTGCCAATGGGCAGAAGTCCTTTTGTCAGGAAGGCCGAGCGGTCAATGGCAATCGCGCAGATCACCGCCGCTGTGATGCCAATCGCTATGCCCCGCAGCGCGCCTTTCAAAACGGTCTGCACGAAATCAATCCATAGGATGTCTGTTGAGGCGGCAAAGGTCTGCGCCACAAGGCTCGGCGCCGGCAGGATCACGGGGCTGACATCCAGCCCGCGCACCCCGGCCTCCCACAGCACGATCAGTGTGATGCCAAAGATCACCGGCAGCAGAATCTTGATCGTGCGCGTGTCCGACCATGCAGAGCGCGCAAGCCAGATGTTGATGACCCACGCGACCAGCCAGAACCCCAGACCGAACAGAAGCCACATCATGCGCGCATTCCCATCCGTCCGAGAGTCAGGCGTTGTGCTAGATCCAGCACGGTCACCAGAAGCCCCGCAAGAATGGCCGCTGCGAACAGCGCCGACCATATCGCCAGTGGAGTACCGAACTGATCCCCGATCAGGATGCGCGCGCCCAGCCCGCTAATGGCGCCTGTTGGCAATTCGCCCACAATCGTGCCGACCAGCGCCGCCGCAATCCCCACTTTCAGCGATGTGAACAGATACGGCACGGACCCCGGCAAGCGCAGTTTTAGGAAGGTTTGCAGCCCCGTGGCGTCATAGGTTTTCAGCAAATCCAATTGTGACGCCTCGGGCGAGCGTAACCCTTTGACCATGCCCACAAGAACCGGAAAGAAACACAAGTAGGCTGAGATGATGGCTTTCGGTACGCCTCGGTTCTCCACGCCTAGTTGGCTGGAGAGAACGATAATCATCGGTGCCAAGGCTACGATGGGGATTGTCTGGCTGATGATCGCCCAAGGCATAAGGCTTAGGTCCGCAACGCGCGAATAGACAATCGCAATGGCCCCGATGATCCCGATCGAGGTGCCCAGCACAAAGCCCCACAAGGTCGATCTCAGCGTGATCCACCCGTGATAGATGAGCGAACGTTTCGACCACGCGCGGCCCTTGGCAGCCATCGCGCCTGTGGTCTTCCACAGCTCTGCGCCCACTTGCGCGGGCGTTGGCAAACGCGGCCGGTCCAGCGCGTAGCCCGCAGCAACGTGCTGCCGGTTCT
The DNA here is from genome assembly GCA_038532735.1 of Pseudomonadota bacterium. Taxonomy (GTDB): domain Bacteria; phylum Pseudomonadota; class Alphaproteobacteria; order Rhodobacterales; family Rhodobacteraceae; genus JAHTBL01. Next base: position 6,305 of record JBCBAC010000028.1, read on the forward strand.
GCGCCATCAACGTCCAGACCCCAACATCCCGCCGCGCGGCGGAGCCTTCGGGGCTCACCACCGCGCCTGCTCGTTCAACTGTGTCGAGCGCCACGCGAACATTCATCGGCGCGACCGCCAGATACCAAAGCACCACAAGCCCCGCGAGCACGGTGAGGATGGGAAAAACCCGTCCCATCACGCGTGCCCTCGACGCTGGCTGACACGCGCCTCAATCATAGGAGTGCCCCGCGCGCAGCCCATCGCGCACCCGATGCGCCACCTCGAGGAATTCCGGCGTGTCGCGCAGATCAAGCGGGCGTTCAGCGGGTAGCGGGCTGTCGATGACGTCCGTGATCCGCCCGGGACGGGGACTCATGACGACGATCTTTGTCGAGAGATAAACCGCCTCCGGGATAGAATGCGTAACAAAAGCAATGGTCTTTTTCGTCCGCGCCCAAAGCTGCAACAGCTGCTCGTTCAGATGATCGCGCACGATCTCGTCAAGAGCGCCAAAGGGCTCATCCATCAGCAGGATATCGGCGTCAAAGGCCAGCGCCCGCGCGATGGAGGCTCTTTGCTGCATGCCGCCAGACAATTGCCAGGGGTATTTCTTCTCGAACCCGGCCAGATCGACCATCTCCAGTGTCTTCGCCACTCGCTCGGACTGCTCGGCCCCGGAATAACCCATGATCTCCAGCGGCAATCGAATATTGCCGCCAATCGTGCGCCACGGATAAAGCCCCGCATGCTGGAACACATAGCCGTAGGCACGGGAGCGGCGCGCCTCATCCGGGCTCATCTCGTTGACCGACAGTTTGCCCGCCGTTGGCGTTTCTAGCCCCGCGATGCAGCGCAGGAATGTCGTCTTGCCGCAGCCCGAGGGGCCGATGAAGCTGACGAAATCACCCTCGTGGATGTCCAGATCAACATCCTTGAGCGCATGTACAGGCCCATCATTGGTCTGAAATGTCAGGTCCAGACCGTGCGCGGAAATCTTCGGGTGTTGGCTCAATACGTGCTCGTTTCTTTTGATCGTCTAGACGCCCGTGGCCGGAATGCCCGTGCGCTCCACCGGGCGCGGCGCGGTCAGGTCTTTCCAGCTCGACAGCGCCCGGTTCACCGGCGCATTGCCCTCGCGGCCGACGAATGTGCCGTGGCCTTCCTGCGTCCGGATATCGCCATCATGGACGGCAACTTGGCCTTTGGTCAGCGTGAAGCGCGGCAGGCCGGTGACCTTTTTGCCCTCGAACACATTGTAATCAATGGCAGATTGCTGGCTGGAGGCTTGGATCGTCTTCGATTTCTCGGGATCCCACACAACCAGATCCGCATCGGCACCCACCAGAATAGCGCCCTTTTGCGGGTAACAGTTCAGGATCTTGGCGATATTCGTCGAGGTGACGGCGACGAACTCGTTCAGCGTCAGCCGCCCCGTGCGCACGCCATGGGTCCAGAGCATCGGCATCCGATCCTCAAGCCCGCCCGTGCCGTTGGGGATCTTGGTAAAATCGCCCACGCCATAGCGCTTCTGCTCCGTCGTGAAGGCACAATGATCCGTGGCCACGACCGACAAAGAGCCTGCCTGCAGCCCCGCCCACAAGCTGTCCTGATGCTGCTTGTTCCGAAAGGGTGGCGACATCACGCGGCGCGCGGCGTGATCCCAGTCATCGTGGAAATACTCGGTTTCATCCAGCGTCAGATGCTGGATCAGCGGCTCCCCCCAGACGCGCTTCCCCTGCTGACGCGCACGCCGGATCGCCTCATGCGCTTCCTCGCAAGAGGTGTGCACAACATAAAGCGGCACCCCCGCCATATCCGCGATCATAATCGCGCGGTTCGTGGCCTCCCCTTCGACCTGCGAGGGCCGCGAATAGGCATGCGCCTCGGGCCCAGTATTGCCCTCGGCCAGCAACTTGGCGGAAAGCTCGGCAATCACATCGCCATTCTCGGCATGCACCATCGCCACGCCGCCCAGCTCTGACAAGCGCAGGAAAGACGAATAAAGCTCGTCATCATTCACCATCAGCGCGCCCTTATAGGCGAGGAAATGCTTGAACGTCGTGATCCCACGCTCTTCGATCACGGTCTTCATCTCGTCAAATACCTGCTCCCCCCACCAGGTCACCGCCATGTGGAAAGAATAATCGCAATTGGCACGGGTCGATTTGTTGTCCCACCGCTTGAGCGCATCCAGCAGGCTTTCGCCTGGGTTCGGCAAAGCGAAATCCACCACCATCGTCGTGCCACCGGCAAGCGCCGCCCGCGTTCCGCTTTCAAAATCATCTGAGGAATAGGTGCCCATGAAGGGCATCTCCAGATGCGTATGCGGGTCAATCCCGCCCGGCATGAGATAGCACCCGGTCGCATCCAGCTCTTCGTCGCCTTTCAGATCCGGCCCAATCTCAATGATTTTGCCCCCATCGATCAGAACATCGGCCTTGTAGGTCAAATCATGGGTGACGACGGTGCCGTTCTTGATGACTTTGGTCATATTAGGTCCTTTCCGGGAGTGTGCTCACTCCACAATCTCCGCCGTGTTCAGCACCGCGTGCAGCAACACATCCGTCCCCGCCTGCGCCCATGCCTTGCTGATCTCTTCCGCCTCATTATGCGACAGCCCGTCCACGCAAGGGCACATGATCATCGCCGTTGGCGCCACATCATTGATCCAACACGCGTCATGCCCGGCGCCCGAGACGATATCCATGTGGCTATAGCCAAGCTCTTCCGCCGCCTCGCGGACGGCGCCCACACAAGCCTCATCAAAGGCCGGCGGGTCGAACTGGCCCACGATATGGCACTCGAACTCGACACCGATCTCAGCGCAAATCTTCGGCGCACGTTCTTTAAACTCGGCCACCATCGCGTTCAGCTTGTCCAGCAGATGCGTCCGCATATCGACGGTAAACACAACCTTCCCCGGAATGATATTCCGCGAATTCGGGTAGACGTCGATATGCCCGATCGCACCCACCGCGTTGGGTTGGTTCTTCATCGCGATCTCATGCACCAGCTCAGTCACCAGCGCCAAACCGCGTCCGGCATTCTTGCGCATCGACATCGGGGTGGAGCCGGTATGGCTCTCCTTCCCCGTCACCGTGCATTCGATCCAGCGCAGCCCTTGGCCGTGGGTGACAACGCCGATCTCTTTGCCCTCAGCTTCCAAAATCGGCCCTTGCTCGATATGCAGCTCGAACATGGCGTGCATCTTTCGGGCACCAACCTCTTCATCGCCGACCCAGCCGATCCGCTTGAGCTCATCGCCGAACGACTTGCCCTCCGCATCGACGCGTTCATACGCCCAGTCCTGCGTGTGCTTCCCGGCAAAGACGCCCGACGACAGCATCGCAGGCGCAAAGCGTGTGCCTTCCTCATTGGTCCAGTTGGTCACGACAATCGGATGCTTGGTCTTCACGTCCAGATCGTTGAGCGTGCGGATCACTTCGAGCCCGCCAAGAACACCCAAAACGCCATCATACTTCCCGCCCGTGGGCTGCGTATCCAGATGCGAGCCCATATAAACTGGCAAAGCCTCCGGATCGCTGCCGTCGCGCGTGGCAAACATATTGCCCATGCTGTCGACACCCATCGACATTCCCGCCGCCTCGCACCACGATTGGAACAGGCTGCGCGCCTCGGCATCTTCGTCTGTCAGTGTCTGGCGATTGTTGCCCCCGGCAACCCCCGGCCCGATCTTGGCTATCTCCATAAGACTGTCCCAGAGCCTGTCCGGGTCAATCCGCAGGTTTTTGCTGCGATCCATGTAGTCTCTCCCAAGGCGATTCCGCCCGTGTCTCAGCGTGGCGGAGCATCCTTCGGAGGGTCAATCATTTTTTGACCATTTGGATAGAAATGCGCCCACGACCCGAAAAAATGCTTGAGACATGCGCACCTGTCTCGCACATTCGCAAACACTCCTGCGATCAGGAGGGCGCGCCGATAAAGAGACCTCGATGACAACTACACCTGCCGAGCCGAAAAAAGAGACGCGCATTCAACGCCAGAAGCGCGAAGTGATCCTGACCGCTGCGTTGGATGTCTTTGCCGTTCACGGCCTGCGCGGCGCGACGCTGGATAAAATCGCCGCCGCTGCGGGCATGTCGAAGCCGCATGTTGTCTACTATTTCGGCAGCAAGGACGCGATTTACACGACCCTGCTGGAAAGCCTTTTGGAGCGGTGGCTAAGCCCGCTCAAAGACCTCTCGCCTGATGGCGATCCGATGACAGAAATCCTGACTTATATCCGCCGCAAGCTGCATATGTCGCGGGACATGGCGCGCGAAAGCAAGCTCTTTGCAACGGAAATTCTACACGGCGCCCCGCGCACTGCGGAGACTCTGTCAGGCGATCTGAAGGTGCTTGTCGACGAAAAAGCCGCCGTCATCGCAGCGTGGAGCGAAGAAGGCAAACTTGCCCCCATCGACCCGCATCATTTGATCTTCTCGATCTGGGCGATGACCCAGCATTACGCGGATTTCGACATTCAGGTCCGCGCGATCCTGAAACCCGCTCGCGAAGGCGATATCTTTGACGAGGCGGAGGCGTTTCTCACCGCGCTTTTCAGCCGATCTCTTCATCCCGAAGCAGTAGAATAAGCGCCAGAACTGTGCCTGCGATGCCGAACAGGATCGCCGTTGCCGGGCGTGCGCCATGGAACAAAAGCTCCCACATCACGACCCAGCTGGGCACTAAATAAGTGTAAGCCATGACCTTGCTGCCCGGCAGGCGTTTGCTGGCAAATTGCATCAAAAAGAAGGTCACCGCCGTAGTTACAATTGCCAGATAGAGCAGCACGATCCAGACCAACCCAGGCAGCTCTGCGTATGGCACCGCGATCAGATCGCGCAGCCCGTATAGCCCCGCCACGATCAATGCGCCCACGGTCGTGCCAAGGGCGGCTTGCAAGGGCGAGACATCTGCCAGCAGCTTGCGCGACAGGCTCGGCACCGCACCATGGGCCAGCGCACCGAGTGTAAAGATCGCCTCGCCCGGTCCGATCCCAAACCGCATCAGCGCTGCGAAATCCGCACGAAAGATCACCCAGATCGCCCCGCAGGCGCCGATGCTGAGCGCCGCAAACGTCGCGGCACTCGTGCGCTGAGACAGCAGCACATAGCCAAACCCTGCCGCCAATAGCGGGGTCAGCGTAAAGACCGCAGCGGTTGAGACGGGTGTCGTCAAACGCAATGCCTCGAACATGGTGATAAAATAAACGGCCATGCAGCCACCGATCAGCAGGAACCGCCAGAACTGCTGAAACGCCGGGCCGATCGCCACGCCAAAAGCACGCGCCACGCCCAGCATTACGAGGCTCGCCAAGGCAAAGCGCAAAGTCATCAAGGCAGCAGGGGGAATGTCCTGCGCGATCAGATGGCCAAGCGAAAAGGAAAGCGATACCAAAAGCGAAAACAGGAGCATCGCCAGATGCCCCTGCCCTGCGCCCGAGTAAGAAGCGACGCTACTCCGCAGCGGTTGCACTCGGGTTGTTAGGATGCGCAAGCCAATTGGCCGGCTCTTGCTCGACCGTCTTGCCAGTACGCGCATCGACAGCACCCGGCGTCAGCGTCTCCATCGTGATGCAATTCTCCACCGGGCAGACATTGACGCAGAGGTTACAGGCGACGCATTCGTCATCCATCACCTCAAAGACCCGGTCCGCCGACATCGAAATCGCCTGATGCGAGGTATCCTCGCAAGCCGCATAGCACCGCCCGCATTTGATGCAATCCGCCTGATTGATCCGCGCCTTGGTCACATAGTTGAGGTTGAGATATTGCCAGTCAGTAACATTCGGTACCGCGCGGCCCACCACGTCTTCGACGCGCGCATGGCCCTGCTCGTCCATCCACTGCGACAGGCCAGAAATCATTTCTTGCACGATCTTGAAGCCATAGGTCATCGCCGCCGTGCAGACCTGCACATTGCCCGCCCCAAGCGCAATAAACTCCGCCGCATCGCGCCAAGTGGTGACGCCGCCAATGCCCGAAATCGGCAGACCATGAGTCGTCGGATTCCGCGCAATCTCAGCCACCATATTCAGCGCAATCGGCTTTACCGCCGGGCCGCAATACCCCCCATGTGTGCCCTTGCCATCAATCATCGGCTCGGGCGACATCGTGTCGAGGTTGACCGAAGTGATCGAATTGATCGTGTTGATCAGGCTCACCGCATCCGCACCGCCATCCTTGGCCGCTTGTGCGGGCCCCAGAATGTTCGTCACATTCGGCGTCAGCTTGACGATCACTGGCAGATCGGTGGTTTCCTTGCACCAGCGCGTCACCATCTCGATATATTCGGGGACCTGCCCCACGGCCGAGCCCATCCCCCGTTCCGCCATCCCGTGCGGGCACCCAAAGTTCAGCTCAAAGCCGTCGCAGCCTGTCTCTGCAATGCGCGGCAGGATGTCTTTCCAGGCCGCCTCCTCGCACGGCACCATAACTGATGCGACCAGCGCACGGTCCGGATAATCCTTCTTCACACGGGTCATCTCATCCAGATTGACCTGCAACGGGCGGTCCGTGATCAGCTCGATATTGTTGAGCCCCAGCAAACGCCGATCTGCGCCCCAAATCGCCCCATAGCGCGGCCCGTTGACGTTCACGATGGGCGGGCCGTCCTCGCCCAGCGTTTTCCAAACCACGCCGCCCCAACCGGCCTCAAATGCGCGGCGGACATTGTATTCCTTATCCGTCGGCGGGGCCGAGGCCAGCCAGAAAGGGTTAGGAGAGGTTATTCCACAAAAAGTCGTCGTCAGATCAGCCATCAGCTTGCTCCTGCTAGCTTTGCATGAATGTCCAGCGCCGCATCGCGCCCTTCGGCCACCGCCGTCACCGTCAGATCATCGCCTCCAGCCGCACAATCGCCGCCAGCCCAAACACCTGCCACGCTGGTGCGCCCTGCCCCGTCGACCGCGATCTTGCGCCCGTCGAGCTCCACATCCGCAGGGGAGCCCTCCAGCGTCTGACCAATCGCTTTGAAAAGCTGGTCAGCGGGCAGCGTGAACGTCTCGTCCGTCGTAATCAGCTTACCATCTTGCGTTTCCGTATAGGCAAAGGTCACGCCGGTCAGGCTGCCGTTGCCCTCAATCCCGACAGGCGCCACATTGCAGATGATCCGCACGCCTTTCTGCTGCGCCAGATCCTGCTCAAACTTGGAGGCTGACATCGCCTCTGGCCCGCGCCGATACACAATCGTGACCTCCTCGGCCCCCAGCAGTTTCGATTGCACAGCCGCATCAACCGCCGTCATCCCGCCGCCAATCACGACAATGCGCCGCCCCACAGGCAACTGCGTGACATCGCTAGCCTGACGTAGATCGGCAATAAAATCGACCGCATCCAGTACGTTGCCAGTATCCTCACCTGCCAGAGACAGCGCGTTCACTCCGCCCAGCCCCATGCCGAGAAAGACCGCATCAAACTCTGTTCGGAGCCCATCAAGCGAGATCGTCTCGCCCAAGACCTGCCCATAGCGGATGTCTATCCCACCGATTTGCAGCAACCACTCCAGCTCTTTCTGCGCGAAATTGTCGGTGGATTTGTAAGCCGCAATGCCAAACTCATTGAGCCCCCCACCCTTCTGGAGCGCCTCAAAGATCACCACGTCATGGCCCAGCATCGACAACCGATGCGCACAGGCCAGCCCCGCAGGACCCGCGCCCACAACCGCAACCGTTTTGCCGGTGGCCTCCGCCCGTTCAAACGGGTGCACATCTTTCGACATCAGTGTATCGGTCGCATGCCGCTGGAGCCGCCCAATCTCAACCGGCTTGCCTTCCGCGGCTTCGCGCACGCAGGCCTGCTCACACAAGGTCTCCGTCGGACAGACCCGCGCACACATGCCGCCGAGGATGTTCTGCTCAAGGATCGTCTCTGCCGCCGCCTCCGGCGTGCCCGTCGCGATCTGACGAATGAAAAGCGGGATATCAATCGTGGTCGGACAGGCCGTAATGCACGGCGCATCATGGCAGAAATAACAGCGATCCGCCGCCACCATCGCCTCATGCGGCGCATAAGCCGGATGCAAATCGCTAAAATTCGTCTCAACCGTGTCCTGGCTCACCCGCCCCGCTGCGACGCCAGAGGCTCTCATATGCTCTGTCATGGCTGATTCCTGTTGCTAGACTTCTTGAGAAGTGAAGCACGGAATTTATTTTCTGACCATATGGTTAAATTTTTTGTACAAAATAAGAGGTACTGCTTCGTGGTTTTGCTCAATTTTCAGACAAAAACGATGCCAAGCAACTCCAAGAAAGACGTGATATCGCATTAACGATCCATCAGCGGTAGCCTGCCAGCGACCCCTACCATCTCGGCAAAACCTGAAAGTGGTTTGCGCGAAAGGCGGCTGGATAGACGCTTTGCGTTCAAAGACACTCCAGCCTATATCAAGCGTCATGACCACGCCTGAGAAAGCGCCGCAGAACGGCAAACTCATTTTATGGCTGTTGAGAGACGCGCTGCCCTCGCGGTGGAAGCTCTATGCGCTGTCTTTGATCGCCATCGTCGGCGTGTCTGTTTTCACAGCAGCGCAGGCCTATTCTACGAAACTTATCGTCAACGATGTCTTTGGCAGCGGTGCGACGATGACCCCTGTAATGGTCGCTGGTTTCGTCGTTGCTGTCTTCGCCTGCAAAAGCCTTGCGCTTTACGGGAACACCGTCCTGAGTGTGATCTTCAACCGATCTGTGGCAGCCGCTTACCAAAAACGCATCTTCAACGAAACTGTTGTGCAGGACGTGTCGTATTTCATCACGCATTCGGCCAGCCAGGTAGCAAAGACGATCCTTTTTGGGCGCGCGGCGGGCTCTGCGGTCGTTGGGCTCTCCAACAAGATGTTGACCGACACGCTTACTCTTTTTGCGCTGCTCTTTGTGATGATCACACAAGCACCGGTCTTGTCGATTTTCACAGCGCTTCTATTGCCGTTTATATACCTGATCATCTCCTCGCTCTCACGGCGGATCCGCGAAATGTCGCAGGCGGAAGCGGCCATGGATGGGGCGATCTATTCGATTGGAGCAGAGACGTTCGAAGGCATCAAGACCGTGAAGAGCTACGGTATTGAGGAAAAGACCGATCACCGATTTCGCGGGGCGGTCGACCAGATGCAACAGCGTTTGATGAAAATCGCCAAGATCACAGGTGCGACCGTCCCATTGATGGAGCTTCTGGGCGGGCTGTCTTTGGCACTTTTCGTGCTTTATGCAGGCAGGCAAGTGGCGTCCCAGGACGTGGATGCCGGCGCGTACACAGCCTTCATTACGGCCTTTCTTATGGCCTATCAGCCAGCGCAGCGGCTGTCCGGAACATGGGTTAAGCTACAACGCAAACTGGTGATTGTCGGGCAGATGAAGGAGCTGCTCACCAATCCCGTCACCATGAAATCTGTGCCTGATGGATCCGAGCCGGAAACTGCTAATCTCGTGATCGCGGACCTGACGCATGAATATTCCGACAATACACCAGCCCTTGAGCACGCTGCTCTTGTCGCAAGCCCCGGCCAACACATTGCTGTCGTCGGTCCCTCTGGCGCCGGGAAGACGACTCTGATTGATCTTATTCAAGGGTTCTACAATCCAAAATCGGGTCAAATCACGCTCGGTGGAGTCGACATCTCAACACTCTCCCCGGCGCAGCGCGTTTCGCAAATTGCACTTATCTCGCAAGATGTCTTCCTTTTCGACGGCACCATTCGCGATAATGTCCGCGACGGCAATCCGGACGCAACAGAGGCCGAGATTGAGGATGCCGCCCGCAGGGCAACGGTCTTTGACTTTGCCGACACGCTTCCCAATGGGCTTGATACCGAGATCGGGCCGAACGGCTCCAACCTGTCTGGCGGTCAAAAACAGCGTGTTGGCATCGCTCGCGCGCTCATCAAACCCGCCAAGGTTTTCATCTATGACGAAGCCACCAGTGCATTGGACGGTGAGACCGAACAACGCGTGATGCAAGCGATCCGCGATACTGCGCCTGACAGCGTGGTGCTTTTTGTGACCCACCGCGCCTCAACGCTGGATTGGATGGACAAGGTGCTGGTATTGGATGAAGGCCGCGTCGTGGCGTTCGACACGGTCGAAAACGTCCGCGCGACATCGGACCATTTCAAGGCCATCTTCGCCCCAGCCCCGGCGGCTTAGTCGGCCAGCAAGACCTCAATCACCCGGTCCTGGTCGGCCTCGCTCAGGTAAGGGTGCATGGGCAGGGAGAAGACCTGTCCCGCGACCTCTTCCGACACGGGCAGCCCTTCCGGATCCGTCGGAAAAGCCTTGTAAGCCGTCTGTTGGTGCAGCGGCATCGGATAATAGACGACGCTGGGAATATCCGCCTCTTTGAGCCGTGCCATGACCGCGTCACGGGCCGCACGGTCCTCCGCTTTCAGCGTGTATTGGGCCCAAACCGACAGCATGCGGCCTGGCACAGCTGGCACGCTCCAACGCGCGGACAAGGCACTTGAATAACGTGCTGCAACCTTCTGACGTGCCTCAATTTCTTCATCATAAACCGCGAGCTTCTCCAGCAGGATCGCTGCCTGCAGCGTATCTAGCCGAGAGTTCATCCCGATCCGCACATTGTCGTATTTGTAGTCGCCTTTCCCGTGGAACCGGTAGGAGATCATCAGCTCCGCCAGCGCATCATCATCGGTAAAGATCGCGCCCCCGTCGCCATAGCAGCCCAGAGGTTTGGCAGGGAAAAACGACGTTGTCGTGATCTGGCCAAAGGTCCCTGTGACCTTGTTCCCGATCCGGCCACCAAAGCCTTGCGCGCTGTCGGCGATCACTGTTAGCCCTTCGTCGCGGGCAATCGGCTCAAGCGCAGTGTAATCCGCCGGCAAACCAAACAGATCCACCGGGATCACAACTTTCGGCGTCAGCCCCATCTCGCGCGCCAAAGCAATACAGCGCTTTAAGCTGTCCGGGTCCATATTGAACGTGTCGGGGTCGCAATCGACCATCACCGGCACCGCACCCATACAAGGAACAACCTCTGCCGTGGCTGCAAAGGTAAAGGCAGGCACGAACACGGCGTCGCCCCCGCGAATATCCAGCGCCATCAGCGCCAAAAGCAACGCATCGGTGCCATTGGCGCAGGTGATCGTGTGCTTAGCCCCGCAGAACGCGGAAAGCTGCTCTTCCAGTTCAGCCACCTCAGGACCAAGGATGTATTTCCCATGGGCCAGAACGCCTTGAATCCGCGCGTCGATCTTGTCTTTCAGACGCGCCTGCTGAGCCGCCAAGTCAATGAATTGCATCAGCTTTCCTCCAGCCGGAGCACACCGTTTTCTTTCACATATCGCTCGCCCGTGCGCGGACAGATCAGGTCATCGCCCAGGCGCTCGCCCGACTTACTGACCCACCCAATCTGTTTCGCAGGCACCCCCGCGGCCAAAGCGAACTCCGGCACGTCCTTCGTCACCACAGCCCCTGCCGCGATCATGCAATACGCACCGAGGTGATGCCCGCAGACAATCGTTGCATTAGCCCCGATCGTGGCCCCCTGCCCGACAAAAGTCTCGCCGAATTCGTCCTTACGCTCCACATGGGCACGCGGGGTCAGCACGTTGGTAAACACACAAGACGGGCCGCAAAATACGTCCTGCTCCAATGTCACACCTTTATAGAGTGCCACATTGTTCTGCACCTTGCAGCCGTCCCCAATGGTCACATCCGGCCCCGCCATGACGTTCTGACCAAGGATCACGTTCTTGCCGATTCGGGTCCCGCCCAGCACATGCACGAAGTGCCAGATCTTCGTCCCCGCCCCGATCTCGACCCCATCGTCGACATAGGCGCTTTCATGGACAAAGGCGGAGGGGTCAATCATGCGGCCAGAATACCTTTCAACATCGGATGCTGTGCGCCCTTCGTGGGCTCCAGAGCCGCGTCGCGAATATGGCTGACGACCTCAATCGAGGGGCGCACCACGTCCAGCCCATAGCCATTGCCATCCAGCACGTTCTGATAGCTCGCTGTATGCAAATCGGTGAAGCCGCCCGAAAATTCAATCTCGTCCCCATCCACGGTGATCGAGCGATATGTCGACTGCCCTTCCGGCGTCTGCGGCGGCAGATGCCCACGATTGATCGACAGCACCCAGCGCACGCGGGCCTGCTCAAACTCTAGATACCCGGCAGAGCTATCCGCTGCCCTGTGATGCACGATATTCGTTTTCATCGGCCCGAATACAAAGCTGAGCATATCATAAAAATGCACGCCGATATTGCTGGCGATGCCGCCAGACTTATGGGTCAACCCCTTCCACGACGCATGATACCACGCCCCGCGCGAGGTGAAGTAGCCCAGATCGACATCATAAATCTTGTCCTTCGGCCCCGCCTTGATCTTGTCACGCAAGGCAACAATCGCAGGGTGCAGCCGCAGCTGCAGGATCGTGTTGATCTTGCGGCCCGTCTCGGTCTCCAACTTCGCGAGGTCGTCCAGATCGGATGGATTCAACACCAAAGGCTTTTCACAAATCGCATCCGCCCCAGCCCGCAACGTAAAAGCCATATGCGACTTGTGCAGATAGTTGGGCGAGCAAATCCCTATATAGTCAATCCCACCGCGATCCTGCACGAACGCATCGAACTGCTCAAACTCGGTGAAGAAGGCAGCATCCGGAAAATGGCTGTCCATGATCCCGACAGAGTCGTTGATGTCATAGGCCGCGACCAGCGTCCCGCCCGTCTCTTTCATCGCTTTCAGATGGCGCGGGGCGATGTAGCCGGCGGCTCCGATCAGGGCGTAATTGGTCATGTGTCGT
>JBCBAC010000029.1:0-18646 GCA_038532735.1 Pseudomonadota bacterium
TCAGGCTCAGGCTCAGGCTCAGGCTCAGGCTCAGGCTCAGGCTCAGGCTCAGGAAGGGGGTCGGGCTGGATTAGGTCGGCGTCAACCGGATCGTCCGAGAGCACCTCTGCCTCGCGCTGCACTTCGCCTAGCGCTGCGGCGTCTTCGGCCATCACTTCATCGACGGGTTCGGGTTCGGGTTCGGGTTCGGGTTCGGGTTCGGGTTCGGGTTCGGGTTCGGGAACCGTGTCCGCAACCATCCCTGTGTCAACGATTTCTTCAACTGTCTCGACGATCTCGTCCGCTGCGACCGTTTCTTCGGCACCGCCGTCTTCGACAATGGCATCCAGCCCGTCCTCGATCTTGGAGGATGACTTGAAAAGCCGCTCTTTAAGTTTTTTGAAAAAGGCCATCGCCCGCCCCTTGGTCGCGTCTTGTCTTGCACTTACGCGTTGCGGCGCGTGGATGCAAAGGGCGGCGGCGGTTTCTGGGGCAGAAACACTGCGTTTGTCTGCATCCTAGCCATCTTTATGCTAAGCTGCGAAGACGTGTGTGGAGCGCCCTTCATGACCAGACCAGTGACCTTGTTTGCAGCGGCAACGCTGATCCCGATCCCACTTCTGCTTGGCGCTGCCGCGTTCGGCGGAGGCTTCGTGATCGCGGCCCTCTTATACCTGACGCTCTTCACTTTTGCGTTGGATGAGCTGGTGGCCTTTGCCGGAGAAGATGCGCTGGAAGGGTCGGAATTTCCGGCGGCAGACACGCTGTCTGCCTGCCTCGCAGTGGCACATTATCTGCTCTTGGCCGTCGCAGTTTGGGCCATATCTGGGGACGGGCTTCATTCCACCTGGGAGAAAGTGGGCCTTTTCGCAGCCTTTGGTATCTTCTTTGGGCAGGTCTCCAATTCGAACGCCCATGAGCTGATCCACCGGTCGTCGCGCGGGCTGCGCCGTCTGGGCGCATGGGTCTATATCACGCTTCTTTTCGGGCATCACACGAGCGCGCATACGCGCATCCACCACCGCTATATTGGCACGGTCAATGATCCGAACACCGCGCGCTTGGGCGAATCGTTCTACGCCTATGCTGTGCGCGCCTGGGGCGGGTCGTTTAAAGCGGGGCTTGAGGTTGAAAGCGCGCTTTTGGAGCAACGCGAGGGTGCTGTTCGGCTCTGGCAGCACCCATATGCCTTCTACATCGGAGGAGCTGCGTTCGTGATCGTTTGCGCAGCACTGATTGGCGGACTTGGCGGTGTGATTGCGTTCATTGGGCTGGCGCTTTACGCCCAGATGCAGTTGCTTTTGTCAGATTACGTGCAGCATTACGGGCTGGTCCGGCAGATGCTGCCGAATGGCAAGCCTGAGCCCGTGGCGGCGCGCCACAGCTGGAATGCCCCGCACTGGTTTTCGAGCGCTTTGATGCTCAACGCACCACGCCATTCGGATCATCACGCACATCCGGGCAAGCTCTATCCGGCGCTGACGCTGCCAGATACTGATGATGCGCCGATGTTGCCACGCAGCCTGCCAACGATGGCCGTCCTTGCCCTGTATCCGCCGTTCTGGCGCAAGGTCATGGACCCGCGCGCGATGGAGTGGCGCGTGGGCATTGGATCACAATCGCGGATGGCCGCCGAATAGCGACATCCTGAGTGGTCATTTCGGCCTGCATCTGGCACTCTTCCAGCATGTTTCGTTTAATCGCCTTGCTGCTGTGCCTTGCGGCCCCCGTCTCTGCCGCCGAACCGATGTCGGCTGCTGAATTTGAAGCCTATGTCACGGGCAAAACGCTCTATTTCGGGCAGGCCGGGCAGCCTTACGGGGTTGAGGAATACTTCGATAATCGCCGTGTGCGCTGGTCGTTTCTGGACGGCGAATGCAAGGATGGCGTCTGGTATGAAGAGGGCGATCTGATCTGCTTTGTCTACGAGGACAATCCAACGCCCCAATGCTGGTCCTTTTTCCAGCAACCTGGCGGGCTAGTGGCGCAGTTCGAGAATGATCCAAGCTCGACGGTTCTTTATGAGGCGGGCGAGGCGGAGGAGCCGATGATGTGTCTCGGGCCAGAGGTTGGGGTCTGACGGCGGGCCGTTGGGTTTTAGGTATTTTTAGACAAAAGAAGCCGGAAGGCGCGCGTTAAGGTTTATGCGGGTTAAAGAAGCGTGCCCTGTTCTGGCGGGGCGGCTTTGGGTTTCTTGGGCGTGGGTTTGGATGAAGCGCCGAGGGTCAGGCGGCCATCAGCGAATTCGATTTCGAGCGATTTAGCCGCTTTGGCTTTGGCTTTGGTCGTCGTGACTTCACCGTCCCCGCGAACCACCGCGTAGCCACGTTTAAGCGTTTCCTTATAGCCGAGCGTTTCGCGCAGCCGGTCAAGCGCGTCGAGTTTGCGTTGCCGGTTCGCCTGCTCAGTTTGCGCACGTGTGATGAGGCGCGTGGCGAGTGCTGTGAGGCGTTCGTGTTTACGCGCAAGATCGCGGGCAGGGCTGGCTTGGCGCAGCCGGTTCCCGTGTTGATCGAGCCGATTGCGTTCGAGCGTCGCCGCGCGGGCAAGGCCCGGTGTAAGGCGCTTGCCAAGGTCCTGCACGCGGCGGTCCTGATCCTTGAGGGTGCGGGTCAGCGTCACGGGGCGCAGGGAGCCTGCGGCCTCGGACAGGGCAACGCGCTTGCGATTGGCGGCGGCGATGAGGGCGGCGGGGAGGCGATCCTCCATCACATCGAGGCGTTGGCGGGCCTGTTGTGCAAGCGTTTCAGGGCGCGGCAGGGCGCGAGAGAGATCGCGCAGGCGCTGGCCTTTTTGCGTGATTGTGCTGGTGAGCGCGCGCGTCAGGCGGGCGTCTTGCGCCTCGACCCAATTGAGCAGTTCGAGGCGGACAGGCACAGCGCGTTCCGCTGCCGCCGTGGGGGTTGGTGCGCGTTCGTCGGAGGCGAAGTCGATCAGCGTTGTGTCGGTCTCATGCCCCACGGCGGAAATCAGCGGGATGTCGGAGGCGGCAGCGGCACGCACGACGGCCTCTTCGTTAAAGCCCCATAGATCTTCGAGCGAGCCACCGCCGCGCGCGACGATGAGCAGATCGGGCCGCGGAAGGGCGCCGCCCGGTGTCAGTGCGTTGAAGCCTTCGATGGCACGGGCGACTTCTGGCGCGCATTTGGCGCCTTGCACGGCGACCGGCCAGATCAGCACTTTGCGCGGGAACCGATCGCGCAGGCGGTGCAGGACATCGCGGATCACAGCACCTGACGGGGACGTCACAACGCCAATGATTTCTGGCAGATAGGGGATCGGCTTCTTCCGTGCGGGGTCAAAAAGCCCCTCTGCCGCGAGGGCTTTCTTACGCTTTTCCAACATGGCCATCAGAGCGCCCATGCCTGCAGGCGCAATGTCTTCGATGACCATCTGGTATTTTGACTGGCCGCCAAAGGTCGTGAGACGACCAGTGGCAACGACCTCCAAACCCTCTTCCGGCTGCGTGGGCAGGCGAGCGGCGACGCCTTTCCAGATCACGCCGTTGAGGACAGAGCGATCATCTTTCAAATCAAGGTAGATGTGACCCGAGCGAGGCCGCGACACCCGGCCGATTTCGCCGCGCACCCGGACGTGGGAGAACTCCCCCTCGATGGTCTTTTTCACCGCGCCCGAGATTTCGGTCACGGTAAACTCAGGCGCGTTCTGGCCAGGGATTGGATCGTCGATCAGGTCGGACATTTTAGCTCGCTTGTGATTGGCGTGACCGCAGCTTAGAACGCGGGCCAGTGAAGGCCAAGCGGGGGACGCGGATGAATATTCTTCTTTTGGGATCGGGCGGGCGCGAACATGCTTTGGCTTGGGCGCTCAAGCAGAACCCCAAATGCGACCGCTTGATCGTTGCCCCCGGCAATGCAGGCATCGCCCAGATAGCGGAATGCGCAGCGCTGGAGATTGAAAACGGCGGTGCGGTGGCCGCGTTTTGCGACGAGAACGCGATTGATTTTGTGATCATCGGGCCGGAAGCGCCTTTGGCCGCAGGGGTCGCGGATCGGTTGCGAGATGCAGGGATCTTGTGCTTTGGGCCATCGGCTGCGGCAGCGCGGTTGGAGGCATCGAAATCCTTCACCAAAGAGATTTGCGATGCGGCGGCAGCCCCCACGGCGGCTTACGGGCATTTCACGGATGCGGAGACGGCTAAGGCCTATATCCGCGCCCAAGGCGCACCGATCGTCGTGAAGGCCGACGGGTTGGCCGCGGGCAAAGGGGTGATCGTCGCAATGACCGAAGACGAGGCGCTGGCTGCTGTTGACGACATGTTCGGCGGTGCCTTTGGCGGGGCCGGCGCAGAAGTTGTCATCGAGGAGTTTATGGACGGCGAAGAGGCATCGTTCTTCGTGCTGTGTGATGGAGACGACGTGCTGCCCATCGGCACCGCGCAAGACCACAAGCGCGTGGGCGTGGGCGATACAGGGCCCAATACCGGCGGGATGGGCGCTTATTCCCCTGCCCCGATACTGAGCGATGCGCTGGCCGAAAAGGCTTTGGCTGAGATCGTGCGCCCGACGATGGTGGAGATGGCGCGCCGCGGCACCCCTTATCAAGGGGTGCTCTATGTCGGTCTGATGATCCAGGACGGGCAGCCGCGTCTGGTCGAATACAACGTGCGCTTTGGCGATCCCGAATGTCAGGTCCTGATGATGCGGCTGGGCGCGCAGGCACTTGATCTGATGCATGCTTGTGCCGAAGGGCGGCTGGCGGACGCGCGCGTGAATTGGGCCGCCGATCATGCGATGACCGTCGTGATGGCCGCGCAAGGTTACCCAGGCGCGTATGAGAAGGGCAGCGTCATCAGAGGTCTGGACGATCTGGCAGAGACCAGTTTCGAGATGTGCTTTCACGCGGGCACGGCTGAGAAAGACGGGTGTATCGTGGCATCAGGGGGGCGCGTGCTGAATGTCACCGCGCGGGGTGCAAGCCTTCAGGAAGCGCGTGACCGGGCTTATTCGATGGCCGAGGCTATTGAGTGGCCCGAAGGGTTTTACCGCAACGATATCGGCTGGCGGGCGCTCTAGGCCGAGTGATCGAGGTTTTATTGGGAGCAGGCCATCGAATTAGTGAAACTCTGGCGGCCTTGATGCGGCGCTATGGGACGGGCTTCTAGGCCACCCTCAATCATCTGCACCGCTATCACTTGATCCCACACCGCATTGGTGACGATCATCTCGGGGCCCTGCCCGCAATCGCGGATGCCTCCGGCGATGTCGCGCTCGCCGATCCGGTGATTTGTGAGGCCTGCGAGCGTGGCGACCTCTGTCAGACTGCCCTCCGCGAAACGCCAGACACGCAAGGTTTTGGCAAGGTGCGGGCGGTCGATATAGGCGATCTCGATCGCGCCGTCATCGTCCAGATCAGCCGCGCCAATTGGGGCGAGCCAGCGATTGGTGCGACCGATAAAGGGCGTTTCCGCAATTCGGGTCAGCGTACCGCCTGCGAGGCCGTAGACCGCAAGGCGTGCGCCGAAATCTTGGTGCGCCTCAACGACGATGACCTCTGGCGCATCATCCCCTGTCACATCGACCACACGCGGCTCTGTATCCTCGAAGACCACCGTGTCGGGCCAGTGGATACGCGCGATCTGGCTGGTTGAAAGCGTCACCTCTAGGGTCTCATGTTCAATGGCATCGCCCAGAACGCCATGCGCGTAGCGCGTTGTCGGATCTGTATAGCGCGCGCTGGTGATGTCGGCGACCGCGGGGCTGGCGGCCAATGCCAGAGCAAACGCCGCCCAGCGCATCAGATTTGCTTTTCTGGCATCTGCACAACGAGACCGTCCAGATCGTCGGTTACCTTGAGCTGGCAGGTCAGGCGCGATTGGCCGGGCTTCGGCTCATAAGCAAAGTCCAGCATATCTTCTTCCATCGGATCGACGGCAGGCAGTTTTTCAACCCAATCGGGATGCACATAGACGTGGCAAGTCGAGCAGGCACAGGCACCACCGCAATCGGCCTCAATCCCCGGAATGCCATTGTCGCGCGCGCCTTCCATGACAGTCAGGCCATTGGCCACATCTACGACATGCTCCGTGCCGCCATGCTCGATATAGGTGATCTTGGCCATTTTTTGCTTCCTTGGACAGTCCGTTACACAGTTTCTAGACAAGCCATTTAGGGCGCACCAGCGGATTCTGCCAGTCCGAAGCACGCCCTCTAGGCCCAGCGTGCATTTTGGCGTAGGTTGCACGCCATGCGGCCTTCAGAGCCGCGCCTTGAGAGACGAGTAGATGCGCCCGATCCTGCCCTTGGTCTTGCTGCTGGCGGCCTGTCAGCCCGGCACGCCCAACCTGCCCCCATCGGCAGGGGATGGTGCTTTGCGCAGCGAGATTTTCATGACCGAGCCGGAGGCTTTTGGCGAGAATTGTTGGGCACGCGATATGATCCCGCCGGTGATGGGCAAGGGCTTGGGCGATGTTCTCGTGGCGCCTGAGCAACGTGGACTGGACGGCGTCCTTTTGCAGCCTGCCATCTACCGCAAGCAAGAGATTGACGTCGTTGTGACACCCGCGCAGCCCTTTTGGTTCCGAGCGCCCTGCCCGCCTGCGTTTGATGCGGAGTTTGTTTCTTCCGTGCAGCGCGCGCTTGAGGTGCGGGGCGGGTATTTCGGGCCAATCACCGGTGTTCTGGATGCAAGAACCCAAGCCGCAATCCGGCGCTATCAGGCGCTTCAAGGGCTCGATAGCGCAGTGCTGTCTTTGAAGGCTGCGCAGCAATTGGGGCTGGCGAATTACGATCTGGATGCGTTCGGACGCTGAGCGGATTTGCCCAGCATCAAGGGAACCAGAAACGTCAGGATGAAAAGCCGCAGGACGTGACAGGCTGCGACAAAGCCGGGGTTCGCACCAAGGACGGCCCCGGTGGCGATCATCGTCTCAAGACCGCCCGGTGCGAAAGCAACCAAGACATGGATGAGCGGCACGTCGATCAGAGGGGCAATGAGAAAAGCGGCAAGGCCCGCACAACAAAGCGCAATCAGCGTTCCGCCGAGGCCCGCGAGCAGGCTTTCGCCAAGCTCGCGCACGGTGATGGTGGTGAAGCGTGATCCGATAAGCGTGCCGAGGACGAGAAAGGCGGGCCATGCAAGACCGGGCGGCAGGCTTCCCGGTGTGAGGTCCATCACGTGGGTCGCTGAGGAGGTAAGGAGCCCTCCCACCAAGAAGGGCGCAGGGACCTTCAGGCGGGTCAGCACAAGGCTCGCGCCCAAGGCAATCGCTGCTACCAGCGCCAGATGGTGCCACGCCATGGAGGCCCCTGCGATCAGCACATTGGCATCGACTGTCACCCCCATTGCTAAGGCTGCAAGTGGCACAAGAAATGTCAGCGCCAAAAGGCGCACGGTCTGCACGACCGTGATCCGCGTGGTGTCCAGATCAAAGCTGAGACCCAGACCCAATACATAGCTGAGATGCCCGGGCGAGCCTGCCAGAACCGCACTGCGCCGATCAAAGCGGAACGCGCCGACAAGCATCCAACGGCTGAGCCAGATGATGGCTATGAGCATTACGAAAATGCCCAAAGCAGCAAGCGGCAAGCTGAGAAGCAGTTGACCCGCTTGGGGTGTGACCCCTGCCCCGATGCCAATCCCGAGGATCACAAACGCGGCGTCCCGATAAAGCGGCGCGATGCGCAGCTCGGGCCCTATGATTCCGACGACGGACACCACCAGCGCGGGGCCTGTCAGGATGAAAAGAGGGAAATGCAGCAGCCAGCCTAGCAGGGCACCGACCGCACCGACAGCAACGGCAATCAGCGTTGCGCGCAGGTCAGTCAGGAAGGTGGAGCGGCGCATGGCCTTGCTTTAGCAGAGCGCGGAAGGCGCTGCCAAGTGGCATAGCGCCTCAACGAAAAACCCCCGGCTGTCCTGGAACACCGGGGGTTTTCCTGTTTGATCAGAGGCGTTGTTTATTCCAGCGACAGGGCCACAAAACGCGGGTCGCCGCCGCGACGGATCAGCAGCAGGAAGGACTTGCGGCCCGCCTCTTTCGCAGCATCAATCCGGTCTTCGAAATCCGAGATCGAGGTGATCCGGTTTTGTCCGGCTTCGGTGATCACGTCACCTGCGCGAAGGCCTTTCTCAAACGCCTCGGTGGATTCGTCGACTGCAGTGATGACCAGTCCTTCGACCGATGGAGCGAGGTCGAGACCCTGGCGAATTTCGTCATCAATCTCGCTCAGCGTTAGGCCCATCATCTCTGTCGTTGCGGGACCTTCGGGTTCAGCAGGCGCGGCAGCGGCAGGCACTGCGCCTTCGGCTTCCTCACGACGGCCCAGCGTGACGGTCAGCGTCTCACGATCGCCATCACGGAAGACGACGACATCGACTGCTTTGCCGACAGCCGTGTTACCAACCCGGCGGACCAGACCGCGGGTGTCTTCCACCTCGGTTCCGTCAAAGGTCAGGATCACATCACCCGCCTGCATGCCTGCATCTTCGGCAGGGCCTGCGGGCACATCAGTGACCAGCGCACCGCGCGCTTCTTCCATCTCCATCGCTTCCGCGACATCCGGAGTGACGTCCTGAATGCGCACGCCCAACCAGCCACGGCGGGTTTCACCGAACTCTTGCAACTGATCGATCACTTGCGTCACCACGGCCGACGACATCGCAAAGCCGATACCGATGGAACCACCATTCGGCGACAAGATCGCAGTGTTCACACCAATCACTTCGCCGTCCATGTTGAAAAGCGGACCGCCAGAGTTACCGCGGTTAATCGCAGCGTCGGTCTGGATGTAATCGTCATAGGTGCCCGACAGCGCACGGTTGCGCGCCGAAACGATACCAGCCGAGACAGAGAAGCCCTGTCCCAGCGGGTTACCCATGGCCATGACCCAATCACCGACGCGCATGACATCGCTGTCACCAAACGGCACGAAGGGCAGCGGATCGTCGCTTTCGACTTTCAGCAGGGCGATATCGGTGTTGGGATCGGTCCCGATCACTTCGGCGGGCAATTCATCGCCCGAGAAGAATTCGATCAGGATTTCGTCGGCGCCGTCAATCACGTGATTGTTCGTCACGATGAAACCATCCGCCGAGATCACAAAGCCCGACCCCAGCGCAGACGAGCGGCGGGGACGCTGGCCATTGGGGCCTTGGCGGTCTTGGAATTCACGGAAGAAATCCTCAAACGGGGAGCCTTCGGGCACGATCGGGCCGGGGCCGGTGCGGCTCGCCACGGTTGTCGATGTGGTGATATTCACCACTGACGGGCTGATTTGATCTGCCAGATCAGCAAGGCTGCCAGGGCGATCTTGCGCCCCTGCAATGAGGGCTTGCGCCAGAACAAGCGCGAAGCCAAAGATCAGGGCGGTGAGTGCCTTGAGGGGCACCAACCGCGTGCGTGTGCGGGTGAGGGCCTGTGATGTCACGAGGGGTCTCCTTTGCAGTATTGTGCCAGACCATCGAAGTGTCGGCTGCTTATCGCTGATTAGATATGTAGGTTGCGCAAACTACAACTCAATCTGCGCTCTCAGGGTTTCAAAGAGACGTGAGGCGCGCGTGTGCATCTCAGGCCTCGGCATCATCTGCGTGGCGCAGCAAGAGCCACGCACTGGCTGCACTGATCAGCGACAGGCCAAAACCGGCCCACGCGGCTTGGGTCAGCCCTGTTACCAAAGTACCTGCCTCTCCCAGCAAAACCAATCCCAGAAGCGCCGTCGCAACAAGACCGGCAATCCGCGCGATTGCGTTGTTGATACCCGATGCCACGCCGGAGTAGCGCGCGCCAGCGCTTTGCAGGACCGCCGTGGTAAGAGGGGCGACGCTCGCGGCCATTCCGATGGCCAGCACGACGAGCGGCGGCAGGATATGGGTCCAGTAATTGACCTCGCCTGCCGGAATACGCGTGAAGAGGGCAAAGCCGACGGCAACAAAAATCGACCCAGCCGTCAAAATGGTGCGTGTGCCAAGCAGGGTCGCAGGCGTTCCGCCCATACTTCTTGAAAGAAGTCCGAGCAGCAAGGGAAAGGGCAGGATCGCCGCACCGGCGGCTGTTGCAGAATAGCCCAACTCGCTGATCATTACGTAAGGCAGCAAGACAAGAAGCCCGCCGAGTGCTGCATAAAGAAAGAAGGTCAGTAACGAGAGGCCAAGAAAGCTTGATTTGCTAAACAGCCGCAGTGGTGTCATCGCGGCGTCGCCTTTGCGATGCTCGACTAAGAGGAAACCGATCAACAAAGCGGTGCCAATGGCAAGCGCGCCCAGTGTGGCTTGCGTCACCCCTTGATCAGGCAGCGCGATCAGGGCCCAGATCAAGGCGAAGAGCGAAAGCATGATCAAGACCGCACCAGACCAGTCAAGCGGCGCGCAATCCTCGCGCGGGGCGCGGCTTTCGCGGATGGCTGGGCGCGCGACGTAATAGGCGTAAAGGGAGACCGGAACGACAGCAACAAACGCCCAGCGCCATCCCGCGATATCCACGATCACGCCACCAAGGACCGGGGCCAACGCGCCTGCGGCGGCTCCCACGGCGGCCCATGTTCCGATAGCTTTGCCGCGCTCAGGCCCGGTGAAGGCATCTGCGATGATGGCCAGCGAGGTGGGCGCGATCATCGCAGCAGCGACCCCCTCCAACGCTCGCGCGAGCATGAGGACGGGGAAGTTCCAAGCGATGGCGCAGAGCAGGCACGACGCCGCGAAAAGGATCAGCCCCGCCTCGAAGACGCGCTTGCGCCCGGCCACGTCGCCCAAGGCGCCGCCGATCAGGACCAAGGCTCCGAGCGGCAGCAGGTAGGCGTTGACGATCCATTGCGCGCCGGTAGGGCCAACGCCGAACTCGGTCTGCATGGCCGGCAGTGCGACATTGACGATGGAGCCCACAACAAAGGCGAGGCTGGAGCCGAGGATCGTCGCCACCAAGGTGCCGCGCGGATTGCCATCTGCTTCAGAGAGCCGCGCAGCCCGGGCGCGCATGTCCTCGCAGGGCGGGGTCAACGCTGTGGTCATGGGGGCAGGCTCAGCATCAGGCGGTCCATTGATAAGGGAATTTCAGGCTAGCACGCTGTCTCAGACCCGCCAAGCGAAGCAGGTTCTTGCAGAAAAGCGATGGTACGCTGGGTAAAGGCCTCTGCCGCATCGCGATTCAGGATATGGCCGGCGTCCGGGACGATCTCGAACACCGCACCCGTAATCCCAGCCGCCGCCTCTTGCGCACGTTTGTGCGTGGCGGGGTTAGCAGCGCCGACAAGGATCAGGCTGCGGGCGGTGACCTGTGCCAAACAGGCGCGCCCGTCATAGTCTAAAGCGTCCCGCAAGATCCGGTACGTAACCGCGCGGTCCATCTTGGCGAGGGCTGTCTTGACATACTGTCCTGCCTCTTCGGTTTCCGCACCCATGGACTTCGCCGGAAGTTTGGCCAGCCAGCGCGGCGGAATCCACTGCAAAGGCCAGATGGCAGCCGCCATCGCGCGTTTGCCCCATGAGGAGGCTGCAACATATGGCACGGCCTCTACGAAGATGAGATGCGTGACACGGTCCGGCCACCGCCCCGCAATCTCAAGCGCGACCATGCCGCCGAGCGACAGACCGATCACAGCGCAGCGGTCAATGCCCAGAGCATCGAGCGTTTGAACAACGGCGTCCGCCATCCCCGGCACGCCGTTCAGCACCATCGGGCTGGCCCCGTGACCGGGCAAGTTCAAAGCGATGACACGGTGGTGGGCTGCGTAGGCCGCCATTTGCGGTGCCCAGAGGTCAAGATCGACACCCGCGCCATGCAGCAGCACAAGAGGAGGCCCCTGCCCGGTCTCAATGCCGTCAAGCGGCAGATCATCGGGAAGCAGCGTGGGGTGGTTCATGATAGAACCGCCTACCTTGCAGCGCGGCCTTCGGCGATAATGGCGTCCACGTCGAGCGGATCATTGACTAGCTTCAAGGTGCCGTCGGGCTCCGTCCCCCATTCGGATTGCGGGCGGTCGCAGTAAAGCTCCAACCCGTTGCCGTCTGGATCATTCAGATAAACCGCCTCGCTCACCCCATGATCGGCAGCACCCGTCAGCGTATAACCTGCGGCGTGCACACGGTCGATGCACTGGCCCAGCGTCGCGCGATCCGGAAAGAGGAGCGCGAGGTGAAAGAGCCCAGTGTGCCCTTTGGGCGGCGGAGTGCCATCCTTGCTCTGCCACGTGTTGAGGCCCAGATGGTGGTGATAATCATCAAAGGACATGAACGCCGCCTGATCGCCATTTGTGCGCACAAGGCGCATACCGATCACATCATGATAAAAGGCGATGGCGCAGTCCAGATCGGCAACCCTCAGATGACCATGGCCGATCTTCGCTCCGGGAATTCCGTTGGTTTCTGAGCTCATGAAGACCGCCTTTCGTTTCTGCTTTTGTTAAAGCGCAGATCGCGCGAGCCAGACGAGCGCGAGCCCGGTGACCATCGCCAGAAGGCCCATCAGGCGGCGTGCCTCTGGCGGAATGTCACGCAGCGCTGCAAGCATCTGCTCAATAAGCGAAGGGGCCAGTGCATACACCAGCCCCTCGATTATCAACACCAGCCCAATGGCCAGGATGATCGTTCCAAACATTGCGTTACTGCGGCGTCAGTTCGTCAGACTTCAGATAGTTGAAGAAGTCACTATCAGGCGACAGAACCAACGTCGAGTTCCCACCCTGCAGCGAGCGCTGATAGGCGGTCATCGAGCGGTAGAATTCAAAGAACTCTGGATCAGCGCTGAAGGCAGACGCAAAGATATTGTTGCGCTCTGCATCGGCTTCACCGCGAATGATCTCGGATTGACGATTGGCGTCAGAGATCAGCTCAACCACGGTCCTGTCGGCTTGGGCGCGCACACGGAGTGCCGCCTCATTACCACGGGCGCGTTCGTCGGTCGCTTCACGCTCACGCTCTGCACGCATCCGCTCGAATGTCGCGTCGAGGTTTTCCTCGGGCAGATCGGTCCGCTTGAGACGCACGTCGATGATCTCAAGACCCAGCGCGCGGGCTTCGGCAATCGCGTTGTTCCGAATACGCAACATAAGCGCGGCACGGTCCGAGCTGAGGATGTCGTTCGAGCTGACAGAACCCAGAATTTCCCGCGTTTCGGCGCGCAGAATGCTGTCGAGACGGCTTTCTGCCGTGGCCAGACCACCGACACCCACAGCCTGACGGAACCGGTTCACATCGGCAATGCGGTAACGCGCAAAGGCGTCAACAACGAGACGACGGTCATCCAGCGGCGTGACCTCAAGCGGGTCGACGTCGCGCGACAGGATACGGTCGTCATAACGCACGACTTCCTGAATAAGCGGAATTTTGAACGCCAGACCCGGCTCTTCCTTGATGTCGACGACACGACCAAACTGCAGCACAAGCGCTTTCTCACGTTCGTCGACAATGAAGATCGACGACAGGACGCCTGCAATGGCCACAACGACGATCGGCAGAAGAAAAGTTGACTTTTTCATCAGTTGTTCCCTCCGGTTGTCGCCGTGCTTGCAGCCGGCGCAGCGCGGTTGTTGCGCAGCTCGTTAAGCGGCAGATAAGGCACAACGCCTTGGCCACCACCTGCGCCATTGTCATCCAGGATGATCTTGTCGACGCGGCCCAAAACCTGCTCCATCGTTTCGAGATAGAGACGTTTGCGGGTCACTTCGGGCGCTTGCAGGTATTCAGTCAAAACAGCCGAGAAGCGGGATGCCTCACCCTGTGCCTCGTTGACGACGCGGGCGCGATAGCCTTCGGCCTGTTCGAGAACCTGCGCAGCTTCACCGCGGGCTTCTGCGAGAACGCGGTTTGCGTAGGCATCTGCCACGTTTTGCAGACGGTCGCGTTCCTGTTCAGCGGCTTGCACGTCGCGGAAGGCGTCGATCACGGATTGCGGCGGGTCAGCCTTGTCGAAGTTGACACGGACGATGTTGACGCCGCTGTCATAGCTGTCGAGCGTGGATTGGATCAGCTCGTCAAGACGGTCGGCAATCACACCACGATCCCTGTTGAGGATCGGTGCGAGGTTCGACTGTGCGATAATCTCGCGCATGGCCGATTCAGCTGTTGCGCGGATCGTTGGGCGCGGATCAGCAAGGTTGAACAGGAATTTCGCAGGGTCGTTGATATTCCAGACAACCTGGAAGTCGATGTCCACGATGTTCTCGTCACCGGTCAGCATGAGGCCAGCATCGCCGCCCCGGTTGCCGGTGCCGATGTCTTCGATCTGCTCTCGCGTGACCGGGATCACCTCGGCGGTGACAACGGGCCAGGGCGCGAAGTTCAGACCGGGATTGCCAATGGCAGAAAACTCGCCAAGGAACAATTCGACCGACTGTTCTTCCGGGCGCACCGTGTAAAACGAGGCTGCAAGCCAAAGGCCCAGCGCGACCAAAGCGCCGATACCGACGGTGCCTTTCGTCAGGATCGGGCCACCGCCCCCTGTGCCACCACCACCAGAGCCATTGCGCCCATCGCCGCCACGACCGCCCATCAGGACGCGCAGCTGCTCTTGGCCTTTTTTCATGATCTCATCGATCTCAGGGATCTGCGGCCCGTCACCGCCGGGCCTGCGCCCACCCCCGTTGTTTCCTTTGTTGCGGTCGTCATCGCCGCCGCGGTTTCCACCGCCGCCGCCCCATGGGCCGCCGTTATTTCCAGCCATTTTAGGTTAATTCCCCTCTCGCTCAGAGTATGGATTGATAACTGTGTGTCATTGCACGGAATTCAAGCCGTGCGCATCGGAGTTTTCATGGTCACAAGTTCTTCAGAAATCGTGGGGTGGACCGCGCAGGTCTGATCGAACTGCTCTTTGGTTGCGCCCAATTTTACGGCAACTCCAGCCAGTTGGATCATCTCGCCTGCGTGATCGGACACGATGTGACAGCCCAGAACCACGCGGGTTTTCTGGCTGACGACCAGCTTCATCAAAACCCTGTCAGGACGTCCAGCAAAGGCGGTTTGCATCGGTCGGAACGAAGTGCAGTAGACCTCGATCGGTTCTTGGTCACGAGCTTCTTCTTCCGTGAGGCCCACGGTGCCCATCTCTGGCTGGGTGAAAATCGCAGACGGGATTAGTTCGTGATCTGGCTTGGTCGGGTTGCCTTTGAACACAGTCTCGACAAAGGCCATACCTTCGCGAATGGCCACGGGCGTCAGTTGCACGCGGTTGGTCACATCGCCAATCGCGTAGATCGAAGGGACCTTGGTCTGGCTATATTCATCCACGATGACTTCGCCGCGACGGCCCAGTTCAACCCCGGCGCCTTCGCAGCCCAGAGCATCCGTGTTGGGCGTGCGGCCTGTGGCGAACAGGACCTGATCAAAGACGGTTTCCTGTCCGGTCGTGGATTTCACCCAGATACCACCATCGCGCTTTTCCATCTCCAGCACATTGGTGCCCGTGTGCAGCATCACACCGCGCTCTTTCATCTGGTCGGCGACCATGCCGCGGGCTTCATCGTCAAAGCCGCGCAGAATCTGCGCACCGCGATAATATTGCGTCACTTCGCAGCCAAGACCGTTCATGATCCCGGCAAACTCGCAAGCGATATAGCCGCCCCCCACGATCAACATGGATTTCGGCATCTCTTCCAGATGGAAGATATCGTTGGAGGTGATCCCCAGATCATCGTTCGGAATGCCTGGCAATTGTGGGCGCCCGCCGGTGGCAATCAGGATATGCTTGGCCGTAATCGTCTCGCCTGTCGAGAGCTTGACAGTATGAGCATCTTCCAGCGTCGCGCGGGCGTCATAGGTCTCCACATTCGCGTTCTTCAGAAGGTTGCGGTAAATCTCTTCGAGGCGGTCAAGCTCCGAAGCCATGTGCTTTTGAAACTTCGGCCAGTGGAAATCGCCGTCCTGCAGTTCCCACCCATAGGCGCGGGCATCATCGAACATGTTGCGATAGGTGGACGCGAAAACCATCAGTTTCTTCGGCACGCAACCACGGATCACGCAGGTGCCGCCCATGCGGTCCTCTTCGGCCAGACCAACCTTGGCCCCTGCCTCTTGGGCCGCCACGCGCGCCGCGCGCACACCGCCGGAGCCGCCTCCGATGACGAAAAGATCATAGTCAAAAGCCATGGGGTCTTCCTTTAGTCGGTCAGGTCGGAGAACAGATTCTCGTTCTCCAGAAAGTCGATTTTGTCTTCTTCAACGGTGCCGGCGTTGATGTCGCGAACTTCGACGCGCCCATCGCCGTGGCCGATCACCACCGCATCGCAGATATCAATGAAGAGGCCATTCTCCACAACGCCCGGGATCTGGTTTATCACAAGGCTGAGCTGGCGGGCGTTGTTGATGCGATGCAAGTGCAGATCAAGGATGTGGTTGCCCTCGTCCGTGACGTATGGCGCATCGCCGTTCATGCGCAACGTCGTCGTTTGCCCCAGTACATCCAGACCGATCAATGTCTCTTCGACCAATGCCTTGGTGGTCTGCCAGCCAAAGGGGATTACTTCGACCGGCAAGGGGAAGCTGCCCAATGCGTCGACCTGTTTGCCAATATCGGCAATCACGACCATCTGGTCACTGGCGGTCGCAACGATCTTTTCCTGCAGCAGCGCGCCGCCCCCGCCTTTGATCAGATTGAGGTTCGCATCATATTCATCTGCCCCGTCGATGGTCAGATCGAGCCATTTCGCCTCGTCCAGAGAGATCACCTTGATGCCCACCTCGCGGGCCAGATCAGCGGTGCGGCTCGAGGTCGGCACGCCTTGGATGTTCAGGCCATCCTCGCGCACCATTTCGCCGAGGCAGCGCACCATCCACGCCGCGGTCGAGCCGGTGCCAAGCCCCACGCGCATCCCGTCTTCGACAAAGTCGCAAGCCCTTTTGGCGGCAACGAATTTGGCTTTGTCGATAGGCGACAGATCGGCGGACATGGGGCAGCACTCCGGTTGAATGTTGCGCGACTATAGGGCGGTCCTGCGCGGGGTGCGAGAGGGAAAGCCGCGAAAATCTGCGCGTTTGTGGCAAGCATTGCGTCGCTTTCAGGCTGCGACATTCCACCCACCATCCTATATTGCCTCACGAGGCAGGGAGAGTTGCGATGTTTTTGTCCGTATTCGAGATGTTCAAGGTGGGTGTCGGCCCGTCCTCGTCGCATACGATGGGGCCGATGGTGGCTGCCGCGCGGTTTCTGGATCTCCTGCGTGCGCAGCCTTTCAATGTTGCGGGGGTCTCGGCCTCTCTGCATGGGTCGCTGGCGTTCACCGGCGTGGGGCATGCCACTGACCGCGCGGTCATGCTGGGGCTGGCAGGGTTTCTGCCCGACACCTACGATCGGGACAAAGCGGAGGCCGAACTGGCGCGCCTGCGTGCGGAAAATACGGTTTGCCCTGACGGTCTTGGCCCGCTCTCGTTCCACCCGAAAGACGATCTTGTCTTCGATTTCGGCCCGCCCTTGCCGGGTCATGCCAACGGGTTGATCCTGAACGGCCATGACGCGCAGGGCGATGTGGTCGTGTCAGAGACCTACTATTCCGTCGGCGGCGGCTTCGTGATGTCAGCAGAGGAATTGACCTCTGGTGCGGACACAAATGACGGCCCGCCGGTGCCTTATGCGTTCCATTCCGCCGCCGAAATGCTGGAGATGGCGATGACCTCCGGCAAGTCCATCGCTGAGATGAAGCGCGCGAATGAGTTGTCCCGGATGGGCGTGACCGCGTTGGAGGACGGCTTGGGTCGCCTGTGGCAGGTGATGAATGACTGCATCAATCGCGGTCTGGAGCGGGATGGCATCCTGCCAGGCGGCCTCTCGGTCAAGCGCCGCGCCAAAGCTATTCATGAGGCATTGGAGGCCGAACGGGGCCTGAACCTGTCCGCCCCACACACGATCAATGACTGGATCAGCGTCTACGCGATGGCCGTGAACGAGGAAAATGCGGCTGGTGGCCAAGTGGTCACCGCGCCGACCAATGGCGCGGCCGGTGTGGTACCCGCTACGATCCGGTATTGGTTGGATCATGTGCCGGGAGCGGCCCCGTCGCACGTTGGGGAATTCCTGCTGACCGCCGCTGCCATCGGTGGGCTGGTCAAGCACAACGCGTCCATCTCAGGTGCGGAATGTGGCTGTCAGGCAGAGGTTGGATCGGCAGCAGCAATGGCTGCGGCGGGCCTGTGTGCCGTGATGGGCGGCTCGCCCGAGCAAGTGGAGAACGCCGCCGAGATCGCGTTGGAGCACCATTTGGGCATGACATGCGATCCGGTCAAAGGGCTGGTGCAGGTTCCATGTATCGAGCGCAATGGGCTGGGCGCGATCAAGGCCGTTTCGGCAGCCTCATTGGCCCTGCGCGGCGATGGCACGCATTTCGTGCCGCTGGATGCCGCGATCGAGACGATGCGCCAGACCGGCGAGGACATGAGCGAAAAGTATAAAGAGACTGCTCTGGGCGGTTTGGCGGTGAATATCCCGAACTGCTGAGCGATTGGGGCAAAACTCTTCAGAAGAGTTTTGAGGGAAAAGTCTTTTGAAGACTTTTGGCCAGAGGTTGGTCTGGTCGGATAAGCCCGGCCCCGGACCTGATCCGGGGCCTCTTTGGTCTTCGCTCTACGCTTTAATCTTCGAGGTCCCGGATCAAGTCCGGGACGCGAGGCGCTTCACACCATCGTTTCTCAGATCACGCAAGACCTCGTCACAGGCCTGTGATGTGCGAGATCGCACATATCACAGGATCACCGTGCGCGTTTTCAGATCGCTCACCCAATGCCATCT
>JBCBAC010000030.1:0-17855 GCA_038532735.1 Pseudomonadota bacterium
GGGCTACACGGGACATTGGGGTCTCCTCATTCAGTCACGTAATGCCGGGATTTTTGAAGGCTTCCCGGTCATGGAAAAGTTTGGGCGGCCATTACAGCCGCCCGTTTGGATCAATCGCGCTCAAGGCACATGGCAACGCCCATGCCGCCGCCAATGCAAAGCGTGGCGAGGCCTTTCTTAGCGTCGCGGCGCTGCATTTCGAACAGGAGCGTGTTCAGGATGCGCGCACCGGAGGCGCCGATC
The DNA here is from genome assembly GCA_038532735.1 of Pseudomonadota bacterium. Taxonomy (GTDB): domain Bacteria; phylum Pseudomonadota; class Alphaproteobacteria; order Rhodobacterales; family Rhodobacteraceae; genus JAHTBL01. The sequence continues at coordinate 244 of JBCBAC010000030.1, forward strand.
GGGTGGCCGATGGCAATCGCGCCGCCGTTCACGTTCACGATCTCGGGGTTCCAGCCCATGTCCTTGTTCACAGCGCAGGCTTGGGCCGCGAAGGCTTCGTTCGCCTCGACCAGATCAAGGTCTTCGGCCTTCCAGCCTGCTTTTTCCAGTGCTTTGCGGGAGGCGTAGATCGGGCCCACACCCATGATCGACGGGTCCAGGCCCGCGGTTGCATACGATGCGATGCGGGCCAGCGGCTTGATCCCGCGTTTTTCGGCGTTGTCTGCCGACATCAGCAGGGCACCAGCCGCACCGTCATTGAGGCCAGAAGCGTTGGCCGCCGTGACCGAACCGTCTTTGGTGAAAGCAGGCCGCAGTTTTTGCATCGCTTCCATGGTCGCGCCGTGGCGGATGTATTCGTCTTTGTCGACCACGATGTCGCCCTTGCGGGTCTTCACGGTGAAGGCCATGACCTCGTCATCGAACTTGCCTGCTTTCTGGGCAGCTTCGGCCTTGTTTTGTGACCCAACCGCGAATTCATCTTGCTGCTCGCGGCTGATTTGCCATTTTTCGGCAACATTTTCCGCAGTCTGACCCATGTGATAGCCGTTGAACGCATCCCACAGACCGTCACGGATCATCGTGTCGATATATTTGACGTCGCCCATTTTGTGGCCTGCGCGCAGATGGGCGGCATGGGGGCTGAGTGTCATGTTTTCCTGACCGCCAGCGGCCACGATATCGGCGTCGCCCAGTTGGATATGCTGAGCAGCCAGCGCGACTGAGCGCAGGCCAGAGCCGCAAACCTGATTGATCGACCAAGCCGCACTTTCCTGCGGGAAGCCTGCGTTGATATGTGCCTGGCGCGCGGGGTTCTGGCCTTGAGCGGCCGTCAGAACCTGCCCGAGGATCGTTTCTGACACCTCGCCTTTGTCTACGCCCGCACGCGTGACCAGTTCTTCTAGAACGGCGGCGCCCAGATCATGGGCCGGAGTGTTGGCGAATGATCCACCAAAGCTGCCCACAGCCGTACGGGCTGCGGAGGCGATTACGACATTGGTCATGGATGTGTCCTCTTCAAGTCAGTTCCCGACGAGGATCCAGAGGCGGGCAAACGGGAATCGTCTCCTCACGACGGGCCTCGCCCCATCACGGGCGACTCGTAAGTGCTGTAAAAACAGGCTTCAACGGGCGTTTCGTCTCACTTGGGTGATTGGTGGCGCTAACGAAGTAGCCCTTAAGCGGATTTCTGTTCGTTTTGTGCGCGCCAGGGGGCTCGCACGGTCGGCGGGGCAAAGTGGTAGCCCTGCAAGCAGTCCACGCCAATAGAGATTAGAAAATCGGCATCTGCCGCGGTTTCGACCCCTTCGGCGACGGTGAACATCTCAAACTGGCGACCGATCCCCGAGAGGGCTTTCACCAGTATCTGATTGTCGGGGTCCTGATGGATGTTGCGTACGAATTGCCCGTCTATTTTCAGAATATCGAAGTAGAAATCCTTGAAATGACGGAGGGATGTGAACCCGGCGCCAAAGTCATCCAGCGCAAAAGAGATGCCGCGCGATTGCAGGTCATCCATGAATGAGCAAACCAATTCCGGCACCGTCAGCGCGGACGTCTCGGTAATCTCTAGGATCAGGCGTTCTCCGACCATCGGATGCCTGCGTAGGCCATCGTTCAGGACATCCATCCAATCACGATATCCGATGGAACGGGCCGACATATTGATCGACAAGCGCAAACCGGGTTCTTCGACCAGGGACGCCAAACCCATCTCCAGCGCGCGACAGTCGATCTGGCGACCCAACTCAACTTCTTCAATCTGGTTGATGAACTGACGGGCCGGGATGATGCGCCCGGTTTCGTCCATCACGCGGATCAGCCCTTCGTAAAAAGCGACGCGTTTTTGGTTCTTGGCCTGCACGACAGGTTGATAAGCCAGCATGACGCGTTTCAGCGCGACCGCGCTGCGCACCATCTCCATCACGTTGCGATCCCGCTGCTGGACCGCCATCGACAAGGGGCTCGTCCGTTTCCCCTTCTTTCCGTTGTTTTGCCGCATCTATCGGCCCTTCGCGTGGAATCATAAGCTCAGTCGAGATTGCGCCATATTCCCTAAGAGCCGGTAAAGATTCACATTTTGTTCTATTTGTCCTAATCTACCCGAAATACGAACAGGAAAGGGCGGTTCATGGCTGAAAGATGTGGTTGGGTCGGGCGTGAGCAGATCTATATCGACTATCACGACACTGAATGGGGTGTCCCAGAATGGAACAGCCGTGCCCTCTGGGAGAAACTCGTTCTGGACGGATTTCAGGCTGGTCTCAGCTGGATAACCATTTTGAAAAAGCGCGAAAATTTCCGCGACGCGTTCAATGGGTTTGACCCGCGCGAGATTGCAAACTGGGGTGAGGTTGAGGTGGAGCGGCTGCTTCAAAACCCCGGCATCATCCGCCATCGCGGCAAGATCGAGGCGACGATCGGCAATGCACAGGCTTGGTGTCGGATCGAGGATCGCATCGGATTTGATACGTATCTTTGGAACTATATGGATGGCAAACCGCTCCAGAACCACTTCAAGACTTTGAGCGACGTGCCAGCGTCGACACCGCTTTCCACCCAAATCTCAAAAGATCTGAAGAAAGAAGGCTTCAAGTTCTGCGGCCCGACGATTGTCTATGCGTTTATGCAGGCCGTTGGCATGGTGAACGATCATCTTATCGATTGTCCGCGTTGTGAGGCCGTTGCGGCGATGGGGAAATGACATGGCACTTGAACGAAGAGGTGCGCACGCAGGCGGGGATTGTGCGTGCAGGACAGGCCGGTGACGGTCCCGATCTCGTTCTGGCGCATGGCTGGCCATGGTCGTCATTTTCTTGGCACCGGGTGATTCCCGAGCTGACCAAGAGGTACCGCGTCCATTGGTATGACATGCCGGGATACGGACAATCGGAGATGTCGGGGCAGCGGACGTCGCTTGACGTGCAGGGTGAGGTTTTCGCGGAACTAATGGCGCATTGGTCGCTAGAGAAACCGAATGTTCTGGCGCATGATTTTGGCGGTGCCACCACTTTGCGCGCCCACCTTCTGCACGGCTGCAACTATGCGCGATATGTGCTAATGAATGTCGTCGCGATGCGGCCTTGGGGATCAGAGTTCTTTGAGCATGTGGGTCGCCATGTGGCCGCTTTTCAGGGGATGCCTTCGCATATCCATGCAGCGGTCGTGGAAGCCTACATCAAAGGCGCTTTAGCCCACGAGATAGCCCAGAGCGACCTTGAAGCGTTGATCCAACCATGGCTGTCCGAGAAGGGCAAAGACAGCTTTTACAGCCAGTTTGCGCAGGCTGATGAGAGATACACCGCCGAGGTTGAGCCGCATTTCAAAGATATTCGCTGCCCTGTCACCGTTATCTGGGGCGAAGACGATCCGTGGATTCCGATTGCGCGGGGGCGTGCTTTGGCCGAATTGATCCCGCATGCCCGTTTCGCACGGCTTAAAGGGTTGGGTCACTTGCCTCAGCTTGAAGGGCCGCAGCATGTTTTGCGGGCACTGGAGGAAGCGCCTTAGCTTTTGGCGAGAAGAGCCGCAACAATCGCTTTTGCGCTGTCACTGTCCCATTCGGCATCGCCGATCAGCCGCGCGATCTCGCGGCCCTCGGGATCGAGAATAACCGTGATCGGCAGGCCCAGCACCGCCATCTCGCGGGCCAGCTTCTGGCGCGGGTCACGGTAAAGTGGCAGGTTATCGACGCTGATTTCGTCAAAGAACTTCCGCATACCAGTCAGCGAGTTGCGGCCAGTGGCAATCGTCACAACCTCGAATTGGTCGCCCTGAAATTCGCTTTGCAGGTTCGACAGCATCGGCATTTCGTGACGGCAGGGGGCGCACCACGTGGCCCAGAAGTTCAGCACCACATATTTGCCGCGATACGCCTCAAGCGAAAGTTCTGCATCGCTCGCGTCCACAAAGGCGGTCGAGGGCACCATTTGCGGGTCCGTGTGGAAGGTCAACTTTTTCATGTCGCCCTCACGGAGGGCCTCAAGTGCGGGGTCGGCCTGTGCTGCAATTGCACCAAGGGCAAGGGCCGTATAGAGAGCCAGAGACTTGAGAAACATTTTCCCTCCGAGGGTTCAGGACGACATGACCGATAGCGCGAATACAATGTGGGGTGGCCGGTTCTCCGGTGGGGTCGACGCGATCATGGAGGCAATTAATGCGTCCATTGATTTCGACCAGCGGATGGCGGCGCAAGACATTGCGGGCTCACGCGCCCATGCGAAGATGCTCGCCGCACAGGGTATTCTGACCAATAAGGATGCCGAGGCGATCCGGGAAGGCCTGCTCACAGTGTTGTCAGAGATTGAAACGGGGGATTTCCCGTTCTCGAAGGCGCTGGAAGACATCCATATGAATGTGGAGGCCCGCCTGAAAGAGATCATTGGGGAGCCCGCGGGCCGGTTGCATACGGGCCGGTCGCGCAACGATCAGGTGGCGACGGATTTCAAACTTTGGGTGCGCGATCAACTTGACGCTGTAGATGGCGCGCTGGCGGCGTTGATGACGGCGCTGGTGGGGCAAGCGGAAGCAGGCGCGGATTGGGTCATGCCAGGCTTTACCCATTTGCAGGTCGCCCAACCCGTGACGTGGGGCCATCATATGCTGGCCTATGTCGAGATGCTGGGCCGGGATCGGTCGCGGTTCACGGATGCACGCCGCCGGATGAACGAGTCGCCTTTGGGCGCGGCTGCTCTGGCGGGAACGTCTTTCCCCATTGACCGCGATATGACCGCGAAAGAGCTGGGCTTTGATCGCCCTTCTGCGAACTCGCTGGATGCCGTTGCCGACCGTGACTTCGCTTTGGAGTTCCTTGCCGCGTCTTCCATCTGCGCGATGCACCTGTCGCGTCTGGCTGAAGAGTTGGTGATCTGGTCGTCCGCTCAGTTCCGGTTCGTGACGCTCAGCGACAGTTTCTCCACTGGCTCTTCCATCATGCCGCAGAAAAAGAACCCCGATGCGGCCGAGTTAATCCGCGCCAAGGTTGGGCGGATTTTTGGGGCCAATGCGGGGCTGATGATGGTCATGAAGGGCCTGCCGCTGACCTATTCCAAGGACATGCAGGAAGACAAAGAACAGGTCTTTGATGCCGCCGACAATCTGATGCTGGTACTTGCCGCGATGGAAGGCATGGTCAAGGACATGACGGCCAACCGAGAAAGCCTGCGCGCAGCCGCCGCGACCGGTTTCTCCACTGCGACGGATTTGGCCGACTGGCTCGTGCGGGAACTGGGTCTGCCGTTCCGCGATGCCCACCACATCACCGGATCGCTGGTCGCCTTGGCCGAAGGGAGGGGCTGCGATTTGCCAGATTTGAGCCTAGAGGACATGCAATCGGTTCACGCCGACATCACCCAAGGCGTTTTTGACGTGCTCGGGGTGGAAAACTCTGTCGCGTCGCGCATGTCGTATGGCGGCACGGCCCCGGCCCGTGTCCGCGAACAAGTCGCCCGCTGGAAGGACATTCTGGGATGAGACCACTTCTTCTGATCGCGCCGCTGATCCTTGCGGCTTGCGGGGCCGATGGCCCTCCGACACCACCGCCGCCGAAAGATGCGGAGGTAATCGTTCCGGCAGAGCCGATCTCGACCCCGACCGATACATCCACAGAGGATGGCGACCTGTCGCGTCCAATCGACCCCTCTACCGTGACTGAGGATGTTTAGATGTCGCCGCTGCGCCTGACATATCTGGCCCTCGCGATCTGGGGGGCAATCCATCCGATGTATTACTTCATCGGTTGGTTCAACGAGAACGGCTATGACATCATGGCGATGGTCGATGCTTGGCATGTGAATGCGGCGACCAGCGGGTTGGTTTGGGACCTGACCATCGCTGCTGTGACCCTCACCGTTTTCATCATCGCGGAGACGCTGGTGCGCCGGAACTGGATCGCACTGATCGCGATCCCTGCGACATTCTGTATTGGGGTTAGCTGCGGCCTGCCGCTGTATCTCTTCCTGCGTTCACGACCTGTTTGAGTAGGGCCCCTCTAAATGGATCATTTTCTGTATCGTGACGGCGCGCTTTACGCCGAAGACGTTCCTGTGTCCGACATTGCGGCCCACGTTGGCACGCCCTTCTACCTTTATTCGTCGGCCACACTGCTTCGGCACTTCACGCTCTTTGATGATGCGCTGGGTGGCATGCCGCATATGGTGTGCTTTGCGATGAAATCAGCCTCCAATCAGGCGATCTTGAAGCTGCTTGCCGATGCGGGTGCCGGTATGGATGTCGTCTCGGGCGGTGAGTACATGCGCGCAAAGGCAGCAGGCGTGCCAGGTGACAAGATCGTCTTCTCCGGCGTTGGCAAAACTGCAGATGAAATGCGCCTCGCGCTTGAAGGCGGTATCCGCCAGTTCAACGTCGAAAGCGAGCCGGAGATGCAGGCGCTGTCGGCTGTGGCCTCTGAGTTGGGCAAGACGGCTCCTATCACGGTCCGTGTAAATCCCGATGTCGATGCAAAGACACACGCGAAAATTGCGACAGGCCGGAAGGAAGATAAGTTCGGCATTCCGATTGCACGGGCGCGCGAAGTCTACGCGCTGGCCGCCTCTCTGCCCGGTCTGAAGGTGATCGGTATAGACGTCCATATCGGTTCCCAATTGACGGAGCTGGCCCCATTTGAGACCGCCTATCAGAAGGTGGCCGAGTTGACTGAGCAACTTCGCGCCGATGGGCACGAGATCAGCCGTCTCGACCTCGGTGGTGGTTTGGGTATCCCCTACACCCGCTCCAATGAAGCGCCTCCGCTGCCCACAGAATACGGCGCGTTGATCAAAAAGACCGTTGGCCATCTCGGTTGCGAGATCGAGATTGAGCCAGGGCGCCTGATTTCGGGCAATGCCGGGATCATGGTCAGCAAGGTGATTTATGTGAAATCCGGTGAGGGGCGCGACTTTCTTATACTGGACGGGGCGATGAACGACCTAATCCGCCCCGCAATGTATGAGGCTTATCACGATATCATCCCCGTGGTTGAGCCCGATGCAGGGGTCGACCAGCAGCCCTATGACATCGTTGGCCCCGTCTGTGAAAGCGGTGATACCTTCGCCAAGCAGCGCAACATGCCCCCACTGAAATCCGGTGATCTGGTCGCCTTCCGCTCGGCGGGGGCTTATGGCGCTGTGATGTCGAGCGAATACAACACCCGGCCGCTGATCCCCGAAGTTCTGGTTCAAGGCGATCAATTCGCTGTCATTCGGCCCCGTCCGACCTTTGACGAAATCATAAATCGCGATACCATCCCTGAATGGCTTTGACTGCTATCCTGCGATCCGACCCTTTGGGAATGATGTATGGCCAACACCACCCCTCTGCCTGAAACGACCACGCGCGCTTTGCGCTGGCCTATTCGGCTGACCCGATTGGGCATGCTGGCAGAGCGCCTGTTAAGAGGCTTCTGGCCGCTTTTCTCGATTATCTTTGTCGTCGCAGCCCTCTTGATGATGGGCGCTCAGGACGAGCTTCCAGTGGAGGGTGTTTGGGCCATCGCCGTCGCCGCCGTTGGTGGTCTGATCTACGCGCTGATCTACGGCATTCGTAGCTTTAAATGGCCGAGCTGGGACGAGGCATTGGACCGCTTGGACCAGACCTTGCCGGGTCGTCCAATTGCGGCCATCACCGATACACAAGCCATCGGCTCTCAAGACCCTGCATCGCAAGCGGTTTGGGACGCACATATTGACCGGATGGCCGAACGTGCGAAATCCGCCAAACGCGTCAAGCCCGATCTGAACATCGCGCGCCGCGATCCGTTCGCCCTGCGCTATGTGGCGCTGCTGGCCTTTGTCACGGCGTTGATTTTCGGCTCTGTCCTGCGGGTCGCGTCGGTGTCGCAGATGACGCCAGGTGTCGCCGATCAGCTTGCAACAGGGCCCGCTTGGGAAGGCTGGGTGGAACCGCCCGCCTATACGGGCGCACCGAGCCTCTATCTCAACGATATCACGGGCGAAGCCTTTCGCGTGCCGCAAGGCAGCCGCCTGACCTTGCGCCTGTATGGTGAGGTCGGCGAACTGACCGTGTCCGAGACCGTGTCTGGCCGGACAGAGGATGTAGGCTCTGCTGCAGATATCAGCCAGGAATTCGAGGTCACGCAAAGCGGTCGTCTCTCCATCGACGGGCCGGGCGGGCGAAGCTGGAACATCGTCATGGTGCCCGACAGCGCGCCGACAGTGTCTTTGTCCGCCAATATGAGCGCGGAAGCCGATGGGCAAATGCAGCAGCGCTTTCTGGCAACGGATGATTTTGGCGTCGTGGGTGGCACAGCAACGATCAGCCTGGACCTTGCCAATATCGAACGACGCCATGGCTTGACAGTTGACCCGGACCCGCGCGAGCCGATTGTTCTGGATGCCCCCATGCCAATCTCTGGCGACCGGGCGCAGTTCGAAGAAACGCTAATCGAAAACCTGTCGGAGCACCCTTTTGCAAATCTGCCGGTGACCCTGCAGATCGAAGTTGAAGATGCGCTGGGCCAGACGGGCCAGACCGCCTTGGCGGAGGTCACGCTCCCCGGGCGTCGTTTCTTCGATCCGCTAGCAAAATCAGTGATCGAACAGCGCCGCGATCTGCTTTGGTCCAAGTCCAACGCGCCCCGAGTCGCGCAAATTCTGCGGACGGTGTCTCACCGACCGCAAGACATCTATCGCTCTGAAACTGCGTATCTGCGGACGCGGATGATCATTCGTCGGCTCGAGGCCTTTGCCGCATATGGGTTTGATGACGAAGAACAGGCCGAGATCACGCAAGCCCTTTGGGATCTCGCGATCCTCTTGGAAGATGGCAGCCTGTCTGACGCGCTTGAGCGTTTGCGCCGCGCTCAGGATCAACTGTCGGAAGCGATGCGTGACGGGGCCAGTGATGAGGAAATCGCCGAGCTGATGCAGGAACTGCGCGAGGCGATGCAGGACTATATGCGCCAGCTTGCCGAACAGGCAGAGCCGCAGGATGGCGAGCAAACCGCCGAGAATATGCAAGAGATCACCGGCGATCAGTTGCAAGATATGATGGACCGTCTGCAAGAGCTGATGGAGCAGGGCCGTATGGCTGAGGCACAGCAGCTGATGGATCAGCTCATGCAGATGATGGAGAACATGCGCGTCACGCAAGGGCAGCAGGGTCAACAAGGCCAGCAAAGCCCCGGCGAGCAGGCGATGGAAGGTTTGGCCGAGACCTTACGCGAACAGCAAGGCCTGAGTGACGAGGCGTTCCGCGACTTGCAGGAACAGTTCAACCCGAACGCGCAGGCCGGCGAAAGCCAGCAAAACGAAGGCCGCTCGGGCGGTCAGGGCCGTGGTCAGGAACATACGCAGCAAGGGCAAGGCCAGGGTCAGGGCGAACAGCAAGGGCAAGGTCAGCAACAGGGCCAACAGCAAGGCCAGGGCCAGGGTCAGGCGCAAAACCAGCAGGACGGCCAGGGTGGTCAAGGCGCTCAGGCTGACAGCCTTGCAGATCGCCAGCAGGCGCTCCGAGATGAGCTGCGCCGTCAGGAAGGCAATATGCCGGGTGCTGGAACGCCCGAAGGCGATGCTGCACGCGAGGCGCTCGGTCGCGCCGGCGAGGCGATGGACAATGCTGAGGAAGCGCTGCGCCAGAACGATCTGGCTGAAGCGATTGATAATCAATCGGCGGCAATGGAAGCGCTCCGCGAGGGGATGCGCAACCTGGGGGATCAGATGGCCCAGCAGCAGCAACAACAGCAAGGGCAGGGCGAGCAAGGCGATCAGTTTGGTCAGAACGCCCCCAGCCAGCGGGACCCGCTAGGCCGGGAGCAAGGCAACAACGGCAGCCAGCTTGGCACCGATCAAGGTCTCTTGCAGGACGAAGACGTCTACCGCCGCGCACGCGATCTGCTCGACGAAATTCGCCGTCGTTCCGGCGAAACAGAACGTCCCGAGGTTGAGCGGGATTATCTGCGCCGTCTGTTGGATCGTTTCTGACTCAGGTTTGCGGGCGCCCGAACTGATGGTCCGGACGCCGGATAATGTCACCGATTTTCAGGATCGTTCAGCGCGCCACCAAGTTGCCCTTCAGGCTCTCCTTCAGAGGCACTGAAGGTTGAACCGAACAAGCAGACGATGTTGTCAGCTCTGTCCTTAAAGTTGGATGTTCTGCATCGTCAGATCCTTTCTGACCGCTCTTCACCTTTGGTTTAGCTGCGCACGGACGGCTTTGATCCCCAGCCGCGATGCACGGTAAGGGCGTCCGTTTTGCGAGCGAATGAAGCGCCGCTTTTTTAGGCGCAGGAACACCGGCAAGGTGCAGTCCGTCAGGACGTGACCGTCACGAGTGTAACAGATGATATCGCGAATTTTGCCGTTCTCGCCCCGGTCGTGGTGGATGGATCCACCAAGGGCAAGTTCGTGCAAAACACGCTGTTCGTGCTTTGAGATATTCAATGGAGTGTCTCGATTTCATGAGAGTGCGCAACAACAGAGCGCCCAGCGTGTCGCGTGTGCGTCCTGATTTGTGACTAGCGTCTCTGCATCCGAAGATCAGAAACGGGCTTATGCCCGGGGCTCTCGCATAAAATCTCCATGGCGGCAGGCGAATGCCTTGCGCAATGCTGAAGTTAGTCACGTTACCCTATGCCGACAATAGGCGGCGCGAAAGGCGTTGCTCAGCGTGAGGTTTTCGCCACGGGGAAGGGACTAGCCTTCGTCGCCGTTCATCGTATCGACGGCTGATTTCAGCTGATTGTCGATGCTGATCCGGAGCTGATCGACCTGAGTTACGTAACCGTCCAAAGGCTCTGCCAATCCGGGAACAGCACCGCCGATCTGCGGGGCGTAGACGTAAGCCAGCGTCAATGCCGCTGCGATTATCAAGGCCAGACCAAAGCCAATCCGAAACCCGCGTCGACTGTGATTGACCGGGTCCTCCACCGCATCCGAAAGCGGAACCGAGGCATGCTCAAGCCCGCCCCGCAGGGTCGAATTGATCTCTTCGATATCCGGCAGCAATTCCTTGCGCGTCGGCTCCTCGGGGGGCTCGGGCGCGCTTTCGGGGTCTTCAGGATCCAGCCCGCGCAACCGCGCCATCCGCTCCCGCGCCTGTTGCTCGCGCGCGCTGTCTTGGGCCGTGCCGGAGAGACCTAGATCCTGTTGATATTCAAGCGCCTCTGCCTCTGCTCTTCGGGCATTTTGCTCAAATTCGGCTTCCTCCTGCAGAACGGCTTGCACGTCGTCCGGTAAGGGTCGCCTCGCTGGCTCTGGTTGCGGTTCGGATGCCGGATCTAGATCGTTATCTGTCAGATCGTCATCGCTTGCGAGGTCTTCATTCGAAAGGTCCAGATCGACATCCTCGTGGACCGCGTCATCGTCGGATGCGTTCTCGACAAGGGCATTTGCTGAGGCTTGAAACCACGTATGTCCGCAATTGGAACACTGAACGTCGCGCCCATCTTCCGGGATCGCGTCGTCACTGATTTCGTATTGCGCCCCGCAATTCGGGCAGATCAGTCGCATCAGGCCCCCTGCCCAGTGTCTATCTTTGTTAACGCTATTTGTAGCAACCATTTGACGAAGGGCAACGAAATAGAGCCTCAGCATGATTGAAACCAAGTCATTGTTGAGGCATGACAACGGTTAACCAAAGGTGGGGTAGAGACGTGATTGAGTTGCAGGAGGCAGGCTACGGCTATGACGGGCGCGCCCTGCTGTCGGGCATGTCTTTGTCACTGGCGCCAGGCTCGTTTCACTTTCTGACCGGGCCCTCCGGGGCAGGCAAGACGACTTTCCTCAAATTGCTCTACGCCGAACTGACTGCAACAAGCGGGCGCGTGCATATTTTTGGTCAGGACCCTTTGCAGCTGACCCGAGACGAGGTGTCGGACATGCGGCGCCGCATCGGCGTCGTGCATCAAGACTGCCAGTTTCTGGACCACCTTTCGATGCGCGAAAACGTGGCGCTGCCCCTGACCGTCGCGCGTCGCGACGTGAGTGCTGAGGCCGCCAATCTCGACGAATTGCTGAGCTGGGTTGGCCTCGCACAACAGGCGCGATCCCTGCCGCCAGAGCTTTCGGGCGGTGAGCGTCAGCGCGCGGCTTTGGCGCGTGCTGTTATCACCTCGCCCGAGATTGTGTTGGCCGATGAGCCAACCGGGAATGTCGATTGGGAGATGTCGCAGAAACTGCTCAACCTTTTGGTGCAGCTGAACAAAATGGGAAAAACGATTGTCATCGCCACCCATGATCTGAACCTAATCCGTGCCGCGAAGGCGCAGGTCGCGACGCGGGTGTTGCGCATTGTGAGTGGGTCGATCCAAGCTGCTGGAGCTGACCTGTGAACAAGGTTCTGGCCCGATTGACCGCGCTCTTCTCGGCTGAAAACAGCGCCGACCGCGTGGTGCCCCCTAGCGGTTTCACGGCCTCGCTTACGCTGTTTAGCGCAGGTGCGATGGCGTTTCTTGCGGTCTTCGCGATGGCGCTGTCCTTAGCGACCTCGCGCTTGGCAGATCGCTGGGGCGCGGAACTTGCGCGCAGCTCAACCGTCCGCATCTCCGCCCCGGAAGAACAGATGGCCGCGCAGACCGCAGCCGTGGTTGCAATTCTGCAAACGACACCGGGCGTCCGCGCTGCCCGCGCGTTGACCGATGCCGAGCAAGCCGCTTTGCTGGAGCCTTGGTTTGGTCCCGATCTTCCCCTCGCAACTTTGCCCGTGCCGCAATTGATCGAGGTGATTGAGGAAGGTGACGGCTTTGATCCGCAAGGTCTGCGCCTGCGGCTGCAAGCAGAGGCCCCCGGCGCTGTGCTGGATGATCACACGCGCTGGCGCCGTCCCCTCGTCGATGCAGCCAATCGCTTGCGCACGCTGGGCATCATGTCCCTGCTGCTGATTGCGGCGACCACGGGTGCGATGATCACGCTGGCCGCCAATGCCGCATTATCAGCCAATGCAAAGGTCGTCTCTGTCCTGCGCCTTGTCGGTGCGCGGGACCGCTATATCGCGAATGCATTTGTGCGCCGCTTTACCCTTCGCGCCTTTCTTGGGGCTCTGGGGGGCACAGCGCTCGGTATGATTTCGATCGCGCTTTTGCCGAAAGCCTCAACTGCAGGTGGGTTTCTGACAGGGTTGGGTTTTCAGGGCATGCACTGGCTCTGGCCGCTGGTGGTGCCGCCTTTGGCCGCCGTTGTCGCCTTACTTGCCACGCGCGCCGCCGCCTTGCGGGTTCTGAAGGGACTGACCTGATGGCTTATGCGATGCAGTGGGTGCGTTCGTTGCTCTTCAATACGCAGATGTATGTGATCATGCCGTTCTGGGGTCTTGCGTTCTTTCCCTGGGCGCTGGTCGATCAGCGCGGAGCATTTGCCTGCTGCAAGTCCTTCTCGCGCTACACGCGTTGGGCCGCGTCCTGGATGATTGGCTTGAACGTCGAGATCCGCGGCACGCCGCCCACAGGCAATGTGCTCGTCGCGGCCAAGCACCAATCCTTTCTCGATGTAATGATGATTTTCACCGCCCTGCCACGTGGCAAATTCATCATGAAGAAGCTGCTCAAATATGCGCCTGTTGTCGGACAATATGCGGTGCGTCTGAATTGCGTGATGGTGGATCGTGGCAAGCGCGGCGCGGCCATTCAGAAAATGATAGAGGACGTGCGCGCGGGCCATGATGAAGGCCAATTGATCATCTATCCGCAAGGCACCCGCATCGCGCCCGGCGTGAAAGCGCCCTACAAGGTTGGCACCGCCGTCCTCTACGAGCAGCTCCAGCAGCCTTGTGTGCCAGTCGCCACGAATGTTGGCATCTTTTGGCCAAAGCGCGGTGTTTATCGCAAGCAAGGCACGGCGATCTTCGAGTTTCTGGACCCGATTGAGCCTGGCCTTTCCAAAAGCGACTTTCTGCGCCGTCTCGAAGAGGTGATCGAGCACCACTCTGACGCCCTCAACGCAGAAGCGGGTTTCGATGCGGATCGTTAAAGACATCGCCGCGCTCGAAGCGCTTTACGGCACACCGGGGGAGGCCTCTTTGCGCAAAGTGGCCCCCTGCCTGACGCCCACCTATCGCAAATGGATCATGTCTTCGCGGTTCTGTATCCTCAGCACCGTCGGGGCTGAGGGCACAGATGGCTCCCCGCGTGGCGATGATGGGCCTGTCGTGCTGGAGCTTGATCCGCAAACGCTCGCACTGCCTGACTGGCGTGGCAATCAGCGGTTGGATTCGCTGCGCAACATCGTGAGCGACGGGCGCGTCTCGCTAATGTTCATGGTACCGGGGTCAAACACGGTTGTGCGGGTCAACGGTTCAGCTGTGCTCAGCGATGATCCTGATCTTGTCACCCGGTTCGAACAGAAAGGCCGCCACCCCGCGACTGTGATCGTTATCCGCATCGCAGAGGTCTATACCCAATGCGCGCGGGCATTATGCGTGCAGGCCTTTGGTCGCGCGACGACAGCGCTGGGTTGCCCACGGTTGGTGAGATCATGACAGATGTAACCGATGGGGATTTCGACGGTGTCACCTATGACGCCGATTGGGCCGCCCGTGCTGCAAAAACCATGTGGTAAGGCGTTCGCGCTTTAAGCTGCCAAACCCTTGTTGCCCATCGACAGGAATTTCTTGCGGCGGTTCGACAAAAGCGCATCAGGCTCTTCCGCGTTCAGCTCGGCTAGCGATGCCGCAATCGCATCCCGGACACTTTCCATCGCAGCGTCTTTGTCGCGATGCGCGCCGCCCAAAGGTTCCGGAATGATCCGGTCGCAAATGCCCAGCTCATAAAGGTCCTGCGCGGTCAGACGCAGCGCCTCCGCCGCCTCGCGCATCTTTTCCGCGTCTTTCCAAAGGATCGAGGCGCAGCCCTCAGGGCTGATGACCGAATAGACCGAATGCTCCAGCATCAAAACGCGGTTGGCGGTCGCAAACGCAACAGCGCCCCCTGATCCACCTTCGCCGATAATCGCCGTGATCAGCGGAACTTTGACCTGCAGGCATTTCTCGGTCGAGCGGGCAATCGCTTCGGATTGCCCCCGCTCTTCGGCGCCCTTACCCGGATAGGCACCTGCTGTATCCACCAGAGTAATGATCGGCAGTCCGAACTTATCGGCCATCTCCATCAACCGGATCGCCTTGCGATACCCTTCGGGCCGCGCCATGCCGAAATTCCGCTCGATCCGGGATTTGGTGTCGTTGCCCTTTTCCTGCCCGATCACGACAACAGGCTCGTCGTTAAATCGCGCAAGCCCGCCCATCACCGCGTGGTCATCCGCAAAATTACGGTCGCCGGCCAGCGGCGTATATTCGGTGAAGAGCGTCTCGATATAGTCTTTGCAATGTGGCCTGTCGGGATGCCGCGCCACTTGGCATTTCCGCCAAGGTGTCAGGGACTTGTAAAGATCGACCAGCAAATCGGCGGCTTTCTTGTCCAGCGCCTTGGCTTCATCCTCAACATCCATTTCCTCATTCGACCGCGCCAATGCACGCAGCTCTTCGGCTTTGCCTTCGATCTCGGCCAGCGGTTTTTCGAATTCGAGGTAGTTGGTCATCAGAAGCTCCAAACGCGTTGCAGGCTATATGACCAGACGTTGCGGAAAGTTCAACTCAGCAAGATTTGTGAAATGGGGTCATGCCATGACATCCTTGGAACGATGGAAAGGACGCCCATGCCCGCAAGCTACCACGACCGTATTCTGCGTGTGCTCGACTATATCCACGAGAACCCGGCAGGCGATCTGTCGCTGGATCGCCTTGCGGATGTGGCCGCCATGTCGCGCTTTCACTGGCATCGTGTCTTTCACGGCATGACAGGCGAGACCTGCGCGCAAGCCGTGCGCCGTGTTCGCTTGCACCGTGCGGCATGTTTGCTGGTGCAGACCGACGCGTCGGTGGCGTATGTCGCCAAGACCTGCGGCTATGACAGCGTGCAAGCCTTCAGCCGTGGATTTCGTGCAGGTTACGGCATGTCCCCTTCCGCGTTCCGTGTCCGCGGTGATCTCAGATCGCCGCTCAACAGCCCGGAAAAAGGAGAACGACCGATGTTTCCTGTCGAAACCACAAATACCCCCGCCATAACGCTGGCCGCCTTGCCGCATAAAGGCCCCTATCTTGAGGTTGGCCAAGCCTTCGAGAAGCTCCAGCAGATCTGCACGGCACAAGGCCTCTGGCCCCATGTGCGCGGCATGACCGGCGTTTACTATGATGATCCCAACGCCATTGCGGCGGCTGATCTGCGCAGCCATGCGGGCGTTGTGATCGCGGACCCCAATGTGATCCCTGATACATTAGAGCGCGTTGAGTTGCCCGAAGGACGGATGGCCGTGATGCACTACAAAGGTCCCTATGCCGGGCTCAGGGCGGCCTATGATTATCTTTATGGTGTCTGGTTGCCTCAAAGTGGAGAGGAGACACGCGATGCCCCACCGACCGAAGTCTATCTGAATGGTCCCCACGACACCGCTCCAGATGATCTGCTGACGGATGTCTGCCTTCCGATCCGTTGACCGAAAAGGGCGCGCGTTAACCTTAACGCGCGCTCTTCCTGTTTCATCTTTGTCCAAATATCCCCGCCGGAGGCATCAGCCCGCAATCATCTCGGACTGGTTCACAATCACCTCGGCCTGTTTGATTGATGCGATATCGACCAGACGCCCTTTGTAAACAGTGGCCCCTTCGCCATTCGCTTTGGCAGTTTCCATTGCTTCCAGAATCTCCCGCGCTTCAGCAACGGCCTCATCTGACGGGGTGAAGACCTCATTCGCTAATGCGACCTGCTTGGGATGGATCGCCCATTTGCCGACCATGCCCAACGTGGCAGAGCGTTTTGCCTGCGCAACAAAGCCGTCATCATCACTGAAATCACCGTAAGGCCCGTCGACCGGCAAAACGCCATGCGTCCGGCAGGCTGCAACGATAGCCGCTTGCGCCCAGTGCCACGGATCGCCCCAGTGCTTGATGCCTTCGTGGATGATGTAATAGTTCTCTTGTGTGCCACCGATGCCCGTCGTCTGCATCCCCATCGAGGCCGCGAAATCCGCCGCCCCGAGGCTCATGGCGGTCAAACGTGGCGACGCGGCAGCGATAGCCTCCACATGGGCGATGCCAGCAGCGCTTTCGATGATCACCTCAAAGCCCAGCGGCTTCGTGCGGCCCGTGGCGCGCTCAATCGCCGTCACCAGCGCATCGACCGCATACAGGTCCTCGGCACAGCCGACTTTCGGGATCATGATCTGATCCAGCCGATCGCCGCCTTTTTCCAGCAGATCGACCACATCGCGATACCAGTAGGGCGTATCAAGGCTGTTGATCCGCACCGACAGGGTCTTTTTGCCCCAATCAATTGCGCTGATTGCTTCGATCACATTAGCCCGCGCGCTGTCCTTGTCCGAAGGTGCTACGCTGTCTTCCAGATCAAGGTTGATGACGTCTGCCGCACTGGCTGCCATCTTCTCGAAGATTGCAGGGCGTGAGCCGGGGCCGAACAGTTGACAGCGGTTCGGGCGGGCTGGCGGGGTCGGCTGAAGACGGAAAGACATAGCGGCCTCTTGGTAAGGAAATTTCGATTTAGCTGTCGCAACGGTTAGAATATTGCGCAAATGCAAGCAACCGGATTCGTGCAGCTGCAGCATAAAATGCGGCAT
>JBCBAC010000031.1:0-16089 GCA_038532735.1 Pseudomonadota bacterium
TATTGCGCAAATGCAAGCAACCGGATTCGTGCAGCTGCAGCATAAAATGCGGCATTGCAGCGTCGATGATCTATTTGCGGCGTAATACGCTATATACTTCGAATAATCTTCTAAAATTGATACGTATCTGACCGATTTCCGAAGCACTTTTCCTGCAGGATCGGCGAAACCGTTCGAAAGATTTGGAGGCTGCCATGCTTAAGACACCCTATCTGCTCTTTCTGGGCGACGCGCCCGACGCTTTGGCCGCAAAGGTTGCGCAAGGCATCAAGGACTGGCGTCCGGATCATGTGGTTGGGCAGCTGCGTCTGCCGGGCTGCGGTGCCGACATGAAAGTCGCCGATATGGGGCTGGAGGAGGCTTATGCCGCCGGTGCGCGCACGCTGGTGATCGGCGTGGCCAACCGTGGTGGCGTCATCTCCAAAGCCTGGATGGAGGTTCTGAAAGATGCCCTGCGGCAAGGCTATGATCTGGCCAGCGGCTTGCACAACCTGCTCAAGCATGAGCCAGAACTGGTAGCGCTCGCCGAAGAGCTTGGCCGCGCGCTGCATGATGTGCGTGTCCCCACCGTCGCTTATCCGATTGCCAACGGGGTCAAGCGCAGCGGCAAACGTTGTCTGGCGGTTGGCACCGATTGCTCCGTCGGCAAGATGTATACCGGCCTCGCGATGGATGCGGAAATGCGCAAGCGCGGGCTGAAATCGACATTCCGCCCTACCGGGCAGACCGGTATTTTGATCACCGGCGATGGCGTACCGCTGGATGCAGTCGTGGCTGATTTCATGGCGGGCGCAGTTGAGTATCTGACCCCTGACAATGACGCCGACCACTGGGATCATATCGAAGGGCAGGGTAGCCTGTTCCACGTCTCTTATTCCGGCGTGACCATGGCGCTGATCCATGGCGGTCAACCCGATGCGCTGGTGCTCAGCCATGAGCCAACCCGCGCCCATATGCGCGGCCTGCCGACTTACGACCTGCCCTCGCTGGAGGCCTTGCGCGACATGGTTTTGCCCATTGCTCGCGTGGCCAATCCTGATGCGCAGATCATCGGTATTTCGGTGAACACACAGCACCTGTCAGAGGACGAGGCCCTCGCCTATCTTGCCGAGGTTGAGGGCCGGATGGGCTTGCCTACGGTGGACCCGTTCCGTCAAGGCGCAGGCCGTCTGGTGGATGCGCTGGCCGCCCTGTAGGGTCGCGGCCATGATCTCGGTTTCAAAAGACGTCTTCCCGCTCGAGCAGGTGTTCACCATCTCGCGCGGCTCGCGCACCGAGGCGCAGGTTTTGACCGTGCGTGCCGGGCAAGGCTGGGGTGAATGTGTGCCTTATGCCCGCTATGGCGAAACACTGGAGAGCGTGACCGCGCAGATTGAGGCGCTCCCTGCGGATGTCACCCGTGCTTCATTGCAAGAACTTTTGCCCCCGGGTGCCGCCCGCAATGCCGTGGATTGCGCGCTTTGGGATCATGAGGCAAAAAGTGCGGGCAAACGTGTGTGGGATTTGATCGGCGTGCCGAAACCCGGCCCCGAGATCACCGCCTATACTCTCTCGCTCGACACGCCTGAAAAGATGCAGGCGCAGGCCGCGCAGAACGCTCATCGTCCGTTGCTCAAGATCAAACTTGGCACGCCTGACGATATGCCCCGCCTCGAAGCTGTCCGCGCAGGCGCGCCCAGTGCCCGCATCATCGTGGATGCCAATGAGGGCTGGACGGCAGAGGTGTATTCCGACCTTGCGCCCCATCTTGTGCGCCTCGGAGTGGAACTGGTCGAACAACCCTTGCCCGCGGGCGACGACGATATGCTGTCGGAAATCGCACGGCCCTTGTCGGTTTGTGCCGACGAATCCTGCCATGACCGTGCCTCTTTAATAGGCATGAAGGGCAAATATGATCTGGTGAATATCAAGCTCGACAAAACCGGCGGCCTGACCGAGGCGCTTTTGCTTAAAAAAGAGGCGCTGGCGCAGGGCTACGGCGTCATGGTTGGCTGCATGGTCGGAAGCTCGCTCGCTATGGCACCGGCCACACTTTTGGCGCAGGGTGTGGCGTTCACCGACCTTGACGGACCGCTGCTTCTGGCCGAAGACCGGGACAACGCTTTGCAATTTGATGACGCCGGAGTGCACCCGCCCGTGGCCGCACTCTGGGGCTAGGAGGACCCGATGAGCCGCACTGTTTACGTGAACGGAGACTACGTCGCCGAAGAAAACGCGAAAGTCTCTGTCTTCGACCGTGGGTTTCTGTTTGCCGATGGCGTTTATGAGGTGACCAGCGTTCTGGGCGGCAAGCTGATCGACTTTGAAGGCCACGCCAAACGGCTTGAGCGGTCGCTGAGCGAGCTTGAGATGACGAGCCCCGTCACCATGGACGAGTTGCTGGAGGTGCACCGCCAACTGGTGGAGTGTAACGGCGTCGAAGAAGGCATGGTCTATCTGCAGATCACACGCGGCGCAGCAGATCGCGATTTCGCTTATCCCAAGGATGCAGAGCCGACGATTGTGCTCTTTACTCAGGAAAAGAACCTGATCGAGAGCCCCGCTGTCAAAACCGGGATGAAGGTCATCTCCATTGAGGATCAGCGCTGGGGCCGCCGCGATATCAAGACGGTGCAGCTGCTTTACCCGTCCATGGGCAAGATGATGGCCAAGGCGGCTGGCGCTGATGACGCCTGGATGGTTGAGGATGGGTTCGTGACCGAAGGCACCTCTAACAACGCGTATATCGTCACGAAAGAGGGTGTGTTGGTGACCCGTCATCTCGGCAATGAGATCTTGCACGGGATCACCCGTGCCGCCGTTTTGCGGTTTGCGCGTGAAGCGCAGATGAAGGTTGAAGAGCGTGCGTTCACGGTCGAGGAGGCCAAGAACGCGGCAGAGGCGTTTATCACCTCCGCCTCTACTTTCGTGATGCCCGTGGTCGAGTTCGACGGTGAAGCGATCGGCGAAGGCAAACCTGGCCCCGTCGCGGCGCGCCTGCGTGAAATTTACTTGGATGAGAGCAAAAAGAAGGCGGTCTGATCCACCGATCTGTCGCTTCTGCTCTTGCGGGTTCAAGCCTGCTGTGGTGACTATCCGACAGTATCAATGACGCGACCCAATCCGGGGCGTTCGGTCGACCATAGGAGGGACCCTCATGACCAAAACCACAATTACTGCCACCGCTTTGACGCTCGCCGCAGCTCCGGCTTTTGCCCATGGCGATCACGGCACAGGTCTTGAGACCGTTGCCCATTTTGTGCTGAGCGCCGATCACATGCTGGGTGCGGTTGTGGGATCGGTTCTGACGCTGGCGGTTGTGTTCGGTGTGAAGTGGTTGCGCAAGGTTTAAGGGCGCAACGCCCTCCAATACAAAGAGATGGACTGCCCTCTCCTTAGGTCGGTCCTTCTATCTTGGCCCAGAAGTCAAAGCTATTCGCCCTCGGCAACGATTAGATTTGCAGCTGCGAGATATCCAACCGTTTCAAACGCTGCCCTGCTTGGAAACTCATTGATCTCGAAGAGTTGCGAGATCGACGATGCGTCTTCGCCGGTAAAGAGCGTATCAACAAACTCATCAAGCGTCTCTTCCCGCCAACCATGCCGTTCAAACCAACCCAGAAGGCCTGCCGTGAATTCTTCAGCCAAGCTCGGATCGGAATTCGTTAGATAGCCGTCTACGAGCATTTGTAGTTCGACATAGGAGTCCGGATCATCGGTGAAGTAGGCAAAAATCTCCGCGACGCGCCGAGCGTCCAGATGCGTTGGCTGTAGCCCGATCGTGCTCTTTGGCGCTTCGATCAGAAGAAACCGAACCTGTTCCCCTTGAAGCCCGACATTCACCTGCGCGATCGTGTCATCTTTTTTCTTCAGCTCAGCTTCCACCGTGGCTGCTTGTGATCCCGTCAGGGTTATCTCCATGCGGTGGCCAGCCTTAATTGCCCGAAACCCAAGCAAACCGGTGCCGCCCTGCTGCACGAAAGCGCGGACATCGTCGCAAGCGGGATCATCCCTTACATTGTTCGATTGCAGGTAAACCCATTCGGCCCAAGGCCCTTCTGTTTCGATATTGTCGAGGCGGAGTGTCAAATTGTTGTTCCGGGCGACAGCTGCATCCAAGCCGACGTCTGCAAGAAGCTGCCTGAGCGGGACGCCCAGTCCTGCCGAGCTGTCAAAATTCTGGGTTGTTTCAATGAGCCTGCTGCCGAACTGTGCTGCGGGTTCGATTGGCCGCTCCAGAAAGCATGCGGTGCCGCGCGACGACTGCCTTTCCTGAGAAAGATTGGATATCCGGTAGAAGGTCCCGGAATCTGCGTTCTTGTCGATAAAGATCGGATACGCCCCCCATTCGGAGATCACCAATTTGGCGACGGCGGCTTTGTAGGCTGTGTTGCCACTTTGGGCTGAAGCCGTGCTGGCGACGAGAAAGACCGCCAGTGAAAATATCCAATTACTGAGCGACACTTTCATTACGTGTTCCAATCTACGGATGCGAGAACCACGTTTTTTGGGAAGCCTGTTGAGGGCGAGGTTCCGATGATACTAATTCAAAAGTATCAGAGTGAACTTTCGCGACAATAGTGTCTCTGTGTAGTCAAATCTGACTATTCCGTGGGGCGTCGCCCTGCGTTCACTCATGCTCCTTATGGCTGACCTCAAAAGCGGCTTTCTGGGCGTCTGACGCCTCGGTCTGATACTTCTCTCGCCACTCGGCATAGGGCATGCCGTAAAACGCCTCTCGGCCTTCTTCTTTTGTCATCTCGATCCCGCGCTCGTTCGCGGCTTCCTGATACCAGCGCGAGAGGCAATTGCGGCAAAACCCGGCGAGGTTCATCATGTCGATATTCTGCACATCCGTCCGCTCGGCCAGATGCGCCTGCAGGCGGCGGAAGGCGGCGGCTTCAAGCTCGAGCTTGGTCTGGTCGTCCATCGGAAATCTCCCTTAGAGGCCGGTTTCGGCCAAAACGCGTGTCAGCAAGGGCGCAAGGCGGTCGGCCCAGTGCTGCTGACCCTTTGCATCAGATATGAGGTCATTGCGCAGTTCAATCAATACATTGGGGTGACCCGCGCTAAGCGCATGGCGATCCACCGCGTCCCCGGGCAGGTGACCGGCATAGGGCTGGTTCTCGCCCACGGTCAGATCGCCTTCGGCGCGCAGAGCCTCGATCAGGGGGTGCGCAAGGCGGGCGTCATCGGCATAGAGGATGCCGATCTCCCATGGCCGGGGCGCGCGGCCATTCAGGCGTGGGGTGAAGCTGTGAACGGCCAGCATCACCGGGTTGGGCCGCTGCATCAGCGCGCCAAGAGCCGCGTGGTAGGGGCGATGGTAGGCATTTAGGCGCGCCTCCACATCGGCGAGGATCACGTTGCGATTAGCTGGGATGATTGTGCCGTCATAGAGGCGCATGAGCAGCGTTGGGTCATCCTCGCCTCGGTTCGGATCAATCACGAGCCGGGAGAAATTTGACAGGATCGCGGGGCTATTCAGATGCTTGGCGAGCGCTTTCGTGACGCCAGCGGCCCCCACATCATAGGCAATGTGGCGCGCCATATCCGCATCAGGCAGGCCCAGCGTTCCGCCAAGCTCAGGCGGCACTGTGTTGGCGGCATGATCGCAGGTCACCACCCAGCGCCCTGGCCGGTCGGCGCCCAAAATTTCAAAAGGTTGGTATGTCATTCGCGTGTTATCCCGTTCGCGCATTTGATAGGTCAGTTGTGGATGGAATGGAATTGCGCGATAAGCGCTTAAACCGACGTTAGCGTTAACAATTCGGGATGTAGGATGAGACGACTGAGAAATGTGAAGATCGTGGCGACGCTGGGACCCGCGTCGAATGACTACGAAATGATCCGCAAGCTGCATGAGGCCGGGGCTGATGTGTTCCGTCTGAATATGAGCCACGGTGATCATTCCGAGATCAAGCTGCGTCACGAAATCATCCGCAAGGTCGAGAAGGACCTTGGCAGCCCGATCGCCATTTTGGCCGATCTGCAAGGCCCCAAGCTGCGTGTTGGCACTTTCGCCAACGGAGAGGAAGAGCTGGTGGAGGGTGCTGCCTTCCGTCTGGACCTAGATGACGCCGAGGGGGATGTCAGCCGGGTGCGTCTGCCGCATCCAGAGATTTTTGCAGCCCTTGAGGTGGGTGCGCATCTGTTGGTCAACGACGGCAAGATCCGTCTCGAAGTGACTGCGTGTGGTGAGGATTTCGCCGATTGTGTGGTGATCGCCGGTGGCACGATCTCGAACCGCAAGGGCGTGAATGTGCCGGATGTGGTGCTGCCGCTGGCGGCCCTGTCCGACAAAGACCGCGCCGATTTGGAGTTTGTCTGCCAGTTGGGTGTCGATTGGCTGGCGCTTTCCTTCGTGCAGCGAGCCGAGGACGTGAATGAGGCGCGTGAGCTGGCGCAAGGGCGTGCGGCGATCCTGTCGAAGATCGAAAAACCCGCGGCTGTGAAAGCCTTCAATGAGATTCTTGAGGTCTCAGACGGGATCATGGTCGCGCGGGGGGATCTGGGCGTAGAACTGCCCGTGCAGAACGTGCCGCCGATCCAGAAGCAGTTGATCCGGAAATGCCGGGCTGCAGCCAAGCCGGTGATCGTGGCGACGCAGATGCTTGAAAGCATGATCGAAAGCCCGATGCCGACGCGGGCCGAGGTCTCGGACGTGGCGACGGCGATCTATGAAGGCACCGATGCCATTATGCTCTCGGCGGAATCGGCGGCGGGCAGCTATCCGATTGAAGCGGTGACCACGATGAACAATGTGGCGGTCGAGGTTGAGGATGATCCCACTTACCAGGAGATCATCGAGGCATCGCGCACGGCAAATCGCACGACCGTCGCCGATGGGATCGTCGCCGCAGCGCGTGAAATCGCTGAGACGACGGACGTCAAAGCAATCTGCTGCTTTACACAATCGGGTACCACGGCGCTGTTGACCGCGCGTGAACGCCCTCGAGTGCCGATCATCGCACTGACGCCGCTTGTAGGCACAGCGCGGCGCTTGTGTCTGAGCTGGGGCACCAACGTGTTTCTCACGGGCGGCGATGTCGAACGCTTCAAGATGGCCGTCGTGGGAGCGGCCCGTGCGGCCCGCATGATGGGGCTGGCTGAGGAGAGCGACCAGATCGTCGTCACCGCTGGTGTGCCCTTCAATGTGACCGGGTCGACCAATATCCTTAGGGTTGCGCCCTGCGAAGAAAGGTTGATTTTCCGCACCGATCCTGAATGATGAGGCAGTTTTTCACCGCGTTACGTGGTTCAAATGGATAATGATCTTCTTTTTGTGATCGGTCTGGTTTTGGGTGGGTTTTCAATTCCGGCGATCGTTTCTGCCCTTTCAGATGGCCGTGCGCCGCGTGTGGCGACAATCGTTGTCGTGATCTCGGGGGTCATGGTGGTCTATGCGATCTCCAACAAACCCGGCGGGTACGAGATCAACGACATCCCACGGATCTTCGTGGAGGTCGTTGGTCGCTACATTCTTTAGGTTTTACCCCTTGCCATAGCTACGCGCCCTTCGTATACGGCGCGCCTGAGTTCGTGCGTCCGGCCGAAGTGGCATGCCGAGTCGCGCGTAAAGCGAACCTGAATGTAGGAGACGGAAATGCCCAAGATGAAGACAAAGTCGAGCGCCAAGAAGCGCTTTAAAGTGACGGCGACCGGTAAGGTCATGGCGGGTCAGGCTGGCAAACGCCACGGCATGATCAAGCGCACCCGTAAATTCATCCGCGACGCGCGTGGTACGACCACGTTGTCCGCCCCCGATGCCAAAATCGTCAAGGGCTTCATGCCCTATGACCGCTAAGTCAGAGGAGAGTTGAGATGCGCGTTAAAGGTGGCACCACAACCCATGCCCGTCACAAGAAAGTAACGGACGCCGCGAAAGGCTATTATGGCCGTCGTAAAAATACCTTCAAGGTGGCCCGTCAGGCCGTCGACAAGGCAAACCAATACGCAACCCGTGACCGCAAGAACCGCAAGCGCAACTTCCGTGCGCTGTGGATTCAGCGGATCAACGCGGCTGTGCGCAGCCATGACGAAGCGCTGACATATTCGCGTTTCATCAATGGCCTGACGCTGGCCGGGATCGAAGTAGACCGCAAGGTGCTGGCCGATCTGGCCGTGAATGAGCCCGACGCGTTTGGCGCGATTGTTGAAAAGGCACAGGCCGCATTGGCTGCCTGATCCATCGGGATCTGTTATTAGAGATTGAAGCGCCGCTCCAGAATTGGGGCGGCGTTTTCTTTTGCAGGTTTTGCGCCGCGGCTTTGCCTGCGTCGCGATGCTGGGGGGATTTCATCCCCCCAGACCCCCCTAGGATATTTTGAAAAAGCGAAAGAGGGGTGGGCTTGCTTTGGCCGCTGTCGCTTAGTAGCAGGTTCGCAACGAATTGGAGGGTCCGATGGACGATCTCAGAGACAAGTATATTTCCGCGATTTCTTCAGCCTCTGACGAGGGTGCTTTGGAAGAGTTGCGCCTGCAGGCCGTCGGCAAGAAGGGCGAAGTCTCCCTGAAGATGCGCGAGCTGGGCAAGATGACACCGGAAGAGCGTCAGGTTGCCGGTCCTGCGCTGAATGCCTTGAAGGATGAGATCAATTCGGCGCTGTCGGCAAAGAAGGCAGCACTGGCTGACGCGGCGTTGAATGAGCGTTTGAAGACTGAGTGGCTGGATGTGTCTTTGCCTGCGCGGGAGCGGCGGGTTGGGACGATTCATCCGGTGTCTCAGGTGTCGGAGGAAGTGACGGCGATCTTCGCTGATATGGGATTTGCTGTGGCCGAAGGTCCGCAGATCGAAAGCGATTGGTATAACTTCGACGCTTTGAACATCCCGGGCCATCACCCTGCGCGCGCCGAGATGGATACGTTCTATACGCATCGCAAAGAGGGTGATAACCGCCCGCCACATGTGCTGCGGACCCATACAAGCCCTGTGCAAATCCGCTCCATGGAGGCTCAAGGCGCGCCTATTCGCGTCATCTGTCCTGGCCGCGTCTATCGCGCCGATTACGATCAGACCCACACGCCGATGTTCCATCAGGTCGAGGGGCTGGCGATTGATACCGATATCTCCATGGCGAACCTGAAATGGGTGCTGGAGGAGTTCTGCCGCGCGTTCTTCGAGGTCGACGGCGTCGAGCTGCGTTTCCGCGCCTCGCATTTCCCGTTCACGGAGCCATCGGCCGAGGTCGATATTCGCTGCAGCTGGGAAGGCGGCACGCTGAAACTGGGGGAAGGCGACGATTGGCTTGAGATCCTTGGCAGCGGCATGGTGCATCCCAAGGTGCTTGAAGCGGGCGGTATTGATCCTGCCAAGTATCAGGGCTTTGCGTTCGGCATGGGCATCGACCGGATCGCCATGCTGAAATACGGCATCCCGGATTTGCGCGCGTTCTTCGACAGCGATTTGCGCTGGCTGCGGCACTATGGGTTTGCGGCGCTCGATCAGCCGAGCTTGCAGGGCGGGTTGTCTCGTTAGGCTGCATTGAACTTTATGCCGGTTCTCGCGTTGCGTAGAAAAGCAACTGGAGACGTCGCATGCTCTTTCAAAGCGGAAACAGATATGACGATGCAGAGCAAACCCGTGTCTATGCCCTTTTCGAAATTGCGCATACGATCGCGAGTTTTCTTGCAGCTGTGCTGTTCATCATTGGCTCGATCCTGTTCTTCTATGAGGATTTGCAGCATACGGGCACATGGCTGTTCTTGATCGGATCGATCTTCTTTGCGATCAAACCGACGCTGACCTTGATCCGGGAACTCAAGCTGGCGGCGATGGGCGATAGAGAGAACCTCGCAGACCGGATGCAATTCTGACGAGGGCGTGTTAGGCAATCCTATGCGCTTGCGCCATGCTGTCATCGCCCTTCTAACGCTTGTCGTCATTGCTCACGTCTTCTTATGGCTGTCTGATCGAATGCCATTTGAAACGAAATGGCGGCTGACGGTGATCAATGCGCTGGGCTGGGCGGGGGTTTTGATCCCTGCCTACGGAGTCGGGAAATGGCTGGATCACCGCTTTCCGGATCGGGACAAAACCAAGGACTGACACGGCCTTTCCACCGCTCCTGCTTTGGGGTATCTCCGGCGAAACTCCGCTCTGATAGGACGCATTGTTATGAAATTCACGCTGAGCTGGCTCAAGGATCATCTGGACACGGACGCGTCGCTGGAGGATATCCTCTATGCGCTGACCGATCTTGGTCTTGAGGTTGAGGGGGTCGAGAACCCGCTTGATAAGCTGGGCGCGTTTACCATCGGCAAGGTGCTCAAAGCCGAAAAGCACCCCGATGCGGATAAGCTGAAGGTCTGTCAGGTGGCCACGGATGAGGGCGAGACGCAGATCATTTGTGGCGCGCCCAACGCGCGGGAAGGGATCACCGTCGTGATCGCCAAGCCAGGGGTTTACGTGCCGGGGATCGATACGACCATCGGCGTTGGCAAGATCCGCGGGATTGAAAGCTACGGCATGATGTGTTCCGAGCGCGAGATGGAGCTGTCGGAAGAGCATGACGGCATCATCGAGCTTCCCTCGGGAGAGGTTGGCGAGCGGTTCGTGGATTGGCTGGCCGCGCATGATCCGGCCAAGGTTGATCCGGTGATCGAGATTGCGATTACGCCGAACCGCCCCGATGCGTTGGGTGTGCGCGGCATTGCCCGCGATTTGGCGGCGCGTGGGTTGGGAACGATGAAGGCGCAAGAGATTGCCAATGTGCCCGGCAGCTTCCCGAGCCCTGTCACCGTGAGCATTGATGCCGATACGCTTGACGGGTGCCCGGTGTTTACGGGCCGTGTTATCAAAGGTGTGAAGAACGGCCCCAGCCCGCAATGGCTGCAAGACAAGCTGCGGGCGATTGGATTGCGTCCGATCTCCGCCTTGGTGGATGTCACGAACTACTTCACCTTTGATCAGAACCGTCCGCTGCATGTTTTCGATGTCGACAAGATGTCCAGCAATCTAAGGGTGCATCGGGCCGCGGGAGGGGAAACGCTAACCGGGCTTGATGAAAAGGAATATGCGTTTCAGCCGGGCCAGATGGTCATCTCTGACGACAATGGTGCCGAGAGCATCGCAGGCATCATGGGCGGGTTGGAGACGGGCTGCACCGAGGGCACCACGACCGTCTTTTTGGAAAGTGCGTTCTGGGATCCGATCCAGATCGCCTATACGGGCCGCGCTTTGAAGATCAACACCGATGCGCGGTATCGTTTTGAGCGTGGGGTTGATCCGGCCTTCACGCCGGTCGGGCTTGAGGCGGCAACCCGCATGATTCTTGATCTGTGCGGCGGTGAAGCCTCTGAGGTTGTGGTTGCGGGCGCGGTCCCGGATCATTCGCGCGCCTACAAGCTGGACACGGACCGCGTTGAAAGCCTTGTGGGTATGAGCTTGCCTGCGGATGAGCAGCGCGCCTCGTTGGAGGCTTTGGGCTTCATGATGGACGGGGACATGGCGCAGGTGCCCTCGTGGCGTCCCGACGTGCAGGGCGAGGCTGATCTGGTCGAGGAAGTAGCCCGCATCGCGTCGCTGACGAAGCTGGAAGGCAAGCCTTTGAAGCGCACGCAGCCCGGTGTGCCGAAGCCGATTCTGACGCCGATGCAGCGCCGTGAACAGGCGGCACGGCGGACGGCGGCGGCGCTGGGCTACAATGAATGCGTGACCTATTCCTTCATCGACAGGGCGTCTGCGGGCCTCTTCGGCGGTGGCGATGATGCGACGATGTTGGAGAATCCGATCTCAAGCGAGATGAGCCATATGCGCCCCGCGCTGCTGCCCGGTTTGCTGCAAGCGGCGGCGCGCAATCAGGCGCGCGGGTTCAACAATCTGGCGCTGTTCGAGGTGGGTGCGGCCTTCCACGGCGGTGAGCCGGAAGAGCAGCATTTGCAAGTCAGTGGCCTTTTGGTTGGCCAGACTGGTCATAAGGACGTGCATGGCTCCCAACGCCCAGTCGATGTGTTCGACGTGAAGGCGGATGCGGAGGCGGTTCTGGCCGCCATCGGTGCGCCCGCCAAGGTCCAGATCCTGCGTGGGGCTGAGTACTGGTGGCACCCGGGGCGGCACGGCAAAATCTGCCTTGGTCCCAAGAAGGTGCTGGCTGTCTTTGGGGAATTACACCCAAAAGTCTTGCAGGAAATGGACGTCAAAGGCCCCGCGATGGCTTTCACGATCTGGCCTGCGGAAGTGCCGCTTCCTAAGAAGCGCACGACCTCGCGCGGGGCGTTGGCGATGACCGATCTGCAAGCAGTGGAACGGGATTTCGCCTTTGTCGTGGATGCCGAGACCGAGGCGCTGACGCTGGTGAACGCAGCGGCTGGGGCAGATAAAGCGCTTATCGAAGAGGTTCGCGTATTTGACGAATTCATCGGGGGATCGCTGGGCGAGGGCAAGAAATCCCTGGCCATCACCGTGCGTCTGCAGCCGACCGAGACGACGCTGAAGGATACGGATATCGAGGCCGTTAGCGCCAAGATTGTGGAAAAAGTCACCAAGGCCACGGGTGGCGCGTTGCGCGGTTAGGGTCGAAATCCGACGCGCCCGCGCTATATCTATCGCAACGCAATAGGAGAGCTGACCCATGACCCTGAACGTATATCTGTCCGGCGAAATTCACACCGATTGGCGTGAGCAGATCACCGAAGGCTCAAAAGGGCTGGATGTGGCGTTCAACAGCCCGGTGACGGATCATGACGCGTCTGATGATTGTGGTGTGGCGATCCTTGGGGCGGAGCCGAACAAGTTCTGGCACGACAACAAGGGCGCCAATATCAACGCGATCCGCACCCGCAAGGGCATAGAGGATGCCGATATTGTCGTTGTCCGCTTTGGCGAGAAATACAAGCAGTGGAACGCCGCGTTTGATGCGGGTTATGCCGCAGCGCTGGGCAAGTCCCTGATCGTGCTGCATGGCCCCGATCACCAGCATGCGCTGAAAGAGGTGGATGCCGCGGCGCTGGCTGTGTGCGAAGAGCCGCGGCAGGTGGTAGAAATCCTCAACTATGTATTGACGGGCAAACTGCCTGAGCAGGCTATTCGCGCGGCGGAATAACCAGCCCTTTTTGCACGCGGGGTCGGGCGACGAAGCGTTCCAGATAGGCGACGAGGTTGGAATGATCTGCCCAGCCCAACGTCTCTTTCACGCCATAGAAATCCAGCGCGCGTAGCCACGGGGCAATCGCGATATCGGCGATGGAGTAGTCACCCGTGATCCAGTTGCGCCCTTCAAGTTGCTTTTCGAGAACTGCCAACAGGCGCTTGGCCTCGCCCAGATACCGCTCGCGCGGGCGAGGGTCTTCGATCTCGGATCCTGCAAATTTCACGAAAAAGCCCATCTGACCAAACATTGGCCCGACGCCCCCCATTTGAAACATCAGCCACTGGATCGTCTCGGCCTTTTGGGCGGGTGTGGAGCCGATCAGCTTGCCGGTCTTTTCCGCCAGATAAATCAGGATCGCCCCGCTTTCGAACAGGCCCAAGGGACCGTCTGGTCCGTCAGGATCAATGATGGCGGGTATCTTGTTATTGGGGTTGAGCGATAGAAACTCCGGACTCTTCACATCGCTGTCTGCAAGGGTAACGGTGTGGGCCTCATAGGGCAGTCCCATTTCCTCCAGCGCGATGGAGACCTTCACCCCGTTTGGCGTCGGAAAGGAATAAAGTTGGATGACAGAGGGGTCTTTTGCAGGCCAGCGCTTTGTGATCTCGAATTGGAATAGGTCAGTCATGGGAACTCCTTGGATATATTCCTTTCACACATAACCTGTTGGGGTGCTTAAAAAACCCGTGGTTTCGTTAACAAATGCAGGTAAGACTGTGCGCCAGCGATCAGGCACAAGACCTGACGCCAAGAACCAAACAGTGGAGACAGTAAAATGATTCAAGAGTTCAAAGACTTCATCGCCAAAGGCAATGTCATGGACATGGCCGTCGGTATCATTATTGGTGCGGCGTTTACGGCGATTGTCAGTTCGCTGGTCGGTGACTTGATCAACCCGATCATCAGCCTGTTCATGGGCGGTATCGACTTTGCCGGGCAATATGTGCTGCTGGGTGAGGGTGAGTATGCCTCCATCACAGAAGCCGAAGAGGCGGGGGCTGCCGTCTTTGCCTGGGGCCGCTTCGTGATGGCGATCCTGAACTTCCTGATTATCGCGTTTGTGGTGTTCCTTTTGGTCAAGGCCGTGAACCGCGCTAAAGATGCCGCGGCCAAGGAAGAGGAAGAGCCCGCGCCGGAAGAGCCGAAAGGCCCGACGCAGGAAGAGCTTCTGATGGAAATTCGCGACGCGCTCAAGAAGTAAGCCCGCCGCGTGGAACGCGAAAAGCCCGCCAGATTCAGGCGGGCTTTTTTTTATGCCTTGAGCGCCAAGGTGGGCGACATCACGTCGATGCCAAGTGCTTTGCCGACCGCGTAATAGGTCAGGTTACCCGCATGCACATTCAGCCCGTTCAGCAAATGCGGGTCGTCCTCGCAGGCCTGCCGCCAGCCTTTATCGGCCAGTGCCAGCATGAAGGGCATCGTTGCATTGCCAAGGCCAATGGTTGAGGTGCGCGCGACCGCGCCGGGCATGTTTGCCACGCAGTAGTGCATGATCCCGTCGACTTCGTAGATCGGGTCCTGATGGGTCGTTGCCTTTGACATTTCAAAGCATCCCCCTTGGTCGATGGCGACGTCAACGATGGCTGCACCTGGCTTCATATCCGACAGCTGCGCGCGGGTCACGAGCTTGGGCGCGGCTGCGCCGGGGATCAGCACGGCCCCGATCACCATATCCGCCTCGGCCACCAGATCGGCGGTGTTTCCCGCGCTGGCAAAGCTGGTCTTGAAAAGCCCGCCAAACGCATCATCCAGATAGCGCATCCGGGGAAGGGAGCGATCAAGCACGGTGACGTCCGCACCCATGCCTGCGGCGACGCGGGCTGCATGCGTGCCAACAACGCCACCGCCAATCACAGCGATACGGGCAGGTCCGACACCGGGGATGCCGCCCATCAGCACTCCGCGCCCGCCATTTGCCTTTTGCAGCGTCCAAGCGCCGACCTGTGGGGCCAGCTTGCCAGCGACCTCCGACATCGGGGCTAGCAACGGCAGACCGCCTGCCGCATCGGTGACGGTCTCATAGGCGATTGCAGTGCAGCCCGAGGCGATCAAATCGTGGGTTTGTTCGGGATCGGGGGCCAGATGCAGATAGGTGAAGAGGATTTGCCCCTCGCGCAGCATTTTACGCTCGACCGCTTGTGGCTCTTTCACTTTGACGATCATGTCGGCGGTTGCAAAAATCTCGGCAGCGGTACCGATGATCTTGGCCCCGGCGGCGGTGTAGTCTTCATCTGGGAAGCCTGCGCCTGCGCCGGCTTGCGTCTCAACCGATACGGTATGGCCATGGGCCACGGCTTCGCGCGCAGCATTGGGCGTCAGGCCCACGCGAAATTCCTGAGGTTTGATCTCTTTTGGGCAACCGACATGCATGGTGAAGTCCTCCTTTCTCAGGACCATATCCGCCTTCGCCTGAATTGCTTCGCGATCTTATGGCTTGAAGTTGCCTTTAGGCGTAGAATATCGCGTGAAAACAGAATTCACTCGAAGGACCTTCTGCCTATGACCCTCGACAGTATTGACCAGCGCATTCTGGGTGTCTTGCAAAAGCAAGGTCGGATCTCGAACGCAGATCTTGCCGAACGGATCAACTTGTCAGCCTCGGCCTGTCATCGCCGGGTGCAGCAGCTGGAAAGCGCGGGTTTCATTCGCGATTACGTGGCCCTTGTCGATCCGCGCAAGGTCGGGCGCCAAACGACCGTTTTCGTGGAGATTACGCTGAGTGGGCAAACCGACGATGTGTTGGAAGCGTTCGAGAAGGCCGTCGCCCGCGTGCCAGATGTGCTGGAGTGTCACCTGATGGCAGGGACGGCGGATTACATGCTGAAAGTTGTGGCCCGCGATACCGAGGATTTCGCCTCGATCCACCGGCGGTCGCTGGCGACTTTGCCCGGCGTACAGGGGATGCGGTCAAACTTTGCGCTGCGGACGGTGTTTAAAACGACGGCGCTGCCCGTCTAGAGCCCAAAAACGACAAACCCCCGAGCGATGCCGGGGGTCGTCAATTCGTGTCTGTCAAAGC
>JBCBAC010000032.1:0-15647 GCA_038532735.1 Pseudomonadota bacterium
CTGAGCCTGAGCCTGAGCCTGAGCCTGAGCCTGAGCCTGAGCCGATCCGCGTCGAACAAGCGGTCGAACCCGCGTCAGAGCCTATACCCGATCCTGCTGCCAAACCTGGCATCCTCGGCCGCCTGCTGGGTCGCGGCGCACCTGCAAAAACTGTCGTCAAACGCACGCTCGACGATGACATGCTCGAACAGCTTGAAGAGCTGCTTATCACAGCCGATATGGGCGTCGACACGGCACTACGTGTGACCGCCAATATGGCCGAAGGCCGCTTCGGCAAAAAGCTCTCCGCGGACGAAATCAAACAACTGCTCGCCGACGAGGTTACCCGCATCATGGAGCCGGTCGCCAGACCGCTGCCCATCTACCCCAAGACCCCGCAAGTGGTGCTGGTTGTCGGCGTCAACGGCTCCGGCAAAACCACCACCATTGGCAAACTCGCCAGCCAGTTTCGTGCGGCGGGCAAAAAGGTCGTTATCGCCGCCGGTGACACGTTCCGCGCCGCTGCTGTCGAACAGCTTCAGGTCTGGGGCGAAAGGGCCGGCGTGCCCGTGCTGACCGCCCCCGAAGGCTCAGACCCCGCAAGCCTCGCCTTCGATGCGATGACCCAAGCCGAAGCCGATGGTGCTGATCTTCTGATGATCGACACCGCAGGCCGCCTGCAAAACCGCGCCGACCTGATGGAGGAGCTTGCCAAAATCGTCCGCGTCATCCGCAAGAAAGACCCTGAAGCGCCCCACAACACGCTGCTGGTTCTGGATGCCACCACAGGCCAAAACGCCCTCTCACAGGTCAAAACCTTTCAGGAACTGGCAGATGTCTCCGGGCTGGTCATGACCAAACTCGATGGCACCGCCAAAGGCGGCGTCCTCGTGGCGCTCGCAGATAAATTCGGCCTGCCGATCCACGCCATCGGCGTTGGTGAACAGATCGATGACCTCGCCCCCTTCGATCCCGAGGATTTCGCCAAAGCGCTGACCGGCCTCGAATGACTGGCTTCATTCTGGCAAAAATATCCCGGGGGTCTGGGGGCAGCGCCCCCAGCCGTGCCATTTGAGCGACTGGCTTCTCTCCATCGAAGGCACGGAAACTGGCCACATGGTCGCGTTGGTCCTGGCACTCATTGCCGCCTTCCTCCACGCGGTTTTTGGCGCGCTGCAAAAGGGCAAACACGACCCCTGGACGTCCCGCGCAAGCATTGATTTCTGCATCTTCTGGTTCGCGCTTCCTGTCGCACTTTTCCTTGTCCCGTGGCCGCAAGGCACCGAATGGTGGCTTTTTGCAGGCGCGCTGATCATCCATTTTATCTACAAAGTCGGCATGGCCATGGCATTTGAGCGGGGCGCCTTCACCGTCGTCTACCCCGTCGTGCGCGGCACCGGCCCGCTTTTCACAGTGATTGGCGCAGGCATCATCTTCGGGGAGCAGTTCACGCTTGGCCAATGGGGCGGTGTGGCTGTGCTTCTGACCGGCATCTTCGGCCTCGCGCTCTATAATTATGTCTTTCTGGTGCAAGACCGCGCATCACTGACGCCCGCACTTCTGCTTGCGGTTTTCACAGGCCTCATGGTCGCGATCTATACGACCTATGACGCCTACGGCATCCGGACCACACCGGACCCGTTCACCTTCCTCGCGTGGTTCTTTTTCGTCACCTCAATCGACTTTCCGCTCTTGTGGCTCTGGCGCGTGCGCACGGGCCGCTCCACCGCACCGCCACTTGTTCCCTTGCTCCAACGCGGGGCCATCGGCGCATTGGTCGCGTTTGGCTCTTTCGGTTCGATCATGATGGCGACACGGCTCGACAAGGTGGGGGAAGCCGCAATCCTGCGCGAAACCTCCACCGTGTTCGCGGCCTTCATCGGCTGGATTTTCCTCAAAGAGACCGTCGGCCCCCGCCGCATCGCCCTTATGGCCTTGATTGCAGCAGGCGCGGTGATAGTTGAGATGGCAGGCTAAGGAGCATTCATGGAAAAAGACATCAATCCAGCTGCGAAACTGCTGCTCGAACTGGGGCCGCCGATCCTGTTCTTCGTGCTCTATCTGCGGATCCGCGACGAGACCTATCTGTGGGGCGGCATTGAATATTCAGGCTTCATCGTGGCCACAATTGCCTTCATCCCGCTTTTGCTGATTTCGATGGCGGTGCTTTGGTTCATGACCGGCAAGCTCAGCCGGATGCAGATTTTCACGGCGTTCATGGTGATCTTTTTCGGTGGCCTGACAGCATGGTTCAACGACGAGCGTTTCTTTAAAATGAAAACCACGCTCGTTTATGGCTTTTTCGCTCTTATCCTCGGGATCGGCCTAGCGCAGGGCAAAAGCTACCTCGCCTATGTCATGAACGAGATGATGCCGATGAAAGACGAAGGCTGGATGATCCTCACCCGCCGCCTGTGCTTTGCCTTCATTGCATTAGCCGTGGCCAATGAAATCCTATGGCGGACGCAGTCGACGGACCTCTGGGTCAAGGTCGAAACCTTCGGCTTCCCGCTCGCGCTTTTCGCCTTTTTGTGGTGGCAAATCATGGCCTTGCAGAAATATGTGATTGAGCCGGACAAGTAGGGTTTGTCGGGTGATGAGATATTTTTGCAAAGGTGAACAGAAGGGCGCGCGTTAGCCTTAATGCGGCGTTAGCTTTTGCGTTTGAACAGCAGGTCTTGCGCCTTCTTGTCAGCTTGCAGGTTGGAGCGTTGGTCCGCATGCAGAGAGCGCCCCTTTTGCACGCCCTCGCGGTCCCCCACCAGATCGAGCCAGCGCGCGAGGTTAGGTTTGTCGTCTAGCGTTTGTTCCTGACCTTCCCAAAGCGAAGCCCACGGCCAGATCGCCATATCCGCGATCGAGAAGAAATCGCCCGCAACATATTCGTTGCCGGCAAGTTGCGTATCCAGCACCTTGTAAAGCCGCCCGGTCTCGGCCCGGTAGCGATCCTTGGCGTAAGGCAGATCGTTAGGTGGATCCATCGCAGGCGCATATTTCAGAAAGTGATGCGCTTGGCCGGCCATCGGGCCAACGCCGCCCATTTGCCACATCAGCCATTGATCCACCGCCACTCGGTCGCGTTCCGTCGGGCCGCCAAACTGGCCGGTCTTGCGTGCCAGATATTGCAGGATCGCACCCGACTCGAAGATCGAGATCGGCGCGCCATCCGGCCCATCCGGGTCCACAATCGCGGGCATCCGGTTGTTGGGCGCGATCTTCAGAAAATCTGGTTTGAACTGATCACCCGCGCCGATATTCACCAGATGGGTCTGATATGGCAGGCCCATTTCCTCAAGCGCGATGGAGACTTTCCAGCCATTCGGCGTGGGCCAGTAATATAGATCGATCATGCGGATGCTCCCTTTGCCGTTGTCTGCAAGATCGCAGGTTTTGCGGCAGGAACAAGGGGCAGACGGCTCCATTTGGGTTGCAGTTGGCTTGGCAGGGCAGCGCGCAGATGCGCCATGGACAAGGTCTCAGGCGCGCGCAGCAGGCGTTTGTAAAAGGGAAACGCGCCGGGTCGCAGGTAGCTGGACCAGTGACAGACCGCGCGGCTGGAGGGGGCAAAACGGTGGCCCAACCGGGCCAAGGCGATCTCTGTCTGCGGATGATCAAGTTGAATATCAAGCCAGTTTTCGCCCGCCTGTGGCAAGCCCTGACCCAAAACCGGAGCCGTGTGCGGAACAGCGCGTGCCAGCAAGGTGTCGAATAGATCGTTCTCGCGTCCGGTGACATTGAAGACCTCTGCCGCCCCGCCAGGCGGGCGGGCCAGAGCGGCCTCCGCGTGGTCCGTCCAATCTGCTGGCGAAAGTAGGATGACCCGGTTCAGAGCGGGTCCGTCCAGCCGGACCATCGCCTCCAGCACGACGCGCGCGCCAAGCGAATGGGCAATCGCATGGATCGGGCGTGCAGGGTTTTGAGCCTGAAGCGCGTCGATAAGCTGCGCGAGCGCTGCACCGGCTGCCAAAGCCGCCTCTACCGCTTGCCAGATCGAGCCGCGCGCGTGCCAGCCAAAGCCGATTGCCACTCCATCCTCCTTCCGCCCGTGAAATCCCAGATGGCGCGGCCAACTGACCGCACTGCGCCGTCCTGGGGCTGGCTCCGTTGACAAGATGTGCTTGAAGGGATCATGGCGCGGGTGCTGCGGAGAGAATTTATAGCCATGCACCATCACGATGATCGGGCCGGGACCATCTGGCAGATGCGGCACGGGGCTGTGTGCTTTAACGGCGTGCAAAGCCATCGCGGAGATCTCCACAACATCTTGTGGTTGCTTGATGCCCTACAACTACGACAGAGACATAAAACCGCCATGACAGCTCTATGACGCCGCTTGACGTCTCAGGATCACAGGCCTATTCCAACCGTCGTGGCGATTTGTCTTCCGGATTGCGGGCCACGTTAAACATGCCGCTAAAGAGGTCAGGGCAAAGCCCCCGGCGTCTGTTGAACGGTGGGGGTTTTTTTGTGGCCGCGCCCCCGATAAGCGGCCCGAAGGAGAATGAGATGAGCGATTGGAAACCCCGGACGAAAGCCGTCCATGACGGGACACGTCGCAGCCAATATGGCGAGTTGAGCGAGGCAATTTTCCTCACCCAAGGCTTTCACTATCCCTCAGCCGAGGACGCAGAAGCACGCTTTTTGAAAGCGCAGGACGATGAGTTCATCTACGCCCGCTATGGAAACCCCACCGTGCGCATGTTCGAGGACCGCATCGCCTCGCTGGAAGGCTGCGAAGACGGTTTTGCAACAGCGAGCGGTATGGCTGCGGTCAATGGTGCTTTGGTCTCGATGCTTAAGGCCGGGGACCATGTGGTCGCAGCACGCGCGCTTTTTGGCTCCTGTCTGTATATTCTGGAGGAGATCCTACCGCGCTATGGCGTCGAGGTTACGCTGATCGATGGCACGAATCTGGAGGCTTGGAAAGGCGCGATCCGTGCCGACACGACAGCGGTCTTCTTTGAATCCATCTCCAACCCGACGCTGGAAGTCATTGATATCAAGTCGGTTTGCGATTTGGCCCATTCCGTTGGGGCAACTGTCATTTGTGACAATGTGTTCGCAACACCCGTCTATTCCCGCGCTGTCGAACTTGGCGTTGATGTGGTTGTCTATTCGACCACGAAGCATATCGACGGGCAGGGCCGCGCGCTGGGCGGTGTGATCCTTGCCACGCGCGAGTTCATCCGCGGCACGGTGGAGCCCTATATGAAGCATACCGGCGGCTCCATGAGCCCGTTTACCGCCTGGATGATGCTCAAAGGGCTGGAGACGCTTGATCTGCGGGTGCGTGCACAAACCGCCTCTGCCCATGCTCTTGCCGAAGCGCTTGAGGGTCATGCAAAGCTGGACCGCGTGATCTACCCGCATTTGCCGTCCCATGCACAATTCGCGCTCGCAAAATCGCAGATGGCCGAGGCAGGTACGATCCTGTCGGTTGATGTGAAAGGCGGACGGGATGCAGCGTTCAAGGTGCTGAATGCGCTCAGGATTTTCTCCATCTCCAATAATCTTGGGGATGCAAAATCCATTGTGACGCCGCCTGCCTCCACGACCCATCAACGTCTGCCGCAAGATCAAAAGGACACGCTTGGGATCACGCCTGGATTGATCCGCGTCTCCGTTGGCCTTGAAGACACCGACGATCTGATCGCCGACTTCATCCAAGCGCTGGAGCACGCGTGAGCCATGTGGGTCCGCAGATATCAGCTGGGCGATGCGTCCGCTTGCGCCGTGCTCTTTTACCGCGCGGTGCATGAAGGGGCCTCAACCGCCTATACCGAAGCGCAGCGCGATGCCTGGGCCAAGGACGTCCCGCAGACCGAATACTGGCACCGGCACTTGTCACATGACATATGCTTTGTCGCCGAACGGGACGGTGTCATCGCGGGATTCATGACCTTGGAAGAAGACGGCCATCTGGGCCTCGCCTATGTCGCGCCCGAAGAAATGGGCAAAGGCACGGCTGCCGCACTCTATGCAGCTTTGCTCAATCAAGCAGTCGTTAAGCATTTGAAATCACTCACGACTGAGGCGAGCCACCTCGCCCGCCCGTTTTTCGAAAAATTCGGCTGGCAGGTGGTCACACCCCAACAGGTCGAGCGTCACGGCGTCCTGATCCCCAACTTCAAAATGCGCTGCGATCTTTGATCCAATCCCCCCGCGTGCACGTAATAAACTGCGTACTGGTTGAAACACACCGCGTTGGTTCCCTATATCTTTGGGGCTGGCCCGCACCCAAAGGGGGGAAATTGCCATGAATATCCATTCCACTGATCTTGATCGTCACCCAAGCCGGGAAGAGGCTGAAGCCGCACTCGCGTTGCTGCGCCGTTGGGCCGTTGATGCTGACGAGACCGAGGTCGCGACCCTTGACCCGCTTGTCGCCCGTCTGATCCCGGGGGCTGAGGTGTCGAACTATCCCGCACTCGCCCGCGCTTATCCGGAGGATTTTGCCGTCGATGCGGATTACAAGGCCTCCATGCCCGATCTGCAAAACGGGCCGACGTCGCTTATCCGCGGGGCCAAGCAGCAAATTCAGCATGTGGGGATTTCAAATTTCCGCCTGCCGATCTCGTTCAAGACCCGCGATAACGGCCCTTTGACACTGGAAACCTCCGTCACCGGAACGGTCTCCCTTGAGGCCGAAAAGAAGGGCATCAACATGTCGCGCATCATGCGCACCTTCTATCGTCGGGCTGAAGAAACCTTCAGCTTCGAAGTGATCGAGGCCGCGCTGGACGATTACAAAACCGATCTGGAAAGCTTCGACGCCCGCATCCAGATGCGCCTGTCTTTCCCCGTGAAGGTGGAAAGCCTTCGCTCTGGTCTCTCGGGCTATCAGTATTATGACATCGCGCTAGAACTCGTTGAACAAAACGGCGTCCGCAAAAAAATCGTGCATCTCGACTACGTCTATTCCAGCACCTGCCCCTGCTCACTGGAACTCTCCGAACACGCCCGCCAGATGCGCGGGCAACTGGCCACACCACATTCGCAGCGCTCTGTCGCGCGCCTTTCGGTCGTGCTGGACCCCAACGCACCCACACTTTGGTTCGAAGACCTGATTGAGCTCTGCCGCGCAGCAGTGCCGACTGAGACGCAAGTCATGGTCAAGCGCGAAGATGAACAGGCCTTTGCCGAGCTGAATGCCGCCAACCCGATCTTTGTCGAAGACGCGGCACGCTCATTCTGCGAACAACTGCAGAATGATACTAGGATCGGCGATTTCCGCGTGGTGGCCAGCCATCAGGAAAGCCTGCACAGCCATGACGCGGTCTCTGTCCTGACCGAAGGCGATACCTTCGCGGCTGACAGTCTTGATCCCAAGCTCTTCAACACGCTGTTCCACGTGGGCTGACTTCGCTTTTTGAAAATATCTTAGGGGGGTCAGGGGGGACAACGTCCCCCCTGCCTTCGTTTATGCAGCCCGAAACCAGCCTAAGCGCCGGAAGATTAGCCAATCCAGCGCAAGTGCCACGATCAGCGAGAGTCCCATCAACGGCAGCAAGATCATGAGTGCGATGACCAAAAGGATCATACCTGTGCTCAATGCGGCCTCCGGTGCTGCAGGCACGCCCAGTGACCCGGCAGGCCGCCGCATCCACCATGCGACAAAGCCCGACACCGAAAGCACCACCCCAAGCAAAGCCGCAAGGGTGTTCTGCGCAAGGTTCGTCCATCCATAAAGCTCTCCCTGATGGAAGGAGATGCCCAACGACACGCCTTGCGCCAGCGCCGGATTGTCACTGAAATCATGCCGTTTCAGCACCGCCCCACTATATTGATCCACGATCAATTCGCTCTGTTCGAACCGGTTCGTGCTGGCCGAGCGCACCCAATACGCCCCCTCAGCCCCCTTTGCGGGCCGCATCTCCAGCGGGTAGACCAGCCCTTCTGCGCGGGCCACATCGAAGACCTCCGCGTAAGCTACCGGAATGCCGTCCGATGTGGTCGAGTTCGGGACATCTCCACCAAAGCGCAGGCTTTTGGACTTCGTGCCGGTTTGCTCCTGAACATAGCCGAGGCCACCGCCCCAGACATCTGTCCACGGCAAGCCGGTAATAATGATCGGCACGATCAGGATTGTGGCTAGAAACCCGGTAAAGAGATGCGTTTCGCGCCAGAAACTGCGCCCTTTGCCTGATGGCAGCCGGAATATTTGTACCCATGTCCGCGATCCACGCGGCCACCACAGGTAAATCCCCGTAACAAACATCACGATGGCCCAATGCGCGGCCAATTCCACGAATTTGGTGCCGACATCGCCCAGCAAAAGCTCGCCATGGAACTTCCGCAAAAGCCGCATCGCAGTTTCATCGCGCGGCACCACAGCCAGCACATCGGCGGTATAGGGATCCACCCACGCGAGGGAGCGGACTTTCTCGGCGTCATTGAATTCGATCAGCGTGGATCGCGCTGGATCGTCATACACCGTCACCCCGCGTAGTCGCGTGACCCCGGCAGCCTCTTGCACAGCGGCCACCTGCGCCTCATAGGGCAGGTGGGTCTCCTGCACGGTGACGCTCATGCGATCCGCGTAAAGCCATGCCTCGATCTGCGGTTTGTAAAGATAAATGCCCCCGGTGAGCGAGAGCATGGCCAGAAAGGGCAGCACGTACAGCGATGCCAGAAAGTGCCATTTCCAGATAAGTCGGTAGAAGGCCCCGCCGGTCGTGTTCGACCGCGCAGGTGCCGGAGCGGATGCGTCCGTCATTGTTCAGTGTCCTGTCGTTAGATTGGTTTGAAAAAGGGGATCAAACCAGGACAGGTGGGGCGCGTGTGGGGGCAGGGCGCTGCAAGACAGAGCGCGCGACGCTCAGATTTTCCCGTTTGACAAAACGATCCCGATGATCGCGCGCCAGTTGGCGCCACAAGCTCGGCGCAATGGTCGCTACGGGTGGCACATCCGCGCTCAGACAGGGCGCGCTGTCGCTTGTGGATTGCTCAATGGGCGTGCCCTCACTGTCCACAAGTATCGTCACCATCTCATCGCCGGTACAGATGACATAGCTTTGCACCCCCGGCAAAAACGCGACGACCGCAGCAGAGGCCTTGGGCCAGATCATCCCGAGTGTCAGGCACAGAACCATGATCCCGCGCAGCACACAGGCCAGCACACCACGCGATGCAGAGATACGCGCACGCATCACGCTGTCTCTTGTGCTTGGCTGATAGGTTATCCTCATTTCGACCACATCCAGCGGTGCCCCATGTCCATCTATCGTCGAAAACCATTTCGCGATGATCGCATCTGAGTGTTAGCCTGAAGTCGTTATTCAAACAACGTCATAAGACATACGATTTAGGAGATACTATGACACCTTATTTGACGCGCGGCCTGATCCTTGGCGCCCTTTCGCTTTCACTGACAGGATGCATGGACACCGCAACCCCCAGCATGTCGATGTCCGAAACGATGATGTCACGTGCCGAGACTCTGGCAGCGCGCGGCTCCATCACTCAAGCCCAGCTGAGCGAGGCTTTCAATACCGGCGTGCGCACCCAATCGGTCTCTGACACGTCCGAAGGCGCGGATTTTGCGGCAACCTGCCAGCGGCTCAAATCCGCAACCGATAGCGCTGCGGGCCTGAACGCGCTGGGCGCAGACACGTCTGTGACCTTCGCCACCTGCGCGGGCTATTTCAGCTAAGCTCTCCCTCACACCCGATTGCGGCGGTGCTGCATCGGGTGTGAGACCCCATGATCGACGCTCGCTTGACAGCACGCGCGCCCCGCGCCAAGCCTGCACAGATGTTTGACCTGCGTCCCGTCGGATATGTGATCGGCCTGCTTGTGGCCTGCCTCGGCGTGACGATGCTGGCGCCCCTGGCGGCTGACCTAATCGCGGGTAACGGCCATTGGCCAGCCTTTCTGGAAAGCGCGATCATCACGACCTTTACCGGCGGCCTTGTGGCGCTGTCCTGCCAGAATGGCGTAAAGGAAGGCCTCACGATCCAGCAGACCTTCCTTCTGACGACATTTGTCTGGCTCACCCTGCCGCTTTTCGGCGCCTTGCCCTTCATTTTCGGCGCGACAGAAGCCCGCTTTGTCGACGCGTTTTTCGAGGCGATGTCAGGCTTGACCACAACCGGAGCCACCGTCTTCGCAGGCCTTGATGCGATGCCCGACGGGCTTTTGCTGTGGCGCGGAATCCTGCAATGGCTGGGCGGTATCGGCATCATCGTTGTCGCCATGGTGTTCCTGCCTGAGTTGCGAGTCGGCGGGATGCAGATTTTCCGCTCTGAAGGGTTCGATACATTTGGGAAAATCCTGCCCCGCGCGACCGAAATCTCCTCGCGCATTTCGGTCATCTATATCGGCATCACGCTGATGTGTGGAATTGCCTATATGACCACGGGCGTCGGCGCGCTGGATGCGATTGTGCACGCGATGACAACCGTCTCGACAGGCGGGTTTTCGACATTTGACGCGTCCTTTGGCGCAATGCCACCCGCCGCAGAATATGTCGCCGCGCTCTTCATGATCGCGGCAGCCCTGCCGTTCGTGCGCTACGTGCAGCTGATCTCCGGCGCGCCGCAAGCGCTTTGGAACGACAGTCAGATCAAAACCTTCCTAACCATCATCGTCGTGTTGGCGGGTGCCCTGACATTCTG
Source organism: Pseudomonadota bacterium (assembly GCA_038532735.1). Classification (GTDB taxonomy): domain Bacteria; phylum Pseudomonadota; class Alphaproteobacteria; order Rhodobacterales; family Rhodobacteraceae; genus JAHTBL01. The sequence continues at coordinate 10,596 of JBCBAC010000032.1, forward strand.
GCTTTTCATCAGCGTCGGCGGCTCTGAAATCGCGTTTCGCAAAGCGTTGTTCAACACCGTCTCGATCCTGACCGGGACGGGCTATGCCAGCGCGGATTATATGCAATGGGGCAGCTTCCCGGTCATGGTCTTTTTCCTGATGGGCCTGATTGGCGGCTGCGCAGGCTCAACCTCCTGCTCGATCAAGGTCTTCCGCTATCAACTGCTCTTCGCGTCCATCCGCGCGCAAGTGCGCAAGATCCACTCGCCCCACGGGCTTTTTGAACCGCGTTATCAAGGGCGTACCGTCTCGGAAGACATCCTGAGCTCGGTCATGTCCTTCTTCATGCTCTTTATCGTCACACTGGGCGTCACAGCCGTTGCCCTTGGCCTCACGGGCCTCGACTTTATCACATCGGTCTCAGGCGCATCCGCCGCGCTGGCCAATATCGGCCCCGGTCTGGGCGATATCATCGGCCCGGCAGGAAATTACGGCGCGCTGAATGATGCCGCGAAGTGGATCCTCGCCATAGCAATGCTGGTCGGGCGGCTCGAGCTGATGGCCGTCTTCGCGATCCTGACCGTCGCCTTCTGGCGGGGCTAGGTCTTTAGTCCCAGCAGCTGACCAGCACTGTCATGCCCATCCCGATCTCGGTCAGGTCTTCGGGGGCTTTGACGGCCGCGGCATCGGTCGCTGAGTAGCTGACACCGGCCTGATCCAGAACCGCCTTGATGGCCGCGGCATCGGCGGAAAAGCTGACCTCTGCCGGAAGTTGACGGTCACTGTCCGGACGGGGCAAAAGCATGCCTAGAACGGTGCCCGCGCTATCAATCACCGGCCCGCCCGCGTCGCCGGGCAGCGTGTTGAGCGCCAGACGGTTAAGGCGTTCCTCACCATTCAACCCGCGAATATCGGCCAGTTTGCCAAAGGTCAGCGTCGGCGCGCCCAAAGCCCCACCATAAGGGTATCCCGCAACCGCAACGTCGGATTGCAAACGCGGCACGGATTGCTGGAACGCCGCCACCTCTGCCGGGGCCAAAGGCTCTGCCGGGGTCAATACCGCCACGTTGCTGTCGGTATCCGCGGCCACAAGCGCTGCTTCATAAAGCTCGTCCAAAGTGATCCGGGAGCACGCGCCCAGATCATCACCCGAGGTCACAACTGCCCCATCCGCGCTGACGTAAAACCCGGACCGGACCGAAACCGGCTTGCGAATTTCCAGTCCAGCGACCAGATCAGGCGCCTGATCCGCGCCAGCATCCCCCAAAGTGGGATCCAACACGCCTTCAACCGGCTGAAAGCTCGCCTTCATCTCGTCCAGAATACGCGTGCGGCGTTCTTCATCTCCTGCAGGCCAGATCAGCGTGAAACCCTTGATCTGCCCATTGCGTAGCTCGGCTTGGGTGTAGCTGAAAATCTCTTCATTCTCGCCTTGCAGCTCAAAGCTGGAGTTCCTCCGCTCGCGCGGACCGTCTAGCGGCACGATCTCCAAGGTCTGCATGATGTCATAAAGCCCAAAGAGCGTGTCCTGATCACCAGCCTGCGAGATCAGCAAAACCCGCGCGCCGATATCTGTGGTCGCATCATACTGCACGAAGGGGGGCTCATAGCGGGCAAACTCGACCACACCCAGCGGCAGCGTCATCTCGATCCCGGCGGCATCGTCGCGCAAACTGGCCAGACCCATGCCATCCAGCACGGCGTTATAGGCGTCCAGCAGGGCCGCCCGCTGTTTGGTGGTCAGAACGCCTGTCGGCTCGTAATTGTTTTGCCCTTGCCAAAGCGCCATGGCCGCGCGAGTCCCACGCCCGAAAGAGCCATCAATCGCCGCATTATACGTGCCCGCCCATTTCAATGCGATCTGCAGCGCTTCCCGGTCCGGGCGTGACAACAAACGCTCGCTCTGACGCGCTTCGCGCGGCGTCTCGTCGGCCGCAATGATCGGGTCGGTCTCTGGTTCCGCAGCAGGCGCTTCAGGCTCTGGCGCGACCAACGCGGTCTCCGCTTCTGGCAGGGGTGCGACAGGCTGCACGGGGCGCACCGCGCTTCCACCAATCGGCCAGATCTGGCGCGCGAAATTACCGCCTAACGCCACGAAACTGTCGCGCGGTATCAGCCCATCGCGGCGCAACTGGCGCAGCAATTGTGCCGCATCATCCGGCGCAAAGGGCCCAAGCGCCACCGCATGCCATCCGCTATCCAGCGTAAATCCGTTCACGTTGGGCAGGTTGCGGGAATAGTCGCGCAAACGTTCCTGCGCTTCCGCAAGGGTCGGCTGGGCCTCGATCTGCACCCAGACTTGCGCGTCCTGCGCCGATATTTGCGTGGCCAAAATGCCTGCCACCACCAACCCAGTAAAATACGCCCGCATGGTCCCGCTGCACCCCTGTAGAAATCTCTTGATCGCTATTGAACGCATAATAGCGCGAGTTGCCAGAGGCCCCGCTCATTTTCGCGTGTAATTTATGCCCGTCGCTTCATTGACGCCCCAGCCGCGCCCGCCTAGTAAGATCACGCTTTTCCAAAGGGCTTGTGATGGCATCTCAGACGACAACACCGCGCTCCTTCCAAGAGATCATTTTGCGCCTTCAGGCTTACTGGGCCGGGCAGGGCTGCGCGATGCTGCAGCCCTATGACATGGAGGTGGGGGCAGGGACATTCCACCCGGCCACAACGCTCCGCGCGCTGGGCTCAACTGCGTGGACGGCCGCCTATGTTCAGCCCTCGCGCCGCCCCACTGATGGGCGCTATGGCGACAGCCCCAACCGCTGGCAGCATTACTATCAGTATCAGGTGATCATCAAACCCAGCCCGCCTGATCTTCAGGACCTCTACCTCGGCTCGCTCGAGGCCATCGGCATCGACATGAAGATGCACGACATTCGCTTTGTCGAGGATGATTGGGAAAGCCCGACGCTCGGCGCATGGGGTCTGGGCTGGGAGGTCTGGTGCGATGGCATGGAAGTCTCCCAATTTACTTATTTCCAACAGGTTGGCGGCCATGACTGCCACCCCGTCTCGGGCGAGCTCACCTATGGCCTCGAACGCCTCGCAATGTATGTGCTGGGCTATGATGACGGCAACGAAATGCCCTTCAACGATCCGCAGTCGCCCATTCCGCTGACCTATGGCGATGTCTTTCGCGAGGCCGAGGCGCAATACGCCCGTTGGAACTTCGACGTGGCCGACACCGACACGCTTCTGCAACACTTCAAGGACGCCGAAGCCGAATGCGCCCGCATCCTCGCTGAGCCCGCAGACGACCCCAAAACAGGCCGTCGCATCGTCATGGCGCAACCGGCCTATGACCAGTGCATCAAGGCGTCTCATGTCTTCAATCTTCTGGACGCGCGCGGCGTGATCTCGGTCACCGAACGACAAGCCTATATCGGTCGCGTCCGCGCGCTCGCCAAAGCCTGCGCCGACGCCTTCGTGCAAACCGAAGCTGGGGGCTACGCCGCATGAGCGGAAAACTCGTTGGGAGCATCCTTGTGATCATCGCCCTGATCGCCGGTGCGGCGCTCTATTATTTGCAGGTCTATCACTTTTACGAACCGGTCCAAGCCACCGGCGAGGACGACGTGCAGATGACTCTGCTGGTCACCAACGAACCCGAAACCATCCTCTACGATGATTTCGAGGCCATCGACGCTACCTCGTCCCCTATCCGCTACCGCTCCTGCTTTACCACGCCCATCTCTCTGGCGCTGGCCACCGAAACATATGTGGCCTACGAGCGCGCCGAGCCGCTGGAGGCCCCCGGCTGGTTCGACTGCTTTGACGCCGATGCTCTCGGCGCGGCCCTAAATGACGGCACCGCCCTGGCCTTCCTTGGCACCGAAAACATCACCTACGGCATCGACCGTATCATCGCCCTGACCGACGATGGTCGCGGCTATGCGTGGCACCAGATCAACCCTTGTGGTGAAAAACTATTTGACGGCGAACCGCTTCCCGAAGGCTGCCCGCCGCCCCCCGAAAGGACCGAATAATGCCGGATCTCCTGATCGAGCTGTTCTCCGAGGAAATCCCAGCCCGGATGCAGCCCAAAGCCGCCGCTGATCTGCAAAAACGCGTCACTGATGGGCTGGTCGAGGCAGGCATCACCTATGCCGGGGCGCGCGCCTATTCCACGCCCCGCCGCCTGACCCTGACGCTCTCTGACATGCTCGCCCGCTCGCCCGATCTGCGTGAAGAACGCAAAGGCCCGCGCGCAGACGCGCCCGAAAAGGCGCTCGAAGGGTTTCTGCGCTCCACCGGCCTGACCAAGGACCAACTGGAACTGCGCGATGATAAAAAGGGCCAGACCTATTTCGCCGTGATCGACAAACCGGGCCGCCCCGCCGCTGACATCGTGGCCGAGGTCCTTGAAGACACGATCCGCAATTTCCCCTGGCCCAAATCCATGCGCTGGGGCGCTGGCTCCCTCCGCTGGGTCCGCCCGCTCCATCGCATCCTGTGCATCACTTATGACGAGCAGGGCACAGACATCGTTCCGGTCGCGGTCGATCACATCACCTCCGGTGACATCACCGAAGGCCACCGTTTCATGGCCCCCGGCGCATTCAAAGTCACCAGCTTTGACGACTACGAGGCCAAGCTGAAAAAAGCCCATGTCATCCTTGATGCAGGCGAACGCGCCGATCATATCTGGGCCGACGCCACCTCCATGGCCTTCGCGCAAGGCCTTGAAGTTGTTGAAGATAAGGGACTTCTGGCCGAGGTCTCTGGCCTTGTCGAATGGCCCGTGGTCCTCGTTGGCGAGATCGGAGATCAGTTCCTCGATCTGCCGCCCGAAGTGCTGCAAAGCTCCATGAAAGAGCACCAGAAATTCTTCTCTGTCCGCAACCCAAAGACCGGTCGCATCGAGAAATTCGTGACCGTCGCCAACACGGAAACGCCCGACAACGGCGCGACGATCCTCGCAGGCAACCAAAAGGTCCTCGCCGCCCGTCTGGCCGATGCCGTCTTCTTTTGGGAAAACGACCTGCGCATCGCCAAAGAGGGCATGCAGCCCTGGCTCGACAGCCTTGGCAAAGTCACCTTCCACAACAAACTCGGCACCGTCGCCG
>JBCBAC010000033.1:0-15112 GCA_038532735.1 Pseudomonadota bacterium
CGATAGGTGTCGATGCGGATATCGGCGGGGTTCACCTCGATCTCGATATTGTCGTCGACCACCGGATAGACCCAAACCGAACTGAACGAGGTGTGCCGCCGCGCCGCTGAATCGTAGGGTGAGATACGCACAAGCCGGTGCACACCGCTTTCGGATTTCAGCCAACCATACGCGTTATGGCCGCTGATCTTGTAGGCCGCCGATTTGATCCCCGCCTCTTCACCGGGGCTTTGGGATTGCAGCTCGACCTTATAGCCCTTCTTTTCGGCCCAGCGGACATACATCCGCGCCAGCATGGACGCCCAGTCGCAGCTTTCCGTGCCGCCCGCGCCGGAGTTGATCTCAAGAAACGTGTCATTGCTGTCCGCCTCACCATTCAGCAGCGCTTCCAGCTCTTTTTCTGCGGCTTTGCTGACCAGTGCTTTCAAAGCGGCTTCAGCCTCGGCCACGACCTCTGCGTCGTCTTCCATCTCGCCCAGCTCAATCAGCTCGACATTGTCGGAGAGCTCTTGGCTCAACGAGGTGTAGCTCGCCATCGCGTCAACGAGCGTCTGACGCTCGCGCATCAGCTTTTGAGCCTTTTCGGGGTCGTTCCACAGATCGGGGTCCTCGGTCATCGCGTTGAATTCCTCAAGGCGATGTTCGGCGGTGTCCCAATCCATGCGCTGCCGCAGTAGCGTCAGCGATTTCTCGATTGCCTCAACAGCGTTTTGCGCCTCAGCCCGCATAAGCCCATCCGTTTCTGCCTGTCAGGAGGAGGATGTAACAACGCCTGCCCGCACGGGCAAGGCGTCAGTAAAGTCCGCCGGAGCTGAGCGTGCCAAAACTCGCCTTTGGCGCCACGCGTGCCTTCTGTCCGGTGGACGTCGTGACCTCGCGGATCGCATCGCCTTCACCGCGACCAAAGAGCGGCAGGTCAGCGGCCATCGCAAAGCCGCCGTCAAACGTGATCCCAAAGACCGGCTCTTCGCCATCGCGGAAATACTCGGCCACGACGTTCTCTCCAAATGCGTCGTCAGACAGGCGCGCACCGGTAAACCGGTCGATCTTGATGAAGCGTCCGCCCGGTGGGACTGCAAACTCCCCACCACCGTATTTCTTGGTGGCTTCCAGCATGAAGCGGTTGAAAACCGGGCCACACATACCGCCACCTGACGCGCCCCGCCCCAGCGTGCGGGGCTGGTCATAGCCGATGTAACAGCCTGCCACGATATTGCTGGTGAAGCCGACGAACCAGACATCCTTTGCGTCATTCGTGGTGCCGGTCTTGCCCGCGGCCGGCACAGGCAGGTTGACCGTCCGCGCCGCCGTACCACGCTCCACGACACCTTCCATCATCGACGTCAGCTGATAGGCCGTGATCGCGTTGATCACCCGCTCGCGGTCCGACACGATGCGCGGGGCTGCCCCGGGATCGAGGGAGGCCACGCGGCAATCCTCACATGCGCGCGTGTCATGGCGGAAAATCGTCTTGCCGTAGCGGTCCTGCACTCGGTCCACCAGTGTCGGCTGCACGCGCTCGCCACCGTTAGCGAACATCGCATAAGCCGCGACCACTTTGTAAAGTGTGCTTTCCTCGGCCCCCAGCGCGTTCGATAGGAAGCGGTTCATCCGGTCATAAACGCCAAAGCGTTCCGCGTAGCTTGCAACGACATCCATGCCGACTTCTTCGGCCAGACGCACCGTCATCAGGTTCCGCGACCGTTCGATCCCGGTGCGCAAGGGGGTGGGGCCGTAAAACCGCTCAGACGCGTTTTTCGGCCGCCACAAACCTTGCGGTGTGTTGATCTCAATCGGCGCGTCCACGACGATCGTCGCAGGCGTATAGCCACTGTCCAGCGCGGCAGCATAGACGAACGGTTTGAACGCAGAGCCGGGCTGCCGCAGTGCCTGTGTCGCCCGGTTAAAGACCGAATGCTGGTAGCTAAAGCCCCCCTGCATCGCGATCACACGGCCCGTATCCACGTCCATCGCCACAAAACCACCCTGCACTTCGGGGATTTGCCGCAAGGTCCAGCGTATGAAGCTGCCATCCTCGTCACGGGTCATGCGCCTGACATGCACCACATCACCAACCTCAAGCAGATCACCCGCGACCTGCGCCTGGCGCCCGAGGGAGCCATCCTCATTCAGTTTGCGCGCCCATTGAACATCAGCGGCGGGAATGAAATGCCCATCCTCGTCATCCGGCACACCTTCGATGCCGATCCGCGCATCATTCGCGCCGACCTCAAGCACGACGGCCGGATACCACTGGTTCTCTAAATCAACGTCACGGGCCACGCGCACGTTTTGCAAGGCGGCACGCCAAAGCGTCTCGTCAGCCAAAACCTCCGACGCCAACGTTTCGCCAGTTCCGCGCCAGATACCGCGGCTGCGGTCATATTGTTCCAGCGCAAGCCGTAGCGAATTTGCGGCGACGTTCTGCATCTCGGGATCAATCGTGGCGCGCACGGTCATCCCGCCTGAGAAAAACTCATCCTCACCAAAGTCTTCGCTCAGCTGGCGGCGGATTTCATCGGTGAAGTAATCCCGCGGTGGAAGGGCTTGCTTGAACCCTTCATAGTCCCCGTTCTGCACGGTCTTCAGCGGCTCTGCGCGGGCGGTCTGATACGCTTCCTCGCTCAGATAGCCGTTCTCAAACATCTCACGCAGCACGAAATTGCGCCGCTGCGTTGCGCGCTCGATCTGGCGCACCGGATGGTAGGTGGAGGGCGCTTTGGGCAGCGCGGCCAGATAGGCTGCCTCTTGCGGTGCAAGGGCTGCGAGCGGTTTGTTAAAATAAGTCTGAGAAGCCGCGGCCACGCCATAGCTGTTCTGGCCCAGGAAAATCTCGTTCAGATAGAGCTCAAGGATCTGGTCTTTATCGAGCGTGTTCTCGATCCGTGTGGCCAGGATCAATTCCTTGATCTTGCGCTCGACAGACCGATCCCCAGAGAGCAGGAAGTTCTTCATCACCTGTTGGGTGATCGTCGAGGCCCCGCGCACATTCTCCCCGCGCGAGCGAACCGCGTCAATCAGGGCCGAGACCATACCGCGCGCATCGTAGCCCTGATGCTGGTAGAAGTTCTTGTCCTCCGCCGAGATGAACGCGTGTTTGACAAGGTCCGGAATCTCTTCGGAATCCGCGAATAAGCGACGCTCTTTCGCAAACTCATCAATAATCCGCCCTTCGCCCGAATAAATCCGGCTGATCGTCGGTGGTGTGTATTGCGCAAGGCTTTCGTGGCTGGGCAGGTCGCGCCCATAGATCCAGAAAACGGCGCCAAGGCTGAGCGCACCGAACAACATACCCAGCGTGAGCCAGGAAAAAATCGCTCCGAAAAAGCCTAAGATAAACCGTATCACGCGCCTGCACCTTTGGGTTGCTTGGGTCTCGTATACGCGCGCGCGCGCGAGGCGTCAAAACGAGAAGCCGTGATCTGCTGCGGTTTCTTGCCCACCCTTTGCCCTTCAACGTAAGGTCAAACCATGCGCCCTGAAGACATCCTGCCCACCTATGAAACCGTCGGCCCCGCCTTCGCAAAAGCCCGCGATTGCACGCTTTGGGAAAAGCCGCTTCTTGACTGGCTTTTTGACAGCGCCCCCGGCCCCAACCTACTGGATATCGGCTGTGGCGGTGGCCTTCCTATCGCGCGTTATCTTGTGGATCGTGGCGCGCGGATAACGGCAATTGACGGCGCGCAAAGCATGGTTGAGGTCTGCCGCAAGAACGTGCCTGAGGCGACGGTGCAGCTTGCCGATATGCGCGATTTTGATCTGGGACATCGCTTTGACGGCCTCATCGCGTTCAACTCGTTTTTCCATCTCAGCCCCGCCGATCAGGCCAAAGCCTTCGCCCGCTTCTCAGCCCATGCCAGACCCGGCGCACCGCTGGTGATCACAACCGGCCCGGAGGCCAGCGAAAGGGTCGGCGCTGTCGAAGGCGCGCCGGTCTATCACGCCAGCCTCTCCCCCAGCGGCTACCGCGCCCTCTTTAAAACCGAAGGCTGGGAGGAAGTCGCCTTCCGCCCTGAAGACCCCACCTTTCACGGCCATACGATCTGGCAAGCGCGCAAAACCTAACTTTCGCTTTTTCGAAATATCCTAGGGGGGTCCGGGGGGATGAAATCCCCCTGGTTTCAAGTCTGGGTCTGGGGGGATGAAATCCCCCCAGCATCGCGATTTGGCGAAGCTAAAGCACAAAACCTTATTGCCGGATCAAACGAGCCTCTGCAGCATCAGCAACCACCCAATCCATCAGCGCCGCCGCAATACCTTGTGCGGCCTGCGCACGCCATTCGGGATCAATCAGGTTCTCGAAATCAGATGGGCTCGACATAAAGCCAAGCTCTACCAGAACCGACGGAATATCGGGCGCCTTGAGCACGGAAAACGCCGCGTGCCGGCGCGGGCGATTGTTGATCTTGCCCACCGCGTTGCGCAACTCGCGCACCAGCGTGTCAGCCAACCGATCCGTGCGCGGCGCAGTCTCCAACCGGGCTAAATCCATCAGGATCGTCGCGATCTCATCGCCTTGCTGAGACAAATCAATGCCCGCCAAAAGATCCGCCCGATCATGGCGCTCAGCCAGTTGCGCGGAAGCGGCATCGCTGGCCTCTTCCGCCAATGTGTAGATCGTGGCGCCCGTTGCCTCCCCTTCTGCCACGGTATCGGCATGGAGTGACACAAACACATCAGCCTGCACACGGTGCGCCATGGCCACGCGGGTCTCTAGAGGCACAAAGACATCCTCATCCCGGGTCAGGCGCACGTCGAAATTTCCGGCGCGCAACAGCGCCTCTTTCAGCTCCCGCGCGAATGTCAGCATCAGCACCGCCTCGCTCACCCCATTGCGCTCCGCCCCCGGGTCAAGCCCACCATGGCCCGGATCAAGCAACACGATCACCGGGCGGTCGCCTTGCTGGCGCTGCTTGGCAGCGGGTTGTGCGGGTAAATCAGGCTCCAACGCCCATTCCGGCGTCGTTGCGGCCCCCGATTGCGCTGCAAAATCTGCGGGCGAGGTTTCCTGCAGGCGCACATTGAGGACACCACTCGCGTCTTCTTCAGACACAATCATGCCCGCCTCACGCACGGCCAGGGGGCCCGTCAAATCAAGCACCATACGCGACCAGCCAGGGCGAAACGGCCCAAACCGCGCTTCCGACACACCGTCGGAGTTCAGAAACACCGCATCGCGCATGCCGTCAAACAGCACTTCGCGAAAATCCATCACGAGCCTGGGCGGATCATCAACTGTGAAGACACGGTAGGGCACCGCTTGGCTCAAATGCAGCTCGACCAGCACATCGCCGCCCCGGTCTTTCACCTGACTTTGCGACACGTCCACACGCGCAAGTCCGCCAAAGCCTTGCGCCATAGCGGGCATCGCGCAGACAAGCGCGAAGATCACAAGAATGTATCGGATCATCTGACTGCTCGATCCTGTTTTTGTTGCGCGTAGTCTAGCGGGTTTGCGCCGCCCTGTCGATCAGCCGCGCGCAGCCATGAAGGCTTTTAGCCGCGCCAACCCTTCGCGGATATCCTCAGTGCTGCGGGCATAGGAAAAGCGCAAAGTCCCTGCCCCGCGCGCGGCGTCAAAATCGAGCCCGGGCGTCACGGCGACCCCCGCTTGCTCCAGAATTTCAGCTGCAAAAGCACGGCTGTCATCCGTCAAGTGGCTGACATCGGCATAGACGTAGAACGCCCCATCCGGCGGCGCGATCCGGTCAAAGCCCGCCTCTGGCAGACCTTCGATCATCAGGCGACGGTTTTCCGTATAGATGGCAAGGTTGGCCTGCAGCTCCTCCTCGCAATCCATCGCGTGAAGAGCTGCGATCTGTGCCGCATGAGGCGCGCAGATGAACATGTTCTGGGCCAGACGCTCAATCGTGCGGACGTGATCCGGTGGAACAACCATCCAGCCCACACGCCAGCCCGTCATCGAGAAATATTTGGAGAACGAGTTGATCACATAGACATCGTCACTGATCTCCAGCGCGGTGACGGCTTTCGCCTCGTATTCGATCCCGTGATAAATCTCGTCACTGATAAAGGCCGCACCGCGATCCTGTGCGCATTTGATTAAGGCTGCCAATTCCGGCTTGCCAAGCATGGTGCCCGATGGGTTGGCGGGCGAGGCCACCATCAGCCCCTGAAAATCGACGCCGTCCAGAGCGGCGGGGGTGACTTGCAAGCGCGCGGCCTCTGCCGCCTCGACAATGACCGGCTCCAAGTCAAGTGCGCTCAGGATCTGACGATAGCTGGGATAGCCGGGGGCGCCGATCGCGACCTTCTCGCCGCTGTCGAAAAGCGCGGTGAACGCCAGAATGAAACCACCCGACGAGCCCGGCGTGATCACCACACGCGCGGGATCAAGGTCGACACCATACCAATCGGCATAAAGCCGCGCGATCCGGGCCCGCAGCGCAGGCAGGCCCAAAGCCACGGTGTAACCCAGCTGACCCGCCTCCATCTCGGCTGCCAAACCAGCGCGCGCGCCTTGTGGCGCTGGGGTTCCGGGCTGTCCGACCTCCATATGAATGATGTGGCGCCCGGCCTCTTCGGCGCGCCGCGCATCCTCCATCACGTCCATCACAATGAAAGGATCAACGTTGCCGCGTCTTGAGTTCCGCATCTTTGCCCCTAAGCTGCCGTCCATGAGGTTCTTTCAAGCCAGACCCCGCCCGTCAATGGCCCATGCTCTGCTTGGCATGGCGCTGCTCGCCCTGCTGACAATTGCCCAAGCGCCCGTCGCCAAGGCGCAAGGGCTGATCCGCGACGCAGAGGTAGAGCGCGGCTTGCGCGAAATCTCAGCGCCCATTCTGAACGCAGCGGGCCTGTCACCTGCCCGCGTGAAAGTGCTGCTGATCAATGACAGCTCGCTCAACGCTTTTGTCGCCGATCCCAACCATATCTTCGTACATACTGGACTTGTGCTGCGCATGAAGCGCGTCGAGGAGCTGCAAGCCGTCATCGCCCATGAAGCCGCCCATATCGCCAATGGTCATCTGACCCGGCGGATGGCCAATATGAAAGCCGCCCGGCGCAATGCGCTTCTGGGGCTGGCCGTATCGCTGGCCGCCGGTGCTGCCAACCCGCGCGCAGGCGCAGGCCTCGCCATCGGCTCTCAGGAAACCGCGCGCCGCCTCTTCTTCGCCCATACCCGCGCTGAAGAAGCCGCCGCAGATCAATCGGCCGCGCGCTACATGGCGCGCGCAGGCGTCGATCCATCGGCGGCGGTTGATGTGCTCAATATCTTTCGCGGGCAAGAGGCGCTTTCGGTCAGTCGCCAAGACCCCTACACGCGCACGCACCCACTAACGCGCGACCGAATCCGTGCCATGCAAGGCGCTGCTGCGGCCTATAAGGACAACGCCCGCGAGGATCCGCGCGCGCAGGCGTGGTTTGCGCAAGTGCAAAACAAACTCAGCGCGTTTCTGCGCGCACCCAGTTGGACACTGAACCGCGTCAAGCGCAACGACACCTCGGCCATGGGGCTGATGCGCAAGGCCGTGGCCTATCACCGCAAACCAGACCGCAAACGAGCGTTCTCAAACGTGAACGCGCTGGTGCAGTCGCGCCCCCAAAACCCATATGCCCACGAACTGCGCGGCCAGATTCATCTGGAAAACCGCGATTTCGGCACGGCCGTGAACGCCTATGGCCGCGCCGTGCAGCTGGCCCCGAACGAGCCGCTGATCCTTGCAGGCTACGGGCGCGCCCTGCTGGCGCTCGACACAGCCGATGGCAATCGCCGCGCCTTGCAGGCGCTTGAGAAATCGCGCCAGCGCGATCCATTGAACCCGCGCATGTTGCGCGATCTGGCGCAGGCCTATGCGAAGGCGGGCAATAACGGCATGGCCTCGCTCACCAAGGCCGAGCGGTATGCCTTTTCCGGTCGGCTGAAAGATGCCGCCGTGCACGCCAAACGCGCCGAGGGGCTTTTGCCGCGCGGCTCCGCCCCTTGGCAGCGTGCGCAGGATATGATCTTTGCGGCCCAAAGCGCCAAGCGATGAGAGGATTTCCCATGAAACGCACCCTTCTGACGGGCCTTGCAGCCACGCTGATCGCAAGCCACGCTACGGCCTTTGATGTCTCGGCCATGAACGATGCCGAACGGCAGGCGTTTCGCGCTGAAATCCGGTCCTACCTAATGGACAACCCCGAAGTGCTGATGGAGGCACTTGGCGTTCTGGAAGAGCGGCAAGCACAGGCACAGGCCCAAGGCGATGTGGACCTGATCGCCACCAACGCTGAGGCGCTTTTCAACGACGATCATTCCTGGGTCAGCGGAAACCCCGAGGGCGATGTCGTCATGGTCGAATTCATCGACTACCGCTGCGGCTTTTGCCGCCGCGCGCACCCGGAAGTGACCGAGTTGGTCGACACGGATGGTAATATCAAACTGATCACGAAGGAGTTCCCGATCCTTGGAGAGGCTTCCGTGATGGCCTCGCAATTTGCCATCGCCACGCTGCAGAAGGCGGGTCCTGAGGCTTATGGCAAGGTCAATCAGGCGCTTATCACCATGCGCGCAGATATCACGCCGGAAAGCCTCGACCGGATGGGTCAGGAACTTGGGCTCGATACGGGCGAGATCATGCCGCATATGCTGAGCGATGAGGTGCAAGCGGTGATCGCCGAGAACCGCGCGCTGGCGCAACGGTTGCAGATCAACGGCACGCCCAGCTTTGTGCTGCAAGATCAGATGCTGCGGGGCTACGTGCCGCTGGCGCAGATGATGGAATTGGTCGATCAGAAGCGCGCCGCGAACTGAGCGGAGCGCAGCGCCTGACCTAAGCGTCGGAGCCTTCGGCGAGGATATTTGGAAAAAGCGAAGAGGATGTTTAGACAGGCACCCTCACGCCGCGCCAGCCTCTATAAAGACAAGGCCGTTAACCTTAATGCGAGCTTCACGGCTTCTTTTGTCTTAAAATACCTATTCCCAACGAGGGCCGCTTACTCGGCGGCCTGCTCTGCCGCAGCGGTTTCGGCTTCAAGCTCTGCAGCCTTCGCCTCCACCTGTTCGACGATATGTTCGATCATATTGTCATTGTCCATCTTATGGCTTTGCGCGCCGCCCAGATAGACCATGCCCGACCCTGCCCCGCCGCCGGTCCATCCGACATCTGTCATCAGCGCTTCGCCGGGACCATTAACCACGCAGCCAATGATGGAGAGGCTCATCGGGGTCTTGATATGCTCAAGGCGTTTTTCCAACACTTCCACCGTCTTGATCACGTCAAACCCCTGCCGCGCGCAGGACGGACAAGAGATGATGTTCACACCGCGGTGACGCAGGCCGAGCGATTTCAGGATCTCGTAGCCGACCTTGATCTCTTCCACGGGGTCGGCGCTTAGGCTCACGCGGATCGTGTCGCCAATACCCATCCAGAGCAGATTGCCCAGACCAATAGCCGACTTGATCGTGCCGGAGACCAGACCGCCGGCTTCTGTAATACCCAGATGGATGGGCGCATCGGTCACGTCCGCCAATTGCTGATAGGCCGCAGCCGCCATGAAAACATCGGACGCCTTACAGCTGATCTTGAAGTCATGAAAATCGTTGTCTTGCAGGATCTTGATATGATCCATACCGCTTTCGACCATCGCGTCGGGGCATGGCTCCCCGTATTTCTCAAGCAAGTGCTTTTCCAAAGACCCTGCATTCACGCCAATCCGGATCGAGCATCCATGATCGCGCGCGGCTTTGATCACCTCTTTGACGCGGCTTTCATTGCCGATATTGCCAGGATTGATCCGAAGGCAGGCAGCCCCGTTTTCCGCCGCCTCAATTGCGCGTTTGTAGTGAAAATGGATATCGGCCACGATCGGCACGGACACGTTTGATGTAATTTCCTTCAACGCCAGCGCACTGTCCCGATCAGGCGCCGAGACGCGCACGATATCGGCGCCGACATCCACGGCCGCGTTGATCTGCTCAATCGTTGCTTTGACATCGGTGGTCAGCGTGTTGGTCATCGTCTGCACCGTGATCGGTGCATCGCCCCCCACCGGGACCTTGCCAACCATGATCTGGCGGGATTTACGGCGGTAGATATTGCGCCATGGGCGCACATGGTTCAGCGACATTTGGACGGCTTTCCTGTCAAGCTGGGTTTACAGTCTGATAGCGCAGTTCAGCTGTCGGAGCAACGCCGATCACTCCGTAATCGGAGTTGCCACCTCAGCCACATCAACCAATTTAGCGAGGTCCGGGTTGGCGGCAATATCTGCGACAGTATAGCTCTCTTTCAGGGCGTCGCGGTCCAGAGCGACATCGCGAATGGTCGATGTGCCTTCGCCCGCTGGGCCATAGACATCGCCGTTCACCTTGAAATACAGCGAGCCGGAATTGCCCGCGCGCAAGCTGGGCGGCAATTCGGTGGCAGGCAGAACATATTCTTCGCCTGCATCGAGAATTTTCTCGAAAATGATGGAATCATCAGCTGCGCGTACGCGCACCCAAACCGGATTGACCGCCAGCAAGGCCACTTCGGGCACAGGACCTTCGACGACCTGAACGGGCGGTGCGAATTCCTCGGGCAGAAGGCCAGCTGTCGCCACATCCGGAACAACAGGCGTTGTTTCGGCAAAGCTGCCGATCGTGCGCGGATCAAGCGTTGCGATAGGTGCGTCGCGGGCCGTCATGACCGGGACGTCAAGCGCTTGGGGACGGTAGAGCCGGTCCAACGCTTCGTTGGTCGCGATCACGTCCGGCGCCTCATCGGTGATAACCGGCGTTGCCTGTTCGGCAAGCGGATCAAGAGTGGCCACAACGGTAGGTGTCTGTTCAACGGGTGCGAACTGCACACGCTGCACTTCCTGCAGCACCGACCAGCCGCCATAGCCAATCGCGCCAATCAGGGCGAGCAGCACAAGCGAGGAGCCAACAGCACCAGGTTCAATCCGCGCCAAGACCCCTTCCCCCTTTGGCGTAAAGGGTGTTGCGGGCTGCTCCAGAAAATCGCGCGGACCTGTGTTGATCTTTTCCGGCGTGCTGTCGATCCGCGTGGCCGACGCGCTGGCCGACATGCCATGGGCGGTCTGAAAACCACTTTCCTGGCAGAAGGTCGTGAAGGCCCATTCCGGATCCAACTCCAGATACCGCGCATAAGAGCGGACATAGCCCGCGATAAAGCCAGGCGTCTCAAACGCAGAAGGATCGGTGTTCTCAATCGCAGAAATGTAGGCGGCTTTAATCTTCAGCTCACGCTGAACATCCAGCAGGGATTTCCCCATGGTGGCCCGTTCACCGCGCATGACATCCCCAAGAAGCAACGCAAAATCGTCGAAGCCTTTCGGCTCGACCTTGGTCGTCTCGGAAAGGGGCGGAGATTTGCGCCCGATCATGTGCCTGTCCCAACTGCCACTTATTGCCCCGTTCTTCCGCCTCGACTCACATCGTAACAGAATTGACGCAAAATTAACATCCGTGGGGTGCGAATGCACCTGCAATCATATGTTAGACGGCAATATCGGCGCGATTTAGCGCACAATGCGACCAAAGCGCGTCAAGCGCGGAGATCAGCGCATCCATCTCGCGCGGGCCGTGAACCGGCGACGGCGTGAAGCGCAACCGCTCGGTACCGCGCGGCACCGTCGGGAAATTGATCGGCTGGACGTAAATGCCGTGATCTTCCAAGAGCTTATCGGACAGCATCTTGCATTTCACCGGGTCGCCAACATGCACCGGCACGATGTGACTGCCGTGATCGGTCACCGGAAGTCCCATCATTTTGATACGTGTTTTCAGGATTTTTGCCTGGGTCTGATGCGCCTCGCGCAGCTTTTGCCCTTCTTCGGTCTTCAGATAAGCGACAGAGGCCGCAGCGCCGGCCGCCACAGCGGGCGGCAAGGATGTCGTGAAGATGAAGCCCGGCGCATAAGAGCGGATCGCGTCACACATCTTGGCAGAGGCCGCAATGTAGCCACCCATCACACCGTAAGCCTTGGCGAGCGTGCCATTGATGATGTCGATACGGCCCATCAGGCCGTCCCGCTCCGCAATACCTGCCCCGCGCGGGCCGTACATGCCAACAGCGTGAACCTCATCAATATAGGTCAGCGCGTTGAATTCGTCTGCGATATCCAGAATGGCCTCAATCGGACCGAAATCGCCATCCATCGAATAGATTGACTCAAACGCGATCAGTTTAGGCGTGTTCGCCGGGATCGCGCGCAGCTTGGCGCGCAGGTCATCCAGATCGTTATGCTTGAAGATCGCCTTCGCCCCACCATTGCGGCGAATGCCTTCAATCATGGAAGCGTGGTTCAGACCGTCGCTCAGGATCACCAGACCGGGGAAGAGCTTTGGCAGCGTCGAAAGTGTTGCGTCATTCGCAATATAGGCCGAGGTGAACAGCAAAGCAGCCTCTTTGCCATGCAGATCGGCCAGCTCAGCCTCAAGGCGTTTATGATAAACTGTGGTGCCAGAAATATTGCGCGTACCACCAGAGCCCGCACCGGTTGCATCCAGCGCCTCGTGCATCGCGTCCAGCACGCAAGGCTGCTGGCCCATGCCCAGATAATCGTTGCCACACCAGACTGTCACCGGCTGGTCGGTCCCATCAGGCTTGCGCCACATCGCATGGGGAAAATTGCCCTTCTCCCGTTCGATGTCGATGAAAGTGCGGTAGCGCCCTTCGTCGTGAAGGCGTTGCAGGGCGGCGTCCAAATGGGCGTTTACGTCCAATGTCTTCTCCGTTTGGCTATCACCGCAGCAGGGCCGCGGCTGGAGGGCTACCAAGGCATATAGCGCGTTGGGTATACCCTAAGTAGGGCACGTTTTGACGCGGCACCTTGCGCTGGATCAAATGACGAAAATGTCAGTCAGACAGCACGATTGTGCAGTCACCAACTTGGGCCAATGCCTCGCATTGTGCCATTGCTGCATCGGGTGCAGCGGCATCTATCGCGACAGCAAAAAGTCCGGTGGAGGGCGACACCGCCATCGCCTTCGGGCTCTTGGCCCGACGATACTGATCGCGAAAAGCCTGTGTTGCATCACTACTCAAGCTCAACGCTCGGCCATTCTGCCAACCTTTGGGGCGCAGCTCAGCCACCACTTCACAGGTATTCTTGCTGGTCCGCTGTGCTTCGCAACCGCGGATGGCCGCCGCACGCGCCTCGCGCACATCGTGATAGTTGAACGCCCCCATCAGGCTTTCAGACAGCAGCCCATCTTCAGGCGCAAACGCAATCGCGCCGTAATACTTCTGCGCCTGGGCGATCTGCTCCAAAACGGCTTTGTCTTGCGCTGTCAGAAACGGCAGGTCCAGCACGCTGATTTCAACGGGGCCCGGCTTGAACAGCGCATTACGCGCGTCCTTTCCCGTCAGTGGCGCCGCCACCGCAGCGCCTGCAATCACGGCGAAGACGCCTGCCAGATATGCTCGTCTCATCATCGTCTCCCTTCAGCTGAGTGGACCATAATCCACCCCTCTGGACAGCTCAAGCGGGGCTGATACGGTGCCGCCATACCAAGCGGAGCTTTCCATGACCCTCGACGCCGTCCTGTCCCATATTGATGCCGATCTGCCCAACGCCACTGACCGCCTGCTGGAGTTGCTCCGCATCCCGTCCATCTCAACCGATCCGGCGTATAAGGACCATTGCGACACCGCCGCCGACTGGCTTGTGCGCGATCTGCAAAGCCTGGGTATCAAGGCCTGCAAGAGGACGACCCCAGGACACCCGATAGTCGTCGGCCACACAGAGGGCAACGGCCCCCACGTGATGTTTTATGGCCATTACGATGTCCAGCCGGTCGACCCGCTGGCGCTTTGGGACAGCGCCCCGTTCGAACCTGCCTTGGAAGACACGCCCAAAGGCCGCGTGATCCGCGGGCGAGGTTCGTCTGACGACAAGGGCCAGTTGATGACCTTTGTAGAGGCCTGCCGCGCTTGGAAAGCGGTGCATGGCACCCTGCCCGTCCGGGTGTCGTTCTTTTTTGAAGGCGAAGAAGAGTCCGGCTCCCCCTCCTTGATCCCGTTCATGAAAGACAACGCCGCTGAGCTGAGCGCGGATATCGCCTTGATCTGTGACACCAGCCTTTTCGGAGAGAACACACCCGCGATCATGACAACCCTGCGCGGGATGCTGCAGGAAGAGATCACGATCACCGGCCCCTCCAAGGACCTGCATTCCGGCCTTTACGGCGGTGCCGCGATGAACCCGATCCGCGTGTTGTCCCGGATTATCGCAGCCCTGCATGACGATCAGGGCCATGTCATGATCCCCGGTTTCTATGACGGCGTGCCGGAGCTCGACCCCGACGTGGCGCGCCAATGGGACGCGCTCAGCTTCGATCACAGCGCCTTTCTGGGCGAGGTCGGACTTGCACAACCCGCAGGCGAAAAAGATCGCACCGCGCTCGAGCAGCTCTGGTCCCGTCCCACCTGCGAGGTGAACGGCATCTGGGGCGGTTATACCGGCGACGGATTCAAAACCGTTCTGCCCAGTCAGGCGCATGCGAAGCTCAGCTTCCGCCTTGTCGGACAACAAGACCCGTTCGCGATCCGCGAGAGCTTCCGCGCGATGGTGCAAGACATGCTGCCCCCCGATTGTGAGGTCTCTTTCACAGGCCACGGCGCGTCGCCCGCCGCGCAAATGTCCACCGACCACCCCGCCTTCGAGAAAGCCCGCAAAGCGCTCTCGGATGAATGGCCCAGCCCCGCGGCCTATATCGGCTGCGGCGGCTCGATCCCGATTGCCGGGTATTTCAAAGACTATCTGGATATGGACGCCATGCTGATCGGCTTTGCCAAAGACGATGACCAAATTCACTCCCCGAACGAGAAATACGATCTGGAGAGCTTTCACAAAGGCATCCGGAGCTGGGCACGCATTTTGGCAGAATTGGCCAGATAGTTATCGACCGACCCGCGGGTGACACGTGCAGATGCCTCCGGCGGGAATATTTAGACAAAGATGACAGCCATTAACCTTAATGCGCGGTTAACAGCTTCTTTTGTCCATAAATACCTTTTCCGAGGTCGCCCCAAAGCGCTGCTCTCTGTGCGACGCGCCAGATAAAGGATCACATGCGCCGCAGGCGCACATTTTGACAAGATAAAGGAAAAGTGGCGCGGTTGACGGGGCTCGAACCCGCGACCCCCGGCGTGACAGG
>JBCBAC010000034.1:0-14368 GCA_038532735.1 Pseudomonadota bacterium
ATCGGCAGGCCCATGGTTTCGGCCAGACCGCCGGGATCATCCTGGATCAGCTCGGCCGTGCAGGACGCGCCGACGATGATCGCTTCGGGCTTGAAGCGCTCGTAAGCATCGCGGCAGGACTGTTTGAACAGATCGGCGGTATCAGAGCCCAGATCGCGCGCCTGGAAGGTCGTATAGCTGACCGGCGGGCGGTGATCGCGGCGTTCAATCATGGTGAACAGCAGGTCGGCATAGGTGTCGCCTTGGGGGGCGTGCAGCACGTAATGCAGACCCTTCATACCGGTGGCGACACGCATCGCGCCGATATGGGGCGGGCCCTCATATGTCCAGACAGTCAGCTTCATTCGGCGGCCTCCAGACGGTTTGGCATGCCTTTGAGCAGCTCTTTGCGGCGCAGGGGGCGCGAGAAGAGGCCAGCCAGATCGCCCGCTTGTTCGTAGAAATGCACCGGGGTGAAAACGAGCTCGATGGCCCATTTGGTGGTGAGCCCATGCGCCTCAAGCGGGTTGGCGAGGCCAAGGCCGCAGACGGTGATATCGGGGCGCGCCTCCAGCGCGCGATCCAGTTGCAGATCAACGTCCTGGCCTTCGGAAATCACGGGGCCTTGGGCGATGAGGTCCAGATCGGGGCCGACAAGGCCTTGATGCAGGAAGGGCGTGCCGATCTCGACCGCGCGCATACCGCATTCGGTGGTGAGGAACCGGGCCAGCGGGATCTCCAACTGGCTGTCGGGAAAGAAGAAGACCGATTTGCCCTGCAGCTCTGCCGCCTGGGTCGCGATGGCCTTGTGGGCGCGGGCGCGCGGGGCTTCTGTTACGCGGTCGACAACTTCTTCGGCGATGCCGAATTCAGCAGCGATGGCCTTGAGCCACGCGGTCGTGCCGTGTTCGCCAAACGGGAAGGGGGCGGGGATGTGGCGCGCGCCGCGGCGTTCAAGGGCGGCGTGCGTATCGCCAAGGAAGGGTTGGGTCAGGGCGAAAACGGTGTTCTCGCCGATGCCGTGCTCCTCCACTGCGCGTTTGGCGGGAAGGACGCGGACAGGTGTGACGCCGATCTGCTCCAAGAGGCCAAGCGCCTGATCTTCAACCACGTCAGGCAGGGCGCCCACGACGAGCAATTGCCGTTCGTCCGACTGTTCCAACACCGGGACCATGGACGCCAACGCGGCATCTTCGCCTTGTGTGAACGTCGTTTCGATCCCGGAGCCGGAATAATTCAGCACCCGGACGTCGGGGAAATGCACCTGGCTCAAACGCTCTGCCGCGCGAGCCAGATCGAGCTTAATCACCTCAGATGGGCAGGATCCGACCAGAAACAGCTGCTTGATGTCAGGCCGTCTAGACAGCAGCCGCGCCACTTCGCGGTCCAATTCCTCATGGGCGTCGGCCAGACCAGCGAGGTCCTTCTCTTCGAGAATCGCTGTACCGAAGCGGGGTTCGGCAAAGATCATGACGCCTGCCGCACTTTGCAGAAGATGTGCACAGGTGCGGGACCCCACGACCAGAAAGAACGCGTCCTGCATTTTGCGGTGCAGCCAGATGATGCCGGTGAGACCGCAGAAGACTTCGCGCTGGCCTCGTTCTTTCAGAACGGGCACGTCGCGGCAGCCTTTGGAGGGGGTCATATCGTTCATGCCGCGACCTCCGATTGGAGGCGCGCCATGCGCAGCTTCCACAGGAATTGGCCTGCGTTGATCACGTAGGCCGCATAGGCCGCGAGGGCGATGAACATCAGGGTCTGCGGGGGGAAGGCAGAGGCCAGAAGCCCATAGATATAAAGGGTATGCAGTGCGATGACGCCAAAGCTGAACACGTCTTCCCAAAAGAAGGCGGGGGCGAAAAGCCATTGCCCGAAGACGACCTTTTCCCAGATCGCGCCGGTCACCATGATGAGATACAGAAAGCCGGTCTTGATCACGATGGAAATGGTCGCGGCCATATAGCCGTCGCCCGTCCACAGATAGCGGATCACGAGCGCGAGCGAGACGAGAAAGACCAGAAACTGCACGGGTGCCAGAACCCCCTGAACGAGGGTCCAGACCGTGCTGTCACGGCGGTGGCGTTCAGCCTCTGTGTAGAGCCGCACGGGGGTGCGGCTGCCTGTTGGCGTAACTTGCATGAACCGACTCCCTGACAAGCGGTACAGGGCTAGCGTCGTTCTTTTCCGTCAAAGTGTCAACTAAAACTTACACCTAAAAGTTGACACTCGGCGTAATTGACAAAGAGACTGTCTTGCAGTTGTAAACTGCGTAGGACACCCTATATTTTAAGGACTTATCGCTGCTGCGCAGCAATGCGCGGCGCGTGATAGAGTCGCAAACTGTCAATTGCATTTGACAATGAGACGCGACTCGCAGAGACTTCTTTATATGGGCTGTAGGCGCGTACCTCTCCGGGTCCGTCGCTTCCCATGAGATAGAGGATGATTTTGATGTCTGAGGGGCCGAAGAAGGCCGCCCCGCTTCAAGGGTCTGTCGCGAACGACAATGTCGACGCGCTTGCTTCGCAAGTGCTGTCTGTTGTCGCATCCCGGTCCCCGCACAACGCCGCCAAGATTTACAACCGCCTCGTGCAGCAATTGGTCGAAGGCGTCCGCTCGATGGAGCGGGGCGCCCCAGAGGATGCGATCGCCGAATTGCGCCGCTTTGGGTGCACAACTGTTGATATCTACGACGTCTACATTCCTGCCGCAGCCCGTATTCTGGGAGACGAATGGTGCCGCGATGAGGTGAGCTTTGCCGATGTCACCATCGGCACGGCCCGCTTACAAGGTATGCTGCGCGAGTTGGATCGCGAATGGTTGAAAGAGAACCCGCAGGTGCCCGGTAACGGACCTGCCATCGCGATGATTTGCGAGGATGATTTCCACACGCTCGGCGCCATGGTTGTCGCTGGTCAGATGCGCCGGCTGGGTGCCTCTGTCCGGTTGCTGCTGGGCCTGAGCCTGTCAGAGCGGTTGGAGATCCTGTCACAGCATAGTTTCGACGTTGTCATGATTTCTGCGTCTCGCACGGAAAACCTTGAAACGACGCGTAAATTAGTAAAAAATATCCGAACGACATGTGAAAGACAGTTGCCGATTGTGCTAGGTGGCACAGTTATAGAGCGAAATGTTAATGTGAAGGCGCTGACGGGGGCCGACTACGTTATTAACGATCCGAAGGAAGCGCTGGAACTTTGCGGGCTGAAGACACATCACCAAGGCGGCGGCCTTTCAGAAATCCGGAGCTTGACGACGCAGAAACCTCTGATGTCGGGTTCGGACCAGTGACCTCGCGGGGGACGAAATACTGGAGCAGCGGGGCCATCCCGCTCATCGCCCCCGAACTTCTTGGTGACATCATTGCAACGTCTTCCGATATCGCCATCGTCGTTTCTGACGTGGGCGATGTTTTGTCGGTTCTGATCAATCCTGCGCACCGCTCCTTCGGGCGGTTGGAGCATTGGGAAAGCCGCAATGTGCGCGACTTCCTCACGGCAGAGAGCATTCCGAAATTCGATGGCCAGATGGCCAAGGCACTCTCGGAAGAGGGTGCGACGAAAGCGGTTGAGCTGAACCACGCCGACAACACGCATTGGGAATTCCCCGTACGCTATTCCTTCCACCGGATTGGTCCTGATGGCGCGATCCTGATGCTGGGTCGCGATCTGCGCCCTGTCGCCGAGATGCAGCAGCAGTTGGTGAAAGCCCAGATCGCACTTGAGCGGGATTATGAAGCGCAGCGCGAGTTCGACACCCGCTTCCGCGTTCTGATGAACGCGACCCGCGAGGCGATTTTGTTCGTCTCCATGTCCAGCGGTCGCATTACGGATGTGAACAAAGCTGCGGCCAAGTTGCTGCACAGTTCTGCCGATGATCTGATCGGCTCTGCCTTTGCGCAAGAGTTTGAAGGCCGTCGCCGGGGCGAGTTTCTGGAGAGCCTGACCAACTCCGCCATGTCGGATTCCAACACACCGGTTGAGCTGCAGGTGCGCCGCAGCAAGGAATACATCACTGTTATTCCGACCGTCTTTCGCGCAGCGGGGGAGCGGTTGTTGCTGTGCCGGATTGAGCCGTCTGATGATGGCCTCGGTGTCACCGATGAGCTGAGCGAGAACCTCTCTGCCCTGTACCAGGAAGGTGTAGATGCGATCATCTTCACCGATCAGGACGGTATCATCCGCGCGGCGAATGAAAGTTTCCTGAACCTTGCCGATGTCTCGCATCTGAGTGCCGTGAAGGGCAAACCGCTCGCCGATTTCCTGGTGCGCGGCTCGGTCGACATGAAAGTGTTGATCGATAACGCTGCGCGCACGGGCCAAATGCGGATGTATGCGACGAAGCTCGCCTCTGAGTATGGCAGCCAATTGTCGGTCGAGATTTCAGTGACGTATCTTAACGACAAGATGCACCCGTCCTTCGTTTTCGTGATCCGCGATGCCAGCCGCGTTGACGCCGTGCGCAAGCCTGGCGCTGCGGTCAATGGTGACAGCGTCCGCTCTGTGATGGAGCTGGTGGGCAGTGCAACGCTGAAAGATATCGTTGCCGAGACGACGGATGTGGTTGAAAAGATGTGCATCGAAACCGCGGTCGAGCTGACCCGCAATAACCGCGTCGCCGCCGCCGAAATGCTCGGGCTGAGCCGCCAGAGCCTTTACGTCAAGCTGCGCAAATACGGGTTGCTGAATAAAGACGGTTAATTACCGGCGGGGACGAGGTCATCGAAACCGAGTACGCCGCGCGCCACATCGACGACAAGATCATCAATCAGATCGCCGTCTTTTAGCACAAGATCTGAACCGCTATTGTCGATGAGAACCATCGTCACGATCCACGACGTGCGTTTGTTGCCATCCACAAAACCATGATTTCCGATCAGGCTGTGCAACAGAGCAGATGCCTTCTGTGCCAGCGTCTCATGATAACCGGAACAGGGCCGTCCAATCGCGGATTCGATCATGCCAAGGTTCGATACACCTGCCCGTCACCATAGGACAAGGCTTCCTCATGGGCGTTCAGCGCATCATTCAATGTAACCCGGTAGTGGGTGTCAGCGGTCGACAAGACGTTTCAGCGCATCGCGATGGGTGTTCGACGTCCGCTTGATCGAGGATAGAGACGGCTCATTCAACGTCGACACGCCGCGTTCTGAACGGACCTCAACAATGTGGCCCGTCTTTTCGTCTTTGACGATCACGCCGCCTTTGACCGGCATTTCCTTCAATGTTGTGCTCATCCGAGCCTCCAGCGCGTCTTTGTCGTTTGATACCATAGATATATGGCGCAAAGGAAACGAATGTGAAGCATGCTTAACAGCGGATGACCGGAGCGCAAAAAGCTGCCCCTGCGGCATTGTCACGCTGAGTTTACACTTGCTCGACTCGCAAATGTAACGCAAGATTTACACTATGACTGTCACGTCCACCATTCAGCCTCGCCAGCTGCCGGACCCCCGCGCAATGCTGACATTGATCAAGCCGATCACATGGTTTCCGCCGATGTGGGCGTATCTGTGTGGGGCGGTTTCCTCGGGCGTGTCGCCCGCAGGGCATTGGCTTGTCGTGATTATCGGCGTGATCTTGGCCGGGCCTGTCGTCTGCGGCATGTCTCAGGCGGCCAATGATTGGTGTGACCGCCATGTCGATGCAATTAACGAGCCGGATCGCCCGATCCCGTCGGGCCGTATTCCCGGACGCTGGGGGCTTTACATCGCGCTGGCCATGACCGTGCTGTCGCTGTTGCTGGGTCTGACCCTTGGCCCATGGGGCTTTGGGGCGACCGTTGTGGGTGTCGCCGCCGCCTGGGCCTATTCAGCAGAGCCCATTCGCATGAAGCGCTCAGGTTGGTGGGGGCCGGGTCTGGTCGGCCTCTGCTACGAGGGACTGCCCTGGTTCACAGGCGCTGCCGTTCTGGCCGCAGGCGCGCCCGCGCTGCCCGTTATCATTGTGGCCGCACTTTATGCAATTGGTGCCCACGGCATCATGACCCTCAATGATTTCAAAGCGTTAGAGGGTGATCGCCAGATGGGTGTGAACTCCCTCCCGGTGACGCTGGGGCCGGAAAAGGCCGCGAAAGTGGCCTGTATCATCATGCTCATTCCGCAGATCATCGTGATCTGTTGCCTTGCCGTTTGGGACAGGCCTTATCACGGCCTTGCTGTCCTCGCCCTCGTCCTTGCACAGCTGGCCGCGATGCGCGTGATGCTGCGCGACCCGAAGGCGAAAGCGCCTTGGTATAACGGCACGGGCGTCACGCTTTACGTCTCTGGCATGATGGTCACCGCATTCGCCGTGCGCGGATTGGAGCTGCTATGAAACTCTCTTGGCTTCAGATCGTCCGGCTTGGTCTCGTGCAGATGTCCCTAGGCGCAATCGTCGTGCTGATGACGTCGACGCTGAACCGGCTGATGGTCGTCGAATTGGCGCTGCCTGCGATCCTGCCGGGTCTTTTGGTGGCGCTGCATTACGGTGTGCAGATCACGCGGCCCAATTGGGGGTTCCGGTCCGACACCTCTGGCAACCGCACGCTGTGGATTATTGGTGGCATGGCCGTGCTGGCCTTGGGCGGTGTGCTGGCGACATATGGCGTTGTCCTGCTGGAGACGCAGTTTGCCCTTGGTCTGGGCGCGTCCATCATCGCTTACATCCTGATCGGTCTGGGCGTTGGGGCCTCTGGCACGTCGCTGCTAGCGTTTCTCGCCACCGCCACGGCACCGCATCGCCGGGCCGCAGCCGCCACAATCACCTGGCTGATGATGATCGCAGGGATTGCGATCACCGCAGGCACGGTCGGCGCGCTGCTAGACCCTTACACGCCGCAATTGCTGCTCAAGCTGGTGTGCATCGTGGCGGGGCTTGCGGTGACCGTGACTATCCTCGCCGTCTGGGGGATCGAGCGGCGTATTCAGGCCGAGCCGACCCGCGAGGACACGCCATTCTGGGATGGCCTGAAAGAGGTCTGGGCCGAACGCAACGCGCGTAACTTCACGATCTTCGTCTTTCTGTCGATGACCGCTTATTTCATGCAGGAACTGATCCTGGAGCCTTACGCCGGCCTCGTCTTTGATTTCACGCCGGGGCAATCCACCTCCATGAGCGGTGCGCAAAACGGCGGCACTTTCCTCGGGATGGTGTTGGTTGGCATTGCAGCCACTGGGTTCAAGTTCGGCACGCTGCGCCAATGGGTCATTGCGGGCTGTCTCGGATCAGCGGGAATACTTACCATAATCTCTCTTATGGGGTCGATGGGTCCGGGCGCACCGCTCGTTCCCGCCGCCATCGCCCTCGGCTTTTTCAACGGTGTGTTCGCGGTCGCCGCCATCGGCTCGATGATGGATCTGGCCGGCGACGGCCGCGCATCGCGCGAAGGCACGCGCATGGGCCTTTGGGGTGCTGCGCAAGCGATTGCCGCGGGTTTTGGCGTCACCGCGGGGGCCGCTGCTGTCGATGTGATGCGCAAAGTCGTGCCCACCGACGCGCAGGCCTTCGGCTCTGTCTTTCTGTTTGAGGCGCTCCTTTTCATCGCCTCCGCGGTTTTGGCCGCACGCATTATGCAATCCCGCCGTTTGGGAAAAACGGCTTTGGTTCCGGGAGAATGAATATGACTTATGATGTCGTCGTTGTTGGTGGGGGCCCTGCGGGCGCAACTGCTGCTCATGATCTCGCACTGGCGGGGCACAAGGTGGCGATGCTGGACCGCGCGGGCCGGATCAAGCCCTGCGGTGGCGCTGTCCCGCCGCGCCTGATCGCGGATTTCAACATTCCGGACGCGCAGATCGTCGCCAAGATCGACACCGCGCGGATGATCTCCCCCACCCAGCGCCAGGTCGATATCCCGATCGAGAACGGTTATGTCGGCATGGTCGACCGCGAGCATTTTGATGAGTTTCTGCGCACCCGCGCGGCAGAGGCTGGCGTTGAGCGCTGCACAGGCACGTTTATCCGGATCATGCGTGGGCCGAACGGCACCCATGTGATCTACCGTGACAAAAAATCCCGCGAAGAGATTGCGCTGACGACGAAGCTGATTATCGGTGCGGATGGCGCCCGCTCTGACGTGGCGCGGGCCGAGGTGCCCGGCGGCGACAAGATCCCCTACGTGATTGCCTATCACGAGATTATCAAAGCGCCGGAGCCAACCGGGTCCTACGATCCCAAGCGCTGTGACGTGATCTATGACGGTGCAATCTCGCCCGATTTCTATGGCTGGGTCTTCCCCCACGGCAGCTCTGCCAGTGTTGGCATGGGCACCGGGCTGGATGGTGTTGATCTGAAGAAAGCGACCGCTGATCTGCGCGCCAGTTCGGGCCTGACGGAGTGTGAAACGATCCGCTGCGAGGGGGCTCCGATTCCGCTCAAGCCGCTGGATAAATGGGACAATGGCAAGGATGTGGTGCTGGCCGGTGATGCGGCGGGTGTCGTGGCCCCCTCCTCCGGCGAAGGGATTTACTATGCGATGGCGGGGGGCCGTGTGGCCGCCACCGCCGCGCAAGCCTGCTTGCGGTCGGGCAAGGCCAAAGACCTCGGCATCGCGCGCAAGCTCTTCATGAAAGAGCATAAGACCGTCTTCAAGGTGCTGGGCGCCATGCAGGACGCCTATTACCGATCCGATGACCGGCGAGAGAGGTTCGTCTCCCTGTGTCATGATGTCGACGTGCAGCGCCTCACATTTGAGGCGTATATGAACAAGAAACTGGTCAAAGCCCGCCCCATGGCCCATCTGAAAATCGGCATCAAGAATCTGGCTCATCTCACGGGGCTCGTGTCCCCGTTGCGCACATGAGCAGCATGATCCCCACCTGGGTCGACGGTGTTCTGACTCCTGTCGAAAAACTTGAGGTGCACCGAAAGGGCCTCAAGCATAAGGCGGTGTCGGTCTTTGTGATGAACAAGGGCCGTGTGCTGATCCAGCAACGGGCGATGAGCAAATATCACACGCCCGGTCTGTGGGCGAACACCTGCTGCACGCACCCCCATTGGGGCGAGGACCCCGCCGATTGCGCCATGCGCCGCCTGCGCGAAGAGCTGGGGATCACCGGGCTTTATCCCGCAATGCGCGACACCGTCGAATACCGCGCCGATGTGGGCGATGGCATGATCGAGCATGAGATCGTGGATATCTTCACTGCCGATGCGCCAGACAATCTGCAATTCACCCCCAACCCGGACGAGGTGATGGCCGTGGATTGGGTCGATCTACACGCGCTGACGGCACAAGTGAACCGCCACCCGGATCGCTATACCGCGTGGCTCAAGATCTATCTGAACGAGTACCGCGAGCGGATCTTCGTGACCTCTCACGTGGGCGAATAACGCAGATCAAGCGGATCGTTCTGATACCACTCACAAACCGGCTGGACAAACCCGCTCCCCTGTCCGCATAGTTCGCTTGCACGTAGAGATCTGTGTTTGAGAGGACGATTATGGCGCGTTTTTCACTTTGGCTGGCCGCCGCCGCAACGACAATCACGCTTTCGGCCTGTCAGTCCGTTGCACCCGAAGAACCCACGATTTTCGAATATACCTCCCCACAAGTCTCTGGGCTAAGCCCCGTGCGTGCTTTTCCGAACCCAGATGACGTTTGTCAGCTTCTCGCCAAAAGCGATACGACACGCATGTTGGAAGAAGAGGGGCGTCGGCTGATCGCCTGTCCCAAGCATGAAAAGGGCGCGATCGAAGATCGTCGCAAACAAGGTGCGCGCGTTGTGGCCAATGCGACGCATTGGGTGATCCTCAGCATTTCTGCGAACCGCGTCAGATAGCGGGGCAAAACTCTTCAAAAGAGTTTTTCAAAGACTTTTCTGAAAAGTCTTATTCCGCAGGCACCCCCGCCGGGCGATCCAGCACCCCTACCGCTTGCAGCGCCGTCGCCACGATATCGACGCGCGTCAGACCGGCCTCTTCATACATCGCCGCAGGACTGGCCTGGTCGATAAACCGATCCGGCAGTGTCATCGTGCGCACGGCAAGGCCACGGTCCAGACCGCCTTGATTGGCCAGATCATGCAGCACCATCGCGCCAAACCCCCCAACAGAGCCTTGCTCAACCGTGATCAGCGCCTTGTGGTGCCGCGCCAGCTGGTGGATCAGCGGGCGGTCCAGCGGTTTGGCAAAGCGGGCATCAGCCACCGTGGCCGAGATGCCGCGCGCGGCCAAATCATCGGCAGCCAGCAGGCACTCCTCCAGATGCGCACCAAAAGACAGCAGCGCCACATCATGGCCTTCGCGGACGACGCGGCCTTTGCCGATCTCGATGGCTTGCGGGTGATCGTCTATCGGGGCACCCGTCCCCTCCCCCCGCGGATAGCGGAAGGAAATCGGGCCGTCGTCATGCTCCGCGGCCGTTACGACCATGCGCGCCAACTCTGCCTCGTCTGCGGCGGCCATCACGGTCATGTTGGGCAGCGCCGCCATATAGCCGATGTCGAAGGAACCTGCATGGGTCGCACCATCCGCGCCGACCAATCCGGCGCGGTCGATGGCAAAGCGCACGGGCAGTTTTTGCAGCGCCACGTCATGGACAACCTGGTCGTACCCGCGCTGCAGGAAGGTCGAGTAGATCGCGCAGAATGGGCGCAGGCCTGACGCCGCCATCCCCGCCGCGAAAGTCACGCCATGTTGCTCTGCAATGCCCACATCGAAGACCCGCTTTGGAAAGCGCATCTGCATCTTGTCCAGACCGGTGCCCGACGGCATCGCGGCCGTGACAGCGACGATCTTCGGGTCCTTCTCGGCCACATCGCACAAGGTGCTGCCAAAGACCGATGTATAGCTGGGCGCGTTCGATTTCGCTTTGCTTTGCGCGCCGGTCGCCACGTCAAACTTCGACACGCCGTGATACTTGTCGGCAGAGCCTTCGGCGGGCGCGTAGCCCTTCCCTTTGACGGTGCAGCAATGGATCAGAACGGGGCCAGTTGCACGGCTGCGCGCGGCGCGCAGGACCGGCAGAAGCTGGTTCATGTCATGGCCATCGATCGGGCCGATATAGGAAAAGCCCAGCTCTTCAAACAGCGTGCCGCCACCGCCGGGCATACCCGTCACAAGCTGGCGCGCGCGCCGGGCGCCATCGCGCAGCGGGCCGGGCAACGCGGCCTCGAACCCTTCGGCCAGATCGTTGAGCGCAGCAAACGGCGTATTGCCAGCATAAAGCCCCGACAAATAGGCCGACATCGCGCCGACCGGCGGCGCGATGCTCATCTCGTTATCATTTAGGATCACGAACATGCGTTTTCCTTCATGGCCTGCGTTGTTCATCGCCTCATAGGCCATACCCGCGCTGATCGAGCCGTCGCCGATCACAGCGACCGCATCGCCTGTCGGCTGACCCAGATCGCGACCCATGGTGAACCCCAAGGCGGCGGAAATGGAGGTGGAGCTATGCGCCGCGCCGAACGGGTCGTAATGACTCTCTGCGCGTTTGGTGAAACCAGAGAGCCCGCCTTCCTGACGCAGGGTGCGAATGCGGTCGCGCCGCCCGGTCAGGATCTTGTGCGGATAGCATTGATGGCCCACATCCCAGACGATTTTGTCAAAGGGCGTGTTGAAAACCGCGTGCAGCGCCACGCTCAACTCGACCACACCGAGGGAGGAGCCCAGATGCCCTCCCGTCTCTGACACGGCCGAGATGACTTCGGCGCGCAACTCATCCGCGACAAGTCCCAGACTTCGGTCATCCATCGCCCGCAGATCATTGGGCGTGTTGACGCGATCAAGGGTCGGGGTTTCGGGTCGCTTGGTCATGGCAGCCTCCGTCAGGTTGGCCTGGTGCGTGGGCGCGTGAATAAAAAACGCCGCGAAGGGAAAACCCTCCGCGGCGCAGTTTCCTGTAGCCAACAGGAAGGGAACCGGGGTGTGGAGACCCCGAGGATCAGCCCCTCGCCAAAAGGGGCTGAACCGGTTTTGAGGGGGGCAGCTGTGACGCTGCCGCTTGCCTCAAATGTCGTAGCTGGTCCGCTCTGCGGGCAGCTCGATCTCGAACGCGGTGGGCGTCGGATCAATGGCTTCCTTGGATTCCGGCGGCAGCAGCGCGCCGATCCCAATGAAAATCCAGATGAAGGCGATGATGCCGGCGAAAACGGCCATGCCGTAAAACGCGCCTTTCATCATCAGGCCAAGGATGGCCGTCCGCTGGCGGTTGGCCCGTGAGCCACCCAGAAGATCGTATTCCAGATCAGAGTCAGACATTCATACTCTCCTTAATCGAGCGGCGCGTAGCCGTGCTCCTGCGCCCAGACGTACCAGTTGTCGACAACTGTGCCTGTGATCAGGATACCGATACCGCCGGTCAGCGTGGTCAGAACCGCGAACCACCAGGCCCAGCGGTGGATGCCTTCCATCGTGGCGTTAAAGCCCATCGTCCAGCGCCAGAACAAAGCGGCGCGTTCGGATGCCGTCCCGCGGTCAACGATCTGCTCGATCTCGCGGTCACCACCGAAGCGGGTCACGGCCAAAATCGTGGCGCCATGCATGGCGAACAGCAAAGCCGAGCCATAAAGGAACACGATCGAGAGCGCGTGGAACGGATTATAGAAGAGGTTTCCGTAGGTGATGGAGAAGAGGTTTGTCCAATCCAGATGCGGGAAGATGCCGTAAGGCACCGCCTCTGACCACGACCCCATGAGGATCGGGCGGAAGAGGCCCAGCACAAGGAACAGCCAGATCGCAGAGGCGAAGGCCCAAGCCACGTGCTTGCCCATGCCCAGCTGATCAGCCCGCTGATAGGTGCGGATCCACCAGGAACACACCGAGATCAGCAGGAAGAACGACGCAATTAGGAACCAGCCCCCGTCATTGAGCGGCGGGATCGACAGCCCGTATTCCGGCGCAGGCGGCTCCAGCGCGAGGTAGAACAGGTCGCGCACCATCACGGCCACGTTCCAGTCCGACTGCGCCAGCATGTTGAAGCCCACGATGTTGAACCACAAGATACCTGTCACGATCGATACTAGACCGAACGGCCCCAGATAGATCGGACCCAGCTGGGCGTTCCCGAAGAGCCCGACAAAGGTCGAGAACCCGGGGCGGCCCACACGGCCCTCGGCGAGGTTGTTTTCATTGTCCATGCCGTATTCGGGCGGACCCTGAACCTGCACCTGGGTGAAAATGTTCTGATATTCAGCCATTGCTCAACCCTCCTTCTTAAAGGTCAGCCCAGAAGGGCAAATCAAGATACCAATCCCACCAGACGATCCATTCCTCGAACCAGATGGTGCCGGAAATCACGATACAGACCGCGCTCCAGAAACCTGCGCTGAGCGCCAGGAAAAGACCCAGACGGTGGATGCCGAGCGGCCCAACCGAGTAGCCGATCAGATCGCGGAAATAGGTGTCCTCGTGATCGGGCGACTTCACTTCGGTGCCTTTCGCCGGGTTCACCGCCGACAACACGAGGCTGCCGTGCAGCGCAAGCGCCAGACAGTTCGTGAAGAAGAAGGTGATGGCGATCATATGCGCCGGGTTGTAGTGGAAGTTGCCGTAGGCGTAGCCGACATTGTTGACCCAATCGAGGTGGCTCCAGATGCCATAGGGGAAGCCGTGGCCCCAAGCCCCCATCAGCACAGGTCGAATGACAACAAGCGTCGTGTAGGCAAAGATCGCAACGCCGAAGGCGAACGGGACGTGATAGCCCATGCCCAGCTTTTTGCAGATCTCAACCTCGCGCAGCATCCATCCGATGAACGCGCCATGCGCGCAGATCGTGATCAGCTGCCAAAGCCCACCGTCCAGCAACGGTGCAGCAGCGAGGCCGTATTCAAGGGGCGGCGGATCGATTGAGATCAGCCAGGGGTTCCAGGTCGGGCCGACCGCTGCACCGTAAAAGATGAGGATCGTTCCCAAGGCGGCGAAAAAGAATGTCATGACGCCGAAGAAGCCCACGTAAAACGGGCCTACCCAGAAGTCGAACAGATCGCCACCGATCAACGTCCCTCCGCGGACGCGATATTTTCTCTCGAAGCTGAGCAGTGCCATCTTCAGTCTCCATGTCTGACGCTTGCGCGAGCGGCGCGAGCTGTCTGCCAATGTTCGGTTTGTTGCGGGCGGACGTAGAGCCGCCCGCAACGAGAGCTTCTCTGATTATTCCGCAGCTTCGACGCGGCCATACTTCTCCGCGGCGATCTCGAACCAGTTGTAGCTAGGGTTGCTCAGCAGAACGAGGTGAATCATTGCTGCCAGCAAAAAGAGGAAAACGCCCTGCGCGACGAAAACGCGACGCGGGTCGAAAACCAGCCAGATCTTATAGAACTTGCTCATGTTTCAACCCTTCCTCAGAACCAAGGACGCCAAAGCAGCACGAGGATATGTGCAACGACTGCGATGCCCGTGAAGACAGTCAGCCCGCTCATATACACCGAGTGCAGCTCTTGCGCTTGCTCGTCAGTGAGGCCTGTAAA
>JBCBAC010000035.1:0-11700 GCA_038532735.1 Pseudomonadota bacterium
GGGCGGAAAGCGGACTTTCGCTGCGGGTGCGAAAAGGTTGAGATGGCGCGTTGAAAGCAGACTTTCGACGCCGAGCCACGGCGATTGATCGAAAGATATTCTGTCGGCTCAGTCTTATAGGTTGGTCCGCATCAAGATTTCGACGCGGATGCGGTCTTGTTGAGTGTGGGTGATGCTATTGTCTGAAATGGCTTTGAGCTTTCGGGCGGCGCTTCGTACTAGGTGCCCGGCATTCTGGGCGATAACGCAGTCCAATCGTCCATCACGCAACGCAGCCTCAGTGAAAGGAGTGCGTTCGTGTGCAATTCGAACTAACCCCGCCGCCGCCGGCAAACCCTCCAGTATCGTAAGTGGCACACGCGCCTCGGAGGACATGACATAGATGCCCACAATTCCGGGGTTGTTGCTGACGATGTTGGTTATGATTGTCTCGGCGCGCTCTTCGTCGCCATAGGTCTCAAGTGATGGAAGTGCCGTCAGGTTTGGAAAGCGCGCGCAGAGTTCTGCGTCAAAACCCAAACGGCGTTCAAGGCTGTCTCGGGATTGCATACTTTCGGCGATGACGAGAATGGAACCGGGTGTATTTCCGCAAAACCGACCGAGCAGGGCCGCAGCTGTTGCGCCAGCAGCCCTGTTGTCGATTCCGACCCAATCTGTATCCATCGTCGTCTGGTCAGACACAAAGGGGAGAGCCGCGACGCCGCGTTCCTGAAGGCGAAAGATGGCATCGCGGACCTGCGGAGATTCAGGGGCCATTATGGCGACGCCGGTTACGTCGTCGGGTTCCAGTGAGCCAAGAAAGGATGCAATGCTATGTGGGTCGTTCTCGTCGATCTGACGCACGTCGCACCAGATTTGCTCTTGGGCAAAGGCCTCTTCGCCGTCGTGGATGTGTTGAATGATCTCTTGTAGGAACTCGTCACCGGATCGAGGCAGGGCAAAGACAAACCGATAGCGTTTCGACTTGGCAAGATTGGCGGCCTGGATGTTTCGTGTGAATCCCAGCTCTTTGATAGCTGCATTCACTTTGTCGACGGTTTTCTGCTTAACACCTTCGCGACCGTTCAGGACACGATCGACGGTTGCCCGGCTTACACCGGCCGCTTTTGCCAAATCCTTTGTCGTTGGCCGCAGCATAAGGCGATCATCCCAATGGTCTGATGATTTAGAAAGCTTATCAGACGTTTGCAGCATCTAAAACCAGTGTCCTATGTTCTGCTTCTGAGGCGGTATGAGGCAGGTCTTAACACAAAATGAGACACGTGCATCAAGAATATCTTGCATTGAGGCACGTGTCGCAAATAGGAAGGTTGCGCAATGAGTCGGGCGAGGAGGCCGGACTTCAACACCTGGGAGGACATATCCTTATGAAAAATACCCTTCTCACATCTGTGGCAGCGGGCGCGGTTCTGGCGTCTGGCCTGTCGACATCGGCGATGGCTGAAGATTTGACGCTCTGCTGGGCCGCTTGGGATCCCGCGAATGCCTTGGTCGAACTGTCCAAGGATTTCGAAGAGAAATCCGGCCATAACATGAGCTTTGAGTTCGTGCCGTGGACAAGCTTTGCGGACCGCATGCTGAACGAACTGAATTCCGGCGGTCAGCTTTGCGATCTGATGATCGGTGACAGCCAGTGGATCGGTGGCGGCGCTGAGAACGGCCACTACGTCAAGCTCAATGACTTCTTCGACGCAAACGGTATCGACATGGGTGATTTCATCCCCGCGACCGTGACTGGTTATGCAGAATGGCCCAAGAACACTCCGAATTATTACGCTCTGCCCGCTTTTGGTGACGTGGTGGGGTGGACCTACCGCAAGGATTGGTTTGAACGCCCTGAACTGCAGGCCGAATTCATGGACACCTACGACTATGAACTGGGTGTGCCTGAATCTCTCGAGCAGCTGACGGACATTGCGCAATTCTTCCAGGGCCGCGAAATTGACGGCACCACGGTTTACGGCGCTGCAATCTACACCGAGCGTGGGTCCGAAGGCATCACAATGGGTGTGACCAACTGGCTCTACAACCACGGCTTCCTATACGAAAACCCCGATCAGCCTTATGATCTGGCCGGTTTCGTGAACTCCCCAGAGGCCGCAGCTGGGCTTGAAGCCTACAAAGAGCTCTATGACACAGCTACCCCTCCGGGATCGTCCAACTGGTACATGGGCGAAAATATCGACGCCTATCGTTCCGGTCAGGTGGCCATGCAAATGAACTTTGCCTTCATCTGGCCCGGTGTCGAAGCGGACGAGAACGTTGGTGGTGGCAAGTCGGGCTATTTCCCGAACCCAGCTGGCCCTGCAGGTCAATTTGCCCAACTGGGTGGTCAGGGTATCTCAGTCGTCGCCTATTCCGAGAAACAGGACGCAGCACTGGAATATATCCAGTGGTTCGCTCAGCCTGAAGTGCAGGCCCGTTGGTGGGAACTGGGCGGCTATTCCGCGCTTAGCGCCGTGGTCGAAGACCCGAGCTTTGCCACGAGCCAGCCCTATGCACAAACCTTCCTCGACAGCATGGCGATCGTCAAGGATTTCTGGGCCGAACCTGCCTATGCTGACCTCTTGATCCCGATGCAGGAACGCATCCACAACTACGTGGTGGCGGGTGAAGGGACGGCGCAAGAGGCGCTTGATGGTCTGGTTCGGGATTGGACCGAAGTCTTCGAAGACGAAGGCAAGCTCTGAGCAATCCTCCCTGTCGGCCCCCCAAGCGCGTCAAGCGTGGGGACTGACTTTCCCCAGCCGAGTGAAGGCTTGGCTGGGGGATATCCTTCCACTTTGGCATGATGCGATTTTGCCTGGCGCAAATTCGCTTCACAGGAACACCACATGACGACTTCCCCAAGAGACCAGGTGGCGGCAAAGACCCCCGACGGCATTGCACGCAGGATTAAGGGTCTGTCAGACCGGACGATCGCCTGGATTTTTGTCGCGCCGACGATCTTTCTGCTGCTTGCCGTCAACATTTTCCCGCTGATCTGGACCATCCGGTTGAGCTTTACCAACTATCGGGTCAATCGACCGAACAATGATGTCGAATGGGTGGGCCTGCGGAACTATGAGCGCATCCTGAATGATCCAGACATCTGGAACACGATGCAGGCGACGGCGCACTTCCTGCTGTGGACGATTGCCCTGCAGGTCCTCATTGGGTTTACTCTGGCCTATCTCATCAACAAGAAATTCAAGGGCAACGACTTGTGGACGACGATCATCGTCTTTCCGATGATGCTGTCGCCTGCCGTGGTCGGGAACTTCTGGACGTTCCTCTACCAGCCACAAATTGGCCTGTTCAATTATATCGTGGCCTTCTTTACAGGCGCTGATCCTGCAAGTTTTTCCATGATTGGCGATGTGCATCTTGCCCCTTGGGCGATCATCATCGCGGACACTTGGATGTGGACGCCGTTCGTGATGCTGATCTGCCTCGCGGGCCTGCGGTCCATTCCTGACAGTATCTACGAGGCCGCCGAATGTGACCGTGCCAGCAAATGGCGACAGTTCTGGACGATCACCATCCCAATGGCGCTGCCGTTCCTGATGCTCGCGGTGCTGTTCCGCGGAATCGAGAACTTCAAGATGTTCGATCTGGTGGTGCAACTGACGGGCGGCGGACCGGGCAACACGACCACGCTGACCTCAATCGACCTCAAACGTGAGGCGTTTGAGAAGTGGCGCACCGGCTATTCGTCTGCTTACGCCGTCATCCTCTTTGTTACCGTGTTCGGCCTCGCGTCGATCTACGTCAAAGCGCTCAATAAGGTAAAAGAAAGATGAGCTTTTCTGTCACCGAACCGACCAAGGGCACCAAGTGGTTTGCTGGTATTCTGGTCATCGCCTATGCGGTCATCACGATCATCCCGCTTTTGTGGATCATCGCAACCGGGTTCAAATCGCCGTCAGATTCCATCGCCTATCCGCCCGTCGTGGTCTTTGAACCGACTTTGGAAGGCTATGTGAACCTGTTCACCGACCGCACCCGCGCCACTGACGACATGCTAGAGGCCGCTGGCCCGCCACAGACCTGGTACGAGGAAATCGCGCGCGAACGGGGCACCGTGATCTCGGGTCCGTCCCGCTATGGCGAGCGTTTCCTGAACTCTGTCATCATCGGCTTTGGATCAACGGCGCTTTGCATGATCCTTGGCACCGCTGCGGCTTATGCGTTCAGCCGGTTCCGGGTGCCGTTAAAGGACGATCTGCTGTTCTTCATCCTGTCCACACGGATGATGCCACCAATCGCGGTCGCGATTCCGATCTTTCTGATGTTCCGCAATTTGGGCCTGAATGACACCCACCTTGGCATGATCCTGCTTTACACGGCGGTGAACCTGTCTCTGTCGGTTTGGCTCCTGAAGGGGTTTATCGACGAAATCCCGCT
Organism: Pseudomonadota bacterium; assembly: GCA_038532735.1. Classification (GTDB taxonomy): domain Bacteria; phylum Pseudomonadota; class Alphaproteobacteria; order Rhodobacterales; family Rhodobacteraceae; genus JAHTBL01. Next base: position 4,387 of record JBCBAC010000035.1, read on the forward strand.
GGAATATGAAGAGGCGGCCCTGATCGACGGATACACCCGCTTTCAAGCCTTCTACAAAGTGGTTCTGCCACAGGCCGCCACAGGTATCGCGTCCACCGCGATCTTCTGTCTGATCTTTGCGTGGAATGAATACGCCTTCGCCGTCCTGCTGACCTCGGGCGAGGCGCAAACAGCGCCGCCCTTCATCCCGAACATCATCGGCGTGAACGGTAAGGACTGGCCCGCCGTGGCCGCAGGCGCCACGATCTTCCTTGTCCCCGTGATGGTGTTCACAGTGCTTCTGCGCAAACACCTGTTGCGCGGCATTACATTCGGAGCGGTACGCAAATGACCAACTTTATCAATGGCCTGCTGCGGCTCCGTCGTGGCCCATGGGAAATGGTGGCCTCAGTCCTTATCGCGCTTGGTGTCATCATGCTGATGCAACCCATCGCGATTGGCCTCTACACCTATTCGTTCATCATCACTCTCATCGGCACGGTGATGTTCATCATCGTCAGTCACTTCCCGGAGTAGCCTATGGCACAGATACGAATTGAAAACGTGCGCAAGGATTTCGGGGCTTTTACGGCTGTTCAATCCTCCACCTTCACGATTGAAGACGGCGAATTCTTCATGCTGCTCGGGCCGTCGGGCTGCGGCAAGACGACGACGTTGCGGATGATGGCGGGGCTGGAGCTACCGACCTCGGGGGAGATCTACATTGATGGCGAAGAGGTGGGGCAAAAGCCTGCCAGCCAGCGCGACATTGCTTTTGTCTTCCAGATGTTCGCGCTCTACCCGCACATGAACGTCGGCAAGAACATCAGTTACCCGCTGTTGAGCCAAGGCATGCCCAAGGCGCAGGTGAAGCAGAAGGTTGGAGAGATCGCAGAGATCCTCGGCATCACGAACATCCTGAACAAACCCGTGGGTGGCCTGTCGGGCGGCGACCGCCAGAGGGTTGCACTGGGCCGCGCGATCGTGCGCGATCCCAAGGCGTTCTTTATGGATGAACCTCTGGGCGCGCTGGACGCCGAATTCCGCGAACACATGTCCGAGGAACTGCGCGCGTTGCACGACCGCATGAATGCAACCACAGTCTATGTGACCCATGACCAGCTAGAGGCCATGCAGATGGGCGACAAGATTGTGGTGATGAACCATGGCGTCGTGGAGCAGTTCGGCGTGCCGCAAGATATCTATGACTGGCCGGCCACAAAGTTTGTGGCGCAGTTCATTGGCTCGCCGCCCATGAATTTCCTCAACTTCAATGGGATGGTAGGCACCGGATCGAGCGAGGTCCGCATGAATGACGTTGCGATCACCGTGCCAGAAACCCGTGAAGGGACAAACGGCGGGATCACCTTCGGCATCCGTCCCGAACATGTGCGGCTTGATGATGGCGCGCCATATCGAGGCCGTGTGACAGCCACCGAATATCTTGGTACCACCCAGATCGTGACATTGGAGACAGCCAATGGCGCGGTGAAAGCCCGCTTGTCGTCGGCGGACCAGATCAGTGTCGGCGACCAGACCGGCCTGCATTTCGATGCCCGCACGATCACCCTTTTCGACGCAGAAACCGGCAAGGCGCTGGAAAGCGCTGCAAACACGGAGGTTTTGTCCAATGGCTGACGTAATCTTGAACGGCGTCTCCAAAACCTTTGGCGAAGAGACCGCCTTGGACAATGTCACTATGACGGTTCCAGATGGATCTTTTGTCGTGTTGCTTGGCCCGACGGGTGCAGGCAAGACGACGACACTGCGGATGGTGTCCGGCCTCGATAGGCCTGATGCGGGATCGGTCACAATCGGAGGTCGCGACATGGCGGGGCTGACGCCTGCGCAGCGTGATGTTGCGATGGTCTTCCAGCAGTACTCGCTTTATCCCCACCTGACTGTGCGGCAGAACCTCGAATTCCCGCTGAAATCCCCGATCCTGAAAACGCCGCAGCCGGTGATTGACCAGAAAGTCGGTGAGGTGGCAGAGGTTTTGCAGATTAGTCACAAGCTCGACAACAAGGCGACAGCCCTTTCGGGCGGCGAGATGCAGCGTGTCTCAATCGGGCGGGCGCTTGTCCGCAACCCGTCGGTCTATCTAATGGACGAACCGCTCAGTTCACTCGATGCCAAGTTGCGGTCCGACCTGCGGATCGAATTGAAAAGCATTCAGGCCAAGTCCGGCGCGACGTTGCTGTATGTGACGCACGACCAGATCGAAGCGATGACCATGGCGACCCATGTGGGCGTTTTGGACAATGGCAAACTGGTGCAATTCGGAAGCCCGCGCGAGATCTATGAAAACCCGGTGAGTGTTTATGCCGCAAGCCGCTTGGGTCAGCCACGCATCAACGTTCTGCCAGCGGATGTGTTCGGCGGAGCGCCCAATGGTGCGGCCTCCATCGGTTTGCGCCCTGAACATATCGTGCAGGGAGAGGGCGAAGACAGCATGGTGACCCGGGTTGAACACTTGGGCGACCAAACGCGGTTGCACCTTGCGTTCAAGAACCACGATCTGATCACGGTGACTGACGCTCACACGACACTGAACGAAGGCGACGTGGTCAAAATTCGCCCCAACAATCCGTATTATTTTGACGCCGACGGCGCGCGCGTGGCCTAAGGGAGGACACAATGGAACACTTTATCAACGCAAAAGAAGACATGGTCACACAGGCCATCGACGGGACAATTGCGGCCTCCGGTGGGAAGCTGACGCGGTTGGAGGGTTATCCCCATATTCGGGTTGTCGTGCGATCGGATTGGAACAAATCCAAGGTCGCACTGGTTTCTGGTGGTGGCTCGGGTCATGAGCCAGCACATGCAGGCTTTGTCGGTGAAGGCATGCTGACGGCGGCTGTTTGTGGCGATGTCTTCGCCTCGCCCTCTGTCGATGCTGTTCTGGCAGGTATCCTGGCCGTCACGGGCCCTGCAGGCTGTTTGCTGATCGTAAAGAACTACACGGGCGATCGCTTGAATTTTGGCCTTGCCGCCGAACGTGCCCGTGCCTTCGGCCTCAAGGTGTCCATGGTGATTGTGGACGATGATGTGGCGCTGCCACATCTGCCCCAGGCACGCGGGGTCGCGGGGACGCTATTCGTTCACAAGATTGCGGGCGCCATGGCTGAAAACGGCGCAAACCTTGAGGCCTGCACTTTGGCTGCCGAACGGGTCAGGACGGCGACCCGCTCCATCGGGATGTCGCTTGATACATGTACCGTTCCGGGGTCTTTGAAAGAGGATCGGATCCCCCTTGGCATGGCCGAACTTGGCCTTGGCATTCACGGGGAAGCTGGTGTTGAACAAGTCGCCTCAAGCGGAGCAAAAGACGCAATCGCTCTAATGATCGAAAAGCTGGCAGCAGGCATGCCCAAGACCCCCCATGTTGCTTTGATCAACAACCTTGGCGGTGCGTCATTTCTTGAGATGTCGATCCTGACCGATACGCTGCTCGCGTCCGACGTGGGCCAGCATATCCGGCATGTGATCGGCCCAGATGCGATGATGACAGCCCTCGACATGCATGGGTTCTCGATCTCCCTGATGGAACTGTCCAACGGGGATGAAGACCTGCTGGCGCAGCCCGTTGGCGCGCCCGCCTGGCCCGGATGCAACCGCGTTCAAACGCCCGATCCCTTGCCGCTGCCTGACGGGCTTTCCCCGATCCGCGCGCCCGCCTCTCAGCATGAGCCGACAAAGGCCTTCCTAACGGCCTGTTGCAACGTGCTAATCGCATCAGAGGCAGACCTGAACCTGCTGGACGCCAAATCAGGCGACGGCGACACAGGATCAACTCTTGCGACCGCATCCCGCGCCTTGATTGAGGCGATGGACACGCTTCCTTTAGCAGATCACACGCAGCTCTACCGGGCCATCGGGCTGGAGTTGAGCCAAACGATGGGCGGCTCGTCCGGTGTGCTTCTTGCGATCTTCTTTGCGGCGGCAGGCGATGCCTCTTCCTCTGGCCTGCCGATGAAGGATGCGTTGCAGACGGGTCTGGACAGAATGCGGCAGATTGGGGGTGCCAATCCGGGCGATCGCACGATGGTCGATGCTTTGATGCCTGCTTTGCAGGAACTGGGTGAGGGTGTCGCCGCAGCGGCGGCCGCTGCCCGAAAAGGTGCGGATTACACGGCAAAGATCACTTCTGCCAAGGCGGGACGTGCCAGCTATATCAACGCGGAACAATTGGAAGGCCATATCGATCCGGGCGCCGAGGCAGTTGCGCGTCTGTTCGAACATCTGGCCAGCTAAACAAATGTCACATCAAACTCTTCACGGCTACCTCGAGCGCGAGGTGGGCGATGCCGGTCTGCGCGATCTGATTGATCGGATCGCGAGCGCGTGTTGGTCAATCTCAAGTTTGGTCGGCCAATCGGCCATAGAGGGCAATTTGGGTCACGCTGGCACGACCAATCCGCAGGGCGAACAGCAAAAGCCCTTAGACCTCTTGGCTGATGACGTGTTCGCGCGGGCTTGTGAGGGTAACCCATGTGTCGCCGCGCTCATCTCCGAAGAAGTCGAGGACGTTACGCATTTGAAAACGCCGGAAGTTGGAGACTTGGTTGTCGCCTATGATCCGCTTGATGGATCATCCAATTTAGATGTCGATCTGTCCGTTGGGTCAATTTTCGCCATTTCAAGGATCGAAGACCTGAGCGCGGATTGTGCCCTTCAAGAAGGGAGACACCTGATTTGCTCTGGCTATGCGCTCTACGGCCCGTCGACCATGTTTGTTCTCACGCTTGGGAACCATGTTGACGGGTTCAGTCTGGCCCCTGAAACAGACACCTTCATGTTGACATATCCCAAGATGGCTGTCCCGCGCGAGACGCAGGAATTTGCAATCAACGTGTCACGCCTGCGCCATTGGGATACGGTCATTCAGAACTATGTTGCTGAGTGCATCGAAGGCCCGAGAGGACCCCGAGGCAAACCGTTCAATATGCGTTGGACCGCCTCCATGGTGGCTGAGGTTCACCGCATTTTGGTGCGTGGCGGCGTGTTTCTCTACCCTGTCGATGACGAAAACAGGGTCCAAGGGGGCAAATTGCGGCTTCTGTACGAGGCAAACCCCATCGCGATGATCATGGAAGCGGCAGGTGGTCTAGCAACCGACGGGCAACGTCCGCTCCTCGATAAGGTCCCCTGTCATCACCACGAACGAACATCGGTTGTGCTTGGGTCCCGAGACGAGGTTGAACGTGTGGCGCAGGCATATCTTCAAACATAAGGACGCTAGAATGCCTCTGATTACGCTTAAGCAATTGATGCATGACGCCTGCTGTCATGGTTATGCCATCCCCGCCTTCAATGTGAACAACATGGAACAGATGCTGGCCATCATGCAGGCTGCCGATGCGGTCAACAGCCCCGTTATCATGCAGGCGAGCCGTGGGGCTCGTACCTTTGCAAATGACATCGTGCTGTCGCATCTGATCAAAGCGGCGATCGAACTTTACCCACACATCCCGGTTTGCATGCATCAGGACCACGGCAATTCACCCGCGACGTGTTTGTCGGCGATCACCCACGGGTTTAGTTCTGTGATGATGGATGGGTCGTTGTCAGAAGACGGAACGCGCCCCACCAGTTTCGAAGAAAACGTCTCTGTGACGGCCAAAGTTGTGGAGATGGCGCATATGGTCGGTGTTTCGGTCGAAGGTGAGATTGGCCATTTGGGCAGTCTGGAAACAGGCAGGGGGGAGGCAGAGGACGGCCACGGATACAACGGTGAGCTGTCGCGCGACATGCTGCTCACCGATCCGGATGAGGCTGCAGAGTTTGCTGAAATGACAAAGGTTGACGCCCTTGCGGTGGCGATTGGCACATCCCATGGCGCATACAAATTCACACGCGAACCAGACGGTGAGATTCTTGCCATCAACCGTTTGCGCGACATCCATGCAAAGCTGCCCAATATGCCATTAGTGATGCACGGAGCGTCATCCGTCCCGCAGGAACTTCAAGAGATCATCAATGATCACGGCGGTGCGATTGCACCGACATGGGGTGTGCCAGTTGAGGAAATCCAGCGTGGTATCAAATATGGTGTGCGCAAGGTGAATGTGGACACCGACCTGAGACTTGCGATGACTGGGGCCATTCGAAAGGTACTCACGACGTCGCCTGCCGAGTTCGATCCGCGCAAATACCTCGCGCCGGGCGTTGCGGCGATGAAAGCGGTTTGCACGGACCGCTTTGTCGCCTTTGGCTCGGCAGAACGCGCATCGGCAATCAAGGCCAAACCAATTGCGGACGTGGCGAGAACTTATTCGGTGTGACGTGTGGGACTTTCCCGCTGAACCGTATGGATCGGGTTGGCCAAAGCGAGATTGGACAAGGCAAATCGCCTGTGGAAGGCAGAACCAAGCGCGGTAAGAAAGCCAGCCCGACGACATTACGTATACGATCTTGAGGTCCTTCGATGACACATGAAGCGTTCAGGCTGAACACATTTTCGCTGACCGGAAGAACCGCGTTGATCGCAGGTGGGACTGATGCCATCGGGCAGGCAATCGCAATCGGTCTTGCGAGGGCGGGCGCGAATGTAACGGTTGTCGGGCGCAGAGAGATGAGTGGGCTAAAGGATCCAGCGACCGCAAAGAACGCAGGGGGCATTCATCATTTCCAGGCAGACTTAACCAAAGATGGCAGTTGCGTTGCGGCCGTAGAAAAGTGTCTGGAAGACTGGGGCGCGCTTGATATTTTGGTGAACTGCTCAGGCATCAGTTTGAACGTTGAGGATGTCACTCAGTTTTCACGCACCGAGTGGGACAAGATGGTCGCCGTAAAGCTGACAGCGGCGTTTGATATGATCCAAGCCAGCAGCCAGCATATGATTTCCCAGCGGTATGGAAAGATCATCAACATCGCCTCGCTATATTCATTTCTTGGGGGGCGCTGGTCCCCAGCCTATGCGTCAACCAAACACGGGCTGGTCGGTTTGACGAAAGCGATGTGTGATGAGCTGGCGCACTGCAACATCCAAGTCAACGCCATCGCCCCCGGCTTCATCGACACGCCGCTCACCGACAAAACGCGCAATGACGAGGCCCGAAACGCTGAGATCATTGCTCGAATTCCTGCCGAAAGGTGGGGGTTACCGGCGGACCTTATGGGGGTCGCCGTCTTCCTCGCAGCGACGCATCCGCATACGTCAATGGGACAGTCTTGACTGTAGATGGCGGATTTATGGTTCGGTAAGGAACTCCGCGAAAGCAAAGGATTGTGGATATCGAATGACAAGCGTGCCAACAAAAATTGGAAGGTCTGGTTTTGTGACACTGCACTGCGGCAATTGCTGCGTCTGTCAATGTCGGCTTTGGGCCG
>JBCBAC010000036.1:0-10129 GCA_038532735.1 Pseudomonadota bacterium
GCCAGCGTCGCCTTCGCCGTCACGATATGCAGATTCTCGACAATTTTGCCATCCACCACGGCAACACCTTGCCCATCCGCTTCGGCCTGCTCGAACGCCTCAATCTGGCGACGGGCCAGATCAAGCTCGGCCTCGGACGGGGCAAAAGCCGCATTCGCAATCTCGACCTGCGCGGGGTGGATCAGCGTCTTGCCGTCAAAACCCATATCGCGCCCCTGCTCGCATTCCGCGCGCAGACCCTCGTCATCCTTGAACGCATTATAAACGCCGTCCACTGCGACAACCCCATGCGCCCGCGCCGCCAGCATGCACATCTGCAAAGACGTCAGCAAAGGCTCCCGATCCGGGCGGAACCTTGTATTGAGGTCTTTCGCAAGATCATTCGTGCCCAGCACAAAACCCTCCAACGCCGGATGGGCGGCAATCTCAGCGGCGTTCAGAATGCCCAAAGGTGTTTCCATCATCGCCCAGATCGCAACGCCGGGGGCCAGTTCGGCCAGTGCTTGCACGTCCTCGGCTGAATCCACCTTCGGCAACAACAACGCATCTGCGCCCACGTCTTTCAGCGCCTCCACATCCGCATGGCCCCATTCGGTATCCAGCGCATTGACCCGCACGATCTTCGCGCGCCCGCCATAGTCAGCCGTTGTCAGCGTCTCCGCCAAAAGCGTGCGCGCATTGGCCTTTTCCTCAACCGCCACGGCATCTTCCAGATCGAAGATGATCGCGTCCACGGGGAGCGTCTTGGCCTTCTCCAACGCGCGCTCTTTCGAGCCGGGGATATAGAGAACCGAGCGATAGGGACGGGCTGACATGATTCTGCTCCTCGCAATAATATTGCGCGAGACCTGCCACAGACTTTGCAGATCATTCAAGAGAAACTTCGCTGCAACGCGGCAATCAAAGTGCTGCAAAAATCAGCAGCCTGCGACGCTTAATCCCCTATTAAGGCCTCAGAACCGTTCGTTAACCTTAATTTGCGACACTCTTCGCAGTCTTGGAAGCAGCGGTGGCATTCCTCGCCGCTCCGGCCCCGTCAGGGGGCGCTTAGAAAAAAGGACGCGGACATGACACCGAAACTGCTACTTACAGGCCTTTCCATCGCAGCAATCATGGGCTCCACGCTTATGGTCAAAGCCCAAACCCAACGCTGCGGTGAACGCGCAGCGATCGTTGAACGCTTGACCAGCGCCTATGGCGAAACCCGCCAATCCATGGGGCTTGCGGCCAATAACGCCGTAATCGAAACCTTCGCATCGGAAGAAACCGGCAGCTGGACCATCGTGGTTACCGGCACCAACGGACTGACCTGTCTGGTCGCCTCCGGTCAGGCTTACGAGCATCTGGCCGAAGCCCTGCCCGCCGCTGGCACCGACGGCTAAATCTCAGGTTAACGCGTCAAAGATCAACTTGCTGCCGGTCAGGGTCAGCAGCACATATGTGACGCCAAAAAACGCGCGCTCCGAGATCATATGGTGCGCGCGCACGCCCAGCCAGGTGCCCAGCAGCGCCACCGGGGCAAGCAGAAGATCAGCCAGCAAGGTCTGCCAGGTGAAAATGCCCAGAAACGAATAGGGCACGAATTTCATCACATTGATCGCCCAGAAAATCAGCACGGTCCCAGCCTGATACGTCAGCTTATCCAAGCCGCGGCTCAGCAGATAGACCGCGACCGGCGGCCCACCCGCATGGCTGACAAAGCTGGTAAACCCCGCCGCAACGCCCGTGACCATCGCCGCTTTCGGCCCCATGGGGCGCGCGGGTTTCGGGATGTATCCACCCCGCAGCAAGATCTGATAGGCGACAAAGGCCAGTGAAATCCCCCCGATCAGCAGGCGAAACACGTCCGCATTCGCCACCTGATAAAGCGCCGCGCCCAACGCCACCCCCGGCAGCCCTGCGTAAATGATCAGGCGCACCTCGCTCCAATCCCATTTGCGCCAATAGGCTTTCAGCCCCGCCACATCCATGAGCATCAACAGCGGCAGCATCACGCCCAGCGCGACGCCCGGATCGACGCCCAGCGCCAGAATCGTCCCCGCCGCAAACGCCGCACCAGAGCCAAAGCCCCCCTTGCTGATCCCCGCAAAGAGCGTCGCCGGAATAGCCAAAGCGAAGAAGGCAAGATCAAGTGTCAGCACGGCGCGGGTCCAGAAAAAGCAAAGCCTGCGCAAGGCTTATACCCAACGGCGCGCGCGAACCAGCGCCCATGCTGCGCTTCGCCGCGCCCGCTTGCCCTTGCGCGGGGCCGGGCAAAGGACTACGCACCTCCCCGAAATTCACTCGGATCGGAGATCACACTCATGGCCAGACCCAAGATCGCCCTTATCGGCGCGGGACAGATCGGTGGCACACTTGCGCACCTTGCGGCACTGAAAGAACTGGGCGACGTCGTTCTGTTCGACATCGCGGAAGGCATCCCCGAGGGCAAAGCCCTCGACATCGCGGAATCCGGCCCCTCGGAAGGCTTTGACGCCGCGATGAGCGGCACGCAAAGCTACGAAGACATCGCAGGCGCGGATGTGTGCATCGTCACCGCCGGTGTGCCCCGCAAGCCGGGCATGAGCCGCGATGACCTGCTGGGCATCAACCTCAAGGTCATGAAATCCGTCGGCGAAGGCATCCGCGACAACGCGCCCGATGCGTTCGTAATCTGCATCACCAACCCGCTCGACGCGATGGTCTGGGCTCTGCGCGAATTCTCTGGCCTGCCCCACGAGAAGGTCTGCGGCATGGCCGGTGTGCTCGACAGCGCCCGCTTCCGCCACTTCCTGTCGGTCGAATTCAACGTCTCGATGAAAGACGTCACCGCCTTCGTTCTGGGCGGCCACGGCGACACGATGGTTCCGCTGACCCGTTATTCGACCGTCGCCGGTATCCCCCTCCCCGATCTGGTGGCGATGGGCTGGACCACGCAAGAAAAGCTCGACGCGATTGTCCAGCGCACCCGTGATGGCGGCGCCGAGATCGTGGGCCTGCTGAAAACTGGCTCCGCTTTCTACGCCCCCGCGACCTCCGCGATTGAGATGGCCGAAGCCTATCTTAAAGACCAGAAGCGCGTCCTGCCCTGCGCGGCTTACGTGGACGGCGCCCTCGGCCTGAACGGCTTTTATGTCGGCGTGCCAACCGTGATCGGCGCCGGCGGTGTCGAGCGGATCGTGGACATCAAGATGACCAAGGACGAGCAGGCGATGTTCGACAACTCGGTCAACGCGGTCAAAGGTCTGGTCGAGGCCTGCAAAGGCATCGACGAGTCGCTCGCCTAAGAGCCTTTCAAGTTGTACAAAAAACGGCGCGAGGGTCCCCTTCGCGCCGTTTTCTTATCCGAGCTTCCGTTTGAACTGCGCAACTAAATCCGGATTGCGCGCCCGCAAGTCCGCATCAAACGCCTCGACACTCAGATCGAGCCCCGGCATCGCCGCATCAATCACCGCCTGCGGATCAAACGGGCGCTCTTCCACATACCCCATCTCGGTCAGCGCTTGCAGTCGCTCCGGCGTGAAGCCCCGCAGTTGATCGTGATAACTGCGCAGGCCCTTCGCGGTCTTATACGTGGTCAACACCGCCTCCAACTGCGCACGCCGTTTGTCGCCCAGGATTTTCTGCTGCCGGTGTTTCGGCAGCTCCGCATAGCGCAGCAATTTCAGCATCCAATGCAACGGCGTCAGCCCGTCATAATGCACCAGCCAAGTCCCTGCGACATGGGCAAAGGGCAGCTTTGCCTTGCCCTCCAACCGCTCCGCCCGGTGGACGGACAACTGCATCTCGCGCCCCACCGGCACACACGGCTTACCCATGTTATGCGCCAGAAGCCCTTCATGGCTGACCGCGTTCAGATCACCCCAAACGACGTCCGACACCGCAGGCCCCCGCCCCATCGCCCGGCGCAGAACGCCGTCGAAAATCCCCGGCGCAGGCTGGCCCAGCGCATAGGCACGCTCATACATGCGAAAGGTCAGATAGCCGTCGATCTCGCCCAGATGCTTTAACTCATCCGCCAAAGACCTGTGCTGCCACAGCAATTCATCCGCATCCAGATGGATCATCCAGCGCGCCTTCGTGCGCCGGTACGCCTCCGTCGCGTTGAGCCGTTGTCGCCCGGTCTGCAAGACAGGCCGCTCCCCGCGCGCGGCCCACCAATCGGCATCACAGCGCACGACATGAACACCCGCCATATCAGCGATCAACGCGCCCACAGGGTCATCCGGATCATCTAGAAAAACCCAAACTTCCGACGCTCCGGTCTCCAGATGCCAAATCGCATTCGCCAGGACCAGAACCGCAGGCTCGCGCACGGTCATGCAGATCGCCCAATCTCCGGCAGATGGTGTTTTCATTGCGTTATGCTCGCCTCAGTCGCGGGCTGATCACCCTGTCGCGCAGCACCATAGCCTGCCCATTGCAGCCCGCCTAGCCATTGATGTCACGGTGATTCTCACCTCGGTATCCCATTGCACACCAATGTTGTGATCACACTTGAAAAACCTGTGATCACAAATGTCGCTTTTTCGGGGGATGCGACGAAAAGACGTTTTAGGCGCGTCATAGCTTATGTCTATATCCCCTTTAAACGCAGCAAAACGGGACAGTTTGCATGAATATCCACGAGTATCAGGCCAAGGCTCTTCTTCGCAGCTACGGCGCGCCCGTGTCCGATGGACGCGTGGTGCTGAAGGCCGAAGACGCCAAAACCGCCGCCGGTGAAATGGACGGACCGCTTTGGGTCGTCAAAGCGCAGATTCACGCCGGTGGACGCGGCAAAGGCAAGTTCAAGGAAGCCGATGCCGGTGAAGCTGGTGGTGTGCGCCTTGCCAAATCGGTTGAGGAAGCCGCGACCGAGGCCAAGAAGATGCTCGGCCGTACGCTCGTCACGCACCAGACTGGCCCCGTAGGTAAGCAGGTCAACCGCATCTATATCGAAGACGGCTCGGGCATCGAGACCGAGATGTATCTCGCCCTTCTCGTCGACCGCCAGACCTCCCGCGTGTCCTTCGTCTGCTCGACCGAAGGCGGCATGGATATCGAGGAAGTCGCCGCCGCGACCCCCGAAAAGATCCTGTCGTTCTCCGTTGATCCTGCTTCGGGTTACCAAGCGTTCCACGGTCGCCGCATCGCCTTTGCGCTGGGTCTGGAAGGCAAGCAGGTCAAGCAATGCGTGGGCCTGATGGGTCTGCTCTACAAAGCCTTCCTCGAGAAGGATATGGAGATGCTTGAGATCAACCCGCTCATCGTCACCGATGGCGGCGACCTCAAGGTGCTCGACGCCAAGGTCAGCTTCGACGGCAACGCCATCTACCGCCACGCCGACATCGCCGAGCTGCGCGACGAGACCGAGGAAGACCCCAAGGAACTCGCCGCCTCCAAATACGACCTGAACTACATCGCTTTGGACGGTGAAATCGGCTGTATGGTCAACGGCGCAGGCCTTGCCATGGCGACGATGGACATCATCAAGCTCTACGGGGCCGAGCCTGCCAACTTCCTCGACGTGGGCGGCGGCGCGACCAAAGAGAAAGTCACTGAAGCGTTCAAGATCATCACCTCCGACCCGCAGGTCAAAGGCATCCTCGTGAACATCTTCGGCGGCATCATGCGCTGCGATGTGATCGCCGAGGGCGTTGTGGCCGCCGTGAAAGAGGTCGGTCTCCAAGTCCCGCTCGTCGTGCGTCTCGAAGGCACGAACGTCGAAAAAGGCAAGGAGATCATCAACACCTCCGGCCTCGACGTGATCGCCGCGGACAACCTCAAAGACGGTGCCGAGAAGATCGTGAAAGCGGTTAAAGGCTAAGGACCGGCATGGATGCCTCAGCCTCCGCATATGATCAAGCGACTGGCCTCGGCCTGCGCGTTGCTCTGTGCGGCGGCCTGCACGCCCAGCTGGGAAGGCTATACCCCTGAGATGTTCGAACTCGCCAACATCAAGAACAGCAATGTCGTGCCGAAATCGGCCCTCCGCACCTTCGTGGCGGCGTTCGATGCGCATTGCGTCTCCAAGATGAACGCGTTTGACAGCATCCCGGCGGGGCTGCGCGCGGCCAACTACGTGCAAATGCCGCGCGTGGTGCCTGCGCAAGCGACGGATACCCGCGTGCAGATGTATGCGGTGGACGACAAGCGCCCGCTTGTCATGCTGTCCTCGGACGGCGCGCCGCCCGTCTGCGCCGTCGCCGCGGCCTCCCGCACCGGGCAAACCGCTGCGGTGGACCGCTATGTCGCCGCGACCTTCCCAAATGCCACCGCCATCGACCCGGCCCGCATCGGCAAAACCACCGAACGCGCCTGGCTCACCGGCACCAACCCGAACCGCCTTGTCACAACGACCCGCAAGGGCCGTCCCAACGAACCTGCCAGCGTCATGCTCATGATCATGAATGCCGCTGACGCTCAGAACGAAAACTAAAGGAGCCACGAAATGGCAGTCCTCATCGACGAAAATACCAAAGTGATCTGTCAGGGCCTCACCGGCTCCCAAGGCACGTTCCACACTGAACAAGCCATTGCTTACGGCACCAAGATGGTCGGCGGTGTGACCCCAGGCAAAGGTGGGATGACCCATCTGGACCTGCCCGTCTTCAACTCGGTCCACGAGGCCAAGCACGTGACTGAGGCCAACGCGTCTGTCATCTACGTTCCCCCGCCCTTTGCGGCGGACTCGATCCTTGAGGCCATCGACGCCGAGATGGAAGTCATCGTCTGCATCACCGAAGGCATCCCCGTGCTCGACATGATGAAAGTGCAGCGCGCGCTTGAAGGCTCGTCCTCCACGCTGATCGGCCCCAACTGCCCCGGTGTCATCACGCCCGATGCCTGCAAGATCGGCATCATGCCGGGTCACATCCACAAGCGCGGCAGCGTTGGCGTCGTGTCCCGTTCCGGCACGCTGACCTACGAGGCCGTCAAGCAGACCACCGATGTGGGCCTTGGCCAGTCGACCTGCGTCGGCATCGGCGGCGACCCCATCAAAGGGACCGAGCATATCGACGTGCTGGAATGGTTCCTCGCCGATGACGAGACCGAAAGCATCATCATGATCGGTGAGATCGGTGGCTCCGCCGAAGAAGAAGCCGCCCAGTTCCTCGCCGACGAGAAGAAGAAAGGCCGCTGGAAGCCCACCGCTGGTTTCATCGCAGGCCGCACCGCCCCTCCGGGCCGCCGCATGGGCCACGCAGGCGCCATCGTCGCCGGTGGTAAAGGCGGCGCGGAAGACAAGATCGAAGCGATGAAATCCGCAGGCATCGTCGTCGCCGAAAGCCCCGCCGGCCTTGGCGAGGCGGTCGTGAAAGCGATCGGCTAAGAAACCCCGTCCCGGGCCTGACCCGGGACCTCACCCAATGGCCCCGGGGCAAATCCGGGGCGCGAGGAGCAAGATGGCAAGACGTGCCGCATCACGATCAGAGGGCCGTGCCTGGGCTTGGGCGGGTGCTGCACGCGTGCGTCTTAAGTGTGGGTTGGGCGCGGCCCAGCGGTGTCGCTGGAAGGAAAATCCATAATGACTCGAAAGAGGTTCCTTACCCTTTTCTTCTTTTGGAGCAGTCTAGCCACAAGTGCACACTTGCTACAAATGCTCGGAGGAATTTGGCGCGACCTAGCGGCACTACAATTGTCTGCGACAACCTTTACTGGTCTTTTCTTTGTTGGACGGGACGGTGTTGCTAGGCGTTCTAATGCCAAAAGGAAATACAGAGTTTTAGACGCGTCTATCAGCCCATTCCTGTTCTTTAGAATGACTGTTGCATCCGCTTTAGCCGTTATCAGCTCACTGATCTTGATCCCAGTTGCCATCAGCGGAATTATCTTCCCGTGGCCCTCTATCCTGATGCCGACCCTCCTCAACGAGCAAAGCGATTACGGGTTACTCTTGCTATTCTCGTTTAGCCTTATCTTGCCAATGCTGCAGAGCTCCCCTTCCCAGCGCCAACCGAATGAGGTGCCCCAATGACCGAACAAAGCCCCAACGACATCTTCCATGCCTCCAGCTTCATGCAAGGCCATAACGCGGAGTATCTTGAACGGCTCTACGCGCGGTACGCCAATGATCCGAACGCCGTTGATGAGGCTTGGCAGCAGTTCTTCCGCCAGATGGGCGATGCAGAGCTTGATGTGAAAGCCGACGCGCAAGGGCCGTCCTGGGCACGCGGCGACTGGCCCCCCCAGCCTGCAGATGAGCTCACCGCAGCGCTCACCGGCGAATGGGCGCCCGATCCGGTTGAGGCCAAAAGCGCAGGCGACAAGATCAAAGCGAAGGCGGCCGAGAAAGGCGTGGAGGTCAGCGATGACCAGATCAAACGCGCCGTGCTGGATAGTATCCGCGCGCTCATGATCATCCGCGCCTACCGGATCCGGGGCCATCTGGTGGCCGATCTCGATCCGCTGGGCATGCGCGATCAGACCCCGCATCCGGAACTGGATCCGAAATCCTACGGCTTTACCGAGGCCGACATGGATCGCCCGATCTTCATCGACAACGTGCTGGGGCTGCAGATCGCCTCCATGCGCCAGATCATCGAGATCGTGAAGCGCACCTATTGCGGCACCTTCGCGCTGCAATACATGCATATCTCTGATCCCGAACAGGCCAGCTGGCTGAAAGAGCGGATTGAGGGCCTGGGCAAGGAAATCGCCTTCACCCGCGAGGGCCGCAAAGCGATCCTCAACAAGATGGTCGAGGCCGAGGGTTTCGAGAAATTCCTTCATGTCAAATACATGGGCACCAAGCGTTTCGGCCTTGATGGCGGCGAAAGCCTGATCCCCGCGATGGAGCAGGTGATCAAGCGCGGCGGCGCCCTTGGCGTCAAGGAAATCGTCATCGGCATGCCCCACCGGGGCCGCCTCTCGGTGCTCGCCAACGTGATGAGCAAACCCTACCGCGCCATCTTCAACGAATTTCAGGGCGGCAGCTTCAAGCCCGAAGATGTCGACGGCTCCGGCGACGTGAAATACCACCTCGGCGCATCCTCGGACCGCGAGTTTGACGGCAATAACGTGCACCTCTCGCTCACCGCGAACCCCTCGCACCTCGAGGCAGTGAACCCCGTGGTCCTCGGCAAAGCCCGCGCCAAGCAAGACCAGCTCGATCCCAGTGATCGCAGCCATGTCATGCCGATCCTGCTGCACGGCGATGCGGCCTTTGCGGGCCAAGGCGTTGTGGCCGAATGTTTCGCCCTGTCGGGCCTGCGCGGTCACAAGACGGGCGGCACGATGCATATCGTGGTGAACAACCAGATCGGCTTCACCACGGCCCCGCATTTCTCGCGCTCCAGCCCTTATCCCACCGATAACGCGCTGGTCGTGGAAGCTCCGATCTTCCACGTGAACGGCGACGATCCAGAGGCCGTGGTCCACGCCGCCAAGGTCGCCACCGAGTTCCGCCAGAAATTCCAGAAAGACGTCGTGATCGATCTGATCTGCTACCGCCGCTTCGGGCATAACGAAGGCGACGAGCCGATGTTCACCAACCCGGTGATGTATAAAAAGATCAAGTCGCACAAGACGACGCTTAGCCTTTACACGGAACGCCTCGTGAAAGATGGCCTGATCCCCGAAGGCGAGATAGAGGATATGAAAACCGCCTTCCAGGCGCATCTGAACGATGAGTTCGAGGCAGGTCGCGACTACAAGCCCAACAAGGCCGACTGGCTGGATGGCCGCTGGTCGCATCTCGACCGCCGCGATGGCGAGAATTACGAACGCGGCGCGACCTCCATCAAGCCTGAAACCATGGCCGAGATCGGCAAGGCGCTGACCAACGCGCCGGACGGCTTCCCCATGCACAAAACCGTCGGACGGCTTCTGGACACTAAGTCAAAGATGTTTGAAACCGGTGACGGCTTTGACTGGGCCACGGGCGAAGCGCTGGCGTTTGGCTCCTTGCTGACCGAAGGCTACCCTGTGCGCCTTGCAGGACAGGACAGCACCCGCGGCACGTTCTCCCAACGCCACTCCGCCTTGATCAATCAGGACACCGAAGAGCGGTATTACCCGCTCAACCACATCCGCGCGGGCCAGTCCCGCTACGAGGTTATCGACTCGATGCTCTCGGAATACGCAGTGCTGGGCTTTGAATACGGCTACTCCCTCGCCGAACCCAACGCGCTGACCATGTGGGAAGCGCAATTCGGCGATTTCGCCA
>JBCBAC010000037.1:0-9099 GCA_038532735.1 Pseudomonadota bacterium
GACCACCTCTCATGGACGTGATTTCAACATCTTCTGCCGCGAACCGCTCTCCGCCGCCCGCGTTGCGAAAATCATCGGCAAGCCCGTCGAAAGCGGCGCCGACATCGCCTTCTTGCTTCCGCTTCCCGCTCATTGCGACATGTCTGCTGCCCAACGGGCCGAGCGTCTGATGGCTGACTGGAAAGAGCAGGGCCGCCGCGTCGTCATCCTCAACGCCAACCCGCTCAGCCTCATCGCCGAGCGTCCCGATATCGACCTCGCCACAGCCGCGCGCGCCTACGCCGCCGCCATGGCCGCGCTTTCCCGCAAGACCCGGGCTGCGATTTTGCTGCTTACACATGACAATCGCCCCGCGCATTCTGACGCCGAGTTCATGACCCAGATCGCCGCCCATCTGCCCGAGGATATCCCGCATCATTTCGTCCCAGAAACCGTGCGCCCCACCGATATCAAACGCCTCTGCCATCTGGCCGATCTCGCTATAACAGGCCGGATGCATCTGGGCATTGCGTCTCTCGGTGCCGGCACCCCTGCCATGATCCTCGACTATCAAGGCAAGGTCCGCGGCCTACTGGGCCTCTTCTCCCTGCCAGAACTCGCCTTCACGCCCGCCGATCTGCTGGAAGCCACCGCCTTCGCCGAAGCCGCCGCCAAACATCTCGACGCGCGAGAGACCTTGGCTGACCGCATCGACCTGCACTTGCCGACGGTCAAAGCGCTTTCCAGAAAAACGGTTGAGGTGGTGAGCGCCTAAACTCCCGCCACCTCATAGATAAGCCCGCGCAACTCCTCCCGGAACCGCTCGGCACTGAACCGCAGCGCATTCGCACGGCAGTCTTCGGCGCGGATCACGTGACCCTCCGCCTCAAACGTATCCACCGCACCCAGTAACGCCTCCCGCGTCTGCTCTGAGAACCACACCCCGGTTGGCGCGCTTTCCCCCAAAGGCTGCACCGTCTCAGCCGTGCCCCCGGCGTCCAGACAGATCACCGGCGTCCCGCAGGCCTGCGCCTCCACCGGGACGATCCCGAAATCCTCTTTCGCGGCAAAGACAAACGCCTTCGCGCGCTGCATCTCGGCCCGTATGCGGTCTGCATCTACATAGCCGCAAATCTCTACATTCGGCCCGGCCAACCGGCGCACCTCGGCCATATCCGGCCCGTCGCCCAGAACGCGCAGCTTCAGATGTGGACGCTCCGCAAACGCCGCCACAATCATGGGAATGTTCTTGTATGGCACCATCCGCGAGGCGGTCACATACACATCCTCCCGCGCCTCACCCATGGTAAACGCCCCCGTGTCCACCGGCGGATGGATCACCACCGCCTCGCGCCGATATACCTTCTTGATCCGCTTCGCGATAAAGGCCGAGTTGGCCACAAACGTATCCACCCCCGCCGCCGTCCGCGCGTCCCACATCCGAAACCGGTGCATCATCCGCCGCGCAATCGCGCGTTTCAAAGGGGCCGCCAAACCGCCCATCGCCCCGATATAGGCGTGGCTCAAATCCCACGCATAGCGGGCCGGGGAGTGCACATATCCGATATGCACCTGCTCGGGCGACGTGATCACCCCTTTCGCAAACGCCGCCGATGACGACAGCACCACATCATGCCCCGTCACGTCGAAGCCCTCCACTGCGCGGGTGCAGGACATCAACAAGTTACGGTAATAGCTCTGTACCATCGGCAGACGGTTCAACGCGCTGGCATGGACTGGAACGCCCAGAGAGACCTCCGCTCGCTCCGTATCGCTCAGAAAATCGAAAGCCGTAAAAATCTCCGAGTTCGGGCAGACCCGGACCATATCGGCCAGCACGCGCTCCGCCCCGCCGACCAGCGGCAACCAGTCATGCACAATCGCCGCCCGCGCACTGACGGGAGGCAGCGACAGGTCATCCCCGCGCATAATTGTCCTCGTAGCGGACAATATCATCCTCGCCCACATAGGCGCCCGTCTGCACCTCGATCAGCACCATTGGCACCTTGCCGGGGTTTTCCAACCGGTGCTTGGCGCCGACGGGGATATAGACGGACTCGTTCTCCGTAATCAGCCGAACCTCGTCTTCCAGCGTCACC
Organism: Pseudomonadota bacterium; assembly: GCA_038532735.1. Taxonomy (GTDB): domain Bacteria; phylum Pseudomonadota; class Alphaproteobacteria; order Rhodobacterales; family Rhodobacteraceae; genus JAHTBL01. The sequence continues at coordinate 2,079 of JBCBAC010000037.1, forward strand.
TTCGCGGTGCCTTCCACGACGATCCAATGCTCAGAGCGATGCACATGGCTCTGCAGGCTCAGCGCCGCCCCCGGATGGACCGAAATCCGTTTCACCTGAAAACGCGGGCCCGCGACAAGGCATTCAAACCAGCCCCACGGCCGGTGATCCTTGGCGGCTTGCTCGGCTTGAGAGGCCCCCTTCGCCTTCAAAACCTCAACCGCGCGTTTGACGTCCTGCGCACGGCGCATATCGGCCACCAGAACCGCGTCGGGCATGGCCACGACCATGATGTTCTCCAACCCAATGCCGACGACTTCCTGCCCCTCTGCCTCAGCGCGGAGCAACGTCTCAGAACACTCAATCGCCTCCGCCGGACCGGAGGTCACAACACCCCCACCGCTCTCGCGCCAAACCGCATCCCAGCCGCCGAGATCGGACCAATGTGCATCAAACGGCACGACCGCCAGACGGTCGGCCTTCTCCATCACAGCATAGTCCACTGACACATCGCGCAGGCCCGCCCACGCCGTCGGGGCCAATCGCAGAAAGCCCAGATCCACCTCCGCTTGCGCCAAGGCGGCTTTCACAGGCGCCACCAGATCCGGCGCATGCGCCATGAATGCCGCGATGATGTCATCGACCGCGCAAAGGAAAATGCCCGCGTTCCAAAGATACCGTCCTTCGGCGAGCATCGCCGCCGCGGACTCCGCATCCGGCTTCTCGACAAAACGCGTCAGCGGCGTCGCGTCGCCCGACCCGTCACAGGCCTCGGCCAATTCGAGGTAGCCATAAGCGGTCTCTGGATGTTCCGGCGTGATCCCGAATGTCACCAGCGCGCCGTCTTTCACTGCGGCCATGCCCTTTGCAACCGCCGCATGAAACGCCGCCGTATCTGGCACCACATGATCAGAGGGGGCCACAAGCATCACCGCCGAGGGGTCCCGCTCCGCCAAATGGAGTGCTGCCGCCAATATCGCAGGCGCGGTATTCTTGCCCTCCGGCTCGATCAGCACAGCGCCCGGATCAATCCCGGCCTCGGCCAATTGCTCTGTCACGATGAAGCGGAAGTCCGAATTCGTCAGCACCGTCGGCGGCGCAAAACACAAGCCCTCCGCCCGCCCGGAAAAGCGCCGGGCTGAGGCCATGAACAGGCTCTCATCGCCCACCAACCGCACGAATTGCTTCGGATAGCTCTTGCGCGACAACGGCCACAGCCGCGTGCCAGAGCCACCACATAACAAAACCGGATAGATCGTCTGCATCGTCCGCGCACACCTTTGCCGTCCCCGCTTAACCATTCTGCGAGAACAGTTAATCAGGCGTTAACCTTGCAGAGAAACCGGTGATTTGGAATGAAAAAGCCGAATTCTGAAGGACTTGAGCGCTATAGAATGAGCAAACCTTTGGAAAACACGCCCATTCGCTGTGCAGATCTTTCTGCGGCAGCCCGCCTTTCGCCCGCCCCGCAGCATTGCCATATAGAGCGTAGATCAGGCGAAAAGGCAGCGCGTCCCCCATGAAAAGAGTTCTGACATTGCTCGCCCTCAGCGTGGTTTTGCTGCTTGTCGCCTTTGTCCTACGCCTGGCCGATCACGATCTGAACGCGCGGATGCAAGCGCCTTTCACCTTCTCGACGCCAACCGCCCAACTCTCCGGCACTCTCTGGCAGCCCGACACCCCGCCGCGCGCCGCTGTCGTTCTGGTCCATGGCGACGGTTCGCAAGACCGCACCTCCGCGGGCGGCTACGCGCCGTTTATCAACGTCTTGCTGGACGCCGGGATCGCGGTGGCGGCATGGGACAAGCCCGGCATCGGTGCCTCAACAGGCGACTGGCTGGCTCAATCCATGACCGACCGCCAAGCCGAAACCCGCGCTGCCTTGGCCGCGCTGTCAGAGCGGATCGACGCCCCCACCGGCGCACTCGGCTTCTCCCAAGCCGGATGGGTCCTCCCCGGTCTTACCGAGGAAGAGGCTTCCTTTCTGGTGCTCATCGGCCCCGCCATCTCCTGGCGCGATCAGGGCGCGTACTACACCCGTACCCGACTTGAGCGCGAAGGCCGCAGCGACGCAGAAATCGCCTCCACGCTCGCCGGCAATGCCGCAGAAAACGAGGCGCTCTTCGCCCCGACCGCCACCTACGATTCGACCTCTGACCTGACAGAGGCGCGCTGGGCCTTCATCCAGCGCAACCGCACCGCCGACGCCCGCACAGACCTAGGGAACATACAGCAACCGCTCCTCGCTCTCTGGGGCGCGGATGACCTGAATGTCGACGCCCGGACCGACGCTGCAATCTACCGCGCAACGATCCAGGCCCCGCACCCCGATACCGAAATCGCACTGGTGCCAAGCGCCACCCATGGCCTTTTAAAATCAGGGCCTTACAACGGACAGCTCACGTCCGAGTGGCCGTGGCACGCCCAAGCGCGCTTCATCATTGAGGGCCGCTACGCCTTCGCTCCGGGAGTGCTGGACCGGATCTCCAACTGGATCCTCACCACTGCCACGCCCTAGACGAAATCGACCGATTTGTTCAGCGGCAACTCTCTGATCCGCTGCCCGGTCGCGGCGAAGATCGCATTCGCCAAAGCAGGCGCTGCAGGCGGCACGCTCGGCTCGCCGATACCGCGCAGTGCATCCGTCTCTAACGCGCGCACCTCGATCTCGGGCGTCTGGTAAATTCGCAGCCCCGGATAGCCGTCGTAGTTTGTCTGCTCCGCTATGCCGTCGAAATAGGTAAGCTCCGACATCATCGCGTGGCCCAGGCCCCAGATCACGCCGCCCTTGACTTGATTGTCGAACGTCACTGGGTCGATCACGCGGCCCACCTCGCAGGCGACATAGACCTTGTCCAGCCGGATGCCCCGGTCCGTCGCGGTGACCTCAACAACCTCCGCCGTGGGCACACCGAACGACAGCGTAAATGCCACGCCGCGCCCGCGTCCCTCGGGCAAAGCGTTGCCCCAATCCGACATCTCGCCCACCGCCTCAAGCACCCGCCGTGACGGCGCGTGCCAGCACAGCCGCAAGCGTTCCTCCAAAGGATCGGCTCCGGCCACATGGATCAACTCATCCAGAAAGCCCTCATGCAAGAAGCCATTGCCCGAGGCTCCCACCGACCGCCATGAGCTGACAGGCACCAGCGGCGGCACCCGGTACCCGGTCACCCGGTAGTCTGGTATGTTGTAAGGCTGGTCCCAGGCCCCCGCCACGATCGCCACATCTGGCCCCATCGCAGGCTGCCCCAGTCGCGCCAATTGCGACGCCGCGACCGAAGGCGCTGCGATCCCCAGATCAAACCCCGTCACTTGACCGTTTGCGACCGCGCCACGCGCCCGCGCCATCTGCAAGGGGCGCGGAAAATCATGGGCCATGTCCTCTTCGCGCGACCATGTCAGCTTGATCGGCACACCGGGTTCAGCCATCGCCAGCTCAACCGCCTGCAGGACGTAATCATCCTCCAACCGCCGCCCGAAACTGCCGCCCGAGGTCAGCACATGCACGTGCACCTGCGCGGCATCCAGCCCCGCCAGCTTGGCCGCATTCACCTGCATGAAGCGCGGGATTTGCGTGCCGGTCCAGATATCGAGCCGCCCGCCATCCAGCAGCACCGTCGCCGTCATCGGCTCCAGCGGGGCATGGGCGAGATAGGGGATGCGGTATTCGGCCTCGACCGACGCCTCCATTGCGTCCACGTCGCCCTCATCCTTGAAGCGGCTGTCCTGCCGATCTTCGGTAAAGCTCGCGGCCACGGCCTCCCACATGCCATCCATCTCGGGCGGGTAGGGCGCTTCGGCCCAGGTGCAGGCCACGGCCTCTGCCGCGCGAAAGGCGCGCCAGGTGTTGTCGGCCAGAACGCCGATCCCGCCGGTGATCGGCACAACCCGCTTCACACCGCGCATCGCCTCCGCCTCCGAGGCATCATAGGACAGCATCTCGCCCCCGATCCGCGGATTACATTTCACCGTCGCATGGACCATCCCGTCCATCTGCAGATCAATGCCGTAAGTCTGCGTCCCGGTAGATTTCGCCACAATATCAATGCGCTGCATCTCTTTGCCGATATAGCGCCACTCTGACGGGTCTTTCAGCGTCACCTCCTGCACAGGCGCGATCCCAGCGGCTGTTGCCGCCAGCGCCGTGTAGGGGAGCGCCGTCTCATCAGGCAGCAGCACCGCGCCGTCACGGGTGCGCAATTGCTCCACCACGGTCCCGGTCTCCTCGCTGGCCGCTTGCAGCAACGTCGCCCGCGCCACCGCGCCTGCCACGCGCAGCTTGTCAAACGCATCCGGCACGGTGGACGAGCCGCCGGTCAATTGCAGCCCCAGCAGCTTGCCCGCGACATCCGCAGCACCACGTCCGGTGCGCGCCAGCAACCCGTCATCGGTCGCGGCCAACGGGAACCCTTCGGCGGCGACCGTGCCATTATAATAGGCCGCCGAGGGCACACCCGGATCAGCGGTGATCTGATCCAGCCGCACATCCAGCTCCTCCGCGATCAGCGCGGCCTGCACCATATAGGCCCCTTGGCCGACTTCCGCCCGCGGCGTGATCAGTGTGATCCCGTCCGCAGTGATCTTGACATAAGGCGTCAGCGCCGCCTCGTCCTGCGCCAGACCCTCCTCCAGCGGGTTCTCCGCCGGTTTGCGGTAAGTGTAGACGCCAAAGGCCACGCCACCCAACACGGCAGCCGAGCCGATCAGAAACGTCCGTCGTGCGATCTTTCCCAAACGTCCCATCTTCACGCCTCCTGCAGCTTGGCCGCGGCCGTCTTCACCGCCGCACGGATACGCGGATAGGTGCCGCAGCGGCACAGATTGGCCGACATCGCATCGTCGATTTCTTCATCTGTGGGGGAGGGACTGTCGACCAGCAAGGACGCCGCCAGCATGATCTGGCCAGACTGGCAGTAGCCGCATTGCGCGACCTGATGCTCGACCCAGGCTGCTTGCACTGCATGCAGCGCTTCCAGGGTGCCGAGCCCTTCGATTGTCGTAATTTCCGCCCCTTCGGCGTCCACGGCCCAGATCTGGCAGGACTTTGCCGCGACCCCGTCCAGATGCACAGTGCAGGCCCCGCATTGTGCGATTCCGCAGCCGTATTTCGGCCCTGTGATGCCCAACTCATCGCGCAGCACCCAAAGCAGTGGCATGTCCTCTTCGACATCCACCTCATGCTCGGTTCCGTTGACCTTCAGCTTCATGGCAACCTCCCTGGCTTTGGGTAAAGTTAGAGAGTCTTACATAGAAGTAAACCGTAGTGTTCAGTCATGCCAGCCTTATCGCAAAAAAGGCATGGGCCGATTTCGCGGCCCATGCCTCTGCCTGCCCCCACGACAGATCTTTACCTAGTGCGTATGTTAGGCGGCTTTGCGGTCCATATCGTGTACCAGCGACAAGACCGGCGCGGTCTTACGCACTGTCACGAAAAGCGGTGTCGGGCGACGGCGATCTTGGCGGCGCATCTTCTCGTCCGCGATGTAGAAGAGGTTATCCACACGATGTTCAAGTGTCGCCAAGGCCCGGATACGGCGTTCGCGGGCGAGATCGACGAGATTGGTTGCAGACATTTGTAGTCTCCTTGGTGGGTGAGTGGTGGGCAGATTGGATTTGGTCGTGTTGCTATCAGGTCGCGTGGCGTCAGGCGGCCGTACATCCTTCCGGCTGCGCCAGAACACGGGACACGAAATAAACACAATTCGCGGTGCGCAACTTGCGCGCGCGGCTTCGATATTCGGACAATGAGATGATTTCGCCCGACTGTTTGCGTGGAGCGGTGTTGCAAACAGATGTTTGACGTGACGGGAATGGCAGAATGTTGCTGTGCATTGTTTTACCCTCGGCTTTATACGTTCATCAGATCAGGTTGAGCCTGCATCATACTGATTTTGCGTGATAAATCACACAGTCAGCCGGGCATTTCACCCTTTGGCTTCACTCGGAAACAGGCCACAATGAGTTCACTGGTACGCTCACGAACTGGCCCGCGACTGTCGCGGATGAGGCGTTTTCTGGAAGGCTTACCAACTGGTTCTTCAAAGTGGTAAGCGATCAAATTTATCGCGCCATAGTTGTATGATGTGTTAGCAAGTTAGACAAAAATCGTCCGTTTATGTGGCTTTTTTGGGGTTCTTCATCAAAGAGACACGAAAAAGCCTACTCTGGCCTTTTTTGATCACAGAATTGCCACTGAATTAGGCGCTCGTCAGCCGCTGGAGCGCATGTCGGTCACATGCTCCGCGATCAGCTCTTTATACAACCCTCTGATCTGCCGCGTCACAGGCCCCGCGCCGCCATCCCCGATCGGTTTGCCGTCAATCTCCGCCACCGGCGTCTGAGCCCCAAACGTACCCGTCAAAAACGCCTCATCAGCAGCATAGGTGTCGAACAGCGAATAATTCCGCTCAAACACCGGGATCCCATTCGCGCGGCACAGATCAATCACCTTCTGCCGTGTGACCCCGTTCATGCAGTAATCCCCGGTGGAGGTCCAAACCGCCCCCTTTTTCACGATAAAGAAGTTGCACGCATTGGTCGTATTCACGAACCCATGCGGGTCCAGCATCAACCCCTCATCCGCCCCCGCCTTTTCCGCCTGCAAACACGCGATCACGCAGTTCAGCTTGGAATGCGAATTATATTTCGCATCCTGCGCCATCGGCAGCCCGCGCACCTGCGGCACCGTCGCCAACCGGATGCCGCGCTCCTGCACCCGCTCCGCAGGCTTCGAATGCTCCATGATGATCGCCACCGTCGGCCCGGACCGCGACAGCGACGGATGCTGAAACGGGCGCGCCTTCACCCCGCGCGTCACCATCAGACGGCAATGCACATCCGTCACCATCCCGTTCGCCTCCGCCAGTGCCATCAGGGCGCCCTGCACCTCAGCGCGGGTCATCCCGATCTCAAGCGACACCGCCTTACAGCTGTCAAAGAGCCGGTCCATATGCTCGTCAAAGAATGCCCAAACCCCATCGTAAAGGCGCATCCCCTCCCACATGCCGTCGCCCAGCATGAACCCGCTGTCATAGATCGACAC
>JBCBAC010000038.1:0-8916 GCA_038532735.1 Pseudomonadota bacterium
GCCTCGCCCGCCACGGGTCTGGCCAGCCAGCACAAAGCACAACAAGCAGCGCTCGTGAATGACGCGCTGACCATGGAAGGGAAATAAGCCATGTCCACCGAAGTCCGCGTGCCCACACTGGGCGAAAGCGTCACCGAAGCCACTGTCGCGACCTGGTTCAAGAAGCCCGGCGATACCGTGTCCGTCGATGAGATGCTCTGCGAGCTGGAAACCGACAAGGTCACGGTGGAGGTTCCCTCCCCCGCCGCTGGCACCCTGTCTGAAATCGTCGCCGCCGAAGGCGAGACCGTGGGCGTTGACGCGCTGCTGGCCTCCATCTCCGAAGGCGCAAGCGCGGATGCATCCCCCGCCCCGGCCGCAGAGCCGGGACCTCAAGCCAAGGCCGACGCCTCCAAAGGCGGCGACGCGGTTGACGTGATGGTCCCCACCCTTGGCGAAAGCGTGACGGAGGCGACCGTCTCCACATGGTTCAAAGCCGTGGGCGACAGCGTCGCGCAAGACGAAATGCTCTGCGAGCTGGAAACCGACAAGGTCAGCGTGGAGGTCCCCGCCCCCGCCGCCGGTGTCCTCACGGAAATCACCGCCGCCGAAGGCACAACCGTCGATGCCTCCGCCAAGCTGGGCGTGATCTCTGGCTCTGGTGCCGCTGCCGCAGCGGCCCCCGCCGCCGCAGCCCCCGCGCCTGCAGCCGCGCCCGCCAATGGCAAAGACGTCGAAGACGCGCCATCTGCCAAGAAATTGATGGCCGAAAAAGGCCTAAGCGCCGATCAGGTCACAGGCACCGGTCGCGATGGCCGCGTCATGAAGGAAGACGTCCTGAACGCGCTCTCCGCCCCCAAGGCCGAAGCGCCTGCGCCCGCGTCGATTCCGCGCGGCCCGGTCTCTGCCGATGATGCCTCCCGCGAAGAGCGCGTGAAGATGACCCGCCTGCGCCAGACCATCGCCAAGCGCCTGAAAGACAGCCAGAACACCGCCGCGATGCTCACCACCTATAACGAGGTCGACATGACCGAGGTGATGGCGCTCCGCAATGAATACAAGGACATGTTCCTCAAGAAGCACGGTGTGAAACTGGGCTTCATGTCCTTCTTCACCAAGGCCTGCTGCCACGCGCTGAAAGAGGTCCCCGAGGTCAACGCCGAAATCGACGGCACCGACATCGTCTACAAGAACTTTGTCCATATGGGCATCGCCGCCGGCACGCCCACCGGCCTCGTCGTCCCCGTGATCCGCGACGCCGACGCGATGAGCTTCGCCGATATCGAAAAAGCCATCGGTGAGAAAGGCAAACGCGCCCGCGACGGCAAACTGTCGATGGCCGAAATGCAGGGCGGCACGTTCACCATCTCGAACGGAGGCGTCTACGGCTCCCTGATGTCCTCGCCCATCCTGAACCCTCCGCAATCGGGGATTTTGGGCATGCACAAAATCCAAGACCGCCCGATGGTCGTGGGTGGAGAAATCAAAATCCGCCCGATGATGTATCTGGCGCTAAGCTACGACCACCGGATCGTGGACGGCAAAGGGGCGGTGACGTTCTTGGTGCGGGTTAAGGAAGCGCTCGAGGATCCGCGTCGCTTGTTGATGGATCTGTAAACAAGCGTTGGGCTAGAAGTCAGGCTTTGTGGGGGCGGGTTTCCAACCCGCCCTCAATTCAAGACAGAGCTTTTTCGCAAAACCGATCGCAGTTCATCCAAGTTTCTATTTGAAAGAAGCGTATGACACTAAGAATACATATCGACGGGAGGTGGGATGCGGCCGATTTCGCTGACTTCTTTCGGTCACTGGATGAGTTACATTCGTTTTATAGCATACTTTCTCAAAGAAGCATTTTCTTGGATCAGGTCTATGCTGATGCGTCCTTTTTTTCACGTCGCTCGACTGACTACTCTTTGACCATCAACAAAGTCCAATTCGCATCTCCTGGCTCAACTGATCTTGCTGGTGTTGCAGCCGCTCTGAGAGAGATGCGGGAATTCATCCAATTCGTGATAACAAAGTGGATGGAGCGACCTGATCGCAAACTGGAACGTGACAAAAAAGAAGTCGAAATCGCTTTGCTCAAAGTTAATCTGCTTAAAGAACTTCAGTCAGTTTCAAACGATAGCCAAGCCTCGATACCAAGTGGTGCTCTAGAAATGATGCATCTTAAGGATAAACGGCTCCCAAACATAGACGGACTGATCGAAGCGATTGTTGAAGATCGGATCACTAGCGTCGAAGAGTTGGATTGAGATCAAATGACCGTCGCCCTCACAGCCCTCCGCTACATGCTGATCGTTTCGGTCGTCGGCCTCGTCATGGCCGCCGTGCTGCGCTTTGTGATGCCCGACGCCGCTACCAACGGACAACTCATCACCGCCGCCATTGACCTTGCGATCCTGCTGGCCCTCCGCGTCGGCCTCAAATCCGCCAACCCCCTGATGGGCGGCCTCTTCGCGCTCTTCTGCCTTGCGATGATCGCCTCCGCGCTCACCGCCCCGCAGAACATGGCTTCCCTCGCCACCTACCTCAACGCACTCCTCGCCTGCGTCGGCCTCTGGGGCATCGCCAAATGGTTCCGCCACGAACGGGTGCAGGTCAAATGACGCCCGAACTGACCGTCCTCGCCCTCGCGGGCCTCCTGCAGATGGTGCAATTCGTCCTAATGGCCGTGCCCGCCAATCTTGAACTGGGCGTCGGCAAAACCATGTCGCCCCGCGATGCCGACCGGATGAAAAAACCGATGGTCGAGCAGCTCAGCACCCGCACCGCCCGCCTGCACCGTGCGCTCAGCAATCATTTCGAGGCGCTGATCCTCTTTACCCTCGCTGTGATCGTCGTGACCCTCTCAGACAGCGGCACCGGCTTCACCGCCGCCTGCGCCTGGACCTATCTCGCCGCCCGCATCCTCTACATCCCGGCCTATGCCTTTGGATGGGTGCCGTGGCGTTCCGTCTTCTTCGCCGTTGGCTGGCTCGCCAGCGGAGCGATGATCGTGGCGGCGCTGATATGATCCGCATGCCGATACATATCCAATACATATCGGATCTGCATCCAACCCGTATCCAAACCATACGCCAAATTCCGACCCCAGGAGACCCAAATGGCCAACTATGACGTCATCGTAATCGGCAGCGGCCCCGGCGGCTATGTCTGCGCCATCCGCTGCGCCCAACTGGGCCTCAAAACCGCTTGTGTGGAAGGCCGCGAGACGCTTGGCGGCACCTGCCTGAACATCGGCTGCATCCCCTCCAAGGCGCTGCTGCATTCGTCGCACATGCTGCACGAAGCCGAGCATAACTTCGCCAAGATGGGCCTGAAGGGCAAAAGCCCCTCCGTCGACTGGAAACAAATGCTCACCTACAAGGACGAGGTGATCGAGCAGAACACCAAGGGCATCGAATTTCTCTTTAAAAAGAACAAGATCGACTGGCTGAAGGGCTGGGGCTCGATCCCTGAGGCCGGCAAGGTCAAGGTCGGCGACGAGGTCCATGAGGCAAAGCATATCGTCATTGCGACAGGCTCCGAGCCGTCCTCACTTCCGGGGATCGAGATCGACGAAAAGGTCGTTGTCACCTCCACCGGCGCGCTTGAGCTTGGCAAGATCCCTAAGAAAATGGTCGTGATCGGCGCAGGCGTGATCGGGCTGGAACTGGGCTCCGTCTACGCCCGTCTCGGAACCGAAGTGCAGGTCGTCGAATTCCTCGACGCTATCACCCCCGGCATGGACGCCGAAGTGCAGCGCACCTTCCAGAAACTGCTGACCAAACAAGGTCTTAGCTTCACCCTCGGCGCCGCCGTCCAATCGGTCGAAGCCACCAAAACCAAGGCCAAAGTCACCTACAAACTCCGCAAGGATGATAGCGAGCACACCATCGACGCCGACACCGTTCTCGTCTCCACAGGCCGCAAACCCTACACCGACGGCCTCGGCCTCGACGCCCTCGGCGTGGCCATGACCGAACGCGGTCAGGTCAAAACCGACGCCCAGTGGAGCACCAATGTCAAAGGCATCTACGCCATCGGCGATGCCATTGAAGGCCCAATGCTGGCCCACAAAGCCGAAGACGAAGGCATGGCCGTGGCAGAGGCCATCGCGGGTCAGCACGGCCACGTGAACTACGGCGTCATCCCCGGTGTGATCTACACCCACCCCGAGGTCGCAAGCGTCGGCGAAACCGAAGAAACCCTGAAAGAACAAGGGCGTGCCTATAAGGTCGGCAAGTTCTCCTTCATGGGCAATGGCCGCGCGAAAGCCAATTTCGCCGCCGATGGTTTCGTCAAAATCCTCGCCGACAAAACCACCGACCGCATCTTGGGCGCGCACATCATCGGCCCAATGGCAGGGGATCTCCTGCACGAAATCTGCGTCGCGATGGAATTCGGTGCCGCCGCCGAAGACCTCGCCCGCACCTGCCACGCGCACCCGACCTATTCGGAAGCCGTGCGCGAAGCCGCCCTCGCCTGCGGTGACGGCCCAATCCACAGCTAAGCGCGAACTGCTTCAAGACATCTCAAAGCGGCGCTCACTCAATCAAGGCGCCGCTTTTCAATGCCAAGGTCAAAGCGACCACCATACCCCTACCTGCGAAACTCAATGCCGCAATCGCGCTGAATACTCGCCTTCTCAATCGCTTCCAGCTCGCCCTTCAACCGCGCCAGTTCCGCGGCATTGGTCTTGTTGCCCCCAATGAAAAACGCAGCGGGCCAAAACAGAACAATCGCAGCTCCTGTGGCAATCGCATCGCTTTGAGCCTGCTTATCCTGCACGCCCGCCAATTCCGCAGCCCGGCTGCTGATCCGCCCAGCCTCAGCTGCCAGTTGGCGGCAATTGTAAGGCTCATATTCAAGGGTCGAGACATAGGTCGCCCCGATCTTATCGCTTTTTTGCGCGCACCCCATCAAGACGCTCATCAGCGCCACGCTCAATACCAGAATTCTCACACAACATCCTTTCCAAGTGCATTTGGATCGGACATCGCATACCGTCCTCTAAGCGGACCCTAACGGCGGCAAGCAAAATCCCGACAAGTCGAGCTATTAACCTTAACGCCCGCCGCCCCCTTCTTTTGTGCAAAAATACCTTTGGGGGTGAATGGCGAAGCCAGAGGGGGCGGCGCCCCCTACCCGGCCAGCATTTTCAGCCCTGCCGTTACATCCGTACGCACCGCCAAACGCAAACCCGGCTCATCGCCCGCCTTCAGCGCGGCAATAATCAACCTATGATGCATGGGCGGCTCTGTCCGCCGCAATTTACCATAAAGCGCGCGCATCGTCGGGCCCAATTGCAGCCAGATCGTCTCTGCCGTGGCCAGCATCGCAGGTGCTTGGGCGCGCAGATAAAGCGTCCTGTGAAACTCCAGATTGGTGCGAATATAGCCCACCGCATCCCCACGCGCGATCACGGTGCCAATCGCACCGTTGATCGTCTCCAGCCGCTCGATCAGCGCCATATGCGCCCGCGGCAAGGCGCGGCTCGACAGTTCCGGCTCGATGAGCGCGCGCAAGGCGGCCAATTCCTCGATCCGCTCGTTGCTCAACTCTGGCGTCGACACCCGGCCTGAGGAGGACAGCGACAACGCCCCTTCCGCCACCAACCGCCGTGCCGCCTCGCGCGCAGGTGTCATCGACACGCCGTATTCCTTACCGATCCCGCGCAAGGTCATCGCCTGACCGGGCAAAACCTCTCCATGCATGATCTTGGTGCGCAAAGACCGGTACACCCGGTCATGGGATGCCGTCGTGGGTTCGGAGCGGGCTTGGATCAACATCCTTCAAATGTGATCACAAATGCCAAGAAGGTCAATCTGTGAAGCGATACCGATGCAGTTCAGCCCCATGAGTGCGCAACCATCCCCGCGGCGCCGCATATGGTCCGTAAAGCTGCATGACCACATCCCAGAACGCTCGGCTGTGGTTCATCTCGGCCAAATGCGCGACCTCATGGGCGGCCACGTAATCCAGCACTTCCACCGGCGCCATGATCAAACGCCACGAGTAATTCAGGTTCCCCTCAGCCGAACAGGAGCCCCAGCGCGAGCGCGTATCGCGCAAGGTCAGCCGCCCGTAAGGCCGCCCTAGCTTCTCTGCATAAAAATCGCTCGCCGCCTGCAACCGTTGCCGCGCCTGCAGTTTCAGGAACGCCTCAACCCGCGCGCCCGTTCGCTCTGGCGTGCGGCTTGGAACAAGCAGTCGGTCCCCTTCAACCCGCACAGCCTTTACCGCAGCCACCTCAACTTGATGCGTCGCGCCCTGAAGCAGAACCTCTACGCCCGGCGCGACACAAACCACATCAGGATTGCGCGCCAGTGCCTCCCGCAGCCAAGCCTCCTTCTCACGCAAGAATACCTCCGCCTCGTGGAGCGGCACCCGCGGCGGCAGCGTCAGCGACACGCGCCCGTCCAGCCCCGAGACGCGCAGCGACAACCGCTTCGCCCGGGCCGAGCGTTTCAGCGCCACCGCCACCACCGGGGGGCCCGGCAAAATCAGCTCTGTCGGCAAGGCTCTGCCCCACATTCCTTAGCTTCCTTTCAATTGGCTTTGACACCGCTTTCAAGCTGTGGCAGTTGGCGTCGATCACCGCAATGACGGATACGAAAGGGATTCCCATGCCCAAAGAAGAGTGGGGCGTAAAGCGCCTTTGCCCGACAACCGGTAAACGGTTTTACGATCTGAACAAAGACCCGATCGTCAGCCCCTACACGGGCGAGGTCGTGACCATCGACGTCAGCAAGAACCGCACCATGGTCGCCGACAAGGCCGATCCGGCCAGCAAGAAGGCCAAGGAAGAGGACATCGCAGATGATGTCGAAGTGCTCGACGACGAGGATGACGCCGCAGACGTGAAGCTCGACGATGATCTGCTGGATGATGACGATGACAACGATGATGTCTCGCTCGACGAGATCGCCGATGTCGCAGCAGATGACGACGACAGCTAACTCAGGTCCAGAGCGCGGGGATTTTTCACTTGATCTCCCCCGCGCCCTTGCCTAAAGACCGCGCTATTGGGGCCTTAGCTCAGTTGGGAGAGCGCTTGCATGGCATGCAAGAGGTCAGGGGTTCGACTCCCCTAGGCTCCACCAAGCGTTTCGCTAGAAACGCGGGCCTCATAAGGTGATTTCGAAGAAAACACCGTAAGGGCATGTTTCCCAAAGCACCCTATTTTGTTGAAACCCCAACGTCCCCATGCCCCGGATCTGATCCAGGCCCTCGCCAGCAGCGAAGACCGCAAGGAAACCTCTCTTTCTCCAATAGTCGCACTGCTATATGCCGTTGGAAAAAAGACAGGCTCTCCAATGCAATGGTTGCTTCAGGAATTTGAAGACACGCTCAAACTGGCTGAAACGCTAGAGCATCTATCGATCCCTTATTCCTCACACAAGGTGGTCCCCTTTGTGGGCAACCTGGTGCCGAAGCCGGACATTGATCCCGACAAGCCGGTGATCCTCTTCGGATCTTATAGCTTGTGGCGATACGCGGCCGCCAACAAGCTGCATCCGGGTGTCTTCAAGATCCGTCCTTTCGTGCATGAATTATCCTGGCAGCCCTTCATGCTGAACGGCCCGGAGGCGATCTTTCTGAGCTTGCAAGATATCCCAGGACAGCTCGCCGGGGATAAGCGGGATTGGTTCCTCCGCCCGGTCGATGACAGCAAGGAAACGCCCGGTAGCGTCCGCTCTGCCGCACAAATCATCGAGATGGCGAAAGCCGTGCTTACCTTGAAAAAAGAAGACATCCCAAAGGGGTCTCTCCGGCACGATTCAGAGCTGATGCTGACACGCCCCGCACGGATCCTGACCGAATGGCGGCTGTGGGTCGTCGACGATCAAATCGTGACCGCGTCGCTCTATAAACAAAGGACCCGCGTGATTTACAAGCCGCAGATCGACGACGATGCGCTTGCTTTCGCGAAGACACTTGTGAAGGCCAATCCCCACTATGCTGAGGCGTACGTCATCGACATCTGCCGAACGCCTGAAGGGCTGAAGCTGTTGGAAACCAACTGCCTGAACGCTGCTGGTTTCTACGCGGCCGACTTGCAAAAACTAGTTCAGGCCCTCGAACGGCTTTACCCCGACCGCTAGGCCGTCAGCCCTTCCGGCTCCACCAACCCATGCGCGCGGCAACACGCCGTCAGCGTATTGGCCAGCAGGCATGCAATTGTCATCGGCCCCACGCCGCCCGGCACCGGCGTGATCGCCCCTGCCACAGCAGCACAACTGTCGTAGTCCACGTCGCCGACCAACCGCGTGCCGCCGCCCTCTTTCTCGATCCGGTTGATGCCCACATCAATCACTGTTGCCCCCGGCTTGATCCAGTCGCCCGGCACCATTTGAGGTCGTCCGACAGCCGCCACAACGATATCCGCGCGCCGCACCACATCCGGCAAATCCTTTGTCCGCGAATGCGCAATCGTCACCGTGCAGCTATCGCCCAGCAACAGCTGCGCCATCGGCTTGCCCACGATATTGCTGCGCCCGATCACAACCGCATCCATCCCGCTCAATGACCCATGATGATCCCGTAGCATCATCAGACACCCCAACGGAGTACACGGCACCATGCTCTTCTGCCCTGTCCCGAGCAGACCCACATTGCTGATATGAAACCCGTCCACATCCTTGGCCGGATCAATCGAGTTGATCACCAGATCCTCGTCCAGATGCCCCGGCAGCGGCAATTGCACCAGAATGCCGTGAATACTCGCATCGCCATTCAACTCCGCGATCAACGCCAACAACGCCTCTTCCGACGTGTCCGCCTCCAGCCGATGCTCCACCGACTTCATGCCCACTTCGACGGTCATTTTCCCCTTCGAGCGCACATAGACCTGAGACGCCGGGTCCTCCCCGACCAGCACCACGGCCAAGCCCGGCGTGATCCCGTTTTCTTCCTTGATCCGGGTCACATGCGCGGCCACCTTGCCCCGCA
>JBCBAC010000039.1:0-7619 GCA_038532735.1 Pseudomonadota bacterium
CTTCGCTGAAACGGCTTCTCTTCATCGTCTGTCTCCTCAGTTGGAGAACAGGCTAACCTCAAATCGAGGACATTTCAGGGGAGCAGGTCAGGGACTACGACCCGACGACCGGGCGGTACTTTCAGGCGGACCTGTTGGGGTTCATCAATGGAGCGAGAGAGCAAGGAAGTACGCGGCAGAATCCAAGGTAACATAAGTCTTTGTACCGCGCCACAAATCACACCTAAGACTGTTCTCTCTGCCGTGCTGCAGCACAATGTATTTCTCTCATACCGCAATTCTCACGCTCCGAGCGCGCAGCAAGATTTTGAGACTGCCGCTGTGGGCTCTGAGCCGCCATCGGAGCTTGTCCAACATCTGCATTGTCGGAGCCTTGGTCACCTTCTTGGACGGCACCAAGCGGACACCGATTTAAGTGGCGGTCGCCGCGGTGCAGCTTTCGCAAAGCGGAAATCTACGACTAGAATAATCACCAACCTTTCATCACGGCACCTTGGTCGGCTAGCGCTTGTATCTCATTATGGGTGTAGCCAAGCGCGATGAGGACATCATGTGTTCCAGATCCAAGTGTCTGTGGCGGTTCCGCGGCGCTTTGATCTGCTATGCCGTGCATGGCAAATGGCAAACCGCAGAACCCAGCCGGGCCGCGGCTTGTGAAAGCGCGTTCCTTCGACGGTGCAAGCTCAAGTGCCTCGGAAAGCGTACGGAGTTTCGCACATGGGACGCCAGCCGCCATCAGGGTTTTTTCCCACTCGTCGGCGGAACGGTCGCTCAGTACATCGGCAATCGCCCGCCCCAATTCGGCGCCATTGCGGCTGCGGTCTGCCGGATTGGCGAACCGCGGATCGCTCAGCCACTCTGATCGACCCAAGGCATTTGTAAGTGCGCGAAACTGCGCCTCTTCGTTGACGCCGAGGCTGATATGCCCTTCTGCGCAAGCGAACACACCCGATGAAGGAGACCGGCTGTTTGCGGCGTTGCCGCGCGGTTTCGGTTCAGTACCGGTGAGCCGGTAGTCCGTGATTGTCGAACTCATAAGCGCGAACGCCGTTTCCAGCATGGACACATCCACGAAGGTCCCCTGCCCTGTCTTCTCGCGCTGCATCAGTGCGGCCATCACCGCCATCGCGGCCGCCATACCCGTGGCATAATCAATGATGGGCGCACCGGTTCTGAGCGGGCCCGTCTCGGTCGTGCCGGTCAGAGCCATGAGACCGCTGATGGCCTGAATGTTCACATCGTAGGCTGGTGCGCCGGACATTTCGTTGTCGCGCCCGTAGCCCGTCATGGCACAATGGATCAGCCGTGGATTGATCGCACGCGTCCTGGCCTCACTCAGGTCGAGGCGGGCG
Source organism: Pseudomonadota bacterium (assembly GCA_038532735.1). Classification (GTDB taxonomy): domain Bacteria; phylum Pseudomonadota; class Alphaproteobacteria; order Rhodobacterales; family Rhodobacteraceae; genus JAHTBL01. The sequence continues at coordinate 1,353 of JBCBAC010000039.1, forward strand.
AGCGTTTCGGGGCGGTGGTTTTCGACCAGGACGTCGGCGGACCTCAGCAGCCGTTCGAAGACAGACTTTCCCGCCTCGTGCTCCAAATCGAGCGCCAGCGATTGCTTGCCCGCGCTCTGGGTCAGGTAGGCCGTGCTGATGCCCTCGGCCGCACGGGCCTTGTCGGTGCCGCCGCGATGGCGCATGGCGTCTCCACGACCGGGGCGCTCGACCTTGATGACCTCGGCACCGAGCAGCCCAAGGTAATAGGAACAGGCGGGACCGGCCAGGACATGGGTCCAGTCGACCACGCGGATGCCGGTGAGCGGAGCGGTCATCATGCGTCCCTCAAGGCGTGAGCCCGCGCTTGCCTGTTCAGGCTGCGGACCCGCACGAACAGCGCCGTGAAGCCGATCAGCAGGAACAGGAGTGCGACAGGCCGGGTCACAAAGATCATCAACCCGTTGTCGGACAGCAGAAGTGCCTGGCGGAACGTCTCTTCCGCGCCACCGGCAAGAACGAAGGAAATGACGAAGGCCGCCGGATTGAAATCGAGCTTGCGCATCGCCCAGCCAGCGAACCCGGCCGCAACCATGACATAGACATCGAAGAGGTTGCCGCGCGAGGTATAGGCCGCGACGAAGGACGTCAGGAAGATAACGGGGTACAGGACCCTGGTCGGAATGCGCGTGATGAACCGCCCAACAAATGCCGCTCCGTAATAGCCGATGAGCCCGTAGATCACGATACCGATCAACCCGCAGGCGAAGAGCGCGTAGACGAGATCGCTGCTTGTCAGAAATAGCGTTGGCCCGATCTGCATGCCGTGGATCAGGAAGACGCCGATCAGGATGGCACCAATGGTCGAACCGGGGATGCCGAGCGTCAGCAATGGGGCCATGGACGGGCCGCTGACGGCGTTGTTGGCCGCCTCGGGCGCGGCGACGCCTTCAAGCGCCCCCTGCCCCCACATCTCGGGGTTCTTTGCGCGGCGTTTGCCTTCACCATAGGCCACGAAGGCTGCGATGGCAGAGCCGAGGCCGGGCAACATCCCGATGAAGGCGCCGATGAAGGACGACCGGGCGACATGGGGCAGGCAAGGCTTGTATTCGACCCAGGTCAGGGTGTTGTGCGCAGGGTCGTCGCTGCCGTCCACCATGCTGGTTGGCTTGCCCCGTTCCTCGACCTGGGCGAAGACCTCACCCAGCACGAATATCCCGATCATCAACGGCACGAGGCCGATTCCGTTCGACAGGTCGAAACTGCCGAATGTGAACCGCTCGGTCGAACTGATCGGATCGAGGCCGATCATTGCGACGAGCACACCAAGGGCCGCCGAGGCGAGCCCCCGCGTCACGGACTTCCCGATCACCGAGCCAATGACGATGAAGGCCGCGAAATAGACGGCAAAAAGCTCGGGCGGCCCGAGTTTGAGTGCCACTGCCGCGATCCACGCGACCCCGACGATCAACAGGATCTCTCCGGTGAAATCGCCGATGACGGACGAGATCGTGGCGACTTTCATCGCCTTGCTGGCCTTGCCTTGACGCGCCAGTGGGTATCCGTCGATCTGGGTTGCTGCGGAGGCCGCGGTGCCGGGCGTATTGAAGAGGATCGCCGCGATGGAGCCGCCATAGCGCCCCGATTTGCCGATGACATACAGAAAAGCAAGCGCGGGCAACGGTTCCATATAGAACGTGAGTGGCAGCAGCATTGCGATCGCTGCGGATGCGGTTAGCCCGGGAATGGCGCCGACGATCATCCCAACAATGGCGGCCAGGAAGACCCAGCCCAACAAAATGGGATCAGAGATGACGCTTGCAAGAGCCGGGAAGATGTCCATGCGCTCAGTACCCTCCCAGCACGTCGAGCAGATCGAACCAGCTTCCCAACGGTGGGAAGACGCCAAGCAGTTTGAAGAACATGAGATGATAGATGGCCGGGCTTAGCACCGCTGCAGCAGCCAACCCCGGGGCATTTCGCACGCCGAATATCCACAGCGCAAGCGGCGCGGCGACCGCGGTTGCAATCAGATAACCGACCGCTGAGATCGTCCAGATATATCCGACCGACAGCAGCAACAGCGCTCCGATGGCTGGCCAATGCCTGCGGTCGAGCCGAGGCACCGCGGCTTTGCGCAGTTCCACCACCCCCAGGACTATGAGAGCAAGCGAACCCGCCAGTGGGAAAATTCGAGCGCCCCAGCGACCGTATTGATCCAACGCAATGCCCATCGAGGTGACAGTGGCGCCGATCCCTATGAGGATCAGCGCCACACCGACCACCCGAGGGGCGGGAGAAGACCCTGGGATCACTCGGCCTAGCCTTGCTCTTTCAGCGCATCAATGACCGGCTGCGTATCGATCTGCATCTGACGCAGTCGCGCTTGGGTGTCGGCCCCGCTGAGGAAAGCGGGCACGTTGCCGCGTTCGCGCATGAGATCGGCAAACTGCGCGGTCTCCGTGATCTCTTTCAATGCGGCCTCCATCCCAGAGATCATATCCGGATCGGAGCCTTTCGGCGCGAAGAAAACGATGGGCGACGAGACAGCCACGTAGTCAAAGCCTAGCTCGGCCAAGGTCGGCACATCGTCGCGGATTGCGTCACGCTCGGGCGCGACAAGGGCCAGCACGCGCAACTCGTTCTCGAAGCCCGCGGCCTGCTGGATGCCGACGAAGGCGAAATCGACTTGTTCGCCGATGACCGCAGCCCGGGTCGGGCCTCCGCCTTTGAACGGCACGTCCTGAGCCTCCAATCCGTTGCGGTTGAGAAAGCTCTGACCTGCGACCTGGTGGAAGCCACCACGCCCGTTATGCGCCCATCGCAGACTGCCCGGATTTGCGCGCGCCGCGTCTACGAGGTCTTGCACCGACTGGAACGGGCTGGCCGCGGGAACGATTACCGCCGGGGTCAGGTTGCCGATCTGGGCAATGATTTCGAAACTTTCGAACGGGTTCACGTCGGTCTCGCGCAGCATCGACGTCAGCAGAAACGACCCGGCCGAGGTGACCATCACCGTGTTGCCGTCGGGCCGGGCCGCCGCGGCTTCGGTGGCTCCAGTAATGCCGGATGAACCGGGCTTGTTCACGATGACCAAAGGCACCGGCAGGATGCCCTCGGCCGACGCGGCCGCCGCCCGAGCCAGCGCATCCGTCCCACCGCCAGCGGAATACGGCAGGATGGCGTTGATCGACCGCCGTGGGTTCCACTCGGCCGAAGCCGGGCCTGCCGCCAGAGCCGCTGCTGCAGACATACTTGTCCTGATGAATTCGCGTCTTTTCATGATGTCCTCCCACGGTGCATCGGTGCCATCGACCGACGCTTTTTCATTCTTCGATGGACCGTATTGCATTTCGGAAGTAAGAAAAAAACTCAATTATCGAAACTATACATCGAGAATTTCGAAGAATGAACCTACGCAGCCTGAGAGTGTTTGCACTAGTGATGGAGGAAGGAACGCTCGCGCGCGCCGCTGGCACGATGAACCTCAGCCAGTCAGCAGCGAGCCGCCTCCTGCAACTGCTGGAAGAGGAGTTCGATGTCTCACTTTTTCGACGCGAGAACCGCCGCCTGATCCCGACAGGCGAGGCCGAGCGGTTCTACCCCGAGGCACTGCGCATCCTGTCGCAGATCGATGCCCTGCCGCAGTTCATGCAACAGATACAATCGAGCGCGCCGGAGCCTTTCCGGATTGTCGCGCAAACGCGCATCGTCAATGGCCTCATCATTCCGGCCATCGCGCTCTTGCGAGACGCTTTCGCGACGCAACCGGTTAAGCTGGAAATACACCCCCGCCGCGACTTGGGACGCCGCATGACGAACGACCGCTACGATGTCGGCGTGACAGCACTTCCCCTGCCCATCGACCGGCCAACGCCGTTCAAGCTTGGCACGGTTCCACTGAAGGTCGCTATCGCGAAGAGCCATCCGCTTGCCGAGCGCAGGATCCTGCACCCAGAAGATGTCACAGACGTGCCGTACATCGCGCTGGACGATACCACCGTGATCCGGCGGATCGCGGATCAGGAACTCGCTGCGATCGGCGCAAAACTCAACGTGGCTCACGAGGTGTCTTCGGGATCGGCGGCCTACCGGCTTGTGCAGCGCGGTCTGGGATTCACATTCGCCGACCCCATCGCGCTGGACCCTGAATTGGAGGCCAACGTGCGCCTCATCGACTGGGAACCGCGCATGGAAATCGACTTTGGCTATTTCATCCCGGATATGGGCCGCAAGCCTGAGATAGCAGGTGCCTTTGAGGATGCCCTGCAGACTGTCTTCACGCAGCGGTGTGCGGGCGTTTGATCGTCCCAATCAGATCGGTGCGAGGTGCACCCGCAGCGAAAAATTTGGGACTGAGACAGCGATTTCTGAGACCACCCACTACCGGCAATGGGACGGCCCATAGCTGCTGTTCGACGGCGGTACCGAACGCTGAGCTGCGGCCTGTCAGAGGAGACATTCGCTAAGCGTGCGAAATCGAGCACCCAGCGAATTGGAAGTCTGCGGACGGAGGTTGAGTTTGCAGCGTTTGTCCAAATGTCTGGATCGCGGAACTCTCCGACACAATCCGTTCTATTGACCATTGACCATCTCACTAGCCCAATCCGTATCGACGTCGCTTTGCGCCGCCAGAATTATCGCGATCATCCCTGTTTTTGTATCAAATCGCACATCTGAAGAAAATCCCAGGTCGCCGCCCGAATGACCGATCGTCATATCATCAATCTCAAGGCCCATACCGTATCCTTGACCAATTGGATCACGAAGCAACGCGTCCATCATAGCCGGGGATAAGAGGGATCGGTCAACGAACAATGCGCGGTAGAAATTTGCGAGATCCTGGGCCGACGCAATAACGCCACCATCGCCAAACCCCGTGTTTTGATAATAGTCGCGATAGTGATCGTCGCCTTCGTGGCCTGACGGAAAATCGGGTGGTAGAGGTACAGAACCGAACACAAAAGCATCTGACATGCCTGCTGGCTGAAGGACTTCCCTGGTGACGACACTTGCGTAACTTCGTCCGGTCGCAGTCTCCGCGGCGATACCGGCCAGCACGAAATTGGTGTTGGAATAGTCGAAATTTGTTCCTGGTTGAAATAAGGTATCATCGCCGTAAGCGAAACTGACGGCGACATGCGCATCTTGGAATGTGTCGGGGTCCGCAAGTGCCGCATCGATGTAGTCATCATACAGATAGTCGGGAAGGCCGCTGGTCATCGTCAAGAGATGGCGCACGGTCACGCCGTCCAGCCCACCCAAGGCATTGGTCATGCCTATTGGCAGATACCGGCGGGCGGGCGCATCGAGATCAATTTGTCCCTGGTCGGCCAATCTAAGCAATGCGACCGACGTTATCGTTTTGCCGACAGAGGCTATGGCAAACGGGGTGGACGCGGTCGCACCGCCTGTCGCTTGGATTTGAGTGTGGCCGTTGACCGCCAAGTATTTAATCGATGCTACATCATCGCTATGCGCCAGTGACGGAGTCAAAATTGTGAAAACGGCGACCAAGAGCTTTAGCATTGCTTATTCCTACATAAATACTGGCTTCCAAAGCACGCGGGCAAACCCCGAAAGGGTCGGATGTTATCTGATGCTATTGGTCGAAGCTTCTGTTGAAAACAGACATTCGCGCACTCCGCAGCATCTAGAACAAGGGGCTCTTCGCGGACTTCGGAGTCAGTGCAGCATCTTGTGATATGCTGGCTTGGTCAACGTCGGGTTGTCGTTTTGGGAGGGCATGGCGAATCGGAGGATAAGTCATGGAAACACCAAACTTGCCAGCCATTCGCGCACTGCGCCCAGCCTGGAACAAAGGCCGTATCGTCGGCCAAAAGCGCCCCCTTAAGCCGAAACATGTCTGGGCAATCCGCGTGAGACTTGAGCTCGCGGAGAACCATCGTGATCTGGCGCTTTTCAACATGGCGATCGACAGCAAACTGCGCGGTTGCGATTTGGTTAAGATGAAGGTCGTCGACGTTATGGCATCTGGCCAGATCAAAGAACGTGCATCGGTGTTGCAAAGCAAGACCCAGAAACCAGTGCGCTTTGAAATCTCCGAAGGAACTCGGGCCTCGGTAGAGAAGTGGATGGAAGACGAGCTCATGGTCGGTTCCGAATATCTGTGGCCGGGCCGATTTCATGAGCGCCTGCACATCTCTACCCGCCAATATGCGCGGATCGTACGGGATTGGGTAACTTCGATCGGCCTTGAGGCGAGCGCATACGGCACGCATTCGATGAGACGCACAAAGGTGACGCAGATTTACAAGAAGACAGGCA
>JBCBAC010000040.1:0-6874 GCA_038532735.1 Pseudomonadota bacterium
GTGCCATCCGTGCCGGGGTGCTGCACCGCAAGGAACAGCGTCTGGGAGTTGTCGGCAAAGTAGGGCCCGCACAGCTCCCCGCCCACCGGGCAACGGAAGAAGAGCTTGGAGTGTCCGCGCAGCTCGCCCTCGGTCTCCAGCGCATAAAGGCCATCGGACTTGCCGGTCTTGCCCCAATTGGAGCCCTGATCGGTCGAAATCCAAAGACGCCCGTCCGCGTCGATGGCGCAGTTGTCGGGCGAGCCGAACCAACCGCTCTCGGACGTCTCGGGGTTCCACTCGGCACCCACCTCAGCAATCGTCGGATCACCACATTTCACAAGGATATCCCAAGTGCCTGTGGTGGCCGAATGGTTGCCGCCTTCCTCCTTGATTTCGATGATGTGGCCAAAAGAGCTTTCCGCACGCGGGTTGGCCGCATCCACCTGATCGGGTTTCCGCCGGGTGTTGTTGGTCAGCATAATATAGGCCGTGCCATCGCCACGCGGTTGCGCATCTTCGGGGCGATCCATTGGCGTTGCGCCCAGAAGGTCAGCGGCAAGACGCGTGTCGATCATGACATCGGCCTGGCTTTCAAAACCGTTCTCAGCTGTTAGCGGGCCTTCGCCATGGGTCAGGGCCAGCCAGTCGATCGTGCCGTCCTCATTAAAGCGCGCCACATAGAGCGTGCCGTCTGACAGCAGGCTGGAGCCGAAGACCGAGTTCTCTTCAGTGACAGCCTCGGCCGATACCCATTTGTACTGGTAGTCAAAGCGGTTGTCGTCGCCCGAATAGATCACCAGCTTGCCGTCGCTTGCGACAGTCGTCTCAGCGCCCTCATGGCGGAAGCGACCCAGAGCGGTGTGCTTGATGGGCTTGGCGTCGGGGTTCATCGGGTCCACCTCGACAATCCAGCCAAAGCGGTTCACCTCGTTAGGCTCTTTGTCGATGTTGAAACGGTCGTGATACTGACCCCAGGCATACCAACGACCCGGCACACCGTAACGCTCCATCGACGCGGCTTCAGGCTGCGCGGACACATCTGGATCGCCATCGGCGTCAACTGTGTCGGTCCAGAAATAACCGTGGAAGTTCTCCTCGGCCATCAGATAGGTGCCCCAGGGGGTCATGCCGCCCGCACAGTTGTTGATCGTGCCCAGCACCATGGTACCGGTGTCATCATAGCTGGTCTTCATCCGGTCATGACCTGCGGCAGGGCCGTCGATGGTCATTTCGGTATTGGCAGTGATGCGGCGGTTGGCGGGGTTATCGCGGTTGACCGACCACTTGCCATCCTCGCCTTTGACGATCTCGAAAACCGATCCGCCATGAGCAGCCATCTCGATATCGACCAGCTCTTTCGTCATGCCCTCAAAGCCCGCGCGGTCCTGACGGCCCAGACCGGGGAACATCACTTCCTCGTTGGTGTATTCGTGGTTCACGCACAACATACCACGGCCCGGCTCAATCTCGGCAAAGCCGACATAGTCGTTGTTGTAGCCAAACTGCTTGGATTGCGCCTCTGGCGTCTGGTTCATCACATCGAACTCAGGCGCATCGGCGGTGATCGGGTCGCCCCAGCGCACGAGGATATCGGCGTTATAGCCGTCAGCGATGTGATGCTCAGTGTCGTTGCCCCAGGCCAGTTCGTCAAACTTGTAACGGCTCTCCGCGCTCATGGCAGCGGCTTGCTTGGGGGCCACCATCGCGGAGGTGCCGAACAAAGCGGTTGCCGCAGACACACCCAGCATGCCGCGCAGCATATCGCGGCGGCCATAGCGGCGGCTGATCACAGCGCCGATGGTGTTGTCCAGATGGGGGTTTGTGGGGATGTCGTCAAAGGCCTCAAAGGCTTCGGCTTTATTGCCGTATTCAGGATCGTTGATGATGTCATCACGCGACATGGGCAGCTTCCTCTTTGGAAAAATGGGTTGCTCGTCTTCACCGGTTTCCGGGTGAACCGGCGCCGTAATTGGACCGATTCCACAAAGACCGTGTGACGGGAGTGTAACCGTTCTGTGACGCCGTCAGATTGTACTGGCAAAAAGCCGCTCAAACGAAAAAACCGGCCCTGACCCGAAGGTCAGAACCGGTTTCCCACAACGCACCTGGATCAGGTCAGCTGACCTATTCTTGAAGGGGACGATAGTGCGTTGCGCGCGCGCCCAAAAAGCAGTGCTCCAAAGCGCGCGGTATCAGGTTTAGCGCTGAGCGGCTGCGATCTCAGCGGCAGAGGTCACACCCAGCAGGCGCAGCGTTTCAAGGTTCTGGGTCGAAAGCACATCGCCATTCGATGTGAAGTCGGTACCGGCGATCTCAGCGGGGGAGGTTTTGCCCAGATCGTTGGAAGCGCGGAAGTCGCTGCCCAGATCGTGCTGGTCGGCAACCTCTGCGGGCGAGGTGACGCCCAGGTTGACGTCAGCGGCAAAAGCCGGAGCCGAAGCGCCGAGGATCAGGGCGGAGATAAGTGCGAAGCGTGTCATGGTCTTAGTCCTTTCAGTGTGTAGTGTTCAGTTATTTCGGTGGAAGTGTTTGCCTTCCGATGCACTGGATATGGTCTGTTCACCCCATGCTGAAAACGCGCAGGTTGATCATGGCATATGTGCAAAAAAGCACATCACAGTGACGTTAGAAGGTCTTGCGTGTTTTCGGTAACGAGCGCGCGAGCGGGCTGTGAGCGCTGAAAACTCTTCAGAAGAGTTTTCCCAAAAGCCTTCTGAAGGCTTTTCCACCCCTGAAAATCAGCCACAAAAAAAGCCCCGGCGTTTCCACCGGGGCTTTCCAACTGTCAGAAAAGAGGCGCTTACTCAGCGTCTTCCTTCTTGATCTCTTCGCCGGTCTCCTGATCGACGACCTTCATCGACAGGCGTACCTTGCCGCGATCATCAAAGCCCAGCAGCTTGACCTTCACTTCCTGACCTTCTTTGAGAACGTCAGACGGATGGTTCAGGCGGCGGTTCTCGATCTGGGACACGTGCACCAGACCGTCGCGCTTGCCAAAGAAGTTCACAAAAGCACCGAAGTCGACGATCTTGACGACCGTGCCGGTGTAAATCGCGCCTTCCTCAGGCTCAGCCACAATCGCGTGGATCATGTCATAGGCCTTCTGGATCGACTCACCATTGGCCGATGCGATCTTGATCACGCCGTCATCATTGATGTCGACCTTGGCACCAGAGACTTCCACGATCTCGCGGATGACCTTACCGCCCGACCCGATCACTTCACGGATCTTGTCGGTGGGCACGGTCATCGTCTCGATCCGCGGCGCGTGGATCGAGAAGTCAGCGGCACCAGACAGCGCCTTGTTCATCTCGCCTAGAATGTGCAGACGGCCGTCCTTGGCTTGCGCCAGGGCCTTCTCCATGATCTCGGCGGTGATGCCTGCGACCTTGATGTCCATCTGCAGCGAGGTGATGCCGTTCTCGGTCCCGGCCACTTTGAAGTCCATGTCGCCCAGGTGATCCTCATCACCCAGAATGTCGGTCAGAACCGCGTAGGAACCATCATCCTCTAGGATCAGACCCATGGCCACACCGGCCACCGGTGCTTTCAGCGGCACACCTGCATCCATCATGGACAGCGACCCACCACAGACCGACGCCATCGAGGACGAGCCATTGGATTCCGTGATTTCCGACACCACACGCACGGTGTAGGGGAAGTCGGTTGCTGCAGGCAGAACCGCCTGAAGCGCGCGCCAAGCCAGCTTGCCGTGACCAATCTCACGACGGCCCGGAGGGCCAAAGCGGCCCACTTCACCGACCGAGTAGGGCGGGAAGTTATAGTGCAGCAGGAAGTTGCTGCGATAGGTGCCTTGCAGCGCGTCGATCATCTGTTCATCGTCGCCGGTGCCTAGCGTGGTTACAACCAGACCTTGCGTCTCACCACGGGTGAAGAGCGCCGAACCATGCGTGCGCGGCAGGAAGCCCGTTTCGGCCACAATCGGGCGAACGGTGGCTGTGTCCCGACCGTCAATCCGCTTGCCGGTCTTAACGACGTCACCACGCAGAATGCTGGCTTCGAGCTTCTTCATGGCAGAGCCAAGGTTGGCGTCTTCCAATTGCTCTTCACTCAGCGCGCCTTTCACCGTCTCGCGGGCGGCGGCAACAGCTGCCGTCCGCTCTTGCTTGTCGGTGATCGCGAACGCGGCGCGCATCTCTTTCTCGCCCGCCTTCTTAACAGCCTCATAGAGGTCGCTGTAATCGGGCGCTTGGAAATCGAACGGCTCTTTCGCGGCATCTTCGGCCAGATCAATGATCAGGTCGATCACCGGCTGGATTTGCTCATGTGCAAAGTTCACCGCACCCAGCATCTCGGCCTCGGTCAGCTCATAGGCTTCCGATTCCACCATCATGACGGCGTCTTTTGTACCCGCCACAACCAGATCGAGGCGCTGCTCGGGGTTGTCGCGCAGCTTGTGCATGTCGTCGATGGACGGGTTCAGGGTGTATTCGCCATCCACGAAACCAACGCGCGCACCGGCAATCGGACCCATAAAGGGCGCGCCGGAAATCGTCAGCGCAGCGGAAGCTGCGATCATCGCGACGATGTCGGGATCATTGACCAGATCGTGGCTCAGCACGGTGCAGATCACCAGAACTTCATTCTTGAAGCCATCAACAAAAAGCGGGCGGATCGGACGGTCGATCAGACGGCTTGTCAGCGTCTCTTTCTCCGTCGGGCGCGCCTCGCGCTTGAAGAACCCACCGGGGACTTTACCGGCAGCATAATATTTCTCGTTGTAGTGAACGGTCAGCGGAAAGAAATCCTGACCCGGCTTTTGCTCTTTGGCAAAAGTGACGTTGGCCATGACGCTCGTCTCACCAAGCGTTGCAATGACAGATCCATCTGCCTGACGGGCGACCTTGCCCGTTTCCAATGTGAGGGTCTCGTCCCCCCACTCCATCGTTTTCGTCGTTACGTTAAACATCACGTTTCCTATGTTGGCCCCACCTTGGGGCCGATTGCGTAGGGGCCGGATGCCCCTGGCCTTATCGTATCCAATCTGCCCGTCAGGCCCGGCGGTGCAGATTTTCGGATGGAATTAAGGTAGCGCGTCTTGCGCGGCACCCAATGCGAAAACCGCGCCCGATGGGGCGCGGTTTCAGTGACTTAGCGACGCAGGCCGAGCTTTTTGATCAGATCCTGATAGCGCTGCTCTTCTTTGCCGCGCAGGTAATCAAGAAGTTTCCGGCGCTGAGCAACCATCTTCAAAAGACCACGACGACCGTGGTTGTCTTTCTTGTGGGTCTTGAAGTGCTCTGTCAGCGTTGCAATCCGCGAGGACAGAATGGCGACCTGAACTTCGGGCGAGCCAGTGTCGCCTTCCTTGGTGCCAAACTCTTTCATCACGCGGGCTTTTTCTTCAGCAGTGATCGACATCGGGGTCTCCTTCGAAGGTTAGAGTGGATGGCGCAAGCCGGGATGTCGTCCAGCAAGGCCCATGGAGAGGCTCCGCCTGTTTCCAAGCGGATGCGCGCGTATAGGAGGATTCTGCTTAAAAAGAAAGTCCTGTTTTCGTTCACCGAAAACCCCCCGGCCACCAGAACGGCGCCGAGGGAGAGTAGCGTTTGCGGTTATGTCTCCCGCGTGGTCAGGCGCCCTTTGGTTGCCTTGTCGGCGCGATATTCCTGCAAAAGGCCCATCACGATTGCCACGCACATCAAAAGCAGCAAGGCGGCGAACGGAAAACCGGTCGTCACGGCCATCGCCTGTAGGGCTGCAAGGCCGCCGCCCAGAAGCAACGCGATCGCCACGAGCCCTTCAAAGGTGCACCAGAACACACGCTGCGGGATGGGACCATCAATCTGACCGCCCGACGTGATGGTGTCGATCACCAGCGATCCCGAATCCGACGAGGTGATGAAAAAGACCAGCACCAGGATGATCCCGATCAGGGATGTAATTCCGGCCAGAGGCAGTTGAGACAGCATTTCGAACAATTGCGTGGGCAGCGCCGCATCTGCGGCACCGGTAAAGCCGTCATTGACGACCTGCAGGATCGCTGTGCCGCCGAATACGCTCATCCACAGCACGCAGACCAGCGACGGGATCAGCATCACGCAGATCAGGAACTCCCGCACAGTGCGTCCGCGGCTGACGCGTGCAATGAACATGCCCACGAAGGGGGACCAGCTGATCCACCACGCCCAGTAAAAGGCCGTCCAGCCTTGGCTGTAATTGGCATCTTCACGGTTGAAGGGCTGGCTGAGCGCGGGCAATTCGGTGATGTAGGCGCCCAGCGATCCGAAGAAGAGCGAAACAAGCTCTGCCGTGGGGCCGACGATCAGCGTGAAGACGAGCAGTAAGAAGGCCAGCACCATGTTGATCTCTGAGGCGCGTTTAACGCCACCGTCCAGACCAGCCAAAACGCTGATCGTAGCGACACCGGTGATTGCGACGATCAGACCGACCTTCGTTGCATCGCTTTGCGATAACCCGAAGAGATAGTTCAACCCGGCAGAGGCTTGCTCCGCCCCAAATCCCAGCGACGTAGCCAAGCCAAACAGCGTGGCAAAAACGGCAACGACGTCAATGATGTGGCCAGTCCAGCCCCAAACGCGATCCCCGAAGATCGGGTAGAACGCGGATCGGATCGAAAGGGGCAAGCCTTTGTTATAGCAAAACAAACCCAAGGCGAGCGCCACAACGGCATACATCGCCCATGGGTGCAGGGCCCAGTGATAGATTGTGGCGGCCATGGCCAATCGGGTCGCGGCCTCTGCATCGCCCGGCGCTCCTGCCAGCGGAGCCCAGCTTTCAGGCGATCCAGCCGTATCGGCGAAGGCGCTTGAGAAGTGGCCGAGCGGTTCTGACACGCCGTAAAACATCAGGCCAATGCCCATCCCCGCCGCGAACAGCATCGCGAACCAGCCGGGATAGCCATAATCGG
>JBCBAC010000041.1:0-3618 GCA_038532735.1 Pseudomonadota bacterium
GGCAGCACATAGGCCGTTGCGATCTTGAGATCGGGAGAGGCCTGAACCTCCCCCACAGTGATCGACATGCGCCCCAGATCAGGGTCATGGTGATCGCCACGGTTCAGCACATCCGACAGGGTGCGGCGGATCAGTTCGCCCACGCGGAGCTGTCGTTGCGACGGTCCGGGGCCAGTATCAAAACGGTTCTTTGCCATGGCGCCGACTTACGCCTTTCGGTCCGCGTTGCCAAGCATCCGCCGCCTCGCTAGGTAAGCGTGACGTAACGGAGAGAGATCATGACCGACCTGCCTGGCATTGTAATCACCGGCGCTTCTGGCCGCATGGGTCAAATGCTTGTGAAGACCGTCAGCGAAAGCCCGCGCGTCAAGCTGGTCGGCTGTCTGGAGCGGCAGGGCCACGACTGGATCGGACGCGACGTGGGGGAGGCCATGGGCGGCGCGCCGTTGGGCGTGCAGGTCACCGACGACCCGCTGGAGGTGTTCGCCAAGGCGCAAGCCGTGATTGACTTCACCGCCCCAAACGCGACGGTCGAGTTTGCAGCCCTCGCCGCGCAAGCGCGCGCTGTGCATGTGATCGGCACCACAGGGCTGACGGAGCATGATTTGCAAAAGCTCAACGCTGCCGCTCGTCATGCGGTAATTGTCCGTGCAGGTAATATGAGCCTTGGGGTTAACCTCTTGGTGCAGCTTACAAAAAAGGTCGCTGCTGCGCTGGATGAGGATTACGATATCGAGGTGATCGAGGCGCATCACAACCAGAAAGTCGACGCGCCCTCCGGAACCGCCTTGATGCTGGGGGAGGCGGCCGCCGAAGGACGCGGCGTGTCGCTTAAGGATGTCTCGGACAGTGGCCGCGACGGCATCACAGGGGCGCGCAAACAGGGCGATATCGGCTTCACAGCCATTCGGGGCGGCGACATCGTTGGCGAGCATGATGTGCTTTTCGCCGCTGCCGGAGAGCGCATCACTCTGCGCCATGTCGCCTCTGATCGGGCGGTTTTTGCCCGCGGAGCTTTGAAGGCTGCCATCTGGGGGCAGGACAAGCCGCCGGGGGAATATGACATGCTGGACGTGCTCGGTCTGTGATCCAATTGACGGGGAGGCCCGTATTGAGGGCATCACAACCACATGGAGCCAGATATGCTTCGTTATGCTGCCGCCGCCTTTGCCCTGTTCGCTTTCGCACCTGCGACCGCGCAGGCGTTCCAGAAAGTGACTGAGAAAGCCAACTTCGTTGAGGCCGTTCAGAACAAGGAGTTGACCCGGATGGGAATCGGGCTGGATGTGACCCCCGATGGCAAGATTATCGGGCGCGCCTTTGGCCGCGATGTGACCGGAAGCTGGACATGGCAGGATGGGTATTTCTGCCGCGACCTATACTGGGGCAAGCGCGATCTGGGCTATAACTGCCAGGAAGTGAAACTGCACGGGCAGACCATTCGCTTCACGTCTGACAAAGGCACCGGACAGTTTGCAGACCTGACACTTCGGTAGGCCCAAAACTCTTCAGAAGAGTTTTGAAAGAGTTTTCTGAAAACTCTTGGTGCTAGAAGTCGATGGCTATGCCCTTTTTCTCCCAATCGCCATAACGCACAGGTTCAGGCCCGTCGCGCCCGCCCAGCTCGACCGGAAGCTCTTTCGCCTTTGCCTTTTTGCGTCGCTCTTCGGCTTCCGCCAGCGCGCGCTGGGCAGCAGGGGGCAAGTCCTTTTGATCGCTCATGGTCATTCCTTGTCTGCAGCTTGTCTTTGATATACGCCCCGCACGCATTCAGACAAGCCAGACAAAGGACCGCAGATGAGCGACGCCGGACTTGCCCCAAGACGCGCTGCCGTGCGCCTGTTGACCTCTGTCATCGACGAGGGGCGTCAACTCTCTGAACTGACGGGCGGGCTGGACAAACTGGCCCCAGCGGACCGCGCACGCGCACAGCGACTGGCGACGGAAACCCTGCGCCATCTGGATCGCGCGGATCGCGTTTTGAAGCCTTTCCTGAAGAAAACACCGCCTCTGACGGTGCAGAATGTCTTGCGGCTGAGCGTTGTTGAAATGGCTGAGATGGGTGCGGCCTCCCACGGGGTTGTTAATGATGCGGTCAGCATTGTGGCCGCGAACAAGCGCACCCAAGGCATGAAAGGCCTCGTGAATGCAGTTCTGCGCAAAGTCGGCGATGCGGGGTTTGACAGATGGCATTCACTGCCCCTTGCGCGGCTGCCCAAATGGCTGCGCGGGCCATTGTCAGAGGCTTATGGCGAAAAGACCATCGTCGCGATGGAGCGGGCCCATGGCCGTGGTGCACCGCTTGATCTGACGGCGAAAATCAACCCGAAGACCGTCGCAGAGGCTGTTGGTGGGACCGTGTTGCCGACCGGTAATGTGCGCCTTTCGGATGCCGGTCAGGTGTCGACCTTGCCCGGGTTTGAAGCAGGCGACTGGTGGGTGCAGGACGCAGCGGCCGCCTTGCCTGTTCGCGTGCTTGCCCCGCAAAAAGGCGAGTGTGTGCTGGATATGTGTGCGGCCCCCGGTGGGAAAACGATGCAGATCGCAGTGTCCGGGGCGGATGTCGTTTCTTTGGATATTTCAGAAAAGCGAATGGAGCGGGTGCGCGAGAATTTGCAGCGGGTCGGATTGACGGCGGATGTGGTCGTGGCCGACGCGCTGGAGTTCGAGGGCGGCCCGTTTGACGCGATCGTGCTGGACGCGCCTTGTTCGGCCACAGGCACGCTGCGGCGGCATCCTGATCTGCCTTATGCCAAGGATGGCAGCGCAATTGCGGGATTGATCGAGTTGCAGGGCTACTTGCTGGATCGGGCCTTGGTACTTCTCAAACCCGGCGGGCGGCTGGTCTTTTGCACCTGTTCACTACTGCCGGATGAGGGCGAATGCCAAATCGACTGGGCGTTGGAGCGGCATCCCGATCTGCAGGTCGACCGCGAGGCGGTTCTGGTCCCGGGTGTTGATCCGGCATGGCAAAGCAGCGAGGGCGGGCTGCGTCTGCGCCCGGATTATTGGTCTGATCACGGCGGGATGGATGGGTTTTTCATCGCGATGTTACGTAAGCCTGCCTGAAATTCGTGACTTGGTTGCGGCAGCGCTGTAGACTGCCCGCAAAACAATAAACGTCACATTGAGGCTCTACCCCGTGACACTCACTGATACTTTGCGCGCGCGAAAAACGCGTCTGGCAAACCTGTGGCATGCGCGACGGGCGGCGCGTGTGCATCCGGCCACTGGTCTTGTCTCCCAGCCGGAGCCGAAAAGCATCGGCTCTTTCGCGCGCGGGCGTCAGCTTGTGGCGGGCAATTGTCTTTTTGCCGGGCACCTGATCGAGACGGACGGCCAGATGATCTGGGATATCGACGCGCCCGATGCCGCGTTCGAGGATGAGATCCACGGGTTTGCCTGGCTTGATGATCTGGCGGCTGTTGGCGATTTGCCTGCGCGCCAGTTGGCGCAGACATGGCTGCTGGGCTGGATCGCCCGCTACGGGCGCGGCACGGGTCCGGGCTGGACGCCGGATCTGGCGGGGCGGCGGCTTTTTCGCTGGACAAGCCACGCGATGCTTTTGCTGCGTGGGATGGAGCCGGAGCAGTCAGAGCGGATGTTCCGCTCCCTCGC
>JBCBAC010000041.1:3718-6424 GCA_038532735.1 Pseudomonadota bacterium
TTTTGCTGCGTGGGATGGAGCCGGAGCAGTCAGAGCGGATGTTCCGCTCCCTCGCACAGCAAACAGTTTTTGTCAGCCGTCGGTGGCCCGCTGCATCGGATGGCTTGCCGCGCTTTGAAGCGTTGATGGGATTGGTGTATGCCGGTTTGTCGCTGACCGGGCTTGAGCATCACATCGGGCCTGCCCGCAAGGCCTTGGCCGCAGAATGCGCGCGCCAGATCGATGCGACGGGCGGGATTGCCACGCGCAATCCTGAGCATTTGCTTGAAATTTTGTCTTTGCTCACATGGGCGGCTGAAGCACTGGAAGACGGCGCGATGCCGGTGGAGGACACGCACCGTGACGCGATTGCCCAGATTGCCGCCACGCTGCGGACCTTGCGCCATGCCGATGGCGGGTTGGCGCGTTTTCATGGTGGCGGGCGCGGTTTGGACGGGCGGTTGGATCAGGCGCTTTCGCTGGCTGGCGCGCCCGCGTCGATGACGGACACGCATGCCATGGGCTATATCCGGCTTAGCGGTGGGCGCAGCACCGTTATTCTGGATGCCGCGCCGCCTCCGAAAGGTGCGGCCTCTGTCAATGCGCATGCCTCGACGCTGGCGTTTGAACTGACCTCGGGGCGGCGTCCTGTCGTGGTGAATTGTGGGGCTGGCACGTCTTTCGGCGTAGAGTGGCAGCGTGCCGGGCGTGCCACGCCGTCCCATTCCACGTTGAGCCTAACCGGCGTGTCCTCGGCCCAATTGGGGCCGCAGGGGCGGGACCGCGGCTATGTGCGCGAACGGCTGATTGATGGGCCAGTTCGGGTGCCGCATCAGTTGAGCCAGGGTAAGACCGGGCCGCGCTTTGAGGGCGGGCATGACGGCTATGTCGGACGGTTTGGCCTGACACATGTCCGGCAGTTGGAGCTGAGCCTGGATGGTCGCGCGCTGGAGGGCGAAGACACTCTGGCCTGTCTGGAGGCTGCAGATCAGAAGCGCTTTGATGCGGTGTTGGATGGGCGGGCGTTGGAGGCAGTTCCCTTTGCGGTCCGCTTCCATCTGCATGCGGATGTGGATGTCGCGCTCGATATGGGTGGCAACGCGGTCTCGCTTGCGCTGAAAAGCGGAGAGATCTGGGTCTTCCGCCATGATGGCACCGCCGCCCTGACGTTGGAGCCCAGCGTCTATCTTGAGAAAGGCCGTCTGCAGCCGCGTGCCAGTCAGCAGATCGTGCTGTCGTCCAAGGCCGTGACATATGCGACGCGGGTCTGTTGGTCCTTGGCTAAGGCGCAAGATACCCCTAATAGCATCCGCGATGTGTTGCGGGATGATCCCGCGCTGCCTGATTAAGACCACTGGGGACCTTTCATGACCGATCTTGTGCCACTGCGCCGTGCGCTTCTTTCCGTATCCGACAAGACCGGTCTGATCGAGTTGGGAGAGGCGCTGGCCGCCCGCGGGGTCGAGTTGCTCTCGACCGGGGGGAGCGCGAAGGCACTGCGCGACGCGGGGCTTGAAGTGAAGGACGTGGCCGAGGTGACCGGGTTCCCCGAGATGATGGATGGCCGCGTGAAAACGCTGCACCCGGCGGTGCATGGTGGTTTGCTGGCGCTGCGCGACAATGACGATCATGTGGCCGCAATGGCAGAGCACGGGATTGGCGCCATCGACCTGTTGGTTGTGAACCTTTATCCGTTCGAGGCGACCGTTGCCAAAGGCGCGGGCTATGATGAGTGTATTGAGAACATCGACATCGGTGGCCCGGCGATGATCCGGGCGGCGGCGAAGAACCATGGGTTCGTCTCGGTTGTGGTCGATGTTGAGGATTACGCGCCTCTGCTTGCTGAGCTTGAGGGAAATGACGGCGCGACCTCTCTGGCTTTCCGCAAGACGCTGGCGCAAAACGCCTATGCGCGCACGGCTGCTTATGACGCGGCGGTGTCGAACTGGATGGCCGATGCGATTGGTCAAACCGCGCCGCGCCGTCGCGCTGTCGCGGGCACGCTGGCGCAGACCCTGCGGTATGGCGAGAACCCGCATCAGACGGCGGCGTTCTATACCGACGGCACGGACCGCCCCGGCGTCGCCACCGCGACCCAACTTCAGGGCAAAGAGCTGTCCTACAACAACATCAACGACACGGATGCCGCATTCGAACTGGTCTCGGAATTTCTGCCCGGTGACGGCTTTGCCTGCGCCATCATCAAGCACGCCAACCCGTGTGGGGTCGCTCAGGGTAAGACCCTGAAAGAGGCCTATACCCGCGCTTTCGATTGTGACCGCACCTCGGCTTTCGGCGGTATCATCGCGCTGAACTCGACGCTGGATGGCGAGACGGCAGAGGCGATTTCGGAGATCTTTACAGAGGTGGTGATTGCGCCGGGTGCGCATCAGGACGCCAAGGATATCTTTGCCAAAAAGAAGAACCTGCGGCTTCTGCTGACCCCCGGTCTGGCGAATGTGCGCGACGGCAACATGACCGTGCGCCAAGTGTCTGGTGGGTTGTTGATGCAGGACAAGGACAACGGTTATATCGGGCTGGATGATCTCAAAACCGTCACAAAGCGCGCGCCAACTGAGGCAGAGCTGAAAGACCTGCTGTTTGCATGGAAGGTCGCCAAGCACGTCAAGTCCAACGCGATTATTTACGTCAAAGACGGCGCAACCGTTGGTGTCGGAGCCGGTCAGATGAGCCGGGTGGACAGCGCCCGGATCGCAGCCCGCAAAT
>JBCBAC010000042.1:0-6168 GCA_038532735.1 Pseudomonadota bacterium
GCGCCAAGGCCGACAAGCAGCCCGCGTGCGGCCATGCGGTGTGGATCAAGACCCGAGGTGAGCCATTTCGCGGCCAGCGCAAAGGCGACAATCGCGCCCCCGGCCCAAGCGGCGGTCAGCAGCGTTGTGGCGCTGACGGACAGGCCCAGTATTTCGCCGCCGTAAGGCTCAAGCAGGACGTCCTGCATGTTGAAGGCCATGGTGCCGAGGAAGACGACGACCAGCAGGCGACCGGCTTGGCCACCAGAGGCGAAATCGCGCCAAGCGTCGCGGAACAGCGGGCGCGGGGCCTCGCGTTCGGCTTTGGTCATGGGCGACATCTTTTCCTGCTTCCACAGGGCGACGACGTTCAGAAGGATGGTGACAACGGCCGTGCCTTGCACCACTTGCACCAGCTTCAAGCCATTGAAATCACGTAATAATGTGCCGATGATGATGGCCGACAGCGCCATGCCGATCAGGAACATCACGTAGAGAAGGGCCACCACACGGGGGCGCGTCTCTTCGTCCGCGCGGTCGGCGGCAAGGGCCAGACCCGCGGTTTGCGTCATGTGCATCCCGAGGCCTGTCAGCAGGAAGGCCAGCGCGGCTGCGACCTCTCCGGCCCAGCTGGGGCCTTGGACGTAATCGCCCCCAAGGATCAGCAGCGAGAACGGCATGATCGCCAGCCCGCCGAATTGCCACAGCGTGCCAAACCACAGGTAAGGCACCCGCTTCCAGCCGATGGCAGAGCGGTAGGTGTCGGAGCGGAAGCCCAGAAGTGCGCGGAAAGGTGCGATCAGGACGGGCAGCGCGATCATGAAGGCCACGATCATCGCCGGAACGCTGAGTTCGACGATCATCACGCGGTTCAACGTGCCCAGCAGCATCACCCCTGCCATGCCGACCGAAATCTGGAAGAGCGACAGGCGCAAGAGTTGCTTCATGGGCAATCCCTCGCTGGCCGCATCCGAGAAGGGCAGCATGTTCAGACCGAATTTGGTCAGGGGATGACGCTCTGGTTTGTTCATGTGGCGAACTCCAAAGCGGTTGAGATGTAGAAGCCGGATGTGATCCGCTCGACCTCGCGCAGATAGCCCATTGCCCCGGCTTCGCGGGCGGCATGGGCCAGACGCGCAGGGGCATGTGGGATCATCGTGGGGGAGCGGTCCGAACGCGGGAAGAGCTTGCCGAGACCCCAGAAGGTCATCAGGAACGGCGTGCGCGGGGCGACGGTGAAGACAACAGAACTGCCCACGCGGGGGGCGAGTTTGGCGAGGATATCGCCGATGTCTTGCGCCTCGTAGTAAATCAGGCTGTCCATGGCGAGGACGTGATCGAAGGTGCCGCGCGTGTCGCAGAGCATGTCGCCGGATTGGAAGGTCACTTGGTTGGCGTATTGGCGGGGCAAGCGCTTTTGCGCGATTTCCACCAGCGAGGGCGAGATATCGACGGCCGTCACTTGCGCGCCGCGCTTGGCTAGCTCAATCGTCATCTGTCCCGCGCCACAGCCAGCATCAAGCACGCGATGGCCGGTCAGATCATCGGGCAGTTGCGCCAACATCACCTCGCGCATGCGATCACGCCCCGCACGCACGGTTTCGCGGACCTTGGACACAGGCGCGTCTGAGGTCAGACGCTCCCATGTTTGGGTCGCGGTGTGGTCGAAGTAATCCTCGACCCGCGTGAGGGTGTCAGAGTACTGAGCCATCAATCAAACCCGAGCAATTCAAAGATGTCGCGGTCTTCCATGGGGGCGGGGTTCATCCCCTCGGTCCCATCGAACAGAAGCTGCGCCAGCCGCATGTATTCGGCGCGGCATTCGACGATGTCCTGCTCGTCATCCATCTCGAACAGCGTCTTTTTCTTCAGGCGCGAGCGGCGGATGGCGTCGACATCGGGCATATGGGCCAGACGCTTGAAGCCCACGGTGTCGCAGAAGCGATCAACCTCGTCGGTGTCTTTGGAACGGTTGGCCACGCAGCCAGCCAGCCGCACGTTATAATTCTTCGATTTGGCCTGAACGGCGGCGATGATCCGGTTCATCGCGTAGATGCTGTCGAAGTCATTTGCTGTAACGATCAACGCGCGGTCGGCATGTTGCAGCGGGGCCGCAAACCCGCCGCAGACCACATCGCCCAGCACGTCGAAGATCACGACATCGGTATCTTCCAGCATGTGGTGTTGCTTGAGCAGCTTCACGGTCTGACCAACCACATAACCCCCGCAGCCGGTGCCAGCGGGGGGGCCACCAGCCTCCACGCATTTCACGCCGTTGAAGCCTTCGAACATGAAGTCCTCGGGGCGCAGTTCCTCGGCATGGAAATCGACGTCTTTCAAGATGTCGATCACGGTGGGAACCAGCGAACCGGTCAGCGTGAACGTGCTGTCATGCTTGGGGTCACAGCCGATCTGCAGGACGCGCTTGCCGAGCATGGAGAACGCCGCCGACAGGTTTGACGAGGTCGTCGATTTGCCGATCCCGCCCTTGCCGTAGACGGCAAACACCTTCGCGCCTTCGATCTTCATCGATGCGTCCTGATGCACCTGCACCGACCCTTCGCCATCCTGACCTTTCAGAATAGGGGGGTTATTGCGATCCAGTGGGCTCATGGTTCTCTCCTCTGGCCTATTCGGCCGCTATGCCTTCAAGGCGGTCTTCCAGCGCGTCGGCTGCGTCTTGCAGCGCGGCGAGGGTCGCCTCGTCGGGTGTCCAGTAGTCTCGGTCGGATGCCTCCAGCAGGCGATTGGCCATGCGGGCGGAGGCTTGGGGGTTCAGTTTTGCAAGGCGGTCGCGCATGGCGTCGTCCAACACGAACGTCTCGGACAGGCGCTGGTATACCCAGGGTTCCACTTGGCCTGTCGTCGCGGACCAGCCCATCGTGTTGGTCACCTGCGCTTCGATCTGGCGGACGCCTTCGTGGCCGTGCTTGAGCATGCCTTCGAACCATTTCGGGTTCAGGCTGCGAGAGCGTGTTTCAAGCGCGACCTGATCCTGCAACGTGCGCACTTTCGCGCCGCCACGGGTCTGATCGCCGATATAAACGGGGGCATCGACGCCGCCCTTGGCGCGTTTCACTGCGCGGGAAATGCCGCCGAGCGTGTCGAAATAGTGGTCCACGGTGGTGACGCCCAGTTCGACGGATTCGAGGTTTTGATAGGCGAGATCAACGTCTTTCAGGGCGGTTTGCAGCAGCGCGCCATTGGCCGACGATTTGCCGTTCACGCCATAGGCGAAGCTCTTGCGGTTCTGGTAGGCGTCGGCCAACTCGTCTTCGTCCCCAAAGGCCGAGCTGTCGACCAGTGCGTTGACGTTGGAGCCGTAAGCCCCTTCGGCGTTGGAAAATACGCGCAGGGCGGCGGTTTCCATATCGACGCCCATTTCCTCGGCGTATTTCAACGCATGGGCGCGGACAAAGTTCTGATCCAGTGGCTCATCGGCCATGGCGCATTTATAGGCGGCTTCGGCCAGCATCTTGGTCTGCAAGGGCAGCAAATCGCGGAAGATGCCGGACAGCGTCATGATGACGTCGATGCGGGGGCGGCCGTGGTCTTCCAGCGGGATCAGATCGGCGCCACAGAGGCGGCCAAAGCTGTCGAAACGCGGTTTTGCACCCATAAGTGCAAGCGCCTGCCCGATGGGGCCGCCATCGGATTTGATGTTGTCGGACCCCCAAAGCACCAGCGCGACGGTGCGCGGAAACTCCGGGTGCGTTTCTAGCAGCACATCAGCCAGCTTTTCGCCTTCTTGCAGGGCAAAGGCGGTGGGCATCCGGAACGGGTCGAACGCGTGGATGTTACGGCCAGCGGGCAGCACCTCGGTCGAGCGGATCAGATCGCCGCCGGGGACGGGTTCGATGTAATGACCGCTGAGCGCGTTCATCAGGCCGGTCATCTCGTCGTCCTGTTGAAGCAGGTGATCGACGCGGGCGCGGGTGTCTTCATCAAGGTCGGTCATGACGCGCAGGTGTTCGGCGCGCTCGGCGTCCGAAATCGGGCGACCGACAACATGCAGACCATCAGGGATCAGCGCGTCTTCGGTCTCTAACAGCGTCAGCCAGAGCGTATCGGGGTCGCTGCCGTCCAGATCGACGGCCTCGGCCTGCTGGACGATGAGCGTTTGCAGCTCGTCCCGTGCGTCGGCATCCGTGGCCATCGCGCGCCAGCGGGTGAGCGAGTCTTTCAATTCGCTGAGACCCTTATAGAGACCAGACGTCGCCAAAGGCGGCGTGATATGCGTGACCGTCACGGCGTTGGCGCGGCGCTTGGCCAGCGTCGCCTCGGACGGGTTATTCGACGCATAAAGATAGACATTCGGCATCTCGCCGATCAGCCGGTCGGGCCAGTCGCGCGCGCCAAGGCCCGCTTGCTTACCGGGCATAAACTCAAGCGCGCCATGCATGCCGAAATGCAGCAGAACGTCCGCCTTATAGGTGTTACGCAGCCACATATAGAAGGTGGTGAAGGCGTGGGTCGGGGCGAAGCCATGCTCGAACAGAAGGCGCATCGGGTCGCCCTCATAGCCAAAGGTAGGCTGCACGCCGACGAAGATATTGCCGAACTCGCGCCCCAGCACGAAGACGCCGCGCCCGTCGGACTGGATGCGGCCGGGGGCGGGGCCCCAAACGGCCTCGATCGCTTTGAGCGGCGGCGTCGTGCGCACGATGGTGTCGGCATCCACATGGGCGGCGACGTTGGCCTCTTGCCCGTATTGCGCGGCGTTGCCTTTGAGGACCATGCCGCGGAGTTGATCCACGCTGTCGGGCACATCCACGGTATAGCCGTCGCGCTTCATGCGGGTGAGCGTGTTGTAGAGCGACTCGAAGACGCTGAGGTAAGCGGCAGTGCCGACCGCGCCTGCGTTGGGCGGAAAGCCGAAGAGGACAACGCCGACTTTCTTTTCGGCATTCTGTTTCCGGCGGAGTGCCGCCATCCGCGCCGTTTTCTCGACCAGAACGTCGATCCGCTCCTTACACGGCGCCATCGCCTTGGAGCCTTCGATGACGTGGCAATTATACTGGCACCCGTTGCAACCTTCCGGCCCGTGACGACCTGCGAAAACCGTGGGGTTCGTCGCGCCGTCAATCTCCGGTAGGGCAATGAGCATTGTCGTCTCAATCGGGCCAAGACCCTGCTGCGCATTGGTCCATTGGCCAAGCGTCTGAAACTCAAGCGGATGCGCAGCCAGATAGGGCACGTCGAGCGCTTTCAAAGCCTCAACCGCGGCGTTGCTGTCGTTATACGCAGGCCCGCCGATCAGCGAGAACCCGGTGAGGGAGACCATCGCATCGACCGTCGCGCCGTGCGCGTCCTTGAAATACGCGTCAATCGCAGGACGCCCGTCGAGGCCACCGGCGAAAGCAGGGATCACGCGGATACCCTGCGCTTCAAACTTCTCGATCACGGCGTCGTAATGGGCGGTGTCGGAGGCCAGGATATAGCTGCGCATGACCAATAGACCGACCGTGGCTGTATAGGCCCTTGGTGCGGGTAACTCATTGATATCCGTGACAATATGATGACCGGGCAGGGCAGGATGGTAGAGCCCGACATCCGGGTAATCAATCGGCGCTTCGGCAGTATGGGCGTGGAACGACGCCTCGTGACTGTAGCGCGAGACCAGAAAGCGGATCATCTGTTCGACATTGTCGTCAGACCCGCCGAGCCAGTATTGCATCGTCAGGAACCAGCCACGCAGGTCTTGCGCTTTGCCGGGCAGGAATTTGAGGATCTTGGGCAGACGCCGCAGCATTTTCGCTTGTTTCTGCCCGCTATTAGCAGAGGGTTTGGCCGAGCCGCGCAGCTTTCTGAGCAGCTTCATCGCGCCGCTGGCGGGCTGGGACATATCCAGATCGCCCATCTTGGTCAGCTTGACGATGGCCGGGTCGGAGATCACGCCGATCATGGCGTCACAATCGTCGCGCCGCGCCTGAAGGTCGGGCAGGATTGCGGTGATGTGTTCTTCAAGGAAGATCAGGTTGCAGACGATGATATCCGCATGGGCGACAGCGGCTTTGGTTTCCGCCAAAGCGTCGGCATTCTCGGCCCATTCGGCAGCGGCGTGGACAGAGACGGACAGACCCGGAAAATCCTCAGACAGCGCCGGGGCCACGCGCGCGGCGGGGCCAGCGGCATGGCTGTCCAAAGTGACAATCGCAACGCGATAGCCGGGGATGTCAGAACTATCGC
>JBCBAC010000043.1:0-5026 GCA_038532735.1 Pseudomonadota bacterium
TGCGCGCCGAGATCCCCAAGATCTTCGCCGAAGCTGGCTCCATCTTCGTCTACGCGACCACGGAGCCCGAAGAGGCGCTCCTGCTCGGCGGCAACACCGCCACCCTGTGGGAAGGCCGCGTTACCCAGTTCGGCCCGACGCCCAGCGTTTACCGCACCCCCACCGACGCCACGACCGCGCGCGTCTTCTCCGACCCGCCGATGAACTTCCTAACCGTGCGCAAGGAAGGCAGCAAAATCCATTTTGGCGATGGTCAAAGCGCCGACGCCACCGGCGCGCTCGCCGCCCTTGCAGATGGCACATACCAAGCCGGTTTCCGCCCCAATCATCTGGAGCTCGACAAGCCGCAAGGCGACCCCCTGCATTTCGCCACAACCCTCGCCGTGACCGAAATCACCGGGTCCGAGACGTTCATCCATCTCGACCACCACGGCGATCGTTGGGTCGGCCTCGTCCACGGCATCCGCAACCTTGAGATCGGCGCAGAACTGCCCGTCTATCTCGACCCGTCCCATGTCTACATCTTCGCATCTGAGACCGGCGCGCTCGTCGCCCCTGCCTCTTATGCCAGCGCCGCGTAAGGAACTCCGATGGCCAAGATCACCCTCGATAACCTCGCGCACAGCTACTATCCAAACCCCAAGGGTGAGGACGACTTTGCGCTAAAAGAGCTCAACCACGACTGGAACGATGGCGAGGCCTACGCCCTGCTCGGCTCCTCCGGCTGCGGCAAGTCCACGCTTCTGAACATTATCTCCGGCCTCTTGGAGCCCTCCCAAGGCCGCATCCTCTTCAACGATGTCGATGTCACCCACGCCCCCACGACCGAACGCAACATCGCGCAGGTCTTCCAGTTTCCCGTCGTCTACGACACGATGACCGTCCGCGATAACCTCGCCTTCCCGCTGCGCAATCGCGGCGCCGATCCGAAATACGTGGCCGAGCGTGTCCAGAAAATCGGCGCGATGATCGGGATGGAGGCCGAGCTGGACCGCAAGGCCCGCGGCCTGACCGCCGACGCCAAACAAAAGATTTCGCTGGGCCGCGGCATGGTCCGCGAGGACGTCAACGCGCTTCTGTTTGACGAACCCCTCACCGTGATCGACCCCCACATGAAGTGGGAGCTGCGCACGCAACTCAAGGCCCTCCATCACGAATTCGGCCACACGATGATCTATGTCACCCACGACCAGACCGAGGCGCTGACCTTCGCCGACAAAGTCGTCGTGATGTATGACGGGCGCGTCGTCCAGATCGGCACGCCCCAGCAACTCTTCGAGACGCCCGAGCACACCTTCGTCGGCTATTTCATCGGCTCCCCCGGCATGAACGTTCTGGATGCGGATATCACCGGCCAGACCGCCCGCGTGGGCGACACCGAAATTCCCCTCGCAGGCGGCTATGACGGTCTCAAAGGCAAACTCCAGATCGGCGTGCGCCCCGAATTCGCCTCGCTAACCACCGACCCAACCGGTCTCCCCGTCACCATCCGTCGCATCGAAGATGTGGGCCGCCACAAGATCATCCGCGCCGACTATCAAGGCACCGAGATCAACGTCATCGCCAATGAAGGCGCTCCCGTCGACGCCGATGCCACTCGCATCGCCTTCGACCCCCAAGCCATCAACGTCTATGCCGACGACTGGCGCGTGGCCCCCTCCTCCAAATCCGTCGGAAAGGCCGCGTGATGAACAAGACCGTTAATCAAAAAGCATGGTTCCTTGTCCTGCCCGTCCTCGTACTGGTCGCCTTCTCCGCCGTGATCCCGCTGATGACGGTCGTGAATTATTCCGTGCAAGACAGCTTCGGCAATAACGAGTTCTTCTGGGCTGGCCTCGAATGGTTTGACGAACTCCTGCATTCCGAACGCATGTGGGACGCGCTGGGGCGCCAACTCGCCTTCTCCGCCATCATCCTCGCCATCCAGATACCCTTAGGCATCTTCATCGCCCTCAACATGCCGAAAAAAGGCGTCTGGGTCTCCGTCTGCCTTGTGCTGATGTCGCTGCCGCTGCTGATCCCGTGGAACGTGGTCGGCACCATCTGGCAAATCTTCGGCCGCGTCGATATCGGCCTGCTGGGCTACACGCTCGACGCGCTCGGCATCGACTACAACTACACCCAAGACCCCGTCGCCGCGTGGATCACCGTCATCGTGATGGATGTCTGGCACTGGACCTCGCTGGTGGCCCTTCTGGCCTATGCAGGCCTGCAATCCATCCCCGACGCCTATTATCAGGCCGCGAAAATCGACCAGGCCAGCCGCTGGAAAGTCTTCCGCTATATCGAGCTGCCCAAGATCACCGGCGTGCTGATGATCGCGATCCTGCTGCGCTTCATGGACAGCTTCATGATCTATACCGAGCCGTTCGTTGTGACGGGCGGAGGCCCGGGTAACGCCACAACCTTCCTGTCCATCGACCTTGTGAAGATGGCTCTGGGGCAGTTCGACCTTGGTCCAGCCGCCGCCTTCTCGATCATGTATTTCCTCGTGATCCTGCTGATCTCGTGGGTGTTCTACACCGTGATGACCAATCTCGACAAAAGGGACGGCGTGTAAATGACTGACGCAACCGCCACCACTTTCACGCCCGCCAAGCGCCGCAGCAAACCGCTCATCAACTCCCGCGCGGTGGTGATGACGCTCTACCTGCTGTTCCTGTTCCTGCCGATCTACTGGCTCATCAACATGAGCCTCAAGACGAACACGGAAATCCTCAGCAGCTTCTCGCTCTGGCCACAGAACCTGACATTCGAGAATTACCTCACCATCCTGACCGACCCCGCATGGTACTCAGGTTACATCAATTCGCTGATCTACGTGGTGATCAACACGGTCATCTCGCTCGCCGTGGCGCTCCCTGCCGCCTACGCCTTCAGCCGCTACAGCTTCATGGGCGACAAGCACCTCTTCTTCTGGCTGCTGACCAACCGCATGGCCCCGCCCGCGGTCTTTGCGCTGCCGTTCTTCCAGCTTTATTCAAGCGTCGGCCTCTTCGACACGCACATCGCCGTGGCCCTTGCGCACTGCCTCTTCAACGTGCCCCTCGCCGTCTGGATCCTCGAAGGCTTCATGCGCGGTGTGCCGAAAGAGATCGACGAGACCGCCTATCTCGACGGCTACTCCTTCCCCCGCTTCTTCACACGCATCTTCATGCCACTGATCGCCAGCGGCATCGGCGTCGCCGCGTTCTTCTGCTTCATGTTCTCATGGGTCGAACTGCTGCTGTCGCGCACGCTGACATCGGTCGACGCCAAACCGATCGCCGCCACCATGACCCGCACCCAAGGCGCCGCGGGCATCGACTGGGGCGTCCTCGCCGCCGCCGGAGTGTTAACCATCGTCCCCGGCGCTTTGGTGATCTATTTCGTCCGCAACTACATCGCCAAGGGCTTCGCCCTGGGGAGGGTGTGATGGACGTTCTCGAAACACAGGTCCGCGCCGATCCGAGGGGAGGCGCAATCGCGCCGCCCCGTGGGGGCGGATCGGCGCGGACCGGGCCGCAAGCGCCCCGGTCGGGACCCAACACAAACGCATCAAGACAGGAGACAGCATAATGGAATGGATGGCCTGGACCACACCCACCGCGATCTTCTTTACCACCATCGCGGCCCTTCTGATCCTCTTCACGATCCTCGCGATCAAATACCCCGAGACCCCGCGTGTCGGCATCCTGCGCATTGAAACCACGCGCGGCGATCGCCTCTTCATCACGCTGCTTGGCTCGGCGTTCATCAACATCGCATGGCTCGGCATCGTGGGCGATCACCAGCCCTATGCGATGCTCGTTTGCCTTGCCTATGCTGCAGCGGTCTTCCGCTGGGTCTGACATCACCCGCAACGGCATCCGTGCCCACGCGACACACCGAAGTTCTGGTTCAAAAGGGAGGACAACTATGAACCTTAATCTCAAATCAACCACCGCTCTGGGGGTCGCTTTGTCGCTACTCTCCGGCCCGGTCTTTGCCGATATGGACGCCGCTCGCGCGTTCCTTGACGCCGAGATCGGAGACCTCTCGGTCCTGTCCCGCGAAGAGCAGGAAGCCGAGATGCAGTTCTTCATCGACGCCGCCCAGCCCTTCCAAGGCATGGAAATCAGCGTCGTGTCGGAAACCATCGCGACCCACGAATACGAATCCCAAGTCCTTGCCCCCGCCTTCTCTGCCATCACCGGCATTCAGGTCACGCACGATCTGATCGGCGAAGGCGACGTGGTCGAGCGTCTGCAAACACAGATGCAGTCGGGCGAAAACATCTACGATGCCTATGTCAACGACTCCGACCTGATCGGCACACACTGGCGCTACCAGCAGGTCCGTAACCTGACCGACTGGATGGCGAACGAGGGCGCGGATTTCACGCTGCCCACGCTGGATCTGGACGATTTCATCGGCCTCAGCTTCACCACCGGTCCCGATGGCAAGCTCTACCAGATGCCGACCCAGCAATTCGCGAACCTTTACTGGTTCCGCTACGACTGGTTCAACGACGAAAAGAACAAGGCCGACTTCCAGGAGGCTTACGGCTATGAACTGGGCGTCCCCGTGAACTGGTCCGCTTACGAGGATATCGCGGAATTCTTCACCGGTCGCGACCTCAGCCACCTCGGCGTCGAGGGCGAAGTCTTTGGCAACATGGACTACGGCAAGAAAGACCCCTCGCTGGGTTGGCGTTACACCGACGCGTGGATGTCCATGGCTGGCATGGGCGACGTGGGTGAACCCAACGGTCTGCCCGTCGACGAATGGGGCATCCGCGTGAACGAGAACTCGCAGCCCGTGGGCTCTTGCGTGGCCCGTGGCGGTGCGACCAACTCTCCCGCCGCTGTCTACGCAGTCACCAAAGCCATCGAATGGCTGGAGAAGTACTCGCCCCCCGCAGCCGCTGGTATGACCTTCTCCGAAGCAGGGCCAATTCCTGCTCAAGGTAACGTCGCCCAGCAGATGTTCTGGTACACCGCCTTCACCGCCGCCACGGTCGAGCCCGGCCTGCCCGTGATGAACGAGGACGGCACGCCCAAGTGGC
>JBCBAC010000044.1:0-3582 GCA_038532735.1 Pseudomonadota bacterium
CGCAGCGCTCTTCGATGCTGTCATGGCTGCGGCGATAGCCCCCGAACCCCGGATAGGAGAAACGACATAATCCAACGACTTGCATAACCCACGACCCGCAGTTTCAATGGGCGTGAGCATGACACCGCGAATGGACCGCGTCCAGTGGTGCGCATGCTGTTGACAGGCTCTCCGACTCCCCCTATACGCGCCCCACTTGAGTGATCTGTGTGACGTGCATGGGTCTCTTAAATCAGAACCGAAGTGGTCACGATCCGGGCCTAACCGCCCCGATCCTCTGGATACCCACCGCACCGCTCCCGCTGATGGGAGCGCTTGCGGTTTTTGCGTTTTGCGGACGCGCAAGGCGCTTTTGAAGATGAACCTGCGGGATTGTCCCGCGAACACATGTGTTGAGAACGGGGAAAAGAGCCCAATGCCAACGATCCAGCAGCTGATCCGCAAGCCGCGTCAGCCCAAAGTAAAACGGTCGAAGTCCATGCACTTGCAAGAGTGCCCGCAGAAGCGTGGCGTTTGCACACGCGTCTACACGACCACGCCGAAGAAGCCGAACTCCGCTATGCGTAAGGTCGCCAAGGTGCGCCTGACCAACGGGTTCGAGGTGATCAGCTACATCCCCGGTGAAAGCCACAACCTTCAGGAGCACTCGGTGGTTCTGATCCGCGGCGGTCGTGTGAAAGACCTTCCCGGTGTGCGCTATCACATCCTGCGCGGTGTTCTGGATACCCAGGGCGTCAAAGATCGTAAGCAACGCCGTTCGAAATACGGCGCCAAGCGTCCCAAATAAGGAGAGGCCGAGATGTCCCGCCGTCACGCCGCCGAAAAGCGCGAAGTCCTGCCTGACGCCAAATTTGGCGACAAGGTTCTGACCAAATTCATGAACAACCTGATGATCGACGGCAAGAAATCCGCCGCCGAGAAAATCGTCTACAACGCAATGGACCGTGTTGAGGGCAAGATCAAACGCTCGCCCCTCGAAGTGTTCCACGAAGCGCTCGACAACATCAAACCCGCCGTCGAGGTGCGCTCGCGCCGTGTGGGTGGTGCGACCTATCAGGTGCCCGTCGAAGTGCGCCCAGAGCGTCGCGAAGCTCTCGCGATCCGCTGGTTGATCTCCGCCGCTCGTGGTCGCAACGAAAACACCATGGAAGAACGTCTTGCAGGTGAGCTGATCGACGCTGTTCAATCCCGCGGCACCGCGGTGAAGAAGCGCGAAGACACCCACAAGATGGCCGACGCCAACAAGGCGTTCAGCCACTACCGCTGGTAATTTAACCCTAATCTCTTGAGGAAGCAGCCCAATGGCACGCGAATATCCCCTCGAACGTTACCGTAACTTTGGCATCATGGCCCATATCGATGCAGGTAAGACCACCTGCTCGGAGCGGATCCTGTTCTACACCGGCAAGTCGCACAATATCGGCGAAGTGCATGATGGTGCAGCAACCATGGACCACATGGAGCAAGAGCAAGAGCGCGGTATCACCATCACCTCCGCTGCGACGACCACGTTCTGGGAGCGCACCGAGGACGGCAAGACGCCCGACACGCCCAAGCACCGCATGAACATCATCGACACGCCCGGCCACGTTGACTTCACCATCGAAGTTGAGCGTTCGCTGGCCGTTCTCGACGGTGCCGTTGCGGTTCTGGACGCCAACGCTGGCGTTGAGCCCCAGACCGAAACCGTTTGGCGTCAGGCGGATCGCTACAAGGTTCCGCGCATCGTGTTCGTCAACAAGATGGACAAGATCGGCGCCGACTTCTTCAACTGTGTGAAGATGATCAAGGACCGCACCGGCGCGACCCCGTGCCCGATCCAGATCCCGATCGGTGCCGAGAACGAGCTGGAAGGCATGATCGACCTGATCACCATGGAAGAGTGGGTGTGGGCCGGTGAAGACCTGGGCGCGTCCTGGGAAAAACGCCCCGTGCGTGACAGCCTCAAAGAGCTGGCCGAAGAGTGGCGCGCAACCATGATCGAAACCGCCGTCGAGCAAGACGACGACGTCATGGAAGCCTACCTCGAGGGCGAAGAGCCCGACGTTCCGACGCTCCGCCGTCTGATCCGCAAAGGCACGCTGGCCATCGACTTCATCCCGGTCCTGTGTGGCTCCGCGTTCAAGAACAAAGGCGTGCAGCCTCTGCTGAACGCTGTGGTCGACTATCTGCCCAGCCCGCTGGACGTGGTCGATTACATGGGCTTCAAACCCGGTGACGAGACGGAAACACGTGACATCGCCCGCCGTGCGGATGATGACATGCCGTTCTCTGCTCTGGCGTTCAAAATCTGGAACGACCCCTTCGTGGGCTCCCTGACCTTCACCCGTATCTACTCGGGTAAGATCGAAAAGGGCGACAGCTTCCTGAACTCCACCAAAGGCAAGAAAGAGCGCGTTGGCCGCATGATGATCATGCACTCCAACGACCGTGACGAGATCTCGGAAGCGTTTTCGGGCGACATCATCGCGCTGGGTGGCCTGAAGGACACCACGACCGGCGACACGCTCTGCTCGATCAACGATCCCGTTGTGCTTGAGACGATGACGTTCCCCGATCCCGTGATCGAGATCGCCGTTGAGCCCAAGACCAAAGGCGACCAAGAGAAGATGTCGACCGGTCTGGCCCGTCTGGCCGCCGAAGACCCCTCCTTCCGGGTGGAGACCGACCTCGAGTCTGGTCAAACCATCATGAAGGGCATGGGCGAACTTCACCTCGACATCCTCGTCGACCGTCTGCGTCGCGAGTTTAAGGTCGAGGCGAATATCGGTGCGCCTCAGGTGGCCTATCGTGAGACGATCTCCCACGAGGTGGAACACACCTATACCCACAAGAAGCAATCCGGTGGGTCGGGTCAGTTCGCTGAGGTCAAGCTCATCATCACGCCGACCGAGCCCGGCGAAGGGTACTCCTTCGAGAGCCGCATCGTGGGTGGTGCTGTTCCCAAGGAATACATCCCCGGTGTCGAAAAAGGCATCCTGTCGGTGATGGATAGCGGCCCGCTGGCTGGCTTCCCCGTGATCGACTTCAAGGTTGCTCTGGTCGACGGTAAGTTCCACGACGTGGACTCAAGCGTGCTGGCGTTTGAAATCGCGGCTCGTATGGGTATGCGTGAAGGCATGAAGAAAGCCGGCGCCAAGCTGCTCGAGCCGATCATGAAAGTCGAAGTTGTCACTCCGGAAGAATATACCGGCGGCATCATTGGCGATCTGACGTCCCGTCGCGGTCAGGTGCAGGGTCAGGACACACGCGGCAACGCAATCGCGATCGACGCGCAAGTGCCGCTGGCCAACATGTTCGGCTACATCAACACGTTGCGTTCGATGTCGTCGGGCCGTGCGAACTTTACGATGCAGTTCGGGCACTATGAGCCGGTGCCGCAGAACATCTCGGAAGAAATTCAGGCGAAATTCGCGTGATTTAACAGATGCTCCGGCGCTGGTTCGGGGCATCAAAACCTAAATTGACTGCGAGGTCCCGGATCAGGTCCGGGACGGCCTCGCCTGAGAACGAAGAAGGAGCCTATCATGGCAAAGGGAAAGTTTGAGCGTACGAAACCTCACGTGAACATTGGCACGATTG
>JBCBAC010000045.1:0-3100 GCA_038532735.1 Pseudomonadota bacterium
TCCCGCCTACTCCCTTAGCAGGGGAGCGCCTTCGACCACTCGGCCACGTCTCCGCCGGTCGGTCTAAGGATCACAGCCACCGAAAACAAGGGCTTTTTCGCGACGGCTTTCGGCAGATGTCTCATACCCGCCCAAAACATGGCAAGTAACGCCGAACCCGCATCGCGCTACGCAGCGATGAGCTGGACCTCGTCAATGCGCATAGTGCCGTCCAACATGTCGTCGCAGAGGAATCCAAACGCTTGCACCGCGTCGCCCTCAAGGTCGGCGTGCAAGACTGGGCCGAGTGACAACGCGAGACCCGGCTCAAGCGTCACCGGACGCCACTGTGCAGCGTCGCGGGCCAACGGATATGCAAAAGTCTCCCCCGTCGACCAGTCCTGCGCGGTGTGCGCTGCGATGCAATTAAAGGACGTCGCACTCGCCACCCATTGTCCGCCAACCTGCATCAACACACGGACCCCCGACGTGACCGTCGCATTATTCATAACCCATGTGAGCGCCTGCAGATCCTGAAAGCGCAACGGGGCCTGCGAAAAGCCATTGTAGATACAGGCGCCGATCCCCACTGCGTTGGCAGATCGCGCCAGATAGCCGCCGTTCCCCGCGCTGGAGCCTGCGAAATTGTAGACCTCCGGCGCGCTGTCGCCCGGCACATGATCAGTCGTCTCGACACATGCGCTGCCTTGAAAACTGCGCCACCCCAATGCGCGGGAGGCCACCTTCGTGCCTGTCCGAAACGCATCGCGAAAGAGCGGCTGAACGGCTGGGCGCTCTGCCAGATAAAGCGTGCGGATCTCGGTTGGTGAAAGGGCGCGGTCCCAGACGCGCAGCTTGGCAATCTCGCCGTGCAGGAAATTCCCGTAGCCACCGGTCAGGCGGACCGCCCCCACGGTGAACTCTGCCGGCGTCGGGTTGAGACCGGCGCTGTAGGGGCGCGGATTTGCGGGCGCGGTCTGCCCTTCGATGTCGGTGTAGCTCGGCACCGGCTCGAACCCACCATCGAGGTAAGACCGAATATCTGAGCCATCATAGGTGAAGACCGCAAACCGCCATCCGTCGCTGCCATCGGGCGCGATCCGGCGGGCGTTCCAAGCATAATCGCGCATATAAGGATAGCCCGGCGTGACTTGCCCATCCGCGCTGACATGCCCGCAGACGCGATCATCGCCGCCATAAAGCGCCAGATTGACGAACAGGGCGTATTGGCGCTGCGGGTTCTGAGCATCCTCCGGCCAGATCCCAGCGATAGCCGAGTTCGTGTCGCCGCGCCGTTTAACCCAAGCCGCCACCGTGACAGAGGTAGACACACCCCCCATTTGCAGCGCACCAACAGCCTGTGCCTGGAGGACGAGATGCTGATCTGTGCCATCAAAGGCCAGACTTGGCTGCCCGGGTTGAAACCCGTCCGGCTTTCGCTGCGGCGCACCCGCCCCTGACGCCAGATGCAAAGCATAGCCGTTCTG
The DNA here is from genome assembly GCA_038532735.1 of Pseudomonadota bacterium. GTDB lineage: Bacteria > Pseudomonadota > Alphaproteobacteria > Rhodobacterales > Rhodobacteraceae > JAHTBL01. The sequence continues at coordinate 1,467 of JBCBAC010000045.1, forward strand.
GGCATCGACATATGGCAAAGCGGGCTCAGAAAAATCCCATGACGCAACCGGTCCGGATGGAAGCGGCGCTAATGCAGGCACGGAGAGGCCAACACCACTCGACAGACCTACCACAGCCCCACGATCCCGGTCGCGGTTGTGCCCGTTGCGAAGACCTTGATCACCCGGATCGGAAACGCGGACCCCGCCGCGATGTGCAGCGTAAACGTATCGCCATCAACGGTTGTCACCGTGACATCGCCCGAGATCGCAACGTTCAGCGCACGCGTCGCCATCGCGAGGCCCTGCACGTCATCCGGACTGATCGGCGCACCCCCCGATGGTGGCGATTGCAGCGTATTTCCAAAGCTCTTGAAACGATCACTCACGGCAGGCACCCCTCGCTCAAACAGGGCAAAATAGCCCGCTCTCGTTCAAGCAAGACTTTCCGTGAGAGGCCCTTCCAGTCGGTTAAAGGACCGCGCGCTCAGGTATTGAAAAGGAAATGCAGCACATCACCGTCCTTGACGGTGTATCCTTTGCCTTCCGCGCGCATCTTCCCGGCTTCCTTCGCGGGTTGTTCCCCGCCGAGCGTCACGAAATCATCGTAAGAAATCGTCTCCGCCCGGATGAAGCCCTTCTCGAAATCCCCATGGATCACGCCTGCCGCCTGCGGCGCCATCGTGCCCGTCTTGATCGTCCAGGCCCGCGCTTCTTTGGGGCCGACTGTGAAATACGTCTCAAGATGCAGCAACTCGTAGCCCGCGCGGATCAGACGATCCAAACCGGCCTCAGCCAGCCCCATCTCCTCAAGGAACATCGCGGCTTCCTCGGCGTCCAACTGGCTGATCTCTTCCTCGATCTGGGCCGAGATCACCACATGGGCCGCGCCCTGCGCGGCCGCCATTTCGGCCACCTTGGCCGAGAAAGCATTGCCGTCTGAAGCAGAGCCCTCATCCACATTACACACATACAGAATGGGCTTGGTGGTCAGAAGCTGCAGCATCTTCCACGCCTTCGCATCCTCGTCATCGACCTCAACAACGCGCGCGGGTTTGCCGTCTTCCAGCACCGCCAGCGCCTCTTTCAGCAACCGCTCCTGCTGCACGGCCTCTTTGTCGCCGCCCCGCACCTTGCGCACAATGTTCTGCAAGCGCCGCTCAATGCTTTCGATGTCCGCCAGCATAAGCTCGGTCTCAATGGTCTCGGCATCCGCAATCGGATCCACGCGGCCTTCCACATGGGTCACATCGCCATCCTCAAAACAGCGCAGCACATGGGCAATCGCATCGACCTCGCGGATATTGGCCAGAAACTGGTTGCCCAACCCCTCGCCTTTCGATGCGCCCTTCACCAGCCCCGCAATATCTACGAAAGTCATCCGCGTCGGGATCACCTGCTTGGACTGCGCAATCGCCGCCAACTTATCCAGCCGCGCATCGGGCACCGCGACCTCACCGACATTGGGCTCAATCGTGCAAAACGGGAAATTCGCCGCCTGAGCCGCCGCCGTCTTGGTCAGCGCGTTAAACAGCGTCGACTTGCCCACATTCGGCAGCCCGACAATTCCCATCTTAAAGCCCATACCGGCCTCCATTTGCTTGGTTGCGCCCCCTTTAGAACGTCCCCCAAAAACACGCAACGAGGATTGAGTT
>JBCBAC010000046.1:0-2582 GCA_038532735.1 Pseudomonadota bacterium
CGGCTTTGGGCCGGGAACACAGGCGGGTTCTAGCTGACAGCTTTGACTGATAACTGTGTTCAAACATGAAGAATGATCCAAACACACACTTTTCGACTGTTTCTAGGGATCTCATCCAAGACTGGCTAAAGGCCTTGCAGATGCTTTCCGACGAGGATCACTATGCCTCGTTACTAGAACGAGCCGAATTGCCACGTCGCGACGGCGTTTCAGGTGGGCGGGTGACGCTTGATCAGATTGTACGTCTGTATCAATTTGCAGCCGTTGAAACCGGGGACGAGATGATGGGACTTTGGTCGCGGCCGATACGGCCGCGGGCGCTGCAGCACCTCCTGACTTCAGTCCGTGAATCCACCTCTCTGTCGTCAGCGCTATACCGGTTTTCGACGTTCTGGAACTTGCTACTTGACGACTATCGGTTCGAGTTGGTTGAGACGCGTGACACCATGGTTCTCTGCCTTGAGGCGCAGACAGATGCCCCGGCACAGCGCTTCGGCCATTTGCTAATCCTCAAACTTGCCCACGGCACCCTGTCTTGGCTAGCCCGGCGTGAAGTTGATTTGGAGCGTGTCGATTTCGCGTTTGAGCGCCCTCCGTTTGAAGAGGATTACGCCGTTATCTTTCCCGCACCTGTCACCTTTCGCGCGCGCGCCACATCGATCCACTTTGCAAAGCTCTCTCTTGGCCCGGTAAACACGCGCTGCACTAAAGATCTAGATCGCTTCCTCGAGAACGCACCGCGTGATTGGGTGTTTACACGTTCACAGGAGCACACGCAGTCTCTGCGAGTCCGCGCCTATCTGAGCCAATCCAGCTGGGAAGAGGCTCATCTTGCGGGTGCTGCAAAGGCCCTCAACATGACGCCTCGTACGCTGATCCGCAAACTAGACGCGGATGGAACATCTTTTCAAATGATCAAGGATGGGCTGCGCCGGGACATCGCCATACGGCGCCTGCAAGTTGGCGACGCCAGTATTGAGGCGATTGCCCAAGATGTCGGATTCTCATCGGCTGCGAGTTTTCACAAGGCATTTCAAAGATGGACGGGGACGACCCCGAGTACTTACCGACGACGGCCGGTGATGCAAACCTAGTCTTGGCACTTTTGGACAATCTTTTGTCACTCAGTGCAATAGGCGGACGAGCAGAAGTCGTCTAACCATTACAAAACAACAACGCAACGCGTGACTCCAATCTGCCTTGCCAACGCAAGTTGGCGAGATTGGAGAATGCGGCCAACTCAAAGGAACATTCCATGTCAGCCAAATTCGAAACCATCCTTGATGCTGCCCGCACACACGCGCTCGAGGTGATTGCCCCCAGTGTTGACGCTTGGAACGAAAGCAAGGCCTGGCCGCGCGCGGCCTCCGATCAGGCAGGTGCGTCCGGTTTGACAGGTCTCTACGCGCCAGAGGAATGGGGCGGGCAGGGATTGCCGCTGTCCGAAGGCATTCAAGTTTATGAACAACTTGGCTTGGGTGACGGCGCTTATGCCTTTGCCTTGTCGATGCATAATATTTGCACGTTCGCCGGCTGCGGATACGGCACTGATGCGTTTAAACAGGAATGGGCGCGCGATCTGACGTCTGGACGGAAGCTCGCGAATTTTGCCCTGACTGAACCGCAATCAGGCTCTGACCCCATGACGATGTACACCAGGGCCACGATCAACGGCGACGGCACCTGGACGATCAGTGGTTCGAAAGCATGGGTCAGCCTAGCGACAGAGGCAGACATTTACTTCACCGTGGTCAAAACCAGCGACGCGCCGGACCATAAGGACATGGCGATGATCGCCATTCCCGCAGATGCTCCTGGCATCAGCTTTGGTCCGCTCTACGACACGCCGTCCTACAACTTCCTTCCGATGTCAGAAATGTATCTCGACAATGTCGTGGTCAGCGAAGACAATATCATCCTGCCGATCGGTCAGGGTTTACAAGGGTCTCTTATGGCAATCGACATTGCCCGCGTGTCCATCGCCTCTGGCTGCTGCGGCTTGATGCAATCCGCTCTTGATACCGCGCTGTCCTATTCCAAGAACCGCAAGATGTTCGGTGGCAAGAACCTTGATCTGGATGGCATCCAATGGATGTTAGGCGAGGTTGCCACAGACCTTGAAGCCTCCAAACTGCTCTACCGCAAAGCGGCTGAAGCTCTCGGAACGCCGAAGGGTCCGCTCATGGCCGCCCACGCCAAGCGTTTCGTCCCCGATGCAGCCGTTAAAGCTGCAAACACTTGCACGCAGGTTCTGGGCGGCATGGGGCTGTTGCAGCCCTACGGATTGGACCGCCTCTCGCGTCTGGCACAGATGCTGCGGATCGTGGACGGCACGACAGAAATCAGCAGGGTCGTCATCGGCCGAGCGTTGCAAAAGCGGGCCGCGCAATTGCCCGACTTGCCGGTGCCAAAAGGTTTTGGTGAGAAAGGCCAAGCAGACACGACGTTAGCCGCTGAGTGAGCAATCGCCAGAATAGACATCCCACCTACTAGCTCATCAGGTATGCTGTAGCCGCGAACGGCAGAAATGCGGTTTGCTAGTGCAGCATCGGACAGCCTGGCTTAACGGCAGCTCTGGGCCG
>JBCBAC010000047.1:0-2270 GCA_038532735.1 Pseudomonadota bacterium
GTGATCCCGTTTTCTTCCTTGATCCGGGTCACATGCGCGGCCACCTTGCCCCGCACGCTTGCCGCAAACGCTTTGCCGTCGATCACTGTCGCTGTCATTTTATCCGTCTTTCTTTTCGCCCATCTGCCGCTCTTCGCGCGCGATGGACCATCCAATCATTTCGCGCCACAAGCGCTCTGCCAGATCCGCATCGAACCCGACCTCGGCGGCCGTCCCACGCACCTTGGCCACAACCTCCTCGACGCGGGCTGGAATGTTGGCAGGCAACCCCGCCACGCCCTTGATTTGCGCCGCCCGGTCGATATAGCCCACCCGCTGTGCCAAAAGCGCCACCAGCTTCCGGTCCAACGCGTCAATCCCGGCACGGACATCCCCCATATCCAAACACTCAGACGGCGATTTCATAGGGCACCTCTCCAATGACAGTCGCTTGTGACGTAAGCCACGCAACCCTCACCTTCAACGCGACACCTCATCCCTTCTTTTGTCCGTCAATACCTCCCGCCCGGAGGGCATCGCGGCGGGCCGGGGCTCGATGCCCCGGCGCGTCGCTCCCTAGAACAGACCTTCGATCTGACCGTCGTCGTTCAGGCGAATGTTCTCCGCCGACGGCACGCGCGGCAGACCCGGCATCGTCATGATCTCACCGCAGACGACGACCACGAAACCAGCTCCTGCGCTCAACCGCACCTCGCGGACAGGGACGCTGAACCCGGTCGGCGCGCCGCGCTCATTCGGGTCGGTCGAGAAAGAGTATTGCGTTTTCGCCATGCAGATCGGCAGGTTGCCATAACCCTGCTCTTCCCACAGCTTCAGCTGACCCCGGATTTTCTGATTCGCGATCACGCCATCTGCATGGTAAATCTGCTTGGCAATCGTCTCGATTTTTTCGAACAGAGGCATGTCATCTGGATAGATCGGCGCAAATTCACTCGCACCGCTTTCGGCAATCTCGGCCACCCGCGTCGCCAGCGCCTCTGAGCCTTCAGAGCCCAGCTCCCAATGCCGGCTCACAATCGCTTCCGAGCCTTGGGAGGCCACATAGTCCTGCACGGCCTTCACCTCGGCCTCGGTGTCGTTGACGAAGTGGTTAATGGCAACCACCACCGGCACGCCGAACCCCTTGAGGTTACCGATATGGCGACCAAGGTTGGCACACCCCGCCTCGACAGCGGCCACATTCTCTTCGCCCAGATCGGCCTTAGCGACACCGCCATTCATCTTCATCGCGCGCACGGTCGCCACCAGCACCACGCAATCAGGCGCCAGACCGGCCTTGCGGCACTTGATATTCATGAACTTTTCCGCGCCCAGATCGGCCCCAAAACCGGCTTCGGTGACCACGAAATCCGCCACCTTCAGCGCGGTGGTCGTCGCAATGACCGAGTTGCAGCCATGCGCGATATTCGCGAACGGACCGCCATGCACAAAGGCCGGGTTGTTCTCCAACGTCTGCACAAGGTTTGGCTGCATCGCATCCTTCAGCAGCACCGTCATCGCGCCTTCTGCCTTGATATCGCGGCAAAAAACAGGGGAGCGGTCGCGGCGATAGGCAACAATCATATCGCCCAAGCGCTGTTCCAAGTCCTTGAGATCCTTGGCCAGACACAGGATCGCCATAACCTCGGAGGCCACGGTGATATCAAAGCCCGCCTCGCGCGGGAAGCCGTTGGCCACGCCGCCCAAGCTGGCCGTGATCTGGCGCAGCGCGCGGTCGTTCATGTCCACAACGCGCTTCCACTGGACGCGGCGGATGTCGATCTCGCACTCATTGCCCCAGTAAATGTGGTTGTCGATCATCGCCGACAGCAGCGAATGCGCGGACGTGATCGCGTGGAAGTCGCCTGTGAAATGGAGGTTCATATCCTCCATCGGGACGACCTGCGCGTAACCGCCCCCGGCGGCCCCGCCCTTCATCCCGAAATTCGGCCCAAGCGAAGCCTCGCGGATACAGACTGCCGTCTTCTTCCCGATCCGGTTCAGACCATCGCCCAGACCCACGGTCGTGGTCGTCTTCCCCTCGCCCGCAGGGGTCGGGTTGATCGCGGTGACCAGCACCAGCTTGCCGTTCTTGTTGCTCTGAACAGAGTTAATGAACGACTGACTCACCTTCGCCTTGTCATGGCCGTAGGGCAGCAGTTCATCACTGCCGATGCCCAGCTTGGCTCCGATCTCCTGGATCGGTTTCTTCTTCGCTTCGCGGGCGATTTCAATGTCGGTCTTGTAAGCCATAGGCGTGGTCTTTCGTAGAGGTCACTCAGCGGCGACAG